>DASXZL010000081.1:0-116910 GCA_036501935.1 Polyangiaceae bacterium | reverse complement strand
ACCGAGCGCGATTGTCGATCAGATGCCATCCGATGCCGCGCCAGCGGCATCAGCACCGCGAGCGTGAGCGAGCGGTGAGCGACCAAGCTCGCGGCGCGGAGTGCCGTGTGCAAGCGGCGCGGCTCACCGCTCGCTCACGCTCGCGGCGCTGACGGCGGCTCCGCCGCCCGTCCGAGATCCATCGAGAATCGCGCTCGCTAGCGCTCGCTCATTTAGACGACGCCCCGACAAAGGAGAAAGAGCGCGCGCCCTCATTTTCTCGAACTGGGCGACGAGCGCTGGCACGCGCACGGACCGCGGCAAGCATGCCGTCCACGCCACGAGCCTCGCTGATCAGGGAGATGTCAGCGAGCAATCCGCTCTGGGGTGCCGAGCGGATTCGCGGCGAGCTGCTCAAGCTCGGGATCCGCGTCAGCAAGCGCACCGTGCAGAAGTACATGGGCCGACGCCCTCCGCGACGAGGGGATGGTCAGCGCTGGGCGACGTTCCTGCGCAATCACGCGACTTGGGCGTGCGACTTCGTGCAGACCTACGATCGGCGGCTTACACCACGACTATCGGCGGGCCGCATGAGCGCGCGCATAAGGGGTTTGTAGCCATCACGGGTCGGCGAGCTCGGTCCCGGCTGGGAGTTCTACCTCGACGCTCGCCCCTCGCGCGACGGGCAGCCGCTCCCGAAGTTCGACGCGTACTACCCCGAGCAGAAGGCGTACTTCACGGCGCTCGGCGGGTGAGCCGCGGCGCGCACCGTGAAGAGCCCCGCGTGGGGCACGATGGTCACGGTGTCGCCCAGGACTTCAGACGCGTCGACGCCTGAAGCCCGCGACCATCGCGATGGCCATCCAGGCCAGCAAGCTCCGGGCGTCCGAGCCCGGCGTCCCCGCTTGCGTGCACCCGCAGCCGCCGGACGACGACGTCGCGGCCGGCTTGCCCGAATCGGCCGACGCGTCACCGGCGCCTCCGCTGCTGCCACCGGAGCTGCTGCCGCTGCCGGAACCGGAGCCGCCACTCGACGTCCCGGAGTCCACGCCTCCCGTGGCTCCGCCGCCGTCCACTCCGCCGCCGCTGCTCGTTCCGGCGTCTCCCACACCGGGGTTGGTCCCCTCTCCGCTGTAGGCGCCGCGGTACGTGAAGTCTTTCGCGGTGCCGTTGAAGTCGCGGTCGTAATCGACGTCGGTCGAGACGCTCGACAGGTCCATCTTCGCGCCCCGCAGCGCGCTGCCGGCCTTCGGGTAGAAGTCCATCGAGCCGATCGCGAGGCCCGGATGGTTCACGTACTCTGCCGCGTTCGCGACGGTGTCGGTCACGTTGTCCGTCTGCGTCGTCACCGTGCCCGAGAACGCGGTCGCGGCGAAGACGGCGTTGCCGACGGCGAAGCCGACCCCCGAGGGCGCGTTCGAGAACGCGATGCCCGTGCCGACCGAGTAGATCGTGTTGTTGTACGCGATGGCGTCGATCACGGAGTAGCCGTCGTGGTCGGTGAAGTTGACGGCGCCGTGCATCGAGTCGTCGACGAAGATGTTGTCGTGGACGTGCACGCGGCCCGTCGCCTGGAGCAGGTAGTCCTCATCGTCGTGTACGAAGAGGTTGCCGTAGAGCTCGTAGTGATTCTGCGCGCCGGGGCCGGTCGTCGGGAAGCCGTCGACGAGCACCTGCGGCCGCGGACCCGACGTCGTCGCCGCGTGGTCGGCCTTCACGAACACGTTGTTCGACAGGATGGTCGCGGTCGGTTGCGTCGGGATGCCGGGCACCGAGGGCCAGGGGTTCTGCTGCTTGATTTCGATGCAGTAGCCCGTCGGTCTGTCGACGAGGTTTCCCTCGATGACGCCGGCGATGAACGGGTCGCTCCCGTCGCTGTTGCCCAGGTACATGCCCGTGCCCGCGCCGGTGATCGTGTTGTTGCGGATGGTCCAGTTCCACGTCGGCGTCTTGGTGGAGATGCCGTCGTCCTGCTGCCCGAGGTCGGCAGGGTCTCCGTCATTGTCCATGCCGACGAGCGTGCAGCCCTCGACGCGGATGTCGTGGACGAGGTTCGCGGCGCCGCCGCCGGCGCTGATCCCGAACGCACCGGACACGTGCATGCCGTCGACGTACACGTTCTCGAGCGCGAGGTAGCTCGAGTTGGTGATCTCGACGACGTTGCAGCACCCGTCGGGCGAGGCCTGGAAGATGGCGGTCGGAGGGTTGGTCGCCGGACCGGTCACGGTGATCCACGCCGAGGCCGTGCCGTCGAGATTCGAGAGCGGCAGCGGCGTGGACCCCGTGGGCGCGTACGTGCCGGCGGCCAGGTGCAGCGTGTCCCCCGGCTTGAGCGTGGGGAGCAACGACGTGTAGTTGCTCGGGTCGGCATTCACGTCGGCGGCGCGCGCGAGCCGGGTCGGCAAGAGAAGCGACGCGGCCAGGGGGACGGCGACGAGCGCACGCGACGGAGTGAGCATCCGCTTCCACGGTAGCCCCGGGGTCGACCCGGGTCGACGACGACGTCGGCTGCCGGTGCTCACCGCGGTTCGCGCAGCCCGGCCTGGCCGGCGTCGCTGCGAGGGCTGGCGTGGGGGCGGCCTTCGCAGGTCCAACCTAGTAACCGCCGGGTCCGCGCTGCTAACCGCCGGGTCCGCGCACGCGACCGGGCGGTTAAGAGGAGGGCCCCCGGGGCCGTGGCTGCTAACCGCACGGACCCGCGTCTGCCCCAAAGGGTCTGCAGACGCCCCTTCCCGGGGCCTCGGCCGCCCCCTCAGACGCGCCCGAAGCCCGGGAAAAGGCCGCCATCGTTTTCGCGTGGGAGCTGGCGGGGCTCCCCAGGCGAGCGGTTTCTATGAACGACACAGACAAAGACGCGGCAGAGCCGCTCGGCCGTTAACCGACGGGTCGCGGGGTCTTTGTCACAGACGCAACCACAGCAGAAGAAGAAACACCACGGACGCGCGACCCCCGAAGCGTGATTCGCGCGAGGGTCGCGTCTAGGGCGGCGCGGAGCCCGCAGCACGCTCTCAATCGTCGTCCGAGCCTTCGTCCTCCCCCGCCACGGCAAGCCCGAGGGCTGGGAGAAGCTTCATGAGACCGGCGCTCTCCAGTTCACCGAGTCGCTCCACTAGCCATGTCGCAGCGGCATTGTGGTCCGCGAACTCGCTCAGCCGCCTGTAGGCGCCAAGAGCCTCCCAGTCGACGGGCGAGCGCTCCCACTCGATCGGGAGCTTCCCTGCATCCGCGGCACCCAGAAGTTGTCGCCGCACGGCCGTGGCGCTGGGGTAGCTCCAGACCCATGCGCCGACCCCCGTGTCGCCGTCTTCGGGGAAGGTGCCGAAACTGATCCCCGCTCGCAGCTTCGCCCGCGTACTGACGCTCATCACCCCATGGGCACGCAGCTTCGACGTCACCTCCTTCAGCACGTCGGGCTCGGTGACCCGCCAACCCAGGTGAGGCGCCATTGAAGCCGCCGCCTCGGCGACGGGAACAAGCATGCGCGCGACCTTGCGAAGGAGAGCATGCGCCGGTCCCAGAGCCGCGCGTTCGGCGCTCGAAATCGGTTCGTCGAAGGCGTCTGCCATGCGTATCTCCTCGAGGTAGGTCCGAAAGTCGCGCCAATAGGGGGAGGTCGTGCCGGTAGCGTCGATCGCGCGTCGGAGTCGCTGCCAGGTAAGCGGGACGACGTCGGCGCGAAGAGGGGTCTTCGCGAGCGTGACGACCTTGGTCCTTGGCGCGTTTGAGACGTGCTCCAGGTACCTCGTGAGCTGGTTGCCGCTCTCGGGCGCGTCGACCTTCACTTCGACCCAGACCTCCGAAGCGTCGAACAGGAGGACCAGGTCGATGATGCCGACGGGTACGGTCATCTGGGTGAGGACCTTGATGAGCTTCGCGGCGGCCGAGACTACGCCTGCCTCAAGAAGCAGCGTGAGCAGTGGAGCAGAATCGTCGCGAACGGCTGCCGCCAACGCCTCGGTCGTGAAGTTCTCGCGAGCGGCGTTCTGCGACCCCTTCGCATAGACAAACAGACGGGAGAGGGTCGACGGCTGCATTCTCGATCACGGCGTCGTCGCGCCAAGGTACCGATCCCGGACCGCCGCTGCGACGCGGTCGGCCACCGTACCAGGCGAGAGGAGTTGTTCTATCGGCCGTGCCTCGAACGTGGCTGAAGCGACAAGTATCTCCCGGTAGCGAGAGGCCGCCGCTGCGAAACTTGGGTTAGCCGAAGGGTAGACGAGCACAAACCGCCCCCACGTCCATCGCTTCGATGGATGCTGCAGCATCGCGAGTACCAGCAGGTGGTCGAGCCAGATCTGTTGCAGGTCGGTGCCGACGATGCGCTCGCGCCACCCGTCGGCAAAGACTCCGGAGCGCTCGGTCACCTCCGCGTAGCGCGCGAGCGCCCTCGGCTTGGGGGGGGCCTCCACGACGGCGTGCTCATGGTACTTCGTCTCGACACCGATTATGGCCCGCGTGTCCTTGCCGGCGTTGATCTCGAACGCGACATCGAACGCGCTCTGGTTGCCGAGGAAGGTGAGGTCGCGGCGCCCGGGCGAATGCTCGAAGCGTACGCGCACCTCTCCGTTCGGCACATCCGGCCACCATGTGCGGATGGCTCTCCGCCCTTCCTCACCCTCGCCCGCGAGATCGCCGAAGAGGTTGAAGCACATCGGCATCGACGAGAGGAGATCGGCCCAAAGCCGATCCTCCTTGAGCATTTGGAATTGCTCCGGCGCGTCGACCCGGGCGCGCACCGCCGCAAGCGCACCTGGCGTGATGAAGTTCGCTCCGGAGGCGCGAGCGAACTCGAGTTCGAGCCGGCTGCCTACCGGTGTCGCGTCGGACCCGCCGCTGTACGGATGCCAGCCGCCGGCATAGCCGCGTGCCTGGCGCCACTGCGCCTGACCCCAGCGTGCGCGCCTCTTCCACGCGGTGGTTGCAGGATCGCGCGGAACGCGATCGACGTCGAACCAGCAATGGACAGCCCGGGCCGCCGCGTCCGTGTACTCGGGCCAGGTCTGGGGCTCCGTCATTTCCATCCTCGTCGTCGAACTGCGAGTCTGGAGCGAAGCGATGGGGCGGCCGCATGCCGAAGCGCTCCCGATGTCAGGCGGTGACCCATAGCCAACAGCCCGTTCGCCGCTGGCGCGCTACGAGATTGCACGGCGTACGCGCTCGAGCACGTCATACAGTTTCGTACGGTAGGCAAGGTGACCTGTGACAAGATCCGAAACGTCTACGTTCGTCACTCCCGCGTGGTCGATGGCCTGCGTTCCAATCGCAGTCTTCCATTGCGCGGCACGGAACAAGTAGGCGAGGACCCAGTCGCTGTCGCAGTGCACGTTCACGAGTGAGCCGGCGATGCCTCGTGGCGCGGACTGGACGATCGGATCACTTGCTGGCACCGCGCCGCCTATGAGCACCGCATCGTGGACCAGGGCGCTGGCGTTCGGGCCGAGTTGATGGAGTGCCTCGGCGATGACGCGGGCCCCGAGAGAAAAACCAACGAGCGTGACGGGGCGCTTGCCCCAGGCACGTGACTCGAGGCAGTGCGCCAGTGCCTGGCCCGCTTTCACTGCGCGGTCGTGAGCGACGTGCCACGGATTGTCGATCAAGCCGAGGGCGGTGAGGATGGCTGCCGGGAGCGCGACGGCTTCGGCAGCAGCACGAGCGGCTTGCCGTGCGGCGGCCCGCGCGGCAACACCGGCGCCCGCCTTGCCCGTAGCTACGCCGAGTGCGCTCCCTAGCTTCATCAGTGCCTGCGATTCCCATCTCAGCGCGAAGCGATTCGATCGCGGGAAGATCTCCTTGAGCGCAGCCCAGTCGCTAACGAAATCTGACTGCTGCGACAGGAAGCCGCTTACAGCGATGACCACGTGCGTTCCGGTTCCACCGAGGGGGACGAAGTCGAACTCGGCCAGGTCCGCCGTTCGCTTGGCCATGCCTGCGCCGGCGAAGCCGCCGCCCATGAGACCGAGACCGCCCGCAACGACGACAGTGCCGCCGGCCATGCCGAATCCGCCAGCCGCGACGGCACCGCCACCGAGGGCAGCCAGACCAGCAGATGTGGCAGCCGCCCCCGAGAGTCCCATGAAGGTCGAGCCGATGGCGCCACCGATCGCAGGAGCAGCCGCACCTCCCGTGATGACGAGAAGGGCGGCCGCCCCGACGGTTACGCCGCCAACCACCGCGATGCGTTTCCAAGTCCACCCCGACGCGCCGGACTGACGCGCCGAACCTGCCTTTGCGTCCACGTCGGCGGCGGCTTTCAGGTCTGATGCGACCCCTTCTTCGAGAAGCTCGACCTCGTGATGTGCGACGCCGAGCAGTGACGCGAGCGCGAACAGCCCGGCGCGCTCACGCGCGTCGTATTCGCCGTCACTGATGGCGAGCAACAGCAGGCGATGAAGAAGCGCTCGCTTGACCCACTCCGTCCGCAGCCCGCGGACCGCCGTCTCGGGGTCGGCGGTCCAGGCTCTCGCCAGAGCAGCATCGACGGCCCGCCCCGGGAGCCCAAGATCGCGGGCGGCGTCGCGTAGGAACCTGCGCTCCGCGGGCGCGATTTTCCGGTCGCGCGCGGCCAGCCACGCGAGCACGCGCAAGAATGCCGAACGTTCGCGCACGGGGATCACATGAGCGCCCTGCGCGTTGGTCTTCCGGCGCCGTCTCTGATCCACGATCATCGAGCATACGCCGAACAGGCTGGAACTCGGAAGCGGCGGCCTGTGCGTCGACCTCGGTGTCCCCGGGCCGAGATCTAGCGTTCCGTCACGTACGACGACCTGCACCGCGACGCCCGGTGCGTCGCGGTATGACCGGCTCACCTTCGACACACGCGACGATCACGCGCACTCGCTCGCGCTTGCTCAGCTCGGCCAGCGCGTACAGACCGGCAGCGACGACGACTCCCGGCGGGAGCCCGCCATGTGCGGCGGCGATGTCGTCCAGCCGGTCCCTGTGCCGGCCGGAGAGCTTCACGTTGATCGGCGCGGAAGGCTTCTTGGCTGCCATGAACCCGCCATCCTGGGCGCGGTGCGCGGAGTGGTCAAGGCGCTCGACCAAGCCGCGGGCGAGCGGATCCGACGGGTCACTGAACCTGCTGGCTTCTCAGAAGAGCGTCCTCGGACGCGTCGTGGATCACGACGAGGTGCGCGCGTCGCACGTCGCCAAGCGTCCTGTCGTCCATGGCCCACAGCTTCTCCCGGCTAGCACGAGAAGGACCCTACAGGCAGATGTCGAGGTACCGAACGAGCACCGTTTCCTCAAGACGCTTCATACCGACCGTGCGCTCGCGCGGTACGCGCCCCGGTAGATGAACGCGCACGCACACCACGCCGCCCCCTCCGGCGGCCGTCACATGCGCGAGGTGGTCGACTATCTGGCAGAGTGGCGCTTCCACGTCCTCGTTCAGCTTCGACTCGAGGGCCAAGTGCGGCACGTCGGACTTGTCGCTGGTCCACACGCCGTCGGCCTCGGCGCCGCGCCAGAATCCCTTGTAGGTCTTGCCCAGTGCGCCGCCATCCACCTTCCGCAAGTAGCCCCTCGGACGAAGAACGTGGTGCATCGTGAGCCGAACGAGCGCCTCCGCCTCTCGACTATCCTCCGGAAGCAACCACCGCGTTCCCTGCTCCGCGGTGCCCGCGTCGGCGCGCAGCTCGGTGTGGATCTCGTCGACCAGGAGGTTGAACCGCGCTCGTGCCTCGGGTGTGGGTACAACCGGAGCCGGCTCGAATGCACGCTTGCCGTCGTCGAGAATGACCGCGATGCCCAGCGCTGCCCACGCGGCACCTTGGTACGCAGCCAGATACCCGTTCGTCAGCTCCAGCACCCGGTCGCTCTCAGTCGGAGGCTTTAGTATCGCCAGGCACGGGACATCCTGCCGCGGGCGGAGGAGCATGGCGACGTCGAGCAGGCGCGCGCGCCCAGCGTCCTGCGGCGCGCTACACACGAACCATTCTCCCGTCGGGTGCCGCACTGTGGCGCAGCGCACGTCCATCATTCCGAGCGGCTTGTTCGTTGCCGGCACCACCTCGCTCTGCGCGAGCATCGCGATGACATCGGGGGAAGGCACGTCGAGACGGTTTCCGTGGTTCATGGTTTCTCCGAGCGGTACCAAGCACGAGGGTCGCCTGAGCGACCATCACCAGCCAGCACGAAGCATCCGGCCCGGCATTCCGCACACAGCTGGCCTGGGCCGTAGTCGTCGAAGCAGGCTGCGCAGATGACGAAGCCGCACGTGGCACACGTGGCGCGTCGCGTGGTCGACGGGCGGCCGCACGTGGTGCACGCCGCGCCCTCCTGCGACGGCACGCTCATTGTGGAAGCGTCTTCGTGGCG
Organism: Polyangiaceae bacterium; assembly: GCA_036501935.1. GTDB lineage: Bacteria > Myxococcota_A > Polyangia > Polyangiales > Polyangiaceae > Palsa-1150. Next base: position 108,612 of record DASXZL010000081.1, on the reverse strand, counting down.
AACATGATCAATTCGGCGGGTAGCGACGCGCGTCGGGCTCCATACCGAGCACGGTGCTCGCGTGCAGGTCGATGGCCAGGCGCTCGACGACCTCGCGCAGTTCGACGTTCTCCACCCACGCCTTCGGCAGCGCGCCGAGACCGTGCATCGCACCGAGAAGATTCCCGGTAAGGCTGCCGGTGCTGTCGCTGTCGCCACCATGTGCGACTGAGCGCCAGATGCTCGTCGCCACCGACTGCGGGGAGCCGTCGGGAGTCGTGAGCGCACAGAGCACGGCGATCGCGAGCGCCTCCTCGCCGACCCAGCCGCCGCCCAGTCGCTCAACGTCCTGGCGAGTAGGGGGCCTTGCGGCCAGTTTCCGCGCTCCCGCGATCGCCTTCATCACCTCACCCGCGCCCGGCTCGGTGCGCACGCGTTCGTCGGCCGTGGCCATGGCTTCCGCGATGGGCACGTCGCGGACCAGGCCGTGAATCACCGCAGCGAAGTAGGCTGCGGACAGGTAGCCGCTCGGATGGCCGTGCGTGAGGACAGCGGCGTCGCGTGCCAGAGCGAAGGCCGTCTGGACATCGCGCGCTGCGAGCCCAATGGGCGCCGAGCGCATGACCGCGCCGCATCCCTTGCTGTCGTTCGGCGGGGTATTCACCGTCGGGCAAAGCTCGCCACTGCAGCTCTTCCTGAGCGCCCCCAGACACGTGTTGCCCGGAGCGCGCTGCGCATGGAGCGAAGGCACATCAAGGAGCCACCCTCGTACGGATGCGTCCTGCCAAGGTCCGGCGCCTTCGCCGGTCTGGGTCGATAGCCATCGGTGATAGGCGCCCTGGAGGACGGCCTCCGTGGAGCAGATGCCTCGATCAAGAAGGCGGCTGACGGCGCGCACGAGCCCCTCGGCGGTGATGAGCGTCATCTGGGTATCGTCAGAGACGACTGCGCGCTCGCCGGGTCGGCTGGGCAACCACTCGGGCACGACCGGACCTAGCAGGCGCTCGATGTCGCTTGCGGTCCTCGAGAACTCAACCGGGTACCCCAGGGCATCGCCGATCGCACCACCGAGGAGACAGGCGACGAATCTCGATGCCGCGGGCATCACGGGCGCCGCCGTCCGCCATGCGACGCGGAAGCGCTCCACGAAACTCTCCTGATCGCGAGTCTCGACCGCGCCCGGTCGTGCTGCACGCACTGCACGTATGGCGTCGCTGGGCGTGCTGCCAAGCGCAACGAGACAGCAAGATGCGATCGTTCCGGCGCGTCCTAGACCGCCGCGGCATTGAATCACCACGGTGTCCCCCGCGGACGCTACCGCCAGTGCGATGCGCACGGCGTCGACGACCTCGTCGGTCGAGTGCGGCGCGCGGCCGTCGGCGACGGGCACTCTCCGGACGCGAACACCCGCGCGCGACACGGAGGCAAACAACTCCCCGATACCCAGTACCTTCAGCTCGAAGTCCTCGAGGAGGGAGATGAGGAGACTCGCCCTGTAATGATTGCTGAGCCGCTCCACGTCGGCATCAAGGCTTCGGTTCCAGAGCCCTCGCTCGTCCTTCTTTCCCGGTGCAAAGGTCAGCCCGATCCGACCAGGAAGCGGGCACGCGCTCGAGGGTAGGAAGTCGACTCGGATGGGATCGGTCGTGGAAGTGCGCACGAGGGACAGTATGCGCTCCCTGCAGGATGGCGGCCTTCATGATGGCACGAGCGTGCCATCATGGGCTGGCGGAGGTGGTTTGACCCATGGCGCGACGGACACCGGGGACGGGGCGGGATGTATCGGCGGGGATCGCGCGCCGGCTTCGCGAGATCCTGGAGGAGGGCGTGCCACTGACACGACTTGAGCTCGCTGAGCGCGCACTGTGCTCCGCGCGGAGTGTTCACAACTACCTGGCTGACGCCGAGCGCACCCTTGGGCTTCGCGTGCAGCGCGAGCGCGCCGACGACAAGACGGTGAGGTTCGTGGCCGACCACGGGAGTGCCGCAGGCACTATCGAGCAGCTCGCGCAGGGGCTCGCGCACGAAATGCTGCGCCGCGTATTTCCGGTCGCGGGAACCCGCTTCGAGCGGCGTGGGACCTCGCGGCCGCAGCTCGTCGTGTCGGTCCGAGGGACCTACCTCTACGACGATCGGCATCTTCGCGTGCTGCGCCGGTGGTTGCAGGCTGCGGCAACGCGACCCCGCCGTGCGCTCCAGTTCACCTACCGAGACAAGGGCGTGCTCGTCGCGTGGCCCGTTGGCGTTGTCGTTCGCGACCTCGCTCGCGTGTACTTGGCCGGAGTCCCCGAGGATGCGGAACGCGGCAGGGACATCCGCACCTACGCCCTTGAGCGCGTGCTCGACGCGCCGGTGCTGTTCATGGACGGCAACCCGCCGAGGGGCATTGACTCGGCGCGCATCGTCGACGCGATCGACGATCCGTTCAGCATGTTCCCGCCCACGCACAACGGCGTGATGGTTCACTTGCGGTTCGCGCCGCACGAAGTGACGTACGTGGTTGGCAGGCGCTGGCACCGAACACAGAAGGTCGAGACCCGGCCCGACGGGTCGCTCGACATGAGGTTCGGGCCGGCGGACCTCGACGAGACCGCCGCGTGGGTCCGGCAGTGGGGGCCAGGCGTGCGCGTGCTCGGTGACAAGCGCCTGCGTGCTGCGGTCCCGGCCCCTGAAGGAAGAGTGAAGGCCCGGGATGCATACGCCGCAAGCCCGTCGCTTGCGAAAGCCGATTCTACCGCCCGCCCGCAGCGCGCGCGCGGACCGGCGGGGGGCAACAAGCGCACGTAGGGTGCCGGCGCACTCGGGCCGCTCACCGGCGCTCAGCAGGCGCGCGCTCTGCCTCCGACGCGCACGACGTAGCTCCCACCCTGTTCCGTGTAGGCGACCACGCGTATCCCCCTCGCGGCCAGCACGTCCTCGCGTGGGTCTCGCCCCTGCCCAGCCGCAGGCCATACGATCCATTTCTCCGTAGGCCCATCGAAGCGAACCTCCTCGCCCAGCAGCGCCCCGAAGAACTCAGCGAAGAGGTCGGCGTGCTCATCCACGAGCGCGGAGTAGCCGTCGACCTGCTCGATCAGGCGCGTGAGCATCCGGTTGTCCTTCAATTCCAGAAGGACTGGTGTCGAGCGCCCGCCGTCGCGACGAATCCCAAGGACGTCGCACACCATCTTGCCCTCCGCCACCGGCAGCGCGATCTCGTCGGTCACGAAGACGAGGTCGACGGGTTCGTTGGTTTGGGTGGACGCGGCGTTGATCAGGGCCATGCGCCGACCGTGCGTGTATGCGTCGCGGACGAGGAAGCTCTGGAGCGCCTTCTCGCCCGTGACGCGTCCCTGCTCGATGTCCCGGCAGTGGGACGCGAATTGCACCTCGAACGTGGAGCAGAGCGCATCGAGGTTCCGGAAGCCGCCCTTCCCGCGCTGAGGGCGATCGTGGAGCAGCCCTACCATTGCCACGCCCGTCGATGACGGTCGAAAATGGGCCCGATCGCCATGGGCGTCGAGAATGGGCTGGAGGCTCGCGCGCAGCTTTCTCGCCCAAAGGATGGTCGCTTCGAGTCGTCGCCGCTGCTGCTCCTTCACGTCCACTGGCACATCGTAGACCATCGACGCTGTGAGCCCTTCGGGCCTGCTCACCGCGGCGGTGCCCGTCGGGGCCGCCCGGGGCGCACCTCCCGTTGCGCCGGCTTGGCGAACAAATCCGTGATGCTGACGTGCAGCAGGCTCGCCATCCGGACCAGCGAACGAACCGTCAGGTTCTCGCGTCCGGCCTCGACGCGCTGCAGGTACTGCGCGGTGATGTCGGCCTCTTCGGCGAACCGCTCCTGCGTCAAGCCCCGCGCGGCGCGCAGCTCGGCGACGCGACGACCGAGATCGCGCAGCACGTCGTCGGCTCGGGCCGCACCCATCGTCACGGGTGTAAGGGGGCCGGCTCACGAAAAACCCAAACTTGGCAGTGTGGGTTTGTAGGAGCTACCGTGGGGAGCGTGCTTGCCGCGCTGCATCGCGGTGCTTCGCGTCCGTGGACCGACACCTATGACCCCCCTCGCCGTGCCCCCAGGGCTTCCGCGTGTGCTCGTCGTCGACGATCAGCCCGACATTGGCCGCGCCGTCGCGCGAGCGCTGCGGTCGTCCGCCCACGTGACGATCGAGGACCAACCCGAGGTCGCCCTCAACCGCGTGCGGAGTGGCGAGCGCTTCGACCTCGTCCTCTGCGACGTGATGATGCCGAGGATGACGGGACCTGAATTCTTCGACGAGGTGATGGCCTGTGCTCCGGATATGCGCGCAGGGTTCGTGTTCATCAGCGGCGGCATGGAGGGATCCGTGAAGCGGCGGCTCGATGCCACGAGGCAGCCGTGTCTGGAGAAACCGATCACCACCGCTGTGCTGCGAGAGCTGCTGCAGCGCCTCGCACCGCGCAGCTACTGACGGAGTCCTCGAGGTCTGAAATCTCGTCAGTTAAGATCATGCGGCGGGAGCGTCGTTTCTAGAGTTCTCGCCCTTTGGTGAGCCTGCATTCGTCGGAGGCGGGGACCGCGCACGACACCGGCACCGCGCGCTTCCTCACGTGCGCGCACTCAGCGTGCGGCCGAGGTTTCGTCCTATGCAGGAGCTGCGACCGCGGCAACAGGTACTGCTCCAGAGACTGCGCCGCCGCCGCACGCCGCGAGTACCTGGTGGCCATCCGCCGCAAGCACGCTTCGTCGCCGGAGGGGCTCGAGGACCACCGAGAGCGCATGGCTCGCTATCGCGACCGCCAGAAGCAGGCTCGACGCGTGACGGATCTGCGTAGGCAGAAGCCCGCGACAAGCTGCAATGTGCCGCCACGTTCGGGTCCGATCGTCATGGAGACGATTAGGGACGCGGGCGAGAAGGCTGGTCCCCGTGTCCCCCCGGCGATGCACACCGAGTTCTCCTCTCCTTCCTACCGACAGCATGAGTCGAGTGCTCTGGGCGTCCGCTGCGCCCGGTGCCGGCGCGTGGTGTCTCGCATCCACCTCGAGCCCCCCAGACGCCGATGAGCGCAGGGGAGGTGGGCGGTGAGCACGACCCCCATCATTCGGGCCGCGCAGTACGTGCGCATGTCGACCGAACACCAGCAGTATTCGACGGAAAACCAGTCGGACATCCTCCGCGAGTACGCCGCGAAGCGCGGGATGGAGATCGTCAGGACGTTCGCGGACGCAGGCAAGAGCGGGCTGCGCCTCGACGGTCGCGACGCCATCAAGGAGCTCATCGCGATCGTGCAGAACGGCACGGCCGACTTCACGGCGATCCTGGTCTATGACGTGAGCCGGTGGGGGCGCTTCCAGGACGCCGACGAGAGCGCCTACTACGAGTACATCTGCAAGCGCGCTGGGATCTCCGTCTGCTACTGCGCCGAGCAGTTCGAGAACGACGGCAGCCCGGTCTCGACGATCGTGAAGAGCGTCAAGCGCACCATGGCCGGCGAGTACAGCCGCGAGCTGTCGGCGAAAGTGTTCAAGGGGCAGTGCAAGCTCATCGAGCTCGGCTTCCGGCAGGGCGGCCCCGCAGGATACGGACTGCGGCGGCTCCTGCTCGATCACACCGGCGCGACCAAGGGGGTCCTGGGGCGGGGCGAGCAGAAGAGCATCCAGACCGACCGAGTCGTGCTGGCGCCCGGGCCCACTGAGGAACGCGACGTGGTCGCGCGTATCTACCGGGCGTTCATCGAGGAGAGGCGCTCGGAAGCTCAGATCGCCGAGCTGCTCAACGCGACGGGTGTGGCCGGAGAGCACGGCGCGAGGTGGACCCGCGCCTCCGTGCACCAGGTGCTCACCAACGAGAAGTACATCGGCCACAACGTCTACAACCGCGTCTCGTTCAAGCTGAAGAAGGCGCGCGTTCGAAACCCGCCTGACATGTGGGTTCGTCGCGACGGCGCCTTCGACCCCATCGTCGAGGCGAAGGACTTCTACCTCGCCCAGGGCATTATCTTGGAGAGGCATCGCCGGCTTTCCGATGACGAGATGCTGGACCGGCTGCGTCGGCTCCTCGCGCGCATCGGCAGGCTGTCGGGGCCGCTCATCGACGAGGAGGACGGTGGGATGCCGTCCAGCGCCGCGTACCGGCACCGATTCGGGAGCCTGCTCGCCGCCTACGCACACGTCGACTACTCCCCGCCGTGCGACTACGGATTCCTGGAGTTGCGTCGCAGGCTCGGCGAGCTGCACCCGACGATTGTCGACGGGGTCGTCCGAACGATGAAGCAGCTCGGAGGGCACGTCGAGGTCGACGAGGCAGCTGGCGTTCTCCGTCTCAACGGCCAGCTCTCGGTCTCCATCGTCCTTTCGCGTTACGAGACGACGGAGGCCGGTGCGCCCCGCTGGCGCGTGAGGACGGCGAGCGAGCCCGACCTCACGATCGCCGTGCGCATGGACGGGGCCAACGAGGCACCGCTCGACTACTACCTGCTGCCCACTCTCGACGTCGGCGCCGGACGGCTGCGGTTCCGCGAGGACAACGGGGCCGAACTCGACACGTTCCGCTTCGACACGCTCGACTACCTCTGCGGCATGGCGGAGCAGGTCCGGATCGAGGTGGCCGCATGACCACCGTACGCATGATCCCGATCGACAAGGTCCACATCCTGAACCCCAGGGCCCGCGGCAAGGCGAAGTTCAAGGAGATCGTGGCCAACATCTCGAAGGTCGGCCTGAGGAAGCCGATCACCGTCAGCGTCCGGGGTCGCGACGACGACAGCTACGACCTCGTTTGCGGCCAGGGGCGCCTGGAGGCCTACCAGGCGCTGGGACAGACCGAGGTACCCGCATTGGTCATCGATGTGCCCCGCGAGGATCGGTTCATCATGAGCCTCGTCGAGAACATCGCGCGTCGCAAGCACACGACGATGGAGTTCGTGCGCGAGATCGCCGCCATGCGGGAGCGGGGCGACAGCGTCACCGACATCGCGACCAAGGTGGACATGACCGAGAAGTACGTGCGCGACCTGCTGCGCCTACACAAGAACGGTGAGGAACGCCTCATCAAGGCGGCCGAGAAGGGGCTGATTCCAATCGCTGTCGCGGTCATGATCGCGCAGTCCGACGACGCCGACGTGCAGCGCGGGCTCACCGAGGCCTACGAGAGCGGTCAGCTACGCGGCCGGGCGCTGCTCAAGGCACGCGCGCTCATCGAGGAACGCCGCGCCCGCGGCAAGACGATGCGTGGGGGAAGCCGGCGCGAGCGACCCAAGGTGAGCACAGAGGATCTCGTGAAGGGCTACCGGCGTGAGACGCAGCGCCAGCAGCTACTCGTCAAGAAGGCGCGCATCTGCGAGGAGCGGCTGCTCTTCGTCACGAGCACGCTCAAGCAGCTCTTGGCCGACGAGGACTTCATCAACCTTCTGCGCGCCGAGCGTCTGGACGCACTGCCCAAGTACCTCGCCGAACACATCGGGGTGAAGGGCTCATGAAGGTCCGCACCTCGTTTCGCTTGGAGGGCATCACCATCCCGCTCGACAAGCTGATGCCCAGCAAGATCCTCAAGCCCGAGATCAAGGCAGGGAGGGCCTACAGGAAGGTCGCTGCGTCGGTCCGCGAAGTCGGCGTCGTCGAACCGATCATGGTGCATCCCGCGAAGGGGATGCGTGACAAGTACCTCATCCTCGATGGCCACGTTCGGGTGGACCTGCTGCGCGAGCTGGGCAAGACGGAGGCGGTCTGCCTCGTGGCGATCGAGGACGACTCGTTCACCTACAACCGGCAGATCAGTCGCCTCGCGCCGATCCAGCAGAACAAGATGATTCTTCGCGCGATCGACGAGGGCGGGGTTCGCGAGGAGCGCCTCGCGAGCGCGCTCGACGTCAGTCCCAAGACGATCCGCGACAGCCGCGGGCGCCTTGCGAACATCTGTCCGGAGGCGATCGAGCTGCTCAAGGACAAGCCGATCACCGAAGGGGGCCTTCGCGCCCTCAAGAAGGTGAAGCCGATGCGTCAGATCGAGATGGCGGACATGATGATCGCCGGTGCCAACTACACGACCGCGTACGCCGAGGCGCTGCACTTCGCGACGCCCCGCGACCAGAAGCTCAGTCCGCCTGCAGCACCCGAGGGCGCTCGCCCCGAGGACATCGCCAAGCTGGAGAACGAGATGCGCACGCTCGAGCGCGACTACCTGCTCATCCAGGAGAACCACGGCAAGAACGTGGTGAACCTGACGCTCGCCCGCGGGTACCTGAAAAAGCTCTTCGACAACGGGAAGGTGGTGCGCTGGCTCGCGCAGCGGCAGGCCGAAGTGCTGGGCGAGCTGCAGAAGGTCGTCGACGCGAACTCGCTCGACGCGTAGAGGCCGCCAACGCGTCCTCAAATGGCCGCGCACGCGATGGCCTCGCCGCCAACTCACGGCGGCGTAGCAAGAGGCTCCGCGCCGCATGGGCTCGCGGTACGCTCGAAGCCGTGCCGGTGACGGGTCTCTTTCCTCGCGGTGGTCCACGTCCGACCCGATCACACGCTGAGCAAGCGCTTTTCAGAGCGCTCGCGGATCAACTGCCGAAGGGGTGGGCCGCATGGCACTCGCTTCGCGTCCGAGCAGGGGGTAGTTGGGAAGGCGAAGGAGACTTCGTCCTCGCGATCCCGGAGCGTGGCGTCCTCGTCGTGGAGGTCAAGGGAGGAGCGATCGAAGTGCGCGACGGGGTCTGGCTTCAGAACGGACGTGCCATGGAGCGCGTCCCGCGCGACCAGGCCCACGGCTTCGCCCGCCTACTTCGCAAGAAGATGGACGAACGGTATGACGGTCCCAAGCCCTACTTCGCCATCGCGACAGCCTTCCCCGACACGCCGTTCGGGCGCGAACCGACGCACGGAGATACTGAGCGCGCGCTCATCGGACAGCAGGATCTCGGCGCGCTCGCCGCTGCGCTCGAGCGCATCATAGGGGCCGTCTTTCCGCGCGAGGGACCTTGGGCGAAGCCGCCGCGCGATTCGGGTTGGATCGATGCCTTGCACGGGGTTTGGGGAGAGACGTGGTCGCCTCGACTTGCGCTCGGCGATCGCGCTCGACTGCGGGAGCGCGAGCTCGTCGCGCTCGACGCGTCGCAGCTCTCCGTCCTCGACATGGTCCGTCACAACCCGCGCTTTCTCGTGCGGGGCGGGCCCGGCACCGGCAAGACGCTGCTCGCCCGTGACGTCTACGCGCACGCGAAGAAGGGCGGCAAGCGAGTGCTCTACCTGTGCTGGACGCGCGCCCTGGCTACTGCGCTTCGGGCGGAAGGCGTCGAGAACGCGAGCACGGTGCGTGAGACTGCTGCCCAGCTCCTGTCGAACGCGGGCATCGCCATGCAAGAGGGTGCAGCGCCAGCCGCGTGGACGAACGAAACCTGGGAGCTCGCAACGCTGCAGGCGGCGGCCGACGCCGTGCCGATGCTCGAAGCTCGATGGGAGGCGGTCATCGTCGACGAGGCGCAGGACCTTTCGGCTACAGATTGGGACCTCGTCAATGCTCTGGCGGGCGATGGTACTCTCTGGGCCTTCGGCGATTCGGGCCAGGCTTTCTGGCCCGACCGCGCGGTCCCCGCGGGCATGTTCCCGGCATCCCTGGAGCTACGGTCGCGCTACCGCTGCCCCGAGCCGTTAGCGGCCTTCGCCGACTCGTACCGGTGCGACGCGCCGTCCGCCGCGGAGGATCCCGGAGGGTTGAGCGCCGTCCTGCGCGTCGTGCGCGCGCCCAGCTCTGCCGCTGTGGCAGACCGCGTCTTGCGGGAGCTCGACAAAGCGCTCGGGGACGGCGCGCGACCCGAGGACATCGCAATCCTGTCCTTGGCGGGCCAGTCGCGTACAAAGGTGTGCGCGACGTCCCGCGTCGGGCGTACGTCCGTCGTTCGCGCGGATGACGCAAATGCGCCGAGCCAGGCAGTCGCCGATACGTTCCTTCGCTTCAAGGGGCTCGAGCGACCATGGGTCATCGTCACGGAGCTTGGGCTCGCCCAGGGGCGCGCGCAGTACGCGACGCGCATGCACATCGCTCTCACGCGCGCGACGGTCGGCAGCGTGATCGTGGCAACGGCAGAGGAAATCGCCGCGGACGCGCGCCTAACGGCGCTGCTCGAGGCGCGGGATCCGGGGCAGTAACGGCTGGGCGCGCTGAGCGTCCGCGCAGCCGCGGCTAACCGGGGGTGCGGTTGGACCTGCGCTCGACCCCAGAACGATCGATACTCGACGGTCGGGGAGGAGCGCGGAACACGTGGACGTCGGCGCAGCATGGAGTTCGAAGGAGTGGGCGCTGGCCGTCGCTGATCTGCCGCGCGCTGGCCCGTTGCCGGTCGCGACGGTGCTTGTCCCTCGGCCGGCCATTGCGCATGCGCTCCGAAGGGAGCTTGTTCAGCTCGGTCGGCGTGACACCCTCGCCGGAACGCTTTTCGTCGGCGCGCGACCGCTAGCGATGGCGGTGCTCTCTAACGCGGGGCGCGTCGTGCGAGAACGCGAGGAGGAGCTGCGCCCCGCGCGGCTCAGGGCCCTCTTCCGCACGGGCCAGTTGCTCCGTTACTTCGATCTCGATCTGCTTCGCGACGCGCAGGGCTGGGACACGGCATTTGCCCGCACGATCGGGGATCTCGAGGCCGCGGGCCTCGACGCCGAGCACCTCGCGGCGGCGGCGGGTCGCGAGGGAAGATCTGAGGACGCTGCCCGGCTCGGCGATGTGGCGGCCATCTGGCAAGCGGCGGACGAGGCAGCGGGCGAGTCGTGGACGCGTGCGCGCATCCTTCTTGAGACGGCGCGCCTGCTTGAAAGAGACGCGGGGCTCTGGCCAAACGAGGGTCCGACCTTGGCGGCTGTGACGGGACACGAGCCGCCCGCGGAGGCGCGTTTCCTCAAGGCCATCCCGGGCGTTCAGTTTCTGGCCCTGGCCGCGCGTCCGATCCGAACCGTGTTCCTCGAGGAATGCGGCGCGACCCTCGGGCCGGAGGTCGCCAAGGCGTTCCGCGTGTCCAGGCCGCCGCTTGCCTCGACGACGGAGCGTTCGCTCCTCCAGGGCCATTTGTTCGACTCGGGTGAGGCGCTCGGGGCGGCGCGCGGCCGGAGCGGGGGCCCGGATGGCACGGTGGACCTGGAAGAGCATGCGGGATTCGAGGAGGAGATCGAGGCGGCCGTCGACTGGGTTGCACGCCTCGTCTACGAGCGAGCCGCGCCTCTCGAGGAGATCGGTCTGCTGCTCGCCGAGCTCGATCCCGGCGCCGCGATGCTCGCGGATCGGCTGGCGGAACGCGGGATCGCGTGCCACGTCAGCGGGGGCGTCCCGGCGTGCGCGACCGCTGCCGGCGCAAGGGCGTTGGCGGTCGTGCGTGCGCTGCGTGAGCACATCGGATTTGAGGCCCTTGCGGAGGTGCTTCCGACCTTGCGGTGCGCCGCCGATGCAGACGAGGACGACGCGGACCTGGTGCGTCGCCTGTCCCGCGGCGAGGCGCGCGAGCTTGCATTCGGTCTCGGAACCGTTGGCGGCAGCCCTGGACATCCCGAGGGTGCGCTCGAGTGGCCGGGGCGCCTTCGCGCGCGCCGCGCCTCCAGCGAGGCGGCGACCGTAGCGGCCGAGGCCGATCCAGCGAGTGAAGATGCTCGCGAGAGCGTGGCGCGCCTGCGGCAGGCGAAGGTCCTGAAGCAAATCGAACCTGCCCTCACGGCACTCGTCGTCCTCGCGCGCGCCTCGATGGAGGGAGCTCCCTTACGTGAGCTTGCTCCCGCGACGGCCACCTTTCTCTCTGAGTGGCTCCTGGCGCCGGGAGCAGGACGCGCCGTGGTGGCGGCTTTCGGTCATCGCGCCGAGCAGCTTGCGTCGGATTCGGTCACCGGCTCGCTTGTCGGCGACGATGCCCTTGCGGCGCTAGAGGACCTGCTCGTCGCGGAGCGTGTACCCGTCGGACGCTGGGGGGAGGCGTCCGTTCACGTGGACACGGTCGAACGCGCGGCGGGTCTGCCATTTGGTGCCGTGCGCATGCTCGGTCTCGCAGAAGGGACTCTCCCGTCGCCGCCCCGCGAGGACGCCGTCTTGCCCGAGCGCGTACGGGCTCTGCTCGGAGTTCCGGGCCTCGCCCGCAGTGGGCGCGCAACCCTCCAGCTACATGCATTCGATCGTGTCGTGCGCGACGCCCGGGGCAGCATCGTGCTGTCGACGCCGCGCCTCAGCGCCGACCGCACCTACCGCGAGCCATCCTCGATCTTCATCGAGGTGGCCACCTCCCTCGGGCGACCCAATCGGGTGACCGGCAAACACGAGGGTCTCGTGCCGACGGGCCGAGCGCTTCGCCGGGATGCGTTCCTCCCCGCGCGGGATGTGGCGGCAGCATTTCGCAGATCGGTGCCGCTCTCCGAAGCCGCCTGGCACGACCGGGTGGCCGCATTCTCCGACGGCCCTACGGGCGCCAAACCCGACGACGCCACCATCGTGCCTGAGCGGTGGAATAGGGTGCCGCTGCTCGACTTGCGACGGGTCATGACTCTACGCGGACCTGGCTTCGGGTCGCTCGATGGGCTCCTCGGACTGGCAGCCCGGGGGCTCGGTCTCCCTGGGCTCTCGGCTGAACGGCCGCTCTCGGCCTCGGCGCTCGCGCTACTGCTTGAGTGTCCGCACCGCTTCCTGTTCGAGCGGGGTTTTCACTGGCGCGAGCCGCGGGACGCGCCAAACGCCCGCGAACTCGACGCCCTCTCTTACGGAACGCTCTTTCATGCTGTTGCGGAGACCTTCTTTGTCGCACACGGCGGGGACTTCGGAGCGCGACGAGGCAAGCTCAGCGACTGGCACGTGATCGCCGATCGACTTGCCGACGAGGCCTTCAACGCCTTCGTCGAGGAATACCCGCTGACGGGTGATGCCGTCCGAGAGGCTCAGCGTGAGCGTTTGCGTGCCGACCTACGCGCCCTGCTCGAGCACGAGCACCGGGAGCCCGAGGCTCGTTTCATCGAAGCTGAGCGCAGCTTCGGCGCGGACGAGCCGCTCGCTTGGCAGACGAGCGTGGGCGCCATCTACCTCGTGGGGTACATCGATCGGGTGGACGTGGGTGAAGGAAAGACCCGCGTGCGGGATCTCAAGACAGGCAGGGCTCACCACCGGCGGCAAGGCGATCCGCCCGATGCCAGGCGGGACGTGCAGATCGCCCTATACTCCTTGGTCGCTCGACATCTGGCCAAGCAATGGAAGCTGCCAGCGCGCGTTTCAGCGCAATACGTCTACGCGAACGCACGCGGTGTTGAGCTCCGCGACTGGGACGGCGAGATGGACGCGCTCCTCGCGGTGGCCAACGAGTGGCTCGAGCTCGCCGACGCGCTCCTTCGAAGCGGCAACCTCCCCCGCACCCCCAACGAAGGCGACTGCACATACTGCCCGTTCACGGCCGTGTGTGGGGAAGACCGGAACACGCGCGCGGAAGCGCTCCTCGAGAAGCGAAAGATCCTTCGGCCATTCCGGATCCTGAAGGAGCAGGCCTGATGGTGCGCGACGGTACCCTCATGGCGGCGCCTGCCGACGATGCGGAGCGACGCGCGGTCGTGCGGGAGCGGGAGCGCAACGTCGTCGTCGATGCCGGCGCTGGAACAGGGAAGACCACGCTCGTAGTCGACCGACTCGTGGAGATGATCGCACCGGAGGACAATGCCGCTCACGCGGTTCCGCTGGGCCGGTTGGCGGCCGTGACCTTCACGCGCAAGGCCGCGGGCGAGCTGCGCCTCCGCGTGCGCGAGCGGATCCTGCGCGCTCTCGCCACGCCGGGACTGAGCACGGTGAGACGCACGCGCCTGCACGATGCGATTGGGACTCTCGACCACGCACACATCGGGACAATCCACAGCTTCGCCGACCGGCTCTTGCGCATGTACCCCGTGGCCGCGCGCCTGAGCCCGACGTACGAGATCGTTGAGGACGCCGGTCCCCTGGAGGCCGAGACGTTCGAGCTGCTCATGACTTCGATCGATCGCGGGACGCTCGCGAGCGAGCTGGCGGGCACGAAGGCCGAAGGGCGCGCCGCAGAGGCGACCGACATCGTGTTGGCGGCCGTCGAGGGCGGCCTGCGGATGGAGTCGCGCGAGACGCCCTACAACATCCAGTACGGGCTTGACGCGCTGGTTGCGGGGCTGCTTGAGCACCGCGACGTCCCACCGCGCGACGTGGAAGCTGGCGCCTTCGATCGCGATGCCTTCCTGCGCTCGGCTGAGGAGTTTCAGGTGTGGGCACGGCAAGTGCGCGGCGTTGGTCGAGGTGCCCGCTGGTTCTCGCGCTCGGCCACGCTCCTTCGCGACATGCGCGACGAGCCGGACGTCGCCAAGCTCTACAAGCGCGTCGTCACGGTTGTTGACCAAGCCGGCCGCGACTTCAACAAGCGCGACGACTTTGAAGGCGACGATGATGCATACAGCGCGTGGAAGGCGTTCAACGGCGATGCCGGCAAGACGCCCGCACGAGCGTCGCCGCTTCGCGACGATCTCATGGCCCCTTTGCGAGCGTGGATGGCGCGCCGCCTCGTGCGTCTCGCCCCCGTGGTCGAGGTGCTCTACGAGAAGGTGAAGGCGCGGCATCGGGTCGTCGACACGATCGACCTGCTCCTCCGGCTACGGGACCTGCTTGCCGGACGCAAGGACGTGCGGGCCGAGCTCCAGGCCACCTTCGATCACATATTTGTCGACGAGTTTCAGGACACTGACCCCCTGCAGGCCGAGGTCATGCTGTTCCTCGCCGAGGACGGCGCCCACGCGGACGAAGCGTGGGGGGCGAAGCTCCGGTCTGGCAGCATCACTATCGTGGGCGACCCGAAACAGTCCATCTACCGCTTCCGACGAGCGGATATCGCGACCTACGATCGCGTGCGCCGGAAGCTCGCGGAGACGTCTCCTCTGCAGGCCACGTTGCGGGTCAACTTCCGTAGCACCACGGGCCTGATCGGCTGGCTCAATGATCGCTTCGGGAGGGTATTTCCGCCGGCGAGAGAGGGCTCGCGGTTCGACGCCGCGACCGGCGAGGTCTTCCACGCTCCGCTCGAGGCTGCGGCGGCCGCCACGCCGCTTCACCCCCATGACGTAGATGTGATCCCGCTTCCCCAGCCTGATGCAAACGCCGACGTCGTGCGTGCGGATGAGGCGGGCGCCTTGGCCAGGTACGTGCGGTGGCTCGTCGCCGAGAGCGGAACAGAGGTCACTGACCCGATTGCGGGCGAGCGACGCGCGCTGCGTTACGGCGATGTTGCGGTGCTCGCGGTCATCACGACCAACCTGCCGCTCCTCTGCCGAGCCTTCGATGCCCAGCGAGTGCCGTACGCGACGTCCGGCGGCACGCTGTTCCTGCAGGATGCGCTTCACCAGCAGTTCATTCTTGGCTTGCGGGCACTCGCGGACCGAGAGGACGGTGTGGCTGAGGCTGCGCTCTTCAGGCCGCCCTTCTTCGCCATCGATCTCGCCGATCTCGCGATCGCGCGAGGGCACCAAGATGAGCAGGCGGAGTCCGCGGGGGCCAAGGCAAGCGTCGAACGTGTCCACGCCGCACGCGAACTCGTCGCCGAGTTGCGGAAGCGCCGCGCGACACGGAGTCCGGGAGCGACCGCACGCGACCTACTGGAGAAGACTGCCCTGGGCCGCACTGTCGCGCTTGAGGCGAATGGATCCCAGCGGCTTCGCCACCTTCGAGAGCTTTGCGCGGAGCTGGACGTCTTGGCGGTGGCCCAAGGGCTCGACTACGACGGCGCGACGTACGTGATGCGCGGGTGGGTCGACGCGCCGCCGGGGCTCGATCCGGCACGTCCGATCGACGATGCCGCCGTGCGCGTGACGACCGTGCACCAGGCCAAGGGCTTGGAGTTTCCCGTCGTCATCCTGTGGGACGCCCGCTGCCTGTGGGATACGCGTGACTTCGTCCCTGCATGGGCGGTAGATCGCGAGACGCGATCCTGGGCGATGAAGCTCGACCCGCGCCTCCAGTGGGACGAGCCGTCGGCGGCCGCGTTCGCTGGTCGCGAGAAGATGTATCGGGATGCTGAGAGGCGACGGCTGATCTACGTGGCGGCCACGCGAGCGCGGGAGAAGTTCGTCATGGCCGTGGCCGCGGGGGGCCGCGGCGGCCCGCATGTGAACACGTCGCTCGCTGAGCGAGCCGGCGATCCCGCGACCGAGGCACGCATCGCACATTTCGCCGCCTATGATCCGGACGCGGAATTCTGGCCACCGCGCGCCAAGCGCCGCCCATCAGAGTCGGCGCCGCAGACGGCGGCGGAACCCGCCGCGCTGCTCGATGACCGGATCGCACGACAATGGAGCGAGGCCCTGGGTGTCGCCTCGCGTCCCCGGTTCCGGCGGGCCGCCGCCTCCTCATTCGCCAAGGAGTCCTCGGCGCGTGCCCTCGCGGGGGCAGCGCAGGGGGTGGAAGAGCCTGACGACGAGGAGGCGCCCACCAACATCAACAAGCCGCGCCCGGGACGTTTCGGGTCGGTCTTCGGCGAGACTGTGCACCGAGCGATCGGCCTCGTGCTCACGCGCCGCGCGGTCCCGGCGGATGCTGTCGCCCGAGCCGCCCGCGAGACGGGCTTGGGGGAGCACCGCGACGAGGCGATTGAGGACGTGAACCGCACGATCGCAGTGCTTGGTCGAGAAAACCTGCTCGGCGGAGCGTGTCGCCTGGAATATCCCGTCGCGATCGACGAGGAGGGGGCGGACGGGGCGGGCTATCTGCTGGTCGGATCGATCGACTGGGTCCGCGTCGACGGGGACCAGCTCGACGTGCTCGACTTCAAGACCGATCGCGCACCATCCAATGCGGAGCGCGTGGAAGACACTCACCCCGCGTACGTGGCGCAGGTGCGGACGTATGCCGACATCCTGGCAAGGTGTGGGCTGAGCGACCGGCGATCAGTGCGCTGCGGGTTGCTCTTCACGGAGACGGGGCGAATCCATTGGGTGCCAGCTGTAGGTCGAGCGTGACCAGCCCCACTCTGCGCAAGCCGACGATCGCTTGGCTATCGTTCTCGCCGGACGAGATCGAGCGTGCTTGTGCGCTCGTCCGGGCGCTCGATGGCGAGGGAGTTCTCGACGAGCTGGGCTTCGGCCCGCTTCAGGGGGCCTTCGCCGACCGATTTTACCCCGCGACGAGCACCATCCAGACCCGCTGCCGGTACGTGTTCTTCGTGGGGTCCGTCTATCGCTACATCGAGCGTGCGCGGCGGACGAGCGACCGCGAGGTCGACGAGCGCGTACGCGGCATGCTCAGCCAGCTATGCGCAGTACTCGACGGCAACGAGAAGCTCGGGGTCATCGGCAGCCGCAGCGGTGGCGAGGTCAAGCGCGTCCCTTCCAACGTGTACTGGGCCGCGCTGCAGCAGCTCGGCATCTTCCGCTGGCGCATGTCGGAGCGTAGCTACCAGCAGGAGATAGCGGGCTCGGCCCGACGCGCGGCCGTGCGCGACGACGACAAGCGCGTGCTGGGATCCGCGGGCTCGGACTCGGCCTGGGACACCACGGCACCCATTGCCGATCTTCGCGAGACCGGCGACAAGTTTCCGGCTGATACGTCGTTCCGTCTCACGCGGCCGGAGGCAGCGTCACTTCGAGCCCGGATCGACGAGCTCGATCGTCAGCGTGTGCACGGACCATCGCTCACGGCGCATCTCGTCGCGCTTGGGAGCGAGTGGACGCCGGACTCGTTGGACGCTCCTTGGAGCGCACCTCGCCTTCCGCCCGGCCTACGGGAAGCGGTGCAGCACGCGGAGGCGCTCTCACTTCTCGCTCGCGGGATCATCCTGCAATACCACGTCATGCTGATAGACGCCCGAGCGAGCAAAGGCTGGGCGTCCCCCGATGTCGGCCTTCGCGACAAGTTCGTGGAGTGGTTCCCGAAGGCGCGCGCTCGTCTCGCGGCCTGGGACCTGGACGCGCTCGGGGTGCTGCCGTTCGTGAGCGAGGTCACGCGCGTCCTCGAAGACCTCGCTTTCTTGCGTAGTTGGCTCACGTTGCTCCTCGAGAGCTCCGATGCGCGGAAGCTGCTGGACGACCGGCGTGCGCGCGAATTGATCCGCGTCCGGGAGTTTCAGAAGCGACCACGGAAGGCGCGGTTGCGAAATGAACGCTTCCTGAAGGACTGGCGGCCCCGCGCTCGATACGAGGGCCTGCACGAGCTGCACTATCGACATCGGGTCGGCGGCGACATGGCCCGCGACATCGTGCGCGGCCTCGCGGAGCGCGCGTGACGCTCGACCCCACGCGCGGCGAGGCGTGGCAAAGCTTCCTGGCGGCTATCCGTCCACCGCATGGCTACGAGCTCGAAGCAGGAGTGGGGACATCCTACGGCCTGTCGCCGGAGATGCTCATCGCGGCGCTCCTCGGGTTCATCGAGATTGACGGAGATGCGACGCACCTCGACGTCACCTCGGCTATTCGGGCGATCACTCGCCTCGAGTCGCGGCTGCGCGTGTTTATCGAGCGCGGGTCGGTCCACGGGCTCGAGAGCGCGCCCGCCGTGTTCGGCCTCTTCGATCGTGTGCTGCGGGAAGTCCCGTTGCCCTTCTCGGACTCGCTGCGCCCCGCCTTCCACCCGAAGGTGTGGGCGCTCTGCTTTCAGCGACGCGTGGCCCCGGAGTCTGGCGGCGGTCCCAGGCGCATCTTCCGGCTGCTCTGCGGGAGCCGCAACCTCACCACATCACGCTACTGGGAGCTCGGGGCGTCCTTTGAGGGCGTCGTCGACCAAAACGGATCAGAGTTCGGCCGGGACGTGGCTGCCTTCCTCCGGCAGCTGATCGGCGCGGACGCCCCCCGGGCCCTCCGGGAGCTTGTTGCCACCATGAGGACCGTGAGGTTCAAGACGTCCCGCGAGATGGCCGACGAGCTTCGACTTCGCTGGTCCTGGCCGAGGGGCCCCGCGCTACGGAGGATCTTGCCAGCGGCGGGCCGCCGAGCCCTCGTCGTTTCGCCGTTCCTAAAGTCCGACTTCCTAGAGCTTGTGGCCAGTCGATTCGATCAGCTTGTCATCGTCAGCTCGCAGTGCGAGTTGGATGCGCTGCCGGACCGGACGCACGAGCGTCTGAGCAAGGCGCGCAAGTACGTCGTGATGCCGAACCTGGCCAACGATGAGCTCGCGCTCGACGAACTGCACGCCAAGCTCGTTGTCTGCGAGGGGGACGACGATCGGGTGACCCTGCTCGGCTCCGCGAACGCCACGGGAGCGGCCTGGGGCTGCCGCGCGTTCGACGACGACGGGCTGCACAACTGCGAGGCGGTCGTCCAGATGCGCCCCGGACTGAGCATCGAGACGTTCCTGCGCGAGTTCGTCCGAGACAAGGCGTGGATTGGCGAATACGAGCGCGCGCCCGTCGAGGACGACGACCTGGAAGAGCTTGAGGGAACGCTCGATGACTGGGCAGCGGCCCTCGCCCGCACCCCCCTGGAGATGTCGTACGAGCGGGCTAGCGGGTCGCTCCGGCTGCGATCGCGCGAGCCGGAAGCGCCGGTGCCCGGGTGTCGTCGCGCCGGTGCCGAGGCGTGGGTGGCACCCATGCTTCTCCGGCAGCGGCTGGATGCCTTCAGACCCTTCGCAGGCCTCGGACATGGCGGCATCGTCTACGAGAATGTCCCCATCGAGAGCGTCGCCCGCTTCGTGGTCCTGCGCGTTCGCCTTGGGGACGTCACGCGAACCTGTGGACTGCTGGCCGACTCGACGATGAGCGACGAGGAACAGGACGAACGCGACGACGCATTGCGCGCTCGGCTCCTCGAGGACGCCGATCCGCGCAAGATCCTCGAGGCCATCCTCTGGGGTGCGCGGCGGCCGCCGCGCCAGGGCGCGACCGAAGGCTCCGGCGAGCGCGGCGATTCCGGCCCGGCGCGCCACGGCCCCCCGTCATGGTTCGGCGAGATCTCGATCGAGCGGGTGCTCGAGGTTTGCACTGAATCCGACGCCGTCGTCGAAGAGATCGACGCCATTCTCCGAGCCCTCGCGCCGACGGGCCGCGTCGACCCAGCATTCGAGTCGTTCTGGAACACGTTCCGCGCTGCCCGAGCGAGGGTGCAGCGGGAGGAGCGATGACCGCGGAGCGCGCACCGATCCTGGCGGACTTCCAGCAGGCAGCCGTCGAGCTCATCGCGGAGCGATTGACGAGCCAGACTGGATCGCGCAGGTTCTTGCTCGCCGACGAGGTGGGGCTCGGCAAGACGATCGTCGCGCGCCACGTGATCTTGCGCCTCGCCCAGAGCCGGCGGCGCCGGGACCCCTTCAACGTGGTCTACTTGTGCTCCAACGCCGAGATCGCCGAGCAGAATCGCAGCAAGCTCGAACCCTCCGGAGGGCGGTCCTACCGCCGGGTGAGCGAGCTGGCCGTACACGCGCCGGAGGGCGAGGCGGAGGTTTCCCTCTACGCCTTCACACCCGGCACGTCCCTGCACGCGAGCACGGGCATCGCTTGGGAGCGGCGCCTGATGTTGTACCTGGTCGGGCGGGTGCTCGGGCACGACGTCTCGCGCAAGCGCTGGACGGAGTTCTTCCGGTGCGGCGTGACGGAGGAAAACTGGGAGCCCGCGACAAGGCCGAGGAAGCTCGCCGAGGACTTCTTCCGGCAGACGACGATCGACTTCCAGCAGCGGCTCGCGGTCGAGTGGCGCGAAGCGGATATCGAGCGGGACGGCGCGAAACGGAAGCTCACGCACGTGCTTGCCGATATCGTGGCCGAGCACGACCAGACAAAGACGGCGATGCGCAACGCGGCGATCCGGCAGCTACGCCTGGGACTGCAGAAGGCCGCCCTCGACTCGATCAAGCCGCACCTCGTCATCCTCGACGAGGTGCAGCGCTTCCGGGACATCCTCGAGGTCGAAGGCAAGGAGCACTCGCTCGAGCGCAGACTGTTCCAGGACCGCAACACGGCCGTCCTAATTCTCTCGGCGACACCGTATCGGCTGCTTACGCGCGATCACGAGACGGAGGGGGGCATCGATCACTACGAGGACTTCCTGCAGACGTTGCGCTTTCTATTCCGGGAAGGAGAGGGGGAGACCGATCCGGCGCTCGCGCGCATCCGCTCCAACCTCGGGCGGTACGGTGCGCGCCTGAAGGGAGCGGCGCTCCTGGCGCAGGACGACTCGGAGCTGCGTGATATCAAGCAACGTCTCGAGGCGGACTTGAAGCGCGTAGTCTGCCGCACCGAGCGCAACTGGTACGTCGAGGACGTCCTCAAGGGGGTCGAGGCTGTGGGCCTCGGATCGCAGAGCACCGAGCCGCCGCCCGAAGAGGAGCTCGCGGAGTTCATCCGGCTGCGCCGGTTCCTGAACGACGAGGTGGATTCCGCGCAACACATCACCGAGTTCTGGAAGTCGTGCCCGGCGATCCTGACCTTCATGGACCTCGGGTACGTGCTGATGAAGCATCTGCGTGACAGCACCACCAAGGTCCCGCCGGCGCTGATCGCGACCGGGACCGACGAGATCGAGAAGCTCGCGGCTCGAAGCTTTCGCTTCCGGGCCGTACTTCGTGCGGCGTTCGGCGGCAGCGACGGATGGCGCTTCCTATGGGTCAAGCCGACGTACACCTACTACGAGGACGGATTCTACCGCGGCGAGGATCCCCCCAAACTCCTCGTGTTCTCCGGGTGGCGCTTCGTGCCCAAGGCCGTCTCGGTGCTGCTGAGCGCCGAGGCGGCGCGTCGCGTCGGCCGCGACCCCTTCGAGTCCGACCAGCAGCCGCTTCGATTCAGCGTGAGCGAGGGGCGCGTGCTCTTCGCGCCTTTTGACGTTCTCTTCCCTTCAGTGGCGCTTGCGCGTGCTGTCCCGCTCGCGCAGTGGGCATGCGAGGGCCCGACGACGGCCGATGCCCTGACGGCGCGCGCGGAGGCGGCAATCACCGGGCTTCTCCTCGCGCGCGGGATTGAGATCGGCGACACGCGCAATGCGCCTTTCTGGCGGATCATTGCGAGGCTCGAATCGATGGAGCCCGATGCGGTCGACCTGTGTGGGGCCGCGCGCTCCGTGCACGTCCAATCGCGCGTCGGCGACGATGTTGAGGCGTTCGAGAAGTATCGCGATGTGTGGCTGGAATGGCTGAAGGACACCGACAGCCCCCTGCGGATCTCCCGCGAGTACGTGAAGCGCCTGGCGAAGGTGGCGATCTTCTCCCCGGCCATCTCGCTCCTGCGCGCGTACTGGACCGCTCTAGGCCCGCGAGCCCCGCGCCTGCCTCCCGCCCTCCTGAGCGCATGCCTCATGCAGTGGCGCACGTTCTGGAACCGGCCGCTGACGCGCGCGATCGTGAACCGCCACGCCGAGCGACAGGGGACCCGCTACACGGAGCGCGTGCTTGCATATTGTCGCGACGCGCACGTCCAAGCGGTCCTTGACGAGTATCTGTTTCTACTTGGCGAGTCCGCGTCGCTGTCGAAGCTCGACAAACTCTTTGAGACGATCGCACGAGTGCTCGGCGTGTCGCCGGGCAAACCCCACACGAACGGGCGGAAAGGAAGCGGGGCACGCGTGACGATCGCCCACGACGAGACGACTCATGCGACCCACTGGGCGCTCGCGTTTGGCGATCAATCCGAGGCCGTGGAGGACTACGAGGAGGGCGAGTCTGGCGCCGGACGCAAGACCGCGGTTCGCGAGGGCTTCAACTCGCCGTTCTTGCCCTTCGTACTGGCCACGACATCGGTTGGGCAGGAAGGGCTGGACTTTCACCTCTACTGCCGGGACATCGTCCATTGGAACCTGCCATGGAACCCGGTCGACCTCGAGCAGCGCGAGGGTCGCATCCAGCGGCGCAACTGCTTGGCCATCCGCCGTAGCATTGCGAACGACTGGCCCCTCGCGGCCCTCGGGCCGGGCGGCGATGGGCAGGCGGTATGGCAGGCCGCGTTTGACGCGATTGGCGAGTCGGACGACCTGCAGCTCTACAAGCACGGCATGTTCCCCAACTGGGTCTACGAGTGCCGCGACAAGTCGCGCACTTACCGGATCCGCCGGCACCTGCCCTTCCACCCGGCTAGCGAGGACGCGGCCCGCTACGCCCAGCTCAAGCGCGAGCTCGCGCTCTACCGTCTCGTTTTCGGGCAGCCGCGACAGGACGATCTGCTGGAGCACCTGACCCGTCAGCTCGATGCTGAGACCGACCGCGCGGAGGCGGCGACGCGCCGGCTGCCCGGGTACATGGTGAATCTCTCGCCATTCCCCGCGAGCTACGCGCGGGAGCGGGCGCGCCGCGAGGCCGAAGGCCTAGTCGGCCATGCCGATGCGCGCGTCCGACTCCCGCGCCTGCTTGATCACGTGCGCGCGATCCGGGCGGAGAACACAGCCGCCCTCGGGTGCGTGGATGGCGAGCTGGATCTGCTCACGCGGATCGTCTCCTCCTTCATGGAAGGCGATCGGGCCATCTCTGCTGGTTCAGCCCGCCTGGCGGTCGCTGCGCTCGTCTACCTGAGGAACCCCTATGACGGCGTGTTCGATGTATTCGGGGACTTCGGGTTCGAGGACGACGTCCGCGAGATCCGCTGGGCGCATCAGCGCCTGACTCGCGGCAGGCACGATCGGACGCCAACCGAACGGTCGCATGGACTCGAGGCAGGAAAGTCTTGACGCCCTGCCGGACCGGATTTCGTCCACGGCGCTTCCGCTATCGCTCGGCGGGCTCGCGGCGAGAGCACCCACCTCGAACCACGAGCGAAAGCCCCGGCGTCCGAGTTGGAAGCCGGGGCTTGTACGATATTCCTCGAGGCCGCGTTACGGCCCGGGCGGAGAAAGGAAGCTGGTCCAGGTTTGGACTCCCTGCGCCACGTACGTCGCGAGCGCCTGGCGTCCATCGTCGACCGCCTGCGGTGTCTTGAGCAGGTACTGGGCGACGCGGACGAGGTCCTCGGCGTCGTCCGGGTTGGCCTGCCAGCGGGCGGGCGCCCAGTCGATGGCGTCGCTGACGACGGACGGCACGCCCTGGTGCACGCCGTCGGCCGTGACGACGTTGAAGCTCTCGGTGAACGACGGCTGCAAGAGAAGATGCATGCTCCCGACCAGCTGCCGGAACTTCGCCCACGGCAGCCAGCCGGTGACGACCAGGCGCAGGTTGGCGACGTCCTCGCAGAGTTCGGCCATCGCTTGATTCTTCTCCGAGACGTAGAGCTCGGTCGGCACACGCAGCGTGGCGGCGAGCGACGCGGCGGACGCCGCGGCGGTCAGTCCGTTCTTGAGGAGGCGGCACGCGCCGAAGAGGCCCAGCCGGAGGGTTCCGCCGCTCCACGCGGGGCGCGCAGGCGGCATGGGCTCGGACAGGTCGTAGAGGTTCGGCAGGAACGCGACGTTCGTGTTCCAGATGACGCTAGCGGCGTTGACGAAACGCTGCGAGTTGCCTGCCACGAGCACGTTGTGGAGCGAATGCTGCAGCTCCACGGCTTCGCGCAGCAGCTGCACCGCGTGCGGGTCGGCGGCCAGGAACCCGAAGTTCGAGTGGCTGACGATGGCGAACACGATGTCGGGGAAGTCCCGGGCCATCGCCGCGAGCTCGCAGGTAGCCACCCACGGCGCGTGGATGACCACGTGCGTGGGCTGCAGCTGGCCGCGTTCGTGGGCGAGGACGCAGGCCCGCTCGAGGCGAGTCCGCAGGTTCGTGGCGTCCGTGCAGCCCCACGCCTCGGCCCAGAGGCCAGCGCGGCGAAGCGTCTTGGCGGTGCTTGCGGCGATGACGCCGAGACCGACGTGCGAGGCGCTGTCGTAGTCGCTCGTCTTGTAGACGAGGATCGCGCGCGCGGTGGTCGTGGACGGATCGACGGCGTGGGGTCGCGGGTTGGCCATGAGGTCCTCGTGAGAGCGAAAGGGGGATCAGGCGCCGGGGCGGCGCAGAAGGAGGAGCAGGCCGAGCAGCACCCCAAGCGCGCCGCCGCCGGGCCCGCCGCCGTTGCCGCCGCGCAGCATGCGAGCCACCGCGAGTCGTGCGCCCACGATGGGGCCAACGACCGCGAGAAACACGGTGAGCGTCGCGATGTGCAGCGCGGTCAGAACGGTGAGCGAGACGATGACGACGACGTCGAGCGTCGCGCCGTGCCAATCGAGCTGATGTTTCGTGTCTGTCATGACGAGTTCGCTCCTCTGTGGGTGGACAGGACCGTGCGGCGGAGTAAGCATCTGCGTTGCGCCGGGCCTCGCGCGGCGGCGTGCGCCTCCCCGGTGCACAGCCCCTCGCCTCGCGAGCCCCGAGCGCGCCAACCGCTACGCGTTGGGGAACTGTCCGCTGGCCTCGAGCCAGAAGAAGCAGCGAACGCCCGGAGCGCCGTTGATGAAGACCTTGAGGGCTCCCGTGTTCGGATCGACGAAGAGCGCGATGTAGGTCTGTACCGGGAGGTTCGCGTTCGCTGGCGTGACCTGCGCAGCCACGGCCGCGGTGACGCCCAGCGGAGGAACGCACTCGGTAGCGCCGTCGGCTGCGAACGACTGGCCGAACCCGAAGGCCTGCCAGCCACCCGTCCCGGATGCGCCGGTGGCCCCGATCGCGCGCGCGGAGGGTGTCCCGCTCCGATCCCACGGGAAGATCGCCTGGGCGCTCGGGTTGACGATCGCGTGCCAGCGAAAGACGCGGTTACGCCAGTCGCGCGAGTCGTCGACGACTCCAAGGGACTGGTGACTCCAGTTCGCCGAGGCCGCTGCCTGAGCGTCGATGGCGATGAGGCGGCCCTCGCAACCGCTCATGGTGGGGGGCATGACCGGTCCCGGCCTCGGGCCGCCCGACCCCCAGGCGAAGGCTGCGCTCGAGAGGACCGAGCCGCCCTCCTTGTACTGGTGGTTGGCCGGGACGAGGATCGACGCGCCGGTCGTGAGCGCCAGCGGCACGTAGGGCGCCAGCTCCTCGATGTCGGTCGATGCGACAGTGCTCAGCGGTCCGAAGTTGGCCGGGACGCGGACGTTGGCGAGCGGAAAGAAGAAGGTCCCACCGCCATCGGGGGGCAGCGTGGGCTTGGGGCCGCCCGAGGTTCCCTGCGTGACGCCGACGGAGATCGACTGCACGAGCGACTTGGCGACTTGCACGACCGAGACCTGCTCGGTCGCAGGGTCCTTGCGGTAGCGGCTGACCTGCGCCCCGGGGGTGTCGACCTGCAGCTGTGCGTAGAGCAAGTCCCATCGAGGCTGCGCCGTGGTGTTCGCCTGGATGGGCTGCGAGAGGGCGAGGGCGTTCGGACCGGTGAAGATGGCGCTTCGCAGGTCGCTCCAGTTCTTGAGCGTGCCGATGTTGGCAGCCGTATCGCGCGTCCCCACCACCGCGCGGAAGGGGTTCACGGTGACGGTGCCCGTCGCTCCCGCGGGGGCGACGGTCGCCGACGTGCCGAAGGGCAGGATGGCCTTGGCGGCGCCGCTTCCCGAGAAGGGGGCAAGGCGAAGCAGCTCCGCCAAGACGTGGTCGTCCGCGAGGCCGCCGGCATCGGAGAGCGCATTGATGTCGCTCTGCTCGACCTCCTGGCCGTTCTGGGTGAGAGCGAAGCGTTCGACGGACATGGGGGGTCAGCTTCCGAGCTTCGGGTCCGCGAGCAGTGCCCAGCGCACCGACTGCCCTTTGATGCGCGTGACGGCGTTGACGATGGCCTGGTAGACGGCGAGCGCTGTCGACGGGCTCTGGTAGACGAACATCCCGAGCGCGCCGCTCGTTTCGGAGCCGGAGGCGTTGGAGCCATCAGCGGCGAAGCTCCGGGCGTTGGCGGGGGCCACGAGGTCGGCCGCCACGAACGCGTGCGCGTCCGTCAGCCCGGTGAGGACCGGGACCCGAAGGATGAAGAAGCGCCCGACCTGGTCGGAGAATGCCCAGGCGCCGCCGAGCTCGGAGTTGGGTCGAACGAAGCCGCCGTTGGCCGCTGCGTTGGCGGGGTAGAGGCGCGCGAAGTACTGCGCCTGCGCGCCGACGAACGAGTGCCAGGCCAGCGTGCCATCGGTTACATACCAGCGATCGAGGATGCTCTCAGCGTACTGCGCCTGGACGGCGGTGTAGGCGCCGAGGATCGCGTTCGCCGCGGCGAGGATCGCAGCGGGCGTCACGAGGGTCGGCACTGTGAGGGCCCGAGCGCGCAGAGAGTCGTCGCTCTCGCCGTCCTGCTTGTAGACGCCGTGCTCGTTGCAGAGGCTCTCGAGGTAGATGCCGGTGGCGCGCGTGATGTCGCACTGCTGCGCCGAGTACGCGCTGAGGGTCCGGTACCGAGCGAGAATGCGCGCGAGTGCGGCGGCGAGCGCGTCGCGCACCGGCGCCGAGTCGCTCTGTCGGACGAACGCCGGCAGCACCGCAAGCACGTCGTCGGCGGTGATGCTGGCGGTCACGAGGGTCCCGTGTACTGGAGCGTGACCACACCGAGCTGGTAGCGCGTGAGCACAGGCGGCATCTGCCCGCCGACGAGGATGGTCGCCGGCAACGTGGGGGTGAGGAAACTCACCTGCTGTACGTCCGCGCTGGCACCGGCGATCACACCGGCCAGTTCGTCGAGGTCGTAGTCGTAGCGGGTGGTCGAGAAGGCGGCGGAGAGCGCGTCGCGAACAGCAACGTCGGGGCTCGGGAGCCGCCCGGGATCGTCGCGCATCGTGACAACCGCCGAGACGGGCACTGTCGCCGTCTGCATGCCGAGTACCTGCAGGTCGGCTCCGCACGCCCGAACCCCCTCGAGGGCGACCGTGCATGCGCGAACCAGGCGCGCAGTCGTCGAGAAGCCCGCATCGGCCACGTAGCAGTGGCAGAGGCCGTCGTCCGTGGGGGTGAAGTCCGAATCGAAGAGCGCGACGTACGCTGCGCCCTGCGCGACGCACGCCGCGGTGATCGCGTCCGGGTAGCCGTTTCGCGCTACAAGCTGGGTAGCGCGCGCCCTGGCGCGAACGTCCGGCGCGGACTCCAGGGCGGTGCCGTCGGAGCATTGAATCGCGACGACCCTCCAGCTCGGGTCCCAGAGCGGATCGTCTACACGGGCGATGGCGGGCCCCGACAGGCTTACGGCGCTGCCCGGACCGAGGTCCGCCGCCCGGATGGGCACCGTGATGGCCGCCACACCGGCGGCAACGGTCACGTCGTTCGCGGCGGCGTAGGCGCGCGGGGTCGGTGACGCCGCGCTCGCGAAGACCAGGATCCGCGTGCCCTCCCAGATGGTTCCGGCGCCGGCTGCGACGCTCGCGCGCGTCAGCAGCGCTGTCCCCGTCCCGTGGCTTGGGACGATGCGGTCGATGCCGAAGCGGAGCTTGACCAGGCGTGTGAGGTCGTCGCCCTCAGCCGTGTCGAGGTAGACGGCGCGAAAGAGATCGCGGTCCCGTGCGGCTTCCCGGGTGATGAGGATCGCGCCCGACCCCGCGAAATGGTCGTAGATCGAGCCGCGGCGCGTGTCGGCGACCGACTGCCGTGTGCCGACGAGGGCGTTGGCCGACGCCGTCAGCAAATCGCGGATGCTGGCGAGCGGATCGGAGGCGGGCACGCGCGGGAGCTCAGGAGGTGGCGGGCCCCGGGACGCTCAGCGGTTGATCGTCGCCCACGAGCGTGACGGAAACGTCAAACTGGCTGTCGGTCGGGTCCAGGGTGTCCAGCGTCGCCTTCGCCGTCTTGACGCGGTCGTCGGCGAGCGCCTGGCTGACCAGCGTGCCGCGTAGAGCGGGCAGCGCGCCTGGCGTGCCGTCGATGTAGCGGCGCGGCTTTGCGCCGTACGTATCGTCCCAGGGCAGGCCCTCGGAGGCCAAGCGGCGGGTGAGGGCGGCCTGCACGTTGTCGGCGCCTCCCACCGTCGCGAGGTCACCGGCCGAGGTCTCGACGTAGTCCTGTCCGCTCCAGACCAAGTCGACGCCGTAGAGCAGGTCGGTGATGTCGTCGGGAGTGACTTCGGCGTCGACCGGGACGGCCGGTGCGCTGGCCAGCCGAACCGACGCGCTCGTCCCTCCCGGGGTCGTCGTGCCATCGGCACCCGGAACGCCGGCCGCGGTCACGGTGTAGACAATGGCCACCTGAAGGTCGGCGCCGAGCGCGAGGTCGATCTGGTTGGGCATCCCGACGAGGCCGACGAGTCCGGCGACGGCGACGGTCGTTCCGTCGCTTCCGACAATGCCGTAGAGGCCGAGCGTCGTGAACGCGCGGGGCGCAAGCCCCTCATCGAAAACGAGACGCACGCGCCGCTCGTGGCGGGCGACGGCTGTCAGCAGCGCCACCACGGCGTCAGTCGAGCGGGCACACCAGCGGCAGCGGGAGAGCCAGCGTGAAGCCGAGATCGATGGTCGGGAGCGACAGCACCGGGAGCGGGATGCTGAAGCTGAACGAGAACGTCGGGAAGCTGCACAGGCTCATGGGGACCTCACGGGCTGATGAACACGCTCTTGGACGGCACCCCGGGCGGGGGGCCACAAAGGGCTGACGTGGCGGCGGTCGCCTGCGCGCCGAGGCTCACGTTGCCGGCGACGAGCGCGGCCGACGCGTTGGCCAGGATGGTGACGTTTCCCCCCGTCAGTTTGAGCATCCCCGTGTCCTTCTGCACGAGCGACAGCTCCTTGCTCGTCATCTGCACGACCGTCTTCGCGTCGCCGCTGTCTGCGACGAAGATCATGATGGCGCCGCTCTTGAGGATGACGCCGTTGCCGCTCTCGTCCTGGAGCATCACGCCGTCAGGCCCGACGTGGAGGAAGCGGTTGTCGTAGTCCGAAATCGTGACGCTCTTGGCCTTGATGACGAGGTCCGTGTCGCTGCCGACGTCGAACTTGGCCTTGGTGGCGCCAAACTGGATGTCCGGTGAAGCCTCGGTGGTGCAGACGATGACGCCCGCGCCGGGGTGATCGGCGAACGCGGTCGGGAAGCCGACCATGACGGGCGTACCGGGGGCCGGGATCCGAAAGAGGCCTCCGCCGATGCGCGCGAGCACCTGATAGCCCTGCGCGACATCCGGCGTCAGCGGCGTGGAAGGGTGGCGCCCGCGCACCAGCGTGACGCGCACCAGGGTGACACCGTCCTCGGTGTCGTAGTGCGGGCTCGCGCCGTCCCAGCCGACGGTGCCCGGCTCGAAGACGAGCAGATCGCCGCGTCCGCCGAGGACGTCGGCGTCGTTCTGGAGCTCCGCGATGCCTGCGTCGAGGGTCATACCTGGATCCGGTTGGCGTAGTTGACCTGCAGCTCGAACGAGCCGCTCTGGTCGTCGGTCTGAAAGTCGACGGTGACGCGCTTGACGCAGAACTCGGGGCTCGCCGCGCCGAACGCATCGGCGTCCTCGGCGATCAGCTGCGCGATGCCGTCCGAGTAGCCCCGGCGCTTCAGGTAGGCGATGCGACCCTCGACTGTGGCGATGTGCCGCAGCGCCTCCTTGTCCTTCTCCTCGAACTCGACGCGCACGGCGTCGCCGGGACCGAGCGTGAGGAGGTCAAACTGCGCGCCGCTCATCGTCTCGGAGAACATCTCCGCGGTCGCCAGCTGCCCCTCGAGCTCCTGGCGCGACCGCTCCTCCCAGATGCGTCTCGCCAGACCGTCGAGCGCAGCCTGATCGGTCACCCCCGTGTAGGGAAACATCTCGTAGTGGTCCGAGACCTTGCCGCCCGACGAGAGCGCGCGCTTGGAGGGCGAGGTCCCGAGCGGAGGGTAGAAGGCCTCGAGCGTCTTGCCCGAGAGCGGATCGAAGCTCGTGATCCCGATCCCCTTGCCCGCGAGGTCGGAGCTCCGCGCCTCGCTCATCTCGAGGATGTTGTGTCCCCAGACGAGCCGCGCGGGATCGGCGTCCGAGTAGTAGTCCTGGGCGAGAGTGATGATGCACTGGTCCTTGCGGATGAAGGAGATGAGCCCGCACATCCCCACGCACTGCTGCCAAACGGCCCATGCGTCGGCGCCGGGCTTAGCCGGCACGCGCGCGCCGAGGCGAGCAAAGCGGGGTGCCGCTGCGGAGCCGAGGCCGGGCAGGGCACCCTGCGCGAGCTGGCCGACGGGCGTCAGGCGATCGCGGAGGGCGCTGACCGTCGAGATGATGCTCGAGGAACCCGCCGGGTCGAGGTACCCCGTGTTGTCGCAGATGCGGGCCCAGGCGTCCGAAAGCGACTGCGAGTAGTCAGGCACGCCCGCAGGCGGGAGCTTCGCGCGAAGGAAGAAGGCCGTGTAGTCCTGGAACTCGAGCTCGACGACGAACCCCTCGCTCTCCTTCGCGATGCGCCGGGGGCGGACGAGCGTCCCGACGAAGCGAAGCGAGCTCGCGCCCGGGCTCCATTGGCCCTTCTCGTCGGCGTTGCCGAGATAGAACTGCACCGTCGCGGAGGACAGGAGCCGCGGATCGGCCCCCGCGTCGCGCCACTCGGCGGTCAAGCGCAGCACGTCGGCGTGCTGGTGGTCGTTGCTCTCCCAGAAGGCGCGCCGGATGCGGATGGGAAACGAGATGAGCTGGTCGTCGGTCGCCTGGCTGGCGCGGTCGGAGGTAGACCCCATCTGCGGCACCCGGAGGACGGCGGCCATGCGTGGGCGGTAGAGGGGCATCGGTCACAGCGCGGGTCGCCTACGACTTCGGCACGACGTAGCTCGTCCCCGGAACCGGTGGCGTCGCGTACCGGATGCCGTTCGCTGTCCGCAGCGTGTCGGCCTTGTCGGGGGCGCCGTAGGCGCGGATGGAGAGGCTCTCCCACGTGTCGCCGCCCTTGGCGGTGATGCGTGTAGCAGCCTGGCCGCGCTGGGCGATGGCGGCGTGGTTGTCCATCGACGCCGCGGCTGCGAGCGCGCTCGACGACTCGACGTCGATGCTCGCAAACAGGCCTCCGGAGGAGGCGTCGGTCCCGAACGACCGACCGATGCCGATGGCGTCGTTGCGCGCCGACAGCACGGCGCCTTGCAGGGTGAGCAGGGCGGTTCGGAGCTGCCCGACGCCGGCGCGCAGGCGCTGAATGTCTCCGGCGATCGCCGTCTCGAAGCTCTGGATCTGGTTGGCGACGTTCGCGATGGCGCCGATGGCCCCGCTCACGGCCGCCACCATGTTCGAGAGGGCGTCGAGGATGTTCGGCTTGATGTTCGGGAGGCTCGGCGCCGAGAGCGTCGTCGTGAGCGCATTCCGGATGGCGGCGAGCGAGTCCGCGGGCGACGGCGGCGAGGGGCTCGGCCCCTGCGGCGCCGACTGGGTGTCGTCGTCGATGAGGACGACCATCTTCCATTCGACGTCTCCTGGACCCTCACGCCCGGGGTCAAAGCTCTTGATGAAGCCGGTGTACTGGAGGATGTCGCCCCAGGTGATGCTCACCCCCTGCTTGTCGCGAACGAAGGCGATGACCTCCTGCGTGCGGGCCAGCGCGTAGCCAGCGCCGCCCTCCCGGTCCATGAACCGGCCCTGCAGCTCCCAGGGCTCGTAGTCGTCGCCGAAGATGTGCCGTGTCGGCGGTCCGCTGCTGCCGGGATAGCGGATGGTCTTCTCACGGATGCTGATCTTGTCGCGGACGACCGGCTTCTGACGCGGGCGCCCGAACGGGGCGCTGTAGCCCGACAGGGTAAGCGTCTTCTTGTCACCGGCGAGCTGCTCGAAGCGCCAGGCGCCTGCGGTCGGCGCGGTCACCGGCTGGCCGAGAAGTTGGGGACGTACGGACTGGACTTGCGGTAGCGCGCCAGGTCGGCGAGGTGGCCGGCGACGACGCGCGCGACGCGGTTCGGGTCCTGGTTGCTGGAGATGGTGATCTCCACGCGATCGACGTGCACGCCGCCGCCTCCCCCACCGCCACCGACCTTGACGTGCGCGCTGAGGGCATCGCGCAGAACGCCCTCGGCCAGGTGACGGACGGGCGGCGCGTTGCGCCGCGTCGTGTGGCCCTGCTCGCCCTCGATGCCAAGCCAATCGAGGGCGCCCGCGAGCAGGTGTGCGGACCGCTCGACGACGTGCGCGGCGTACTCCGCTCCCATCGCGAGAAGCCGGATCGCCTCGAGGAGCTGCACCCCGGCGTTGTCGGCGGCGCGCAACAGCCACGGTTCGAGTTCGTGCCAGGCTTGGCTCAGCGAGTCCATCGTGCTGCCAGCGCGCGCCTCGATGTCGGCCCAGAGGGAGACGGAGAAGTCGTGGAAGCTCGAGCTGTCATCCGTGAGCGCGTGGATCGCCCCGGCCACGCCGACCAGCGCGTCGACCAAGAGGAGCGCGGCGGCGGCAGCGGCGCCGATGGTGACCGGGTTGCCGAGGAGTTCGAGCAGGCCCCCTGCCTCCCCCGCGACGAACTGGCCAGAGAGCGTGTCGCGGAACCGCCCCGCCATCGCGTCGAAGGCGGATCCCTCGGGGGCGACCGTGCCGGCGACGCCCGTCGAGCGCACGAGCCGGTCGAGACCCCCCAACGCCGGGAGCGAGGGGATCAAGCCCGACAGGAGGCCGCCCCCCTTCATGCCGGCGTAGAGCAGGCCGACCTGCTCGAGCCGATCGAAC
Organism: Polyangiaceae bacterium; assembly: GCA_036501935.1. Taxonomy (GTDB): domain Bacteria; phylum Myxococcota_A; class Polyangia; order Polyangiales; family Polyangiaceae; genus Palsa-1150. Next base: position 75,342 of record DASXZL010000081.1, on the reverse strand, counting down.
GTCTTGTCGTTGCCGAGCGCCTTCGCGGCGCTGTCGGCGACCTTCTCGACCAGCGGCCCGACCCGGTGCCAGATCGAGGCGATGCGGTCGTACGCGTGCTCGGCGAAGGCCTCGATCTCCGGCCACCACGCCCGGATCTTGTCCCGCGCGAAGTCGAAGGCGCTGCCCAGGCGCTGGCCAATGATGCTGGCCCAGAGGGTGACCTTGTCCTGGTTGTCGTCGAACCAGGAGTTCGCGTCGCTGAGGACGCCCTTGATGCGGTCGAAGATGGGCGCTGTCGCGACCCCAAGGAAGCGCTTGGCGTTGTCGACCAAGGTCGAGGAGAGACCCTCGAACGAGTGCGAATAGGCCTCGATCGCGGGGGCGAACTTCTCGAGCTCCTTGCGAACGGTCGCGAGGCGGTCGGAGGCGGTGAGCTTGTTGAAGGCCTCGGCGCGCTCGCCGGCGAGTCCGGCCAGGCGCATGCCGAGCACGTTGTGCGCGCCTGCGCGTCCCTCGAGCAGCATCGCGAGCTCGCGCGAAGCCTGCTCCATCGGCAGACCCATGACCTGGCTGACGGCCATGGCCTGCGCGGCCACCGCGCGGATCTGGTCGACGCTGGCGCCGGCCTGGAAGCCGGGGATGCTGATGGTCTTGAAGATGCCGACCAAATCGCGGAACTCGCCGGGCAGCGCCGCGGCGTCTTTGCGCATCTGCGACATGACGTCGCCGGCGACGCTCATGCCTTCCGGCATCGACGTCGTGATGCCGTTCGCCCCGAAGATGGCGGCGAGCGCGATCTGGGTGTTCTCGAGCTCCTTGTTAAGGACGAGGGTCCCGTACGTGACGGCGCCGATGGCAGCGACGGCGCCGACCTGGCCGAGGGTCGCGGCCAGGCTCGCGGCGCCCTCGACCGCCCCTTCGAATGCGCTCGCAAGCGAGCCTGCCAGGGTGGCCGCCTCGTGGCCAACTCGACCCAGCGTTCCGCTCAGGCCATCGAGCTTGGAGATCGACTGGCCGACCTCGGAGGCGAGGTTGCCGTGGGTCGCCAGTTCGATGGCGACCCGGTAGGTGACGTCCGCCAACGGGGTCCTGGTGCTCTAGGAGGTCGTGTACGTCACCTGGACGGCGCCGGGCGCCAGAGCCCAGTGAATGGCGCCCGTGGAGAAGGTCGGCGTCGCGCTCGGTTCGGTCAGGGGGTCGCTGGTTGGTGCGGCGTCAATCACGGTCGCCGAGGTGCACGCGCGAATGGCCGGGTGAGCGTGCGAAAGCGCGGCACGGAGGGCGGCGGTGCGCCACGTGTACCAATCGGGTCGCGTGTTGAAGTAGGCCGTCGCGGCGGCTGTCAGCGCGGCGGTGACACCGCTCGTGTCGGTGGTGTTGGCCTCCTTCCGTAGCGTGATGTCGGCCTTGACCCGGACGAACGTGTTGGCCCCGCCGAATACGACGGCGCGAAGGCCGAAGCCCTCGGCCTGCGCGGCCGTTTGGATCGCGGCCTGACACGAGGGGCAGGTGGCCCAGGACACATCGAGCGCCAGGACGCCCGACTGCGCAAGCGTCGTGTCCTCGACGACGGCGGCGTGCGCAGCGCCGTTCAGGAGCGCCGCGGCGAGCACGGCGCCCATGGTCGGCGCATAGCGTCCTACCGCGTAGGCTCGGGCCGCGGCCTTGAGGACGTCGTCGCTCAGGCCGTCAGTCCCCCCCGCCGTAGCTGCCGACTGGACGCTGAAGCCCGCGTCGAAGAGCGTGTCGGAGAGCTGCAGGTCCGTCGCCCCGAAGGGCACTCCCTGCGGCGTGAGGCCCGTCGGCGTGTTGGCGAATGCCCCAGCGCGCGTGGCCACGATGGGAACCGGGACGTGAAACAGGCCCTGCGGCACCACCACGTCCATCGTGCTGACGTAGCTCGCCTGCGAGCGCGGCAAGAGCGGATCGCTCTTGGCGGGGCGCGTGAACCGGGTCCCTTTCGGGATGACTCCCGGTCCGCCATCGACCTCGCGGATGAGGGCCACGTCGCCGACCGTCGTCAGCGGCGCCGTTGGGAGGACCGTGTCGAACTCGCTCGCGCAGAGGTCGCGTAGGGCGTCGCCCGTCGCGGTCTCCAGGCGCGAGGCCTCGATCTCGTGGACCAGCCGCTGGATGATCCACGCGAGCTGCGCCCGCCAGCCATAGAGGACGTCGCCGTAGCGCCCGGCGGTAGCGAAGGGCAATGCCCGCGGGCGAAGTCGCGCGAGGTGCTCGATCCCTACGGACACCGCCTGGTCGGGCCGCGGAACGATGGGGACGTCAGTCATCGCCGAGGGGGATCCCGAACTCGCGTGCGGCAGCGCGCGGCTGCACTTCCGCCTCCCAGTGCTCCTGCAGCGCGCGCGCAAAGAGCGCGCGCTCGAGCGCCGTCAGCGCTGCCGACCGGCCAAGCAGCCGGTGCACGTCCTGGTGTCCGTACCTGCAGATGAACGCCGTCTCGAGCCAAGAGTCCCAGACGGTCTCCCAGTAGGCGCCGCTCAGCCCGAGGACACCGTCCGCACTTTTTTTGCGATCGCCTCGACGTCCTTCGCGGAGGGCTCGTGGTACTCGCGGTAGAACCAGGCGAGCACCTCGTCGTCGCGGCACGTGAAGAGCTTGTCGTAGTCGCTCTCGAGCAGGGCGTGCGTGACGGGCATCCACTCGGTCTTCGGGTCGAGCAGGTCGGCTTCCGTCAGGCCGTTCCTTTTCGTGACGGCCCGCAGCATGCGCTTGACGCCCTCGCGCTGGCGCAAGAGCGCGAGCTTGATCTTGTCGTCGCCCGCGATCATCGCGGCGGACAAGAGCGCCGCGTCGCGGTCGGTCGGCGAGAGCAGCTCGAAGCGCACGCCCCGCCCGGAGTGCTGCGGTGCTTTGCTCGGCAGGCACAACTCGATCATCTCGGCCAAGGGGTCCTCCTCAGATGCTCTGCATCTTCTGCATGTCGCCAGCGCTCATGCTGACCGTGAGCAGCATTCGCTCGGTGCGTCCGCCCTGCTTGACGCGCCAATCCTCGAGCACCAGGTCCACGAACGCGTACGCCTTCTTGCTGCCATCGCGGGGGAAGAGTTGCACGAGGGCGCTCTTGTCCAAGGGCACCGCTTCGGCGTCCTCGTTGTCGCGGTCGACCAGGAACGTGTCGACCTGACTGAGGTTGTCGATCCAGAGCTCGAGGTTCAGCTCGTAGTGGTCGGTCTGGCTTCCCGTGCGGTTGCGCTTCTCGCCGTTCACGCCATCGCGGAACTTGGTGACCGAGGGCCCGAAGTCCCAGGTCTTGGCGTTGAGCGTGGCCAGCTCCTTGCCGTCCTGGAAGTAGCGCATGACGGCGTCCTTGCCGCTGAGGAAGGTGGATCGGGGCATCGGGTCAGCTCGTCTTCACCTGCACGCTCTCGCCGAAGAGCATGGAGAAGAAGAGCTTCTCGATGCCGCTCGACGTCTTCATGTCGACGGGGATGGTGAGCAACCCGTTGTCGAGATCGTCCTGGGCGTTGAACGTCGCGAGCGGCGGGATGTCGTAGGCCAGGCAGTGCGGCGTGTGGTTCGGGTCGCTCTTCTGCGCGGCGACCAGCCCATCCATGAACGCCTGGACCATGTGCACCACGGCCTGCTGATTAGAGGGGACGTTGGGCGCGTCGATGAAGCTTCGGCTCGAGCGCACCATCGACACCGCCGCGTAGTCGCCCATGCGCGTGCGCGTGTGGTTGCGCCGGGTCGGATCGAGGGGCGCGACGGTGAGGACACCGGCCTCGATCGTGAAGCCGCCGTTCTGCTCACGGATGATCGTGGCGACACCTTGGTCGGTGTTGTCCGCCGCGCCGTTGCCACGGTCGAACTCCAGGTCCTGGATGCCCGAGAGCATGGCGATGACCTCGGGGTCCTTCCACGCGATGCTCGTCGAGGGCGAGAGCTGGGCGGCGGCGGACGCAGCGAACGACGCTCCAGGCACGAGGTGCAGCGCGCCCGTCGCGTCGTCGAACACGTAGACCCACGGATCGACGTAGACGACGCGTGCCGAGCGATAGCTCGCGACGTCGGTGGCGACCTGTTGCAGCGACTGGCCGGTGTTGCCGTTGACGTAGGCGCAGCGGTCGCCCATCGCCTGCACGTGCTGCAGCATCGCCGCGTTGACCGCCTGGCGGATCGTGGCGCCCGGGTCGTCGGCGAAGACGTGCCGGACGCTCTGATCCCCCTCCAGCGCGGCGATGCCACTGTTGCCGGTGCCCGCGGTGCCCGTGTACGAGAACGCGTTGGGCGCGCCGTCCGCGCCTCCCGAAAAGGTGTATGTGCCATTCGGAGGGCGGCCGGCGGTGCCCAGGTGAATGCCGCCGACGAGGTACGCCGACGAGAAGCTGGGCGTCGAGTTGGTGGCCGTGCCCGAGTAGTCGAGGTTGTCGTAGGTCTCGCTCGAGGAGCCGCTCGCTCCGACAATCTGCACCGTCAGGCAGAAGTGGTTCGGGTTGCCGTCGCCGGCGTTGGAGACGGTAGCGACGAGCGAGTTGCCGGCCGCGCCGTTGTACTTGCCGATGACCGTCACGACGTTGCCCAGGGGAGCCGAGGCCTGCGTTGCTGCGGCTCCGAGCGCTCGTATGACCTTGAGCGTCGGCCACCCCTTGCCGATCATCGACAGGTACCCCGACCCGGTGTGATCCATGCCGGGCGGCGCGAAGGTGTAGATCATGTCCTTCGGCCCCGCGGGCGTCGTCACCTTCGTGCTGTCCGGGCCCCAGGGGACCTGGGCGATCATGGCGGCGACGCCGGTGCCGATCGCCTGCACGACGGCGTTCGGCGTGCGCTCGATCGCGTACGCAGCGTGCCGGCGGGCAGCCGAGGTGCTGGAGATCCAGACGGGCATGGGTTCAGGTCGTCAGGGGCTTGTCGGTCAGACCGGCGAACCGGATGATGGCGATGCGCGCGCTCGGTGCCGTGAGAGTCAGGTCGACCTCGGCCCAGCCCCGCACCGTTGCCCGGTACTCGCTCCGCGTGGCGGCATCCGGTGTGTCGTTGACCTCGGGGCGATCGAAGAAGCAGTCCGCCGTGCCAGTCCACCCGTCGGCCAAGGGGACGACGACGCCGTGGCGGACGGGATCGGCGTTCGTGACGCCCAGGGTTGCGCCCATGCCGGTGTTGAGAGCTTCGTCGAGGCGGGCGAGCAAGTCGTCGCGGGCGGCAGCGTGCTTGGTCCACACGTCGAGTTGCAGGGGCTGGCGAAGAGCGCGCAGCCGCCAGGTGAAGAGCGACATGTGCGGGCCCGTGTCGACGCGCCCGACCACGATGGGATCGAGTGGCTCGCTGTCGGGTGTCCCGGCGCGAAAGATTGTGACCGCTTTGGGGGCGAGTGGCTTCGTCGGCTCGGGCCACGTGGTCGAGACCACTACCCCCTTGGGTAGAGCGCGCACGAGCCACAACCCCAAGGCGTTGACGGCCGCCTGCTCGACGGAGGTCTTCATGGGGCGTGGGAGAGGGCGTCCTTGATGAGGCCGTGCAGCACGGCGCGGATCGCAGGCAGGCTTCCGCGCGCGTACCAATGAGGCTTGGTGCCGCGGCGGCGGATGGCCTGCTGGATGGCGCGCGCAATCCGAATGGGGGCCTGTACGTCGAGCGCGCCGCCGGACTCCATCCCCGCGAGCGCCGAGGCGATTGCCTTCGCATGTGCGCCGGTGGTCTTGCCCGGCAGGCGGCCGACCTGCCGTTCAGAAAGAAGCCCCTGCGCGCCGCGGAGCTTTACCCACGCGACCAGCGGGGCCAGCGGAGGCGTGTGTGGTCGGGAGCCCGTTTCGACCGGTGCCGCGTGCGGCGCGTCGACCACGATGGTCGCCCGGCTCCCGCCCGTCTCGGCGTGGACAGCTTCGCGAAGCTCGCCGTGAGCCACCGGCACCCGGCGCTTGACGATGCTGACTCCCGTCCGTGCGGCCTCCTCCATGGCACCCCGCAGTCGCTGCTCGCGCTCACGCTGATGCCGAGCGAAGAGTCCTCCCAGCTCGCCAAGGCTGCCGACGCGGTAAGTCTTCATCGCTCGGTGAGACCGCTCACGGCGTAGTCTCTCGGCGCCCGAGCACGACCCACCACCCGAACGGTCCCGTACTCACGAGGCCCAGGAGCGCGTACTCGCCAGCGTGGGCCCCTACGAGCTCGTAGACGATCTCCGTCGCAGCGTCGGCGGCGGTCGGTTTGAGTTGCGCCTCCGAGACGCCGCCTGTCGAACCGTCGGCGTTCGTGTAGGTCGGCGTGATGGGACCGACCTTCACGTCGCCGGTTTCGTAGCGACCACCGCTCGAGGCCATCTCGCGCGTCGTGACCTGCCGGACCTTGTAGACGGCGGGCAGATCCAGACGCGTCTCCGAGTAGGGGAGCGCGGTCGGGTCGTCTGGCTCTACGCCAACGGCGCCGCTCGTCCATCGCCGTGTGACGACGCTCAGGCTGGTCGGACGGATGTCGAAGCGGGTCGGACCCGTGAGGGCCCGAAGCCGGTCGAACACCGGCAACATGCGCGTGCGCAGGCTCACAGAGGCTCCTCGATGAGGGCAGGCAGCGCGGGCGGGCGCTGCAGACTAGAGATGCGTCTTGCGAGCGCACTTCGGGCAGTACCAGCGCCCCGAGCCGTCCCGCAGTGCCATCTGGTACTCGCGATCTCGATGGGTGGCGGGATCGTGATGCCAGCCGAGCCCGCGGAACTTCTGAGCCCCACTTGCTCGCGCGGCGACGGCCGGCTCACGCTTACCGCAAAGCTCGGCGGTCACGCCGCAGCCCCCATCGCAGACGACCCGAACATGGACGGCATCGACGATCTGCAGGGGCACCGAGCAAGACTATCCGCGCGTTCAGTGATGGCAAGCCCCTCCTTTAACGAGCGGCCACGACGAGAGCCAGTGCGGGCGGAAGCACCGTGATGAACCGCGAGCGGCACTGCGCGCAGCGGTGCTGGCCGAAGTCGACGCTCTCCCACCCGCAGAGCGAGCATCGAACCGCCGCGTAGAGGCGGGCAGCGAAGCGCATGGGCTCCATCGGTGCGCGCGTTCCAACGAAGCATCGCGGGCACCACACCTCGTGCCCGCCGGCGTCGTCGGTCACGTGAACCGGCGCGCGTTTGGGCCCGTCGCCTACGGGCTGCTTGCACGACACGCACACGTCGGCGCTGCCGTTCGCCTTGTCACCAGGGCTTCTCGCCATCGTCGATGTCCGGGTAAGGAGAACCGTGGGGATTGGGCTCGGCGCCCGTGAAGACGTCGTGCCGCGGGGATGTGCCCAGCGCGCGTGCGATGCGACCTACGATGCGGCGCCCCTCGGAGCGGAGCAGGGCGAGCGCGCGCATCGGGTCGACGCCGAGCTCGTCGACCTTGAGCGCCTCGGCCTCGTCCCAGAGCGACTCGAGACGCGCCTCAATCGCCGCGAGCTGCGTGAGCCAGCCGCGGATCTGGAGCTCCGTGGAGTTGTCGGGGCGGACGCCGCCGTCGGCCTCGGACTGCACCGACTGCATCGCCGACTCGAGGCGCGGATCGGCCTGTAGGAACAGAGCGGGGAAGCCGAGGTAGGAGCGGATCACCGCGCGATCGGCTTCGGTCCATGCCATGGCGGCGCGCGTTCACGGACCGCGGGGCGTGTCGTGACCGGCACTGGGGGCCGCAGCGTCCCCGCACGTGGGACCAGAGTCGCACACGGCCACACGCGATGCGGACGCCGGAACCTCCTCGCGCCGGAGTCCAGGCGGCAGCGGCTGGGGGTTGATTGCGCGAACGGCGCACGCTCCGACGAGAGCGAGACCGACGCAGGCCGCGATACGAACGAGCGATACCCTCATGGTCATCCTCCTCAAGTGCCCGCGATACGCTTCGGGGTCTTTGTTTGCGCCAACACCTCGTCGGCCGCCTTCTTGGCCAGGACCGTGCGCTCGGCCTCCTCGGCAGCCACCTTCCTCGCGGCCTCCTCGGGATCGAGCGCCGGGTGCAGAGCGCCGTCGGCGACGGCCCTCTCGAGCAGGGGCGCCAGACCTCCGACGATGACGCCCTCGCGCACGTCGTGGATGGCGCGGTCGTACTCGCTCGGCACCTGGACCTCCTTGCCGGGCGGGAACACGTATCGCTTGAAGCGGCCGGGCGCGCTGTGCACGTCGACGCGCATCTCCTGGCGTGTGGGGTTGCGCCAGGTCGTCAGCCGCTGCTCCTCGGGCTCGCTGGGGTGCATGAGTCTGCCTTCTGAACGTTCGAGGGTGGAAGAGACGCGCCGTCTGCTCAGGGGTCGAGCAGTTGGATGGACGCCCCCGGCGGCGCCGCCTGGATGTGCGCGTTGTAGAGAGCGCGGTAGGTGTTCGCGAGATCGCAGGCCGTCTGCAGATCCGTCGCGTCGGGCGCGCTGATCTTGTTCGGATCGTTGACGACGTGCACGCCGACCTGTGACAGGTGCGCGTTGAACTTCGCCTTCGCGTCGACCACGAGCGCGATGGCGTCGGCGAGGGTCTGGGGAGGGGTAGACTTCGCCAGGTCGTCGGCGGTGTCGGCCGCAAGGTGCGCGAAGCCATCGTGAGTGTGCACACGATGGCGCCCGGCGATCTCCGCAGAGAGGGCGAGCAGTGACGGCAGATCGCTCGCGGGGCCCGACGCGAAGACGAGCGGAAAGAGCGTCGGGGTGGTGAAGTCGCCGCCGCCGACACTCGACACCTCGAGGTGAAAGAGACCGGCGGCCTGGGCGACGATGCGGCGAAGGGCGTCGAGCTCGGCGACGAGCGCGTACTCGACCGCGCCCGAGCCGCGTCTCACGGTGAGCGGCATGGCTCAGACCTCCAGGATGTCGGCGATGTAGCCCGACGAGTTGGGGCGCTTGACCGCCATCTGGATGGTGGTCTTGACGCTCGCCTTGACGTTGTCGCCGGTCTTGGCGAGGAGCACGATGCGCGCCGGGATGTCGGTCGCCATCTGCACGGCGCCGCCGGAGCTGCTCGTGAGGCGCGACTCTGCGTAGCCGACGGCGTCGCCCGGGTTGATGTGCGGCAGGAACTTCATCCGCACGTAGTTGAGATTCAGCATCGCGAGACGGCCCGGGGGACCGTTGCGGTCGCGGATGACGGGCATCCCCTTGTAGAAGAGGCTCGCGGCGCCGGCGCCGAAGTCCATCGGACCCCGACCGTCGGAGACGATGCGGCGGATGCTCTCGAAGAAGTTCTCGTACTTGCGGACGACGCCCGCGGACGCCAGCACCACGTTCGGCGGCTCTCCGCAGGCGGTGAAGATGTTCTGCTCGAGCTGGGCCATGAGGTCCAGCGTCAGCGGGCGGCCGACGCCGCCGTTGGCGAGCACATTGCCCGCCCACTCGGGGAACTGCCCGCGGTCGACGGTCGCGTAGAGGCCCGTGGGCTCGAGCGGGCCGCCGTAGAGCCCGACGAGCGTGGGGATCCCCTTCGCGTTGGTGCCCGTCGCCGAGTAGATGTCGACGTTGATGCGCGAGCAGAGCTTGTGGTGGGCGTTGAGAACGCGCTCGCTGAACATGTCGAGCAGCACTTCGGGCGTGCCGATGCTGCTCGCGGCGGCGTCGACCTCCAGCTCCGACAGCTTGAACGACTGCCGGTAGGTCGACCATCCGAGGACGGCCGGCACGGGCTCGTCGGTCGTGAACTCCGTTTCGTCGACGTCCGAGCCCTCGGCCACGGCATCGGCCTGGGCGCCCGAGAACTCGACGTCCCACGCAGCGTTCTTGCCCCGGCCTCGCTCGGCCTGGATGAGAGCCGCGGCAACCGCCAGGCGGTTGTACTGCCGGACAAACTGCTCCTCGAACGTCTGGCTGAGCGCCGCGCTGACGGCGGCAAGGGTCTCGAGCGGCATCTCGCGTTCGTCCTTTCAGATCACAGCTGTCCGAGCAGCACCCGGCGAAGTCCCTCGGCGACGGCGGCCCGATCCGGCGGCCCCGCGGGCGCGCGTGGGGGCGGCTGCGCGCCCGGCCGGTCGCCGGAGCCCGCCGCGCCTCGCGGCGGCAAGTAGAGCTTCGCGTCTTCGGTCTTGAGCCACTCGCGAAGGCCCGCCCCGAGATCCAGCTCGTCGTGGGCCTCGGTGCGGAAGAGCAGCGACTCGCCGTCGTCCGCCCAGCGCACGCGCCGCTCCGCATCAACGAGCACGGCCAGGGCGTGGCGCGCGCGCACGCCCTCGATGCCGACCAGCGACAGCGCCTCGGTCAGGCGCTGGCGCAGGAGCGCGTCCCGGCCGCGTGCGCGCTCGGTGTCGCGTTCGGCGCGTGCGTCGTCGGCCTGCTTGGTCAGGACGCCGATCTGCTCCTGGAGCCGGCGAAGCTCGGGGCTCGGCTCGTCCTTGGGCTTGGCGTCCGCGGGGGCGGCGCCTTCCGGCTTGGGCTCGGGCTTGGGCAAGAGCGCTGCGAGCTCGTCCTTGAGCTTGCCGCCGAACGCGCCGAGGCCGTCCGAGAGGGCTTTGTCGACCTTCTGCTCGAAGGTGCGGAAGCGCGCCGTCAGGGCCGTCTGAAGCTGCTCTTCGGTGACGTAGCTGGGTGCGGCCTCGCCGGGCTTGGGCGGATCGGCGGCGGGCGCGGGGGGGCCGCTTCCGGCGGGTTGTACGGGGTCCATGGCGGGTCTCCTTCAGCGGGCCACGTAGGGCTTGCGAGTGAAGCGGCCGGTGAGAACGGCGGGCGATCGAGTGCGAGCACCCATCGAGTCCGTGATGAACGCGGCGGCGTGTCGGCCGCTCTCTTCGCGCCGCTCGCGAATGACGTCGCGAACCTCGGCCTTGAAGTTCGCGTAGTCGATGGAGACGTCCTCGAGCCTCTCAGGGCGAGGCACGCGCACCAGCTCGATGATGCAGCGGCAATTCGGGTGCACGGGGGGCGACGCGCCGAAGCTCTCGTGGAGTGCGCGGACCTGCCCGTCCTTGCCGAAGCAGAAGGCGCACGTCTTTCGATCGAGGACCGCGCTCCACACCCGGAATGGCTCCGGCGCGAGCGAGGACCTCGCAAGGTCATCGAATGCGCGTCGCCGCTCGTCGTTGAAGGCGCTCGCCGTCTCGGTGGTGGCGATCCGCCCGAGGCTCGGCGCTCGCGCGCGGGCCGCCGTCTCGGGGGCTCGCGCCGGGTCGTCATCCGAAAGGACGAGCGCCGTCGCCGCCGATGCCCACGCTGCGGACCAGGATGACGACGCCGCATGCGCTGCGGCCGCGTCGTGCTCGTCCCGGCCCGAGAGCGGAGCGGGGGAGGCTACGGCGAAGGCGCTGGCGAGTAGATCTCGCCCCGCGGTGCGCGCGTACCCTCGGGCCTCGGTGATCGCTCCCTCGAGCGCTCGCTGCAGACTGGGGGCGGTACGACGGATGGTCGCGAGTGCGACCCGCTGCTGGTCGTACGCTGGCGCGTGCGCGACGGCGAGCGTCGCGCGTTCGACGTGGGGCCGGACGGCACGCTCGAGCATGGCGGCGGTCCGCCTCTCGGCGCGCACTAGAGCGCGCAGGGTGCGGCGCTCACGCTGAAGCAGAAGCGCGGCGGTCGCCTCGGCCAGGCGGCGCAGAGTCGTCTTGTTCTGGTCGCTCATCGTCCTCGTCGGGCTCCTGCCCTGGTCCGTGCGCCGCGGCGTCGAGCTCACCTTCCTGCTCGACGCCCTGCTCGATCTCCTCGCGGATGACGTCCTGCGTCTCGGGCGGCACGTTGCCGACCAGCGCCAGGGCGATCTTGGTCTTGTAGGTCTTTCGGAACGTCGCGCTGGGGATCGCGATCGCGTCGAGCGACAGCGCCTCTTTCAGGAGGCTGTCGCGGTCCTCGAGCTCGAACTTGTCGAGGCCATGGACGGTCCAGACGACCTTCTCGCCCCGCGCCGCCGCCAGACAGTCGTAGATGCGCTTGGCGAAGTCGCGAACGAGCGCTCCGTACGCGGCGAGCACGATTTCCGTGGCTCGCCTGTCCTCGGCCTTGCTCGCCGCCGCGCGGCCGAGCGCCTGCTTGGTGGCCGAGACGCTGGAGGCCATCTGGTGGACGACCCGGAACATCTCGTCGACGAGCTTCTCGAGCTGTTTGTCGACCAGCTCGTAGGCTGCGCCCACCGGCTCGGCGAATCCGATAGCGTCGTCCTTGCCGAGCACGACGTAGCCCTTGCGATTGAACTCGCCGCGCGGATCGCGACCGCGCGAGGGGTTCTGCTGCACCTCAGAGGGCATCGCGGACCCGGGCGCCGTCACCTCGGGGCCGAGCTTGACGTACGGCACCGCGAACAGGCTCTTGTTCTCGGCGGCGTTGAGCGCGCTCCGGCGAGTGAAGTGCTCCCGCGCGAGCACGCCGAGCTTGTTGCCCACCCAGAGGCCTGCAGGCACGGCGAGCTCGAGGACGGGGATCTCCCGAAACGTCGTCGTGCCCCCGCCGGCGGGCGGCACTTCATCGTCGTCCTTTGGGGGCTGGCCGGGCTTGTACGGCGCCGTGCGGAATAGCTCCCAGGCCGCGAACTCGCCCTCGTGTGTCCAGACCTTGAACTCCTCGACAACGCGATCACGCGCCCCGGCGGGGCTCTCGCGGCGGACGAGCATGCGATGAAGGATCGCCCACGCGAACCCGCCTCGGTCGTCGGGCTCCCAGTCGATGAGCTCCTCAGGCGCGGCTTCGAACGCGTAGCCACGCGCCTCGCCGGACGCCTCCTCCTCGGCGAGATTGGCCGGGGTGCCCGCGACCGAGGCCGGCAGGTCGACGACAACGAGGCTCTTGCCCTTGATGAGGGCGGTCGTGAGCACCTCCCGAACGAGCTTCACGAACGAAGCGCCGCGAAGGTCCGCGTTGTGAGCGAACTCCTCCCAGAACCCATCGCCCGCCGGTGTGGATCCCGGCGTCGCCGGGTCCTTCGCATCGGCCGCCTGACTGAGCGTCAGCTCCTGGCTGAACAGATTCGCGACGAAGTAGTCGGCGATTTGCCCCATGTACGCGACGTACGAGGCCGCGGTGAGGCGCTCCCTGTAGCGCTCGCGACTCTCGCCCACGAACTTCGGCATGTAGCGGGCCGCCTTGTCGACGAGGGCGTAGCCGCCGACGTACAGGTCCCCAAGCTCCTCCCAGCGCGCCTCGGTGTAGGCCGGGTTTCGCTGGCGCAGCGTCCCGTACTTCATCCCGGCTTGGCGACGGCGCCAGAGAGATGCGAGGCGTCAGGCATGAGGGTGGCTACGCGGGCGGCAAGTTGTCGAAGTCGCGGACGACCGGCTGGGCCTCGACCATCAGCTCGGTCAGCGCCCACACGAGCGCGTCCATCCGATCGGGGCTCGTGCTCCGAAGCTGGCTGATGACGACGCTCTCGCGCCGGCTGCGCAGCACGTGGGCGCTCGGGTCCCACGCGCACATCTGGTCCTCGAGCTTGGAGAAGCACCCAACGTGGTGCACACGGCCCTGCTCGTAGAGCCCGGCGACGGGCTCGGCTCGCGTCGTCTTGCCGCGTGTCGCGGTGACGCCCTTGTAGGGGATGCGCGGGTCGACCGTGCGAAGGTTCGACTCGACCAGGGCGCCGCCCTGGTTCTTCTCCGCGACGATCCGATCGGCGCGGTGCGCGTGGTAGGCGTCTACTGCCTTGCGCGCCCACTCGTACGGGGTGAATCGACCCGAAAGGTCGCTGAGGACGTACGCGTGACCGTCCACGCCGAGGCCCCCGACGACGATGCCGGTCTCGTTGGACGACTCGCCGCTCGAGATGGCCGGGTCCACGGCGACGACGATGCGAAGGAGCGGCGGCGCCTCGCGCACGCGTCCCTTCTCGATGTCGTCGCGCCGGAAGAGCGCGCCCGGGTTGTCGTCCAGAAGCTCCGCGAGAAGCTCCTGCTGGCCGAGGCGCGTGCCCTCGTACTGCTTGACGATCGAGTCGTAGAAGGCGCCGGCCAGGTGCGCGCGGTTCTCGTAGGTCGTGCCGCGTGTGACCACCGTCGTCGGCAGCGCGATGAGCTGGCGTACGAGAGGTGTGGGGCGCGGGGTCGTGGTGACCACGACCCGTGGATCGGCGCCGAGGCGCAGCCCGAACATCAGCTGGTCCCAGGCCTCCGGGTAGCGCCACGCCGCGAGCTCGTCGGTCCACGCGGCGTCGTGCTGCGGGCCGCGGAGGCGATCGGGCTCGTCGGCCGAGTAGAGCGAGGCGATGGCGCCGCTGGGCCACGTCAGGCGCCGCTTGCTCGGCTCGTAGAGCGGGCGGTTCCAGGGTGGACAGATGGCGACGAGACCGCTCTCGCCTTCGACCACGACGTCCCGGACGTCGGCGGCGGTGGCGGCGACGAGCGCAATGCGCCCGGCCCGCCCAGTCTCGACGAGGCTACGTACCCACTCGCCGCCCGTTCGGGTCTTTCCGAAGCCCCGCCCCGCGCACAGCATCCAGACGCGCCAGTCGCCCGCCGGCTCGAGCTGCTTGGGGCGCGCCCAGAACTCCCATGTGAACTCGAGCATCGCGCGTTCGCGCGTTGAGAGGGCTCCGAGGATCTTCTTTCTGCGAGGCTCGGGCAGAACGGCGAAGCGCTCAGCCAGAGATCGCTCGACGGTCATTCGGGCGTGTCCTTCGGTGGCCTGCCGCGCTTCTTCGGCTCGGCGTCGCCGTCGATCAGGCGAGCGAGCTTCGTGAGCAGCGACGCGCCGTCGTGCTCGATCTTCGCGTCGACCTTGAGCCGGTCGTTGCGCCCGTACTTCTCGGGAAAGCGGCGCTCCAGGCGCCACGCCGCCGCCTGCCACTGCGACTGGGCGGCCTTCAGGATGGTGGCCAGATCGCGGGACTCGCTCTCGGCCACGGCCTTGTTCACGGCCTGGGCGAAGGCAACGTAGGGCTGCTGGCCCCTCGCGCCCTTCTTCATCCACTCGTAGAACGTGTCCTTGTGGATTCCGGCGCACGCGGCGGCGGTCTCCACGTAAGCGCCTACCCGCAGGTGCAGGAGGATCTTTTCCTGCAGCTCGGGGGAGAGCTTGGTCTTCGACGTGCGAGGCATTCGCTGACTGGCCCGAGGGCGCGAGGCCAAGTGCTGCCGGCCAGGCGCGTTGCGTTGGACCGCGGGCTCTCCGCGCCCACCGCGGCTCGCGGCCGTGGCGTGCTCGGAGTGGGTGAACGGAGCGAGGCAGCGGCGGGACTCGCGCGCTGCTGGAGCAAGAAAGCGGTCAGTCGAGACGCTTGGGCTGCAGGCCCGAGGCGCTCATTCGTTCGAGGGCGACGGCGACGTACTTGGGCTCGAGCTCGATCGCGCGGCACACGCGCCCGGTCGCCTCGCACGCCGCCAACGTCGTCCCGGAGCCGCTGAACGGCTCGTAGACGATCCCCCCCGGCGGGCAGCTGTTTCGCACCATGGGCGCCACGAGCTCGACCGGCTTGGTCGTAGGATGCTCCTCCGAGGCCTTGGGCCGAGGCACTTCGAAGACCGTTGTTTCGGCGTTGCCGCCGTACCAGCCTTCGCCGCCGCGTCCGCGCCGTCCCTCGCCGGGGGCGTAGCCGAACAGCAGCGGCTCGTGGCGCCAGTGGTAGTCGCTGTGGCCGAGGACCATCGAGTCCTTCACCCAAACGAGTGTCTCGTGGAGCCGCCACCCCGCGTGCTCGAACGCGAGCATGAACTGCAGGGCGAGCGCTCCGCCCGGGTGGGCCACGTAGATCGCCGCGCCGGGCTTCAGCGCGTGCTTGTCGGCGGCCAGGAAGCACGCCGAGAGGAACTCGAAGAGCCGCTCGCCCGTGAGCCGGTCGTTCGCGAGGGTCAGCTTCGCCTTCGTCTTGCCCACGTACGCGACGCCGTACGGCGGATCGCCCCAGAGGCAGTCGGCACGCTCGCTGCCCATCAGGCGACCGACGTCGTCGCCCTTCGTGCTGTCGCCGCAGAGCAGCCGGTGGGCCTTGCCGGGCGCCGCCCGGCTCTCGACCGTCCAGAGCTGCCCGAGCTCCGTGCCCCACTTCGCGCGCAGCTCGTCGGCGCGCGAGAGCTCGGGCTCGGGTGTGTCGCCCGAGTCCTGCGAACCCGCGAGGTCGGAGAGCAGTTTGGCGATCTCCTCGTCGGTGAAGCCCGTCGCCGCGAGTTCGGCCTGCTGAGCCTTGAGGTCCGCGAGCACCGCGGCGAGCATCGCCTCGTCCCAGCTCGCCTCCTCGGCGAGCCGGTTGTCGGCGAGCGCGAGCAGGTGCGCGTTGACGGGGTCGAGGTCCAGGAACCGAACCGGAACCCGATCGAGCCCGAGCTTCTGGGCCGCCTTCCACCGGGTGTGCCCGGCGATGATCTCGCTGTTCGCCCGCCGGGCCAGGATCGGCGCGCCGAAGCCAAAGCGGCGGATGCTCTCGGCGACGGCGGCCACGGCGTCGTCGTTCGCGCGCGGGTTGTCCTTCCACGGGCGAAGCGCCGCAGTCGCGACCCATTCCGCGGCAGGCTCTGCCGAGGGGGCTGGGCTCGCCGCGTGGGCGGCTTTCTTGGGCTTCGCCATGCGTTGGGACTGGAAGGGCGCCGTTCGCGCGACGTTGGCCCTGTTCAGGCCAGCGGGCCGCAGCGGCACGGACGGGCGCACGAGCGGCGGCTGCCGCGAACGTGGGGCAACGTCGGCGCCACGTGGCCGAGGGCGGCAAAGGGGGCGCCGTGCGTTGGCCAGCGGCTTCGACCCCTTCTCCCTCTACGGTCGAGAGCGTCCCTTTGCGTCCCTATGTGACCGCGGGCCCTTGGCTGAGGGCGTCGCGGAGGCAATTGGGCAACGTCGCGACGCGACGGGATGGGATGGGCCCGAGAAAGGCGAGAGGCCCGTTCACCCTTGCCACGGCTTTTCTGATCGCCGCGAGGGGGCCGCGATGGGCCCGGCCACTTTCGGCCGTTCCCGAACCTCTCGCCCTACAGTGTCGAAGCCGTCCCTATGCGTCCCTATGCGACCGCATGACGGCACTACGCCGCGAGCAACCGCTGGATCTGCACGACCGCGAAGCGATTGCCCGTGCGGCTGGCGAAGCCCTCGGCGGCGAGGTGCTCGGCGATCCTGCGCAGCGAGGTGCCTTCATCGCGAAGCTCGCGAACGCGGGCGATGATGCCTTGCTCGTGGGCATCGGGCACGAGCTGCACACCATCGTCGCCGAGCCGGAAGCCGAACGGCGGCGCCCCGCCCGTGTACTCGCCTCTCTCGGCCTTGTGCTGAAGCACCGCGGAAGTCCGCTCGCTGATCTGGTTGCGCTCCAGCTCCGCCGCGCCCGCCATGACCGTGAGGAAAAACTTCCCCGCAGCGCTCGACGTGTCGACCGCGGAGCCCCCGAGGTCGATCAGATGCAACGCGACCCCCCCACGCTCCCAGGCTTCCACGTTCGCCAAACAGTCCGCGCAGTTGCGGAAGAGGCGGTCCAGCTTGAACGCCACGATCCCCGAGACCTTGCGGCGCCGCAGGAGGTCGAGCAGGCGCTGGCCGCCAGGGCGCACACGAAGCTGCTTCGCGGCGCTCACGCCCGGGTCCTCAACGGTCTCGGCGAGCTCCAAGCCGCGCATGGAGCAGTACGCAGCGATGCGCGCGCGCTGGGCGTCCAGGCTGATGCCCTCGCGACTCTGCTCCTCGCTGCTGACGCGGATGTAGCCGGCAACCTTTCGCATGACGCGACGTTGAATCCGCGCCGCGATAAGTCAACTGCGGGACCGCGCGGTTGTCACCGTGGCACCGAGCGAGGGCAAGTGCCCTCGAACCGGCGTTCGTTAGAACGAAGATCCGAGCAGTGGTGTCCGTACGATCAGCAACCAGGTAGGGCCACGGGCAACCACCGAGTCGCGGCGCGCATCGTAGCGGTCGCGCCCCCCGAGCAAGGCTGCCCCCCCCAGCCGGTTCGGTGTGGGCGCGCCTTTTTTTGTGGCGTCGGGGCCGGCTCGGGGCGCGACCGCGCATGTGCTGGTCGGAGCTATCCTCATCCTCACGGCGCTGTAGCGCGGGGAGCCCGGCGTCCCCCGGACGTCTTGCGCCGACGAAACGAGCGATAGACCTCGCGCGCGGCAGCTCCCCACGGCGGATCACCCGGGAGATCCCCCAGGTCGTCGAGAGACCTCACCCATGGGGCCTGATAGGTCCGGGACTCATCGATGAGGTCGATCATCTTGCCGTCGTTCGTGACCACGAAGCACCCCTCCCCGATGTGAAGCGCCAGCGAGGCGTCGACGCCGTCGTTCTTCTTCGGCGTGCGTGCGCCCTTCTTCGCCTGGTAGACGCGGAAGCCGATCGACAGAAGGTTGCCGTCGATCCGTTCGAGGGCTTCCTCGGAGACATGATCGAAGCCGTCAGCCTTGAGCCCGTGGGTGGCAAAGGCGGCGCGAAGCTCGCGTCGGGCGTCCTCGACGGGAACGTCTCGCCACACCGCGTCGCCGACCTGGATCTCGCGGTTCAGACACAATTCGGCGTGCGCCTTGTCGAGCCCGTCGAGGGCCTCTCGTTGGATCCTCCCAGCGTCCCGCCATTGGTCGTCCGTGAGCCTCCCGGAGACGATGCTGCGCCAGAGACCTTGCAGCCCATCGGCAACGACCAGGCCCCGCCGATCGAGCGGTCGGCCGTCGACGGTGGCGACGATGCGTCTAGTCAGATTGGCGCCGCCCAACGCGATGGGCGCGACGGGATCGAGCAACCCGGCGACGGCACGCGCGCGATTGAAGAGCGCCCCCCGATCATCGTCCTCGACAGAGCGAGCCAGGCACTCGTAGAGCGAAGTCTCCGCGACGCGGAGGACATCCCCGCGGTCGGCAAGCCTCGCGAGCTTGTCGAGGTGGCTCCATCGGTAGACGTTGGTATCCAGAACCAGAACGCGTGCAGCGACCATGAGCGAAGCTAGGTGAGAACGGCGATTTCCGCACGTGCGACGCGCAAGGCGGGAAGGGCGCCTGGATCCCGCGCTCAGCTTGTCGCGTCGCCCCGTCAGGCGGGTTCGGTCAGGGGCTCGGCGACCGTGCTCGTCACGCCGTGATCAGGGGCCTTGACGGTGGTCAAGGCGAAATCGACGATGGGCGCGTATGGGCTTCTTCGTCAGGTACGACCCTTGGTGCCGGAAGTGCCTAGCCTCGCTCGACTACTTTGGCGGGAAGACGGAGAAGGGGCTCTCTGTGTTCGAGTGCGACCAGCTCGCAGATGGGACGTGGCGTCTTCGCGGAGAGGCATGGACGAACAAGGCCAAGACGCTGCACAAGTCCGACGGGCACTGGTCTCTTCTCCACGGCACCGAGTTTCGCAAGGGAGCTGACGGCGAGCCAGTCCTCAGCACCACGTTCAAGTTCAAGAAGAAGTTGGAACCAACGATGGATGAGAGTGTTTTTCGGCAGGTCGAGGGCGGCGAGCCACCCGCATTCGTCCACGATAACCACTGCGAGCCGCCGCCCCGAGAGCAGACCTACCTCGAGGCGCAAGAAAACATGTACGGCCCCGATGGCGACGACGATGCGATGGATGACGACGTGGACGACGTCATATCGAGTGGCGTCGACCGCGAAGACTTCTGAGGGGACTGTTGCAGTCCCATGGGTTGGATGCGCTCCGCACAGACGACCAGTCACCTTGAGCGCTCAAGCCGTTCTACGCGCGCTTCGAGCTCTTCCATGCGTTCACGAACCGCGTCGGCGCTGTGTACCCAAGGCCCAATCGCTTCGAGTGCAGCGGTCGTCGTGAACCGTCGCGGTCCACGGCGACCGTCGATGCGTCCGACGACGGTAACGCCGTAGCGCATCTCGAGTTGGAGCAGCCAGCGACGTGCCTGCCGTCGGCTGACGCCGCGCATCGTGGCCACGTCCTCGGCGAACAGGCGCTTGCCCTCGGCGAGTGAACCGGCTGGACTCTTGACGCGACCCGCCGGCCTCGCTGGCGCGACGACCCCATCCCACTCCGCTTGGCAGCGCAAGTGCACAGGCTTCCCCTCGAACGCCCGGAGACGGTGGGGCACGCGGCGCGCCGGCACACACGCCTGCCCCTCGATGAGCGCGTCGCCGCACACCCAGCACGTCTCGCTCATGCGCGCCTCTCCAGGATCCTCGCCCGCGCATAGCTGGCCTTCGCGCGGGCAAGAAGGGCCGCCGCCTCTTGCCTGATCTCGTCGAGCGCGGCGCGTGCCTCGCGAGAGGTCGCCGCCACGAGTGAGCGGATGGTCACGCCAGGCGATTCGTGTACGTCGCGAGCAGCCCGTGCGCGGTTGCGCCTCTGCGCCGTCGGCGTCAGTGGACCCACCCCGGCGAGCCTACCCAACGGATGGTCGGGCTGCGGTTCCGGCGCGAAGTACGCCTCCAGGGTCGCGTGGTCGTCGAAGCAGACCTGTGCGAGCGCAGTACGCACGCGCTGGAAGCGTCTGCGAGCGTCGATGTACGAGATGAAGGCCTCCTCGGCCTCGAACGCGCCGGTGCCGTGTGGGGGATGGCACTCGATCAGCTCCGTCCACGACGCACCGGGGCTTGGTCGTTCGCGTGAGTTGCGGTTGCGCGAATTGGCGATGCGCGCGCACATCGGCCCGAAGCTGGACCGGTCACCCGGAGGGGGCGGCAGACTGCACGCGAAGTACGTCCGCAGGTCGATCTCGTCGGCGAGCGAGAAGAGGGCCGTCGAGTCGATGTCGGACTCGCGCGGCAAGGCCGTGGGCGTCATCGCAGTCCCATCTCGGCACGGCGCCGAGCGAAGTATGCGAGCCCCACGTCCGTCGCGATGATCTTTCCTATGGGCTCGCCATCGCAATGCGCTTGGAGGCACCGGAGCGCCGCCAGCCCGAGCTCGGAGCGGACCTTGTACGTGAAGGCCTCGATCCGTTCCAGGTGGCGCCGGAGCACGAGCACCGGCGACTCGGGCTCGATGTTCACGCCGGTGACCAGCTTGCGCGCGAAGTCGTCCACCAGGTCGGACACCGTCGGGTACGCGAACGCGTGTGCGGCGAGGACGTTGGCAGTGAGGCGTCGCTGCTGGGGGAACGTGTCGAGCGCCCAATCCACGCCGCGGCCGTGCCGCGCATAGGTCTCGCTCACGCGGCCTGCTGTCGAGCGCGCGACGGAGCCCGTCTCGAGGAGCACCAGCGCGTTGCACACCGCGACGGCGCGGCTCGGGATGCCGAGCACGTGGTGCGCTCGTCGCATGCATCCAGTGTCGATGGGCGCGTCGAAGCCGCAGTCGACGTAGTACGTCACGCGCATCGGCACGGCGACGTCGGCCGCGACGACGGCATGGAGGCGATGCTGCCCGTCGACGAGCAAGCCGTCGCGGTTGAACGCGATGCTCTGGTGAGTCAGCTTCCACCGCCCGGTGCGCATGTCGAAGGCCAGGGCCTCGACGTTGCGGGGGATGAGGGGACGGTTGACGACGTCCTTCGTTAGCCAGTCGCGCGCCATCTCCGGCGTCACGAGCACGGTTCTGGTCACGATGTCGTCGAGGGGCGGAGTCGGCGGCGGAGCGGGAATGGTGTCGGTGTGCATGATGCAGTTCCTCCGGTGGAAGGTGGCGACGGCGGCCGGGGCCAGGCCGCGGCGAGGACAGGAGCAACGCGCGGCAGAGCGCGATCACTCGCGGTCGCGCAGCCAGCGGCACGCCAGGTAGACGAGGCAGTCCTCGACCTCGTCGCGTGCCTCGCTGTCGAAGTCGCGGACGTCCTCGGCGAGGTCCAGCGGACCGTAGAGCCCCAGGCCCTGGAGGAGTCTCCCGGCGATGCGGTTCAGGACGCGCACTTCGTCATCGCCGAGGACGTCGATGATCGCGGCGAGCTCGGCGCGCGGATCGAAGCGTTCCCAGGACTCGGGGCAGCGGATCACGCGCGCACCTGCTTCGCCAGGAACCGCGGCGTGAACGACTTGTTCGCGCGGGCCTCGAGCTCCGCGCGCAGCATCGTGACGCGCGGCCGGGGGAGTCGCTCGCCTACGTCCTTGAGCAGCTTCTGCAGCGCGTCTCGGTCGACGCTGGCGAGCTTCGCGACAAGGGTGTCGCGGGGCAGGCCCGTCGCGTCCTGCAGGAGCTTGAGCGTCGGCTCGATCGGGTAGTCGACGCTGCAGGTCGGAGAGACCTGGTAGCGAACGCCTCCGAGCTCCAGCTTGTCGGTCTCGACGAGACGGGACTTGAGGATCTCCTCGAGCTCGCCCTTGCGCGCGTAGGCAATCTTCGCGATCCGGGCGACCTCCTCGCGCTCACGCGCGACCGCTTCCAGGTCCCTCACGTCGTGCGCGACGAAGGACCGCTTGCCGGCGACCGCGTCGGCGTACGCGCCGCACTGGGCCTTGTGGTCGCAGTAGACACAGTTCGGGTTGGGGCGTGCGGGGTAGTCCCGCGCGTGCTCGGTCTGCTCCCCGACCGCGACGACGTACCGGCGAGCCGCCTCGAGCTCCTCCGGCGTCCGGGCGGTCCTGAGCTTCAGCTCGTGCCGGAGCATGTCGAACTGCAGCTCGATGGTGCGCGCCCAGGGGAACAGAGCCTGCGCCGCCATGTGGTAGAGCGACAGCTGCAGGCTGTCGGCGACCTCGTCGCGTGAGAAGACCAGCCGGTTGGTCTTGTAGTCGCGCACGCGGATGGTGAAGTCGTCGATCCGGTCGATGCGATCGATGGAGCCGACGACCTTGAAGCGGCCGATGGGGATCTCGAAGGAGCGCTCAACCGCCAGCACGTCGCGCGGATCGACGACGCCCTCCGAGCGGCAGAACACCTTGATGATCTCCGCGCCCTCCGCGAAGAGACCGACGCCCGTCAGGCCCTCGTTCGTCCAGGCGAGCTGCCAGAGGTCGAGTGCGTGCTCGATCGAGAGGGGCTCGGCCTTGCGGTCGAGCGTGTGCTCGCCCACGAGCTGCTCGAGGGCCCAGTGAACGGCCTTGCCGAACCTGAGCTCGACGCCCGGAGCCGACTGGAGCTTGTCGACGTAGTGGAGCTTGAACGCGAGCGGGCACTGCTCGAAGCGCTGCAGGCGCGAGAAGCTCAAGTGGGCGTTGGTGAACGTCGTCATCGGGTGTGCTGGCCTCCTCACTTGCGGTAAGGCCAGGCTCGAAGGCGAAGTTCGGAGAAAATCGACGAGGGCGCTCCGTCCGCCGAGGTAGCGCGATCGGAGTCTCGACCAGGGGTCGCACGCCCCCGGTCCCGGTAGTGTGATTAAGAGATCTTGATCACAGAACCGGGACCACCCCCGGCTTAACGGGAACCGGGACCACCTGCAGCCCCTCGAGCACGCTCTGCGGCACGTCGCGCTGTCCCGCGCAGTACCGCAGCACGGTGGCATGGCTGCACCCGAGCCGACGTGCCGCGGCTCGGGCGCCACCGGCGCGGTCGACGAGCGCTCGGAACTGGTCGCCCGGCACATGTGCGACAGCGACACGTGGGCCTCGGGGCATGGAGCGCATCTCCACGCTCCCAGAGGTCCATCCGTACCCGCTCGGCA
The DNA here is from genome assembly GCA_036501935.1 of Polyangiaceae bacterium. GTDB lineage: Bacteria > Myxococcota_A > Polyangia > Polyangiales > Polyangiaceae > Palsa-1150. The sequence continues at coordinate 52,103 of DASXZL010000081.1, read as the reverse complement.
ACATGGTCCCGACATGAAGCGCACGGCCGGGCCGGGCGCGGTGCACCGGCCGAATGCGTCCGTGGGCCTGTTCGAGCTCGGCACGGCACATAGCCTCGAGGCGCTGCTGCCAGGCCTGCGCGAGCCCCATGAAGGCGGCGTCGTTGCGCGCATCGCCGAGGTGGGGCCACGGGTCGCCGAGCGTGATGAGCGCGTCGACGTCGGCCATGCTGTTGAGGCCGCGGACGGCTCCGTAGTGGCCGAAGACGATCTCCCCCGGCCAGCTGCGCAGGATGGGTCTGAGCGTCTCGCGGCTCTCGGCGACGATGGCCTTGCTCAGCTCGTCGGGTGGCTCGCCATCGGGGCGCCACGCCGCCTCGAGGTGCAGCCGGAGCAGGCGCATCGTGATGAGTCCGAGGCGCCGGCACGCGGGGTCCTCGCGCGCCCAATCGAGCGCGGCTCGCATGGCGGAGGCCACGGCGTCGAGCGCGACGCGACCACGGGCGAACCACCCTTTGCGAGTGGCCGCTCGGCACCGGAGCAGCGTTCGAGCGATGGGCGCGCCGTCGGGGGCCGAGAATCGATGGAAGCGGGGGGCGTAGCCGACGATCTTCTCGAACACGGGCAGGTGCATCTCCGCGTTCGCGTCGGTGACCACGACCGAGCCTCGGCGCTTGAGCGCGTCCGCGAGGTCCGCCTGCGGCAGGGTGATGACCAGGGCGCTCGCGTCGCCCCGCTCCTCCACGCGCATGGCCACGCGGTCACCGCTTGTCAGCGCGTGATGCAGCGCTCCGAGCACACGCGAGGCGTTGCCCAGTTGCTTGGCGTAGGAGACCGTCTGCTTGGCCACATGGATCTCCGCCTTGTGGATGGGCGGCGCCTTGGACAGGCGCCCTTCCGGCATGGCGCTTTCGGCGCCGTCGACCAGGGCGCGGGCCTCGGCGGCGCCGACGGCTTGGGCGAGGGCCGTAGCGGGGTCGGCCGGAGCGTCGGCCTCGGCGATGTCGACCCAGCGATCGAACGCCTCGACGATGGGGCGCATCGCGACCGCGTAGCCTCCCTCGAACGCGTCGAGCCTGTCGCGCGCGTCGGCGAAGTCATGCCGCCGAAGCACCACGGTCTCCAGGGCCGCAGGCGGTTCGTCGATGACGAGCAAGCCGGTGGTGCCGGCGAACGCGTCGAGCTCGCCGAGGAGCGCGTGCGGACCTACCGCGACCCGGGCATCGTCTGGTCCCTCTGTGCCATCGCGTGCTCCGCAGACGTCTCGATGCTCGCACTCCTTGCAGAGCACGAACTGCATCGGCTGCCCGCCCTCGACGAGCGGAAGAGCGATCTCGTGCAGCCGACACTCTGGCGTGCCGTCCTCGCGCACGACCGACAGTGGACCGAAGACGCGGCGCACAGGAGTCCCTCGTCCAGCAAGGTCCGAGGCAATCTGGATGGCGAGCGCGTTCTTGTCGACGGAGACGGCGGTCTTGGACTGCGGTGGCGCGCGCTGCCCCTTCGCCTTCGGGCTCGCGTGGGGCTTCTTCGCTCGCTCGGCGGCCACGCCGATGGCGGCGTTCGTCTTGCCGATGCCGCACTCGGCCGAGATGACCGTCAGGCCGTCGGGAGCGTCGCGAATCGCGGCCGTGAGAGCTGCCATCGACTCGGGGAGCGATGGTGCCGGCGACGCGCTCCTGGCCTGCTCGCGCACCCGCGCCTCGCGGCGCGTTGCGGTCGCCTCATCGAGAGCCACGGCGACGGCCGGCCAGGAACGACGAAGACTGCGGTAGCCGGTGACCTCGAGCCCGTCGACGTACCGCCGCGCCGTGCCGCGCGCGGAGGCCTCGTGGCTCCATGGTTTGCTCGAGCCGGCGGCTGCGGCAATCCAGGCAATGAGAGCCGGCAAGCGCTCGGGAGGGCACTGCCGACCGAGCAGGGCTCCACCCAGCGCGAGGTACATCTCGTGCCATCGCGACGTGACGTCAGTGCGGACCGTCTTGGCGATGGCGATCGCGCGCTCCTCCCAATTGGGGGGCAGGTCGTGGTTCCAGTCGATTGCCGCGGCTGGCACTCTCGCCCGGCGCAGAAGTGTGTCGACGGGGGGCACCTCGAGGAGGGGCTCGAGCAGCACAGGCCGCATCCGATCGAGCGCCACGAGGGGGCTTCGGAAGGTCGCCCCGCTGCGCCTGACGTGGGGCAGACGGAAGTGGCGCGTCCAGTCCCGGCAAGTCCAGTCCACGGCGATGCCCGCGCTCTCCAGCCCGAGGAGCCACCGGCGCAGGTAGGCCTCCGACTTGGGGGCGGGGATGGGGCTGGCGAGCGGCTGCACGATTCGGCGCCCGTGCAGCGTGTGGTACAGGCCGCAGGTCGAGAGCTCCGGGACGGCATCCCACTCGCGTGCGGCCTGGGCGCGCAGTTCGTCGCTCCATTCGGCGTGCCTGGGGTTGTCGACGTCGCACACGAACGTCGTCGTGAAGACCGGCCGGTCGAAGTAGGGCAGGCCGGGCTTGTTGATCCGCGGCTGGCGCGAGGCACCCTCGACAACGTAGGTCACGAAGTGCGCGTCGGTCGCGTAGACGCGCTCGAGGGCCTCCCGCAAGTCCAGCACCTCGTACGCATCGGGCACCTCGCGCCCCGAGCCGTCGAAGCCGAGCGAGCGCGCGTGTGAGGCGACGGCGATCCTCACGCCGCCCTCCGCCGGCGCTCCGCGATGGCCGCCTCGACGAGGCGTGCGCCCGCAGTGACGTTCTCGGACATCGCGCGGCCCGCGTCATAGACGACGAGCGCGTAGACGCAGCCGCCCTGCGTGACGAGGCGAGCGAAGGTCTCCTGCTGTGGGCTGCGGACCCCGCCGGCGTCCTTGACCTCGATCTCCAGCCTCCAGCCCTCCGGACGGACGTAGCCCGAGATGTCTGCCGCGCCCTTCGGAACGCCCGTGTGGAAGACGCGCAGGACGCGGCCGTGCTCGTCCCGGATGGGGATCGAGCCGACGTTCTGGCGCCAGATACGCATGTCTGGTCGGCGCCCGAGCGCCAGCATCAGCCGGCGCATGAACTCGCCCTCGCTCACAGCGAACCCCAGGCGCGCTCGACCCACTCGGCGGGCGGCGGAGCGCCGTAGCGGCCGACGAAGCGCTCGACGACCCAGCTCTCGTCCCTCTTCTGGGCCCTCGCGAGCGCGCGCGTCTGCTCGAAGAAGGTGCGCTGCAGCGCGCGGTCCCACTGGCCTCGCGGCTTGCCCGTCGGGCTCCCGTCGCTGCGGGGCACCTCTCGCCCGGTGGCCTCGACGAGCTCTCCTTCCGCCTCGGTCGGCATGGGGCGCGGCTCCGCGAAGAGCAAGCCGCACTCGGGGCAGACGCGCGTCCGCGCTGGGAGCACCGCCTGGCATCCGTCGCAGATGCGAATGGGCACATCGATCGGTTCGCCGCGCTTTCGCTTTGGCCGTGGTTCGAGCGAGAACTCACGCTCGTCTTGCGGCAGGCCGTGTTCGCGGGCGCAGCCGGCATGGTCGAGGATGATGGCGCGCTCGCCCTGCCAGGGGCGCAGGATCCGCCCTGCCTGCTGGAGGTAGAGCCCCGTCGACTTGGTCGGGCGCGCCAGGACGGCGCACTTGACCGAAGGCTGGTCCCAGCCCTCCGAGAGCACGCCACACGACGAGACCACCCGCGTTTGGCCACGCTCGATGCGTGCGAGGATCGCGTCGCGATCGGCCGTCGGCGTCGTGCCATCGAGGTGCTCGGCGGCGATTCCGGTCTCCCGGAAGCGCTCCGCGATGTGCCTGGAGTGCTTGACGCTGACGGCGAAAGCGACGGTCCGGGCGCCGCTGGCGTGCTTGATCCAATGCTCCACGATGTCTCCGACGAGCTTCGCTTGGTCGACCGCCTCGTCGAGTTGGTCCTGGGCGTAGTCGCCCGCGCGCACGCGGACGCCCGCGAGGTCCGGCAGGCGCTCCGCGGGCACCGTGAACACGCGTGGCTCGACGAGGTAGCCCTGGGCGATGAGCTCGCGGATGGACGCCACCAGGAGCAGGTCCTCGTAGAACTCCCCCAGACCTCGGTTGTCCGCGCGATAGGGCGTCGCGGTGAAGCCGAGGTGCACGGCGTCGGGGTAGTGCGCGCGCATCTCGCGGTAGGAGCGCGCGAGCTCGCGGTGCGCCTCGTCGACGATGACGAGGTCCGCCGGAGGCTTCGGTCGGTGTCGCAGCGTATCGATGCTCGCGACTTGGACGGGAGCGGTCGGGCGCCGCCGCGCGTCGGTTGCCATGACGACGCCGACCTGATGCTCGTCGAGCCCCGCGTGAAGGAGCTTCTCGTAGGTCTGCTGAATGAGCTCGCGCCGGTGAGCTACAACCAGCACGAACCGCCCGCATCCCACGGCGTCGGCGACGACGTGAGCGAAGATGACGGTCTTGCCCGATCCGGTCGCCGCGACGACGACGATTCGCCGCTGGCCCGACGCGATTCGCGTCTGTAGTTCCAGGATGGCGCTCTCTTGGTAGGGGCGAAGGGTGAGCATGTCGTCAGCGATCCGGGCTTGCGCGCTGCCATTCGACGCAGATGGCGTGCTCGGGACGGCTGCAGCCGCCCCCCGCGATGAACGAGCGGCACCGCCTCGAGCCGGGCAGCGGCTCGTAATCGGGGCAGACGAAGCGCCGGATGACGAGGCGCACCCCGGCGTGCAGTACGAGCTCGGCGCGCTGCTCGGTGATGCGGAAGGGGGTGTCGGGGGCTCGCCCCGGCAGCCAGGCGAGCAGCAGGGCGACGGCATCTTCGTCCCAGCCCTCGGCTCGCGCGCGTGCGGCGATGTACGCCGCAAGCCACTCAGCGACCCTCCGGTCCCAGTTCAGCGAGTCGTCGCAGGTAGAGGACGTGCTCGGCGGCGCGGTCGTAGCCGCCCCGGCACGCGATGTAGTAGCCGACCGTCGTCTCGACATCGGGTGGCAATCGGCCGCCGAAGCGCTGCACGAGCTGGCGCACGATCGCCTCTGCCTGCCCGTGCAGCTCCTCGCGCGACCGGCTCACAGCTCGAACGGGTCGCGCTCTTGCGGCTGCTGCCGCGCCTCGATGAACCGAAGGGCTCGCGGCAGCTCGGAGCATGCCAGCTCCCGGATGCGGGCGATCTTGAACTCGGCGAGGAACGCGTGCGCGACTTCGCGCGGCATGGGCCGAAGCCGATCGACGAGCTGGCGCGCCGTATTCTCGTCGACCGTCGGCGACGCGGCCGGCGCCGCGGGGGCGGGCGACGCAGCGGCGGCGGGCGCCGGTGCGGCGTCCTCGGCTTCGGCGCTGCCGCCCACGGAGGCCAGGTCGTGCAGGCCTGCAGCGGCGATGCGCGCCCGCATCGCCTCGTCGACCTGCGCGTCGGGCAGGATCGAGTACTTGGTCTTCGGGTCGCCCTTCTTGCCGCGGCGCTTGATCTCGAAGGTCCACTTCTCGAGGCCGTACTTGTCCTTGACCTCGAGCACGTCCTTGAACCAGGCCGTGCCGCCCTCGATGATCTTCATCGCGCCTTCCGCAGACACATAGAAGTTGAGCGAGACCCGCAGGCTCGGCTTCGCCGCCACGCCATCGGGAGGCGTGTCGGAGTACTTCTGGCCGTCCCAGTAGACCTCCTTGGCGAAGGGCTCGCCGCAAAAGGCGCCGACGATCTTGTCGCCGTCGTTCTGCAAGCGCACGAAGATGCCGCCGGCGGCGACGTGCTTGTCGGCCAGCTCCTTGGCTTTGTCCCAGGCAGTGCTCATGGATGCTCCTTGTTCTCGGTTGGGGTGTGGGGATCACTCGACGCGGGCGAGCGCGTCGCGAAGTTCGTCCAGGTTTCGGCGGCGGTGATGAGCGAGATCGCCGGGAAGCTCGCGGACACGTGGGCGGCGGCCCCGCGCTCTCAGGCGCGCGACGTACTCAGCGACCGACTCGCCCCGGAGCGGATCCTTCGAGGCGAGCGACCGCGCGAACCGCACCCGGTCGAGCACGATCTCGAACTCGCGCGGGGCGGGGTCGTCGGGAACGATGGAATCGACGTCGTCGGGGCTGCGCTGTGCGTGTCGACGGCATTCGCCGACGGCAGAGCGCACAACGCGACGCCGCGTCTCGGAGTAGAGACGCAAGCCCAGGCGACGGTGGGAGGTGTGAAACCGTGCTGCTACCTCCAGAAAGGCCAGCAGCACGATCGAAGTTGAGTCACTTTCTGCGCCGCGCTCGATCTTTTGCGCGAGCGCGCCGAGGGCGCCCCGCATCGACACCGCGAGCGCCGCTGCCCACACCGGGTGGCGCGAGCGCGCGTACTCGACGAGCAGGACGGTCAGGACCGCGTCGCCCTCGGCTTCGCTCGAGGCTCGGCGCGCGTCCACCGCCGCGTGGAGCGACTCGTAGCCCCCCAAGGCGCGATGCCGAGTCCGCGTCGATTGGAACAGCGCAGTGGCGGCGGGGGCGTGGATCTGCCGCTCGAGGCCGGCCCAGAGGGTGGCGTGGGACATGAGTCACGGCCCTCCCGCGGCGGCTTCCATCCGCTGCTTGATGAGCAGCCGAACGAGCCCGTCGGTGAGCGCTTCGAGGAGCTGCTCGCGCCGAAGGGCCAGATCGGCCTCGGCGGGGGGGTGCGGAGGGGCTGGGGTCTTTGTATGACGAGACCGAGGCATGGACGTCCTCGCAGCCGATGAGGGCAGGTCCTCATCGGCGAGGGGGGTGCGCCGACCGCCCCGCGGACCCCGCGGCGCTTCGTCGGCCCTGCCCCCCCTTTGGGCGAAAATTTCCGAACGTCGCCCGCGCCAGAGCGCGGGCCTCGAGAGGACGCCTCCTGCGGATCGCGTCATTCCCAGCACTTGGACGGCGCTCGAAAAAAGCGACATCGCGAAGAGGCCCCCGCGCACCCGGAGGAAACTTTCCGATCGGCGCTCGATCGACGGAGACGTGACCCCCGACAGGCGCGGCCCGGTGTATGGACGAGATCGTGTCGACCTCGCCGAAGCGCCAACACCGGATCCTGCAGTTGATCCCCAAGGCGCCCCGCAAGGTCACTGTCGAGCAGCTCGCCAAGCAGCTGCTGCAGGACGGCGTCCGCGTGACGACGCGCACTGTCCGACGCGATCTGGAGGACCTCGCCACCGTGCATCCGCTGGTGTGCGACCTGAAGGGGCGTCCGCAGGGTTGGTCATGGGCGCGTGACGCCGCGCCACTGCTGCCGCCGACGCTTGATGCGGACACGGCGCTCGCTCTCACCCTGCTCGCGCACCATGCGGCGTCGGAGCTGCCCCCGCGGACGCTCGCGCACTTGGCGCCCTATCTCACCCAGGCAGCGCGCATCCTGCAGAACGGCCCGAGCCCTGCAATGCGGCGTTGGCCCGAGAAGATCCGCGTCCTGGCGCCGGGCTTGCCGTTCGCGCCCGCCCCCATCGACGAAGCGGTAGACGCTGTCGTCTACCAGGCCCTCTTCGAGGAGCGGTGCTTCCGCGCGCGCTACCAGAACGCCAAGCAGCAGACCAAGGAGCACGTCGTGCACCCGCTGGCGCTCGTCGTGCGAATGCCGCAGCGGTACCTAGTGTGCTCCGTGCGGGAGGGACAGCCGCCGATTCATCTCGCTATCGCCCGCATTCGCAGCGCCGAGCTTCTCGAGCAACGGCGTGAAGTCCCTGCCGGCTTCGAGCTCGAGGAGTTCCTGCGCCGTGGGGAGCTGGACGTTCCGATGGCGTCCGAGCCGATTCGCCTGCGCTTCCGCATCCATCGAGACGCTGGGGGCTTTCTCTTCGACTCGCGCTTCGCCGACGATCAGCGCGTCACCGCCGATGGCGAGGAGTGGCTGCTGGTGGAGGCGACCGTTCTGAGGACGCGCGAGCTCCGACGGTGGCTGCTCGGCTTTGCGGGATACATCGAGGTGCTCGATCCGCCGCAACTGCGCGAAGAGATTCGCGGTGCGGCGCGTCGCCTACTCGATCGACACGGACCTGGTTCGCAAGTGACATCCGGTGTCACGACCCTGTCGTAGGGTCCATCCACGTCGCGCCGCCGCTCGATCTGCGGCACCGCTTCGTGGAGGTCCCCGATGAACGCACGGCTCGACCCGGAGTACTGGCAGAACCAACTCGAAGTGCCGGTGGTGGATGCGCTCGAACGCATCGAGCAGCCGGGCTTCTTCGCCAGCTGGGTCGACGCCCTCAGTCCTGCCTGCAGACGCGTGGCTGTGCGCGAGGTCGGCCTGGCGTACGACACACCAAAGCCCCTGGTGCGCAAGACCCTCCTGCGGTTCCGCGACACGCTCGTGCCGTTCTTGCTCGTCGATGCCGCCATGGCGGGTAAGCGCCGCAGCGCGCTCCTCGAGGTCGCGCGCACCGTCCTCGGAGCCGACGACCTGGAAGAGGCGCGCGCCGGCTCGGGCCTCGATCGGCGGGCGCTCGGCTGGGCGCTGTACCTGCGCGGCGCGCCAAACTTGCTGCGGGTGTTCCACATCGATCGCGTCCATCGTCGCGGCGTGGCTCGCATGGCGCTTGCTGAACGGCCTCGCTCGCCGGCGCCGGGTGGGCCGGACACCTTCTGCCGGGCCCGCGTGGCGGAGATCCTCAACGACTACCAGCGCGAGCGCGGCCTCTCCGGGGTCGACGCCCGCACCGAGACGCTCACGACCGCCGAGCAGCACGTTGCCTTCTTCAAATGGCCCCTTAAGCACGCCTTCGTCGTACGTGGCGGCGACAACGTGTTCGGCTTCGAGCGTGAGTGGGTCGTGCTCGCCTTCTCGCACGACTTCTGGCGCGTTCGCATCGCGTCGGATTCGGCGGACGCGCCGGCCCGGATCGCCGAGCGGATCGCGGCGACCCTTTTCGGTCACCCGGTGCGCTACGTGAACGAATCGGTCGCCACGCCGCTCGAGACCGCGGACCGCTTCGTCGCTTCGCTCATCGACGGAGGGTCGCCGATGCCGCTCGTCGAGGCGGAGGTCCGCACGCACGCGCGCGACGATGCACCGCTCGTGCGTGTCCACAACCCAGGCGACCAGTCGATCGCACCAGAGCTTCGTCAGCTACAGGTCGCGTTCGGCGACGAGGTGACCGGGGTGCGGCGTCTCGGCGCGGTCAAGGTGCTCGCCTTCGGCAAGCGCGTGCGCATGGTCTTCGAGCGGGCGAGCGCGGAAGGCGTCGTCGTGCGCTACGGCGACCAGGTGTTCGCGCCCGACGAGCGCGACGCCTTCGAGCGCCGGATGCGCGACGCGTACGGCATCACCGTGCTCTCGACGGAGAAGCAACATGCCGCAGCCTGATGTGGCGGGGCTGCTCGCTCCCGGGGCAATCGTCGATCTGCCCGGGGGAGAACTCGCCGAGATCGCCCGCGCGCTCGCGCGCGAGGGGGTTGCCGAGGTGACCGAGCGCACGTACGTGCGCTGCTGCAACCCCACCGATGACGACATCGCCTACGCCGTCGATCGCGCGTGCTGGGGGCGGGTCTACCTCTCCGGTGACGATGACGACCCTGTGTGGTGCCCGCGCTGCGACAGACGCCTCGATATCGGACGCAAGCAGCGTCTCAAGTCGCTCATCCTGCAACCGAACCTGCAGGCGGTGCGTGGTCGCATCGAGCGGACGCTCAGGGGCCTTGGAGCGCCGGTGCGCGAGCACCCCGACGGAGCGTTCCGTGTCGAGGGCGAATCGGGGGACGTGGCGGTCGTGCTGCTCGACGTGTGCGATCCGCGTGTGAGCTCGGGTCTCGTCGCGCAGGGCGCGGTCGCGGTGGCCGCGGACCACGGCCGATTCGCGTGGCGCGCGCCTCGAGATCGCCCGCCCCTGGACGCCGCAGAGCTCGTCCTCTGCTCGGCGGAAGGCCTGCTCGTAGCGGCGCGTCGCGCGCTCTCTGGGGTGCCCGCCGTGGTCCTGGTTCCGCCGCGACCAGATGACCGCGGGGGCCCCGCGGCTCGGTTTCCGCTCCCTCCGGGCGCGGGCTGGAGCGACGTCACCATTTACTACGTCGATGGCGCGACCGTGGGGATCGCCGTGCCCGGCTCGCGCCCGCTGCACGCGTCCGCCGTCGAGCTCGGGATGGCCAAGCAGAACTCGCGCACGCCGAGCAAGCGCTTCGCCTTGCTGCTGCACCTCTGTCGACATCGCGGCAGGACCGACTGGAAACGCGCACGCTCGAGCGACGAGGAGCCGGTCGCGTTCGACAACTTCACCGCGTTCCGGATGCAGGCCAACCCTCTCCGGGGCGATCTGCGTCGGCTCTTCGGGCTCAAGGACGACCCGTTCACGTCCTTCGGCGAGCGCAAGGAGCTGGCCGTCGCGTTCCGCGCCCTCCCGGAGGCGCCCGGCGAGGCGGACTACCTCGAGAAGCGCGTGGGATGACACTTTTCCGGCCTACTTCGTCTTCGTGGCTGGCCTTTAAGGAAGTGGAGGCCGCCCATGCCGCGCACACGCAGCCGCGACGCCGCTCGCTCGCAAAAGGACTTGCCCTGTTCACCGGAGAGAGCGGACATGCGCCCCGCCCCCGAGGGGGGTGGAGACGAAGAGCTGATGGATCCGAAGATGCGAAAGGTAGGCGATGCGCTCATCGCCTTGGGCAGGATGAAGATGGCCGAGCTCCGCGCGAAGTACACCGAAGTCTTCGGCGGAGACACGACATCGCACAACGCGGCGTTCCTTCGGAAGAAGATCGCCTGGCGTATTCAGGAGCTGGCCGAGGGCGGCGTGACCGAGCGCGCGAAGGCGCGCATCGCGGCGCTTGGGCGAGACGCCCCGCTGCGCGAGCGCCCGCCAGCGGTGCACGGCGACCACGCGCCCACGTCGACCGCCACGATCGCCCACGTCTTACGCGACCAGCGCCTTCCGCCACCGGGAGGCGTCCTCCGCCGCGAGTACAAGGGCACCGTCCACGAGGTGACCGTGGCCGAGGGCGGGTTCCTCTACCGCGGCGTGACGTACGCGAGCCTCTCGATGGTGGCCAAGGTCATCACGGGGACGACCTGGAACGGGATGCTCTTCTTCGGCCTGGCCACCCGAAGGCGGAAGGAGGCGGCCTGATGCCCCCCGAGTTCTTTCAGACTCCGATGGGCCGACGCTTCTACGAGCACACGGTGCCCGAGCTGGTGAAGCAGATCGAGCGGGTCGCCGAGGCCCTGGAGGCGATCCTCGTGAAGGTCGCGAAGAAGGAGCTGGAGGGGGAGCCCAAGCGATGAAGCGCGAGCCCCAGCCGGCGAGGCGCGCCGCCATCTACACGCGCAAGTCGACCTCGGCGGGCCTCGAGCGGGACTTCAACTCGCTCGATGCCCAGCGCGAGGCGTGTGAGAGCTACGCCAAGAGCCAGGGCTGGCGCGTCGTCGGGACCTACGATGACGGTGGATTCACCGGTGCGAACATCGAGCGCCCTGCCTTCCAGCGGCTGCTCTCTGACATCGACGCCGGCAAAGTCGATGTGGTCCTCGTCTACAAGGTCGATCGCCTGTCGCGATCGCTGCTCGACTTTGCCCGCGTCATGGAACGCTTCGACGCGCGCGACGTTGCATTCACCAGCGTGACGCAGAACTTCTCGACCGCGGACGCGATCGGCAAGTTGACGCTCAACATGCTGATGAGCTTCGCCGAGTTCGAACGCCAGATGATCGCGGATCGTACACGCGACAAAATCCTCGCGGCTCGGCGCAAGGGGAAATGGACCGGCGGCATGGTGCCGGTCGGCTACGACGCGGTCGACCGCAAGCTCGTGAAGAACGCCCCCGAGGCGCACGTCGTCAAGGAGGTGTTCGACCTCTACGAGATGCACCGGTCGGTACTCGCCGTCGTGCGTGACCTGCGCGCGCGCGGGCGCAAGCGACGCAGCGGGGAGTGGACCAAGGACGGCGCCCTGCGTGTGCTCAAGAACCCACTCTACGCAGGGCTCATCGCGGCTGGGGAGGAGCTATGCGAAGCCGAGCACGAGGCCGTCGTGTCGCGCGAGCAGTTCGAGCGGGTGGGGCGCATGCTCGGCGGCCAGAGTCAGGTCCGGCGCCCCGGCAAGAACCCCGAGTACCTGCTCCGAGGGCTGCTCCGGTGCGGAGTGTGCGGCGCGGCCATGACACCCGCGGGCTCTCGCACCTACCGCTATTACCGCTGCATCACGCGCGACAAGCTGGGAGCGGGCGCCTGCTCGTCGAAGCCCCTCTCGGCCGACGCTATCGAGCGCTTCGTCTTGCAGCGCCTGCGCGCCCTCGCCAGCGACGAGCGACGCGCGTCGGACCTCGTCTCGCGCGTCCGCATGCGCCTGGGGGCAGATCGCAAGGCTGCGACGTCCGAGCGCACAGCTCTCTCCGCCAAGGTCGCGAAGCGCTCGGCGGAAGCGCAGAGCCTTCTGGGCAGCCTGAGCACCGTCTCGGGGCGTGCGCACCAGGCCGCCACGCAGCGGTTCGAAGCGGCTGCCGTCGCCCAGCAGCAGGCCGAGAAGGAGCTCGCGGCCGTCGAGAAGAAACTCGCAGCGGTCGACGAAGCTGACGGGGACGCCGTCTGGATTCAGGGCGCCCTGCGCGACTTCGACACGCTCTGGGAGCTGATGACGCCGGACAACCGCCAGCGGCTCGTCGCAGCGCTCCTCGATGGCGTCGAGGTCAACGAGGCGGCCCACGCCTGCGATCTGAGGTTGTCGCTGCTCACGGAGGCCGCATGAGCTTCCACGCAGTACGCGGCGCGCGCGGCTCGCTGGAGTACGTCGACGAACCACGGCCCGCGCCGAAGCCTCGCCCTTTGCGCGTCGCGCGCATGCTCGCCGTCGCCCACGCACTGTCCAGCATGCTTGCGCGACCGGACGGCCCCACGCGCCGGGCGATGGCGCGGGCCCTCAAGATGACCGAAGGGCGGCTCTCCCAGCTGCTCGACCTGGTCCTGCTCGCGCCGGACATCCAGGAGGAGCTGCTCTTCCTCGAGGTCGCCCCCGGGCGGGATCCGATTCCCGAGCGTGCCCTACGGTACGTCGTGCGCGCTCTGGCGTGGCGAGAGCAGCGCCGCCGCTATGCGCGCCTGCGCGACACCGCCGGCTGCGCGGCCGGGGACGGGGCGCCGCCCGAGGCGGCCACCCCCTCCGGCGGGCGCCCCGCTACCGCCGCGCGCTCCAGGCCTCGCGGCTGCCGTATCGCAGTTGCTCGCCCTCCAAGATGAACACGTCGCTCGGCGGCAGGTCCGCGTCGCGCGAAGTCCAGCGATCGCGCCTGGGCGCGGGACGCACCTCCTCTTCACCTTCCGCGTCCTCTTCGTCTTCATCGTCGCAGTCCGTGAAGTCCTCGCGCAGCGCCACGCCGGAGACGGCGTGCTCGAACGGGTAGTTCGGCTGGCTCATGATGTAGACGGCCGCCTCGGGGTCCAGGTCCTCGAGCACCGCGATCAGCTCCCGTACCTTCATCTCGATCACCTTCCTTTCAGGGGCCGTTCGTTGCGTGACGTGTGCCATCGGCAGGACACGCGCCGGTGCGCCCTGGGGGCTTCGCGTGTTCGCGTAGATGCGGGAGGCGATGGCCATGTGAGAGGGCACGTCCCCTCAGCACTCTTGTGGCAATGACTGATTCGCGCATCACGGACGCATGTCGCGGACATCTGCGCTCAATCCGCGAATTCGCGATGTGGCTATGACGACCGAATCACGGTCGTCGCGATTCGCCCTCCGGCGCGCGCCGCGATTCTTCGAACAACGCGCGTGGCACGCGTCACGCATTGGTCCGCCCGCGAAAGGAGGCACGTCGATGAACGAGACCGCATACCTGCTGGAGGACGCCGAGCGCGCGGTGGTCCGCGCGCACGAGGCGCTGGCCGACAAGGCTAGCTACCTCGCCGAGCGGATGACGCGCCTCGCGGCACGCCTCGGGAGCGAGGGCGCCAGCGCCAGCATCAACGAGCTCGGCGAGGTGCAGGGGCTCGGTTCCGATGTCGACCGCCTCTGCGCGCTGCTTCACGCCGCGCGCCAGACGCGAGACCTCGTGCGCCGAGTCGCCGACGCCGCCCAGGAGGCGCGATGAAGCTCGCCGCCCTCTGGATCGTGCGCGACCCGAGCCCGCAGAGCGGGCTGGTGGACGTCGTCTTCGAGATGGATGTCCCCCGGCTCGGCAACTACGTCCTCGGCAGCGGCCCGGGCACGTGGGAGCGCGAGCACCACACGGTGTTCTCGGAGAAGGACGAGGCGGTGGCCGAAGGGATCCGCCGCCTCGTCCGGATCCGCCCCGAGCGCGAGGGTTGGATCAACGAGGAGGCGTACCGGGAGTTCGGCTTTGGCGCGCCTGGGGGCGGCCGATGAGCGCCGCCCGAGGCAAGCGCTGCGTGAAGTGCGACGTGCCCATCCCGCCGGAGGACGTGGTGCTCGCGCCGACGAGCGCTGCCACGACTGCGCCGACTATTGCGATGACCCCGACTGCGCGAAGTGCGCGGCGGAAACCGACACGAAGGAGTGAACCATGGCTGCGAAGAAGAAGACGAAGAAGAAGACCACGACCAAGGCGCGCAAGCCGCGCCAGATCCGCGTCACGGGCGGCGAGTCCGCGGCGGCAGCGCCGAAGCGTGGGGCGATGTCGAAGCTCTCGATCGAGCAGCTTCAGGCGACGTACCAGGAGGTCGTTGGCCGCGAGACGGCCAGCGACAACAAGGCGTACCTCATCTGGAAGATCCGCGAGGCACGCAACGGCCGCGTCCGTGTCGGTCCGAAGCTGACGCGCGAGCTGCGGGGACCGCAGCAGGTGCTCTCGGTGCGCGTCGACGCGGACGTCGTGGAGTTGCTCGACGCGGCCTGGCGCAAGCACGGCGCGCACAGTCGGAACGACTTCGTGCTCCGCGCCCTCGGGCGCGAGCTCCGGGAGCTGGGCGAGCGCGAGGTCGCGGCGCGCTTCCCGGCGGCGGAGGCGTGAACGCGACACGCCGGGGCGCGGGCGACCGTGCTACGGAGCACGCACGCATGCTCGACCTTCGGCCCCTCACCGCTCGCCTCGTCGACGACCTACTTCGGTTGATTCGCGGGGCGAGCGTGGAGGAGCTCCGCGAGCTTCTGGGGCCGGCGGTGGTAGGTCCGCCGCCACGGCGACGGCGCCCACGGCGCAGCAAGCCCAAGCCGGCCCCGAAACGCGCCGCGCCTTCCAAGCGTCGATCGGCGACTCCTCGGCCGCGGGCGGCGGCTGCTCCGGCGCCAGCTCCCGAACCGCCGGCTCACGCCGAGATCACGGATCCCGAGCGCCTCTTGGCGGCGGGCGAGGTCGCGGCGACGACGAGGGCCTCCGTGCGCCCGCGCGCCGCGCCCGTCGCCACAGAGGAACCCTCCCCGCCGAGCGGCGAACGGCGCGCCGCTGGCCCCAACGTGGCGCTCCGTCAGGGCGAGAGCCTGGCCCACGCGTCCGAGCGCGGCGTCGTGATCCGACGGCGCAAGAGGGCCTGAGCCCTCAGCAGACTTGTGGGACCTCGCGATGGGACAATCATAGCGATTCTCCCGTGTGATTCGCGGATTCGCGGTTCGACCGTGATGGCCTAATCATAGTCGCCTTCGAATTCTCGCGAGATATCGGCAGGCACACGTCACGCATCACCTTCTCGCACACCAACGGCGAGAGGGAACGCGATGAAGACGCTGCGCTTCGGGATCGAGATCGAGACGGTTGGCCTGGACAAGGACGGCGTCGCGCGTGCCATCGCGGCTGTGTTGGCCGGTACTGCGCGCCAGGGGATGGGCGGCGCATGGGAGGCCGTCGGCGCCGACGGGCGCGTCTGGCGCGCGGTACACGACGGGAGCCTGAGCGGCTACCGCAACGCGGAGATCGTCAGCCCGGTACTCGGCTACGACGACATCGAGAAGGTGCAGGAGATCGTCCGGGCGCTGCACGCCGCGGGGGCGCGCGCGGACGCCTCCTGCGGGATCCACATCCACATCGACGGCGCGCGCTTCGACGCCAAAGAGCTCACGAGCCTGACCAAGATCATCCACAAGCAGGAGCGCCTCATCGAGGCGGCGCTCGGCATCCAGCCGCACCGGCTGGCGCGCTACTGCAGGCCGATCGATCCAGCCTTCATCGAGCGGATCGAGTCGCGCCGCCCGCGCACGGTCGCCGAGGTGAACGCCGCCTGGTACGGCCGGCAGGTCTTCTCCCCGGCCCGGTATGACCAGAGCCGCTACCACGCCGTCAACCTGAACTCGTACTTCTACCGGAAGACGATCGAGTTCCGGTATTTCGAGGGCACGACGCACGCGGGCAAGGTGAAGGCGTACGTCCAGTTCTGCCTCGCGCTCGCCGCGAAGGCCCTCGGCGCCAAGAGCGCGTCGAGCCGCAGGCGCGAGTACAACCCGGCAACGGCGAAGTACGACTTCCGCGTGTTCCTGCTCGGCCTCGGGATGGTCGGCGACGAGTTCAAGACGGCGCGCCTGCACCTGCTCGCGCGCATGGGCGGATCGGCCGCCTGGAAGGGCGAGCGCCGCGACCGCCGGACGCCGCCGAGCAACGAGGACCAGCCTGTCGTTGAGGCGCCGGCGATGAGCGCATGACGGGCGCCACGAGGACACCATGAGCAAGAAGCCCATCACCTACTTCGCCTACGGCTCGAACCTGAGCGAGGCCCAGATGCTGGCGCGCTGCCCCGGGGCGCGCCCCGCCGGGCGCGCGGCCCTGCGCGGCTACCGCCTCGCCTTCGCCGGCTACTCGGCGCTCTGGGGCGGGGCCGTCGCGACGCTCGCCCCCGACCCGAAGGGGCGCGTGCGCGGCGTCCTCTACGAGCTCACGGTCGCCGACCTCGAGGCGCTTGACCACTGGGAGGGGCACCCGCACTACTACCGGCGCGTGCGCGCGACCGTCACCGACGGCCGGCGCTGCGACCGACGCGTGCACTTGTACGTCATGACCCCGGAACGAGCCCTCGGCGAGCCAGCGATGGACTACCTGGTGGCGCTCCTCCGCGCGTACGTCTCGCTCGGCTTCGACACGGAGGCGCTGCTGCGCTCGGCGGGCGGAGGTCGGCCATGAAGGTCTTCGTCTACGGCACGCTCCTCTCGGGCGAGGGCAACCACCGGCAGCTCAGGGGCGCGCGCCTGCTCGCCGTGCGCCGCACCGAGCCCCGCTACACGCTCGTCAGCCTCGGGCCGTACCCCGCGCTTGTCGACGGCGGCACGACGTCGGTCACGGGCGAGGTCTACGACGTCGACGACGAGCTGCTCCGCGCGCTCGACCGCTTCGAGGGCGTGCCGACCCTGTACCGACGCGCGCACATCCATCTGCTCGGGGGCGAGTCGGTCGCCGGCTACTTGCTGGCGAGGCCGCGCGTCAAGAGCTATCCGCTCATCGCCGGCGGAGACTGGAGGGAGTTCCGATGCGCATCGAGGTCGTAGGAGACGGGCACGTGTTCCAGGGGACGCCCCAGCAGATCCTCATGCAGATGAAGAGCCTCGCGTTCGGCGCCGAGCACATGTCGATGCGCGAGTACATCGAGGGCAACGTCGCCAACATCGCGCGGGGGTTCGGCATCACCTTCAAGCTCACCGGCGAGAGCGACGAGGAGCTCGCCGAGTCGTTCCTGAAGCAGATGCTCGAGGGCGGATACGCCCGAAGGGTGTGACTCGACGAGTCGGCCTTGCCGGCGCCCGCCCTCGTTGCTTGTACTCGACGGGCTCGGATACGTTCGAGGTTCTCGCGGGTGGACGTCCGAGTCCGACACGCTCGACCTGAGGACGATGGAGGGGCCGCATGAAGTACGGGTACAGCGACGAGGCGTGGGAGGCGGGAAGGGACGAGATGACCGCCCTGCTCGTGGCCCGCGCAAAGGCGGGAGGAACGATCGCCTACAGCGACGTGGTCGCCCGCGTGCGCGCCGTCCGCTTCGACCCCGACTCGCACGCGCTCGCGGCGATGCTGGGCGAGATCTCCGAGGCGGAGGACGCTGCCGGCCGTGGGATGTTGACCGTGATCGTGGTCCACAAGACCGGCGACATGCGGCCCGGCCCTGGCTTTTTCGACCTTGCGAAGCGGCTGGGGCGCGACACGTCGGATCTCGACAAGTGCTGGATCGCCGAGGTGAACCGGGTGTTCGCTGCGCGGAAAAAGTCGAAGTAGCGCTCCCGACGGCCGCCGAACATCAGCGCGGCGGATTCCGCAGCCACTTTCGGATCGGCCGTCCGTGCCAGCGCCCGAGCGTTCCTCATGGAGTTCCGCGGCGCGGCGCCGCGTGCGCCGATGTGGGCGACGCAGAGCGGCATGCACTTGCCATCGTAGTTGCCGCCCGTCGCGCTGGCGACAGCGCCGGGGAGCCGGGGCGTGCGCGAAAACGTGACCTGTCAAACTGGGCGCCCTTGTTGAGGCCCGGAGCGCGCCGTAACTTCGAGCGCATGGTCCTCCGACCGCAGAAGGAGTCTCACAATGCGCAAAGTTGGAACAGCGCTGCGAAGACAGCTCGAACAGCGCGGCTGTACACAGAAAGATATTGCGGCACGATGGCACAGTCTGGCGAGCAGTCGCGGTCCAGCACCGCGCGTTCACACAATAATGAGCGAGTTGAGCCGGCTTCTCGCCGGGCGAGAGCGGGGGTTCCGGTTCTTCTTTCTATCGCCGCATACAGAGATCACCGCGGCCGCATTCGGTTGGACAGTCGAAGAGTTGCTGAGGATCGTAGGCATCATCGCGTGTGACGGCGACGCCACCCCGCCCGCGGAAGGTGCCGCGTGAACGCGGGCAGCGCTAAGAGGCTGGGGGAACACACGGGCAAGGTCGTGCGGTGGGGCGCCGGGGGCTTTGGCTTCATCCAGTGCGCTGACCTCACGAAGGACGTCTACTTCAAGGCCAGCTCGGTCTCGAGCGGCGATCCGTCAGTTGGGGACGAGGTCGAGCTTGTCGTGCTTGAGTACCCGGGCGACAAGCTGGTCGCGCGCGATGTGCGAGTCGTCGGCGGAGCGGCGCGCGCAGCGCCCCCGTCCCGCCCGCGAGTCGGGGCTCCGCTCGCGGGACGAATCCGAGGGCTTGAGGCGCTTGTAGGCGCCTCGAAACCGGCGGAGGTGCGGGTAACTGAGAAGCCTTCCGTGACCGCCGCGGTCCCGTCGCGGCCGCCCGATACCCTCGGCGTGGCGGTTCACGGCGCAGAGGAGCGCGAGCGCGCCCAGGCCGCCGAGGTGCGAGCGAGTGCCGAACAAGCCGACGACAGAGCGCGAGCCGCTAGCTCCACCATGGAGACGACGAGGACCGAGAGCGAGCGGCGTCGCCGGCAGCTGGAACGCGAGCTCGCGGAGCTGGAGATCGAAACGCGCCGGCAGGTCGAGGAACTGCAGCGCAGTGAGGCACGGCATGTCGCGGATGCGGAGGCGGCGCGTTCGCGCGCTGAACACCTCGAGCAGGGTGTCGATCAGGCGGTCGCCCAGGCCGCGGCGAGCTACCTCCAGACCGCCCGTGATCGCTTCCAGGCCGAGATGGGGCAGCGCGAGCGAACGCTCGTCGACCTAGCTCGGGAGCGGCAGAAGGCGACGGACACCGTGGGGGTCGAGCCCGTCACGAAGTATGAGGAAACACGTCGTCGCGCCATCGAAGCGCAGGATCCTGACCAACGGGAAGCGTTCGGCCTGCTCGAGCGGCGCCGTCGCCAGCCAGTAGAACGCTACGCCGAGGCACTCGACGCGTGGGAGGCTTCGCGCGCGATCGACGCCCCGTTTTGGCTCGTGGGCGACTCCCTCGAGCCTGGGT
The DNA here is from genome assembly GCA_036501935.1 of Polyangiaceae bacterium. GTDB lineage: Bacteria > Myxococcota_A > Polyangia > Polyangiales > Polyangiaceae > Palsa-1150. The sequence continues at coordinate 32,523 of DASXZL010000081.1, read as the reverse complement.
CAGCGGTGGTCGTTGCGCCGTACGAGCCCTCGGGGGTCGAAGGAGCAGCCAGTGTTTGGCGCCTGCATTGCGCCTTCCTTGAATCGACCCACCGCTTGTTGCACGAGATGGGGGGCAATCGCGAGACCCTGATGGGAATCGAACGAGCATCCGTGGCCGGCTGCTTCGCCTTGAGGCTCCGCACCCTGGACACGGATCTCCTCCCTCTTGTGCTCGAGGACGCACTCGCGGCGCGTCCAGCCTTGCTTCGCCTCGGGTTGAAGCTCCGCTTCGAAGAGCAACGGCAGATCAGCCTTCCGCTGGAAGTGACCACGGTGGTCGTCGAGTCCCTGGAGTCGCCGGCTACGCCGCTTGAGCGCGCGACGGGTGGTCCCACGCGCGACGCGGCGCGGCGGCTGGGTCTGGACCTCGATGACCTGGTCGAGACGCTCGTTACAAATGGATTGCCGTTTGAGGACGACACGTTGGCCCCTGAGGTGGAGGAGACGGTGCGTGCCCTGCTCGGGCTGCTCGGGCCCGGCGATCCTGGGCCTGCCGAACCGGTGCCGCCGGCGCCGCCCGAAGAAGCGCCAGCGCTCGACCCTGTGCTCAACGTGGCGGGTCGAATGCTTGCCAAGCTGCTCCGCGCACACGTGATCGGGGGCAAGCACACGAGGATCGAGAATGCGTACGGCCATCACTTCGCCGATAGCGAGAAAGCGCTTGCACGCGAGGTGGCAGACACGCTCATGCGGCTGGGGATCCTCATGGAGAAGCAGAACATGGGGAGCCGCCACGTCTCCATCGACCCGAGAATGCTCGGCGTCGCTCGCGACCTGGCCTCAGAACGCTGTACCGAGAGAGCTATCATCGAAGGGCTGCTCGCGGTTGCTCGGTAAGGTAGGGGCCGATGCGAATCGAGCGGCATCGCACGGCACTCGATCGAGCCTCCCTCTCTCGTCCAGTCCGCCTTGCACTCCAGGACAACCTCCTGGTTTCCGGCGACCGTGTCCTGGACTACGGCTGTGGCAAGGGCGACGACATCCGGCGCTTGCAGGCGCTGGGGCACGATTGCGCAGGCTGGGATCCTGTACACCGACCGGACGGGGGCAAAGACCCGGCCGACATCGTGAACATCGGCTACGTGGTCAACGTCATCGAGGACGCAGCCGAGCGCGCCCAGGCACTACTTGACGCCTGGGCGCTCACACGCAAGGTGCTGGTTGTGTCTGGCCGTCTGGCGGCGGAGGCCCGCGCCATTCCCGCTACCGAATTCGGCGATGGGTACGTCACGCGATGCAACACGTTCCAGAAGCTCTTCGGGCAGCAGGAGCTCAAGGACTGGATCGAGGCTTCTCTCGGAGTGCGTGTCGCAACAGGTGGGCCCGGTGTTTTTTACGTTTTCCGCGACGAGTCCCGGCGGCAGGCGTTCCTCCTTTCGCGGTACCAGCGGAGCCCCCGCGAACCCCGGATCGACCAGTCCGGCGCCCTGTACACGGCGAACAAGGAGTTGCTGGACGAGTTGGCCGCGTTCTTGATGGGTCGGGGTCGGCTTCCCGGAGTCGGCGAGCTTGAGGAAGCAGCCACGCGGCTTCGCGACATCTTCGGCTCCGTGCGGCGCGCGGCCCTGGTCGTAACGCGCGCCGTCGGCGACGAGCAGTGGCGAGAAGCGCAGGACGGGCGAACTCAAGACCTCCTAGTCTACTTCGCGCTGGCGCGCTTTGACCGTCGGCCCAAGTTTGGAGAGCTACCCCCGGACGTCCAGCTGGACGTTCGTGCGTTCTTCACGTCGTATCAGGCCGCCTGCGAGCTGGCGGACAGCCTCTTGTTCTCCGTCGGTAGCCTTGCGGGACTCGATCGGGTGTTTCGTTCGGCGTCCGTCGGCAAGCTCATGCCGACCGCCCTGTATGTGCACGCCTCCGCGATCGGCCGTCTCCCCACGGAGCTACGCATCTACGAGGGCTGCGCTCGCGGCTACGTCGGCGCCGTAGAAGGCGCGAACATCGTGAAGCTGCATCGAGACGAGGCGAAGGTCTCCTACCTCGTGTACCCCGACTTTGATCGGGACGCCCACCCGGCACTCGCGCGCGCGGTAACGGTTCCGCTCCAGACGTTTCGCCTCGACATCCGAGACTACCTCGCCTCCACGAACCCACCGGTTCTACACCGCAAGGAGGAGTTCGTTGCGGACGACCATCCCTCCTCCGAGAAGTTCCGGCGCCTCACCCTTCAGGAGGAACGATTCGGGCTGTACAGAGACCCTGCGCGGATCGGGACACGGGCCGGCTGGGACGACGCGCTCGCCAGGGCGGGTGTGTCAATCCGGGGCCACCGCGTCGTCCGCGACCGGGCCCTACCGCAACCCTAACGGGATGGCAGGTCGAATCGATCGCGATCGACGACACGGACCATCGCAGCCGGCTGTCCTTCTGCACCGTGCGTGGCCAGATGACGCCGCACGGCTGACCGCATGACGCCGAGAGCGTCTCGCGCGCGGAACTCGTACAAGCCCGCCTGCACGATCGTGGCATGCAGTTCGGCGACGGATCGCGGCCCCGTCGACGACCGGAGGGCCTCGACGACCGCGTCGAGAACGGTTCGCCTAGCCATCTATGCTCTCGGGAGCGGCGGAGGCCGAACCAGGGAGGCGCCGGAACATGCCGGCGATGTCTCGAATCCGGCGATCGGCGAAGAGGTACCCAATTCCGCGATGCAGATGCGTTCGAAACTGGATGGCGAGGGTCTCGTCCGAGAGCTTCAGTCCGTCACGCAAACAACGAGCCTTCAGGAGCGCCAGGTACAGCTCGTGCTGCTGGCCACCGAAGACCCTCCAGGTCATCTCCACTTCGCTATCCAATGGGATCTTCGTGGGCGTGGGCTTGGAGGACTCCGCTAGGGACATGCAGAACGCCCAGCGACAAAGGACATTCCAGTTCTTGATGCCGGTCGTTCGCTTGAGCCGAATCAGGTGATCGCGCGCTTGCTGGGAGAGGCGGACAGTCTCGATCATTGGCTCACCAAAAGTACCCGGACTCGATTCGAGTTGCTCCGGTCTGTGGGTCCGAATCGAGATGGTAGGCGCGCCCCACAGAAGGTTTGAGTTTGGCGTAGTAGTGCTCGTCGATCTCCTTGTCCGTCGAAAGGAGCAACACCTGATGGCTCGCATGCGGGAAGTAACGTTCGACAAGGTGCGAGCGATGGTGTGAGTCGAGTCGCCCGAGCGGCGTATCGATGACCGCGGGCAGCGGCCTTCCTGACGCGCGCGCCAGGCCCCAGATGATCGAGACCGCCAACAGCTGGCGCTCGCCGGCGGACAGCCGCTCGGGGGAGAGTAGGCGCCCCTCGTTGCCGTAGAGCGAGAGGACGAAGGTCGCAGGGTCGATGCGAAGGTCGGCGACGAGAGCCTCTTTGCGGAGGAGCTGCCGGAAACTCTCGAGCACGAGCGTCTCGATGCGGCGAACGTGACGCTGGACGACCGCGGACCGAAACTGCTGGAGGCTCTGTCGAGTCGCTGCCGAATGCGTCACGATCCGCGAAGTGGCCTCCCGCTCGAACTGCTCGTGAACTGCTTCCTCCGTCGATCGGCTGAACGCGTCCCATTTACCCTCGTGGGCGCGGGTAACCTTCTCCAGTTCCCCATCAATCGCACGCAAGCGTTCCTCGGCCCTGGACGCTAGCTCCATCGCTTCGGCCCGGGCCTGGAAAATCTTCGCGAGAGCCTCCCGGTCTGGCGCGCTCGCCAGCTGCCGATCCACCTTGCCAAGAGCTGCCTGCGCGGTCTCGTGCTCGCGGAGCGCCGCGTCAAGCAGGGCGCGTACCTCTCCGGTTCCGGAGTGCGCCAGCGTGAGCTCCGTCATGCCATCGGGACTTAGTCGCAGGACCTGCTCGTCGCCGCGGCGCGGCGCCCGCCGCTTGCGGTCCTCCGCCAGGTGTCGATCTAGCTGTCGGACCAGCTGCGCCCCCGGCGAGAACGCTTTCACAAACCGTACGACCTCAGCATCGCGAGTCGCCAACGCGTCAACGACCGCTCGCGACGTACGAGCGGACTCCTCCGCGTCCGCACGCGCGCGAACATCGTCCACGAGATCTCGCAGAAGAAGAAGCGGTGCGATGCCTCCCGCCAAGTCCCGGAGCGCATCTTCCGATCTCGCTAGACGCTCCTTGCACGAGCGCTGCTCGGCCTCGAATTCCACGCGCCGCTCATAGGCGTCGCCCCCAGAGAGGCGGTAGCGCTCCTCGGCTTCCCGCAGCCGTTTCCGCGCGTAGTCGAGCCCGTTCTGTGCTGATGCCCTTTCCTCGGCAAGCGTCGCCCGCACCTGAGCAAGTCGGTCGAGTTCTGCCTTTGCGGATTCGATCTCGGCGCGCGCCTCGGCGCCCTTGTGCTCCGCGCGCTTGCGGCGCTCGAGGACCATGAGGTCAGCCGTTAGCTGGTCGACAAGATCGAGTCCCAGGAGCGAGTTGATCGCGGTCGTCAGAACCTCTGTTGAGCGCCCCAGATCGGCGAGGGACTCGATCTTCTCGCCGTCGAAGAAGAAGAAGTTCGAGAGTCGGACCGGGAGGAACTCGTCGACCTGCTCCGCCCACGCCTCCGTGAGCACGGGGTCCAGTTCGCCGTTGCGCAGCACCTCGAGCTTCTCGCGAACGGACTCCCCGCGAACGGACCACGACCGGTGCACGCGAAAAACGTGCGCTCGCCCCTCGATCATGCGGCGCACTTGAATCTCGAGGGCTGCCCCCTCCGAAGGCTCCGTGCCCCAATGGATTGACCTCCCCAGGAACTCGTCGTAGGCCAATTCACCACGATTCGAGCAGCGTGCAAGCTTGCCATAGAGAGACAGCTGAAGTGCGTCCAGCAGGGTCGTCTTCCCGCCCCCGTTGTAACCACCGAAGAGGATGACTGGCTTTTGTGGCGAGGGCGGCGCCAGGTCCAGCACTTGACGGCCACCGTAGGTACCGAAGTTCTGCAGGACGAGCTGCTCGATGATCACGGGACCCTCGTCGCATCCGATTCCGCGCTCGACTCGTCCGGTAGGAGGGCGAGCTGCACAGTATCCTTTTCCTCACGGGCTTTACCAACGGACTCGAGCGCCTCTTGCTTCCGGAGCGCCCGCGCCGTCGCGTCCTCCTCACTCGTATAGAAATGACGTCGAAGGGCGCCCTCGAGGTCGTTATACAGGCCCGCGCGACGTGCCATCGATCGATGGCGATGCCCGACGTGCAAAAGTTCACGCGCAAGCTCGAACCGAAGAGAATCGCCGCCGCACGCCTCTCGCAGAAGGGCCATCTCCTCGATTCCGAACACGGGGTTGTCGTCGAGACTCGGGCCGGGAAATGGTACTCCCGTGGCTGCCTGATAGATTCTCGGCAGGCTGTCCTCAATCTCGTGCTTCTCGACCACCCACAGGCGACGAATCTCGTTCAGTTCTTCCAGCGAGATGAGCTCGAGCGCGCTGACATAGTCGGGGCCGTTTTCACGTACCCATCTCTGCGTCTCGAGCACCTTTCGGAGCCATGCCTCTCGTGCGGTCTGCGTGTACGGCCCGGGTATGGGCTTCTTGTGGAACAGCTGCACAAGACCATTCATCCGGCGAAAGTCCCTCAGATGCCGATCGTCCGCGTCGAGCTCGTTGCGAAGCTCGAGAAGCGGCAGCATCCACTCCTTCTCTTCATCGTTCTGAATCATCGCGTGCATGGACTTGTCCTTCTCGACAAGCGTGCACACCCAGCATCCGAAGCGGCTATCGCCGCAGCTCGGCGTCGTGTTATCAACGACGAGCGGACACTCGCCATCCGCCGACGCACCCTGGTACATCGTAAGCAGGTCCTTGTTGGCATATCCCCAGGGGTTGGCTACCTGCATGAGAAACATCCATACATCGTCGCTCGTCCAGGCCTCAATCGGACTGTAGACGAGTGAGTTCGGCAGGCTGGCATTCGGGCTTAGTCGGTCACGCACGCGGTGCTTCTCGATGCGCTCCATACTCTTCGCGCGCGCGAAGCTCTCTGCCTTCCTGATTCCCAAGACGAGGATGCACTCGCCATTGTCACGGACGACGTCATTGATGAATGTGTTCGACGGTTTGATCTTGAGCCGTTCGGTGCACCACCGAAACCTAGGACGAGGGGCCGGATAACCGCGACCGATGAGGTTTACCCAGAACGTGTCTTCGACGGCGGGAGTGAGCCGATGTGGCAGGATCGGCATCACATCCGCCGCCGCGGCGGTCTTCATCGCCTCCAGCGACTTCGAAACCCAGGCGGCGACGATCGGATTCTCGACGAGCGTGTCTGTGCTGATGACGTGGATCGTCTTCGACCTCCGTTCTACCGGGAGGGCGGCAATGGCGCGCCAGACAAGCTGGAGCGTGGCAGTGGAATCCTTGCCGCCGCTGTACCCCAGAACCCACGGAACGGAATCGGCTGTGTACAGCTCTTGGATCTCACCGTGCAGCGCGTCGATGGCACTCTTGAATCCGCCGCTGTCGAAGGCAGATAGGCGCTTTTGTTCGCTGCTCATGCGGTGCCTCGCAAGAATGCATCTTCAACCCGCTGCTCGTCGACCGTCAGAGGAACATCGAGATGCCGCTTCACAAGGTTCGTGGTGAGCGTCACGTTGTTGGAGCTCTTCGAGACGCGCCCCCCGACGAGCGCGCGACCCTCCCATAGCCGACCGTTCGATCGCCGCCAGTCCATCCGTCCCAGGCGCTTTACGAGCTTCGGCCAGGATTCCCCGTAGTCGCGGAGGAGCGTCCCTCCGACCCGGCCCAGCGCCTGTAGGGTGATGCCGTGGGGGTGCAGCATGTCCCTTCGCACATCTGCGGCCGCCACACGTCCCTCCTGAACTTGACGCCATTCGGGGAACTGGTTCGACACCTGCTCCCAGAAGGTTGTTGCGAGCGATACGCGGTCCGTAGCGTCGGTCGCCGCGGACCCGAGCAGCGACCGGTTGGCGACGTGGAGGGCGCTCAAGGTGAACAGCTTTCGTGAGCGCGCTGATAGGGTACTTCGCTCAGTCTCAGTAAGTTCCTTGAACAGCGGAATGCGCAACACGGTGGTCTTTGTAATCCGTGCATTCTCATCTCGATGATCATAAAGAACACCCAGCGAGGTAGCCGGACGAATGGCGTGCCTGTTCAAATCGGCAAACATCTGTTGACACCGCTCCAATCCAACGTCGAGAAACATGACGACAGGGATGCTTTCGTCGCCAAGTTCAGGTGCATCCCGGAGAGCGGCTTCTATTGCCGCACGACGGTGCTGACCGTCGTTGATAATGAACCGGGCGCCCATTGGAATGTGGAGCACACCGATCGAGCGCGCTCCGTCGGACTCCGCGAGCGGCTCAAAGCGCACCTCGGCGTCAACGGACGCCGTAATCGCCGAGAACACGTACGACTCGCGATTGTGGACGATGTACTGAGCGATCTCCGGGATCCGCCCCTTGTTGAGGAGGCGTTGCGCGCGCAGCTCTGGCACGAGCTCCACCTCGTCAAACAAGAAGAGCCGCGGGATGAGCCGGAGCGGGCACATCGTCGCGTAGTACTCGCGACGTGCTTGCACCCCGCGTATGGAGGGGAACGTGTACTCGAAGGGAGCCTTGGCTGCCCCGCGAGGCGGCGTTGTGGTGCTACCGCTTGCGCTAGCCATCGGTGGCGTTGTATGTCGCTTGGGACGGGCGAAGCGGTCAACGGTCAAGTGCCTGATCTCGAAGAGAAATCTCTCCACAGGCGCTTGCACACTGTTCCCCCAGGTTTGCCCCCGAGAGAACTTGACAGCCGTGCATGGCTTGCTGGCGTTCGCCTGAACCAACGTATAGCATCGCAACGCGAGACGCAACGTGTTTCCCGTCTACCTCGATTGCAACGCGACGACCCCGCTCGAGCCCGCGGTTCTGGACGTCGTGCGTCGACTGATGGAGGTCGACTTCGGCAACGCCGGGAGCCGCACGCACGAGTACGGGGCCACTGCGCTTCGGGCGGTGCAGGTCGCGCGGGATCAGGTCGCGCGTGTCATCGGTGCGTCGCGCGAGGATGTCATCTTTACCAGCGGGGCAACGGAGAGCAACAACCTGGCCGTTCTCGGCCTAGCTCCGTACGGGGAGCGTGAGGGGCGACGCCACGTCGTGACGACGGCTATCGAGCACAAGGCCGTGTTGGAACCAGTGGCATACTTGGGTGAGCACGGATTCGAGGTAACGATTGTTTCACCTACGGCGGGGGGCTGGGTGGATCCAGATGCGATTCGGCAAGCCATGCGCACCGATACGCTTCTGGTGAGCGTAATGCACGCGAACAATGAGACCGGTGTCGTGCAACCGATCGAGCAGATTGCAACCGTTCTTGGCGACCACCCAGCCTACCTTCATGTCGACGCTGCGCAGGGATTTGGAAAGGACTTGCACGGTCTTCGAGCGGACCGGATTGATATGGTCTCCGTGAGCGGTCACAAGCTCTTCGCGCCCAAAGGCATAGGGGCGCTGATCGCGCGTCGCCGGGCACGCCGTCGGCCCCCGATTGCGCCCCTTATCAGGGGTGGCGGGCAGGAACGCGGAATGCGTGCCGGTACGCTGCCCGTAATGCTTCTCGCGGGACTAGGTCTAGCCTGCGAACTTGCTGTCCGGGATGCCGTCAGTCGCCGGACGCGTTGCGAGGAGCTTCGACATCAGGCGCTAGCAGCGTTTGCTCCGCTCGATGCCGCGATCAACGGGGAACCAGGACGCACCCTAGCTCACGTGCTGAACGTGTCGTTTCCGGGGGTCGACTCCGAGGCGGCGATGGTCGCGTTGAAGGGGATCGTGGCCCTGTCGAACGGCTCGGCGTGTACGTCGCACAGCTACGAGCCGAGCCACGTGCTCAAGGCAATGGGCTTGGACGCCTCCCGTATCGCAGGGGCCCTTCGGTTCTCATGGTGCCATCTGACTCCCACACCCGACTGGGAGGCCATTGCGGCGCGCCTTCGCGCGATCCGGGCATCAGCCTAAGTCAGATCAGGCCGGCGAGGACAGAGCGGTCGATGCCAGGGATTTCCGCAGAGGCGCTGCTGCGCGCGTCGATCGTCAGCCGGAGGAGGTTGTCGAGCGGGTCTCCTTCCTGCTCGAAGCACACCCGCTGCATGTGGATCAGTCCACCATGCGCGTACTCCTCGAAGATTGTGATCCGTTCGTCATTTCGCTCAGCACTGAGCACGCGCAGGTCCTTGGTCACTGCAACAGCCAGAGCGCTGATGAATGCGTCGTCGCCATCACTTTGGAATATCTCGTACCGAATTCCGTTGCCCCGCACCTCCAGGGGCACGCGGTCTCCACGCGAATATCCGAGCGCGGCTGCAAACATCAACCCCTTCTGCTTCGGAACAAAAATTCCCATCTCGTAGAGCTTGTCGAGAACCCCTTCCAACACCTTGGGAGGCGCCGGACGTCGCTCTGCCCGATCCATGGCTATTTGACCTCCCGGATGATTGTCTTCTCAGGCCCAGCCGTTTCGCGAACGTATGGATGCTCGTGACCGCCTAGCTCGATGCTCCGATCCGCATTGGCCTTCGGAGTGTGAAGCTCCAGTACATACTCGCGTCCGATCCGCGGTCGCATCGCCGACTCCACCTCGTTCCGCCATTGTGTCTTCGAAGCCATGACGACAACCTGGCTTGCAAGAGACGGGATCCATTCAGCGACTTTTCGCCTGTAGTCGTCCTCAAGGGCTCCGAAGGGTGAGTCCATGACCAGGGGATATTCTCCGCCGACGACGAGATCGCGACCGAGGCCGCCGCCCTCTGCCTGGTTTCGCTCCTCATTCCGGCGCGCCTTCCAGACAAGGCTCCCAACAAATGACAGTGCCAGCACCTGCTTTTCGCCCGTCGACGCGCCGTGAACCGGCTGGTCAACTCCCGCCACCATCTTCTTTAGGTCCAGTCGGAAATCCACAGTCACAGAAGCTCGGTAATCCTTAATGGCCGCCCCATTCCACACCTGTGACACGCGTTCGGAGAGCTCCCGGCGGACGTCTTGTTTCTGGATCGTGTAGATCTTGTCCAGTGCGTCCGCGATCCTGTTGACCGCATGGATCTGCCGCTGAATCAGCCCCGCCTTCTCGTTCTTGATCTTTACCTTCTCAAGATCCCCGCGGACCTCACGTAGCTGGGCTTCGGTTTCCTGAAGCTTCTCCTCGGCGCGCGAGATTTCGATGCCGAGGTTGAGCTGGCGCCCGCGCTCTTCATTTCGACGGCGCTCCAGTCCGGCTGCCTCCTCGCCAGTGTCTCCGCCGATCTTTGTGCTGATCTCGTCGAGCTCCTCATCAATGCGGCGTTTCTCAGCGAGGGTGGCCGCGAGCGTGTCCTGCATTTGGTCCAGCGAGCCGAAGTAGTCCACACGCCGCGAACGCAGGGTGGGAACTACGGCCGCGGTCATTGAAATCTGCTCCTCAAGATCCGCTAGGCCCGTAGTCGACCGCCAGGCCTTCAGGTGCTCCTCCTCAGCGTGGCCGATCGGGCGACCGCAGACACACGTACCCTTGCCCAGGAGATCGTCGACAAACTGCGGTTTCACCTTGGCCGGCAGCTCACCCTTTTGCCGCGCGTCCCGAACCCTTTCATCGATGTCCTCAAGAACCGGCGCGGCGAACGCCAGAAACCCGTTCTTGGACATCTGGCGCGCACGCTGCCCGCGGATGTCCTCGACGCGAACAGTCGCCGCATTGCGTCGGACCTCCAGCTCGCGCCTTCTGGACTGCAGCTCCCGCACAGCCTCCAAGCGATGGAGTGCCTGGTCGATATCCTCCAGCTCCTTCTCAACAGACGCGAAGTTCTGACGCTCGAGCGTCAGCTTTTCACGCACTTGAGTCTCCTGGGCCATCAGCGCGTTGAGTCGGTCGTCGAGCTTTGTGGCCTCGTCGCTACCGAACTGCCGCAGGTCCCGCGACAGTTCGGTGACGACTTGTTCGCGGAGATGCCTGACGCTGCGCTCGTAGATCTCAACATCCAGCAGCGTCTTGATGCCCTCTTCGACATCGTTGTACGCGTCTGGGCTCGCGATACTCTCGACACGCTCACCGTTGAAGAAGAAAAACGGATACAGCCGTTGCGGGAGGATTTGGTCGATGACATTTTGGGCGTTCGCCACCTTCTCCTGGGCGCCGGATTCACCGACTCGCCACAGCGATAGACCCGGGTCACTCGCGGGCACGAGGGCTCCGCTCGGGTCCTTTCGGTAGACAACTTGGCGCTGCGCCGTGTAGGTGAGCCCGCCCGCCACGAAGCGAAGACGTACCTCGACGAGACCGTCCTCGGCGGCCTTCAGCTCGCTGGCGGCCGCTTCGTTGAGCAGCCGGTCCGGGGCCTCGAGATCGTCGGTTACCCTTCCGTACAAGCACCAGACGAAGGCGTTGAGCAGCGCCGTCTTGCCCGAGCCGTTGTACCCGTGGATAACGGTTATGTTCTTCGCGCCGCTCGCAAAGGTCACCTCTTGCTGGCCGTGAAATTGCCGGAAATTGGTGATGCGCAGCTCTTGGAGCCTCACTTGATGACCTCGCGAACTGCCCGAAGCAGGGGGTCTTTCAGGTGTGGCCGCTTCATGTACAGATGGTCGCGCTCTACCCGAAGGATGGCGCTGAACAGTTTGCGCTCGGTCTCAGAGAGCTCCAGAAGGATGGCTCTCGTCTGCTCCTTGAGGGCTGCGTCGTCAGTGTCACTCATGGTCACGCTTGATGGCTACCCAACGTAGTCGAGCAGCCGGAAATGGGCGCGCAGCGCCCGGAGAACACCCCTCGCAACCGGACCATTCTCAGCGAGATCAGCAAACTCCTCAACACGCGCGAGTTGCCCCCGCACAAGACCACGCAAGGCCCTAAATTCGCTCGAGTTCTCCGGGAAGGCGTCGAACGGTCCCGTCGCGAAGAAGTCGAAGACCTCGGCGCGGACCTTGCCGGGGTAGCGGCGAAGTACGCGCCCTCGTCGCTGCACGAATTGCCGTGGGTTCGTACTGCTCGCCAGTAGGTATGCCGTTCGCGTAGCCGGTACGTCGACCCCCTCGTCAAGGCATCGGATGGCGACGAGGACCTGCAGATCACCACGGGAGAAATCGTCGAGGAGACGCCGGCGCTCGTCCGGCGGGGTCTCAGCGGTGTACGAGTCTACGCCCATGCCGAGGTCGCTCCCGACGACTCGAACCACCTCGCGCACCTGTCTCACCAGTTCGGAACCATCCGGACCGATGACCGAGCCGTCGCCGCAATACACGAGAATGTGCGACTCCCGCCGCCGCCCCGAAAGCGCATCCCTCAAGGCAGATATCTTTCGCTGGGCAGACGCGACAACGCGGGCCCTCTTGATCAGAAGCCGCTTGACGACATCGTTCGCCGCATCGTCATCGGTGTTACCTCCGCCATAGCGAGCAATGTCCTTCGTTAGCTCGACGTATTTTTCCACCTCTTCATCCGTGAGCTGCACGACGAGCGGGCTATATCGATATGGTGTCAATACTCCGTCTCGTAAGGCTTCGCGTAGACCGTATTGATACACGACGGGCCCGAAGTACTCGACGAGGCGGCGCGTTCCCTCCTCGTCCATCGAACGCTCAGGTGTCGCCGACAGCCCGAGTCGGTAGGTGGCCACTGCTGGGAGCGCGTCGCTGTACACCGTCGAGCCATATGTATGGGCTTCGTCGCCGATCAGAAGCATCGGCCGCCGGATTCGGCCTACCAGCTCGCGAAAGCCTGGGGACGACATTGTGGCGGCGGTGGTAGCGATGCTCAGGAGGCTCCTGCGGCCGCTGTTTGCCGAATCGACAGCCGCGCCAAGTTCCTCGGTCCACCGCGCTGCGCCCTCAGCGCAGCGTATCGGGTGCAATCCAAAACCGGCGGCAACGCCGCACCATTGGTCCACGAGATGGATCATCGGGGCAACGACGATCAGTACGAACGGCGGACCGAGCCGGTCGTATAGCCTCGAGGCAAGAGTGAGAGCGGTGATCGTCTTGCCGGAGCCGGTCGCCATTTCAAGGATGCCACGCCCACCCGCACCCGCCCATGCCGAGATGGCGGCGATCTGATGTTCGAGCGGAGGGAAGGACGCATCAGGCACCAAGGCTTCTGGGGGCGGAGCGGAGGACCCCGTGAAGGACCTCGATGCATCACGCCTCCCAGAGTCGGGCTCTTCGGGGTGCGCAACCAACACGCCCTGCTCCAATGCCTCAACCAATGGCAAGACGCGCAGCCCCGTGGTCTCGTTGCGCCACAGGGTCGATACCTGAGCTTCAATCTGGCCAGCGCGTGCGCGTTCATCGGGCGCACCGAAGCTCGGGTACACATCCACGCGCTCAAAGTTCCCAACATAGCCCTGATAGGTCTCGTTGGCCGACCCGGAGAAGGCAACCCGGTTGCCTTGCGTGTCTACAAATACGCCGATCTTCTCGTGATACATTCCGGCGCCGCCCGGGGCGGCGGACAGTGCAATCTTCACGAGCAGCAGATCCGATGCGACCAGCCAGGACAGGAGATCCGGCCATGTGATGCGGGTTCCCATCTGCTCGGCGGTCAGCGAGGCAAGCTGCAGCCGGGCGCGGACACGGGGACGATCGAAGATTGCTTCAGAGAGTGCCTTGACGTCCGTGGCAGAGAAGGACTCGGAGCATACGAGTTGGATGCGTCCGCCTCTGCGAAAGAAGTCTAGATGGATCTCAGATGCTACGGAAAATACGGTGCTCGAGAAATAGCCAGCGGCGCGGCGGTAGAGAACCGATGCGCCGAGCATCTGCCCGTAGAAGTCCCTCCCAAGGACGTGGGTAGAAGAGCGGTATGCGCGCTCGAGCGAGAGGTCCAGAAAGATCATCTCCTCTCAGGCAGTCAGTCGAACAGCAGTGAGAGGATTTCATCCACATGCTGGTCGGCGTTGGATGAAACCGACGAACGCGAGGCACCCGGGCTCTCGCAGTCGGGCGGCGTGGCGTCGGTGCGCGAGGACCCCTGATAGTCCGAGGAGCGCGACTCAGCAATCTGGCTGTTCGGCTCCGTGACCTGTGGTCCAGTCGTGGGCCAGGGCGGGGGAGGAGCGAAACGACGCGCCAGGTCGTCCAGATGCGGAAGTGGCGACTCCAGAAGGCTCCCCAGACGATGGAGCATGGCCACCTCGTCGGCAACCAGTACACCGTCGGCGAGTGCGACGTCACATAGGTGCTCCAACAGACTGCGTCGCTGTTCGGCGTCGAGGCGTGCCGCGACCCGCTTCGCAACCGCGTCGAGCTGCAGGGGCTGTGTCTTCAGGTTGGTGAGCAGCATCGAGATAGCGGGCGATGCTGCACGGCGCCTCGCGTACGCGCGAACGAGTGCCTCCTCATCTGGATGGATCACGTCGTCGGCGCGAGCCACACCCATGCCGAGGGCCGCGATGTCTGCCGCAAGGTCGTCGCCGGGGGGGCTGGCAGGGCCATTCTCTTGCGCTGATCCTGACGGAGCGGTGGCTTCGCGAAGGTTTGACGGCGGTGGCGCAGCCGAGACATCACCGGCTGACGCCCAGTCAGGGCGCAGGGACAGCGAGATCTGCGCCTCAACGCCCGGCGAGGACATGATGTCGCGCAGGTCCGGCGAGGACGACACGCCGATCGACCAGAGGATCAAGCCCGCATCGCGCGCGGCCTCCGTGCGAGCGCGGAAGGCCGCCCGGTGGCGACCGAGGCGTCCGATGATCTCCCCCAAAGTCAGGGCGGTGGAGCCGCGCGAGCGGCGGGCAAGGCGGCCATGCAGCTCGAGAGCGAACAAGGACTCGCGTTCGTCTAAGTCGGCGGGCAGACGATGTCGCACCCAAGAGGGGGCCTCGTCCGCGTCACCCAGCGGTGCGAATCGCGCGGCCCGGTCCAGGCGATCGACCAGCACGTCGACGGTGCCCCGGTCATCCAGCTCCAATACGTCGCACATGCCCTGAAGGGTTGCCTTCGGTGCCTCGCGCAGGGCCGTCCGCAGCACCAAACGCCCATCCGCCACGAGCACGACGACGCGGTGCACAACGGCGTCCTTAGGCCCGGGGGCTCCTTCCTCGATCGTCGCCAACATGGCCTGCAGGGTCGCGACCGTGGCTTCCGAAAGGGCTGCGTACAACCGTCGGCGGTCAAAGCCGCGCAGATCTCGCTGGCTCATCCACAGTACTTTACACGCCTCAGACGTCGGCGCGGGGCCGATCCACCCTTCTTGCCCGGCGAGGGTGCACCAGGTCCAGATGCAGCTTGGCGATCCGGTTTCGATGGGACGCGTCGGTGTCGTCGTCGTCGCCGTAGTCATCGTCGAGCTCCACATTCGGTGCGTCGAGGTACGACAAGATCATCATCTGCAGCGTGAGCAGCACCGCGCGAGAGCTAAGGTCGACCAGGCTGACCTGACGCGCCAGCTGGCCGTCCTCTTGGTCACCCGCGTCCGGAAGTTGGACGGTCCCATGCGCCAGCTGGTTCCGCACCTCGTACGCGAGGAACACGCCCGCCGCGTGGAAGGGAAGATTGGCGGCTTGGATGACTCTGCTCTTGAACCTCGGGTCGGAGCGACCCGTGACGGCGATCTGCCAGGCCACCTCCTCGTAGCCCATCGGATGGGCGACCGGCGCTGCGGAGAGGTTGGCGCAGATCGCACCCACCACTCCTCCTGGGCTGCGCGCCGCCTTCTTGCCACACAGCTGACGGACGGCGGACTCGATGGCGCAACAGAGATACAGCAGCCTCGTAGCATGCAGGAGATACTCGCTTCGAACCGCATCTCGAAGGTCGTTCCACTCTCCGGTCCCTTCGCAATACATCGGCGTCACGTCGTGCCGCGAGTTGTACTCGACCAGCGCGAGGCCGGCTGCGAGATGCAGCCAATCTGACACCTGCATCCAGGGATCGAGGCGAACAAACGCGCGTCCGATCGCCTCGTACAGCTCGTAAGCGTGCACGTCGATGGACTTCATCTTCGGAATGTGTGCGCAGTGGCCCATGTGGTTTTTTTGACCCTGGCGCAGTAGGCGGCGGACCGTGGTGGCTCGCCGCCTGCTGGCCTGCGTTTCAGAGGACGTTCGTTACCTTGCCCATCAGGGTGTCGAGGAACTGACCCCAGAACTGGCGGAGATCGCCGTACTTCTCGCGAGGGGCATCGTCCATCGACTCGGCCTTGGCGTACGCGACCACCAGCAGCGACAGCGCCTCGATCGTGCGACGCGCGGTTCGGAGTGCCTCCTCTTGCTCGACTTCGCCCGGCATCTGCCGCGCGAAGGAGAGGATCGGCTCCCAGAGCTCACGATAGAAGCGGTGGCGCGTGTTCAAACGAATGATCGTTGGTTGTCCCCGCCCGAGGTGGTCGATGGTCACGAAGTTCGAGCCGGGGAAGTCGACTGCCTCGATGTGGAACGGCTGCTCCTTGACGTGCTGCTTATATCGTTCCTTCTCCGTCGGCTCAGTCTTGCCGACGTCGGCCGCAAGCGTCTCGAGCTGTCGTTCGACCTCTTCCGGCGCCGACGGTTCGACACGCGTAGTCGGCATAGTTCGATCGGCGTCCTTCACTGCCTCCAGCACGGGCGCAACCTCGCCCTCGTGATCGCGGTCTTGCTTCTCGCGCTGTCCCCAGATTTCGTGGATCTTCTCACGTGCCGTTTCGATGTACTTCTCGAGGAGCTTGCGAATGGCGGTTCGGAGCTCACCATCCGGCTCCACGCCTCGCTTCACGTTGCGCACGCCGAAGTATCCATCGAGCACCGGCGTGAACTTCACCTCGATGCCGATGAAGCGGTCCATGTCCTGCACGCCGTTCGGCAGCATCCGCGGCACGTTCGTGTACGAGATCTCCCGATCGAGCCGGACAAAGGAGATGCTCCCGGTGTTCTCGGGAACGCGGAGCTCGCGTGCGAGCTTGTCGCCGCCCTTGCCGCGCTTGCGCACAACCTCGCGCGGGTACAAGGTGACTGTGAGGAACGCCCTGCCGTCGCCGCACGGAATCTCCTCGTCGCTGCTGATGATCAGCGCCGGGACGAAGTGTCTCCCAGCCTTCTTTTCGTCGCCATCGTCGCTCCCCTGGCTCAGAACGTGATCGCCCCAGGTGCGGTCCATCTTGAAGAGTGGGTCGTGTGGCATGAGCGGCGTGCCGTTGACGATGATCTCGCGGCCGCCGTGGACGAAATAGCGGAAGATGCGCGAGAGTTCCTTCTCGACGTGCACGCGGAGCGCGTTGGCGTCACTCGCCTGCCGCCCCTCCTCGAGCTTGTCGATCTTGGACCACACAACCGCGGTTCCCTTGCCGCCGCGCAGCATGTCTGCGACCTCGGCCGGCGGTTCGAACCGCGAGGGCGGCGCGATCGTGACCTCGCCCTCACCGGTAGTGGTCTCGTGCTTCTCCTCGAGGTCGAGGTACACATGCAGCCAGGGGTCCTCCTTGCGACGTCGGCTCCAGACGTCGATGCGCTGCGCGAAACTGAGCGCAGCGAGCTTCGCGCCGACGCCAAACTTTCCGATCGTGTTCGTCTTCATGTACCGGGTCGAGAAGCCGAGCTGTAGGCAACGGTGAAGCGTGTCGGCATCCATGCCGTCCCCATCGTCCACGATGAGGATCCTGTTCACGTGCCGCTTCTTCTTCTCCGCGCGCTCCTCCAGCCGGACCTCGATCCGGTTTGCGTTGGCCTCGAGGCTGTTGTCGATGGGCTCGCCGAGGGCGGCTGCGATATCGTAGCCGGAATGGCGCAGCGATTGGATCGCGGCGCCGGACTTGATTGCGGGGATGGGCTGGTTCACGTCGGTTCTCCTTCTGTTTTTGCGCGCTTCGTCGAGGTCGATCGGAGCGTGCCGTGAGGGGTGCACAAGACTAGGAGGCCAGGGCAAGGGCGTTCGCGACAGACGTGCGGATGCGGTCGCGGAGGTACTTCACGCGACGTGGCAGGAGGCCAGTCACTGCGGAAGACTCTTCGATCGTCTCTTCACGGAGTAGCCCCGGGAGACACAAGAGCGCGTCCGACGGCAGCTCGCTGGCCACGACCCGCTCAACCTGAGCCAGCATCTCAGCAGCCGCCAGGTTCTGCTCGGGACAGTTGCCCGTGCCGCGAACGTCGTCGACTTGGACGTACTGCGCGCGCTCGGGCGCTCTTGCCGCGGAGCGCTCGCGAACGCGACGGGCATCCCGGAGGACGTTCCGCAGCAGGAAACTGTCCTCGCAACGGTGCTCGTTGAACACCAACGACAGCGCCTTCTCCGCCGTCTCGTATTCGTCGCTGCCTGGCCTGAGTCGCCGAAGGTGCCGGTAGATACGAAGGGCGACATCGGCGCGCCCGTGCGAGTTCACGTTCATCTTCGACCTCACCTCGGTGCTCGGCCGCCCGGGAAACCCGGTGCAGCTCCGCCCACGGTTCTTGGTGCGGTCTCCGGGCTCGACGCCCGATGGCCGCTTTCGTTGCTGTGCTCACATCATATGGGACACTCCGGCCCGCCTCCGGACAAGGGTCACCGATCCCGTCTCCCACCATGTGCGATGCGCGGCGGAATTCCGATCCTGTCGCGCCGTGACCGGCGCCCCCCAGTCGGAGGGGTCGCAAAGCTGGCCCTCGTTAATTTGGGTGCAGGCGCCGGGGACGGGTGGGCGCGCCGCTCCAGCGCCGGCCATCGAGACGCGCGTTACCAATGCCCAGTGCGACGGCACCCGCGAATCGTGGCGGCACAGTTGCGCGCAGCGTTTGTGGATGGCCAGCAGCTGGGAGCTGCGAAACCGACGAACCCGGAAGCGAGCCCTCGAGGACATCTTCGTGGAGATCCAAGGGGACTCGATGCGCGGAGCGCGACTCGACTTCGTGGTCAACGCTGAAGCCGCCGCCGAGCTGACGTGCTGCACGGCTGTGGACTATCCGGCGGGTCGCTCCTCTTCACCGGCAGGTCCGTGCTCTGTGACAAAGAGCCCGACCAGCCCGACTGTTAACCGCGCCGCGCCGCGTCTGTCCCGAAGACGCCTTCAGACCCACCCTCAGAGAACGTCCACGCACGCTCAGACGCTCGTGCCCTACGGAAAAAGCCCCGCGGGAGCGTTAGCGTCCCGGCGGGGCTGGCTCCGGCTGCAGGACTCGAACCTGCGACCCGGCGGTTAACAGCCGCCTGCTCTACCAACTGAGCTAAGCCGGAATGGTGAAGCAGGAGCTTCTAGCGTCCACCCTCGGCCCGGTCAAGGCGCGCTTTTGTCCGCGCTCTTACCCTCCGCCGCCTTCTTCGCCGTGATCTGCGCCTCGATCGCCGCCGCCGCCCCCTCGATCACCGCCAGCTTCTTCTCCAGCGCAGGGCGCACCACCTCGTCGGCCGCGTCCAGCCCGCCCCGCAGCGCCCGCGCGTCGTCCTTCCACAGCGCCACGATGCCCGCCGCCGCGCGCCATGCGCCCGACCCGAACTTCGCCCCGGGGCCGTCCTTCCTCTCCAGGTCCCGTTGCACGCAGGTCGCGGTGTCCGGCCGTTTGGCCGGCGGCAGCTTGTCGAGCGGCCCGCTGCCCATCAGCTCGTACGTCGCGCAGGCCCCCGGGAGCACCTCCGACAGCTCGTGCACCAGCTTCGCCACGGCTTCTTCGTCGCTCGTCTGCTTGCCCAACCGCGGCGCCATCTCCGCCATGCCGTTCGCCACCGCGAGGCGCAGCGCGTCCGCCCCGAAGCCGCGCGCCAGCGTCAGCGCCGCGATCCACCGGTCCGGATCGGGGACGACGTCGCCGCGGCGGTCCCGCGCCAGCACCAGCGCCACCGTGCCCGCCGAGGCCTGGTCCGGATCATTCGAGTCGAACCCGCGCCTGCCGCCGAGCTCCCGAGCGATGCGATCGAGGCAGTTCGAGTCCGTGCACGCGGGCATGTCCGAGACGACGTGGGCCGTCGCGGCCGTGTCCTCCTCCAGCAAGGCGTCGCGCAGCGTCGCCACCTTCGATCGGCACCCCGTCGCCGCCAGCGCGACCACCGCCAGGAGGACCACCCCGAGCTGTCTCATCCCTCACACAGTAGCGAAGGCCGCGTCCTGCATGTCGACCGGAGTCGAGTCCTCCTCCGCCATCAGCCGGCCTTTGAGCTCGACGCCCGGCAGCACGTTGCGCGCGAAGAACACCGCCGCGGCGACCTTGCCCTCGTAGAACGCGACGTCCGGGTGCCCCGCCGCCACGCTCTTCTTCTTCTCCAGCGCGATGGCCGCCCCCTCGAGGAGCAGCCAGGCCACCGTCGTCTCGGCCATCATCTCCAGGTAGCGGTTCGCGTGGAGCGGCACCATCGCCAGCTTGCCCGTCTGGAACCACATGAGCAGGCGCATCGCGCACCCGCCGACCGCCTCCTGCGCCAGCCCCAGCGTCTTCACCGCCGGGCCGAGCGTCGCGTCGCTCCCGTGCTTCTGCACGAACTGCGTGATGTCCGCGAGGAACGCCTGCAGGTTCGCGCCGCCCGCCTGACCGAGCTTGCGCCCCACGAGGTCCATGGCCTGGATGTGGTTCGTGCCCTCGTAGATGCTGAAGATCTTCGCATCGCGGCAGTACTGCTCCACCGGGTAGTCGCGCGTGTAGCCCGCGCCGCCGTACGTCTGGATCGCCGTCTCGCACACGCGGAAGCCCTGGTCGCTGCCGTACGCCTTCACGAGCGGCACGAGGAGATCGACCTGGCCCTGGTGGAACGCGACCTTCTGCTCGTCCTTGCCCTGGAGCGCCCGCACGCTGTCCTGGTGGCGCGCGAGCTTCACGGCGAGCGCCCGGATGCCCTCCACGCGCGCCTTCATGTCGAGGAGCATCCGGCGCACGTCCGCGTGCTCCAGGATGGGGACGCGCGGGGCCGTCGCGTCCTTCCAGTGCGTGATGGCCGAGCCCTGCTTGCGCTCCTTGGCGTACTCGAGCGCGTTGAGGAAGGCGCTCGACGCCACGCTGATGCCCTGGACGCCCACCGCGATGCGCGCGCTGTTCATCAGCTTGAACATCTGCGGCATGCCCTGATTGAGCTTGCTGTCGCCCCCGACGGGCCAGCCGATGCACTTGCCGGAGTCGCCGAAGTTGAGGATGCACGTCGCCGAGCCGTTGATCCCCATCTTGTGCTCGATGTTGGCGACGGTGACGTCGTTCGCCTCGCCGAGGCTGCCGTCGGCCCCGGCGCGGATCTTCGGCACGATGAAGAGCGTCAGCCCCTTCGTGCCCGCCGGCGCGCCGTCGACGCGCGCGAGCACGAGGTGGACGATGTTGTCCGCCAGATCGTGGTCCCCGCCGGAGATGAAGATCTTGGTCCCGCGGATGGCGTAGCTGCCGTCCGCGTTGCGCGTCGCGCTCGTCTTCGCGCTGCCGACGTCGCTCCCCGCCTGCGGCTCGGTGAGGCACATCGTGCCGCCCCACTGACCGCCGAACATGCGCGAGCAGTAGAGCTTCTTCTGCTCCGGCGTCCCGAACGACTCGATGACCTCGGACGCGCCGAAGGCCAGCCCGGAGTACATCGCGAACGCGGTGTTCGCGCCGCTGATCATCTCCTCGATCATCACCTGCAGCGCGTGCGGCGCGCCGGCCCCGCCGTAGTCGGCGTCGACCGCGATCTGCTTCCAGCCCGCTTCGTACAGGCTCTTCCACGCCGCCTTGAAGCCCTTCGGCGTCAGCACCTTGCCGTCGACGACCCGGCAGCCCTCGGCGTCCGCCGGGGCGTTGATCGGCCCGATGACCTCGCGCACCCACCGGTAGCACTCGGTCAGCGTCGCCCGGCACTCGTCGGGTCCCCACGCGTCGAACGGCGCCTTGTTCAGCAGCTCGTCGAGATGGAACTGCTCGAAGAGCAGAAAGTGCATCTCGCGGAGATCGGCCTTGTAGCGGTTGATCGCTTGAATGGGCTTGGACACGGGGTGGCGGTCTCCTGAGGCCGTCGCGCGGGGGGCCTCTGAATGAATCGCCATTCAGTGTAGTGCCGCGCCGCGGCAGACGCCAGGGGGCAGGCCGCCGTGCTTCTAGAGCTCGGCCCGTACGAGGACGAACTTGTTGCAGAGCGTCGCGTCGGTGATGAGGTCGTACTTCTTCGCCGCGACCTCGGTCTTCAGACCGCCCACGCGTCCGTGCTCGGTGACGAAGTACATGACCTTCTCGCCCTCCTCGCGCTTCTTCTTCATCCACGTGGTGAAGGTCGCGCCGGTCGACACGAAGGCCGGGATGTGGTTGCCCGTGTAGAAGTTCTCACCCTTCCAGTTCATCTGGTAGGCGACCAGCACCTCGCTCGGGGACGCGCGGTTCGCGTAGTACGCCTCGATCACCTCGTGCTGGCCCCAGTGCTGCGCGGTCTTCTCCATGTAGACGTCGAGGCCCCAGAGCCCCCAGCACAGACCGAACGCGCACATCGCCACGACCGCGTGCCGGCGCACCGCCCGTACCGCGAGACCGAGCGAGAGAAGGACCGCCACCGCCCCGAAGCCCATGAGCGCCGCCGTGAAGTCGAGCGACTCCGGCCAGGAGCGCCGGTAGTTGTACGTGAAGAGCTGGAGCAGGCGAATCGCGCCCGGCTGGTCCGCGCCCTCGGGCTTGATGACGAGGTCGCGCGCCACGAGGATGAGAAGCAGCGCCCCCGCGGCCGCCCCCGCCGCCAGCATGCGCGACGCGTGCGACTTGTTGCCGTCCTCGCTGGTCGCGTCGTCGGTCGGATCGGCGGCCTTCGGCGTCCGATCGCGGAAGAGCCAGACGAACCCCGCGGTCATCGCCACGCCGCAGGCGAAGAGGACGCCGCCCATGGGCAGCGACGCGTCGCCGAGGTGGCCGCCCGGCTTGGTCCCGAGGAAGGACCCCGGCACCATGCGCGCGATCCCGAGCGTCATCAACGCCGTGCCTCCGAAGAGGCCCAGCGCGTACGCGCCGAACGCGCCGCCCTCGGCGAGGGGCTTCTTGCCGAGCATGTCGTCGAGCACGATGCCCACGAGCATCGCCACCGGCGGGACGGCCGGGAAGATGTAGTGGTGGAACTTCGTCCCCATGAACGAGAAGAGGGCGAACGCGAAGAGGAACCACATGCAGAGGAGCACCGAGGTGTCCGCGCGGTCGTTGTCCTCGTGCGACGTCCCCCGCCGCAGCCACCACATGAGGCCGACCGGCGCGAGCCCCGTCCAGGGGAAGAGCGCGTACCCGAGCTGCCACACGTAGAAGCGGAAGCTCGTGTCGTCGCCCTCGTTCGTGTCGTGCACGTGGTGAAAGGCGCGGTTGAACATGTCGTGGAAGATGAGCCGGTCGGTGAACGGGCTGCCGTGCCGCACGTACATCGCGATGTACCAGGGCATGGCCACCGCGAGGATGATGAGCAGCCCTCCCACGAGCTCGAACTGCGTGAGCTCGCGGACGATGCGCTGCAGCCGCGCGTAGATCTCCTCGCCCGGGCGCGACGCGCACAGGTACGCGAACGTCATCAGCATCGGCAGCCCGAAGCCCGCGGGGCCCTTGCCCAGCGTCGCCAGGGCCGCGAAAAACCAGGCCGCGAGGTAGTAGAGCCGCCGCGCGCGCCGCTCGCCCCAGCTGAGGTAGAGGACGAATCCCAGCACCAGCGCCCAGAGCAGCCCCTGGAGGGCGGGCTCGAACGCGGCCACCGTGCGCCACAGGGACGGGAAGAAGCCCTCGGGCGTCGCCCCCGTCGAATGCGGGATGCTCGCCGGCATCGTAAGCCGGCATTCTTCGTTGCCGGGCAGGCCGCAGTTGCCGCCGCCCGAGCCGCTCCAGAACTCGTCCCAGTGTGGGCGGAAGCCGTGGGCCCCCGGCTTCCACACGAGCTCGAAGTTCCGGGACACGAGGTAGAGGATCTGCGGCAGCGCGCAGATGAGAATGACGCCGAACACCAGGTGCCAGCCCGTGAGCCGCCAGCGCGTGCGCCCGACCTTCACCTCGTAGGCGCGCACCTCCTTGTCGTCGGGCGTCCGCAAACCAATGAGCACGAGGCCCATGCACGCCGTCATCGAGCCGACGAACGGCATGTCCGTCATCGTCTGGTGGCCGATGAAGAACCAGTCCGGCATCGTCGCGAGGACGATGCCCCCGAGGAAGGCCGCCCGGCGCCCGAAGGTCTTCGCGACGCCCTTGTAGAGGAGGTAGAGCGCGACGATGGTGAGCAGCACGACGGGCGCGCGCACCGCCCACTCCGGGTGGAAGATCGGCTGCGTCCCGTCGCCCACGAGCATCTTGTCGGGCATGTAGTGGACGCCGAGCGTCGCCATGGCGATCGCCTGCATCCACATGTCGAACACCGGCTTGCTCCAGAACCAGCCGTCCTGCGCCCACCAGAGGCTGATCCAGTCGTCCTTCGCGAGGATCTCGCGCGACACTTCGCCGTAGTGCGTCTCCCACGGATCCCAGAGGGCGTAGCTGCCCATGCAGGGGAAGAGGAGCGCGGCGGCGATGACGACGAGCCAGAAGCCGTGGCGCTTCCAGATGGGGCGCTCCTCGCCGTTCTCGTCGGTCTTCCACGCGCCCAGGCTCTGCCCGAGGCGGAAGAGCGTGACGACGCCGAGGACGAACGTGAGCGTGACCACGATGCCCCAGCCGATCTGCGGCAGGCCGCGGCCGGCGTGCGCGAAGCCGAGGGCGAGGGCGAAGAGGACGAACGCGACGAGGAAGCCGAGGAGCGGAGCCGCCAGCTGCCCGAGCGTGTGCGAGGCGTCGACCCGATCGTCCCCGTCGTCGAACGTCCCGAGGAGATCCATGACGCCCCAGGAGGTGATCGCGACGAGCAGCGCGCCGATCGGCACGCCCCACCGGAGCTGGCCCGAATGGCCCATCATGAGCAGGGTGAGCAGCGCGCCGATGCCCGTGGTGAGGCCGCCGCGCACCCAGCGCATGGGGTTCCCGCGACGAAGAAGGGGTGGCGAGGGGGCCGGAGGCTCGCCTTCGGGTGCAGCCTCTGCCGGCGTCGGTGCGGTCGCGGGCTCGGCCGCAGGCGCCTCTGCCTTCTGGGCTGCCTTGGGAGCGGCGGCCACCGCGGGCGCGTCCTTCCGGTTGGCCGGCTCCAGCATGAAGACGACGAACGCGCCGAGAAAGCAGGCCGCCGCGCCGCCCCAGAGCAGTGCCGCCGCCATCGTCCCGGCGGCGACCTCGCTGCCGGACATCATCAGGACGAGGTTCACCGCGACGAGCGCGACGCCCCCGATGGTCAGCCCACGCCGCACCATCCCCAGGGGGAACGGCCTGGGAGGCTCGCTGCTCTTGGTGTCGCTCATGGGCGGCGCCGGAGGGATTAGCAACTTTGGGCTCCCGGGACTAGGCCGCGTGATGATTATCACGCGGCACGCCCTTTCCGAAGGTCGGGTCAGGCCGCGTGGTGATTATCGCGCGGCATGCCCTTTCCGAAGGTCGGGTCAGGCCGCGTGATGATTATCGCGCGGTACGCCCTCCCATCGGGGCGACGGGGCCGAACATATCGGGCCCCAACCGTAGGCTAGGGCAAGCCTAGGGCGCGGCGGCCTCCTGGCTCTTGCCGTTGAAGCGCCAGCCACGGATCCGTACGGCGGGGGACACGAAGGCCCCCGAATCGCTCCACCAGGTGGGAACGGCCTTGCGCTCGCGCGTCATCCCGTCGCAGCGAGCGAGCCCTTCGAGGAGGCTGTCGGTGAAGCGCATGTTCCCGACGGCGCGCCCGATCTTCCCGTTCTCGACGAGGAAGCACCCGTCTCGGGTGAGGCCGGTCATCACCGCGCGGCGCGGCTCGAGCAGGCCGTTGACGTAGTGCAGGCGGCAGACGTAAAGGCCGCGCTCGACCCCCGCCAGCAGCTCGTCCACACCGGACGCGGTGCCCCCGCGGAGCATGAGGGACGTCGGGCCGACACCGCCGTCGGAGCCGAGCGCGGGGAGCTGCGCGCTGCCGGTCGAGGCGGCGCCCATGCGTGCGGCGTACGTGCGATCGTAGAGGATGGCGCGCGCGACGCCGCCCTCGACGAGAGGGACGCGCCGTTTCCAGGTTCCCTCGCGGTCGAACGGGGCGCCGAAGCCGAGCGCGGGGTCCTCGCATAGAGGGTCCTCCACGAGGTCGACCCCGCCTCCCGTGATGCGCTCGCCGAGCCGCCCCGCCATCGGGCTCGTCCCCTGCTCGACCTCGGGCGCCGCGAAGGCGATCGCCGCGAGCCATTCGAGCAGCTCGGTCACGGCTTCGGGCTCCATCACGACGTCGTACGACCCCGCCTCGAGCGACGCGGGCTGCCGCGACATCCGGCACACGCGGAGGGCGCGGTCCGTCTCTTCGGCGAGGCGCAGCTCGCCCACGTCGTGGTGCACTTGTCCGCCGTAGCCCGCCGCGCCCCCCGCGCCGGGCGTCTCCAGCGCCCACACGCGGAAGCTCGCCGTCGTCTCGTCGTGCTCGCGCGCGCAGCCGCCCGTCGTCGCCAGGGCGTGCGAGGCCGACGTCGTCTCCAGCATCCCGGCGCTCACGAGGCCTGCGTCGCGGATGGCCGCGAGCACCGGCGCGAGACGCTCGACGCGCTCCTCCGGCGACGCGCCCGCCGTGGCCGCGATGTACCTGTGCGGAGCCGCCCCCGTCGGCTCGTCCGCGCGCGTGAACCCCGGGAAGCCCTCCACCTCGGGCACGAGCCTCGCGGCCCGGCCCGTCGCGCGCACCGCGTCGACCAGCGCGTCGCGGTCCAGCCGGCTCGTCACGGTCTCCGCCACGCGCGCCCCGTGGGCCACGCGCACCACCGCCTGCGGCTCGGAGAGCTGCATGTGCTGCCCCAGCTCGCCGATGGCGAACCTCGCGCAGCCTCGCTCGGCCGTGCGCAGATAGACCTCCGCCTCGGTCTCGCCCGCCGCGCGGAGGACCTCCTGACCGAGCGCGAGCAGGCTCGCCGCCCTCAAGAGGCGCTCCCCACGGTGACGTCGCGGAAGCGCGCCGGGCTCGCCCCGTGCCCCACGTGCATCACCTGCATCGGATCGCCCTTGCCGCACGACGTGATGCCCCAGAGGCGCCAGTCGCGCGCGTCGCAGATGGCGTCGCAAGAGCCCCAGAAGCGCGGCGTGATGCCCGTGTAGAAGGGATCGCGGAGGAGCCGCGTGCGCTTGCCGTGCTTGATCTCCCAGGCGATCTCGCAGGAAAACTGGAAGTTGAGGCGGATGTCGTCGATGCTCCAGCTCTTGTCGGTGGCGACGAGGAGGCCGTCGTCGGTATCGGCGACGAGGTCCTCCAGCGTGCCGGCGGTCCCGGTCTCTAGCGAGACGTTGACCATGCGGATGATGGGCGTCCGGTTCCAGCTGTCGGCGCGCATCGTCCCGGTCGAGGCGCGCCCGAGGGCGGCGGCCGTCTCGCGGCTGGAGAGGTAGTCGACGAAGAGGCCTCGCTCGATGAGCGCGCGCTTGCCGGCCGGGACGCCCTCGTCGTCCCAGCCGAAGGTGCCGTTGCCGCCGGCGCTCGTGGCGTCGGCGACGATGGTCACGAGCGGCGAGCCGTACTGCAGCCTGCCGAGCATCCCGGGCTGCATGAACGAGCCGCCGGCGAGCGAGATCTCGCTTCCCAGCGCCCGGTCGAGCTCCGTCGGGTGCCCGCACGACTCGTGGATCTGAAGCGCCACCTGGCTCGACTCGAGGAGCAACGTGCGCGTCCCCGCCGGGCAGAGGGGCGCCGTCAGCAGGGCCAGGGCCTCGTCTTTCACGCGGTCGACGTTGCCCGGCAGATCGAGCGCCGTCACGCGCTCCCAGCCGGCTTGGAAGCCGTCGCCTCCCTGCCAGGTGGGGTAGCTCCGGCGCTGCGAGACGCCGTCGGCGGAGCTGGCGAAGACGTTCATCCCGCACGCGCCGAAGGTGAACGTCTGCGTGACGTCGCTCCCCTCGGTCGTGAGGAGGCGCTTCGTCTGGCGCGTCCAGTCCATCCACGCTTCGGCCGACTTCAGCCGGTCGTCGCCCGCGCGGAGGGCGCGCACGGGGGCGTCGAGCGAGGCGAGCTTGGTCTCGAGCGGGATGGTGAAGGGGTCGACCGCGAGGGGAGTCACGTAGACCCCGCGGGACGCCGCCTGCTCGGGGAAGGCGACGGCGGCGCGGGCGACGGAGGACGAGGCGCGCGCGATCGCGAGGGCCCGGGCAGCGGTGGCGACGAGGGCCGCCTCGCTCGTGTCGGCCGAGCACGCGAAGCCCCACGTCTTGCTCCCCAGCACGCGGATGCCCACGCCGCGCGAGGCCTCCGCGGTGACCTGCTCGGGGCGGCCGTCTCGCACGCGAAGGCGCTCGCCGCCGTCGTCGACGAGTCGCACCTCGGCGTAGCGAACGTCCGGCTGCTTGCGGAGCCAGGCGAGGGCCGCGTGGAGGGGGGCGTCGGTCGTGGCGTCGGTCATGAGGGCGGCGGGGGAGCGTACCACCGGCGCCGCCGGCGCCCGACCGGCTCAACAATGTGGCGGACGCCGGTGGGGCACTTGAGGTATCGGAGAAACCGTGAAAGCCACCCCTTGCACTATCGCCTTCGTCGTCCTCGCGAGCCTCCCGCTCGGAGGGGGCGTCGCCTTCGCCCAGAGCACCCTCTCCGGCGCCCCGCCTCCCGACGAGAAGGCCATGGTCGCGGAGCCCACGGCCCCCGGGACCGTCCCCGACGTCGCCCCCAAACCCGCGACCGACGGCACCACCGTCTCTCTTGCCGCCGGTGGGCAGTGGGTGACGGGCAACTCGAACCTCCTCGCGATGACCGTGAACGGCGCGTTCGACAGCCGTCACGGCGCCAACGAGTTCGGCGCGGGCCTCCTCGGCAACTACGGCCAGTCGACGCCCCCGGGCGGGCAGTGGGCCGTCGAGACGGCGGAGAACATCCAGGGCAAGCTCCGGTACGACCGCTTCCTCTCCGATCGCGCCGCCATCTTCCTCCTCGTGACGGGCCGGCAGGACCGCTTCCAGGGCCTCAACTTCCGCCTGAACCTGGACCCCGGCTTCAAGTTCCTGTTCGTCAAGGCGCAGGCCGACGCCTTCTGGGCCGAAGCGGGCTACGACTTCCAGTACGACGCGCGGAGGTCCGACTCGTTGGCCGTCACCGCGCCGACGGGGCCGGCGAGCGCGCTCGAGCCGGTCCCCGCGTCGGGCTGCACCCCGACGGACCCGAACTTCGGCACGAGCGGCAACATCACGCCGTGCGCCCAGTCGATGCTGGCGCAGACGCAGGTCTACAACTCGGCGCGTCTCTTCGCGGGCTTCCGCCACGGGTTCAACAAGGACGTCACGCTCTCGGCCGGCGTCGAGTACCTGCAGAGCATCGTGGCCGTCGACGCCGGGCAGGCCGGGGACGTGTACGACTCGCGCCTGAACATCGACGCGCTCTTCGCCTCGAAGATCAGCGGCGGGCTCTCGCTCGGGCTCGGGATCCACGCGGCGTACGACCGGTTCCCGCTCCCCGGCAAGAAGGACCTCGACACCGCGTCGACGCTGACCCTCATCTACGCGTTCAGCGACGTGCCCGAGCCGGTGAAGCCGTGCCCGTGCCCGGCCTGCCCGGCGCTCCCCCCGCCGCCGCCTCCGCCGCTGCCGGCGTACGTCCCTCCGCCGGCTCCGCTTCCCGTTCCCCCGCCTCCGCCTCCCGCTCCTCCGCCTCCCCCGGCTGCCGTCGCGCCGCCCGTTCCCTAGCCGATCCGCATGGCCGCGTGAGCGGCCATCAGCATCGCGAGCGTCAGCGAGCGGTGAGCGTTCAGACCGTGGCGCGTTGTGAGGCGTGCACCGGCTTGACGGCTCATCGCTCGCTCACGCTCGCGGTGCAGACGGCGGCCAGCCGCCGTCTGATTCATGCAGGTCGTGCTCGCTCCTCTAGAGCTCGTCGGCGAGCTTGCGGGACTCTTCGAGGCGGGCTTTGGCGTCGAGCATCGTCGTCCGCTGCTTGCGGGACTCCTCGACGACCTCGGGCGGGGCGCGATCGACGAAGCCGGGGGACGCGAGCTTCTTCTCCAGCGCGCCGAGGTCCTTCTCCAGCTTCTTCAGCTCGCGCTCGACGCGGGCCAGCTCGTCCTTCGGGTCGACGAGGCCCTTCAGCGTGACGAGCACCTCGATGGGCCCGTGGGTGCTCGAGACCATGCTCACGGTGGTCCCCGGGTCGCGCGGGCTGCCGGGCGCCTCGAACACGGGATCGCCGGCGGTCTTCACCAGCAGGCGGATCGCCGCGGCGTGGCCGCGCAGGAACGCGACGACCTCCGGGCTCCCCGACCGGACGCGCACCGGCACCTCGGCCCTCTTGTCGATGTCGTGCTCGCTGCGCACCGTCCGGGCCGCCGACACGACGCCCTGGAGCGTCTCCATCCACGACTCGACGTCCGGGGCGCGCGCCGTCTTCTCCTCGTCCGCCGTCGGGTACGGCCCGAACGCCACGCTCGCCTTGCGCGACGCGGGGCGCGGCACGCGCTGCCACAGCTCCTCGGTGATGAACGGCATCATCGGGTGCATGAGCCGCAGGCTCCCCTCGAGGACGTAGGCGAGCGTCGCCTGCGTCTCGGGGACCTCGTCGGGGTGGAGGAACGCGCCGTCGGTCTGCTTGCGGAGGACGGGCTTGGCGAGCTCCAGGTACCAGTCGCAG
Source organism: Polyangiaceae bacterium (assembly GCA_036501935.1). GTDB lineage: Bacteria > Myxococcota_A > Polyangia > Polyangiales > Polyangiaceae > Palsa-1150. The sequence continues at coordinate 2,111 of DASXZL010000081.1, read as the reverse complement.
AGATCGTTCCAGAAGAAGCGGTAGGCCGCGTGGGCTGCCTCGTCGATGCGGAACGTGTCGAGCCCCTCGTGCGCCGTCGCGCAGGCGGACGCGAAGCGAGAGCGGATCCACCGGTTGTAGAAGGCCTTCGGCGCCGCGAGCTCGCGCCACTCGAAGTCGCTGCCGAGCAGATCGAGCGCGAGGCGGGTCGCGTTCCACACCTTGTTGAGGAAGTGCTTGTTCCCCTCGATGCGCCGCGGCGCCAGGGCGATGCGCTTGTTGCTCGGCGGATACGTCGCCAGCGTGAATCGCACCGCGTCCGCCCCGAACGCCGGGAAGCCCGTGCCCATGGCGGCCGCCGACGGGTACGCCTTCTTGAACTTGCCGAGCGCCTCGGCTTCGGGGGCGCCGGGCATCGTCTTCTTCACCATGTCGGCGAAGCTCGCGCCGTTCACGAGGTCGAGCGGATCGATGACGTTGCCCTTCACCTTGCTCATCTTGTCGCCCGTCTCGTCGACGATGAGGCCCGAGAGGAGCACGCGGCGGAACGGCACCTCGCCCATGAAGTGGAGGCCGAACATCATCATGCGGGCCACCCAGAAGAAGAGGATGTCGTAGCCCGTCTCCAGATCGCTCGCGGGGTAGAACTTCTTCAGCGCCTGCGTCTCGTCGGGCCAGCCCTGCGTCGAGAAGGGCCAGAGCGCGGAGCTGAACCACGTGTCGAGCACGTCCGGGTCCTGCGTCCACTCGGGGCCGAGGTCCTTCGGGCGCTCGCGGGCGACGACGATGCGTCCGTCGGGGTGATGCCACGCGGGGATCTGGTGGCCCCACCAGAGCTGGCGCGAGACGCACCAGTCCTGGATGTTCTCCATGAAGTGGTCGTAGGTCTTCACCCACTCGGCCGGCACGATCTCCGTCTTGCCCGAGTGCACGGCCTCGAGGGCCTTCTCGGCCATCCCTTGCATCTTCAGAAACCACTGCGTCGAGATCATCGGCTCGACGACGCCGCCCGAGCGCTGGCAGCGCGGGAGCGTCAGCGTGTGGGGCTTCGTGCCGCGGGCGAGGCCCTTGTCGGCGAGGGCCTTCTTCACGGCGCGCCGCGCCTCCTTGCGGTCCATCCCGGCGAAGGGGCCGGCGTTGCCGTTCATCGTCCCGTCGAGGTTGAGGACGCTGATCTCCTCGAGCTGGTGGCGCTTGCCGGTCGCGAAGTCGTTGAAGTCGTGTGCGGGCGTCACCTTCACGGCGCCCGTGCCGAACTTGGGATCGACGAGGATGGCGTCGGTCACGATGGGGAAGGTGCGGTCGACGAAGGGGTGCTTGACGCGCTTGCCGTGGAGGGCCGTGTAGCGGGGGTCGTCGGGGTGAACGGCGATGGCGGTGTCGCCGAGCATCGTCTCGGGGCGCGTCGTCGCGACGACGATCTCGCCGCCGCCTTCGACCTCGTAGGCGAACTCGAAGAGCTCCCCGTTGGCGCCCTCCTCGCTCTCGACCTCGAGATCGCTGAGCGACGTCATGCACTCGGGGCACCAGTTGATGAGGCGCGTGGCCCGGTACATCAGGCCCTGCTCGAAGAGGCGCACGAAGGCCTCGGTCACGGCGCGCGACAGATCCGGGTCCATCGTGAACTTGGCGCGGGACCAGTCGGGGCTGGCCCCGAGGATGCGCTGCTGGAAGAGGATGCGGTCGCCGGTCTCGCGCCTCCACTGCCAGACCTGCGCGACGAAGGCCTCGCGCCCGAGGTCGCGCCGCGTCTTGCCTTCGCGGGCGAGGGTGCGCTCGACGACGAGCTGCGTGGCGATGCCGGCGTGGTCGGTCCCCGGCTGCCAGAGCGTGTTGAAGCCGCGCATGCGGTGCCAGCGGACGAGCGTGTCCTCGAGCGTGCACCGCTGCGCGTGCCCCATGTGGAGGGAGCCCGTGACGTTCGGCGGGGGCATCGGGACGACGTAGACGGGCCGCGTGTCGGCCGGGGAGTCGGTGGCCGCGAAGACGCCGTGCTTCTCCCAGAAGGGGTACCAGCGGGGCTCGACGAGCGAAGGGTCGTAGGGCTGATCGAGGGGGGGGCTGGGGAAGGGGGCCGACATGGGGAGGAGCAGCGAATTAGCACAGGGGGTCGGGGTCGGGATCGGGGTCGG
>DASXZL010000080.1:0-242512 GCA_036501935.1 Polyangiaceae bacterium | reverse complement strand
GCGGACATCGGGGCCTCCGAATCGCCGGTGGTCGGCGGTGAGGGTTTGGATGGGCCCCGATGCTATTTAAGCCGCGCGTCGTCGCCCAGCTCCGCGCGCAAGTGATCGATTTTGCTGTGTTCTTACGATCACGCCGATGACCGAGCGCGATTGTCGATCAGCACCGCGAGCGTGAGCGAGCGGTGAACGACCGAGCTCGCGACGCGGAGTGCCGGGTGCACGCGGCGCGGCTCACCGCTCGCTCACGCGCGCGGTGCTGACGGCGGCTCCGCCGCCCGTCCGAGATCCATCGAGAGTCGCGCTCGCTTGCGCTCGCTCATTTAGGCGCGCTGGCCGCGGTCGCCAGTCTCGTGGCGCCGCCCGCTTCGCGTTGCTCGTCGAGCACGCCGCTCGGAGCCGGAAGTCCGTGGGGCCCGTCGGAACCAGTGGTACACCGCCGCATGCGACTCGGACTTCTCGCCGCCGTGTCCGCCGTTTCGCTCGGCTGCGCGCACGCGGAGCCGGCCCTTCCCGCCGCCGCCGCCCCGAGCGCGGACGCCTGCACGCGACGCGCGCCTTCGTCCTCGCCCTTCGAGCTCGCCGTCCTCGGCTCGGGGGGCCCGGCCAGCTTCGGTCGCGCGGCCTCGGGCTACGTGGTCTTTCTCGACGGCGTCGCGCGCGCTCTGGTCGACGTCGGGCCGGGCGCGTTCGTGCGACTCGGCGAGATGGGCGTCGACCTGCGCCGGCTCGACACCTTCCTCGTCACGCACCTCCACATCGATCACAGCGGCGATGTTCCCGGTGTCGTCATGTCGCGCGACCTCAGCTTCGACGAGCCGCTCCTCTTCCGGTTCTTCGGACCGCGCGGCGGCGGCGACTACCCGAGCACGACCGCCTTCATCGCCCGCTTGTTCGGAGCGCAAGGCGCCTTTCCCTATCTGGCGAAGTTCCGGAACACATTGAAGCTCGACGCCGTCGATCTGCCGACCGCAGAGGACGCCCCCATCCAGGAGGTCCTCCGGGACGACGACCTGCACGTGACGTCGGTGGCCGTCGACCACGGCGACGCCCCGGCCCTCGCGTTCCGCCTCGAGCACGCGGGACACGTCCTCGTCATGTCGGGCGATCTCGCCTCGAAGAACGACAACCTCGTCCACCTCGCCCAGGGAGCCGACCTCCTCGTCTACGACACGACCGTCCTCGATCCCCCCGGCTCCCCCCCGGTTCTGTACGACCTGCACACCGCGCCGAAAACGCATCGGCGAAGTCGCCGCCCAGGCGCACGTCAAGTCGCTGCTGCTCAGCCACATCACGCCCGCCGTCGAGCGGTCCGCGGACGCCGTCCTCCGGTCGGTGCACGCGAGCTACAAGGGACCCGCGCGGCTCGCGAGCGACTGCCTCCGCGTCGACGTGGCGGAGAGGTGATCGCCGCGGGCCCGCCAGCGACGAGCGCGAAGCGGGTGCATTGCAACCGACGGGAAGCGCTGACAGTATCCCCGCCCGGAGGCGCATGCCTGACTGGTGCGGGCCCCGGTCTTCAAAACCGGTGTGAGGCGGCGGATGTCGTCTCGGGCAGGTTCGATTCCTGTGCGCCTCCGCCGCTGAAAACAAGGGATCGTAGAGGCGGCCTAACGACTGGGAACCCACCCGGAACCCCCTGGGAACGACCGCCCCGTGGTACAGCCGTGGAACCTAGCGTGCGGGAAACACAGAACGCTCAGCCCTTGGTAAGGGTGACCAGACCGAGGAAGGCCCCTGGCTCGCTTCGCTCGCCCTCGGGCTGTCCTGGTAGCTGCGGCTCACGTAGCCTCGGGGGCTTAGGAGGGGACGACCATGGCCGAGAAGACGTGCACGGCATGCAGTGGGACGGGGCGCTGTGCGGCTTGCGGGGGTACGGGACAGAGTCACGGGATGAACTGCGGTCGGTGCAGCGGGACCGGCAAGTGCAATGTGTGCAGAGGCACCGGCAAGATGTCCACGGGCAGCGCTGACGACGACAAGCGGTAGGGCTGCCTACACTACGACCATGGCGATGAGCGACGAGTGGACCGAGTGGCACCTGACGCCACGAGGGTGGGAGCGTGGTAGCGACCAGGTGGACGGTGGAGGAGGCAGGCGCCGCGACCCCCCTTCGGATCGGGTGCTGACCTCACGGTTCCACGAGTATTGGGGCGGGGTCTCCTCCGAGGTCAGCAGAACCAACGAGGTGGAGTGGCGCGGTGGCGATGCGTCGCTCATCGAGACCTTGCTCAAGCAGTTCGGTCCGGCACCTGAGAGGTTGTAGCCAAGAGGTGGGGTTGGTTGGCTCGGGAAGCAACGAGGCTCCCCTCTCACTTCTCCCCTCTCACTTCTCACTTCCCGACCCCTAAGGGGGGGTTTCGGGAAGTGAGAGAAACTTCCGCTTCTCAGAAGCGCGGGAAGTGACGGGAAGCGGCGGGAAGTGAGAGGGAAGCGGCGGGAAGCGGCGGCAGCCTCGGTGCTTCTCTGAGTTCGTCAATTCCCGGCACTTCCCGGAAGCAGCGGGAAGCAGCTCACCACCTCGACGCTCTCCTCAGCGTGAGTAAATACGACCCTTCTGAGCAGGTGCGATAGGCAATCGTTCCCCTGAAGCTCAGATCGATAAAGCGCTCATAGGATCGGTGTACGTGCAGACCATGGCACGCACAGCGAAGCACACCCGGGGTTCACGAGCGCTCTTCAGTTGGTTGCGAACGTCGGGGACGACGAAGCGCGTCCTTGCGGGCCGCCTCAACGTGACCGAGTCGATCATCTACCTCTGGAGCCATGGCAAGTCGGTGCCGATGCTTCTCAGCGCGTTGGCGCTTGAGCGCGAGACGGGCGTCTCCGTCCAGAGCTGGGCCGAGCCCGAGACCACCGCGACCGAGTGACAAAAGATGTGCGCCGAAGCCCCCCACTACAAGGGCTTCGGCGCGGGGAGATCACGGCTATGACCTCAACCAGTACACCGAAGCAAAGCACTAGCGACCCGCAGGCGCAGCCATGAAGCGCCTTCTACGCGGCGTGATCGACGTAGAGGGGCTCGATGGTGTGGACGGCCTCAGCGCCGACCAGCACAAGCACAACTTCGACCGCCCACGAAGGCGAAGGGGTTGCGCTTCGATCTCCCGGAGGACGCGACGATCTGGAAGACCGTCAAGGCGCACGTCGAGGCGCACGGCACCGTCCCGCCGCTCTCCTCGTCGAGAAGGGCGCCGTCCTTCACCTGGACTATGAGCAAGGTGAATACATCACCCGGGAGCGCTACCAGCGGCTCTCCTGGGGACAGAAGGTTCTGTTCGTCATCGACATGGGGGACAAAGAACTCGAAGCAGAGCGCGCTGTATTCGTCCAGCCGAGGACGAAGGACAAGGACGCGGCCATCTCCCTGGTCACCGACGATGCCTTCGTCTCGACGATGGACGAGATGATGCAGTGACTCAGATAGGGACAGGCATCGCGCGACCCTGCGTGAAATTCGGATCGTGCAAGAGCTGATCGAATTTCACAGCCGCCGCCGCGTCGCGAATGACGACCTTGAACTCCGGCCGGTCCATGCTCACCTTCGTATCCGTGATGCTTGCGAGGTGCGCGGGGATCTGCGCGAACGCGAGACGATCCTGGATTTCCGACAACGACCAAATCTGAAACAGCCAACTTCGCATGGTCAATTCCTCCTAGGACCGATCTCCTAGCGAGTCCTCAGCCATGGGAGCAAGACTCTCGTGCGGTTGAGCTTCGTCGCTCCACAATCCCAATGGGGTACCTCTCACCTAGAAAGTACCTTTTGGGGGGTCAGCAGCCGTCCCGTATGCAGGGAAGGTCGATTTCTTGGGCGTTCTGCGCGCCCCGCCCGCAACCGTTCGCGGCGCTAACCCGTCGGAATCATTGGTGCCGCCAACGGAAACGCTTTTCGAGCGTCCGAAGTCGTCCTCAGTAGCCTGCGTTCAGGGAGGGAGGATCTTGTCGGTGATCTTCTCGGCCCCGTGTTCGGCGAGCTGGATCATTGCCTTCTGGACCGCCGGGTTCGTCGCTATCCCGATGAACCGTGAGAGGATCCTGCGGTACCAGTTCTTCTTGGTCGTGGTTCCGATGTCCCCTCGCATCGTCTCAAGGGTGCGCGAGAGCTTCTCAATCTCTTCTTTCAGCTCGGCCTTGTCGGCGGCGGTTTGCGCGGCCAAGTCGGTGAGCCTCTGCTTCATCTCATCGACCATGTCTTCGGCGCGCTCTGCCTCCTCGCGTGTGAACATCGTGTCCTCGACGTTCGCCAGCCGCGCCATGATCTCCTCGATCTGTTCGCGCTGCTGCGCCAACTCCCGTGCGAGGGGCGCAGCCTTCAGCTCGTCGTCGACTCGATAGAGCCACCGATCCATAGCGTGCAAGAGGCCGTCAACGCCCTGCACCTTCGCGGTGTCTACGGTGAGGATCGAGCCGGGGTTGACGGAGATCGAGATCTCGGCGTTTCCCGGCTCGATGGCGAATTGAAGCGTGAAGTGCTCGTACAGGTAGCGTATGCGGTGCGTCTCCCAAGGGAGGCCAATGTCATCCATTTCATCCATTGCCTCGATCACAAAGTCCACCGCGCGAAACTGGCGGCTGTTGTGAGCGTCCAGCGCGTCGTGGAGCCGTCGTCGAGTATGTGCTGATAGGGCCATGCTGCGACCTATCCACATCGGGAAGAGCGCGGCGTCAACCATCCTTCGTGTTCGGTCCTGAAGACACCGTGGAACTGAAGAACGGACACGGGCGCTTTCTCCTTCAGATCCCCCATCTTAGGTCGATCCGACTCCCAAGCCGCCCCCGAAAACACCAACGGTTTCGCACCCGGTGTAGTCCGGGAGATGAGCCTCAAAGAATCGCATCGCACACCAACTCTTCAATCGGCGCGTCTAGTTGATTCCGATCCGACTCGGGTTGTAGTTCCCGTGGAGGTGCTCCCAATGAGCGCGAAACACGGAAATAAGCAGACCCACATCTTGATACAGATTCACGTCGCGGCGGATGGAACGCCGCTGTTCGCCATCATGGTCTTCGGTGAGGACATCTTGTGCTACGTCGCCACGATTGGCGACCCGTACGAGAGCATGAGCGCCGGCGTGAACGAGGCGGTAACCGTCGTGCTCGACCCCGAGCCATTCGCGAGCGAGAGATACCCGCCCACATTGATCGTCCAGTTCCCTGCGGGCATCCCCGTGAGGGTTGGAAGCGTGAGAACATTGACCCCGCCGACTTGGGCGGATGCGGCTCCCGATGTCGAACCCTGGTAGGGGATCTTCGACCCTCGCTTTCGCTCCACCACGCGCTCGAGCGGGGCTCGGACCGCGGCGGGGGTTCCGCCTCATCGAGCGAGGACCCAGCTCCAAGCCTCGCGGATGGCCTCCTTCGGGTCGCGGTCGAGCAGCTCGCCGTGCGCGATGATGGCCCGGTCGAAATCCCACGCGAGCAACCGTTCCAGGGCCACACGAGCCGCCTTCCGATCGCGCGTGAGCAAGCGCAGCTCGGGGGCGGGACGCGGCCGTCCCCACATCCAGAACAGGTAGGCGCGCAGCAGGGCATTGGTGCCGGGGGTCTCGTCGCGGAAGTTCTCGACGAGGTCCACTGCGATGAGCGTCCGGCTCGCTCGGTGCAGGAAGTCCACCTCACGCATGATGCGGTTGCCGACGACGACCTGGTCCATCTCGCCGGCCCAGAGGGCAGGTGGCTCGGCGCGATGATCGCGCGCACCTGGCCGAGCCCTTCGATGGTCGAGCGCGTCGCCGGATCGATCTCGACGGGCGAGTGCAGGCACAATCCGCCTCCTAGCCGCAGCACCGTCATTCGTGTGAGGAATCGCCCGCCCGCCAGGCGCACGGGATGCTCCTTGACCCAGAGCTGGCCGGGCACGAGCGCTCGCAGGGGATCGCTCATCGCTGCGCGCTACCGGCAGGGCGCCCGGCTGCGAGCGGCGTTGGTCATCAGGGGATTGTAGCCGTCGAGGAGGGCTCGAGCTCCCATGGCTGCGCCCGCCGCCCATGCTCCCCGCGTGCCCCCGCGTACATACCGGTTGCCTCCGCCCCGGGCGGATGACTAGGCTGCCACGCCCGCATGAGTGAGCCCGCCGCGAAACCGCTCCAGAGCGTCGAGTGGTTCCCGACGCCGCCGCGCACGCCCGAGGGCGGCGTCCGCTCGGCGCTGGTGAAGCTCGCCATCGGGGCGGTCTTCGGGGCCCTGCTCTTTCTCCGCCATCATCCGACGGCGGCGTACGTCGTCTGGGGCATCTCGGGCGGGGTTGGCGGCATCTCCCTGGCTTCTGCGGGGGCCCGGGCAGCCATCGACCGCGCCCTGGCCGCCTTCGGACGGGTGGTCGGCCTGGCGCTCGGCGGCATCCTGCTCGGGGCGGTGTACGTCCTCGTGGTCACGCCCACGCGCTTCGTCCGGCGCCTGTTCGGCGCGGATGACCTCCACCTGCGCGACTCGAACCGGCAGAGCTTCTGGCTCGCGTGCGACGACGAGGCCCGCAAGGTCCGCTGGGTCGGCACGATGTTCGCGACGGAAGCCCCCACGGCGGGCAGCGGCCACCCCATCCGCAACGCCGTGCTGGTCCTCGTCGGGCTGGTCCTGCTCTCCGAGGGCGTGCTGCGCGCCGAGGGCTTCGGCCACACGGTCCTCTACATCGCCGATCCCGATATCGGGTATTACCCGGAGCCGAACGCCGAGCTTCTTCGCTACGGCGGGCGCGTCGCCACGAACCAGTACGGCATGCGCTCGCCCCCCATCGAGCGGGAGAAGCCCCCGGGCACGTTCCGCATCCTGATGATCGGCGACTCGACGCTCTACGGAGGCTCGTACATCGATCAGGAGGACATGTACTCCTCGGTCCTGCAGAAGCGCCTGACCGCCCTCGGGCTTCCGGGCAAGGTCGAGGTGCTCGCGATGGGGTGCAACGGCTGGGGTCCGTTCCACGAGCACGGCTTCGTGAAGCATTATCCGGACGCGTTCCACGCCGATCTCACGCTCATCCAGATGCCGATCGACGACGTGGTCCGGCCGCTCTATGGCCTGATGAACGTCCCCTTCTTCTCGGTCAAGGATCCCCCGCGCGTGGCCCTCGAGGAGGTCGCCAACCACCTGATGTGGCGCTACCGCGCGAACCACGTGGGCATCGACGACGCCTGGGAGGACAGGCAGGCCACCTACGGCGTCCACGAGTACGGCCTGATGGTCGACGACCTGAAGAAGGCCGGCACCGAGGTGATGACCTTCGTGCTCCCCGGGAGCTACGCCGGCTACGACAAGCCGCTGCCGACGGACGCGGACGACCCGTCGGGCCGCCTCCGCAATGCGCTGAAGAACGACGAGCAGCGGCGCGCCAACCTCACGGCGGAGCTGGCCCAGCGCGGCGTCGTCACGTACTACGCGCGCGGTTTCTTCAAGGACAAGGGACCCGAGGATCAGATCTACCGCGACGACGGGGTCCACCTCGAGACGGCGGGGCACCACGCCTACGCGGAGTACCTCGACGCGACGATCCAGGCGAAGAGCCGCCGGTTCCAGCAGTGGAGGACGAGCGGAAGCTCGGCGGAGAAGAAGCCGTGAACATCCTCGGAATCAGCGCCCTCTATCACGACAGCGGGGCGTGCCTCGTGCGCGACGGCGAGATCGTCGCGGCCGCGCAGGAAGAGCGCTTTACCCGGAAGAAGCACGACTCGGGGATCCCCACGTGCGCCGCGGCGTACTGCCTGCACGAGGGCAAGGTGGGCAAGGGCGACCTCGATCTCGTGATGTTCTACGACAAGCCCATCACGAAGTTCACGCGCCTGCTCACGTCGTACTCGGCGGTGGCGCCCGCGGGGCTCACGCCGTTCGTCAAGGCGGCGCCGGTGTGGCTGCGGGACAAGGCGTGGGTGGCCTACCAGATCGAGGCGGCCCTCAAGTCGATCGGCTACCGGCCGAAGGCGACCAAGTTCGCCGAGCACCACGTCTCGCACGCGGCCAGCGCCTTCTACCCGTCGCCCTTCGAGGAGGCCGCGATCATCACGGTCGACGGCGTGGGCGAGTGGACGACCACCTCGGTGGGCGTCGGCGAGGGCAACCGCGTGAAGCTCTTGCTCGAGCACCGCTTCCCGCACTCGCTGGGCCTCCTCTACTCGGCCTTCACGTACTTCACCGGGTTCAAGGTCAACTCCGGCGAGTACAAGCTCATGGGCCTCGCGCCCTACGGGGAGCCCGTCTACGTCGACGTCATCAAGGACAAGCTGATCCGCATCCGGGAGGACGGGTCGTTCCACCTCGACATGGCGTACTTCGGCTACTTGAACGATCTCAAGATGACGAACGACCGCTTCGCCGCCCTCTTCGGCGGCCCGGCGCGCGCTCCGGAGACGCCCATCGGCAAGCGCGAGATGGACCTCGCCCGGTCGATCCAGGTCGTCACCGAGGAGATCATGCAGAAGATCGCGCGCTACGCCCGCGCGGTGACGGGAAAGAAGAACCTCTGCCTCGCGGGCGGCGTGGCGCTCAACTGCGTGTCGAACGGCAAGCTCGTACGCAGCGGGGTGTTCGACGACATCTGGGTGCAGCCCGCGGCGGGCGACGCGGGCGGCTCGCTCGGCGCGGCGCTCTACGCCTGGTACCGCGTCCTCGGCCATCCGCGGAAGACGGACGGGCGGCGCGACGCGATGAAGGGCGGGTTCCTCGGTCCGGGCTTCGCGCGCGAGCAGGTGAAGAAGTTCCTCGACCTCAACGAGCTGCCTCACGAAGAGATGCCCGACGAGGAGCGGAACACGTTCCTCGCCAAGGCCCTCGCCGACGAGAAGGTCGTGGGCATGCTCCAGGGACGCATGGAGTTCGGGCCGCGGGCGCTCGGCGGACGCTCCATCATCGCCGACGCGCGGAGCGTCAAGATGCAGTCGTACCTCAACCTCGCCACCAAGTTCCGCGAGAGCTTCCGTCCCTTCGCGCCCATCGTCCTGAAGGAGGACGCGCCCGAGTACTTCGAGGTGGTCCACGAGTCGCCGTACATGCTGATGGTCGACCAGGTGCGGAAAGAGCGCTGCCTGCCGCCTCCCGAGACCAAGGTCGAGACGAAGGACGGCGAGCCGCTCGACCTCAAGGAGTGGGTGAACACGCCCCGCTCCGACGTGCCCGCCGTCACGCACGTCGACTACTCGGCCCGCATCCAGACGGTGGACGACGAGCGCAACCCGCGGCTCCACGCGCTGCTCCGGGCCTTCAAGAAGGAGACGGGCTACGGGATCCTCGTCAATACGAGCTTCAACGTGCGAAGCGAACCGATCGTCTGCACCCCGGAGGACGCGTACCGCTGCTTCATGCGCACGGGGATCGACATCCTGGTGCTGGACAACTTCGTCCTGATGAAGAAGGACCAGCCCGAGTGGAAGGAGAGCACGAACTGGCAAGAGCAGTTCGGGCTCGACTGAGAGAGGCGACCGATGATCCTGTCCCGCTGGCTGCTGCGGATGGTGCGCGACATCTTCCTCTTCGGCGTCGTCAACCGGTCCTATGCGATGAGCCTGTGGCTCCTCGCGTTCCTCGTCATCGCGATCACCATCGTCGCCGCCCAGGTCTCGGCGCCGTTCATCTACACGCTGTTCTGAGCCCGCCGGGCGGCGGCGCGGGCTCACGGCTTCTTGGCGGCGAAGTCTCCCAGCGCGATGACGCCCCCCTCGTCGGCCAGGTACGCGGCGCCCGGCGCGACGGACACCTCGACGGTGTTCGCGCCCCACGTGAAGGTCACGTCGTAGGCCGAGCCGGGGACGAGGCCGCCCACGAGCTGCGCGGTCACCCGCGAGGGGACCGAGTAGGTGACCCCTTTGAAGGGGACCGTGAGATCCACGGGGACCATCACGGCGAAGCGGCCGACCGTCGCGCCCTCGAAGGGCGTCCCCGACGCGCTGTGCACGACGCTCACGGGCGCAGGCTTCGCCCCGGCATCGGCTCCCTGGAGGACGTGGAGGAAGCGGACGTCGCGCGGCGCGGCGGGATCCTCGACCCTCAGCTTCGAGCGCGAAGGCTCGCCCGCGGCGACGCCGTTGAACGGCTCGGCCTTGGTGGCCGTGAGCACCGCGCCGGCCGGGAGCAAGGACTGCAGGTAGAGCTTCTGACCCTTGGGCGTCGTGAACGTGGCGCTCTTCCCGCTCACCTCCGCGTCGCCGCCGGAGACGAGAAAGAAGCGCTTGAAGAGGCCCTCCGAGCGCGTCGTCGCCCGGTCGTAGACGACGACGGTGTCGGGCTTCAGCCAGGCGATGGAGCGGCTGGCGTGCGTGACGTCGACGGCGGCGTCGGCGGCGATCGCCGAAGGCCGGTTGTAGAGCGGAGTGGCGTCGCCCTGCGCGTACACCCAGCCCGAGCCCAGGCTCGCCGTCACCCGCGGGTCGCCGGCGTTGTCGCCCAGCGTGAACTGACCCCCGCGCTCCCACGCGCCCTCTTCGTACCACTGAAGGGAGCGGGGCTTGCCGGCGCCGGAGGTCACCCGGTTCTTGATGGCGAGCGTGTCGTGAAACTCGGAGGTCATGGCAGACACGTCGTTCGCGTACCCGCTCCGCTCCCGGACCAGCCACTCGCCCTTTCGCCACAGCTCGAACTCGTTGCAGTCCCCGAACTGGTGGCCGATGGTCTCCCACGTGCACTTGTAGTCGAAGGCCGTCGCGGCGGGACCCCACGCCGTGCGCGCGAGGATGCGGCCGATGGCGCGGTCGAAGAAAGCTGTGGGAAGGGCGGGCCGCGGATCGGGCGCGGGGGCCTTCGTCGGGTCGAGCGCGAGGTAGTAGAGGATGGCGAGGCTCGCGCGGCTGTTGCCCCAGATGCCGGCGACGCGCTCGGTGAGCCTCGGCGCGGTGCCCTCGACGGCGTTGACCGCGATCCAGCGCGCCTTTTCGAGCCGCGAGGCGTTGCCGGTCGCCGCGGCGTGCACGGCGAGCGAGAGGAACGGGGTCGCAAACTCGGGGATCACCCAGAGCCTCTGGACGTCGCCGTAGGCGGCGACCTGGTAGACCGGACCGAGGTAGGGCTCGGCGGGGACGATCTGCGGCTCGGCGACGAGGGAGTGGAGCATCCCGTCTTCGAAGCGGTCCCAGAAGCTGCTGTCGATGAGGCGGATCTGAGGACCGAGGACGCCGGGATCGCGATAGCCCGCCGTGAAGAGACCGAGCAGCGCCTCGTGCAGCGCTCCGAGGGAGATGCCGTAGAGGAAGCCCTCCGGCGAGAGGCCGCCGCTGGCCGCGCCGAGACCCTCCGGGGGTACGCCGAGCGCGGGAGCGGAGACGGCGGGGTCTTCGTAGACGGCGTACTGCTGGTAGAGCCATGCGCCCACGGCGTCCGCCAGATAGCTCTTCAGGGTGTTGCCGATGCGGCCGGCGGGGGCGGCCGCGTCGAGCGGAGGGTCGTCGGCCGGGTCGAGGCACAGGCCGAAGAACGCGAGCTGCCGCATGTGCGCGGTGAAGTAGTTGTTCGCCGCCCATCGCAGGCGCTTCTTGTCGGCGAGGAGGCGAGGATCGTTCAGCAAGCCGATGGGCTCGGGGTGCTCTTGGCTCGAGGTCGCGGCGTGGAGGTCGTCGTTCGCCCAGCGGAGGAAGACGCGCCGGATCATCGCCTTGTCGTCCGCCGTGAGCAGCGGGTAGATCCAGTCGACGGTGAGCCCGAACGCCTCGCCCCAGGCGCTGGCCCGGTCGAACGTGGCAAACGAAGCCGCGCGGAAGGGCGCGGGCTTGTCCTTGTCCGGGTCGACTCCCTTGTCGGCCTCGCGAATCACGTGCATCAAGAGATTTCTGGCGCGCGTCGCGTGCTCGGCCCTCGCCGCCGCGTCGGGGTCGACGAGAGAGAGGAACGCGAAGAACTCCGCGTACGCCTCGGTGTTGCGGAGCACCCAGCCGGGCGTGCCGGGATCGGGCCAGACGGGGTTGGGCCGCCCGCCGGGAAAGAACTCCTTGTCGTAGATCTCGACGGCCTGATGCATCGCCGAGACGATGCCCGCCTGCCAGATGGGGTTGAGCGGCGTCGCCCAGCCGCGCAGCCGAGGCAGATCGGCCGAAGTGAGCCAGATGCGCGGATGGCCCGTGCCGACGGGGGCGCTCGGCGGCGCGGAGGGAAGAGGCGACGTGGGGGCGGCGACCGGGGCGGCGGTCGCGCGCGGAGGAGTGTTCGCCGGAGGAGGCGGCTCGCCGGTGCAGGAAACGCCGAGAAAAGAGGCCCACGCGGCGACGACGAGGGCGCGCATCCGACCCCTCAGGTGCCTCCCCCGCGAGCCGAGCGTCGGTCCGAGTGGCCGGACGAGCCGAAGTAGCTGGCCCAGTCCCTCACGGTGAGCGCTTGCGCGCCTGCCCGCGCCTGCGCGTACACGAAGGCCCTGGCGAGATCGATGTCCGTGATGAGAGGCACCCCGAGGTCGACCGCGGCGCGCCGGATCTCGTACCCGTCCGGCCGGCCGTTCTCGTCGAAGGTCCGGGGGATGTTGATCACGAGATCGACCAGCCCCATCTCCATCGCCTCACGCGCGGTCCGCCCGTCTTCCTCGCTGGAGCGCGCGACCACCTCGCAATGGACGCCGTCCTCGCGGAGCATGGCCGCCGTTCCCGAGGTGGCGAAGAGAGGCAGCTTCATGCCGGCGAGCAGGCGCGCCTCGTCCTGAAAGCGGTACTTGTCGTGCGGCGTCCCCAGCGAGAGGAGCACGCCACGCCGGGGCGGCTTGATCTGCACCGACCACATGGCCTTCAGCAGCGCCTCGTGGAGATCCTCCCCGAGACACGCCACTTCCCCCGTGGAGGCCATCTCGACGCCCAGGTAAGGGTCCGCGCCCGCGAGCCTCCCGAAGGAGAACTGCGGCGCCTTCACGCCGACGTGATCCAGATCGAGCGCCCGGTTCTCGATGCGCCCGTCCTTGCCCAGCATCCGGCGCATCGCCTCGCGCGCGAAATCGTTCCCCGTGACCTTCGACACGAACGGGAAGCTCCGCGAGGCGCGGACGTTGCACTCGATGACCTTGACCTCGTTGTGGCGGGCCAGAAACTGCACGTTGAACGGGCCGGTGATCCGGAGCTCCCTGCAGAGCAGCTCGGCGATGCGGCGCGCGCGCCGTATCGTCTCCAGGTAGAGACGCTGCGGGGGCAAGACCAGCGTGGCGTCGCCCGAGTGCACGCCGGCGTTCTCGATGTGCTCGGAGATCGACCAGATGACGAGCTGTCCGTTCTGCCCGACCGCGTCGATCTCGAACTCGCGTGCGTTCGACTCGAACTTCGAGATGACGATCGGATGCTCCGGCGAGACCCCGGCCGCGCGCCGGAGAACCTCGAGGAGCTGCGCGCGATGCTGCACGACGGTCATCGCCCCGCCCGAGAGGACGTACGACGGGCGCACGATGACCGGGTAGCCGCCGAGTCCCGCGACGGCCCCTTCGAGCTCGACCTCGCTCGTGGCGACCGTCCAGCGTGGCTGGTCGATCTGGAGCGCGTCGCAGAGGGCGGAGAACTTGCCCCGGTCCTCCGCCCGATCGAGATCCTCCGGGCGCGTTCCGAGGATCTCGATGCCGGCCCGGGCGAGCGGGAGCGCCAGGTTGTTCGGGAGCTGGCCGCCCATCGAGACGACGACGCGGACCTTGCCGGTCGCGTCGCGCGGACGTTTCGCGATGAGCGCGTCGATGGCCTCGACGGAGATCTCGTCGAAGACGAGGAGGTCGCTGGAGTCGTAGTCCGTCGACACCGTCTCCGGGTTGCAGTTGAGCAGCACCGTCTTGAAGCCGAGCTCCCGCGCCGCCCGCGCCGCCGCCACGCAGCACCAGTCGAACTCGACGCTGGATCCGATGCGGTAAGGGCCGGAGCCGAGGATGAGGACCACGTCCTCCGCGGGCAGCACCATGTCGTCGTGCGCCGCGCCGTAGGTCATGTACGTGTAGCTGGTACGGGCCGGGTACTCGGCCGCGAGCGTGTCGATCTGGAGGAGGCTCGGGACGATGCCTCGGGCGCGCCGCTCGCCGCGAACGTCGGCCTCGGGGACGCCGTAGAGCTGACCGATCTGCGGGTCCGAGAAGCCGAGCTTCTTCAGCTCGTGCAGGCGCTCTCGCCAGTCCCCGCGCGCGCGGTACACCGCGGCGATCTCGTCGATCTGCTCGACGAAGAACCGATCGACCTTCGCGAGCTCGCTGACGCGCTGGACGGAGAGTCCCTCGACGAGCGCGCGCACGATGGCGTGCATCCGGGAGGGAGACGCGTCGCGGAGCGTCGTCTCGAGGTCCCGCCCGTCGTCGCCGCCCGGCGTCACGCCGGACACGCCGGTGTCGAGCATGCGGAAGGCCTTCTGCAAGACCTCCGGGAAGCTCCGGCCGATGGCCATCACCTCGCCCACCGACTTCATCTCGGAGCCGATCCGCGCGTCCGCCCCGCGGAACTTCTGGAGGTCCCACCGCGGGACCTTGCACGTCACGTAGTCGAGCGCCGGCTCGAAGAAGGCGGACGTCGTTCCGGTGACGTCGTTCTTCAGCTCGTCGAGCCTTGCCCCGAGGCACAGCTTGGTCGCGATGTACGCGAGCGGATAACCGGTGGCCTTCGAGGCGAGCGCGCTCGACCGCGACAGCCGCGCGTTGACCTCGATGACGCGGTAGTCCCATCGCGTCGGGTCGAGGGCGAACTGGATGTTGCACTCGCCGACGATGCCGAGGTGGCGGATCGTCTTGAACGCGATGGTCCGGAGAGCCTGCACCTCCGTGTTCGTGAGGGTCTGCACGGGAGCCACGACGATCGAGTCGCCCGTGTGGATGCCGAGCGAGTCGACGTTCTCCATGGTGCACACGCAGATGCACTGATCCGCGTGGTCGCGGACGATCTCGAACTCGAGCTCCTTGCGGCCCGCGAGCCCTTCCTCGACGAGCACCTGCGCGACGCCGGACCCGAAGATGCGCTTGAGCGCGGGGCGGAGGTCCTCCTCGCGGTCGACGATCGACGACCCGCGGCCGCCGAGCGCGAAGGCGCCCCGCAGGATGACCGGCAGACCGATTCGCGCCGCGACCTTCACGGCGTCCTCGATGCTCGACGCGGCCTCGCCCCGGGCGACCTGGACGCCGATCTCGGCGAGCCGCTCGTTGAAGAGCTTCCGGTCCTCGGTGTTGCGGATCGCTTCGAGCGGGGTGCCGAGCACGCGGACGCCGTTGCGCGCGAGGGCCCCGCGAGCATCGAGCGCCAGGCCGCAGTTGAGCGCGGTCTGTCCGCCGAACGAGAGGAGGATGGCGTCGACCTTCTCGGCCTCGATGACCCTCTCGACGACCTCCGGGTCCAGCGGGAGCGCGTAGAGCTTGTCGCTGAGGCCCTCCGACGTCTGAACCGTGGCCACGTTTGGGTTGACGAGGACCGTGAAGATGCCGGCCTCGCGCAGGGCCTTGAGGGCCTGGGAGCCGGAGTAGTCGAACTCGCCCGCCTCGCCGATCTTGAGGGCGCCCGACCCGAGCACGAGCACGCGACGGGGCGCGCTCACGGGTTGGCTCCGGCGGCGCGCCCGGCGTGGAGCTCGGAGCAGAAGTCGTCGAAGAGCCAGCGAGTGTCCTCGGGTCCCGGCGCTCCCTCGGGGTGGAACTGGACGGCGCGAATGGGGAGCGAGCGGTGGCGAAGGCCCTCGTTCGTCCCGTCGTTCAGGTTGACGAACCAGGGCATGAAGTCGGACGGCAAGCTCTCGGCGCGGACGGCGTAGCCGTGGTTCTGGCTCGTGATGAAGCAGCGTCCCGTGACGAGGTCCCGCACGGGCTGATTCTGCGAGCGATGCCCGTACCGGAGCTTGTACGTGTCGCCCCCCGCGGCGAGCGCGAGGATCTGCGAGCCGAGGCACACGCCGAGGATCGGCAGGGAAAGCGTCATCAGGGCGCGTGTCTGCTCGACGTAGTCGGCGAGATCCTTGGGATCGCCGGGACCGTTGCCGAGCACGACGCCGCTGACGCGCTTCTCCGCCGCGAGGCGGGCGAGCTCCGCGTGGAACGGCGCGCGAAGCACGGAGACATTTCGCCTGAGGAGCTCGCGGACGATCCCTTCTTTGCCCCCGGAGTCGACGAAGAGCACCGTGCGATCCCCCGTCGGGAGGAAGGTCACCTCGCGCGGGGCCACCATCCGCGCGAGGCCGTCCGGCGCGCACGCCTCGGCTCGCGTCTTCGCGTCCCGCAACGCGTCGCCGTCGAGGCCCGCGGGGAGGAGCCATCCCTGCATCGTCCCGCGCTCGCGCAGGCGCTTGGTGAGGTCGCGCGTGTCGACCCCTTCCAGCCCGGGCACCTTCTCGTCCACGAGCCATGCGCCCAGGGATCGCTCGCTGCTGTGATGGCTGGGGACGCGGGTCGACGACACCACGATCAACCCCTGCGCCTGGATGCCGGGGGACTCGAACGCAGGGGTTCCACGGTGCTCGACGCCGTAGTTGCCCTGAAGCGGATACGTCAGAACGAGGATCTGCCCGCGGTAGGAAGGGTCCGTGAGGGCCTCGACGTACCCCGCCATCCCCGTGCCGAAGACGACCTCGCCGCCCACCGCGCGCTCCGCCCCGAAGGACCGCCCTTCGTAGCGACTGCCATCCTCGAGCACGAGCTCCCAGGGCTTCTGCACCACGTCGGTAGCCTGGCGTCAGGCCTGGTAGGACTCTTTCGTCGCCGCCGCGATCTCGCGGATCTGATCGTCGGTCAGCTCGGCGAACATCGGCAGGCTGATCTCCTCGGCGGCGGCCTTCTCCGTGTGCGGCAGCTGTCCCTTCTTGTATCCGAGGTGCTCGAAGCACGGCTGGAGGTGCACGGGGATGGGGTAGTGGAAGCCGGTGGCGATGCCCTTGTCGCCGAGGATCTTGTGCAGGGCGTCGCGGTTGGCCGCCATCAGCGCGTAGAGATGGTAGACGTGCTTGGAGTACGGCATCTCGCGGGGGAAGCGCACGGCCGTGCCCTCGAAGAGCTGGCGGTAGAGGGCGGCGTGGCTGCGGCGCGCCTCCGTCCAGGCCGGCAGGTGCTTCAGCTTGATGCGGAGGAACGCCCCCTGAAGGTTGTCCATCCGGTAGTTGAAGCCCTCGAGGACGTGGTGGTAGCGCTTCTCCTGCCCCCAGTCGCGGAGCATTCGCACCTTCTTCATGAGCTCCGCGTCGTTGGTGACGACGGCGCCGCCCTCGCCGCAGGCGCCCAGGTTCTTGCCCGGGTAGAAGCTGAAGGCCGCCATGTGGCCGATGCTGCCGACGCGGCGCCCCTTGTACTCGGCGCCGTGCGCCTGGCACGCGTCCTCGATGACGACGAGGTCGTGCTTCTTCGCGATGTCGAGGAGCGGATCCATGTCGGCCGGCTGGCCGTACAGGTGCACGGGCATGATCGCCTTCGTGTGCTTGGTGACCGCGGCTTCGACGAGCTTCGGGTCGATCGTGTAGCTCACCGGATCGATGTCCACGAGGACGGGCTTGGCGCCCGCGTAGCGGATGGACGAGACCGTGGCCATGAACGTGTGAGAAACGGTGATCACCTCGTCGCCCGGACCGATGCCCGCGGCGAGCAGCGCCAGGTGAAGGGCGCTCGTGCCCGTGTTGACGCCCGCGGCGAGCTTGGCGCCCGAGTAGGCGGCGAACTCCTCCTCGAATGCCGCGACCTCGTTGCCGAGGGCGAACTGGCAGCTGTCGATGACGCGGCTCGCGGCCTCGACGAGCTCCGCCTTGAGCGCCTTGTGCTGTGCCTTCAGATCCAGAAAGGGAATCATCGTCTCCTCCTACAACTCGACCGGTCTGCCGCGGTCCTTCAGTGATCGGATGGCCGCCTCGAGCACCTGGACGATCCGGAAGCCGAGCTCGCCGTCGGTGATGGGCCGCTTGCCCTGCTCGATGCTCTCCGCGAAATGCGTCGACGCCAGGTTGAGCGCCTCGAGCTTCGGCAGCTCGGGGGCCACGCAGACGCCGTTGCGGTAGCTCAGCGCGAGCGGCTTCGCACCTTCGCCCGGGGTCACGTCGACGCCGCGATCCCAGACGCGCACCTTCTCCACCGCTTCGTTGTCGTCGTACACGATCATCCGGCGGTCGCCCGTGATGGTCGTCGTCCGCCCCTTCACGGGCGAGAACCAGTCGGCGTGCACGTGCATCAGGGCATTGCCCTCGAGGAAGCACGTCATGAACGCCGAGGACTCCGGCATCCCCGGAACGTTGGCGACGCCCGTCGCGGACACCGCCGTGACCCGCGAGCGCAGCGCGTAGTCCATGATCGACAGGTCGTGCACCGCGAGGTCCCAGAGAACGTTCACGTCGCGCCGGTAGAGCCCGAGGTTCGAGCGCACCGAGTCGTAGCAGCAAAGCTTCCCGAGCTCTCCCTCGGCCACCAGCTCGCGGAGCTTTCGCACGGCCCCGGTGTAGATGAAGGTGTGATCCACGAAGAGCACGCGGTTCCGCTTGTCCGCCTCGGCGCAGAGCTGGCGCGCCTCCTCGGACGAGGCCGTGAGGGGCTTCTCGACCCACACGTGTTTGCCGGCAGCCAGCGCCTGCATGCCGAGCTCGAAGTGGGTCGCCACCGGCGTGATGATGGCCACCGCGTCGATGCTCCCGTCGGCGAGGACCTCGGCGATGCTCTGCGTCGTGCGCACCTCGGGGTGCGCCTTCTTCACGAGCTCGAGCTGTTGCGGGCTCACGTCGCAGACGCACGCGAGATCGATCTTCCCGCACGTCTTGAAGTTGCGGACGATGTTGGGACCCCAGTAGCCATACCCGATGACGGCGGCGCGGATCATGTGTTTCCTCGTCGAGACGTAGAAGGCAGGTGGGATGGCGCCTGGATCAGGCGACCGCGGGTTCGTGCGACGCGCCGTTCGTGGTCAGCGGTTCGAGCGTCTCGATGAGCGGCGCTTTCGGTTTCAGCGTGTACTTCACGAGGCCCTGGAGCATCCCGATCCCGTGCGACAGGTGCATCGTCGGGAAGATGGCCCACACCACCGGGATGGCCCAGAGGCCCACCTTGCTGCCGACACGGACCGCCTCCAGCCCGGTCATCGCGGCGTAGGCGCCGAAGGCGAGCGGCGCGAACGGCTGGAGCGGGGGAACGACGAGGATCGTGGCGCCCCCGACGACGGAGAGAAACGGGATGAGCGGCCGCATGACGGGGAACCGCCCGTGGAGCAGCAGCGTTCGCGCGCGGCCGTCGCCGTACTTGAAGTACTGCTTGGCGAGGAGGCGAAAGCTCTTGCGCGGGTAATAGTGGACGACGACGTCCTTGCTCAGGAAGACCTTGCCGCCCGCCTGGAGGACGCGCTGCTGCAGCTCGGCGTCCTCGTTGGTCACGGCCTTGACGTCGTAGAGGCCGATCTTCTCGAGGATCGAGCGGCGGAAAGAGCCCGGAAAGACCGTGTCGACGAACCCCTCGTTCTCGGCCGAACGGTAAGGCGCGCCTCCCACGCCGAGGGGACTGGAGAGCGCGGCGCAGAGCGCCTTCTGGAACCAGGTCTCGGCCTTGGCTCGCTGGGCGCCGCCCGCGCAGTCCGCGTTCGTCCGCTGGAACGCGTCGATCAGCTTCGAGACGTAGTTCTGCGCGTACTCGGCGTGGACGTCGGTGATCAGGATGAACTCGCCCTTCGACTCCTTGATGGCGAGATTCATCCCGTACGACTGGATGCGGTGCTCCGAGTTGTCGAGGAGCCGGATGCGCCGGTCCTCGCTGGCCAGGCGGCCGACGATCTCGCGCGTCCTGTCCTTGCTCCCGCCGTCGGCGACCAGGATCTCCATCCGGTCCGCGGGGTAATCCTGGCCGAGGAGCGACCGGAGGCACTCCTCGATGTAAGGCTCCTCGTTGTACGAGGGCATGGCGACGCTGACGAAGGGAACCACGCTCATGAAAAGGGCACCTTAATGCCGCGCACGCCGACCTACCAGGGATTTCTCGGGACGGCGCGCCCGGGCCCTCTTCAGGGAACCGCAACGAACGCCCCGATGTCGGGCTTCGTGCGTCTCCGCCCATCCAGGTCGGTCGGAGGCTCGTTCCGGGCGTCTCCCCGGCCGGCCAGCAGGCCTACGCCGCTTCGGGGGTGAAAGTCGGGTCGCCCGGGGTTCAGCCTCCACCAGTTGCCTTCGAGCACGACCCAGGGCTCGTCGCCGGCTCTCACGAAGCTCGGCGCGAGCGATTGGCGCGTGACGCCGGTCGTGGAGCTCGGGTCGTCCGGGAGAGAGATCGCCAGGCCCTTCATGGCCGCGGCCGGTCCCTCGTAGCTCACACGATCGACCACGTTGTGGCTGGCCTCGAAGCGCCAGATGCTCGTATTGAGAAGCTCGACCGACGGCAGCTCATCGTTGACGAGGACGTTGTCGTACGCGCGCGTTCCCCAGCTCCCGTTGCCGACGAGCAGGGCGGCGCGACCCTTGACGGCGGAGAGGACGGTGTTGTTCCGCACCACGTTGCCGACGCAGCCGAAGAGGGGAAGCGCGTCTTCGCCGGTCACCTCGCCCGCGGTCCGGGGCCCGGGCTTCACCGCGGCGGCGTCGAAGACGTTTCCGTTGTCCCATTCGGCGATGCCGGCGGAGCCGTTGCCGTAGATCAGATTGTTCTGGATGAGCGACGCGCGCACGCTTGCGAGGTTGATGCCGGCGCCGCCGATGCGGCCATTGCCGTTGATCACGTTGTCTTCGATGATGTAGTTGAGCCCGCGCCCGTCCGGGAACGCGTTGGCTCCGAACTGCTTGGTGGCGAGCTCGAGAAGGCCGAGGGCCCAGGCACGCGAGGGCTGCATCGGCGGATACCGGATCGCGCCGTGCCCGGCGACCTTCTCGAGAGACGCCTGAGGGTCGAGGTTGACCTGGAGGCCGCAAGCATTGCTCGCGAAGAACACGTTGCGGCGAATCACGTAGTCGTCCGAGCCGTCGGAGAAGTACGCGGCGTGCTCCTTGCCGGAGCTCGCGAAGAGGTTGTCCTGCACGAGGACCGTATGGCTGTCGACGCTGTGGATGCCCCAGACCCGGTGGTGGTGGGAGTAGTTGCCGAGGATCGCGATGTGGTGGGCGAGCTTCGACGTGTGCACGAAGTCGCCGTTGATGAGGATGCCGGCGGCGGGGCCGCGGAGGTCCGTGCCCCCGGGCGTGTTGGTCGCCGCGCCGGCGATGTCGAAGCCCTGGACGATGACGTGGTGCGCGCCCTGGAGGAGGATCATCCAGTTCGGGTCGTCGGGACACGGACGGTCGACAATCACGTCCCCGGGGCGGCCCAGCGCCTTGAAATGGATGTAATGCCCATCGGAAGCATCCGCCTTGTCGCCGAGGCGGAACCCGGCGTAGCGGCCCGGGAGCACGGCGACGAGGTCCCCGCCCCTGCTCTGCTCCGCGGCCTCCTCCAGCGTCTTGACGGCCAGGCCCACCGGGAGCTCCTCGGTCTGCGCCGCACCCGCGGGCGTCTCGAGATCGAGCTTGCTCACGGTCACGGCGCTCGGCGGCTCGTCGCCCGTGTAAACCGCGATGACGCGCCCGTACTTCGTCTGGATCTCGAAGTTGTGCGCGACCCACGCGCTCGAGTCCTGCGTCTCGTAGAAGGTGAGCGCCGGGGGCGTCTCCGGGGGCGTCGCTGCGACGGCGCCGCTCGCTGGGACCTCGGGAAGGGTGGAGGGATAAGCGGGAGGAGGAGGAGGTGCGGCGCCGCACGCCGCCACGAGCGCCAGCAGCGGAGTGAACCGTCCCCGAGGCATCAGCCGGAGTCGCCGGTGAGGCCGGAGGCGGGTCGTACGAGGCGAAGGAGCTCCCGGACGTTCGCTCCCGCGAGAACGAACGCGGCCAGCGTGTAGACGCATGCGCCGCAGACAATCTGGGCCGCCAGCGAGGCCGCCACGGGAACACCCTGGCGGGCGAGAAAGACTCGCAGCGCAGCCACGGCGGCGAACATCGGAACGCATGTGAAGAGGGGTCGAAGGACGCTGACGAAGTAGGCGCGCACGGGCAGCGGCGTCACGCGTGCCGTCAACACCACCGTGAGCACGCTGTGAACGGTGTACCCCGCACCAACGCCGGCGCACGCCCAGACCGGGCCTCCGAGCCACCCGAGGAGCGCGACGAGACCGAGGAGCAGCGTGGCTCGCGTGATGCTCATGACCATGATCAACCGGGTCATCTTCTCCGCTTGCAGGTAGGCGATGGCTGACCATGCCACGGGCTGGAAGACGGTCATGACGCTCAGCACCGTCAGTATCGACGCCATTCCAGCCCACCGCGTGTCGAAGAACGCTTGCACGATGGTCGGAGCCACGGCCCCGAGCCCGACGCCGAGCGGCGCAACGACGAGCGCCATGAGACCCGCGGCACGCACGACTGCGGCCGGGCGCTCGGCGGGCTCCATCTTGGAGAACGCCGGCATGAGGACGTCACCCATTCGCTCCGCGACGTAGATGAGAGGGGTCTCCGCGAGGCTGTAGGCGAGCGCGTACGAGCCCATCACTTGCGAGCCGAAGAGGCGCATGATGATGAGGTTGTCCCACGTAGAGGCCGCGCGGTCGGCCACGCTCGACAGCATGATCGGCGCGCCGTAGCCGAAGAGTTGTCGGACGACGGCCTTCTGGAGCGGAGAGCGCCTCAGCCATTCGGCGGCCGGCGCCGTCGCCAAGAACAGGATCGACGTGATCACCGACCGTGCGAGCGCCCCTGCCATGATGGAATATCCGCCCCACCCCCTCCAGGCGAGCGCCAACGCCGTACCGGTGAACGTGAGCTCGCCGACGCTGTTCACGATGGCGACCGCACGAAAGCGCAGTGCCCTCACGAGGAGATTCGAGGGGACCAGACGCACGCTGTCGACGAGGGCGGCGAGCGCGAAACCCGGGATGAACCGCACCATCTCGGGCGCATCGAGCATGACGCCGAGCCGAGCGCGGAAGACGTAGACCCCAGCCATGGCCGTCGCGCCGAGACCGAACTGGACGATCGCCGCCTGGAAGGCGACCTGCGCCGACGACCTGTTCGCGATGAGGTACTGACCAAAGGCGAAGAAGACGAGCTGATTGGCGGTGAGGACGCAGATCGCCGCGGCGGAGACTTCACCGTATTCGGCGGGGGCGATGAATCGCGTCAGCACCAGCGTGCCGATGAGGCCCACCACGCGCGCCCCGAGGCCCGTGGCCATGTTCCACGCGACGCCTCGAACGGCTCTCTTCTCGATCGACACTGCTAGTGGCCCCTTGCGCGTGTGTAGACGTAGAGCAGGCCGATGAGCCCGAAATCGGCGAGCACGAGGCCCACGCAGTCCTTCCAGCCCACGTCGACACGCAGAGTCGGGTCGGTAGCCCTCATGATGCCGTAGAACGCACCGGAAAGGCCGAACCAGACGAACAGCAGCTGCTTGTAGTTGAACGAAAGAAAGAAGATCCCGACGGCGATTCCACTGAATGACACCAGCAGGGCCGTCGCGATCGCCCGGATCTCCGCCGACAGCGCGGCTGTCCTCAACGCGGTGAGGGGAATTTTGAGAGAAGTCCACATCAGGCCCGACCAGCAGAAGAAGCCCGGGAAGCCGGTCTCGGCAGCCGCGAGAAGGTACGAGTTGTGAGCGGTCAGGTGCAGCGGCGACCCCACCTGATCCGCAAATTGATTGACGCCCACGCCGCGGAATGGGTGAGCGATGACCAGGGTCACGCCCTCCGTGAGCAGCTCGAGCCGATCCATGGATGACTCGTCGGCGTCCGCGTCGTCGCGGCCGCCGAGGAGCAACACGGGCAAGGTCAGAATGGCCGCAACCAGGAGGCCCTTCTTGCCGAAGCGCGCCACGAACATGAGCGCGAGCACGGTGGCGATGACCAGCTGCCCGCCGCGCGATTGCGACAGGATGACGGCGTAGAGTCCCACGCCGATCATGGCAAAAGCGATGGTCCCAGCAAGCTTCTGCTGCTTGGGTCCACGATTGGACGCCGCATTTCGGATGGGAAGCCCGACCGCGAACAACAGAGGAATCACGGCGCCGATGAAGACGGACAGCTCGTTCGGGTCGTCGAGCTGACCGCGCCAGCGGACGCGCCCTGCGGCGGAGAAGGTCTTGAAGAGCCCGAGGCGCTCGCAGGCCCACTCCGTGTCCCAGTCACCCTCGCGGATGCAGTCGCTCGGTCGTCCACAGACGCGCCCGTCGGCGGTATCGATGTCGGGCTTGCGGTCGCCCGTGTCGTCGAGGGTCCTCTCCATGCACACCGGACTGGCGCTCCCCTGATGCACCGCCACGGCGGCGACGAACCCGCCGATGAGAAGTATCGTCCACACCATCACCCGGAGCCGCGCGAGGGTGGGCGAGCCCAGCATGATCGCGAGCATGAAGAGGGCCGGGATCGTCCCGAAGTTGTTCCCGAGCGTGATCGCGCGAGCCGTCCCGAGGGCCAGCGCCGACACGAAGTAACAGATGACGACGAACCCCGCCAGGAAGGGCAGCTGTGGGGAGTAGAGGTACTTGAGCCGTCCCATGGTCACGTCGACGAGCAGGCCGAGCGCGACGAGGCCCGTCAGGACTTCGAGCAGGTGAAGGGCCTCGAGCTGCGGCCAAATCTCCTGGGGCCGTATCACCAGGACGATGACGAGGACCAGGCTCGCGAAGAAGGTCACACGCGCTCGACGAGGAGGACGACTAGACGGCGCCGTCCGACTTCGAGGGGATGCCGGCCTCGCGCCGTCGGACGGGCTTCGCAGGAATGCCAACGACGGTCGTATGTGGACCGACGTCGTGCACGACCACCGCGTTCGCGCCGATGCGCGCACCGTCACCGACCGCAATCGGCCCGAAGATCTTGGCGCCGGCCCCGATGTGGATGTTGCTTCCGAGCACCGGCGAGCGACCCTGCAGGTCGTCGCCAATGGTCACCTGGTGCTGAACGTGCACGTTCTCGCCCGCGCGAACCTTGCCGTTGATGACCACGCCGTTCGAGTGGAAGAGGACGAAGCCCGGGCCGAACTCGGCGCCCCGCCCGATGACGCAGCCGCCGAGCGTGGAGTTCAGCTTGTTGAAGACCATCTCGAGGGGGCCGTTCCCCGATTCGCGGGAGCCCTGCATGAGCCGGTAGAGGACCATGCTGAGGGTACCGTCCGATACGAGCGTCTTGGCGATCGCCCCGGCGTTCGTGCTCGAGTAGCAGAGCCTCGCCTTTTCGCGGATGTCCCCCGCGAGCATCTGCAGACTCTTCCGCATCGGCCCCGAGTTTCGCACGGAAACGTGGACGGCGCGACGTGGGGAGCGCTTTTTTGTGGACGGCGCCCCTCTTCTCGCTCTTAGGTGCGGCACGAGGCAGGCTTCCAGCTCCATGCGTGCGAACGAAGGAACGAAGAGCGAGGGCGACGTGCCGCGCGAAGTCTTGGGCGCGCTACGGGGGCGCGACATGCTCTGCTTCGGCCACGACTGGACCGGCGACCCGCTGTCGAAGACGCACATCATGCGCGCCCTCGCGCGGGACAACCGGATCCTCTGGATCAACTCGATCGGCTACCGGGCTCCCACCGCGTCGAAGTCGGATCTTCGTCGCGCCTTTACCAAGCTCAGGGCCGCAGCGCAGCCGGTCGAGGAGGTCGAGCCCAACCTCCACGTACTGAGCCCGCTCGCGATACCGGCGTACGGCGTTCCGTGGATGCGCGTGGTCAACCGCGAGCTGCTTCGGCTGCAGGTGACGCGAGCCATGAAGCGTCTCCGTTTCGAGAGGCCGATCAACTGGGTCTTCACCCCGACCGCCGCAGTCGTCGCGGGCAGGCTCGGTGAAGAGACGCTGATCTACTACTGCGTCGACGAGTTCACGGCTTTCACCAACATTGCGCGCCAGCTCGCCGAGCTCGAGGGGGATATCCTCAGGCGCGCCGACATCGTGTTCGTTTCGTCCGAAAAGCTGTTCGAGTCCAAGTCTGCGCTCAATCGTCGCACCGTCCTCGTGCGCCACGGTGTCGACTTCGAGCACTTTCGGACCGCCCTCGATCCGGCGACGCAGATCCCGGCGGACCTCGCGGGTCTCCCGAGGCCCATCCTCGGATACTTCGGTTTGATGGCGGAGGACTGGATCGACATTCCGCTGATGGCCGACGTCGCGAAGCACTTCTCTCATGGGTCGATGGTTCTGCTCGGCAAGGTCACCACCGACATCAGCCGCCTGACCGAGCTGCCCAACGTCCACGTACTCGGGCGGAAGCCGTTTTCCTCCTTGCCCGGCTACTGCAAGGGGTTCGACGTGGCCATCAACCCTTTCCCACTCAACGACGTCACGCGGAGCTCCAATCCGCTGAAGGTGCGCGAATACCTGGCCGCCGGCTTGCCCGTCGTCTCCTCGCGGATCCCGGAGGTGGAGATCCTGAGGCAATGCCGCATCGGAGACGGGTCCGCGGGCTTCATCGCCGCGATCGAAGCAGCGTTGCACGACCCGGGCCCGACGAAAGAGCGCAGCGAATCCATGCGTGCCGAATCGTGGGACGGCCGGGTGGAGTTGATACGCCGGCACGTCGCGGCGATCGGGCGGGGCTGACGAGGAGACGTCGAGTGAAGCTGAGAGTTGCCCTCGTCGGGTGCGGGAAGATCGCCGACGGTCACGTGGAGGAGATTCGCAAGCTCGAGTCCGTGGCGACGCTCGTCGCCGTCTGCGACCGTGAAATGGAAATGGCAAGGCAGCTCGGCGTGCGTCACGCCGTTCCCGCCGTCTACGACGACGTCGACGCGATGCTGGCCAAGGAGCGCCCGGACGTCGTGCACATCGCCACCCCGCCCCAGGTGCATTTGCTTCTCGCGACAAAAGCGATTGACGCCGGCGCCCACGTGCTCGTCGAGAAGCCGCTGACACTTCGTTACGAGGACTCCAAGACGCTCGTCGAACATGCAGAACACGCGGGCAAGAAGGTCTGCATCGGCTACGGCTACCACTTCGAGCCTCCCGCGGAGACCCTGCGCTCCCTCATCCGGAACGGCGAGCTGGGGGAGATCGTCCACCTCGAGGCCTTCTATGGTTACAACCTCGATGGTCCCTTTGGCGCCGCCCTTCTCGGGGACAAGGGCCACTGGATCCACTCGCTGCCCGGGAAGCTCCTTCAAAACACGCTGGACCACCCGATCTCGAAGATCACGGAGTTTCTGCCCGACGAGCGTCCGACGATCACCGCCACGGGCGCTGTGAGACGGCGAGCGCGTTTCGGCGATCTTCGCGACGACCTCGTCGACGAGGCGCGCATCATGATGCGCGGCGAGCGCACGACCGCCTACGTGACCTTCAGCGCTCACGCACGGCCCGTTCACCACTTCTTGCGCGTCTACGGCACGAGGAACACCGCGCACGTCGACTACAACAATCGCACCTGCACGCTCGACGTCGTCGGCGGGCTGCCGAGCGCCCTGGGCCGGCTCGTCCCCGCTTTCCAGAGTGCGGCGAGCTACGCCCGGGAAGGCGCGAAGAACGTCGCGATGTTCGGCAAGAGCCAGTTTCACTTTTTCGTGGGATTCGGGGAGCTTTTCAGGCGCTTCTACGACTCGATACGAGCGGGTACACCGCTCCCCATCAGCCACCGGGACATCTTGAGGACGAGCTGGATGCTGGACGAGGTGTTCGCGCAGGTGGCCGCGAAGCCCAAGGTGGGGGTCGACGCATGAGCCCCCGACCCTGCGAGGTCCTCGTCACGGGCGCGAACGGATTTCTCGGCGTGGCGGTCGTGGAGAGGCTGATAGCGCGCGGCAAGACGGGCATTCGCTGTCTGGTGCGTGCCGGGAGCAACAGGCGCCGCCTCGACGCCATGCTGGCGCGCCATCCCGGTGCAGACGTCGACGTCGTCGGCGGCGGGCTCGCGACGTCCGCGGATGCGGCGAGGCTCATCGAGGGGGCGCCGCTCATTCTCCACCTCGCGGCGTCGCTCTCGGGTCCCGCAGCCGACATCTTCCTCGGAACGGTCGTCGCCTCGAAGCATTTGCTCGATGCGATCGCCGCGAGCGCACGCAAGCCCAAGGTCGTGCTCATCAGCTCATTTGGGGTTTACGGAGTCGCCGACACCCCGAGAAACCACTTGCTCGACGAAAATACGCCGATCGAGCCGCACCCCCAACGCCGGGACAACTACTCGCACGCCAAGATCCGCCAGGAGCAACTCTTCTTCGAGTACCGGGCCAAGCACCAGCTGCCGTACTGCGTGCTCCGGCCAGGGGTCATCTACGGCCCCGGCGGTGGTGCATTCAGCTCTCGTGTGGGAATCGCGCTGCCGGGCGCGTTCTTGTTCCTCGGCCGCAGCAATCTACTTCCGCTGTCCTACGTCGACAACTGCGCGGAGGCCATTTGCGTCGCTGCCGAACGGGCGCGCTTCGATGGAGACGTTTACAACGTCCACGACGACGACCTGATCACGTGCGACGAGTACCTCCAGCGCTACCAAGAAGAGGTGGGGCCGCTGAGGGTCGTCCGATCTCCGTACTTCGCGACGATGCTGCTCTCGAGGGCCGTCGAATGGTACCACCGGCACTCCCGGGGGCAGCTTCCCCCCATCTTCACGCCCTACAAGACGCGAACGATGTGGAAGGGAAATCGCTTTTCCAACGCGAGGCTCCGTGCACTGGGTTTCTCTCCGATCGTGCCGACCGAGGAGGGCCTGCGGCGCACGTTCGAATACTTGCGCGAGAAGAGGGCAGTGTGATGCGCGACGCACTCCGCGCGCTTCGTGGCAGGCACCTCGAGACGTTTCTGGGCGGCTACCTCCTCGATGAAGGGCGCCGCTGGCTGGACCGCCGGAGGTACGGGAGGGTCGAGAGCCTGCGCCACCTCCTCGTCGCGGTCTGCGATCACTACGAACCTCTGTGGGGCAACGCGGACGAACGACGGGGCGCCGAGCGCGTTCGTGCCTGGCGCGAAGGTTACCCGCGATTGGCGGCTCGCTATCGAGACGCCGAAGGCAAGCCGCCCCAGCATTCGTTCTTCTTCCCCGGCGAAGAATATCGTCCGCAATTCCTCGAGCCGCTCGCCGAGCTGACGCGAGCGGGCCTCGGCGAGGTGGAGATTCACCTTCATCACGACGGCGACACGGCCGAGACCCTCGAAGCGCAGCTCCGCGAGACCATCGCGAACTTCACCCGTCATGGCCACCTCGCTCGCGATCGCGTCGGCACGCCGAGGTACGCTTTCATCCACGGCAACTGGGCACTCGCCAACGCACGCGCGGACGGCCGTTGGTGCGGCGTCGACGAAGAGCTCCCGTTGCTCTTCCGGACGGGATGCTATGCCGACTTCACGTTCCCTGCCGCCCCCGACGAGTCCCAACCGAACATCGTGAATCGCATCTACTGGCCAACGGGAGAGCTGACCGCGAAGCGCTGCTACGAGTCTGGCACGCGGGCACGCGTGGGGGCGGTGATGACGGACCGTCTCCTCATGCTTCAGGGACCGCTGGCGTTCGCGCGACGACCAGGGCGGCCGATGGCGATTCGCATCGAGAACTCCGCGCTCACCGCCAACGATCCGGCGTCCTCTGCCCGGGCTAGGACCTGGGTATCGCGAGACATCCACGTCGAGGGGCGGCCCGAATGGGTCTTCGTCAAGCTCCACACCCACGGAGCGCCCGATCTTCAAGCGGCATCGCTGCTCGGCGAGGGGGGACACGAGCTGCACCGTGTCTTGACGACCGAGTACAACGATGGACAGCGGTGGAAGCTCCACTACGTGACGGCCCGAGAGATGTTCAACATCGCGATCGCTGCGATGGATGGAAGGGACGGCGACCCGAGCGCCTACCGCAACCACGTGCTCCCGCCCCCTCCCGCGGCTCATTGATTCCAGGCCTGCGGCTCGGCGAGGGCTCCCCGGTCTCGTCTAACGCTTCCCTCCGCCCTCATCGCCCTCGGCGAGGCGCTTCTCGCCGTCGCCGGCGAGCGCCGGGGCCACGACGCGGTCGCTCAGGCCCTTCGCGGCGCGGATCAAGAGCTCCGGAAGCTGCTCCATCAGCTTGCCGAGGGCGCTCTCGGCGTCGCCGTCGACCGCGAGGAGCCGCGGGATCTTGTCCGCGCCGACGGTGATGACGGCGATCGGGTCGAGCTGCACGCTCCCCGCGACGCCGCGCCCTCCCGACTGGCCACGGCGCGCGTCGGCGTTCGCGTCGCCCTTTGCCGTACCCGCGGCGAAGCCGATGCGAAGGCGATGGACGGGGATGAGCGTCGCGTTCTTGGCCTGAATGGGCTCGCCGAGAATGGTGTCCGTCTTCGACAGCGTGTGCATGCCGTCGAGCATCTGGCGAACGAGGTCCGAGAGATCGTCGGTCATGGTCCTATCCTGCCCTGAGGGCTCGGTGCTTCCGAGAGGCGAGCCGGTCGCGCACGAAGTCCCAGCCGATGGCCACCGGGACGAAGCTCGCCTCGACGTCACAGTCGACGTCGACGAACGGCGCTTCGGCCATCCAGTCCACGTCGCTCGCGATGGTTGCACGCGGGGCGAGAACGGGGCCCGCGGCCATGATGAGGCCGAGCACCTGCGCGCTCGTCGCCGGATCCCCCGCTGCGCCGTGGACGCGCGCGTCCACCCGGTCGAACCGCACGCGGCGGAGCGCCCTCCGCGCGACCGAGAAGGCCCCCATCGGCGTCAGGCGCGCGCGTGCCGCCTCGGGGACACGCGTGCCCCGCGCCACCGAGCGGCCCAGCACGTGCGCCGTCCACGCCGCGCCGTCCGGCGAGACCCCCGCCGTGAACGCGATGGGACCCACGGCCCCGCCCGCGGCCGCACGCCAGCTCCCCTGCGCGTCCGCCATCGCCTTCACCTTCGCCCGCACCTTCACGCGCAGCGCGAGCAGTGCTCCGCACGCGAGGACGACCACGGTGACGACGAGAGCCGCGAGCACGCGCTACTCCTCGTCGCCGTCTTTGCCGCGCAGCGCCGGCGGTCGGACCTCGACCGCGTGCTGGAGCACGGCGCGCCCACCGCGGCGCATGCTGAGCATCTGGGGGACGCCGTCCGGCCCGATGACGACGAACGCGCGCGGCTCGACGGCGAGCGCTCCCCCGGCGCCTGCGCCCTCCAGCGCGCCGCCGCGCCCGACCGCCTTGCCCGCGGCGTCCGACGTCCCCGTGCCGAAGCCCATGGTCAACCGGCAGAGCGGGACCAGCTGCACTTCGCCCATGTTCATCGGCGCGCCGACGAGCGCCGAGGTGCGCGAGACCTTGTGAAGCTCCTTCATGAGCTCGTCGAGCAGGTTCTTGAGGGGCATGGCGGCGATGATTGAGGCGAGCATGGCGGGGGAGGGGATGTCAAAGGGTGGTAGGACGGGCTCATGAGCCGCACCCGCTCGCTCTGGGCTTGGGGATGGGCCGACCGCTTCCCGGACGACGACGCGCGCCGGGGAATCGCGCTGCACGTGGCGGCCGTGCTCGGGATCGCGCCGCCGGCCCTCCGACCGGCGCCGACGCTCGAGACGATCCGGATGCCCGAGCCGCGCGTCACGCCGCCCGAGGCCCTCGCGGCCGTCGTCTCGGTCGACCGCCTCGAGCGCGCGATGCACGCCCACGGCAAGGGCTACCGCGACGTCGTCCGCGCCTTCGCCGGTGACTTCTCGGGTGCGCCGGACGCCGTGGCGCTCCCGCGGAGCGAGGACGACGTGGCGGCGGTCCTCGCGTGGTGCGAGCGCGAGCGGCTCGCCGTCATCCCGTTCGGCGGCGGCACGAGCGTCGTCGGCGGCGTCGAGCGGCCCGGCGGCGGGGCGTGGCGAGGCTCCGTCGCGGTGGATCTCCGCGCGATGGATCGCGTGCTCGAGGTCGACGCGGTGTCCCGCGCCGCGCGCATCCAGGCGGGCGCTCTCGGGCCGCATCTCGAGCAGCAGCTCGCCGTGCACGGCCTAACGCTGCGCCACTACCCGCAGAGCTTCGAGCACTCGACGCTCGGCGGCTGGATCGCGACGCGCGCCGGCGGCCACTTCGCGACGCTCTACACGCACGTGGACGACCTCGTGGAGTCGGTGCGGATGGTGACGCCGCGCGGAGTCCTCGCGACGCGGCGCCTTCCGGCCTCCGGCGCAGGGCCGGCGCCCGAGCGGCTCGTGCTGGGCTCGGAGGGGACGCTGGGAATCGTGACCGAGGCCTGGATGCGCGTGCGCCCGAGGCCGCGCTTCCGCGCGTCGGCGAGCGTGCGCTTCGCGGGATTCCTGGAAGGGGCACGGGCGGCGCGGGCCATCGCGCAGAGCGGGCTCCATCCGTCGAACTGCCGGCTGCTCGACCCGCGCGAGGCGATGCTCCACGGCGTGACGGCCGACGGGGGCGCGGTGCTGCTCCTCGCGTTCGAGTCGGCGGAACAGTCGATGCGCGCCTGGATCGACCGGGCCCTCGCCCTCGCGCTCGAGCACGGCGGGACGTCGGCGGGCGCGAAAGAGAAGGTGGACGAGCGGGGGGGCGACGCGAGCGCGGAGGCGTGGAGGCAGGCGTTCGTGGATGCGCCGTACCTGCAGAGCGTCCTCGTGAGCCTCGGGATCGTCGCCGACACGTTCGAGACGGCGTGCACGTGGGACCGGTTCGAGGCGCTGCACGAGCGCGTGCGGACCGACGTCGAGGCGGCGATGCGCTCCGCCTGCGGAGGGGGGGTTCTCAGCTGCCGGTTCACGCACGTCTATCCCGATGGGCCCGCGCCGTACTTCACCTTCGTCGCGCCGGGGCGAGCGGGGGAGGAAATCGCAGAGTGGGAGGTCGTGAAGAACGCGGCGGGGGACGCGCTCGCGGCGAGCGGGGCGACCATCACCCACCACCACGCCGTGGGCCGCCTGCACCGCCCCTGGTACGAGAAGGAGGTCCCGCCCCTCTTCGTCGAAGCGCTGCGGGCGGCGAAGAAGAAGCTCGATCCGGAGGGGATCATGAACCCCGGCGTCCTCTTCGACGCGTAACGCCGTCAGTGGTTGGCCCCCACGACCGCTCCCAACAGCTCCGAGTCCTCGCCCGGGAGCACCGTCCGCGCATCGAGCACCACGCGGCCCCCCTCGATGCGCGCCACCACCGGTGGCTCGCCCCTCCTCAACCGCTCCAGCCACCCCTCCGCGTCGCCCTCGAGCGCCACGCCGGCGGAGGCCACGCTCTCCTCGGCGAAGGCGCCTCCTCCCGCGACCGCGTCGAGCGTCACCACCTCGCATTCGACGCCGCGTTGCGCCAGCGCCCGTGCCCACCCGTCCGCGCGCGCCCTCACCTCGCTCACGGGGGCCCGCAGCGCCACGAGCGTCGGTATCGCGTCCAGCTCGCCGCGCAGCCAGTGCCCCAGCGTCGCCTCCAGCGCGACGAGCGGCAGCCGTCCCATCCTCAGCGCGCGCGCCAGCGGATCCCTCCGCAGCTTCTCCACGAACGGCGCTCGCCCCACGACCGCGCCGCCCTGCGGGCCACCGAGCGCCTTGTCCGTGCTGAAGCACACCAGGTCCACGCCGGCCGACACGCTCGCGCGCACCAGCGGCTCCCGTTCCAGGCCGGGCACTCCGAGGTCTGCGAGCAGCCCGCCGCCGAGGTCTTCCAGGACCGCCACCTTCCGCGCGTGCGCGAGGGCGACCAGTGCGTCGAGGACCGGCCGCTCGACGAAGCCCGTCTGGCGGAAGTTCCCCGGGTGCACGCGCAAGATCGCCGCGACGTCCGGCTCCGCGTCGAGTGCGTCGGCGTAGTCGCGCTCGCGCGTCTTGTTCGTCGTTCCCACCTCGACCATCCGCGCGCCCGACCGCGCCAGGACCTCCGGGATGCGGAAGCCTCCGCCGATCTCCACGAGCTCGCCGCGCGACACGAGCACCGCCCGGCCCGACGCGACCGACGCCAGCGCGAGGAGGACCGCCGCCGCGTTGTTGTTCACGACCAGCGCCGACTCTGCGCCCGCCAGCTCGGCGAGCGCACGCTCCGCGAAGGCGCCCCGACCGCCGCGCCGTCCGCTCGCGAGGTCCAGCTCGAGCGACGCGTAGCCGCGCGACGCTTCCGCGATCGCCTGCACCGCGTCGCCGGCGAGGGGCGCTCGTCCGAGGTTCGTGTGGAGGACGACGCCGGTCGCGTTGACGACGCGGCGCGTGCGCGAGCCCAGCCTCGCGCGAGCCATCGCGGCGGCCCGTCCGGCGATCGCGTCGGGCGTGGCCACCTCGCCGCCTTCGCGGGCCGCTTCGCGAGCCTCGGCGATGGCGTCGCGAACGAGCTCGGTGACGGTGGGAACTCCGAGCGCCCGCTTCGCTTCGTCGAGCGCCGCGTGGGCGACCACGCGGTCCACCTTGGGGAGCGTGCGGAGCGCGTCGGCGGTCACCGCAGGACTCTCGCGTCCCCCTCGCGACGCGTCAACCCGATCGCGTCGAAGTGCTCCAGCATCGCGACCGCCTGCTTCCGCGCGAGACCCGTCAGCGCCTTGAACTCGACGACTGTCAGCGACCGCGACGTCGTGAAGTGCCCGGTCAGCTTGCGCCGCGCCTCGTCGATGACCCGGCTCGCGAACCAGAGCTCCCCGAGGCGTGTCGCGCCGCCGTCGCGCGCGAGCTTCTGCAGGGCCGCGCGCAGCTCCGCAGGCTTCGCGCCGATCTTCTCGCCGAGGGTATGCTCGGTCGCGCCGGCATTTCCGACGCCATCGAGCGCCTTGGCCAGGCCCGCCGCGCGCGCCGTCGCCTCGGTACCCGCCGCGCTTTTGCTCGACGGCATCCGCACGACGTCCCCTTCGACCGCCAGCCGCTCCCTCGCGTCGCTCCCGCCCGTCGCGACGCGGAGCACCTCCTCGGCCACGAGCCTTCCGCCGCCGGAGGCGAGCCGCGCGCGCAGCGTCTCGAGGGGCAGGCCGCGATCGAGCGGGGCTTCCTCGTGGTGACGGCGGACGAGCTCGCGCGCGCGGGCGACGAGGGCGTCGAGGCGGCCCCGCGCGATCCAGCCGTGGTCGCTGACGCGCGCGACCTCGCGCGAAGCTGCGGCGCGGTCGGCAGCCCGGGCGAGCGTCGCGGCGTCCACGGCGAAGCGTGCGGGCAGCGCGTCGCGGACGAGGGGGCGCGGAGAGGAGCTCTCGACGAGGGCGCGTGCCGTGACGTCCGGATCGAGCGACGCGAGGGCGGCGGCGAGGGTGCGGCGCTTCGCTCCCGAGGAGCGGCGGTCCGGGCGCGCGTCGACGACGAGCCCGCCTCCGACGACGGCGCCGGCCTGCCCCTCGAAGCCTGACCGACTTTCGGGAGGACGCGCCGCGTGATTCACGCGGCCGCCGCGCAGGACGACGCGATCCCCGCCCGCGAGGGCCGTCGGGTGCGCCATCCGCACGCGCGCGACCGCTCCGCCCTCGGCGAGGGTCACCGCATCGACGCGCCCCGGGATAGCTGCGGTCCCGACGTGCACCGTGACGGCAACGCCACGGGCGACGGCGTGGTCGCCGCGCAGCAGCATGTCGAAGAGGGCCGTCGCGCGGAGCCGGGCGTCGGTCGTGACGACGTCGCCGCGCCTCACCTCGTCGAGCGCGACGCCGGCCAGATTGATGGCGAGGCGCGTTGGTGCGTCGGCGCGATCCACGGCGGCGTCGTGGACGTGAAGCGATCGCGCCGCCGTCTCGCGCGAACCGCGCTCGCCCACCACGTGGAGCGCATCCCCGGTTGCGAGCCTGCCCGCGACCAGCGTGCCCGTCACCACCGTCCCCGCGCCGCGCACGGTGAACACACGATCCACGCCGAGCCGCACCTGCTCGTGCTTCGCCGGCGGCGGCAGCTCCACGAGCGCTCGCCGCAGCGCCGCGCGCACCCGCTCGATGCCCGCGCCGGTCTTCGCCGAGCACGTCACCACCTCTGCTCGCCACCGCTCTCCGAGGAGGGCCTTCGCCTCCTCGCCGGCCACCTCCGCGAGCTCCACGTCCACCGCGTCCGCCTTCGTCACCACGATGAGCGCGCGAGAGAGCCCGAGCAGCTCGCACACCGTCACGTGCTCGCGCGTCTGCGGCATCACGCCCTCGTCGGCCGCGACGACGAGCATCACGAGCTCCATCCCTGTGGCGCCCGCGATCATCGCCCGCACGAGGCGCCGGTGGCCCGGAACGTCGACCACGCTCGCGACGATTCCGTCTGCGAGGTCGAGCGGCGCGAAGCCGAGCTCGATGGAGATGCCTCGCCGCTTCTCCTCTGGCAGCCGGTCCGTGTCGACGCCCGTCAGCGCGCGGACGAGCGTCGTCTTGCCGTGATCGACGTGCCCCGCCGTGCC
The DNA here is from genome assembly GCA_036501935.1 of Polyangiaceae bacterium. Classification (GTDB taxonomy): domain Bacteria; phylum Myxococcota_A; class Polyangia; order Polyangiales; family Polyangiaceae; genus Palsa-1150. Next base: position 206,496 of record DASXZL010000080.1, on the reverse strand, counting down.
GATGACGAAGCGCCGCATCGCAGGCCCTCGCTCGGGCGTCACTCAGGAGTCGCTGTCCATCAGCGTGACGCCCAGCGCTCGGCCCTCGGGGATCTGCTCGGCAGCGCGCCGGAGGTTCCTCGCGGTCGTCGTGCGCGAACGCGCCGTGAGCAGAGTGCCGTCGGCGACGCCGAGCACCTGCGTGACGGCCGGAGAGCCGTCGAGCGCCGCAGCGTCGATGACGAGGAAATCATAGCCGGCGCCGGACAGGTGATCGATGACCATGTCGAACCATCGGCTGTTGAAAGTCGGCGGGGGCTCGCCCTCGTGCTGCACGAGCGCGGCGACGTGGAAGCCGCGCATCATCCGTACGATGCGGTAAGGCGCCAGGACCGGGAGGTTCATGACCGGATCGGGGCTCGTCGCCGGGTCGATGTGAAAGATCTCCGCGAGCGACGGCGCGAAGAAGTTCCCCTCCATGAGGAGGACACGCGTCGACGGCTTTTCGCTGAGGGCAAGCGCCAGGTTGATGGCGCAGGTCGTCTTTCCCTCGTGCGCCGCGCCGCTCGACACGGCGATGATCCGCGGTGCTTTCTTCGCGAGGAGATTGTCGCGGAGCAGGCGGAAGCTCGCTGAGCGTTGCGAATCCGGCTCCGAAAGCAGGACGAGCCGTGGATCGAGCGCGATCTGCTCCTCGAACGGCGCATGACCGACGGGTGGCGCGCTCTTCGCGGACCTCACTGCGAGCGCCGTCGGTGGCGCTCGCACCGAGAGCGCCTGCGCGGGGGACGGCACCACGGCCTCGGCGGGGGCCTCCGAGCTGGCCGGCGGCGGCCGCGTGGTCGCGTGGGCCCTCGGCGCCGTGTCGAGGATCTCCAGCGCCATGACGCGGAGATCGTCGGTCGCCGAGGCGTCATCGACGACGAGCCCCGCGAAGTGCCGCGCGAGCCCAGGCTCGCCCGCGGCCAGCCAGGCCCGCGCCGTGAGGATGGCGAGGTTCGGCACGAACGGCGACCGCTCCGCGAGGGCGGCGAGGGACTGGGCGACGCTGCGGAGCTGCTCGACGCCGCGCGACGGGGTGTCGGTCTGCGGCTCGGGAGCCGCGTCGACGACGGGCGGCCGCGGGATTGGCGCGGGCCGGGGGATCTTCGGCGCGGGAGGACCGGACGGCGGCCTCGGGGAGGAACGCGGCATCGCGGGCGGCAGGGGGGAGGCGCCGACGCCCCGGTCCGGTCGGGTCGACAGACCGGTTCGTGCGATGGCCGCGGCCAGCGTGTTGAGGCGCGGCTGCACGATGGAGGTGCTGGTGGCACGCGCGCGCAGATCGCGGAGGATCCCCTCGCGAACCTCGGCCTCGTCGTGCACGGCGTCGTGCGAGCGCGTCGGCGCCTGCATCTCCCGCAGGACCGAGGGCAGCCGCTGCGCCGGCCCGAGGTCCACCCGCCTCCACGTCCGGCCTCCGGTGCCGCTCTCGCTCCTCGTCTGCCGCGTGAGGAGGCGGACGGGCGTCTCCTCCGCAATCTCCTCGAGGACGAGCACGAGGTGCAGCGCCTGGAACAGGACCGACGCGTCGCGCAGCGGACACTCCGCCGCGAGCGCGTCGAGGTCCAGCCAGACGCCCGCGTAGCGCCCGCGCCGCGCCACGAAGCGCCCGCCCTGGAAGGCCTCGTAGGGGCCGAGCTGGTCGACGACGTCGCGAACGGCCGAGCTGCGGGCGAGCGGGCGGAGGTGGCGGGCGCGCATCGCGCCGAACGCTTCGTACGCCAGGTCGGCGGTCACGTGCGCGCCGTAGAGGCGGGCCCGGCCAAGTGCCGCCGTCGTCATGTACCCCTCCTCCTCGGCGCCCGGCGCGACGAGAACCTCGGAGCGATCGAAGAGGGCGTATTCGGCCTCGAGCAGCCCGTCGTTGCACCGCGAGACGATCCGCTCGCCGATGACGAGGCTCGAGACGCTCGCACTCGAGACCGAGGCTTTCGACTCGGCGGCCCGCGGGTCTGGCTGGTCCTGGGTCGGGGGAAGGGTCCGCCCAACGCGTGGCCGATCCTCAGCCATCTGCCGGCAGGTTAACACGGAGCACGGAGGACCGCGGCCCTTTCGCGGGGGTCAGAGCTCTGTGCGCTTCAGCATGCCGCTGCGCCTCCGGGGCTGCAGCGAGGGGGGGCGGCCGATGTTCCGCTGGCAGATGAGGAGCGTGAGATCGTCGTTGGCGGGGACGTCGCCGAGGTGCTCCGAAACGCTCGCGAGGATGCGCTCGGCAATCGCGTGGGGGCGAGGGTCGGACTGCGCGAGGACCTGCTCGAGCCGGTTCGAGCCGTAGAGCGTCCCGCTCGCCGAGGTGGCCTCGACGACGCCGTCGGTGTAGAGGACGAGCGAGTCGCCGTGACCGAGGCGGAGGAGCGTGGCCTCGAACTGCGGGTCGTCGACGATCCCGACGGGAGCCGCCGCCCCTTCGGTGATCTCCTCGAGCGTGCCGTTGGACCGAGCACAGTACGGCGGGGGATGGCCCGCGTTCGCGAGGACGACGTCGCCGGTCTTCACGTCGAGGGTGAGGTAGACGGCCGTGTAGAAGAGGTCGGGCTGGTTGCGCGCAATGAGCGCCTTGTTCATCGCGCTCAGCACCTGCACCGGCTCGATCTTCGCGAGCGCCGCGACGCGCATCTCGCTCGATATGCGCGCCATGAGGAGCGCCCCGGCGACGCCCTTGCCCGAGATGTCCCCGATGAAGACGCCAAGGCGGTCCGGGGCGACCCAGAAGACGTCGTAGAAGTCGCCCCCGACGGAGTAGGCCGCCCGGTACTCGGCGAAGAGCTCGACGCCCTCGACCGAGAGGACCTCGCGGGGGAGAAAGCTCTTCTGGATCTGAGCCGCGAGCTCGAGGTCGTGTCGGAGATGTTCGCGCTGCCGTGACTCCTGCTGGTTCTTGGCGTTCTTGAGCATCATGGCCGCGGGAGCCGCCATGCCCGAAAGCAGATCGATGTCGGCGCGGGTGAATCCACCCGTGCGCGGATCGGCGGCGACGTGGATGACGCCGACCGTCTCGCTCTGATCGATCATGGGGGCGTACATTCGCGTGCCGCCCGTCGTGCGACCGGGCGTCGGTGCCGCGAGGACGCCCTTGGGCGACCCGAGGATGGCGCGGCTGATCTCGTCCGGCAACGAGACCGGCGCCGGCTCGGCGCTCGGGTCCCCGACGAAGTGCACGAGCTTGAACGCGCTGGAGCCGTTGTCCCTGGCGAGCAAGTAGATGCCGACGCCGTTCGACGACTGGTAGATCTCGCGCGTCTTGGCGCCGATGAGCGCGAGCAGCTCGGTGCTGTCGATGGTCTGGCTGATCGTCTGCAGGAACGAGTAGAGGGTGCCGAGCTTGTCGTACGCGTCCTCGAGCTGCCCGAGATCGACGACGGGCAGCTGGGCCGACGAGTCCCTGCTGGAGGGTGGGCCGGCTGCGAGCATCCTCGAGACGCTCCCGACGTCGCGAAGCGTCGGAGTCTCCAGATCGGCGGAGTCGTCGGTACGGGCGTCCTGCGAGCCGGCTGTGATACGGAAGGCCAGGGAGCCGAACGAGACCTCGTCGTGCAGCCGCAGCGGGTGTCTGCTGACGGGGGTCCCGTTGACGAACGTCCCGTTGGTCGTCCCGAGGTCGTAGACGACGCAGCCGTCGGTCTCGAGGGCAATGCGCGCGTGCTGGCGCGAGATGCGCGGGTCCTTCAGGACGACGTGGTTGTACGACCCGCGGCCGATGAGGAGCGGCCCCTTGATGGGCAGCTTGATCTTCCGAGTGATGCCATCGATGCCCATCAGCCAGTAGGTGCGCGTCATGATGCGTCGCTCGAAACGAGCGACATTCTACGAGGTTCCCACGGCCGTCAATGGGTTATCCTCTCTCTCGTGCGTCCTACGGTCCGGCTCATCAAGCGGCTCGTCGATGTCGTCGGGTCGATGGCCGGCCTCGTAGTCACCTTGCCTCTTTACATACCGATCGCGGCCGCGATCCGGGCCGAGTCGCCCGGCCCCATCTTTTACACGCAGCGCCGCGCGGGACGTTTCATCGACCACCAGGACGGTGGGCGGTGGGACGTCTTCGAGATGATCAAGTTCCGCTCGATGAGGAGCGACGCGGAGAGGACGACGGGCGCCGTGCTCGCGGTGCCCGGCGATCCGCGCATCACCGCCGTGGGCCGCTTTCTCCGGGCCACGCGTCTCGACGAGCTTCCGCAGTTCTGGAACGTCCTTCGCGGCGACATGTCGCTCGTGGGGCCTCGCCCGGAGCGCCCCGAGCTGCTCCGCAACCTGTCGATGGCCATTCCTTTCTTCGAGGAGCGGACGCGTGGCCTCAAGCCGGGGCTGACGGGGCTCGCGCAGGTCTCGCTCGGCTACACGGGAGCCGCCGAGGACGACAGCGAGCTGGCAAAGCTCCGCGACAGCCTGACGAACCCCTTCGACATCCCCGAGGCCGAGGGCGCGCTCGCCGACGACATGCGGTACAAGCTGCTGTACGACCTCGGTTACGCTGCGGCCCTCGAAGACTTCTGGTCGTACGTGCGTCTCGAGGCCTGGATCATCGTGAAGACGCCCATCGTCATGTTACTCTCGCGGGGCCGATGACGGGCCCCCCCCAGTGGACCACCGCGGCAACGGCCGGCGTCGGGCTCATCGCCGAACGAGGGTGGCCGTGAGCACGTCGGCCGAGCCCTTCACGAGCTCCGCGGCCAACGTCACGCGAGTGGCGTTGCGGTTCCCCGCCGCCCTCGACTACCGTCCGGTCGCCATCGACCTCGTCTCCGCCCTCATCCAGCAGGTCGAACATGCCGATCGAGATTTTCGCAACGAGATGGTGACCGCGTTCGGCGAAGCCTTCAACAACATCGTGATCCACGGCTACCGTGGCCGCTCCGACGGTATGCTCGACGTGGAAGCAGAGATGACGGCCGACCGAATGACGCTCCGCCTCATCGACACGGGCGAGGCCGTCGATTTCGACGACGTCGAGCCGCCCGATCTGACGAGCATGCCCGAACGCGGGATGGGGGTCTTCATGATCCACGCCCTCGTCGACGATGTGCAGTATCGTGGCGGCTCGCCGAACGTGCTCTCACTCATGAAGCTGGCGGGGGCCGTCGAGGTGTCTCGATGAAGTGCCTTCGCACCGACCTCCAGAACGAGCTGCGTTTGAAGATCGAGGGCGCGCTCGACGCCCTCACCGCGCGCGATGTCCGGCCCATCTTCGACCAGGTGGTCGCCGACAAGCCGAGGCGCGTCACGATCGACTTCGAGGGCTTGACGCTCATCGACAGCTCGGGAGTGGGCGCGATCGTCTCGCTTTTCAAGCGAGTGAAGGCCGACGGTGGCCAGGTCGTCGTCGTGCGCGCCCAGGATCAACCGCTGGCGGTGATGAAGCTGCTGAAGCTGGACCGCATCTTCGGGCTCTGAGCGGGCGGTGGGACGGGCGCGGAGTCAGCGCGGCCTCAACGCAGCCGCCGCTTCAGCTCGCGGTAGGCGCCGACGAGGCGCTCGCGTGCGCCGCGCGGAAGAAACGCGGCGGCGTAAAGGCCGGCCACGCGCGGCTGGCGGGGATCGACGAGCAGGCTCCGAAGGAGGTGCCGCCTTCCTTCGCGCCGTTCGTCGTGCCCTATCAGGGACTCGCCCAGCCAGAGATGCGCATCGGCGAGGACATGGTCGATGGTCGCCTGGGGGAGTCGGATGCGGTGCCGCTCGGATTCCAGCTCGCGCGTGAGCGTGGAGAGAAAGTGGCGGGCCATCGGCACGTTGAACTTATCGCCGGAGAGCGCGTCGGGCGCGCCAACCTCGTAGTCCATGGTGGGCAAGTCCGCGAAGGCGACGCGGCCGGCGCGGCACGTGTTGAGGTGGAACTCGTGGTCCTCGCCGCTCCGGACCGACTCGTCGAAAAAACCGGCCGCGTCGAGCCGCTCGCGGCGCAAGAGCACGGTCGAGGTGTGCACGAGGTTGCCCATCACCATCGGCGCGAAGATGTCGCCCGAGTAAAGCCGGTGTGCCCCCACGACCGTACCGAGATCGGGCGCGACCTCGGCCAGTGGAAGGGAACGGTCGAAGAGGTCATCGGTGGAGAAGAGTCGGTAGGCTCCGTAGTAGCGCCTGAGGTAGCGCTCGGAGATGAGCGCGCCGCTGGGCTCCTTGCCGCTCATGTCGCTCCACACCATTCCGGCTTCCGGAAGCGCGTCCAGACAGGCGAGCTGGAGGTCGAGCTTCCAGGGCTTCCAGACGTCGTCCGAGTCGAGCAGCGCCGCGAACTCGCCTTTCACCAGGCGAATGCCCCGATTCCTCGCCGCAGAGACGCCCCTGTTCTCCTGGTGGACATAGCGGACGCGCGGATCGACTCCGTAAGTGTCGAGGACCAGCGCGCGCGTCTCGTCCGTGGAGCCGTCGTCGATGACGATGACGTCGACATCGGCATGGGTCTGCTCGAGCGCCGACGCCACCGCCCGACCGACGCAATGCGCGCGGTTATACGTGGGAACGATGATCGAGACGAGCGCGCCGCTCACGGATCCTCTCAGTCGCCTCGTACGTGCGCGTCAATGACCTCGTAGTCGCCGCAGCAGTTGTAGGTGTGCACACCGATGGCCCGGAACGGCAGCGCGCTCGGATCCACCGAACACCATGGGCGCTCCTCGAACGCGTCCTCCGAGAGGGCTGTGATCTCCCGCAAGTTGAAGCCATAGCCGTACCTTGGGCCGCAGTTCTGTGTTGGCCGGAAAAGGCGCCCTTGGCGGCGGAAGATCGCGCCGGCGTTCCGCGCCTCGCGCACGTCGCTCGAAACGGGGCTGGCCGGATGGAGGGACCAGTCGCCGGTAAGGGAGTCGGCGACGAAGAGCATGGTCTTCATCCCGCGATCGTCACGATCGTGCAGCGAGGTAAAGAAGTAGAAGAGCGGGCCCTGACGCCAGAGCGTCGTGTCGGTTGCGTTCCCGCGGAAGAGCACTTTCTCCTCGAGCCACTCGTCGGGGAAGCGCCGTGCTCGGTAGAGCGTCACCGTGCCGTTGGCGAGGGACTCGGGGATCATGAACACCTCTCCCTGGTGCTCGAAGACGAAGGGGAAGCTCAGGTGATAGCCAGGGTCGATGGAGGTCGAGACCACCCCGAGGCTGCAATCGGACCGGACCTCGGCGCGGCGAATCGTCCCGTACCCCCGCTCGAAATCGAAGTCCTCGAAGAACAGGAACTTCGTGCCGCCATGCTCGAAGATGAACGGATCGGCCCAGGCGTGCCCGGGCGCTCCTACCCAGCGGAAGCCCTCGAGGCTCGTGGACTCCGGCGTAGTCCCGAATGGCGGCACCGCGTGACGAAGGCCGAGCCTGTAGGGATTGTGGGGGCGGTGGTCGGCCCGCGCGCGATTCACGACGGCGGTCCCTAGGCGCGACGCGAGATACTTCACCATCTCGGCGTTCGACGGCGTGGGCGCGCGACCAGCGGCTCCGGCGGCAGGAACGGGGGCCGCCGCCCGATCTCGTACGTGCTCCCAGCCGAGCTCGTGGAGGTCGTGGAGCTTCCACACGACGAAGTGCGTCGTCTCCCAAAAAGGCGCCTGCCGGTAATGCGCCAGGAAAACGTTCCCGCCCGTCCCGAACCTCGAGCGGCACAGCACGAGGTTGGCGCCCGGCTCCTCCTCGAGGACCTCGAGCTGGACGTCCCTCGTTGGCGCTCGCGCGGCGTGCTGCTGGAAGAAAGGGGTCCCGTCCCGCCCATCCTCTTCCGCTCCGTAGTGGTACGACCAGACGCCGCAGCGCGCCGCCCGCAGCACCTCTCCGTGCGGGCGCGCCGCGCAGAAACGCAGGATCACGTCGAGGTCGCGTCGGCGGATCTCGTCCATCACGTCTGGCGCAAGCCAGGGTTGGCCGGGGCCGCCGGGCTTGACGTCGAGCCGATCCACACCCGAGAGACACGCGCCGCCCTCGACCGGGGCAAGAGGATCCGAGTCTCCGCCCATCACGCGGTCCACGCGCAAATAGAGCTCGTGCGCGAGCCCCGGCAGAAGCGTCGCCAGGGTCGGGCTGGTCGACGCCACGACGACCGCCAGCTCGATGTCGGCAAAGTTGCAACGCCCGATGTCCTCGAGGATGGTCGCGACGTAACCGGGAAGCGTCCAGCCGTCGAGGAGGACGGCGACGCGAAGCCGGGGACCGGTCCCCTTCGAGAGCAGGTACAGCGGCGTGATCATCGTGCGTGCCCCGGGACCACCTTTCAACGACTCACGGAAGCCTCGCTCGTGTCAAGCGCGGCGCGGTGAAAGGGCGGCTCGTCTCGCTCAGGGCTTCCTGCCCGAGAGACCCAGCGTGATCACCCCGCCCTCGTCGGCCTGGTAGGTCGCCCCGGGCGTGACCGTCGACTCGACTGACCCGGCGGCGGTCTTGACGCTCACGTCGTAGCGCGCCCCGGGCTGGAGCCCACCCACGAGCTGCGCGTCGACCCCGTCTGGCACGGTGTAGGTGACCCGCGCAAAGGGAACCCCCAGATCGACCGGGAATACGGCCGCGAACCGACCGATCGCCGCGCCGGCGAAAGGAGTCCCGGCGCTGCTCTGGATCAGCGTCACCGGCGCCGGCGGTGTCCCCGCGTCGGCGCCCTGGAGCACATGCAGGAAGCGGACGTCCCGAGGGCTCGCCGGGTCCTCGACCTTGAGCTTGGAGCGCGAGGGCTCGCCCGCGGCGAGCTGATTGAACGCTTCCGCTTTGCTGGCCGTCAGGACCGCGCCCACCGGGAGGAGGGTATGCACGTAGAGCTTCTGGCCCCTGGGCGTCGTGAACGTGGCGAGCTTGCCGCTCACCTCCGGATCGCCCCCGGAGACCAAGTAGAAGCGCTTGAAGAGATTGTCCGACCGTGTCGTGGCGCGGTCATAGACCACGATGTAGTCGGGCTTCAGCCATGCAATCGATCGGCTGGCGTGCGTGACGTCCATCGCCGCTTCGCCGGGGAGGTTGGACGGACGGTTGTAGAGCGTGGTGGCGTCGCCCTGCGCGGCGGCCCATCCGGGACCGAGGCTGACGAGCACCTTCGGGTCGCCGGCGTTCATACCGAGCGTGAACTGGCCTCCGCGCTCCCACGTCCCCTCTTCGAACCACTGGATCGACTTCGGCTTGGCCGCTCCAGAGGCGACCCTGTTCTGGATGGCGAGGGTGTTGTGGTACTCGGAGGTGATGACCCAGTTGTCGTTGGCGTAGCCCGTCCTCTCCTTGACGAGCCACTCGCCCTTTCGCCACATCTCGAACTGGTTACAGTCGCCGAACTGGTGGCCGATGGTCTCCCAAGTGCACTTGTAATCGAACATCGTCCCGTTCGGACCCCACGCGCTACGTGAGATGATGCGGCCGATGGCCCGGTCATAGAAGGCCAAGGGGAGCGTGGGACGCGGATCTGGAACGGCCCGCGTCTTTGGATCGAGGGCGAGGAAGTTGAGGATGGCGAGGCTGGCCTCGCTGTTGCCCCAGATACCGGCGATCCGCTGCGCGAGCCCCGGGGCGGTGCCCTGCACGGCGTTGACGGCGACCCATCGGGCGCGGTCGAGCTGCGCGGCATTGCCCGTCGCCGCAGCATGAATGGCCAGGGAGAGAAAGGGCGTTGCGGCGCCGGGCATCAGGTAGAAGCGCTGAACATCGCCGTACGCGGCCATCTGGTACACCGGGCCGAGGTACTTCTCCTCCGGCACCAGCGCAGGCTCTGCCACGAGGGACTGGAGCATACCCTCGGTCATCCGGTCCCAAAAGCCGCTGTCGATCAGGCGAATCTGCGGACCGAAAGCCCGCGGATCGCGGTAGCCCGCCGTGTAGAGGGCGAGCAGCGCCTCGTGCAGCATCCCCACGGAGATCCCGTAGAGGAAACCTTCGGGCGAGAGCCCGCCGCTCGCCACGCCGAGACCTTCCGGCGGCACCCCGAGCGCCGGGGCGGAGACCGCGGGATCTTCGTAGACGGCGTATTGCTGGTACAGCCAGGCCCCGAGCGCGTCGTCGAGATAGCTCCGCAGGGTGTTCCCGAGTTGCGCAGCGGGCTTGTGAGGGTCGATGGGAGGGTCGTCGGCCGCGTCCAGGGAGAGCCCGTAGAGGGTGAGCTGTCGCATGTGGGCGGTGAAGTAATTGTTGACCGACCAACGCAGCCGCTTCTTGTCGGCGACGAGGCGGCGATCGTCGAGCAGGCCTATGGGCTCGGGGTGCTCGTCGCCCGACGTCGCGGCGCGCACGTTGTCGTCGGCCCACCGGAGAAAAACCTTCCGGATCTGCGCCTTGTCGTCCGCGTTGAGCGCGGAATAGATCCAGTCGACCGTGAGCCCGAAGGCTTCGCCCCACTCGCTGGCGCGGTTGTACGTGGCAAAGCCGACGTTCCGGAACGGAGAAGGGTTCTGACCCTCCAGCTCCTCGCCCTTTGCTGCCTCGTGGATCACGTGCATGAGGAGGTTGCGAGCACGGGTGACGTCGGCCGCGCGGGCGCTCGCGTCGGGATCGACCAGCGACAGGAACGCGAAGAACTCGGCATAGGCCTCGGTCGCGCGGCCCACCCAATTGGTGATGCCGGTGTCGGGCCAGGTCGGGTTGGGCCGTCCTCCGGGGAAGAATTCTTTTTCGTATACGGAGATGGCCTGCCGCATCGCCGGTACGATGCCGTCCTGCCACACGGGGTTCGTCGTCGTGGCCCAGCTCCGCAAGCGTGGGAGATCGCCGGCTGTGATCCAGATGCGTGGATGGCTCGTCAGCGGAGCGCTCGACGCCGTGGGAAGAGGCACGTCGGAGGATGACGCGGTGAAGGCGGCCTGCGTTGCCGAGGGTGGGGCCACCGGAGGGGTGGCCGGTGGTGCTGGGTCGCCCCTGCAGCCGATGACGCACGAGGCGCAGCCGAGGAGCAGAGGGAGCGCCCGCATGAGTACGGGTGCTAGCGTCGCACGGGTTTCTGGGTGTGTCATCGAGCGGGCTAGGGCTCGGAAGCGAAGCGCTTGGCCGCGGCCACGATGTGCTCGCCCACCTGCCGCGGATCGACGAAGCGATCGTAGTAGCTCGCATTGTTCTTCGCGAGGCGCCCGACGAGCGCCTCGTCGGCGAGCCAGGCTTCGATCTTCTCCGGAATGGCTGCGTACTGCGCGTCGGTGGCCAGCGGTCTGTCCGTGTCCGTGTCCGTCCCGAGCGCGACGTAGTGCACGCCGGCCGTGAGCGGCTCCGGCCAGCGCGTGAGCGGCGCGCGGTCCAGTACGAGGCCCGACCCGATGGCCAGGGCCCCGGTGACGCGCCACGGGATGCAGTGATGCATCCCCAGCCGGACCACGTTGAGCCGCGAGGCGCCACTCACCTGCCACAGCCTGGCGGGCGGGACGGGGTCAGTGCCACAGGGGATGCGCTGGCGTTCGAGCCGGCGCGCAACAGCTGCGACGTCGCCCGCCACCAGGTACGCATAAAGGAACTTGGTGCAGCGCGCCCGCGCGACCGCCTCGATGAGGCGCAGGTTGTGCTCGACCCCCTCCACCTCGTCCTTGCCTCCCCAGATGCGCACGACCATGCAGACGTCGTACTCCTTGGGAGCCAAACGGTACCTGCGAAGCGCGTCGAGCTGTGCGATGACGAGGGGATCGGCGTTGACGAGCGGTTGGACCTTGGGCGGGTAGACGATTGTCGGCCAGTAGTTCGTCTTGAAGTAGACGTCGGTCCAGTCGAGAATTTGCTCGTTGACGAGGGCGCCGTCGTCAGCGGCGTTCACGCAGACCCGCACCTGCCGCCCGCCCTCGGTGGTGACCACGTAGTGAGAAGACGTCTCGACGAAGACCCGCGCGGGCGGGCGCACTTCGCCCTCGATCTTCGAGGCGAAGCGGTCCATCGCCGGCTGAAGCCACCCCACCCGCGCGAAGAACGGCTGCAGCCGATACGCGTCGCGCGCGCGTCGCACGACGCCGAGGAGGCGCGGATGGCGTCCCATCGAGACCTCTCCGTAGGCGCCCCCGACCGACGTCACATGGCGGCGCAGGCCTTCGCGATAATAGGCGCTGTAGCGGTCGTGGTAGTAATCGTAGGGACGCGTGTACGCCGTGACCGTCGGGCCCGCGCGACCAGAGCCGTACGGATCGTGACATGAAAGGCTGCTTGAATCATAGGTCGTTCCCACTCTACTGGTTGTGCCTCCTTTGACCCCCACGATCATCGTAACAGGCGGAGCTGGATTCATCGGCTCCAACTTCGTCCTCGCTTCCGTTCGGGCGGCCGACGTGCGCGTGGTCAACGTCGACAAGCTCACCTACGCCGGGAACCTCGACAATCTGGCGCCCATCGAGGGTGACCCGGGCCACGTCTTCGTGCGAGGCGACATCGGCGATCGCGCCCTCTGCGCCCGGCTGCTCGGCGAACACCGTCCGGTGGCCGTCGTCAACTTCGCCGCCGAGTCTCACGTCGATCGCTCGATCGACGGCCCGGGCGATTTCATCCGGACCAACCTCGTCGGCACGTTCGAGCTGCTGGAGGCTGCGCGCGCCTACCATGCCTCGCTCTCGGCGCCCGACGCAAAGAGATTTCGCTTCGTTCACGTCTCCACCGACGAGGTGTACGGCTCGCTCGGCGCCAGCGGCCTGTTCACGGAAGACAGCCAGTACGCGCCCAGCTCGCCGTACGCTGCCTCCAAGGCAGGCGCCGACCACCTCGTGCGGGCCTATCACCACACCTACGGTCTTCCCACGATCACCACCAACTGCTCCAACAACTACGGGCCGCTGCAGTTCCCCGAGAAGCTCATCCCGCTGATGATCCTCAATGCGCTCGAGGGCAAGCCGCTGCCCGTATACGGCGACGGGTTGAACGTGCGCGACTGGCTCTACGTCGGCGATCACTGCGAAGCACTGCGACTCGTGCTGGCGCGGGGCCGACCGGGGCAGACCTACAACATCGGCGGGCTCAACGAGCGGACCAACCTGCACATCGTCCACACCCTCACCGATCTGCTGGACGATCTCTCACCCTCCCCCTCCGGCAGCCACCGCCGGCTCATCACCTTCGTCAAGGACAGGCCCGGTCACGACCGGCGCTACGCCATCGATGCCCAGAAGATCCGGCGCGAGCTGGGCTGGGAGCCCGCCCACACGTTCGAGCAAGGGATACGCGAGACGGTGCTCTGGTACCTCGGGCACCGGGAGTGGTGCGCGCGCATCAGCGCGGGAATCTACCAGCGCGAGCGCCTCGGGCTCTCCACCGGCGGAGCCTCGCGGTCATGAAGGGCCTCGTCCTCGCCGGAGGCTCCGGCACGCGACTGAGGCCGCTGACCTATACGGGAGCCAAGCAGCTCGTACCCGTGGCCAACCGGCCGGTGCTCTTCTACGTCATCGACAACCTGGTGGGCGCCGGCATCCGCGATATCGGGATGATCATCTCTCCGGAGACCGGCGAAGACGTCCGGGGCACCACCGGCGACGGTGGGGCCTGGGGCGCGCGCATCCACTACATCCTTCAGCCCAGCCCTGCCGGCCTCGCCCACGCGGTCAAGACTGCTCGCGAGTACCTCGGTGACGACGACTTCTGCATGTTCCTCGGGGACAACCTCATCGGCATGAAGATCGCGGACGCGGTGAGCACGTTCACCGCCCGGAAGGACCTCGCCGCCTCGGTGATGCTGAAGGAGGTGCCCAACCCCGAGTGCTTCGGCGTGGCCGAGGTCGACCCGGCCGGCAATGTCGTTCGCCTGGTGGAGAAGCCCAAGGTGCCCACGAGCAACCTGGCGCTCGTGGGGATCTACCTGTTCCGTAGGTCGATCCACGACGCAATCGACCGAATCGAGCCTTCGCGCCGCGGCGAGCTGGAGATCACCGATGCCATCGGCAAGCTCATCGAGCTCGGCGGGCGGGTCCACTTCGAGCGCGTCACCTCGTGGTGGCTCGATACCGGAAAGAAGGACGACCTGCTCATGGCCAACGACACCGTGCTGGACGCGTGGCTCGTCCACGACGTCCGTGGCGAAGTGGATGCCGAGAGTCGCCTCAGCGGCCGCATTCGTATCGAGGAGGGGGCACGCATCGTGCGCTCGGCCATCCGGGGGCCTGTGGTGGTCGGAAAGGGCGCCAGCATCGTGGACTCTCGGATTGGACCCTTCACTGCAGTCGGGGCGGGAGTCACGATCGAGCGGTCCGCGGTCGACCACTCGGTGCTCCTCGAAGGATGCCAGATCGCCGACATCGACCGCCTCGAGGACTCGCTCATCGGACGGAGGGTGGTGGTGCACCCCGGGGACACGCGCCACGGCGCGCTGTCCCTGCTGGTCGGCGACGACTGCCGTATCGAGCTCGCGAAGACGCGGTGAGTGCCAGGGAAGGGTGTCGTCATGTCATCTGTCGTCGTGTTTGGCCCCGGTTTCCTCGGCCACCGTCTGGCGCGAGAGATCCCCGGTGCCGTCCTGTCCCGCGCCGACGTCACCGACAAGGCCGCCGTGCTCGCCGCGCTCCGCGAGGCCCGCCCGGAGGCCGTCGTCAACGCCGCGGGCAAGACGGGCCGACCCAACGTCGACTGGTGCGAGTCGCACCAGACGGAGACGTACCGCGCCAACGTGCTCGGCGCGCTGATCCTCGCGGAGGCATGCAGCGAGCTGGGTATCCACCTCGTCCACCTGGCTTCCGGTTGCATCTTCTACGGCCCGTCGCCTTCGCCCGGCGGCTGGCTCGAGGACGACCATGCCAACCCCACCGCCTTTTACTCGCGCACCAAGTACGCCGCCGATCTGGTCCTTTCACGGCTGCCGGGCGTCGCGGTAGCCCGCTTGCGCATGCCCATCGACGACGCGCCCGGTACACGCAACCTCATCACCAAGCTTGCGGCGTACCCGGAGGTCATCGATGTCGAGAACTCGGTGACCGTCGTCGCCGACCTGGTCGCCGTCATCGGCCGCCTGCTCTCCGCGCGCGCCACCGGCGTTTTTCACGTCGTCAATCCCGGCACGATGCGCCACCGGGATCTGCTCGCCCTCTACCGCGAGATCGTCGACCCCGCCCACCGCTACAACCTCATCGCCGAAGGCGAGCTATTGGCGCGGGGGCTCGCCGTCAAGGCGCGTTCCAACTGTATCCTGCAGAGCCCGAGGCTCGCCGCGCTGGGCATCACCATGCGCCCCATCGGGGAGGCGTTGCGAGACACGCTGGAGCGCTACGCTCGTGAAGTCGGCAGGGCTTCTCCGGCACGCTCCTGATCGCGAGCTCCACCCGTGGCTATGCAGAGGGGCTCTCCGCGCCCCTCGCCAGGAAGAAACGCCTCAGGTCGAGTATGGGCTTCTCCACCAGCTTGTAAGAGAGAGAGCCGAGGAGCAGCAGCGCGAGCCCCCCGACGACGAAATAGGCCGCCTGCAACGCGAGAAACTGCCCTGGGGACAGCGCAGCCAACCTCGGCGCGAAGAAGCGCCGCGCGACGAAGAGGTTCAGCGGATGGTGAAAGAGATAGATCGCGTAGCTGTATTTGCCGTACCGCCGCAGAAGCGGCGCTGAGAGGGTCCTGGCCAGGCGACCATGCCCGTTCGCCGTCTCGAGCGTGGCCTCGAGGAGGACCAGGGCCGTCACGAGGGCGACCACCGTGTACCCCGCAGTCTGGGTCACGGCGTTGTTTCGAGCGAGCATCCCGCCCGCGAGCGCGATCGCCGCGAGGAGCACGGACACCGCCACCAGGAAGCGCCCCAACCGCGGCGCGATCCACGCCACCCACTCGCGCCGCCGAACCACGACCGCGGCCAGCGCGCCCATCGCGAGCGCGTCCGCGCGCGCCGGCATGAGCTCGTAGGCGATCTCGGGGTTCGCGCCGGCCAGCCGTAGCCCGAGCCGAAGGAGGAAAGCGGCGAAAACGGCGATGAGGCAGAGTCGCACCATGCCGCGTTCGTCGAGGAAGCGAACGGCGAACGGCCAGACGAGGTAAAATTGCTCCTCGATGGAGAGCGACCAGCAGTGCCCGAGTGAGTCCACGGCACCGTTGCCCGTGAGCACCGGGACGTTGGCGAGGTAGAGCCAATACAGCGTCTGGTGTCGGTGCTCCGCGAGCACCGCGGTCGAGAGATCGAACAATCGCGGCGCGACGACGAACGTGCCGAGCAGCACCAGGTAGTAGAGCGGGAAGATCCGCAGGGCGCGGCGCACGTAGAACGAGGACCAGAAATTGGCCGCGCGCCGAGTGTCGAGCAAGATCCCGGTGATGAGAAAGCCGGAGAGGACGAAGAAGATCTGGACCCCGGCCCAACCCGCCTGAAACGGCGCGAGCACCCACTCGACCACTGCGCCACCTCCGCCGCGGCCGTGCGTGTAGCCGTCGATGCAGAGCTGGTGCGCGAGCACGGCGAGGATGGCGACGCCGCGCACGCCGTCGAGGGCTGGGATCGTGCTGCGGAGAGTGCGGGCCAGAGCTGGCGGCGCGGGGGAAGCATCGGGGGCGTCTGCAGCGACGCGAGCGGCGTTCGGCATGGCTGCGCGGGGACCCGACGATTGCGTCGGTGCTCTACCATGCGCGATTGACGAGCAGCAAGCGAACGGGGGCTTGTGCGGCCGCTCCGGCTCAGCGAGATTGCTGGCGGTTCATGTCCACACTCCTTCGGCCGATCAACGCCGAGCGTCGACTGACGATCACCGTCCTCCGAGAGCTCTCCGAGCTCTTGCGCTTGCGCGACGAGTGGGAGGAGCTGCTCGGACGCAGCGCGGGTCTCCATCCCTCCCTCACGCCTACGTGGCTCATCACATGGTGGCGCGTGTTTGGGCCGCTCGGCGGGCGGCGCATGTGGACGCTGGTCGTTCGGGCGGGGCGCGAGCTCGTTGGCATCTTCCCGCTCCTGGAACGGCGGTACTCGCACCACGGGCTCGTGCCGATGCGTCGGCTCGAGCTGATGGCTTCGGGGGAGGACGTCGCGGACGAGATATTCTCCGAATACCTCGGGCCCATCGTGGCGCACGGCCGAGAGGAAGAGGTGGCCGAGGCGCTCGCGGCGCACCTCGCCGAGAGACGAGGCGCGTGGCACGAGATCAATTTGTCGGCGCTCGAAGACGGGTCGCGAGCCGTGCGGGCGCTCGAGCCGGCGTTCCGTGCCCGGGGCTTCGCGTGCGAGACCAAAGTGTTCGGTGAGTGCCCCTACGTCGCGCTCCCGCAACGCTGGGATGACTACTTGGCCGCGCTTTCCTCCGACCACCGCTACCAAGCCAAACGATCCCTCCGGGATTTCGACCGCTGGGCAGGCACGAGCGGCAAGGTCGTAGTTGTCCGTACCTACGAGGATCTTCACCGCGGCAAGGCCATTCTCCACGCACTCCACGAACAACGCTGGCAGGCCGCGGGCCAGGCCGGCGTCTTCGCGTCGCAGCTCTTCCGGAGCTTTCACAACATGCTGATGCCGATGCTCCTCGACCGAGGCGAGCTCGATCTACGCTGGCTCCTGGCGAATGGGCAGCCCGTCGCCGTCAGCTACAGCATCGTTCGCGACAACCGGCTCTTCTTCTACCAGGGGGGCCGCGCCACTGACGTGCCCAAGGGCGTTCGCCCGGGCATCGTGCTGCATCTTCACGCCATCCGGGCGGCGATCGAGGCTGGTCGCCTCGAGTACGATTTTCTGGGCGGAGACACCCGCTACAAGAGGGTGCTCGCGACCGCCACACGTCCACTCACCGAGCTTCGCGTCACGCACGTGTCGGTGCCGGAACTCGTTCGCAGAGCCCTCGTCGCTGCGCGCGCCGCCATCGATGCGCGCAGAAAGCGTGCGCACGGAGACGCGTGATTGATAGTGACCTTGAGCGAACTCACACGAGACACCACGGTCCCGGAGGCCCAACGGCGAATGGCAAGCAGGCAAACGGCTCATCCTTTCTACTTTGGAGATCCCGCGCGCACGCTCTTTGGTTGGTACCACGCCGGGGCCGGTGCCACACCGCGCCACGCCGGCGTCGTGCTCTGCAATACTCTCGGCAACGAGTCGTTGCGCGCCTTCGGCACCCTCCGACACCTCGCCGAAAACCTCGCGAAGGCCGGCTTCGCGGTCCTCCGATTCGATTTTCACGGTACCGGGGACTCCGGCGGAGTCGACTCCGATCCGGACCGTGTGTCAACCTGGGTCGACGACATCGGGCTCGCGATCGAGGAGCTTCGCGCGCGGAGCGGCTTCGCGACGATCGGCGTCGCAGGACTCCGGCTGGGCGGCACGCTCGCCTTCATCGCCGCGGCTCGACGCGGCGACGTCGATAGCCTGTTGCTGTGGGACCCGTACTACAGCGGGACCGACTTCGTCACGGACGTGGTCCGCACGCACAAGGCGTACGTCATGCTGTCGCCTTCGACGTTTTCGCTGAAGCGGCCCGTGGAGACGAACGATGGCACCGAGGCCCTCGGGTTCTTCATGAGCAACGCGACCATCGCCGCACTGAGCGCCGTCAGTCTCCACTCCGTGGAGGCAGCTCCTGCCCGCCGGATATTGATCGCCGGGTCTGCCGCGGGAAAGAAACGGACAGGCGACAACCTGGTAGCGCGCCTGCGCGTGCTCGGCGCCGAAGCGGACTACCATGTCTTCCCAGAAGCCATGAATCGGAACCTTCGTGCCGTCAAGCCGAAGGACCACGAGGCCATTGCAGTCGATATCACGAAATGGTTCGATGATAATCTCCGCGCGCCCGATAGCCATTTCGCCGGAGGCGAACAGGCAAAGGTAGCCCCGTCGGCACGACGGGAGATCGACGAAGAGCCGGTCTTCTTCGGAAAGGACGGGTGCTTGTTCGGCATACTCACCAAACAGGCCGCACCGCTGGCGCGCCCTGATCGGCCGGCGATCATCGTCGTGAATGCCGGTCCTGGTACGCGTATCGGACCCCATCGGCAGTACGTACGCATGGCTCGCCAGTGGTCGAAGCTGGGCTTCTTGGTTCTCCGGTCGGACCTCTCGGGTAGCGGTGATAGCTTGGTGTCGGCCGGCATGACCGAGAGCGACCCCTATCCGCCTCGAGCCGTCGACGACATCCGCTGCGCCATGGACTACATCACCTCGAGATTCGACATAAATCGCTTCGTCGTCGCCGGCGTGTGCTCGGGCGCTGATATCGCCTTTCGTGCCGGCGTCGAGGAACAGCGCGTCGTGGGAACCTTGATACTCAATCCCAGAACATTTGCGTTGTTCAACATACCCACGCTGGAGGAGAGCGTCCGTGTCCACAACCTGGCGGCAACGGTTTCTGCCAGGAAGAACTGGGGCATGCTGCTGAGGCGGGACATCCCGTGGCGCGACAAGCTCTCCAGAATCTCTCAAGTCTTGCGGACCGCCACGGCCAGCCTCAGACGAAGGTCCTTCCCGCTCGCCAGGGGCGGCGGCTCGCCGATCCCGATCGTAAACGTCCCCGCGGACATGCGTCGCATGATAGGTCGCGGCGTGAACACCCTGCTGGTCGTCGGTGATCAGGACGTCGGCATCATGCATGTGGAGATCCACCACCGAAAGGAGATGCGGGCGCTGGAGCGGCTCGAGCGCTTCCACAGAGTGGGCTTCACGGGTATCGACCACCTCTTCACCTCGCTCTACGCGCAGGATTTGATGGCCGAGGCCGTGGCCAAGCACCTAGTCGCCACCTACCCCTGAGGCGCGCGGGAGCCCCGTCCGCTTCCGAAGCAGCTCGCCGAGGTTCGCTCGTCGAACGAAGAGCTCGTCTTCGCCGTCGCCTGACCGCTCCACGCAGAGAGCGAGGACGTGTTCTTCGATCGAGCGCGCGAGCACGATCCAGCGCGTGGGATCGTCTCCGACGTCTTCCAGAAAGCGGAGACCAATGCCGTCGTTTCGCACGTCGAGCTCGATTTTCGTCGGGGAAAGGGAGAAACCAAGCCCGCGCGCCTTGATGTACGCCTCCTTTGCCGTCCAGAGCTCCAGGGCGCGCTGCCGACGTGCGGCGGCTTCGAGGTGAGCCATCCGTTCGAGCTCGCCCTCGGTGAAGACGAGGTGCGCGACGTCCAGGATCTCATCGGCGCGTGTGACGGCCTCCGCGTCCACCCCCACTTCGCGGCCTCGGGCGACCGCGCACGCGACGAGGGCCGTCGTGTTGGTCAGGTTGAACCGCCAATCGGTGGATGGCTTTAGCTCGGGCCTGCCGAATGCATTCCGGCAGAAAGAGAGTGAAGCCGGAGGGACGTCGAGGGCCCGCCCGAGAACGCCACGAGCCAGGGCACGCGTCACGAGGTGCTCGTGGCGATCCCTCCTGGAGAAAAATGCACGGCATCGCTCGAGCTCCTCGGCGGCGAGTACCCGCTCGCACGAGCGAACCAGCTCGTCGCCCGCGACGTCGTCCGTCCGCACGTACCAAACCTCGACGGGCTTCACCTGCCCGGCGCCGTCCTTCGCGCGTAGTCGACGAGGCGCTTCAAACCTTCCTCCACGGCGACGACCGGCGCAAAGCCGAGCTCCGTGCGAGCGCGCGCGATATCGGCGACGGACTCCTTGATGTCGCCAGCGCGCGGCTCGGCGAAGCGCCTTTCCACGCTCCGCCCCGCGGCCCTCTCGATCAGCGAGGCGAGCTCGAGCAGCGTCGTGCGCTTCCCGCAGGCCACGTTGTACGCGCGGCCGGACACGTGCTCGCGTGTTGCCGCCAGGATGTTCGCGTCCACGACGTTGTCCACGTAGACGAAGTCTCGGCACTGCGAGCCATCCCCGAAGAACGTGACGGGAAGTCCACCGAGGATGCGGTCGACGAAGATGCTGATCACGCCTGAATAGGGCGACCGCGGGTCCTGTCGCGGACCGAAGACGTTGAAGTAGCGGAGCGCGACGGCCTCGACGGCGAAAAGTTTGCTCCACGTCACGAGGTAGTGCTCTCCGGTCATCTTCTCGACGGCATAGGGAGACATGGGCTCCGGGCGCATCGCCTCCGTCTTGGGCAGCGTCGGCTCTTCGCCGTAGATCGCCGCCGAGGACGCGAACACGACCCTCCGCGTCCCCGCCTTGCGGGCGGCCTGGAGCACGTTGAGCGTCCCCTGGATGTTGACGTCGTGAGACTCTTGCGGGCGCTCGACGCTGAATGGGACGCTGACGATCGCGGCCTCGTGAAAGATGACGTCGCACTTGGCGGCGCACTGTTCGACCGTCGTCGGATGGCGAACGTCACCCTCGACGAGCTGGATCTGGTCCGCGATGCCGGCGAGGTTTGCCCTGAACCCGCTGAAGAAGTTGTCGAGCACGACGACCTCGTGCCCGGCCTCGACGAGCCGATGCGCGACGTGCGACCCTATGAATCCGGCACCTCCGGTGACCAGCGCTCGCATTGACCGGATCATGGCTGCGCCCCTCGGAAGAATGCAACAGGCGATCCGCGCCGGCGGCGATGCTCCGATGACTCCCCTTGCGATCTGCCACGTCCTTTCCTCCGTCGAGATCGGGGGCGCGGAGCGCGTCGTGCTCGACCTCGTCAGGCTGCAGCGCGCGGCAGGCCATCGGGTGGCCGTGGTGTCGCTCAGCAGGGCGGACGGCGCCCTCGGCGGCGAGCTCCGCCGGGTGGTCGACACGCTGGACTCTGTTCCGAAGCGCCCGAAGGGGCTCGATTTCGGGCTGCCCCTTCGCCTCGCGCGCTGGTTTCGGGGCCATGGGACGCAGGTGGTCCACACCCACAACGAGCTGCCGCTCATCTACGGCGCCCCTGCGGGAAGGGTCGCCGGGGCCGTCGTCGTGCACAGCAAGCACGGGATCGTCCCCGTCACCCGGGGGGCGCATTGGCTACGGCGAGCCGCGGCGGTCGCGACCGACGTCTTCGTCGCCGTGTCCGACGCCACCGCCGACACCGCCCGCGCGAACCGTGAGTGTGCTCGCGACAAGCTCCGGGTCGTGATCAATGGCACGGACCTTTCGCGCTTCCCGGCGCCCGGGGACGCGCGCGCGACGATCCGGCGTGAGCTCGGGATCCCCCCTGGAGCGCGGGTGGTGATCACGATAGGAAGGCTCGTCAAAGAGAAGAACCACGCACTCCTCTTGCGCGCGGTCGCTTCGCTCCTCAGCGCGGACAGCCACCTCATCGTCGTGGGTGACGGTCCACTTCGCGACGACGTGAAAGCGCGCGTGCGACAGCTCGAGAACGGCCATTGCGTCCACCTGACGGGAGCACGTCACGACGTTCCCGCGCTCCTGGCGAGCGCCGACGGGTTCGTTCTCTCGTCGGACAGCGAAGGGCTTCCGATCGGTTTGCTCGAGGCCTGGGCCGCCGGCCTTCCGGTTCTCTCGACCGCCGTGGGCGGGATTCCTTCGCTGGTCCGATCCGGCGAGACGGGACTCTTGGTTCCGCCGGGAGACGAAGCCGCGCTCACTCATGCGCTCCGGCGCGTCTTCGAGGGCGACCAGGCGCTCGGACGCATCGCCGAGCGTGGGCGCGCGAAAGCGCTCGAAACGTACTCTGCCGAACAGATGGCGAGGGCCTATTTCGCGCTTTACGAAGAGTGCCTCCGGCGCGGGTGACGATGCGCGTTCTCTTCTACAGCACGATCTTCCCGCGCCCTTGGAACCCGATCCGCGGCATCTATTGCTTTCACGTCTGTCGGTCCTTGGTGCAGCTCGGGCACGAGGTGCGCGTGGTCTCGCCTCTCAGCTGGCTCGAGCGAGCCGGGGCGCCGACGTCGCTGCCGGGCCTGTCCGAGCTGAACGTCGAGTACCCTCCCTACGTCTACCCTCCTCGCGTGCTTCAGAGCGCGCACGATGTCTTCATGGCCATCTCCAGCCGTCGCACGATGAAGCGTGTGATGGGCGAGCTTCGACCCGATTGCCTCCTCAGCTACTGGGCGCATCCCGACGGCGCGGTCGCCGCCCGCTTTGCGCACGGCGCGCAGATCCCTTCGGGAGTCATCGTGGGCGGGTCCGACGTGCTGGTCCTCGCCCGGCACGCCGGACGCCGACGTCGCAGCGTCGTCCGGGCTCTGCGCTCCAGCGACGCCGTCATCACGGTGGGTCGACAGCTCGCCGACACGGTGGAAGGCCTGGGCATTCCGGCGAGCAAGGTCCATGTGGTGTACCAGGGTGTCGACGATGCCCTTTTTTCGCCAGGACCCGCGACCGAGGCACGCCAGCGGCTGGGCATTCCGGAGGGCGGAAAGGTCCTCGTCTCCGTCGGAAATTTGCTCCCCGTCAAGGGCGTCGACGTGCTGCTCGAGGCGATGGTGCGCCTCGCGGCGCGGCGAAGCGACGTCCGGCTCTACCTCGTAGGCGACGGCGCCAGCCGCGGCGATCTGGAGGCGCTCGCGGCGCGGCTCGGCCTCATGAGTGTCACCCGGTTCGTCGGAAAGGTCGCACAGTCGGCGTTGCCCGATTGGTACCGGGCCGCCGATCTCACGGTGCTCGCGAGCCGCTCGGAGGGCGTCCCAAACGTATTGCGTGAGTCGCTGGCGTGCGGGACCCCGTTCGTCGCGACCCGGGTCGGCGGGGTTCACGAGATCGCCGCAGGCACGACGAACCGCCTCGTTCCACCCGAGGATCCATCGGCGCTCTCGAATGCGATTGCCGAGTCCCTTGCCGAAGCACGAGGCCCCTTCACGACGGAGGGTCTGCTGACGTGGCAACAATCGACGCAACAGATCCTGAACGTGCTGGAACGGGCTCGTTCGAGCGACCGGAGGAACGAGACCTGAGGCTCGGCGAGGAACCGCCGGGGTCGCGCATGGTATGCTCCCCCGGAGGTTCCGTGAAGGCGACGCCGACTACTCGCGACCAGCTGGACCGCCTCATGGTCGTCGTTCGCAGGTCCATCTCGTTCTGGAAACGTGGGCTCGCCGTCTTCATGGTGGGGGTCTTGCTGGCGGTTCCGTACGTGTTCACGAGGCCACGCTCCTACCGTTCGGAGACGATCATCGTCTACCAGGAGACGATGCGGTCCTCCGACCTCACGGGCAACGAGGGGTCTTCCGAAGGGCCTCGCCGGGTGGGAGCTCGGCTTCGCGAGCTACTGCTTTCGCGCGCGAGCCTCGAGCCGATCATCAACGACCTCAATCTCTATCAAAGCAGCATCATCCGAGGTGAGCTCATCGGGGCCGTCGAAGAGATGCGCAAGAACATCGCTTTTCGTGCGCGAGAGGGCGACACCTACGAGATCTCTTTCACCGGGGACACTCCGAAAGAGGCACAGGAGGTCACTCGACGTCTCGCGGAGTGCGTCATCCAAGAGACCACTTCGCGTCGTGCCGACCAGGCCAAGACGCTCAAGGAGTTCCTCACGGGGGAGAGAGAGCGAAACGAGGTCGAGCTCCAGCGGAAGGAGGCAGACCTCACGAAATTCGTCGCCCTTCATCCGGAATACATGCCGCGGCTTCAGGGGCTCCCGGCGCAAGCGAAGACGCCTTTGACGGGACAGGGCGCCGGAGCAAGCACCGGCGACCCTGTCTTGTCGTCGCTCCAGGCCCGGGCCGCTCGCATCGAGCGACAGCTCGGCAGCAAGACAGTGCCGTCGAGCGCTCCGCCGAAGCCCGCTGCGACCTTTCAACCGCCGCCGGACAGCGCAGAGCTGGTTGCCGCGCGACGCGACCTCGCGGACAAGCTCAGTCGGTTTACCGACAAGCACCCGGACGTCATCGCCGCACGTGATCGCCTCAAAACGGCAGAGGCAGCCCAGGCCGCCGCGACCCGAGCGGCCGCGGCCGCGTACGCAGCAGCGCAGCAGGATGACGATCCGGCCCCCCCGGCCAACGCAACGGACGAGGCGGCGCTGAGAAGGGAGCTCGCGAGCCTACAGGTGCGGATGGCCGCGCGCCGCGCGGCGTTGAGCAGCTCTCAAGCCGCACCCTCCGACGCCGGAGTCGACGCCGAAGCACTGGCATCCGGCGGCGTGACCGAGCTCGAGATCGAGTTCCGGCGCTTGCAGCGGGAAGTCAACGACGGTCGCGACCGCCAGCAGCAGCTCGAAGAGCGTCTGTTCCGTGCATCCATCGCGGCGAGCTCGGTCATGGACGACCGCAACATCCAGGTCTCGGTCCTCGACCCTGCATACCTGCCCGTTCGCCCGTCCTCCAAGCCGCGCTCGATGCTTCTCGCGGCGCTGCTCGCGGTGAGCATGGCCCTCGCGATCGGTACGGCCTTCTTGTCCGCGAACCTCGACGATCGCATCTACGATCGGAACGACATCGATCGGCTCGGCATCCTGCCCCTCGTGGCGATCATTCCGAAACCGACTCCACCGAAGATCGGACAGCTGCAGCCGCGTAACGAGCCCCTGCGCCGCTGAGGGGCCAGCCCTGGCCCACGGTTGGTGGGGGCAGGCTCGGGCTACTGCCGGGTCTCGGGGAACACGAGGACGAAGCTCTTCTCGCCCAGGCGGAAGAGGGTCGTCTTCGCCCCTAGGCGCGCGCGGTCGTAGTGCGAGAACCACGCGAATCCGCGCCACGTCGCGTCGTCCACGATGAACTCGGGGACGACGAGGTCGATGGCGACGAGCTGACCGCCCGTCTTTGCGTCGAGCGCCGTCGCGTAGCTCCACTTCGCGCGCTCGGGAGGAGGGTCGAGGTCGTTGTGCAGCATCCCGCCGTACACGACGACCGCCTTTCCCCGGTCGGCCTCCGAGCGCGCGTCGCGGTCGAGGAGCTTCTCGGCCTGCGCCGTCGAGAGACGCGCGATCATCTCGAGCGACGCCTCGATGGCGCCGTCCCCCGCGTCGCGCACTCCATCCATGTCGACGCAAGAGGGGCGCAGCATGTCCGGCACGATGCCGAGCGCGCGCGCCTTGTCGCCCATCGCCAGGTACTCGTTCTGGTTCGTCGGCGCCTGTTGCGACGTGGCCGGCGCCTGCTTCTGCCGCACCTCGGCCGCCGCGTCGGCGCACCCCTTCGGCGGCATCATCAGCTCGACCAGCAGGTCGGACGCGCGCCCCGCGAGCAGCGGCAGGAGGTCGTCCGTGAAGCGCTTCGCCGCCGAGGGCGCGGTCGCTCCCTTCGGAGCGTGCGCCTCGCCGAGCGCGACGATCCGGGCGTTCCCCGCGAGCGCCGCACGCATCGCGTCCCTCGGCGAGTCGAACTGCGTGCACGAGAGCGCGCCGCGTGGATCCCGCGGTACGGGCTCCCGAAGGTCGTCCACGCCGCACGGCGTACCCCCTGCGAGCGGCGCGGCGCTCGCCGCAGGGGCCGCCGCGACGCTCGCGGAGGTCGCGGGCGCCGGCGGGGCGGCCGTGTGACGGTCGCACGCGGCGAGAGCGGCGAGAACGATGACGGCGCGGCGCATCGGCGCCCGATGTTATCCCTCGGCGACGCGCTTCATCGCGTCGATCAGCTCCTCGGCCGGCGCCTCCCGCGACCGCACGTCGAACCTCGCCACCCCGAGGTCCACGAGGACCGCCCGCGTCCGCGCGATGTCCCCGCCTCGCGCCACGACGGCCGCGGCGGGGCGGCTGCGTACCAGTAGCTCGAGGATGGGCTGCGCCGCCGGGTGCGCCGCGTCGAGCAGCATGACGTCGACGACCTCCTCGGCGTTGATGACGGCCACGAGATCGGTCACCGAGTCGACGAGCGTCACGTTCGACTGCGCGCGGAGGAGCGCCCGCGCCAGCGTCGTTCGCCCGACGCGGTCCGCGTCGACCAGCAGCACGCCCAGCCTCACCCCGCGTACGCGCTCGGACGAGCCGGGGTGCATGTTGATGCGCGCGACGGGCCGCGGCACCGACGACGGCGGAGGCTCGGACTCCCGCGCGGGCGGGATTGCGGCGGGATCGAGCTGGAGGGCGAGGTCGTCGAGGAGCGCCATCGTCAGCCGGGGGCCGATGTGGTCCGTCAGCGACTCGATGAGGTGCGCCCGCACGAAAGCGACGAGCTCGGCACCCGAGCTTGGCAGCTCTTCGCGGGCGGCGACGGCCAGCGCCTGGGCGACGGCGGCATTCGCCTCGTCCACGCCGCCGTAGGCCATCTCGAGCAGCGACGCGAGGGTGCGCTGGGCACCGCTCTCCGGCGGATTGGTGCCCCGCAGGTCCACCGTGGCGTGGAGAGTCGCTCCTGGCTTGCGTTCGACGCTCAATCTCCTCCTGCGATGTCCGGCGACCCCATCGGGGGCAAAGGATAACGGGCGAGCATAGCGCACCCCAGGCGCTGTGGCTTGCGGTGGGCGAAGAGGGTCCTATCCTTCCCCACCATGACGACGCCCGCCACAGCGACACACACACCCGCGCGAAGCACGGACTCCCTCGACCGCGTCCTCGCAAAGATGAAGGAGCGCGGTCGCAAGAACGGCGCGCCCACCTACGAGGAGCGGATCGCGTCGCTCGAGAAGCTCGAACGGGCCGTGCTTGCGCGCAAGGGCGCCATCGCCGACGCCATCTCGCGCGACTTCGGCAACCGGAGCAAGCACGAGAGCATGGTGAGCGAGGTGTTCATCGTCCTCGGCGCCATCAAGCACACGAAGGCGCATCTCCGCGAGTGGATGGAGCCCGAGGAGCGCGAGGTCGGCTTCGTGTTCCTGCCGGCGCGCGTCGAGCTCCGGCCGCAGCCGGTCGGCGTCGTCGGCATCATCTCGCCGTGGAACTACCCGGTGCAGCTCGCGCTCGCGCCGCTCGTGCAGGTCATCGCGGCGGGCAACCGCGCCATGATCAAGCCGAGCGAGCTCGTTCCGGAGACCGCCGCCTTGCTGCACGACCTCATCGCGGAGACGTTCCCGGAAGACCAGGTGACGGTCGTGACGGGCGGCCCAGAGGTGGGCGAGCAGTTCTCGCGCCTGCCGTTCGATCACCTCGTCTTCACCGGCTCGACGCGCGTCGGGAAGATGGTCATGCGCGCGGCGAGCGACAACCTGGTCCCGGTGACGCTGGAGCTCGGGGGGAAGTCGCCGACGATCGTCGGCAAGGACTTCAACGTGAGGACGGCGGCCGAGCGCATCATCGCAGGAAAGCTCTTCAACGCGGGGCAGACGTGCATCGCGCCGGACTACGTGATGGTGCCTGCGGCGTCGCGCGACTCCTTCGTCGAGGCGTGCAAGGACGCGGTGGCGAAGATGTACCCGACGCTGCTCGCGAACCCGGACTACACGTCGATCGTGAACGACAAGCACTTCGCGCGGCTCACAGGCTACGTCGAGGACGCGAAGACGCGCGGCGCGAAGGTGGTCGAGCTGAACCCGGCCGGCGAGACGCTCGACGCGGCGTCCGGCAAGCGCAAGCTGGCGCCGACGCTGGTGATCGATCCGACCGAAGAGATGGCCGTGATGCAGGAGGAGATCTTCGGCCCGGTCCTCCCCATCGTGACGTACCAGAGCCTCGACGAGGCGATCGACTACGTGAACGAGCATCCGCGCCCGCTGGCGCTCTATTTCTTCAGCCACGACAAGCAGGCGACCGAGCGCGTGCTGAACGAGACCATCTCGGGCGGCGTGACGGTGAACGAGACGATGCTCCACGTCGCGCAGGACGACCTGCCCTTCGGGGGCATCGGTCCGAGCGGGATGGGGGCCTACCACGCCCACGAGGGCTTCGAGTCGTTCACGAAGAAGAAGCCGGTCTTCCGTCAGGCGCGCGTGAACACGACGGGCCTGTTGCGGCCGCCGTATGGCAAGCTCATCGATCGCATGCTCAAGCTGCTCGTGGGGTAGCTCGGGCCCCCGGGCTCAGGCCCGCGGCGCGAGCGCGTCGAGCATCGGCTCGATGCCGGCGTGCACGTGCAGGCCGGCGGCGGAGTCCGAGGGGACGAAGCCGTCGGCCACGGCGCGCTCGACCCAGCGCATCAGCGGCTGCCAGAAGCCGTCGACGTCGAGGAATCCGATGGGCTTGTCGTGGAGCTCGAGCTGCTGCCACGTGATGGCCTCGAAGACCTCGTCGAGCGTGCCGAAGCCGCCGGGGAGCGCCAGGAAGGCGTCGGAGAGCGCGTGCATCTTCGTCTTCCGCTCGTGCATCGTCTTCGTGACGAAGAGCGCCGAGAGGCGCGGGTGCGCGAGCTCTCGCGCGACCATGCTCTCGGGGATGACGCCCTGCACCTCACCGCCCGCCGCGAGCGCCGCGTCGGCCACGGCCCCCATGAGCCCCACGCTGGCGCCTCCGTAGACGACGCCCCAGCCTCGCCGCGCGATCGCCGCGCCCACCTCGCGCGCCATGGCGGCGAACCGCGGCGTCGTCCCGTCCCTCGAGCCCGTGAAGATGCAGACGCGGTGCACGGACCCCCGTGTAACGTGGTTTGCCATGGAGATCGAATTCGTCGGCGCCGCGCGCACCGTGACCGGATCGAAGCACCTGGTCCGCACGAAGCACGCGACCGTGCTCCTCGACTGCGGCCTCGTGCAGGGTCCGCGGCGCGAGTCGAACGAGCGCAACCAGCACCTCGGCGTCGACGCCTCGAAGCTCACGGCGGTGGTCCTCTCGCACGCGCACATCGACCACTCCGGCGCGCTGCCGATGCTCGCGAAGAACGGCTACGACGGCCCCGTCTTCTGCACGCCCGCGACGCGCGACCTCTGCGCCGCCATGCTGGCCGACGCCGCGAGCATCCAGGAGTCGGACGCCCGCTTCATCAACAAGCAGATCGAGCGCGACCACGTGGACATGGATCCCGTGACGCCGCTCTACGGCGAGGGGGACGTGACCCGCACGCTCGGCCAGATGATCAGCGTCCCCTACCACCGCAAGCTCACCATCGCGCCCGGGATCGACCTCACCTTCTTCGATGCGGGGCACGTGCTCGGGAGCGCCATCACGGTGCTCGACGCGGACGAGGACGGGAAGAAGACCCGCCTCGTCTTCACGGGGGACCTCGGGCGCAAGCGCATGCCCATCCTCAAGGACCCGGAGTGCCCGGCCGGCGCGGACGTGCTCATCATGGAGTCGACCTACGGCGACCGGCTGCACCAACCCATCGCCGAGATGGACGCGAAGCTGGCCGAGGTGCTCGACCGCGTGTACCGGCGCGGCGGCAAGGTGATCATCCCGAGCTTTGCGCTGGAGCGGGCGCAGGAGATCGTGTTCGCGCTGAAGGCGCTGCAGCGCCAGGGCAAGATGCCGCCGATGCCGGTCTACGTCGATTCGCCGCTCACCGTGAAGATCACCGACGTCTTCAAGCTGCATCCAGAGTGCTTCGACGAGGAGACGCGCGCCCTCGTGACGAGCAGCGAGTCCCCGTTCGACTTCGACAAGCTGCGCTACGTGTCGACCATCGACGACTCCAAGGCCATCGACGCCGACAACCACCCGGCCATCGTCATCTCCGCGAGCGGGATGT
This sequence comes from Polyangiaceae bacterium, assembly GCA_036501935.1. Taxonomy (GTDB): domain Bacteria; phylum Myxococcota_A; class Polyangia; order Polyangiales; family Polyangiaceae; genus Palsa-1150. The sequence continues at coordinate 176,404 of DASXZL010000080.1, read as the reverse complement.
GCGAGGCAGGGCGGATCGTGCACCATCTCAAGGCGTCCATCGAGGATCCGAAGAATGCCGTCCTCATCGTCGGATTCCAGGCGCCGCACACCCTCGGTCGACGCATCGTCGAGAAGCGGCAGCGCGTGAAGATCTTCGGCGTGGAGCGCGAGCTCCGGGCCGAGGTGGTCGTGATGAACGGGTTCAGCGCGCACGCGGACCAGAAGGATCTCAGCGAGTTCGTAGGCGACGCGCGCGCCGGCGGGCGGTTGAAGAACGTGATCCTCGTGCACGGCGAGCCGGGCCCGCAGAAGGCGCTGACGGAGCTGCTGGACAAGGCTGGGGCGCCCCCGGTGCACTCGCCGGCCGCGGGAGACCGCATCGCGGTCTAAAGGTCCATCGGGAGTCCGTCCCGTGTGAGCCACATGGCCTGGAGCGAACGGACGTTGCGCGAGGGCCCCTCCCCTCGTATCTCACGCGACATGCCGCTCCTCCCTTCCAGCAGCGACGTCCTCGTCCTCGGCGCGGGCCACAACGGCCTCGTCGCCGCCGTCTTCCTCGCGCGCGCCGGTCTCCGCGTCACCGTGGTCGAGGAGAAGGCCACCATTGGCGGCGCGTGCAAGACCGAGAAGCCCTTCGCGAAGGCGCCGGGCCTGGCGACGTCGACGGGCGCGTACCTCCTCGGCGTCATGCCCCCCGAGCTCGTCGCGAAGCTCGGCGTCGACATCCCGCTGGCGCGCCGCGACCCGCATTATTTTCTCCCGACGCAGGACACGCGCTACCTCCTCTTCGGCTCCGACCGCGAGGCCGTGAAGCGGCAGTTTCTCGAGTTCTTCTCCGAGCGCGACTGGAAGGCCAACGAGGCTCTCCTCGCGGAGATCGCCGCGCTCCGCGACGACGTCGCGCCCGCGTGGCTCGAGGAGCCGCTCACCGTCGAGGGCACCGCCGAGCGGTACGTGCGTCCCGCGCTGCGGCGGGCGTTCGTCGACCTTTGCCGCAAGCCGGTGGCCGACTACCTGGCGCGCTTCGACTTCCGCAGCGATCTCCTGCGCGCGATGTACGCCGTGACCGACGGCTTCTCCGGCATCCACGGCACCTGGAGCACGCCGGGGACGGGGATGAACTTCCTCGACCACAACATGTGCCGTCTGCCCGGCACGGACGGGACGTTCACCATCGTGAAGGGCGGAATGGGCGTCGTCACGGCGCGCATCGGCGAGGCGGCGCGCAAGGCCGGGGCGGTGATCGAGGCGGGGCGCAAGGTGGAGAGCATCGTCACCGAGGGGGGGACCGTCCGCGGCGTCGTCCTGTCCGACGGGACCGAGCTTCGCGCGAAGGTCGTCGTCTGCAACGCCGATCCGTTCCGAATGCGCGACCTCGTGGGAAAGGCGCTCCTGCCGGCCGAGTACAACACGCGCCTCGACGGCTACCTTCGCGACGGCACGACGATGAAGGTGAACCTCGCGCTGCGGGGCCTGCCGAAGTTCACGTGCCTGCCGGAGGACAAGGGCCAGTACGGCCCGACGATTCACCTTCTGCCCGAGGAGAAGGACGTCATCGCCTCGCTCGAGAGGAGCTTCGCCGACGTGAAGGAGGGCAAGCTCCCCGAGTTCCCGACGATGGAGTGGTACATCCACACGACGGTCGACCCGACGATGAAGGACGCCGACGGCCACCACAACAGCGCCCTCTTCGTGCAGTGGGTCCCCTACGCGCTCTCGGGCGGAACGAGCTGGGAGAAGGAAGAGGCCCGCTACGTGAAGCACCTCCTCTCCATCTGCGATCGGTTCGCGCCCGGCACGAGCGACCTCGTGGTCGACACGTTCCCGCTGACGCCGCCGAAGATCGAGTCGCACTTCGGCATCACGCGCGGGCACATCCACCACGTCGACAACGGCTTCGGCTTCTCGGACCGCCTTCCCTACGCGACTCCCATCGCCGGCCTCTACTCGTGCAGCGCGGGAACGCACCCCGCGGGCGGCGTCACCGGCTGCTCCGGCCACAACGCCGCGATGCGCGTCCTCGAGGACCTCGGCCGCACTCTGCCCTGATCGAAGGACCTCTGCCGCCCTCTGCCCTCGTCGATCGATGGACCCTCGAAGGCGCTACTCGCCCTCGAAGGCGATCACGCGCCGCAGGAAGAGCTCCGACAGGATGCGGAGCGCCTCGAGCGAGGGAATGCTGCCCGACTCGACGACGTCCGAGAGCGACGAGACCCCGTCGATGCGCGACAGCAGGTACCCGGCGCGGAAGTCGAGCGCCTGGAGCGAGAAGATGGCCTCGGGTCCCATCGCCACGTGCGGCACGCGGTCGAGCGAGCCGAGGCGCGCCGTGTACATCTTGCGAAGCTCGCTCTTGGCGATCTGGGCGCAGTCGAGCGAGTCCTGATCGCGTGGGCGATACTCGAGCAGCGCCTCGGCGGCGAGCGACGCGCCCTCGTAGTCGCCGGCGGCGAGGCGCTCGAACATGCACTCGGCGAGGGCATTGTCGGCCGCGGCGCGCGACGGCGGGATCTGGCTGGCGCTCAGCGGCAGCGGTGGGGGCGCCGACTTCGGCGACCGGGAGCTCACGGGCTCGGGCACGAGCTCGATCGCGCCGCTACCGAAGGAGATCTCGTGCGAGTGGTCGATCGTCATGTTTGCCGCCCGTGGTAGGTGTCGCCCGAGGTCACCCGTCAGCGAAGCGCCCAGGTCGCCTCGAGTCAAGGTGGGGTCATGTCTCCGTTGCGTCAGCGCTATGTTTGTTCACGTGCCGGTCTACGCCCTGTCTCGCGCGCTCGTGTTCCCGCCGCCGGACCACGCCGTCGAGGGGCTCGTTGCAGTGGGCGGCGATCTATCCGCCGAGAGGCTCCTCCTCGCGTACCGTTCCGGAATTTTCCCGTGGTACGACGACGGGCTTCCCATCCTCTGGCACTCACCCGACCCGCGGTGCGTCATTCCCCTCGAGCGCCTCCACGTGGGGCGCACCGTGCGCCGAGCCCTCGGCAAGGGGACGTACACGGTGCGGTACGACACGGCCTTCGAGCGCGTCATCCGCGCTTGCAAGTCGAGCCCCCGCCCGGGTCAGGACGGCACCTGGATCACCAACGAGATGGAGAGCGCCTACATGGGGCTCCATGCGATGGGCTACGCCCATTCGGTCGAGTCGTGGCAGGGCGACGAGCTCGTGGGAGGCCTCTACGGCGTGTCGCTGGGCCACGTGTTCTTCGGCGAGTCGATGTTCGCGTGGCAGCCGAACGCGTCGAAGGTGGCGCTCGTCACCCTGGCCGAGCGGATCGCGCGCTGGGGCTTCCTCATCATCGACGCGCAGGTGCCGACGCCGCACACGCTCGCGATGGGCGCCGAGGAGTGGCCGCGCAAGATGTTCCTGAAGGTCCTCGGCGCGGAGCTGAAGCACCCGACGCGCCGCGGAAGCTGGGCGCTCGACGAGCCGCCGCGAGAACCCTAGGCGCCGACGGCCGCTCAGCCCTTCACGAGCACGAGGTAGACGACGGGGATGGCGATGCCGGCGGCGACGAAGAAGATGCCGCGGCCGAAGAGGCCCTTCTTGCCGGCGAGCATGAAGAGGCCCGAGCACGCGAGGAAGAGGAGGCCCACCGCGTACGAGTCGGCGAAGTACGTCCACGCCTTCTTGCCGCGATTGAGGTGCAGCCAGTTCGCGGCGCGGATGAAGAAGCGCGGCTTCTGGCCCTCGTCGACGATGTGCCCCGTGGCGACCGTCACGTGGAGGGTGCGGTGCTCGAAGAGGATCTCCAGCTCGTCGCCCTCGCGGTATACCTCGCGCGGCGCGTCGGTGACGCCGAGCTTCGCGAAGACCTGCGCCTTCGCGTCGTCGTCGTCGTCCGGAAGCGGGTGGCCGAGCTCCGCGGTCGACGTCGAGTTGACGAAGTTGGGGTCCCACGCGGCGACGTGGTTCACGGCGAGGCCGCTCAGCGCGTAGACGAAGGTGAGCCCCACCGCGCAGTAGCCGACATCGCGGTGGATGGCGCGAAGCCAGGCGCGCCAGGGAAAGCGGCTCCTTCGCTTCGCAGGAGCTGCGCGACCTTCGGGAGCCGGTGTCCCGTGCGCCACGGGCCCCTCAGCCATACCGCTCCTCTTTCCACGGGTCGGCATGGTTGTGGTATCCGCGCGTCTCCCAGTACCCGGGGACGTCCTGCGCCACGAACCGGATGCCCGTCAGCCACTTGCCGCTCTTCCAGAAGTACAAGTCCGGCACGAGCGCGCGCACCGGGGCGCCGTGGGCGCGCGGCAGCGGCGACCCCTCGAGCCTGTGCGCGACGAGCACGTTCGGCGCGAGGGCCTCACGGAGCATGACGTTCGACGTGTAGCCGTTGGCGGCCTCGAAGATGACGTGGTGCGCCCCCGGCTTCACCTTCGCCTTCGCCGCCAGATCCGCCACCTTCACGCCCGTGAAGTGCGCGCCGAGGACGCTCCACTTCGTGACGCAGTGGACGTCGCACTCCTGGTCGGTCTGCGGCATCGCGAGCAGGCCCGCGAAGTCCACCGTGAAGGGGCTCTCGACCTCGCCGTGGACCTGGAGCCTCCAGCTGCCCGGGCTGGGGTCGCCCTCGTCGCCGCCCATCGGGCGGAGGCGCTTCAAAAGGTACTGGTTCGGCGGCAGGCGCGGTCGGCCGTCGGGCCGCAGCGTGGCGCGGGCGCGCCTCTCCTCCTCGCTGTCCGCGAGGACGTAGGCGCCCCCGCCGAGGGCCATCACGACGGTCCCGCCGGTCAGGGCACGGAGGAAGGTGCGGCGCTGCATGGAAGGGGAGAAGACGTCACGGTCGCCTGGGCTCAAGGGGGACCTCTCGTGATCGTACGCGCAAGAGGGCACGTCGGTTACTCTCTCGCTGAAGATGTCTACCGTCGCCGGCGAGCTTCTGGCCAAGATCGACGCGGGCGTGCTGGGGCGCGCGCTGCTGGAGGCGGCCGGCGGCGCGGGCATCGGCGTGACCGTGACGCTCGTGGACTCGCCCGTGCCGCGCCACGTCTACGTCAGCGACGCCGCCGCCGAGCTGCTCGGATGGCCCGTGGACGAGCTACTCGCCGGCGACCCTATGGATCACATCGCCTCGCGCGACCAGAGGCGCATCCGCGACCGGCTGGCGCTTCGCTCCGGCGGCGAACAGGGGCAGGCCTCCTACGAGCTTTGCACGGTCCGCAAGGACGGGCGCGAGGTCGCCCTCGAGGTGACCGCCAGCCACGCGACGCTGGAGGGACGGCGAGCCGTGGTCGCGTTCCTCGTCGACGCGAGCGCGCGTCGTGAGGCCGAGGCGCAGAAGCGGGGCTACGAGGCCCGCTTCCGGGAGCTCATCGAGAGCGCGCCCGAGCCCATCGGCATCATCCGCGGCGGCCACTTCGTCTACGTGAACCCCGCGTACTTGACGGTCCTCGGCTATCCGGACGCTACGTCGCTCTACGCCGTGCCGCTCTCGTCGCTCCTCGATCAGGAGCAGGCCATCCTCCGGGCGCAGCGCGAGGCGACGGTCATCGAGCAGCGGACGCCGCTCGGGGCGCAGCTCTATCGCGTCCGTCGCTTCGACGGGGCGACCGTCCTGCTCGAGATCAGCAGCGTCTACTTCGAGTACGAAGGCAAGCCGTCCGTCCTCGGGATGGCGAGGGACGTCACGACGCGCAAGCAGCTCGAGCAGCAGCTCGTCCAGTCGGACCGCCTCGCCGCGCTCGGGACGATGGCGGCCGGCGTCGCGCACGAGGTGAACAACCCGCTCGCGTACCTCATGCTGAACCTCGAGTGGATCGCGCGAAAGCTGCCGAGCGTGACGAAAGACCCGTCGAGCCTGCCTGGTCTGACGGCGATGCTCGACGAGGCGCGGCACGGGGCCCAGCGCGTGTCGACCATCGTGCGCGAGCTCCGCAGCTTCTCGCGCGCGGACGGCGAGACGCGGACGCGCGTCGACCTGGCGGAGGTGGTCCGATCGGGCGTCAAGATCGCGGGCCACGAGATCCGGCACAAGGCGCGGATCGTGACGTCGTTCGAGCCGGCGCGCGGGGTCTGGGCGAACGAGGCGCGCCTCGAGCAGGTCGTCATCAACCTGCTGCTCAACGCCGTCCAGGCGCTCCCGGAGGCGAGCGTGGAGCACAACGAGATCCGCGTGTCGGTCCGCTCGGACAGCGACGATCGCGCCGTGCTCGAGGTGTTCGACAACGGCGAAGGCATCCCGGCGGACGTGCTGCCGCGCATCTTCGACCCGTTCTTCACGACCAAACCGGTCGGCGTGGGGACGGGTCTCGGGCTCTCCATCTGCCACGGCATCGTGACGTCGCTCGGAGGGCACATCGGCGCGTACAGCGAGCCGGGCGAAGGGACGACCTTCCGCGTCGTGCTCCCGACGACGGACACACTGGTCGGCGAGAGCCCGCCCATGGAGGGCGAGGCCCCCTCGTCGCGCCACACGAGACGCGCGCGCGTGCTCGTCGTGGACGACGAGCTGCCCATCGCGAACACCCTGCGCGAGCTGCTGGCCCCCGAGCACGAGGTGATCGCGGCGACCACGGCGGCCGAGGCGTTCGAGGCCATCGGGCAGAGCGACTTCGACGTCGTGTTCTGCGACCTCATCATGCCCGGCGCCGGCGGGATCGACCTCTACGAGCGCCTCCGCGCGCGGCACCCCGGCATGGAGCGCCGGCTCGTTTTCATGACCGGCGGCGCGTTCACCGAGAGAACGGCCGAGTTTCTCGCCCAGGTCGAGAACCGCCGCGTGGAGAAGCCCTTCAGCCTGGGACTCGTCGAGCAGATCGTCCGGGAGATGGCCGGCACGGGAGCCGTGCTCGCGGCGGAGGGGGGGAAGGTCCTGCGCTAGGATCGCCGGGTGCTGCTCAACATCGACCTCGGCGAGCTGCCCGGCGAAGAGGAGGAGCTCTACGAGCATGCGCACCTCGCCAACGTCGCCTGCGGAGGCCATGCCGGCGACGAGCCGTCGATGCGCCGCGCGGTGGGACTCTGTCTGAAGCACGGGGCGCTGCTCGGGGCGCATCCGTCGTACCCGGACCGTGAGGGCTTCGGACGGCGGCGCATCGCCATGGGCGCGGCCGACCTGAGAGCCACGGTGGCCGAGCAGTGCGCCCGCCTCGCGAAGGTGGCGCTCGGGCTCGGCGCCGCAGCGCGCTTCGTCAAGGCGCACGGCGCGCTTTATCACGCAGCGCGCGAGGATGCGGCGGTGGCGCAGGCGCTCGTCGCCGGGGCGGTCGACGCGCTCGGGGCGGGCCTCACGTTCCTCGGACCGGCAAGGGGCGAGCTCGCAGCCGCGGTGGCGCGCGGTGGCCTCGCCCTCTCCCGCGAGGGCTTCGCCGACCGCGCGACACGCCCCGACGGGACGCTCGTCCCGCGCGGAGAGGCCGGCGCCTTGATCCTCGAGCCCTCGGTCGCGGCAGCGCGCGCGCTGGCGCTCGCCGCGAGCGGCGAGGTCGACACGGTGTGCGTGCACGGCGACTCGCCGGGGGCCGCGGCGATCGCGCGGGCCGTGCGCAGCGCCCTCGATGGGCTGCCGTCCGGCACGAAGGACGCGGGCGCGAGGGAAGGCTGAGTGGACGTCGCGCTGCGGCCTTTCGGCGACACCGCGTGGCGCGCGCGGCTGCCCGAGCCGAGCGACGCGGGGAGCCGGCGCCTTCTCTTCGAGGCACTCCGCGCGTTGCCGGACGTCGTCGACGTGGTCGTCTCGGAGCAGCACGCGCTCGTGGTGCTCGCGCGCGGGGCTCCGCGAGACGAGGCCCGCGACGGGATCGCGCGCGTGCTCTCGCGGATGCGGGCGACCGGAGCCGAGGGGGCGGCCCGGGCGGCTCTTCGCGAGCACGTCGTGCGCGTGCGCTACGACGGCGAGGATCTGGCCGAGGTGGCGTCGGCTAGCGGGTTGTCGCCGGCCGAGGTCGTCGCGGTGCATGCGGGCGCCACGTACGAGGTGGCCTCGATCGGCTTTTGCCCCGGCTTCGCCTATCTCCGGGGGCTCGATCCGCGCCTGGTCCTGCCGCGCCGCGCGACGCCTCGTCCGCGCATCCCGCCGCTCTCGGTCGCGATCGCGGGGCCTTACACGGGCGTCTATCCCTCCGCGTCGCCGGGCGGATGGCACCTGCTCGGCACGGCCCTCGGCTTCGCGCCGTTCGACCCGCGCACGGGCGCCCTCCTGTCGCTCGGCGATCGCGTGCGCTTCGTGACCACCCCCGGCGAGGCGGGGCCTTGATCACGGTCCTCGATGTGACGGGGCTCGCCACCGTGCAAGACGGCGGCAGGCCGGGACACATGCACGAGGGCGTCCCTCCCGGGGGCCCGCTCGTGCCCGAGCTTCTCGCGCGCGCGAACGCGGCGGTCGGAAACGAGGAGGGCGCGGCGGGGCTGGAGGTCGTCGGTGCGCTGACGCTGACCGGGCCCACCGGGACGCTCGTCGCCGCAGACGACGGGATCGCCGTCGAGCTGGATGTGCGCTCACCCTGGCGGATCACGGCCGCAGGGGGGCGGGTCCGGTACGTGGCGGTGCAGGGCGGCATCGACGTGCCGCGGGTCCTCGGCGGACGGGGAACCCTCCTCGGCGCGGCGTTCGGCGGTCACGAGGGGCGAGCGCTCCGCCGCGGCGATGTCCTGCCCGTGGGGGAGCCAGGGGCCCGGCGCAAGGAGCCGCCCCCGCCAGCCTTCGACCTCGAGGGCGCGATTCGCGTCGTCACCGGACCGGACCTCGACCGATTCGACCCCCACGCCCTCGCCCTCCTCCTTTCGAACGAGTACCGCGTCGACCCGCGGAGCGACCGGGTGGGCATCCGCCTGACGGGCCCGGTCCTCATCCGCGCCGGCGACGACCTCGGCCCCTCCGCTCCCATGGTGCGGGGCGCCCTCCAGGTGCCTTCGTCGGGCGCCCCCATCGTTCTCGGCCCCGACCACCCGACGACCGGCGGCTACCCCGTCCTCGCGACGGTCGTCGCCGGATCGCTCGGGGCCATCGGCGCGCGCCCGGTGGGCGCAGCGGTCCGCTTCGTCCTGGCGGGGTGACGCCGCTCGACCGCGAGCCTTCGCCCCCCAACACCCGCACGTTGAAGCATTACACGCGGGACGGACGAGAACCCCGGCGAGACGCCCGCCGACCTTGCTCCTCAGCCCCCTGCCGCCTACGCATGCGCAAGGGAGCTTGTCATGCGTGCCATCGTCGCGACGTCCATCGGTCTTGCCGCGTTGCTCTGCGCCAGCATCCAGGCCTGCTCCTCCAACTCCAACCAGGCCGGGTTCACGGACAACCCCGGCGGCGGGAGCGGCTCGAGCAGCGGCGGCAGCAGCGGGAGCGGGAGCGGCGGCAACAGTGGCAGCGGGGGCAGCAGCGGCAGCTCGGGCGGCAGCAGCAGCGGCCTCGTGGGCGACGGCGGCACCGTGGTCGACGAGGGCGGCGACGGGAGCATCACCGTCACCAACACCATCTACGCCCACAGCGACATGACCCTCTACTCGGTCGACCCCATGAGCAAGGCGGTCACCGCCGTCGGGCCCTTCATGGGCACGAGCGACTCGTCGACCGACAGCGTGATCACGGATCTCGCCGTCGACTCGAACGACGAGGTCTACGTGAACACCGAGTCCGTCGTGTACAAGGCGGCGCTCCCCGCCTCGACTCCAGGCACGGTCTCGCTCACGAAGGTGGCCACCATCCAGGGCTCCGCCAAGTTCTACGCGCTCGCCTTCGCGCCCGCCGGAGCGCTCGACCCGAACAGCGAGGTGCTCGTCGGGGGCGACAGCACGGGCGTCCTCTGGTCGATCAACACGACGAGCGGCGCGAGCGTGAACCTCGGCAGCTTCGGTCAGGACAAGAGCGTCTCCAGCGACGCCGGCGTGAACAACTTCGTCCTCTCGGGCGACATCGTCTTCTACAACGACGCGAGCAACACGCCGACGGGCCTCGCCACGATCCGCTCGTGCCCCGCGGGGAAGACGAACAGCATCTCCTACTGCACGAAGGACTACCTCGCCTCGGTCGACATGACGGCGCTGAAGACGGCGTACACGAGCGGAACGGCGGCGGCGTCGCTCCTCGGGGGCATCTACGGCGCGACGACGTCGGGCGGGGTCACGACGGGGCCCGGCAACGGGACGGGGTTCGGCGACGTCTTCGGCCTGGGCGCGTGGGACTCGACGGTGTTCGGCTTCACGCGCGCCATCACGACGCCCGCGGCCGCCCCGCAGCTCATCACGATCGACACGACGAGCGGCGTGGGCACGTCCGTCCAGTCCTTCACGTTCAACAAGCCCGATGACGGCTGGTCCGGCGCCGGCGTCACCACCAAGGTCACCATCAGCGTCCCCAAGCCGCCCCCGCCGCCCGCGCAATGAGACGCCACGCCGGGGCCGCCGGTGACATCGTATCTCCCATGAAGCTCTACTACTTCCGCGGCGCGTGCTCCCTGCACCCTCACATCGTGCTGCGCGAGGTCGGCGTCCCCTTCGAGCTCGTGGCCGTCGCCATGCCCGCGCACAAGCTGCACGACGGATCGGACTTCTACGCGGTGAACCCCAAGGGGTACGTCCCGGTGCTCGAGCTCGACGACGGGCAGCGCCTCACCGAGGGCGCCGTCATCGATCAGTACGTGGCGGACCTGAAGCCGGAGAGCAAGCTCCTCCCGCCCGCGGGCACCATGGAGAGGTACCGCGCGCAGGAGTGGTTGAACTTCATCGCGTCGGAGGTCCACAAGACCTTCGGTCCCCTCTTCGGCAACGACGAGGCCGCGAAGGAGGCGCCGCGAGCGCGTCTGCGCAAGCGGTTCGACTTCACCGCGAAGGCGCTCGCGTCACGGCCCTACCTGCTCGGTGACACGTTCGGCGTGGCCGACGCCTACCTCTACAACATGCTGCGCTGGGCGCATTCGCAGAAGGTCGGCCTCGACGACCTCCCCACCCTCGATGCCTTCTTCCAGCGCGTCGACGCGCGCCCCGCGGTCCAGGCCGCCCTCGCCGCCGAGAAGGGCACCGTCAACGCGTGATCGCGCGCGAGCGCGGGCAGGCGGACCGGGCCTGGGCGTGGGAGACGACTTTGCGCTAGTACTCCGGTCCTCGGAGGCTGAAAGAGACATGCGCAAACCGATCCGTCGCGCGGCCGTCATCGGCGCGGGCGTCATGGGCAGTGGCATCGCCGCTCACCTCGCCAACGCCGGCGTCGAGGTCCTCCTGATGGACATCGTCCCGCCCGGGCTGAAGGACGCGGAGAAGGGGCAGCGCGCCGCGCGCGACCGCTTCGCGTCGTCGGGCCTCGAGAAGGCGCTCAAGGCGCGGCCCGCGGCGTTCTTCCACAAGGACCGCGCGCGCCTCGTCTCGGTCGGCAACGTGGAGGACGACCTCGAGAAGGTGCGCGGGTGCGACCTCATCGTCGAGGCGATCATCGAGCAGATGGAGCCGAAGCGCGCGCTCTTCGCGAAGCTCGACGCGCTCGTCGCGGATCACTGCATCGTCGCGTCGAACACGAGCGGCCTGCGCATCGCCGAGATGATGAACGGCCGCTCGGAGGGCTTCCGGCGGCGCTTTCTCGTGATGCACTTCTTCAACCCCGTCCGCTACATGAAGCTCCTCGAGCTCGTGACCGGGCCGGACACGAGCCCCGATACGCTCGACGCCGTCCGCCGCTTCGGCGAGGACATCCTCGGCAAGGGCATCGTCATCGGCAAGGACACGCCGAACTTCGTCGGCAACCGCATCGGCGCGCACGCGATGATGACGACCATCCACCTGATGCTCGACGAGGGCCTCGCGCCGGAGGACGTCGACGCCATCAGCGGCGAGCCGATGGCGCACCCGAAGAGCGCGAGCTTCCGCACGGCCGACCTCGTGGGCGTCGACACGTTCGTCCACGTCGCGGAGAACTGCTACGCGTCGCTCACCGGCGACGAGGACCGCAAGGTCTTCGAGGTCCCGGCGTACATCCGGTCGATGGTCGAGAAGAAGCTCCTCGGCGACAAGACGCGCGGCGGCTTTTACAAGCGCGGCAAGGACGGCACGGTCGAGACGCTCGACCCGAAGACCCTCGCGTACCGCGCGCGCGGCGGCGACAAGGACATCCGCAACGCCTGCAAGGAGATCGGCAAGATCGAGGACCCGAAGGAGCGCCTCCGCAAGCTCGTCGCGGCCCCCGGCAAGACGGGCGACTTCGCGTGGAAGGTCCTCTCGCGGTCACTCGCCTACTCGGCGCGCCGCCTCGGCGAGATCGCCGACGACGTGGTGGCGATCGATGACGCGATGAAGTGGGGCTACAACTGGGAGCTCGGGCCGTTCGAGACGTGGGACGCCCTCGGGTTCGAGGCCACCGTCGACCGCATGAAGAAGGACGGCGTGGCCCTGCCGGCGACCATCGACAAGATGCGCGCGAGCGGCGCGAAGAGCTTCTACACCGACGACGGCCGCGTCTTCGACCTCCTCCGCGGCGAGTACCGCAAGCGCGTCGTCGACCCGCGGACCGCGCCGCTCGCCCTCTTGCGCAAGGGCGACGCGCCCGTCCTCAAGAACGACGGGGCCGAGGCGTGGGACCTGGGCGACGGCGTGCTGGGTCTCACGTTCAAGACGAAGGCGAACAGCATCGACGCCGACGTCATCAAGATGATCCACGAGGCGACAGCGCGCGCGGAGAAGGACTTTCGCGCGATGGTCGTCGCCAACGAGGGCGAGCACTTCTGCGTCGGCGCGAACCTCTTTCTCGTCGCGATGGCAGCGAGCCAGAAGCAGTGGGAGCCGCTGCGCGAGATGATCGGCGGCTTCCAGGGCGCGTGCCAGCGCATGAAGTACGCGACGGTGCCCGTCGTCGCGGCGCCGTACGGGATGACGCTGGGGGGTGGGCTCGAGGTCTGCCTCGGCGCGGGGAACGTGCAGGCGGCGGCGGAGACGTACGCGGGCCTGGTCGAGGTCGGCGTGGGCCTCGTGCCGGGCGGCGGCGGGACGATGAACCTCTTGTGGCGCGCGATGGAAGGCGTCCCCGACGGCGCGACGGTCGACACGTACGCCCTCGTCACGCAGGTGTTCAAGAACGTGGCCCTCGTGAAGGTGGGGACGAGCGCGGAGGAAGCGAAGGCGTTCGGCTACTTCCGCCGCGAGGACGGCGTCAGCTTCGATCGCGCGCGCCTGCTGACGGAGGCCAAGGGGCGCGCCGTGGGCCTCGCGCAGAGCGGCTGGCACCCGCCGGCACCGCGAGCCTACGTGCTCCCGGGCGAGAGCGGCGTCGCAACGCTGCGCATGATGGTGGGCACGCTGGTCGAAGCGGGTCAGGCCAGCGAGCACGACGCGAAGATCGCCATCAAGCTCGCGGAGATCCTCTGCGGCGGCGTGAGCGGCGCATCCCACGAGGTCCCCGAGAGCGAGATGCTCGAGCTCGAGCGCGAGGCCTTTGTCAGCCTGTGCGGCGAGGCGAAGACGCAGGAGCGGATGCAGTACATGCTCATGAACAACAAGCCGCTCCGCAACTAGTTACGCGGGGTTACCCCTGCTGGGGAAAAAGCGAACGACCTGCGTCCGGGAGGGAAAGCAGGTCGTTCGGGCCGTTCCCGCTCGCGACCAGCGGGTCATGCCGGTTGGGTAGTTCTACACGTTTCAGAAGAACTTGCGTTCATGGTTGCGGCACGAAAGCCGAGCGAGCCTAGCCGGGCGTCGGGGAAGGGTCGCTCTGCGCGTCCCGCACGGCATGTGCTGGCCGGGAGGCTCAACACCGACACCTAGTTCAGCCCGTCCTCTCGGTGTCCCTGTGCGTGTTCATGCGATTTCCCTGCGGTCCTACCTGATTAACCTGCCAGCCGGTCCGAAGGTGATGAAACGTTGGTCGCGGGGGCTGTGCATCTCGGGGACACCGAGGTAGACGTGTCGAGGGTCGTCGACCGATGCCTACTGCAACCGCGCAGCTTCTCCCGCTCCCGGCGCTTCCCCTGGTCGAGCAAGTGGACCTGCTTCGTGTCGAAGCGTCTGCGGCTCTCGATCCTGAGCAACGGTCGGAACTCGGCCAGTATCTCACGCCATGCACCATCGCGACGTTCATGGCGTCGATGTTCGAGCGTTTCACACCTACGACCCGCCTCCTCGATGCGGGCGCGGGTGTTGGCAGCCTACTTGCGGCGGCTCTTGCAGAAGCGCATGAGCGTTCAGGTCCTCCGAGGCGGATCGAAGTCGTCGCCTACGAAGTCGATTCGCAGTTGTTGGGCTACTTAAAGCGCACACTCTCCGCCTGTGCCGCAAAGAGCAAGCAGCACAATGTGCCGTTCAGCGCTTCGGTCGAGTCGGACGACTTCATCTTGTCTGCGGTCGAAAGCCTCGACGCAGGGCTATTCGCGCAGGCGCATCGGTTCACTCACGCGATCTTGAACCCCCCGTACAGGAAGTTGAACTCGGACTCCGCCACGCGATTGCTGCTGCGGCGAGTCGGAATGGAAACGAGTAACCTGTACACGGGCTTCGTAGCGCTGGCGATCCAGCTCCTCGAACCAGGCGGCGAGATGGTCGCGATCACACCCCGCAGCTTCTGCAATGGGCCCTACTTTCGACCGTTCCGCGAGTTCCTCCTACGGGAGGCAGCGCTCCGCCGCATACATCTGTTCGAGTCAAGGACGGCCGCGTTCGCCGACGACGCCGTGCTCCAGGAGAACATTATCTTCCACCTCGTGAAGGGCGCCGAGCAGGGCTCGGTTCTTGTGTCGGCAAGCTCGGGCCCTGAAGACGAGATGCCGTCGGAGCGCGAGGTTCCCTTTGAGCAGATCGTTCGCCCAGGCGATACCGAGTCGTTCATCCATCTCGTGCCCGATGAATCGGGTCGCAGGATCGCCGATGCGTATGCGAGCCTGCCTTTCGAGCTGAAGGACCTACGGCTCGCGGTCTCAACAGGGAGGGTCGTGGATTTCCGAGCGCGACCCTACCTACGGCAGGAGCCTGGCAAAGAGACACACCCGCTCATCTACCCGACGCACTTTTCGGGCGGGGTGGTGCGCTGGCCGAAGCCGGGGAAGAAGCCGAACGCTCTCGTCAACACACTCGCAACCGCCGACCTTTGGATGCCCGGCGGGACCTACGTGCTCGCGAAGCGTTTCTCGTCGAAGGAGGAGAAGCGTCGGATCGTCGCTGCCATCTTCGATCCCGAGATCGTCCCGGCCGAGATGGTCGGCTTCGAGAACCACCTCAACGTTTTCCACGCCGATGGTGCGGGCATCGACCCCGTGCTCGCTCGTGGCCTAGCTGCCTTCTTGAACTCGACGTTCGTAGACGCGTATTTTCGCCAGTTCAGCGGGCACACGCAGGTGAACGCTACCGATCTGCGAAGCCTGCGCTACCCGTCGCTTGCTGCACTCAGGAAGCTTGGCGCTACGGTCGCCCCGGGTTCCGCGCAACAGGAACTCGACGAGGCGGTGGAGTCCGTGTTGGGCTTGGCAACAATGGACAACCCCCTGGCACGGAAGCGGAAGGTGGACGATGCGTTGGCCGTGCTCAAGGCGCTCGACCTGCCGAGAGCACAGCAAAACGAGCGGTCAGCACTAACGCTGCTCGCGATGCTGAACCTGAAGCCCCACATAGCCTGGTCGAAGGCCGGGTCCCCGCTGATCGGGATCACGCCGGTCATGGACTTCATCAGAGACCAGTACGGGAAGGCGTACGCACCGAACACGCGCGAGACCGTTCGCAGGCTGACGGTGCATCAATTCCGTGACGCGGGCCTCATCGTGGCCAACCCCGACGATCCTGCTCGGGCGGTGAACAGCCCGAAAGCCGTTTACCAGATCGAGGCAGAGGCTCTGAAATTGCTTAGGACCTACGGTTCCAGATCATGGAGCAAGCATCTCGCCAGCTACGTGAAGCAGATGGGCACGCTGGCTACACGGTACGCGCAGGCTCGCGAGATGGCTCGCATCCCAGTCACGCTGCCGGTCAGTGAGAGCGTCTTCAAGCTCACTCCTGGCGGGCAGAACGAGCTCATAAAGAAGATCGTCGAGGACTTCTGTCCTCTGTTCGCGCCAGGGGCGCATGTCATCTACGTGGGCGACACGGGCGACAAGTTTGCTGTGTTCGACAAGCAGGCCCTCGGGAAACTCCGTGTCGTCGTGGACTCGCACGGCAAGATGCCGGACGTGGCGGTCCACCGGAAGGACAAGAACTGGCTTCTGCTCATCGAGGCAGTGACTAGTCACGGGCCAGTGAACCCAAAGCGAAGGGCGGAGCTTGCCCAGCTTTTCGGCGGCTCGACGGCGGGCCTCGTCTACGTAACCGCCTTCCTGACTCGCAAGGCAATGCTGCGGTACCTCCGCGACATTTCGTGGGAGAGCGAGGTGTGGGTTGCCGAATCGCCGGAGCACATGATCCATTTCGACGGCGAGCGCTTTCTAGGTCCGTACGCGCACGAGAAGTGACGCTCGCCGTTCGCCTCGGGCGAGGAACTTGGCCCAGAAGAACCAATGCCTGGCATCCCCTCGGGCTTGGATGGCCAAGCTCCGGTGCGAACGGTGTCCCACACGCGCGAACGAGACCTCCATGACCCGCGCGAAGTCTCATGAGGCGCTCGTGATGAAGACGAGGCGCCCCGTCGGGTCGACGCAATGGAGCATCGGATACTCCTCGTGGTCACGCGGGACGACGAAGTGCGTGTCCGAGTGTTCTCGCCGAGGCTCGTTCCCCTTTCGGCACCGCGTTCATCGAACCGGATGCGGCTCGCGGGTCGACGAAGATGCCGTCGTTTCGAGCAAGAGCGCCATTTTGCTCAATAAAACCGTGGTCGTGTCGAGCAAGAGCGGCTCCTCGTTCGATGAACGCGTCGTCTTGAAGAGCGAGTGCGTCGTCTTGAAGAGCAAGTGCGTCGTCTTGAAGAGCAAAAGCGGCTCCCGAGTAGACGGGAGACGCAGCGACAACTCACGATGCGTCGTCTTGTCCTCGAGATGGGTCACCTTGTCTTCACGACGACCCGTCGCGAAGACAAGATGGCGCATCGGCTCGACGAGATGCGTCGTCTTGTCGAGACGATGACGCTCCCGAGTCGTCGGAAGCGGCGTCTTGGGCTCGAGACGACGCATCGCCAAGACAAGATGCCCCGTCTCGGCTTCAACGCGACACGCCTTGTCGACCGAGTCGCGCAGCTTGTCGACGAGATGCGTCGTCCTGTCTTGAAGGCGCGTCGTCTCGTCTTCAAGGCGCACCATCCCGTCGACGAGATGCGGCGCCTCGAAGACAAGATGGCGCAGTCGGTCGAGACGATGTGTCGCCTCGAAGACAAGATGAGGCATTCGGTCGACAAGACGACGCAACCGAAGGTCGAAGCGTCGCGCCGGCGTTCTTTCCTCCCCCGAGCGCACCTCGCAACCCGCTGGATTGCTGCACGTTTTCCTTGGACTAGGGTCTCCCCGCTCACTTGGAAGTGGGCATGCGGGTCACCAGCGCCGAGCCGCCTTCGCGGACCTCGACGATGAGCACCTCTTCGTTCCGGTCGAGCGGCTGGCCGTCCTCGGTGGTCGCCAGGAGGTCGACATCGGCCCCGGCGACGCGCACGCGCACCTTTCCCGTCGCTTCCCCGCCGAACGGCACGAGCACGGCCGCCGACTTCCCCACCAGATCCGTCGATCGCACCGTGCCCGACGCGCCGCTTCGCGAGGCCCGGCCGATGACGACGCGTGCCATCGCGGCCGCGAGCACGCCGACGACGAGGGCCCCTATGCCTGACGTCGGCTCCCCTTCGTGGCCGAGATAACGGAGCAGCACCCCCGTCGCGCCTCCGAAGGCGAAGAGGTACGTCCATACGCGCACGGAGAGGAGCGCCAGCATCGGCGACGCGTCGCCGTCGGTGGAGGCGTCGTGGCCGGCAGCGTGATCATGCCCCGCGCCGAAGAGCGAGGCCGCGAGTAGAACGAGCCCGACAATGGCCGCGGCGACGTAGACGTAGAGCACACCGGGAGCATAGGCTGCTTCCCATGCGTTTCTCGCTGCGCTCGTCCCTGGTCGTGTCCTCCGTGCTCGCGCTGGTCGCGTGCGGGGGCAGCACCGCGAAGCCGTCCGCCACCGAGGCGGACACCTCGTCGCTGGAGTCGTCCGGCTCGTCGGCCGCCGCGACGCCCGCCTCCGCGTCGACGCCGACTGCTGCGACCGACAACGCTGCTCCCTCGTCCGCGGGAACGACGGCGCCCGCCGCGGCAGCCGCGACCCCCGCCGTGGTGCACCCGGTTCCGGGCGCCACGGGCGACATCGACGGCAAGCCGTTCTCGCCGAAGGTCGCGCAGCTCGCCGGCCCCGTGCAGAAAGACGGGCGCGTGCTCATCGTCATCCACGAGGGGAGCGACTGCCTCGCGGACGCGAAGTCGGCCGATGCCTCGATGCTGCTGACGGTGCCGTGGAAAGACGGGTACAAGACCGACCTCTCGGCCCTGCGGCGCGCCAAGGGCGCGAACCTCGGCGAGGCCGCCTTCCTCCGCAAGAAGCAGGTGTCGCCCACGTTCAAGCCCTCGGGCCTGGTGACGGTCGTCTCCGCGCCGACGAAGAAGGACGCGGTCGGCAAGATGAAGATCGACCTGCAGAGCGGCGGCTACATCCTCGCCGGCGATCTCGACGTCTTGGTCTGCGGCTCGCCGTAGTCGACCGCGTCGTCGGCCAGCTCCTCGAGGGCGACGCGCACGTGGGGGTCGGCGCAGTGGGCCGCCGCAACGCGGAGCCTTTCGCGCTCAGGGATGCCGCCCGTGCTGAGGAGCGCCTCGGCGGCCGCGGTGCGCGTGGGGGCGGCGACGGCGGACCCCTCGACGAGCGACCAGAGCGCGTCGTGCGAGACCGACGGCATGCGGTAGTCGCCCCCGCCGCGGGCGGACTGGGCCACCTTGTCGGTCGACCGCGAGGTGACGAAATTGGCGGCTGCGTCGCGCTCGACGTCCTTCACGCGGGCGAGCCCCTCATGGATGCGGGCCATGATGGCGTCGCGGCGCGTTGCGTCCTCGCCGTGGAGCTGTAGCCGGAGGACGACGCGGTCGCCGCGCACGAGCTCGATGTCGCCGGCCTTCACGCGAGCCTCGTCGAGATCGCTGTAGGCGAAGAAGCGCGGACGTGAGGTTCCCCCGACGTAGACGCCGTCGACCCCGACGGAGATGCGCGAGGCGCCGCGAAAGACGAGGGCGCTTCCGGCCGCGACGAGGATGTACACGGGGAGGACGGTGAAGACGCGTGGATCCTTGAAGAGCGCCAGCGTCGGAAGGCTGATCAGCCAGCCCACGACGCCCAGCGTGACCGCCGCCAGGGCCGCGACCGCCGCCTGGCTCTCGCGGGTGACGGCGACGGCGTTGAAGCGGATCTCGTCGGCGCCGATCTCCACAGGGGCGAGGTCGCCCGTGGACCGCACGGCGAGCGTCGGTGCCAGCAGCGCCCGCAGAGCCCCCCGTGCGAAGGGAAGCTGCGCCAGGCCGCCCACCAACCCCGCGACCAAATAGTACGAGGGACTCCACGCCCCGAATTCGCGGACGATGATCTCGTAGAGCATGAACGCCTGCGAAAGCACCGGGAACGCCGCCACGAGGGCCACCCGTCGCGCCGGCCGCGACGTCCATCGCCGGACGCGGTCCAGCGGATCCGGGTGCCCCGCTCGCAGGCGCGCGCGAGCGATCATCCGGGCCATGAAGGCGAGCGGCACCAGCAGCGTGCCCGCGGCCAGCGCCATGGCGAAGCCGCCGAGGAGCGCGCTCTCCGTCGCGAGGTGGAACCGGTGGACGACCTCCTGGAGCGCGGGGAACCCCGAGAAGATGCGGTAGATCGCGTCTTCGATCCCGTTGTGGAGATGCCCGAAGAGCGTGTTGTAATCGTGGAGGCGCACGTTCGCGAGGATGGCGACCGCCCACCCGACGACGAGCGTCACGCCCGCGCCGAAGCCCCCGAGGGGTCGCTTCACGGGTTCCCCTTCGGCCATCCCGACAGAGTACCGCGGAACTCGCGCCCCATCGAAGCGCCTCTGCCCTCGCCCGACGCGTCGCGCTAGACTCGGGCGTGGCCCGCCGCACGCGCCTTCTCGCAGCCATCGCGGTCGTCGCTGGCGCGGGGATCGCCGGGGCGTGGACGGCGGCGTGCGGGCTACCGCTCGGCGGCCTCGGGACGTCCCTGGACGCGGGGGGCTTCGACGCGAGCATGTCCGGGGAC
Source organism: Polyangiaceae bacterium (assembly GCA_036501935.1). Taxonomy (GTDB): domain Bacteria; phylum Myxococcota_A; class Polyangia; order Polyangiales; family Polyangiaceae; genus Palsa-1150. The sequence continues at coordinate 156,337 of DASXZL010000080.1, read as the reverse complement.
GACGCGGGCGCGTCCGACGAGACGGGCGTCCCTCCTGGCTGCGTCGCGCTCGACGCCGCATGCCTCGGTGTTCTGGCCACCGGCTGGCAGCCCGTCACCGTCACCGACGCCGGCTGCGGCGCGGGCTTCGACGCGGCGACGCTGCTCGTCAACCCGCGCGTGGGCGACGGCGGCTGCGCGTGCGGCGCCTGCCAGATCGTGGGCTCCTTCGGCTGCGACGGCTCCGTCCCGGTCTCGAGCGGCGACGGCTGCAACGACTCCCCCGTCCTCGTCACCGCGTCCCCCGGGGTGTGCACCGCCGCCCAGGCGCAGCACGTAGAAGCGAACCCTCCTTCAGCGACCGGCACCGTCGGCTGCTTCGTCCCCAACGACGCCGGCACCGGCGTCACCACCGACCCGCTCACCGTCTGTCTCCCGGGCTGCAGCGCCGACTACTGCGGGACCTCTCCGCGATGCGTCCTCTCGGCCGGCGATGTCCCCTGCCCCTTCGGCTTCACGCTCCTCGCGCAGGCGGGCACCGGCGCCGATCCGGGCTGTCCGGCGTGCCCTTGCGAGGCCGGCCCTCCCGGCACTTGCGGAGGCACGGTCACGGTGTTCACCGCCGACTCCTGCGCGGACTCCGGATCCTCGACGACGTACCCCGTCGGCACGTGCAACCAGCTCAGCACGACCCAGGACTTCGAGAGCCTCGTGGTCGACCTCGTACCCCCCGACGCCTCGTGCTCTTCGTCGAGCGCCGCGCCGGGACCTGCGGACGCGAGCCTGCTGGGCGTGAGCACGATCTGCTGCCAGTGACGGCGGAGCCCCCTTATCATCCCGGAGTGCGCGGGGTTGCTTCGCTCCTCTGTCTTCTGGTCGCGCCTGCCTGGTCGTGCGATGTGCACCCCGACCCGACCGTGGTGGAAGCCGGTCCTCCCGCCGAGCTGGCCGCGAGCGAGGTCACCGCGCCGAGGGCGCCGCCGCCTCTGCGCACGCCCCATGTCCCGGTGCCGGCCTTGCCGGACCTGCCCGCCCTCGCCGCGCACGAGTCGCCGTCGTCCCCGCCGGCGGGCGTGCTCGACGGAAACTCGTGCCACGCCGTGTGGACCGGTTCGGGCGCGACGCCCCTCGCGTGCGCCGCCGAGGCGCTGTTCTTCGATCGCAGCGGGAGCGCCGTGCCGCTCGTCCCTCGCAAGCTCCTGTGGCACGACCTCTCGGTGCTGCCGGCGGTGGTCGACCATCGCGTCGAGGGCACCGAGGGCCCGGTGCGTGATCAGAGCAACGCCCCCGCGTGCACGGCGTTCGCCACCGCAGCGGCCATCGACCACGCGCTGGCGCGCTGGGGGGGAGGCAACCCCTCGGTCAGCGTCATGCAAATCTGGGCGCGCTACCACGCGCCGGAGGTGACGACATCGCTGACGGCCAACGTCGGCCAGAAGCTCGGACCCGAGCAGCAGTGGCCGTACAGCGCGCCGGAGGCCATCTCGTGGGTGCCCTGCAAGGAGTACCCCCGACCACCGCGCGAGGGCTGCAACCACCCAGTGGATCAAGCCCGTGCGCGCTCGGTGGCGGCGTCCGTCGTCGGAGAGTTCACCGAGGTCGAGTACATCGGCGGCTCCGCCGACCCGCTCGTCCTGCAAGCAAAGCTCGCCGCCGGGCAGGACGTGATGGTGACGATCGAGCCCCCCTCGGCGTTCGTGCCCAAGGGCAAGGCCGGCTCGAGGTACGTGCCGGACTACGAGAGGTCCGCCGGACCCGGCACGGGGCACACGATGGTCATCGCCGGATACGCGCACTTCGCGCACGGGACGTACTTCCTCCTGCACAACAGCTGGGGAACGGGGTGGGGCGACGGCGGGTACGCGTGGATCCACGAGACGACGCTCCGCCGGTGGTCGCTCGAGCTCGTCGCGATCGACGCCGAGCCGCTCCTCCGCGCCGCCGGGAGCCGTCCGCTCCGCCAGCGCGCGCAGACGACCTGCGCGTCCGGCCTCGTTCCCGACAGCATCCGCGCGACCTGCGCTTCGCCCTGCCCCGATCACAGCCCGCGTCACGACGGCGTGTGCCCGGTCGCCGGGCAGTGCCCCGCCGGATTCGTGAACCTGACGGGGGCGTGTGTGCTCGCGGCACCGGCCGTCAGCGGAAGGGACGCCGACTCGGGCATCGCGTGGTCCTGCGGCCCGGGCGGCTGCGGCTATGTCCTGCCGAAGACCAGCGACCCCGGCTGCACGGGCGCGACGTGCCAGGTTTCTTGCCCGGCGCCCGATTTCATCCTCGCCAAGATGGGCGGTGAGCTCGTTTGCGAGGAGTGAGCGCCCATCTTGGGGCCCACGAGTCAAGGCGCGCCCGGCCGCGCGCCCGCGGTAGGCGGCCCTGGGCGGGGGTCGGTGCGCGGACGGCGGTTGAATGCGCTCCCCCTTTTTCTCGTCTTTCGTGTTTGTATGGTGTCTGAATTTCGTTCGGTGCCCACTACGCGGTTGGGGGAATACTTGCGCCCAGGGCGCGCGGGGGCGACGCTAGGCGACTCTTCAGTCACACCACAGGCCCGAGGAACCAAACCATGGTGCGAGCTCAAGTTCATATAGTGTGTGCCCTTCTCTGCGCCGCAATGGCGACGCCGCTCGTCGGGTGCAAGACGAAGGCAGCCGATACGGCTCCGGAGGCAGGGGCTGCCGCCACTGCGCCGCCGCCCACGGTGAGCGCGGCGGACACCGCGCCGGCGCCGACGGCGTCGGCGGCCCCCTCCGACACCGCGGCAGCGACGCCGCCCGAGGCGCAGACCGCCCTCGCGACACCCCCGCCCGCGCCGCCGCCCGTCGTCGAGGTCAAACCGCCGCCCCCCGCGGGCTTCGACTTCTGGGTCCCGGGATATCATCGCTGGGATGGTCGCCGTTACGTCTGGGTCGGCGGCCACTGGGATCATCGCCATGGCCGCACGTGGTACCCCGGCCATTGGGACCGCACTCCGCGCGGTCACGTATGGGTCGAAGGCGGCTGGCGCTGACGGATCCGGAGCAGACGGCCCTCCCGCGCTCTTCCGAGCACGGGGGGGCCTTTGCTTGTCAGCCGTCGCGGCTCACGGCGCCGTCTTGTCGGTCACGCCTTTGAGCTCGGGGAGGGAGATGAGCTCCTCGATGTTCGGCACGAGGGAGATCTCGATGCGTCGATTCTTCGTGCGGTTTGCGGCGTCGTTGTTCGGAGCGACGGGGTCGAACTCCCCGTAGCCGGCCGCGCTGAGCGCCGAGGGGTTCACGCCCTGCTGCGAGAGAAACTTCACGACGACGACCGCGCGCGCGGTCGAGAGCTCCCAGTTCGAGGGGAACTCCTTGCTCCGGATGGGCAGGTTGTCCGTGTGGCCGGCGACCTGGAACGACCGCGACGAGACGGTCCGCAGGGCCTGGCCCACCTCCGTGAGCGCTTGCTTGCCGGCGGGCTTGAGGTCGGTCTTGCCCTCGTCGAAGAGGACGTCGTTGCGGAGCGAGAGCACGATGCGCCCGTGGCGCACGTGGATGCTGACGCGCCCGGCGTCGATCATCTTGCGGAACTTGGCGACGAACTCGTTGAAGAGAGCGGCGCGCGCATCGGCCGCGGCCTTCTGCTTTCGCAGCTCCTCCAGCTGGGCGGCGAGGTCGGCAGAGCGATCGGGGGGCGGAGGCTTTCCCGTGCAAGCGGCGAGGTCGCCCTGGCACTGCGAGAGCTGGGCAGCCTGGGCGTCGAGCTTCTTCTGCTGGTCCGCCAGCGCCGTCTTGGCGTCGCTCGCGTCCTTCACCGCGGCGTCGTACTTGCCTTCGGGAACGCAGGCGCCGAGGAGCGACGCAACGGCGAGGACGGCAAGGGGGAGGAGTCGGGGGGTCTTGTTCATCGGGCCGGCAGGCTAGTCGACCTTCCGGGGACTGCGGCGTGTGATTCATCGGGCGCCATGCCCGGACCCTTGCGCGCCGGTCCCCCCGTGCGCACCCTCTCGCCAGCACCATGACCGACCGACACGTGTCGAATCCCGGGGTCGCGGCCGTCCTCTCCTTCGTCATCCCTGGCGTGGGCCAGTTTTACAACGGTAAGTTTCTGCGGGGGATTTTCTGGCTCATCGTCACGCCGGGGCTGTGGATCGGCTCGGGTGGAACGCTCGGGTGGATCTGCCACATCCTTGCGGCCGTGACCGCGTACACCTACGCGCAGAAGCTGCTCCGGAAGGGCTGAGCGCCATCGCTTCCGCCGTCATCGGCCCCGCGACCCGGGACGACGTCCGCGCCATCCTGGATCTTCTCGCGGACGACGCCCTCGGCGCGTCCCCCGAGGCCGCGGGCCACGGCGATCTAGGGCCCTATCTCGAGGCGTTCGACGACATCGCCGGCGGTGCAGGGGGCCTCTTCGTCGCGAGGCTCGGCGAGCGCGTGGTCGGGACGTTCCAGCTCTTCGTCCAGCGCCAGCTCGCTCATCGCGGGGGACGCGTCGCGGTGATCGAGTCGGTCCACGTCGCATCGGACATGCGCGGGCGAGGCATCGGCGAGACGATGATGAGGTACGCGATCGAAGAGTCGCAGCGTCGCGGCTGTCACCGCGTGCAGCTCACGAGCAACAAGCGGCGTGTCGACGCGCACCGGTTCTACGCGCGCCTCGGCTTCGTCCCGAGCCACGAAGGGTTCAAGCTTCCGCTCGGGCGGTGAGGGCGGCGGGCGACGTCGATGAGACACGCCCCCATTCCGTCACTCGGGTACGAGTCACGACCATGCGACCGGGCGCTCTCCTCGCGCTCCCCCTCGGGCTGTTCCTCGCCTGCGGCTCGACGTCCCACGGCGCCGCGGTCTCTCCGCCCGGTGACGACGGCGGGGACGACGGGGGCGTACATCCAGAGGCTTCGTCCTCGGATGCACCGGAAGACGGCAACGGCCCGGCGGACGGCGGCGACACGGGTCCCTTCGCGCTCGGCGCGACCTGGGGCACCGGCGCCGTTCACTTCCGCGTGCGCGCCGACGCCGCCACGGCGCTGGAGGTCGACGTCTACACCGCATCGCTCGGGGCCGACGAGGTGGCGCGCTACCCGATGACACGCGCTGCGGCCGGACAGCCCTGGGCCGCCGACGTGACGCACACCGCGCTCGCTGCCGTCGGGATCACGGGCCCGGTCTTCTACGGCTACCGCGCCTGGGGGCCGAACTGGACCGCCGACCCGGCCTGGACCAAGGGCTCGGCCGCCGGCTTCGTCGCCGACGTGGATGGGCAGGGAAACCGGTTCGATCCGAACAAGCTCCTCATCGATCCCTACGCGCGCGAGCTGTCCCACGACCCGCTGCAGCCCGGCGCGCTGTCGTCGGCGCCCTACGACACGGGCGCGACGTCCCGGGACCTCGACGACGGGCAGCTGGCCCCCAAGTCGATCGCCTTCCCGCCCGATACGACCGACGTCGGCGCTCCGCCCTCGCGCCCTCTGAAGGACGACGTCGTCTACGAGGTCCATGTCCGGGGCCTGACGATGAACGACCCCAGCGTCCCCGCCGCGCTTCGCGGAACGTACGCAGGCGCGGCCACGAAGGCGACGACGCTGGCCGCGCTCGGGGTGACCGCCATCGAGCTTCTGCCCATCCACGAGACGCAAAACGACCAGAACGACGCCGCCCCCCAGAGCGCCAACTACTGGGGATACTCGACCCTCTCGTACTTCGCGCCCGACCGCCGCTTTGCATCCGACCCGTCCCCGGGAGGACCGACCAAGGAGCTCCGCGCCATGGTCGCCGCCTTCCACGCGAGCGGCATCAAGGTGTTCCTCGACGTCGTCTACAATCACACGGCCGAGGGCGGGGTCTCCACCAAACCCGGCGTGGCCGAGCTCCTCGGCTTCCGCGGCCTCGACAACGCCGCGTACTACGAGCTCGCCGCCAACGCCCAAACGCCGGTCGACGACACGGGCGTCGGCGGCAACTTCAACACCGCCAGCGCGGTCGTCCGGGACCTCGTCGTCGACTCGCTCTCGTACTGGCACGGCGAGATGGGCGTCGACGGCTTCCGCTTCGACCTCGCCGCGGTGCTCGGCAACTCGTGCACGAGCGTCTGTTACACGTTCGCGCCCACGGCGTCGGACGGGATCCTCGAGCGAGCCCTCGGCGCGCTCCCGGGCGTGGCGCTCATCGCCGAGCCGTGGGGCGTGGGCGCCGGGACGTACCAGCTCGGCAACTTCCCCGCGGGCTGGTCCGAGTGGAACGGCGACTTCCGGGACTCGATCCGGATCGCGCAAAATGAGCTGGGGACGACGCCCATCCTGCCGAGCAAGCTGGTGGCGAAGGTGTCCGGATCGCCGGATCTCTTCGACCACGACGGCCGCGCGCCATGGGCGTCCATCGACTACGTCGACTGCCACGACGGATTCACGCTGCACGACGAGTACGCCTACGATCAGCCGGTCGACGACCAGCCTTACCCCCTGGGTCCCTCGACCGGCGGCAGCACGACGAACGACTCCTGGGATCAGGGTGGCGCGGCGACGGCGCAGGTGCAGGCGGCGCGAACCGCCCTGGCCCTGGTCGCGCTCTCGGCGGGGGTGCCGATGATCCAGGGAGGCGACGAAATGCTGCGAACGCAGCAGGGCAACAACAACGCCTACAACCTCGACGACTCGGCCATGTGGCTCGATCCGGCGCTCGCCACCGTCAACGCCAGCTTCGTGGCCTGGACCACCGCGGCGTTCGCCTTCCGCGCGGCTCACCCTGCGCTCCGACCGGCTGCGTTCTGGGACGGCATGGACCACGACGGCGACGGCCTCCCCGACGTCGCCTGGCTCGACACCACGGGAACTGCCGCGAGCGCGGGCTATCTCGCCGACGCGAGCAATCATTTCCTCGCGTGGCGCGTCGACGCGAAGGAAGGCGGCGACACCGTGCGCTCGATCTACGTCGCATGGAACGGCTGGACGGGCGCCATCACAGCGACCCTTCCCGCGCCGGCGGCCGGCCTGGCGTGGTGGTCGGTCGGCGACAGCGCGGGCGGAACGCTGGCGATGCCGGGGGAAGAGACCAAGGTCGGAGGAGCCACGCTGCCAGTCGCGGCGCGATCCGTGGCGATCCTCGTCGAGAAGTAGCGCGCGTGTCGCAATGCCCACGAGCCGTGTCCCCCGGCGCGCGCGGCACGAGGCGGCGGCCCACGAATTACGGCCGGATCCCCGATGGCCCCAGGCTTGCGATGACCCGGCGCATGCGCACCGTCTCCCTCCTCAAGCTCGGTCTTCTCGCGGTTCTCGCCTCGGCTTGCAGCCGCCCCTCCCCCACCGCATCCAATCCCCCCATGCCCGCGCCCGCCCCTTCGCCCTCGGCCGCCCCTTCGCCCTCGCCCTCCCCCGCGCCCCCGCTCGCGCTCACGCCCGCGCTCACGCCCGCGCCCGTCCCTCCTCCCTCCCCCCGCCACGCGACCGCCCTGCGCGTCGATCGCCTCGTCATCGCCCGCGGCGTCGAGTCCCGCGAGCCGCTCGGCGCCGACACCGTCTTCGCCGCCGACGAGAAGCGCCTCTTCGCCTTCGTCGAAGTGGACAACCCCGAGCACGCCCCCGGCGACCTCCGCGTCCAGTTCGTCGGCCCGGGCGGCCGGACGCAGCCCCCCATCGAGCTGTCCGTCGGCGAATCACCCCGCTGGCGCACGTGGGCGTTCACGCGGAACGCCCGCGCACCGGGGACCTGGAAAGCAGTCGTTCGAGACGAGCGCGGTCACGTGCTCGCCTCGACCGAGTTCGACGTCCGCGGGTAGCGCCCCCGCTCAGCCCTTCTTCGACTTGCGCACGCGACGGCGAGCGGCGCCGACGATGCCCACGCCGAGGCCGACCGCGAGGAACCCTTCCGACATCGGCACCGAGCCCGGCGCGATCTGCCCGCACGACGCCGCCGCCTGGCCGGCACAGTCGCCGCCCGAGCACGTCCCCGTGGCCGTCACCGACACGTTGATGTTGAGGAGGCTGACGAGCTGCGCCTCGCAGGCCTGGAGGTCGGTCGCGCCGACGTTGACGTACTGGCCATTGCAGAAGAGAGCGACGCCAGCCGTGCAGTTCGTGTTGCAGCCACCGGTGTAGTTCGCCTCGCACATCGCGCTGCCGCTCGCCTGGCACATGACCTGGCAATCGATGTTCGCCTGCGCCGTGCAGCTCCCCTGACAGGCGGCCTGACACGTCACGGGAGAGCACATCGGCGGCTGGCCGCTGCAGCTGCCGCTACAGCTCGAATCGCACTGCTCCTTGCAAGAGGCTTCGCACTGGCTCTGGTCGCCGTTGGACGAGCAGTGACCCGTGCAATTGGTGTTGCAGTCGCTGCTGCAAGACCCCTCGCAGGTGAAGTTGCCCATCGAACAACCACCCGTGCAACTGCTCTCGCACGCCGTGACGCTGCAGCTCGCGCTGGCCATGGCGGTGCACATGCCGCTGCAGCTGGCCTCGAGGTCGGCCGAGCACTGGAGCTGGAAGCTCGGCGCCGTGCACTGGGTGGCGCAGTCGCCCGAAGCTGCGAGGCTGCAGGTCGTGCCCGGGTCGAGGTCGATGCCGCCGCAGTCCGTCAGGATGACCGCGTGGGCCGTGCCGGGATAGAAAGCGACGAGGGCGCCGAACGCTGTGGCGGCGACCGCGGCGAAGAACTTGGGGCGAGAGAACATGGAAGGCCTCCTCTTGTCGATTGTCTCCCAAGGCCCGCCCCGCGTCGAGCCCAGCGCGCCCGGCGTTGGCCCGGCCCCGCGCACCCCGTTCGACGTCGCGGCGGGCGGACGTATTCACGGCCGCGCTCTCGAAGGCGTCAACGGAACGTGAAGCGTCGGGTCCCGAGATCGATGAGCGAATCGCACCCCGGAAGCATGCCTCTCGGCGAACGCTCCTCGGGATCGGCCTTGATGTCGTAGCACCACCAGGCCCCCGTCGCGGACTTCACCGCCAGGAGGTCCCCCTGCATCACACCATACTTGGCGTCGTCCGGCTCCCACACGCCGCTCGCCGTCGACAGGAGGACGCGCGGCTCCTCCCGCGCGGGGCGCCGCACGAGCGAGCGCCCGGTGAGGCGCTCGGCGAACGGGAAGGATGTGCGCTGTCCGAGGACCCCGAGCAGATCGAGCACGGTCGCGTTGATGTCCTGCGAGTAAGTCCGCCTCGACCTCCAGTCCGTCAGCGCCGCGCGCTCGGCGGGAGTCAGCGCCTGTCCTCCGCCGACGATCCATCCCGGCACGCGCACCTGCTCCTCGAAGAGGGACGACAAGTGATAAAGGCCTCCGTGCTCCCGGAACTGCTCGCCGTGGTCGGACACGAAGAGGACGACCGTGTCGTCCCACCCCGGCATGGCCCGAAGCGCGCGAACGAGGTCGGCCATCGTGCGCTCCTGCATGAGGACGCTGTTCCGGTAGTGGTTGTGCAGGAGCTCGACGTCGCTCATCGGCGAGTCGTCGTGCGGATCGAACGGCTGGAGCGCCGGGTCGACACGGTACGGCCAGTGCGTGTTGGAGAGGTGGAGCACGGCGAAGTAGGGCGTACCCGCCGGCACCTCGTTCTTCACGAAGGAGAGAAGGCGCGCGGAGGCGTTCTCGTCGGGCGCGCCGATGTGGGGGTCCGCCGCGTAGCCGAGGTCGATGGCGCTGGCCTGCACATCGATGGCGGCGCGCTCGAGGAAAGCGCCGAAGTCGTCGTAGCGGAGGTTCTGCGCGCCGATGTAGGCGGTGCGGTAGCCCAGCGCGCGCGCCACCTCCCAGAGGACCGCCGCGTGGTGCATGGTGGCGAAGTCGGCGTCGGGCGCGAGGCCTGTCCAGAGGACGACGCACGAGGTGAACGTCCCCGACGACTGGGACGTGAGTCGACCGAGCGGCAGGCGATCGGGCGCAGCCTCGTCGAGAAAGCGCGCCTTGCAGCCCTGAGAATCGGCCGAGCACATCGCGTCGGCCCGCACGCTTTCGCTGACGATGAGGAGGACGTTGGGCCGATGCGCGGGCTTCACCAGCGGCGGCAGCGGGTCCGGATCGCGCACCGACATGCCGGTACGACGCGCCCAGCCCTTGCCCGTCACCCCATCATGCAGCGCATGAACCGCGCCGTGGATGAAGCACGTGTCGGGCGGCGCGGCCTGGAGCGCCCGCGACTCGACGAAGTCGACCCAGAAGCAATAGGCGGCCAGGCCGAAGCCCGCGAGAGGCAGGGCGACGGTCGCCCGGCGCACGTGGCGCGCGGCGCGGCGTGCCTGCGACAGGATGAGCGCCGTCGTCGCGACGCCGATGAGCAGCATGACGGCCACCGAGGCGCCCCACGAGGCCATCCAGGCCCCGAGCGTCCCGCGGAGCGCGATGCCCAGCCGGATCGTGTCGCGCGCCATGTACGCGTGAAAGACCCGGAAATAGAGGAGCTGCCCGCCGAACGAGAACGTGGCCAGCGGGAAGACGAACAGGATCGCGTAGAGGCCGAGGAGGACCTTGGCGGGCCATCGCCGCGCCGGCAAGAGGCGCGACGCGAGCCACAGCGAGCCTCCCCAGAACCCGGCGCTCGCGAGCGAGGAGCCGAAGTAGTTGACCCACTCCTTCAGCGGGAAGACGAGGAGCGAGCGGATGCGCAGCGCGGCGTCGAGCGCGATGGCGACGAAGGTCGGCAGGACGAAGAGGAAGATGGCGCGCGGGCGGTCGCCGAGAACGAGGCGACGTACCCTCCGCAAGCGCTGGCCCATGAGGGAGCGGACACTAGCCGACCTTCCCCGGCCTGTGGCGAGCTACTGCTTGGCGGCCGTGACCGAGTAGGTCACGGTGCACGGCAGAGCCTCGAAGCTGCCGCCGGACGCCGTGAGCTGGTCGCCGCAGCTCGCGCCCGCCGAGGGGGTGAAGGAATACGAGACGGTCCCGGTGAAGGAGTCCGAGGTGAGGTCGAGCTCGAGGTCGTCGGAGCGGTCGAGCGTGCAGGGGCCGAGCGCGGCGTCGGTGCCGTCGACGTTGCCGGCCACGCTGTCCTGGATGCTGGCGTGCGACTGGGAGCTCACGGGGCCGGAGAGGAGCGCGCTCCCGTCCATCCAGCTCCAGTAGACGGTCGAGCCGCTCTGCGAGAGCTGGACGTCGAAGGTCCAGGGGTTCGGCGCGCCGAGCCCGCAGCTGTTCGTGCTCGACTGGCCGGTCACCTTGAAGGTGCCGAGCTGCGTGCCCGGCATGGCGGTGGAAGCACAAGCCGTTGCCACGAGGCCCAGGACGAGTGACGAGGACCAGGCCGCACGGAGCATGCTCCGGGAGCTACTGTGCGCGGACCCCGTGGGCCAAGTTTTCGTTCGACGGGCGAAACGCTAGAAGTCGATCGCGTTCCCCGTGGGCAGGGTCGGACACTCCGGGGAGCAGTTCGTCGACAGGCAGGCGGCGAAGTCGTCGTAGGCCTGCACGCCGTTTGGGTTGTTGTTCTGGCATGTGCTCTGGCACGTTGTGTCGGTGCTCGCGCAGGCCACGATGCACTGCAGGAGGCCCGTGCAAGCGCTCTGCCCGGAGCACGCGAGCGCCGCCATGCAGCAGTCGGACATCCCCGCCTCGCCCGTCCCTTCGACACAGGGGACGCACGCGGTGTTCTGCGAGCCGAGCAGGCTGGCCGCCGTCCCGCATCCGGTCGCGACGCTCCCGGTGTCGCTGGCGCCGGAGTCGCCGTTGCCGCCGGGACCCGAGCCCGAGCCGCCGCCCGGATCCGGCGTCGTGCAGGCGGCGTCGCCAACCCTGACGCAGTCCCCGAGCTCGGCGGGTCGGGCGCTAGCCGACGAGCACGAGACCACGGTCTGGCCGAGGATGGGGACCCACGACGCGGCGATGAAGAACCCGCAGATGCGACCGGTACGGCTGACGAGGCTCACGCCATGAATTATGCGCGATGCGGCGCCTCGGGTCAGGTTCTTGGCGCCGGCGCTCTCAAGCGCCGGGCCTTGCCGCCAGGCTCATGTGAAGCCACTCGGTGGCCCAGAGCAGCTCCTCGAAGTCCGCGTCGAACGTCTTCCAGGCGGCCTGCGTCTCGGGGGTCATCGGGCGCGACTCGGCCAGCGATTCCCGCAGCGCCTCGCTGAGTTGCTCGAACTCCGCGAAGGAGGCGTTGACGGCGTTGTGCGAGAAGAGGCCCAGAACCGGCTCGTTTCGCCTGAGCTTGCCCGCGAGCTCCTCGAAATCTTCGGAGATCTCCTCGCACCAGGCGTAGAGACGGCTGAGGAACGCAGCGAGCGGGGCGTCGAGATCGAAGAGCTTGGCGAAGTTCTTGTCGAAGAGGTGCGCCTGCACGTGGTCGAGCGCGCCGTAAAGGTCCCGCAGCGCCTTGGCCCAACCGCGAAGCTGCTCGGACGCGCCCGACTCCGGGATCCCGTCGATGACCTGCTCGAGCCACTCGATGCGAAGAGTTAGGTCCGCGAAGAGATCGCGAAAGAACGTGGCCTCGGTCGGCGGGGTCCGCCGCGACGAGGGCGGCGGCGGAATCATGCGGGGGTCGGAGGGAGACATCTCGCTCGGGGCGGCCACGTCTAGCGGATTCTCCTTCGACGCACCAGCCGCGAAGGTAGGCTGGCGGACGATGTCCTTCTCGCGCCCGCCCCCTGGCGCCGTCTTCGCAGGTGACTTCCGGATCGTGCGGGCGCTGAAGGAGGGAGGCATGGGGGCGGTCTACGTCGCCGAGCAGCTCTCCACCGGCGCCCTGCGCGCCCTCAAGCTGATGCACCCGCAGTACGTGAAGGACGACGGAATGCGCCGTCGGTTCGAGCAAGAGGCTCGCGTCGGGGCTCGCATCCAGAGCGACTACGTCGTCAACGTCATCGCCGCCGGCGTCGACGACGCGACGAAGGCGCCCTGGATCGCGATGGAGCTGCTCGATGGGGAGGACCTCGCCGATCACGTGGCGCGCGTCGGCCGGCTGCCTCCCTCCGAGGCGCTGGAGATCCTGCGGATGTTCTGCCACGCGATCGCCGCGGCGCACGACGCGGGGATCGTTCATCGCGACCTCAAGCCGGAGAACGTCTATCTGGCGAAGTCGCGGCGACCCGGAGAGGCCTTCACGGTCAAGGTCCTAGACTTCGGGATCGCGCGCGCGACGGCCGACGTGCGGGCGACGGGCACGGCGGCGCTCGGAACGCCGCTGTGGATGGCGCCGGAGCAGACCTCGCGCGGACCGAACATCACACCTGCGACCGACGTCTGGGCCATCGGGCTCATCGCGTACTATTTGCTGACGGGGAGCTGGTACTGGCGGACGGCGCACCTCGACTCGCCATCGATCACGGAGTTTCTGAGGGAGCTCACGCTGGAGCCGCTGGACCCCGCGACGATTCGTGCGGCCGATCTGGGGCACGGGCCGCTGCCCGACGGCTTCGACACCTGGTTCGCTCGGTGCGTGGCGCGGGAGCCGCCGGCGCGCTTCCAGGACGCCCGCACGGCCTTCGCGGCGCTCGCGCCGGTCCTTTCGGCAGCGCCGGCCTCGGCGAATCTGGCGACAGGGGCCACGGTTCCGGTGACGGCGGGAGCGCTCGCTGCCAGGGCGACGGCGCCGAAGCGGGCGCGTCCCTATTTCGTGGGAACGGGCACCGATCGAGCCCTCGCGCAATCACCGGCGGTCGGTTTGCCCGCGCTGCCGGTGATCCCGCCGGCCGTCACGGCGCCGGCGACGTCGCTCTCGGGCGCCGTGCCGGAACGGGCGGCTGCACCACGGTCCCGCGTGTGGCCCGTCGTCGTCCTCCTCGGCATCGGCGTGGGGGGCGGGGGCGCGTGGCTGTGGACGACGCGTCACCCGGTGCCCGGCTCTGCATCGGCGACGGCCGTTCCGGAGGACGTGGCGCGCGCGGCCGGCCAAGACGTGGCCCGGGAATCGCCGATGGTCTCGTTCGCCGGGGCGGTGTTCCCGCTCGGGTTCGACGCGGGCGCGATCGACGAAAAGCCGGTGCACGACGTGTCGTTCCCGACGTTCTTTCTCCAGATCGACGAGGTCACCGTCGTCCAGTACGCGCGCTGCGTGACCGCGGGCAAATGCACGCCGGCCGGCACGGAGGAGTTCTGCAACGCCGGGCGCGATGGGCGGGACCTGAACCCGATCAACTGCGTCAGCCAGCCGCAGGCGGCGACCTACTGCGCCTGGCTCGGGCGACGTCTCCCGACCGAGGACGAGTGGGAGTACGCGGCGAGCGGACGGGCGAAGCGCCTCTATGCGTGGGGCAACACCAGCCCGTCGGGGCGGGCCTGCTTGGGACGACCCGAGGATGGGACGTGCGCCGTGGCCACGTTCGACGCTGGCTCGACTCCCGAGGGGGTCCGCGACATGACCGGCAACGTCTGGGAGTGGACCTCGTCCGACTACTGCATGTACGACACGACGGTCGCGTGCGGCCACGACCAGAAGGTCGCGCGCGGCGGAGGCTGGTTCAGCGCGGACCCGAACGTCGTCCGCACCCAGGTACGGCAGGGCTACGCACCGCTGACGCGGAGCGCGAACGTCGGCTTCCGGTGCGCGAAGGCGTTGTGAGCATGGGGGCCGCTCAGGCCTTCTTTCCGCCGACCCGGCCCTTCACGGCCGCCCAGATGCGCCACATGAGCGGGATCTTCAGGTCGCCCTGGCTGCGCTCGTAGAACTGCTCGAGCTCTTCCAGCTCGCCCCGATCCAGCCAGAGGCCGTGACCCTCGGGGCACGCGTCGATGACCGTCTGCGAGCCAAGGCCATAACGGCGGCGCTCCATCGACGTCCCGCACTTGGGGCAGTCGACCAGCGGCAGGGCCTCTTCGCGCTCGGCCGCCAGCTCTGCCCGCACCGAGTCCACGGGCGTTGCAAGGGCTTCGCGGTGATCCTTCTCGACAGCGGCCTGGATTCTCTCGAGCTCGCCCTGGTCGAGGAAAGTACCCTTGCACGTGGGGCACTCGTCGATCTCGACGTCGGCTTCGTAGATCCTCGCCTTTAGCTCGGCACCGTCACGGGGACACAGCATGCCGGCCAGTCTAGGCGACCTTCACTGGGCCGCGCACCCTTCCCTCCGACGCACCGTCCCACGAGTCTGTGGTGCGATGTGGACGTGATCGACGCGAGCCCCCTCACCTTCAGATCGTGCGCGGCGAGAGATTGGTATTCTCGGTAGTCGGCGATGAGCGTCTTCACCAAGCCGCCCCACGATGGCAGCGGTGCACCGGCACCTCCGAAGCCCGATGCGCAGGGCGCCAAGCCCCCCGTGCAGCCGCCCAAGCCCCCTGCGCCGGCAGCGCCGTCCGTCATCGTCTCTCGCACCATCGAGATCGGAGGCGCGCCCAAGTCGCAGGCGCGTCCATCGGCGCCGACGATCCACCTCGGTCCGCCGACCCGGCAGGCGGGCCCCGTCGCGGCGCCGCCCGTCGCGTCGAAGACCCCCACGCTGAAGATCGAGACGGTCCCCCCGCCCAAGTCGGTGCGGCCGACCGCGCCCGCGATGACGCCGGGCGAAGGGGTGTCCTCGATCGCCGACACGTTCGAGCGCTTGCTCTCCAACGACGTCGACCAGGGCTTCGCCGCGCTGGAGCGCGAGCCCGGCTCATCACCGCACATCGACGTCTCGCTGACGGATCTCGCGGAGGTGCGCTCGCTCTTCGCGCAGCTCGCCGCGAACCACGTCCGCCAGGTGAGAGACTTCATGATTGATCTGCGCTGGAGCGACGCGACCGCCGACTGGATCGGCATCTGCGAGCCCGCGCTCAAATCGCTGCGTCGGGCGGCCGACAAGCTCGAGCTCGCGGAGCTCTGCACGGCGCTCGACGCCTTCTCCGCGTCGCTCACCGGAACGCAAAGCAACGGGTCACGCACCATCGACGGCGAGCGCCGAGCCTCCATCCTGAAGAGCTACGAGACGCTGAGCGCCGTGATGCCGCAGGCGTTCGCGCTCGACCTCGATCGCTCCCAGCGCGAGGCGGTCATTCTTCAGTCGCTGCTCCTGCAGGTTCCGGACGTAAAAAAGGTCACGGTGGACAAGCTTTACGCCGCCGGGCTGACGACGCTCGAAGCGATGTTGCTGGCGACGCCGGGCGACATCGTGGCGACGACGGGGATCGACGAGGCGCTCGCGCAGCGCATCGTTTCGCGCTTCGGTGAGTACAAGGAGCAGGTCCGCAAGGCGGTCCCGGACGCGACGCGCGCCAACGAACGCGAGAAGGTCGCCGAGCTCACCGCGCGCCTTCGCCGCGAGCACACCGCGTTCGAGTCGGCGGCCAAGGCGTGGACCCGCGAGGCCGACGAGCAGAAGAAGGAGCTACGGAGGGCCCGCGCTCAGACGCTCCTCGACATCCAGCTCGTGCTCGCGCGTCTCGGAGAAGTCGACCGCATCAAGGAGATCGAGCGCCTGCCGTTCGATCGCAAGCTCGTGCACCTCGAGTCGTTCCTCGAGGAGGCGCGCGACAAGTACGTAGCGCAGCCCTGAGAATTCCGAGGAGGGAAGAAAGACCACCATGCCCGAGCTCACCGCAGACGTCGTCCTCCGGAAGATCAAGAGCGGAGAGAAGGTCGAGCGCGCCGACCTGCGCGGCTTGGCGATGCCCAAGGCCATGCTCGAAGGGGTCAGCTTCCGTCGCTGTGATCTCGACGGGGCGAACTTCGAAGGGGCCCGCCTCGCCAAGGCGGTCTTCAAGAACGCGAGCCTTCGCGAGGCATTCCTGGCCGGAGCCGACCTCCGCGAGGCGAACCTCGAGAACGCGGACCTCGAGGGCGCGAACCTTCAGGGGGCAATCCTCGTCGGCGCGAACCTCAACCGCGCGAACCTCGAAGGGGCGAACCTCCAGGGGGCCGACCTCGGCGGCGCCCGCCTGACGCACGCGCAGCTCGATTCGGCGAAGCTCGGTGGCGCGAACCTCGTCGCGGCGCAGCTCGCTCACGCCGATCTCTCGGACGCCGACCTCTCGACGGCAAAGCTCGACGAGGCCGACCTCACCAGCGCCATCCTCACCGACGCGAACCTCGAGGAGGCCAGCCTCGTCGGGGCGCGCCTGCGCGACGCGAAGCTCGAGGGCGTCAACGTCAAGAACGCCAACCTCACGAACGCCGACGCCCCCGGGCTCCAACCCGCGGCCGACGCGTCGGGACGCATCAAGCGTTACTTCGGCAAGGGCGACGTCCTCCGCAACGCCGCGCTGGAGTTCGACTCCGGCGCCTCCGTGGAGATCGAAAGCCTCTTCGAGCAGTGCAGCATCGCGCTGGGCGAGGGCACCGAGCTCGTGGTCGGCAAGGCGGGGATGCTCTCGGGCTGTCAGATCCGCGGCGCCGGCAAAATCACCGTCCATGGCAAGTTCGTCGAGCGCGAGAGCCCCGGGATCATCGGCGTCACGCAGCTCGTCGTCAGCGCGGGCGGGTCCATCGTCGGCACCGTCGAGCAGCCGGCCGAGAACACGCGCTTCGCGTTCGAGCCGGGTTGCATCCTCCGGATGAAGATCCAGCCGAAGAAGGAACGGCCCACCGAACGAACCGGCAAAGGCGGGAGGCAGCGATGAACGGTCGGAAGACGCTGGTCGAGGAAGGCACGCAGTTCAAGGGGTCGTTGACGTCGGACTGCCCCATCGAGGTGAAGGGCCGCGTCGAGGGCGACCTGACGGCGCCCGCGCTCTCGGTGAGCACGAGCGGAGCCGTGCACGGCAAGGTGAAGGTCGGCGAGATGAAGTCGCAGGGGGAGCTCGCCGGCGAGTTCGACGCCGACGTCGTGCAGCTCTCGGGCTCGGTGAAGGACAACACCGTCATCCGCGCCAAGTCGCTCGAGGTGAAGCTCGCGCCCGCGAACGGCAAGATGCAGGTCATCTTCGGCGAGTGCGAGCTCGAAGTCGGCAGCGAGCAGCCCGCGAAAGAGGCCGCGAAAGAGAAGGAGAAGGACAAGGCGCCCAGCGCGCGCCCGCCCGCCCCTGCCGAGGCGGCCCCACCGACGGAGACCAACGGCTCCTCTTCGGTTCGACCCCCGCCCTGACGCGGGCGCGGACTACCGTTCGCCGTCGACCATGGCGCGGAGGCGCCGCGAGCGCAGCGGGAGGCGGAGCTTGCGCAAGGCCTGGGTCTCGATCTGCCGGATCCGCTCGCGGGTCAGATGAAACGAGGCGCCGATCTCGGCGAGCGTTCGCTCCGTCTTCCCGTCGAGACCGAAGCGCATCCGAAGCACCTCGGCCTCGCGTTCGCTCAGCGTGGCGAGGAGCGCGCGAGCTCCTTCGACGAAGCGCTTCTGCGAGAGCGTATCGAGCGCGCTCTCACCCTCCGTATCCGGGACGAAGTCGACCAGGCGCGCGTGGTCATCGTCGCCCACGGGCATTTCGAGGCTGAGCGGCTCACGCCGAGCCATGAGAGCCACCTCCACTTTGGCGACGGGCAGTCCGACCGCCTCGGCGATCTCCTCGAGCGTGGGCTCGCGGCCGTAGGTCTGCAGCAGGCGGCTGCGTCTCGACGCGACGCGGTTGCCCGCCTCGACCATGTGGACCGGAGTGCGAATGGTGCGCCCCTGATCGGCGATGGCGCGCGTCATCGACTGGCGGATCCACCACATCGCGTACGTCGAGAACTTGAAGCCTCGCTTGTAGTCGAACTTGTCGACCGCCCGCATGAGGCCGATGTTCCCCTCCTGGATCAGGTCGCCCAGCTGGAGGCCTTGCCCCACGTGTTTCTTCGCGATGGAGACCACGAGGCGCAGGTTCGCCTCGACGAGCTCGGCCTTGGCCCGGTCGGCCTCGACCTCGGCAGCACGAACGGTGGCCAGCGTACTGCTCGCCGTGCGCGTTCCCGCATCGCCGCCGCCCTCGCGCATCCGTCCGACGACGCGCGCGAGCATCGCCTTCGTCAGCCGCAGCTGCTCGAGGCCGGCGCAGGCCGAGGCGCGCCTCTTCGAGTCGGCGCGGGACCCCGGCACCAGCCGCCGCGATGCGCGCTCGAGCTCGTGCACCGGAGCGAAGAGAGGAACGAGCCGATCGCGCGCCGCCTCCTCGTCCTCCTCCTCCAGGGGGTGCCGCGTGACCTCGCGAGCGCGGAGCTTTCCCGCTCGAAGGTCGTCGCCCACGGCGCATAGCTGGCGAATCGCCAGCGGCGTCGCGACGAGAGCCTGGACGATCTTCGCCTCCGCGCGTTCGATTCGTCGCGCGAGCTCTACTTCCCCTTCACGGGTGAGGAGCGCCACGCGCCCGATCTTCCGGTAGTAGGAGGCGATCGCATCTCCGTCCCCCATTTCTGCCGTGGGCGCCGTCGACAGGTTCTTCTTCAAGGGCCTTCTCGCTGCGCGGAACTGTTCCGCACGGAGACCTCTTCATTCCAGCGCGTTGCGATCCCGTCCAGCTCGGGCGGTCCACTTTTCTGCGGCAGACTGCTCCCGCTCTCCACAGGAGACGACGTGTGTGTGGGCGCCTGAGCTGCCGCGAAGTTTGCCTGCGCGGAAGCCCGGATTACCGTTCATTGGGTGACCTCCGCGCGACTCTTCGTCGGGAATCTCCCCCACGACACGAGCGAGGAAGCCGTGCGCGCGGCGTTCGCCGAGCAGGGGAAGGTCACAGAGGTGCACGTCGTGCAGGATCGCTACACGGGTCGCTGCCGGGGCTTCGCGTTCGTGACGATGGCCAGCGCGGCGGAGGCGAAGAGCGCTGCCGAGAAGTTGAACGGGACGCTCCTCGGAGGCCGCGTGCTCAAGGTGAGCGAGGCGGAGATCACGCGTCGATAGCCCAGCCCCGCTGTGCCCCCGCGCCCCCCCCCTTCCCCTCGAAGGCCAATGCCACGATACTCGCGCGCGACATGCCCCTCCGCTTTCTCGTCATGGGATGCGGTGCGGTCGGCGGAATCGTCGCATCGCACCTTCTCGAGTCCGGCCAGGACACCGCTGCGTACTCGTCGAATGCCGGCATCGCCGACGCGGTCGACGCACGCGGCTTCCAGCTCCGGGGCGACGGACCTGGGCGCTCCGTACCGGGACGCATTCATCGGCGCGTGCCCGATGGACCGTTCGACGTCGTCGTCCTGGCCACGCAGCCGACCCACGTGGAGGACGCCGCGAAGTCGGCGCTCGCGTCGCTCGCCCCCGATGGGGTGATGCTCTGCCTGCAGAACGGGCTATGCGAGGAGCGCGTCGCACGCATCGCGGGGGACGCCCGCACCGTCGGAGCCGTCGTGGCCTGGGGCGCAGCGATGCCTGAGCCCGGCCTGTACGACCGAACGGCGCCGGGGGGGTTCACGCTCGGCCGGCTCGACGGTTCGTCCGACGGCCGCCTCGACGACATCGCCCGGGCCCTCGAGTGCATCGGGCCGACGGAGATCACGCGCAACCTGTCCGGCAAGCGCTGGAGCAAGCTCGCCATCAACTGCGCCATCAGTTCGATGGGAACCCTCGGAGGGGACCGCCTCGGGCCCCTCCTGCAGCACCGGTTCGTGCGACGTCTCGCGCTCGAGGTGATGACCGAGGTCGTCCACGTCGCTCGACGGGAGCGGGTCGCGCTCGAGAAGGTGAGCGGCACGCTCGATCTCGAGTGGATCGCCCTCACCGAGGAGGAGCGGAGGGCGAGCGGCTCTCCCGCGCTCCTGGCCAAGCACGCGCTCCTCTACGCCGTGGGTCTCCGCTTCCGGCGGATGCGTAGCTCGATGCTCGCCGCCATCGAGCGCGGCCGCGAGCCCGCGGTCGACTTCCTCAACGGGGAGGTGATCGATCGCGGCCGTCTGCACGGAATTTCCACCCCGGTGAACGCCCGCGTCCGATCGCTGGTGTGGGACGTCGCTGCCGGGAAGAGGGCTCCGGGCCTCGAGTTGCTGCGGGAGCTGGCCAGCTGAGGCGCGAGATCCGACGAGCGGTTGCTTCTTGCCGACGAGCTATGTTGGCAGATCTCCCCGTCGTTCTCAGACTCTCAAGGTGAGCGCCTTCTTGACGAGCTCGACCTCGAGCGGCAACCCGCCCAGCGGCTCGCCGTCCACGTCGAGCAGGAATACCCTCCGCGCGCGCTCGTTTTCGAGGTCGATGGCAATGCGATCGCACGCAAAGTGCTGCACTCCCGGAGCGCCGAGGTGCTTGCCCTCGTAGATCCGACGCGAGAACGCCGCGAAGGCGAGCTTGCCCGATGCGTCCATCGACACCACCTCGAAGCGCCCGTCGTCGGGCCTGGCCATCGGTGCGACGTGCATGCCGCTGCCGAAGTAGCGGCCGTTGCAGATGGCGATCATGAAGGTGTCGACGCTTCGCTCGTGCCGGTCCCCCTCGAGGGACACGTCGCACCGGAGCCGCGCGCGCTGACACGAAGCGAGCGCGCGCGTGCTCGCGAGGAAGTAGGCCGCCTTGCCGCCGAGGGCCTTGGTCGTCTCCGACACGTAGCGGTCGACGAGGCCCCCCATTCCCGCCGAGAGGATGTTCACGAACCAGCGGGCTGCATCCTTGCCCCCGGGGTCACGGTAGCGGAGCTTTCCGGCGTCGACGGCGAGCTTGCGCCCCGAGGCGATGGCCTCGACGTAGGCGTCCAGCCTGTGCTCGACGCCGAGCGTGCGCCGGAAGTCGCCGCCCGTCCCCTGCCCGACGTATCCTACCGCAGTCCGATCTCCCACGGCAGCGTCGAGCACGCCGTTCGCCACCTCGTGCAGCGTGCCGTCCCCGCCCACCGCGATGACGAGCTCCGTGCCCCTCTTGGCCGCATCTCGTGCCAGCTCGATGGCGTGCGCAGGGTGCGTGGTGAATGCCACGTCGAGGGAGCCGAGCCGGCGCTCGAGCACCGCCTTCACGTCCGTGAACGTGCGACCCGCCCGGCCCCCTCCGGAGCGCGGGTTCACGATGACCAGCGGAAGCATCCCGGAGCACTGTAGAACAGAACGCGCCTCTGCCCTCCCATGAAGAAAAGCCTCCTGTGGTCCGCCGTCGTCCTCGTCCTCGTCACCGCGGGGGTCGTGTACTGGCGTTACCGCGAGAGCCACAAGCCGCCGGAGACCGTCTACAAGACCGCGCCCGCCGAGAAGCGCCACATCGTCGGCAAGGTCACCGCGAGCGGGACCCTCTCGGCCATCGTCACCGTCCAGGTCGGGACGCAGGTCTCCGGGCGCGTCTCCAAGCTCTATGCGGACTTCAACTCGCACGTGAAGAAGGGCGAGCTCGTCGCGAAGATCGACCCCCAGCTCTTCGAGGCGGCGCTGCAGCAGGCGCAGGCCAATTACCTCCAGGCCAAGGCGGGGGTCGTGACCGCGCAGGCCAACGCGCACAACGCCGATCTACAGTACGCGCGCACCAAGGCCCTCAAGGAGGCCAACCTCGCCGCTCAGCAGGACCTCGACACGGCGGAGGCCAACGTGGCGACGACGCACGCCGCGATCGATGCGGCGAACGCGCAGCTCGCCCAGGCCGCGGCGCAGCTGAACACCGCGCAGGTGAACCTGTCGTACACGAGCATCATCTCGCCGATCGACGGCGTCGTCATCTCGCGCAGCGTCGACACGGGGCAGACCGTGGCCGCGTCCCTGTCGGCCCCGACGCTCTTCACGATCGCGCAGGACCTCACCAAGATGCAGGTCGACACCAACGTGTCCGAGGGGGACGTCGGCCGCCTCCAGGTGGACATGAAGACCTACTTCACGGTCGACTCGTTTCCCGGCCAGCGCTTCGTCGGGACCATCCGTCAGATCCGCAACGCGGCGACGACGCTGCAGAACGTGGTGACCTACGACGCGGTCATCGACGTCGACAACTCGGATCTGCGGCTGCGGCCCGGCATGACGGCGAACGTGACCATCGTCTACGACGAACGACGCGACGTCCTCGCCGTCTCCAACGCCGCCCTCCGGTTCCGGCCGCCTCCGGCCCTGGTGGGGAGCAGCTCTGCCGAAGGCGGTCACCGCGGACATCGCCCCCACGGCTCGGCGGCGTCGGCCTCGTCGGCGGGCGATCCGCCCGAGCCGAGGGAAGGAAAGGACGGAAAGGACGGAAAAGATGCCCCACCGCCCAAGGAGGCCAAGACGGTGTGGGTGATGCGCGGAGCCACGCCGCAGCTCGTCACGGTCCACGCCGGGCTGACGGACGGAACGGTGACGGAGATACTCGATGGGGACCTGAAGGCGGGCGAGCAGGTCGTCGTGGACTCGACGGGGCCGGACGAACCTGGGCCTTCGAACACCTCGCACGCCACGACGCGGCGCCTCTTCTGAGCGCGAGAGCCTGCCATGCCCGACGGCGTCATCGAGCTCGCGGACATCACCAAGGTCTACAACACCGGTGACGTCGCCCTGCGTGCCCTGGACGGTGTGTCGCTCCGCGTCGACGCGGGCGAGTTCATCGCGATCATGGGGGCGTCGGGCTCGGGCAAGTCGACGCTGATGAACATCATCGGCTGCCTCGATCGTCCGACCCAGGGGACCTACGTGCTCGCCGGACGCCGCGTCTCCGGGATGAGCCGGGGCGAGCTCGCGCGCATCCGCAACCACGTGCTCGGCTTCGTGTTCCAGCAGTTCAACCTGCTCGCGCGCACGAGCGCGCTCGAGAACGTCGAGCTCCCCCTGGAGTACGGAGGCATCGGCTCTCGCGCACGCCGCAAGCGAGCGACCGATGCGCTCTCGCGCGTGGGCCTGGCCAACCGCCTCCACCACCACCCCAACCAGCTCTCGGGAGGCCAGCAGCAGCGCGTGGCGATCGCCCGGGCCATCGTCAACGAGCCGAAGGTCATCCTCGCCGACGAGCCGACGGGCGCGCTCGACTCGCGGACGAGCGTGGACGTCATGTCCATCTTCCAGGCCTTGTGGCGCTCGGGGATCACCGTCGTGCTGGTCACGCACGAGGCGGACGTCGCGGCCTACGCTTCGCGCGTCGTGCACATGAAGGACGGACTGGTCCTGACCGATCGCAGGCAGGACCCCAAGCTGGCCGAGCCCGAGGGGGCCGCGGAATGAATCCCTTCCATACCCTCCGGGTCGCCCTTCGCGCGATCCTTCGCAACAAGCTGCGCGCGTTCCTGACGACGCTCGGCATCGTCATCGGAGTCGGCGCGGTCATCGCGATGATGGCCATCGGCGCAGGCGCGAAGGCGCAGGTCGAGCAGGCGTTCGCCGCGATGGGGACGAACATCCTCATCATCCTGCCCGGATCCACCAGCTCCGGCGGCGTCAAGGGCGGCTACGGCTCGATGCCCACGCTGACCTGGGACGATCTCGCGGCGATCCGCACCGAGGTCACGACCGTGAAGCAGGCGGCGCCCTCGCTCCGCTCCAGCATGCCCGTCGTCAGCGAGGACCAGAACTGGACGACGGGGGTCACCGGGACCTCGCCCGAGTACTTCGACATCCGGAACTGGCCCATCGCCCTGGGCGCGTCCTTCTTGCAAAGCGACGTCGACGGCGGTTCGAAGGTCATCGTGCTGGGGCAAACCGTCGTCGACAAGATCTACGGGCCCAACGCCAACCCCGTCGGACAGATGGTGCGCGTCGGGAGCACCCCCTTCACCATCGTCGGCGTCACCGCCAAGAAGGGGCAGTCCGCCACCGGCCAGGACTACGACGACGCCGCGTTCATCCCTTTCACCACCTTCGCGCAGAAGGTGCAGGGCGGCCTGGGCAAGTTCCTCCAGGGGCAGATCATGGTCGAGGCCACGTCCTCCGAGGCGACGACGCGCGCCCAGCAGGACATCACCGCCCTCCTCCGCGACCGCCACCACGTGGCGCCGGGGGACGACGACGACTTCAGCATCCGCAACCTCAGCGAGATCGCCGACGCACGCCAGCAGGGCACGCAGACGATGACGCTGCTTCTCGCGAGTGTCGCCGCCGTGTCGCTCCTGGTCGGCGGCATCGGCATCATGAACATCATGCTGGTCAGCGTCACCGAGCGGACGCGCGAGATCGGCATCCGCATGGCGGTCGGCGCGGAGCCGCATCACATCTTGACGCAGTTTCTCATCGAGGCCTTGTCGCTCTCCATCGCCGGAGGGCTCATTGGCGTCGCGTTCGGCGTCGGGACCGCGTCGTGGCTGGCGCAGCGCTTTCACTGGCCGGTCCTCATCCAGCCGGACGTCATCGCGGTCTCGGTGGGGTTCAGCGGCCTTGTGGGGATCGTGTTCGGGATTTACCCGGCGAGGAAGGCCTCGCAGCTCGATCCGATCGATGCTCTTCGGTTCGAGTGAAACCCTCGATTGAGCGTCCGCGCCGCACGCGCGAGAGGCACGTCGCTTGCGATGCGAAGCGGGCATCGTGCGCGCTCGCTCCTTCCTTCTCGCGGCCTTTCTCGCCACAGGCACGCTGACCAGCGCTCGCGCGCACGCCATGGGCGCGGTCGTGAGCTCGCCCCCGGGTTCCTCTTCGACGACCGACGTACGCATCGCGGTCTCCTCCACCGGGACACGCACGTCGCGATGGGTGTCGCTGCACGTTCACGGCACCGCGACGGCGTTCGCCTGGGTCATCCCGGTCAAGCCCAGCGCTTTCGTGGACCTCACCTCGGACGCGTGGCTCGAGTCGCTGGAGGACGCGACGGCCCCGCGCGTCGTGCCGCCGGAGGTGCCGCCACCATGTGGGGAGGGAGGCGTGGAGGTCGACGGCGAGCTGTCCCACGTCGTCACGAGCATGCCCGACTCCGTCGCCACCGCCGCCGATGCGCCCACGCTGACGGGCACCCTCGCGGGGTGGGGCCTGGCCGTGACGGACGATCTCGCCCCGCTCGTCGACGCAGCCGGGGCAGACGGTGACAGCTTCGTCGCGCTCCTCTACTCGACGGGCTCGGCCGACGTCGTCACCCGTACGGTCCGCATCGTCGACACGAGCTCGCCCACCATCCCCCTCGCGCTCACCTCGGGCACATCGAACGTCACCGTCACCGCCTACGCGTTCTCGACGGGAGAGGTCACCTTCGGCGCCAGCCCGGCCCTCGCGCTCGACCCCGCGACCCTCCTCTGGCTGGCCGACGGCTCGTCGACGTACGCGCCCGTACGCGACACGCTGCTGACCACCAACCCTGGCGCCTGGCTCGTCGAGTCGGCGGGAAACCCGGAGCTCTTCGACGGAGAGCCCGTGCCCGGCGCAGGCTCGATCCCGGCGCTGGCGCCGACGTATTTCTCGCGGGCATGGACCTATGGCGACGCCACCGGCGCACCGGCGACGTGCACCGCGGCGAGCTCCGCGATCGCGGAGAGCCCCTTGGCGATGGCGGTCGCTTGCCCCGCCGGAAGCCTCGCCCACTTCGGCGACCCCAGCTGCGTCGAGGCTCCCGCCGACGGAGAGCTCCCTCCGGACGATCTGCGCTGCGGCGGCATCGCCGACGATCTGGCCATCGCGCTCTCGGGGATGGCGCCCGCCGGCGCCTGGTTGACCCGGGCGCGGAGCGTCCTCGCCGCGAACGACTTCGGCAGTAGCCCTGCGCTCGTTCCCGACGCGAACGCCTCCCCGGCGGGGCCCGTCATCGCTTGCTCCGGCTACGGCGAGACCTGCGGAGGAACGGGTGGCGGAGGGCCACCCACCCCACCCGGAGGCACATCGAGCTCGTCCGGCGGCGCCGGCGGGTCGGGCGGTGGAAACAGCGATCCCGGCGGCGGAAACAGCGTCGGCTCCACGGTGGGCAATGTCCTCGGCGCAGCCCTCGACGCCAGCAGCTCGACGGACGACGGGTGCGACGGCGACTCCTCGGACGACGGGGGCGATTCGTGCAGCAGCGACGGCGGCGATGCGTCGGGCGGCGATGACTGCTCGGGAGATTCCTCGCCGGACTGCACGATCGGGCGTCCGCGAGGCCGGGCGCCCACCTCACGCTTTCTTCTGCTCGTCGTCGCGCTGGCCGCGGCCGCCCGACGACGCGGGCGTCACTCGCCGTCTGCCGCGTCCGGCGAGGGCCCCGCCTCCGGCGCCCCATCGTCCGCGCCGCCCTCGAGCGTTCCCTCCGGCGCCCCGTCGACCGCTCCTTCCGAGCCGGATTCGACGGGCATCGTCGCGTCCCCGCCTTCGGCCTGCGCCTCTGCCGCCGAGTCATCCCCCGGACCGCCTCCGGCGGCGTCGACACACATCGCGGGGCCGCTCACAATCGACGTGCAGCACGGCACCCGGGCGCCGTTGGTGTCGAAAGCCAGCGCCGGACACGTCCCCTCGGGGCAGAGCCCCCCCTCGGACTCCGAGACGTAGCCCTGGATCTCGCACGCCGTGAACGCCTCTCCGGGCGGTCCGGCCTCGGGGGCAGGCGCGGCCACGGGTGACGTCGAGCACGCGACGACGACTCGCAAGACGAGAGCGGCCGAGGCCGCAGCGAAAAGGCGCCTGGCTTGGACGACCACGGCGGCAGCGTAGCGTGAAAGGGGGAGGTCCCGCCCCATCCCCGCGTAGTTCTTCCCGATGACACGCGGCGTCCTCACCCGGCCCCACCATTTCGCCCTGGCGCTGTGCGCCCTGGTTCTTGCGCTCTTCGGCTGCAGCGGCGTCGCTGGCTCGCGCGGCAACGGCGGCAACGGCGGCAACGGCGAGCAAAGCGACTCCGGCGCCACTCCCTTCGACGCCGCGCCGCCATTCGACGCCGCTCTCTCCGCCGAGTCTGGACCTGCATCGAAAACCTCGTGCGCCGCCCCCAGCGCCTGCGGGACGAGCGGAGTCACCGCGCAGGAGTGCACCGTCACGAACGCCGCCGGCGCCTGCGCGCAGCTGCTTTACCGCACCAGCGACGGCCACGAGTTCACCTGCGAGAGCTGCTCGTCGTGCACTTCGGCGCAGGAGCAGCTCTCGGCCTACTGCGCAGAGGCTGCCCCCGCACCCGCGACGAGCTGCGACTCCGCCGCCGCCTGCGGGGCTTCGGGCACGACCTACGAGCTTTGCACCACGAGCAGTGACGGCGCATGCTCGAGCAAGGCTTACAAGACGACAGCCGGCGCCACCTACGCCTGCGCGAGCTGCGACGACTGCTCGGCGGCGTTGGCCGAGCTGACTGCGCAGTGCACCTCCACGAGCTGCACGGCGCCGACGACGTGCACGGGTTCGTCGACCTACGATCTCTGCACCACCACCGACATCACCGGCACCTGCACCGGCAAGACATACGAGACGAGCGAAGGGCAGGACTTCGTTTGCGCCAGCTGCGAGGACTGCTCGGCGGCCGAGGCGGCGCTCGGCGGGGTCTGCACGTCGACCGCCTGCAGCGGGTCCACGGCCTGCGGCGCGGGCGGCGCGACCTACGAGACCTGCACGACCCAGGGGCCGGGCCCGACGTGCACGCAGCAGTATTATCTCGTGCCCTCGACGGGAGCGAAGTTCGTCTGCTCGAGCTGCTCGAGCTGCTCGACGGCCGCCTCGCAGCTCAGTGGCTATTGTGCATCGTTGACGACGACGGCCCGTGTCGTCCTCTTCGGGGGGCGGGCGGCCCTTGCCACGACGGGCCTGAACGATACGTGGACGTTCGACGGCACGGCGTGGACGCAGCTCTCTCCGTCGAATCCGCCGGTAGGGCGCTACTGGTCCGCGGCCTCTTCCCTGGGCGCCGAGGTCGTCGTCTTCGGCGGCAACGACGGCGCGACCGCGGTCAGCGAGACATGGGGGCTCGAGGCGGCGTCGTGGGCGGAGCTCTCGCCCGCGGCTGCCCCCAGCGCACGGGAGAGTCCGGCCATGGCGACGCTCGGCAACGAGCTCGTCTTCTTCGGCGGGTACGACGGCACGTCGGTCGTCGGCGACACTTGGATCTACAGCGGCGCGACCTGGACGCAGAGCGCCGCGACGGGACCGTCGGCGCGCGCGGACTCGGCGATGGCAACGCTCGGGAACAAGGTCGTCCTTTTCGGAGGCGACGACAGCACAGGGGCCGCCCTCAACGACACGTGGACCTTCGACGGCACGACCTGGACCCAGATCACGGTGGCGACGCCGCCCCCCGTCCGCGACGGCTTCGCGATGACGTCGCTGGGGAGCACCGTGGTCCTCTTCGGAGGATACGGGGCCGCGGCGTCCCTGAACGACACGTGGACCTTCAACGGCAGCACCTGGACGGAGATCACGGTCGCGACTCCGCCCGCTGCGCGCAACGGCCACGCGATGGCCACGCTGGGGGGTACGAGGGCCGTGCTCTTCGGCGGCTACGACACCGTCGCGCTCTCCGACA
This sequence comes from Polyangiaceae bacterium, assembly GCA_036501935.1. Taxonomy (GTDB): domain Bacteria; phylum Myxococcota_A; class Polyangia; order Polyangiales; family Polyangiaceae; genus Palsa-1150. The sequence goes on along the minus strand of DASXZL010000080.1, from coordinate 127,412 downwards.
CGTGGATCTTCGACGGCACGACCTGGACCCAGTCCACCGCCACAGGACCGACGGCGCGGAACAACCAGGTGATGGCGGCCTTCCCCTGAGCCCAACGGTACGGCAGGGCGACCGCCCGTCACGGCCGCCCCTCTGCTCAGCCGCCCGTGCCGCCGAAGGCGACCCACTGGGACATCAGATCACCGCGGGCGATCCTCTTCGGGTCGAAGACGACGCGCACCGTGTCCTTCTGATCCGGGTCGACCTCGAGCACGCCGTCGACGTGGCGGAGCGACGCCGCGGCCTTTGCCCCACCCCTCAGCACGGCCGTCTCGAGGGTGGCCTCGCACCCCGGCGCTTCGCCGGGCTTCGGCGTGGCGCACGCGTTCGCGGTCGACGCGGGAAGCGGCGCCGAAGCGCCCCCAGCGAGGCGCGCCGCGTAGGCCCCGTAGCCTTCGGCCTCCATGCGCGCGAGCGGAACGAAGCTCAGCGAGGCCGAGTTGATGCAATAGCGCAGACCGGTGGGCGCCGGCCCGTCGTCGAAGACGTGGCCGAGGTGCGAGTCCCCGGCGCGCGAGCGCACCTCCGTCCGCCTCATCCCCAGCGTGCCGTCCGACCTCGACACGACGTGCCCTTCTTCGATGGGCCGCGTGAAGCTCGGCCAGCCCGTTCCCGACTCGAACTTGTCGGCCGAGCTGAAGAGAGGCTCGCCGGTCGCCACGTCGACGTAGATGCCCGGAGCGTGGTTATCCCAGAAGTCGTTCCGGAAAGGTGGCTCCGTCGCATCGTTCTGAGTCACTTCGAATTGGAGCGGCGTCAGCTTCTGCTTCAGGTCGGCGCGAGACGGCTTGGCGTAGGTGGAGCTTGTCACGGCGGGATTGTCCTTCTGTACGGCGGGCGCGTCGAGAGCGCGAATGGGGGCCGACGATGCCGTCTGGCAGCCTGCGCAGGCCGAGAGCAGAAGCACGAGCGCGCAGCCAGCACGGTTCCGAGGGGCCATGATGCGAGACTACGCAGCGAAGAGCCTGATGGTTTCATGAGCTACGGCGCGCCTCCGAACGGCGTGATAGCCGCCGCCGGTCCTGTCCTGCTAGGAGACGGGCCATGAACATGAACATTCCCGGCTTCACGCAGGTCCCGTGCCCACGATGCGGACAGCCCGTGATGGTGGCTCAGGCCACGGGGACCGGTTTCTGCCGGTGCGGCAATCAGGTTTCCTCCGGCGCCGGCGGGGCTCCCGGCGCGGGGCCCGCCGGCGCGGGCTCCGGGATGCAGGGTGGCGGAATGCCGGGGATGCCGCGGATGCCGTTTCCCCAGGTCGGCGCGGGCGGGTCACCCCGGGCGAAGATCTTCGGGGCGGTGGGCGTGGCTGTGGTCGTCCTCGTCGGGGGCGGCGCGTGGACCGCTTTCAAGCGTGACATGTTCGGCGCCGGCGGGAAGGGCAACATCGGGTACGGGCAGCTGTCGATCGACCCTAAGAAGCCCGACGGCGACGCGATGAGGCTCTCGGTCGCCGGGCTCGCGACGAAGTGGAAGCGGGACGCCGTGTGGTGGGGGCTCAACTATCTATCGGTTCATCCCGACGGCACCGTCGATCTCGACAAGGGCGCGACGGTCACGTACGCCTCGCTGAGCTCCGCGCAGTCGCTCGCGAAGTCGGTAAACAAGGACTCACTGAAGGAGTTCTCGTTCGGGCCCGCGGGCGTCAACTTCAATCGGATGACGGGCGTCCTCGATCCGACGAAGTGGGCGAACGCCACGGCGCCGGCGCAGCCGGGATGCACCATCAAGAAGCTCACGCAGGTGCTCGCGGCCAAGGGCCTCACCGGAAGCAAGACCGTGCGGATCACCTACGATCAGCAGTTCGCCTTCGCGGGCCCCGCCGAGCCGAGCTGGAGGGTCATGGGCGACGATCCGAAGATCGACTCGTACTTCAGCATGGCGACCTGCGCGCAGACCAAGTGAGGAAACGTGCAGGCCGAAAGCCTCCCCGCGCGGGGCAGTGAGTAGAGTCGCTTCAGCCAAGCCCCGGCGGAGGCGCTGGCGCCTTGCGGCGGCCGCGCCTCACGAGCAGGATCGTCACCGTCACCGCGAGGGCCAGCGAGAGAATCACGCCGAACAGGACCCCGACCCAGTACCCGACGAGGTACGCGCGCGTCGGAGCCCGATGCGGAAGCCGCAGGCTGGCCAGGCTCTCGTTGGCGAACGTGTCGACGACGTCGGCGTCGGCGCTTCGGCTCGAGAAGACGAGAGTGTACCGGGCGTCGCGCGTCGAAGCGGCGAAGCCCACGTGGTGCTGCATGAGCTGCCGGTCCTCGGGCACGCCGTCGAGATCGAACGTGAACCTCACGAGCGGGATGCCGTTGACCTTCCACACGGATGCGGCGGGGTCGCCCGCGTGGACGTGGGCCGGCGCGAGCGACTTGGCGACGCCCCCGGCGTACTCGCGCGCGTAATCCAGCGCGTCGGCGTTCGTCTCGGGCTCGGTCACGAAAGGGACCTTCGCGCGCACGAGGACCGTCACGGCGAGCGCGCCGCCCACGCTCGCCGGCACGCGCACGATGCCGGAGCTGATGACGCGAATGGGGCCCTTCGCCGTGTCCGAGCGCGGAGGCGACCCGAACAGGGCGCACGCCGGATCGGGGTGCTCCGGCGGCGGCGTGTGGATGCAGACGAGCGCATCGTCGCGAAGCTTCACGGCGAGCTCGTCGCCGTCGCCCACCTCCGTCGCCCGTGCTTCGGTGACGTACGACACTGCGGCCGCCAGAACGAGGAGCGCAGGCCGCGTGCGCGCAAGGAGGCGAACCGGGCGGCTCACGAGGGCGAGTCTACGCCGTTTGCGCCGTGGTCAATCGAGCTCGATCACGGCCAGGGCCGACTCGTCGAGGCTGCCGAGGAAGAGGCGGCCGTCGTGCTCCCGCGCGCCGGTGAGGTGGGCCACGTGGCCCGACGGATCCTGGAGGTTATGCACGACGTTGCCCGTCTCGTCGATCCCGAGCACGAGCCCGTAGCGCGGGGGCTTCGGCTGCAGCGCCTCCGGGAGCGCGGCCACGACGCTGCGCAGGGTCGGCCGCGGGAGCAGCATGTCCAGCAGTCGGTTCCGGGGCGCCGGAAAAGCGACCCAGAAGATGCCCTTGCCGTTCGACGACACGTTGTCCGGGAACCCGGGGAGATTCTCGATGAGCACGTCGACCTCCCCCGAGCGCGGCCCCTTCAGCCACACGCGCTTCAGATCGTAGCCGCCCGTCTGCGCCACCACGACGAAGCTCTCGTCACGGCTCAGCGCCACCCCGTTCGCGAAGTACAGACCCCCGAGCACGAGACGAGTCTCCCGCGTGCGGCGGTCGAACGCGAAGAGCCGCCCGCGCGGCTGGTGCTCGAGGAGATCGCGCCGGTAGGTCTCGAACGAGTACTTGGTCGACGTGTCGCTGAAGTAAATGGTGCCATCGGCGGCGATGGCCGCGTTGTTCGTGAAGCGCAGCGGCTCGCCCTCGTAGCTGTCGACGAGCGTCTCGAGGCGACCCGACGCGTCGAGCCGGAGAAGGCCCTTGCGGGCGTCGCAGACGATGAGGCCGGAGCCGTCCAGCTCGCGCTCGATGCCCAGGGGTCGTCCTCCCGTGCTCGCGAGGACCGTGGGCTCGCCGCCGCCGGTCCCCGGGAACGCGAGGATCTCACCGGTCACGAGCCCCGTGACGACCCGGCCGCGCGCGTCGATGACCACGTCCTCGGGTCCCGCTTTCGGCGTCGCCCAGAGGGTCGCCTGCGACAGGCGCGTGTTGCGGGCATACGGTCCCTCGAGGGCCGGGGGCGAGGGCGGCGTCCAGCGGCCCGGCTCGAAGGCGACTCGAGGCACGGCAGGCCGTCTACTTGGCGAGCTTCATGACTGCGCCCGGGTTCTCGTTCACCCAGTAGATGGCCGTCGAATCGACGGCGAGGGCCGCCGGGCTGCTCTGGTTGCTGGCGAGCACCGTCGCATTCCCTCCGCATCCGGCGATGGCGCAGCTCGAGACCGTATTCAGGGTCACGTCGACCCAGTAGACGGTGGTGCTGTCGACGGCCACGTCGTTCGGGCGCGTGGCGTTCGCGACCTTCGTCGGATTGGCGCCGCAGCCGCCCGCGAGGACGCAACGGTCGACCGTGAACCCGGTGAGGTTCGTCCAGTAGACGTTGGTGGTATCCACCGTCAGCGCCCAAGCGCTGAGCTGCCCCGTCGCGATCGCCGTCGGCGAGCCGCCGCAACCGCCGAGCGCACACCGGACCGGCCCCGCCGCGGCCGTCCAGTACGCGTTCGTGCCGTCGACCACGACGTCGCTGCCGGAAGGCCCGAAGACGGTCGGCGTGCAGGGCAAGGGCGAGAGAACGCAGCGCATGACCCCCGAGGTCGACGTCCAGTACGCGCTGCCGTTGTTGGCGACGGCGATGGTGGTCGGCGCCCCCTGGTTGGTGGCGACCACCGTCGGCCCGGCGCCAGGGCACCCCGAAGTCGGGCACTCCATCACGTCGCCGCCGTTCCCTCCCCCTGTGCCGTAGTTCACCCAGTACACGGTCCCGGCGTTGACCGTGAGGCCCGCGGGCATGTTCTGCCCAGAGGCGAGCGTCGTGGGCGTGTTGTTCTTGCAGCCGGCGAGCGCGCAGGAGTTGACGGTCCCCGCGGCGACGTCGTTGACCCAGTACACGTTCGTCGCGTCGATCGCGATGTCGTAGGGATCCTGCTGCCCCGACGCGAGGACGAACGGCTGGCAGGCGCCGCCAACGCACGTGCCCCCGAGACAGCTGTGGCCGCACGTCCCGCAGTTGAGAGGATCGGTCTGCAGGTGAGCGCACGTCGTCGCGTTGCAGAGCGAGCCGCCGCAGGTGCACGTGGGCCCTCCCCCGCCCGCGACGCAGTCGGGCGCGGGTTGACTGCACGGCGCCGCGTCCCACTCCGCGTTCGACTCGCACGTGTCGATGCTGCCGACGGGACCGCTCGCGCCTCCGGAGCCGCACTGCACGGTGCCCGGCGTGCACGAGCCCGTGCAGCTGCCGGCGTCGCAGAGGTACTGGCATCCGGCGCCGGCCTCCTGCCACTGGCCAGTGCCGTCGCACGACTGCGGAGCGAGCCCCACACAACGCCCCGCGGTCGGCGTACACACGCCCGTGCATCCGCCGTCGTCGCAGACGAACGCGCATGGCGCTCCGGCCTCGCTCCATGAGCCGTTCGCGGCGCACACCTCGGGCTGCTGGCCCTCGCATCGTCTCGAGGAGACGGGCGCGCACGCGTCCGCGTTCGAGTCGCTGCCCGCATCGCCGGCCTCGCCGCCCCCTTCGCGCGGCCGCGCGTCCCCGGCGCCGGTGTCCCGTGCCGCGTCGTTCTCGACGTCGACCGTCGCGTCGTCGCCCGCGTCGTCGGGGTTCGGCACATCCGTGGAGCCGAGAATCACGCTGCAAGCCACGGCCGGCGCGGCCAGCACGACGGCGGCGATCGCCACGGTTCGCGTCGAGCGACTCACCAGAACCTCGCCGACAGCTCGAGCGAGGCCGAACGAGGACCCGCGGCCGGCACGACGACGAAGCCGGTCGACGGCGGGGCGTGCCGGGACGGCGCCGTCAGGAGGAGCAGCACGCCGCTCGCCACCAGCGCCCCACCCCCGATGAACGCCCACGTCGAGATCGTCGAGTCCGTCGTCAGGTTCGCGTGTTGCGTCACCGCGCCCGCGTGGTCCGGGCAGCTCGAGGGGCTCCCGCACGCGCTCTGCTGCGCGCTCCAGTCGGACGACGCCTTCAGCCCGAACACGCTCCCCACCGCGACCCCCGCGAGACCGGCGGCCCCCACCGCGATGGCGAGCCAGCGCTGCGTCCCCAGCCCGTGGGCGGGCTCCGCCACGATCGGCTCGTCCGGCAGCGGAGCGGGCGACCCGGTGGACGCTCCCTCCGGAGCGACCTTCGGTGTGCGGCGAAGGACGATCCGCTCCCGGCGGTCTTTCTCGGTCTCCTTGAGCACCAGCGTCTTGGTCACGGACTCGAACCCGTCGGCTTCGAAGGTGAACGTGTGCTGGCCAGGATCGACCGCCACGGCGGTGCCGTCGAGCTTCACGGAGAAGGGCGCGCCGTCGAGCGTCACCTTCACGTCCGTCAGGTCGTCGCCCCCGCGGCTCTTCACGTCGAGCACGAGCGTGGGTTGCGCCTTCTGCACCTCGTCGAGCCGCGCCGCGCAGTCGTTTCGCACGATCGCGGGGCAGCTCGGCTCGCTGCACGTGAGGAGCGCCTGACGCGCCGACAGCAGCTTGGACTCGCGGCGGAGCTGCTGCGCGTTCGAGTTGGCGTCGATGCACTGCTCCTTCGTCGGCGCGGCACGACCCGTGCTCGCGACGAGGACGATGGCCGCGGCAGCGCACGTCGCGACGCGCGTTCCGCGCATCACATGCATTCCTTCTTGAAGATGCGGTCACCCTGGGCGTTGAAATAGTAAGGCGGGTTGCAGTCGGCGGCGGGGCGAGCCGCCGGTGCCGACGCGGTCGGGCGCGGCGGCGGGGCGACGAACGGCGCGGGTCCGGCGGGCGCTCTCGGCGGCGCCGCGATGGGAAGCAGCGTGACGGCGGTCGTCGGCACCGGCGCCGACCGCGGCACCGACGACGCGACCGACGTGGCGGTCGTCGTGGCCATCGCCGTCGCCGAGGTCGCCTCGGGAGGCGGCGCGGGCGGCGCGATCGACGCGGCCGCGGATGCAGGTAGCCCGACCGGAGACGTCGGCTTCCGCTGACCCCACAGGACGAACGCCACCACGGCGCCCAGCGCCAGCGTGACGACCCCCGCGACGATGGGGACCGTGACCGCCCACCGCGAGCGCTCCGTGACCACCGCGGGGCGGAGCCCCGAGACCGCAGGGACGGCGGGCGCCGACACGACGCCGCTCCCCAGCGCCATCGTGGGCATGTCGTCGCTGTCGCGGTCGACCGCGACCGCCGGTCCGGTCACGGGCTCGGGAAGGCGGGGCGCGCGGATGGCCGAGTTGCTCTCCATCGCCGCGAGACGCTCGGTGCGAACCGCGAGGCGCTGCGTCGCCGTCTCCTCGACCCACCGGCCGATCTTCGAGCGTCCGACCATCGGCATGGCGTCCTCGATGGCGAGCGCCATGTCCCCGGCCGTCTGGAACCGCCTGGCCGGATCGATGTCGAGCCCGCGCAGGACGATCTGCTCGAGGACGGGCGGAATGTCCGGCGCATAGGTGCTTGGCGGCTCGACGCGACCGTCGAGCACCTTGCGCATGACCTCGACCTCGCCCTCGCCCTGGAAGAGACGCTTGGCGGTGAGCGACTCCCAGAACACGACCGATGCCGCATAAACGTCCGTCGTCCGCCCCACCGTGCCGCCGATCTGCTCGGGCGCCATGTACGCGATCTTGCCCTTGAGCTGACCCTCGCGCGTCGTCTGCAGACGTCCCGCGGCCTTGGCCACGCCGAAGTCGAGCACGCGCGCGTTGCCGTCGACGCCGACGAGGATGTTCTGGGGGCTGACGTCCCGGTGGACGATGCCGAGCGGGTCGCCGTGCTCGTCGCGCGCCTCGTGCGCGGCGTGGAGGCCATGCAGCGCCGCCGCCATCACCGTCGCCACCATGGATGGCGGGATCCGCTCTCCCTTGGCACGGGTCAACGGAATGAGCCGCCCCAGCGACTCGCCCATGACGTACTCCATGACGAGGAAGAGCTCCCCATCGGTGGAGACCACGTCGAGCGTCGCGACGACGTTGGGGTGATGGATGCGCGCGGCGAGGCGGGCCTCGTCGACGAACATCGTGACGAAGTCCGGATCCTTGGCGTACTGCGGGTGCAGCCGCTTGATCGCCACCGTGCGCGAGAACCCGGCCGAGCCGAGGAGACGCCCGAGATGCACGGTGGCCATGCCTCCCGACGCGATCTCGTCGTAGAGGGCGTAACGCCCGATGACCCGCGGCTCGACCTGCGGCACGGGATGGGGCTGCACGGATGTATCTTAACAGGAAGTCCGGCCGCGTGCCCAATCGGTGGATCGGGCCCTCCCGAGGCCTATTTCGCCCCGCCCTTCGGCCGCACGTCGGGCGTCAGATCCGCGTTTCTCCAGTAGAAGTCGACCTTCTTCCCAGTCGAATCGGCGAACCCGACCATCTGGATCTCCGCCTCCGTCGTCGCCGTGCCGTCGGGGACGACGCTCTTCGGCACGCACGAGAACGTCAGCACGGCCTTCTCGCCCGGCTTCATCGGACCCGCGAAGAGATTGTTGCCCGCGCACGTGTGGAACGGACGGGTCTTCGACGGCGTGACGCTGTCGTCCTTCACGTCGAGCTGCTTGCCGGCCTTGTCGTAGAAGTAGACGGCGATGCGGCCGAACACGATGGGGAGCTGCGACTTGCTCGCCACGGCGAACGACGGCCCGCTGTCATCCATCTTCTTCCACTTCACCTCCATCATCCGCGACGTGCCCTTCGCCTCACATGGCTTGGAGAAGGACCCGACTCCCGTCGACCCTGTCGGGCAATCGTGCTTCGGCTCGGGCGCGGCGGACGCGGCCGCCGCGGCGCTCGCCGAGGGCGCGGGCGCCGAGACGGACGGCGGAGGCGTCGCGCTGGCCGACGCCGTCGTCGCGGGCGCGCTCTCGTCTTTGGAACAGGCCGCGAGCAGGAGCAGCGCGGCGGCGGGCAGGAGGACCTTTCGCATCCCGCCGATACTAGGTCAGGTTCCGCAGATCAGATCGATGATGTACGTCCAATCCGGGTTGGCGGTCGTTCCACCGCCCGGCTGGCATTTCGTCGCCGCGCCGGCGTCGGCGAAGTCCGTCGTGCAGGCGGTCTGCGCCGGCGAGAGGTACGCGCTGCAGGTGGCCGAGTCCACGGTGGTCGCGCACGTCTGATAGCTCGTGCTGTCGGCGCAGTCGTCGCACTCCAGCCCCTCGCATCCGTCGATGTTCTCGAGCGCAGCCGCGCACGCAGGGCCGTTCTTCGTGTCGGTGAGCTGGATGCACGCGGCGTAGTTCGGCCCGAACTCGCCGTTGGGGTCGACCCACGCGGCGCCCGCGTTGTTGGCGGGCAGGATGCAGTTGCCGCAGGCGTTCCCGCCGCCGCCGTCGGCGCCGGCCACGTTGGTGGTCAGCCACGCGGTGCACGTCGCCTGCGTGCCGTTGTCGCCACAGGCCGTCTCGAAGGCGGTGGTCTGCGTCGTCGTGCACTTGCCCTGATGCTTGGTCGCCGAGACGTACGTCGTCGGGGTGAACGCGGTGCTGTCCGGGCACGTGGCGGAGCCGGCCTCCATGGCGGTGGTGCCGTCGTCGGCGCTTCCGTCCGTGCTCCCGCTGGAGCTGCTCCCCGAGCTACTCGTGCTGCTCCCCGAGCTGCTGCTGCTTCCCGAGCTGCTGGTGCTGCTCCCTCCCGAGCTGCTCGACGTGCTCCCCGAGCTGCTCCCCGAGCCCGAGGTGCTGCCGAATCCTCCGTCGTCGGGCGTCACCGCCGTAGAGCTGCATGCGGCAGCCGCCCCGAGGACGGCAACGATCATGGCAATGTGCACAGGCTTCATGGATCCAAGGCCTCCCCGCATCGTTGCGGACACCCCGTTTGGCACAACCTACATTGGCGTCCAGTCCAATCGGACCGTTCTACGTGAGAAAAATGCGACCGAACGAAAGGCGCCCCGGCACACGTACGCCCACTCGTTTCCGCATCTTTGGTTGCCATGTTCCCGTGTCGCCGTAGGATTTTGACCCGATGGGATCCTTTCGACTCTCGGTCACGGGGCTTTGCGCCGGTCTTTTCGTCGCCACGCTGGGGGGTGCCTGCGGCTCGTCACCCGGCGGAAGCGCGTTCCACGGAGATACCGACGGCGGTGCGGACGGCTCCTCCGGTGGCCCGAGCGACGGCTCCACGTTCCTCAAAGATGGTCCTTCGTTCATCGGCAACGACGCCCAGCTGGGCGACGACGGCTCCGTCGGGCTCTTCGACGTCGAGCCGAGCACCCTCCAGACCATCACGGTCACGGCGGGACAAACGACGCCCGTCGTGTCCTACGCCGCCACGCTCGGCGGCAACCCCATCGGCGCCGCGTGGACCGTCGACCGCGGCGACCTCGGGTCGATCGGCGCGGGGCCATCCGCCCAGGGAGACCTGCATCCGACGGGCACGACGGGAGGCATGGTCAACGTCATCGCCGGATACGGCGGCAAGACCCTCACGCGCCCCGTCTTCATCCAGCTGACCGCGACGCAGAACGGCTCGAGCACGACCGCGCCCGGCGAGTCGCAACAGATCGCGACGACGGTCGCGCAGCTCGGGACCGGAGGCGGCATCGGCGGCGTCGGCGGCGAAGGCCTCGGCGGGGCGGTCACCGATCCCGCCACGCTGACGGCGCTGAAGAGCCCGACCAGCAACGGCTCCACGCTGAACCTCGCCTACCTTTATCCGTACGACCAGACGGTCTTCCCGCGCGGCCTGCTCGCGCCGCTCATCCAGTGGACGTGGACGACCGGCAACGCCGACGCCATCCAGATCTCTCTCAGCACGACGAGCGGGTCCTTCTCGTACACGGGCACGTTCTCGGCCCCGCCCATCCTCACGCAGTCCGGGGGCAAGTTCATCCGGATGCCCATCCCGCAGGACGTGTGGGCGATGGCTACGGCCACCGCGGGCGGTGTCACCCCGAGCGGCAAGCCGGACCAGCTCACGCTTAGCCTCGTCGTCGCGAAGAGCGGCGTCGGCTACGGCCCGATCACCGAGACGTGGACCGTCGCCCCCGCCCTCCTCGAGGGGACCGTCTACTACAACTCGTACGGCACGCAGCTCGTCAAGAACTCGCTCGACTCCGACTACAACGGGAACGAATACGGGGCGGCCGTCCTCGGCATCGACCAGGGCGCGACCGGACCGGTGGTCGTCGCGGGACCGGCCAGCCCGCCCGGGGCCGGGACCGGGTGCCGGGTGTGCCACGTCGTCTCCTCCGACGGCAGCACGCTCATCGCACAGCACGGCGACAACTACGCGGAGACCTCCTCTTACGACCTGAAGAACTCCAACGCCGAGACGGTGCTCACCAACTACGACAACGTCTTCGGCTGGGCCGGGCTGTCCGCGGACGGCTCGCTCGCCTTCACGAACGCCGGTGACCTCGCCGCCAACGACTCCGTCAGCCAGCTCTACGCGTTTCCCCCGGCCGCCTCGGGCGCGAAGCCCATCGCGGCCACGGGCATCCCGGCGAACCTTCAGGTCGGCACTCCCGCCTTCTCGCCGGACACGAAGCACATCGCCTTCGACTTCCTCGGCGGCACGCTCGGCTCGCTCACCGGCAACGGCACGCAGCTCGTGGCGCTCGACTTCGACGGGACGAGCACGTTCTCGAACCCCCGCGTGCTCGCGACCATGACCGGCGGCATGCGCGCCGGGTTCCCGACGTTCTTCCCGACGGACGACGCGGTCGCGTTCCACTACCAGATCGTCAACTCGAACCACCTCCTCAACACGTGGCACGGGGCAGAGGCGCAGATCTGGTGGTCTGACCTGGCGACCGGGACGGCGTCGAACCTCTACGCGCTGAACGGCCTCAATCCCGGCGGCGCCACCGCGTACATCCCCACCGGGCCGACGAACCACGCCAACGACACCCACCTCAACTACGAGCCGACGGTGAACCCCGTGAGCTCCGGCGGCTACATCTGGGTGATCTTCACGAGCCGCCGGCTCTACGGCAGCGTGGCGACGACGGACCCGTGGCAGAGCGATCCGCGAGACTACGACGCCACGCTCGTCGCCAACGCGACGTGCAAGAAGCTCTGGGTCGCGGCGATCGATCTCAACGCCAAGCCGGGGACCGATCCGAGCCACCCGGCGTTTTACCTGCCCGCGCAGGAGCTCCTCGCCGGCAACGCGCGCGGCTTCTGGGCGCTGGCGCCTTGCAAGGCCGACGGCATGTCGTGCATGAGCGGCGACCAGTGCTGCAACGGCTACTGCGAGCCGGGAGAGGGCGGGCTCGTGTGCTCGAACACGCCGCCGAACGCGAACTGCTCCCAGGTCGGGGACAAGTGCACGTCGGCGGCGAGCTGCTGCGACACGACCAACCTGTGCGTCAACGGCTTCTGCTCCGTGGCCTCGGCGCAGTGAGGATCGCCGCACCCGAGCCGCCGTGCCCGCCCGGGGCGAGAGTCGCCGCGAGCCGCGCGCACGGCCCTTGCACCGCCGCTCCGACATGGCCACTCAAGCCCAGATCACAGCCGCGAAGAAGAACATCAAGAAGGCCATCGCCGCCGCGAAGCGCAGCCGTTCGATGGCGAACCTGCCGAAGAAGACGCGGTCGGCCCTCGGCAAGAAGGCAAACGCCGTCAAGCAGGGACGAGCCACGAAGAAGCGCTAGCTCCTCGAGCTCGCCCGCTGGCGGCGGCGACAGCTGCAAACGGGTGACAGAGCCAGCGGCAATCCCCGCGGCGTTCGCTGCCATAGTCCCGGGATGAGAAAGCGCCCCGGGTCCAGCCTCGATCGCTTCCTCCGCGGCGCCGTCGCCTGCTTGCTCGGCACCGCGGCGGCGTGCGGCGGCAGGACGAACGCCTCCGGAGGGGACGGCGACGGCGGAGGAGGCGGCGCGGTCGGCACCTCCGGCGACCCCTGCGAGGACTACTTCGAAGCGGCGTACGCCGGGACGTGCTCGGACATGCCGTTGCCGCCGGCGGACGAGCTCGCGCGCATCCAGGGTCGCTTCGAGACGTTGTGCCACCAGACGCTCGCGCTGCCCGGGGTCACCGCGACGGCGGCGTCCCTCGAGACCTGCGTGTCGGCCATCCTGACGGACGGTTGCAACGCGCTGCATGAGACGAACGGCCCTTGCAGCTTCGTCACGGGGTCGCTTGCCGCGGGGGTCTCGTGCGTCACCGACGCGCAGTGCCAGGCGGGCTACTGCTCGCTCGGGCCCGCCATCACGTCGGCGTGCGGCACCTGCGGAAGCGTCGTCGGACTCGGAGCGTCTTGCGGCGTCGGGGAGTCCTGCGGCCCCGATGCCGTCTGCTATGCGACGGTCGGCGGAGAGAGCTGCCTGGCCATCCAGACCGTGGGGGCCGGCGGAGCTTGCCCCACGGCCCAGACCGTCTGCGAGGCGGGCCTCTTCTGCGTGGCCGCCGTCTGCACGGCGCCGGCTGGCCAGGGCACATCGTGCGAGGAGGACGTCCAGTGCGCGGGCTCGCTCGTCTGCCCCGCTGCCGCGGTCCCGTCGTCGTGCGCGCCCCCGAGCGGCGCCGGCGGCCCCTGCAACGGCACCCCCGACTGCACGGCGGGCCTGGTCTGCGACGCCACGACACGCCAGTGTGCCGGGGTGACCTGGGCGAGCGCCGGGCAAGCGTGCGGCGGGACCACCGTCTGCCTCGTCGGCACGTGCAACGTCGGCGCCGGCACGACGGGAACGTGTCCCGCCGTGATTCCGGACGGGCAACCGTGCGACACGACGGGCACCAGCACGACGACGACCTGCGACACCTTCGCGACCTGCGCGAACGAGACGTGCGTCCTCGGCTACCCGACCTGCCCGTGAGCACTCGACGCCCGCGCCGCGACGAGGCACCATCGTGCCCGCCCTCCCCCGGGCCCCTCTTCTCATGCGACGAACCCTCCTTCTCGGGATCATGCTGCTGCTCGCCGGGGCGTGCTCGTCGACGGGGCTCGTCCGCCCAGGCGACACGGACGCGGGCACGAGCAACGGCAAGACGTGCTTCGAGTCGAGCGCACCGAACCAGGGATGCATCGACTGCGTCGAGATGACGTGCGCCGCGCAGCTCGGCGCGTTCGAACGCGGGTGTGTCGACCTCATCGACTGCGAGTGCCCCGGGGGGTACTACAGCGCAGGCGCGGCGCCGTCGTGCACTTCGCAGGCGCAGGAGTCGAGCTGCGCCGGCCCGGCGCAGAGCTTCTCGCAGTGCGAGATGCAGAGCTGCAATGGCGAATGCACCACGTCTGCGGGGAAGGGCATCAGCAGCGGCGGCGGGTAGACACCGCGCCGCTCACGGCGGGCACTTGCCGGCGTCCGCGGCGCGGCACACCGGTGAGCCGCCTTGCTTCGAGCAGCAGATGCCGGGCGCGCACGCGGAACATGCGGAGCAGTCCGCAGCGCAGTTGTTGCCGAGGCAGGCAACACCGTTCGAGCAGCACTCGCCGGGGTTTGGTGGGCACGCAGGGCAGCTCACCCCCGTGCACGCCTCGGCCGGGGCGTCCGCCGCGGCGTCGGCCGCCACGTCGGCCGCGACGTCCGCGCCATCACCTTCACCGTCGCTCGCCGAGGTCGCGTCCGCCGCGCCGACCGCGTAGAGATCCGGCACCGCGTCGCACCCTGCCGCGAACGGGACGGCGATGAGCAGCAGCGCCCGAAGGGCGCTCACAGCGCACCGAGCCACGAAAGCCCTGCCCCCGCGCGGCCCGCGGTGGGCGCCACGATCCACGTCGAGCTGGGCGAGCGAACGACGAGGTAGACGCCGACTCCAGCGGCGATCACACCGCCGATGCCCAGCCCGAGCGCCAGGGGCCCCTCGACGCGGGCTCGATCCGTCGCCGATTGCGCGTCCGGATCGATGGAGCCCACACAGGCGCCGCCCGGGCAGAGTCGAAGCGCCCTTCGAATGTCGGCCTCGCGCTCGAAGAGGCTGACGCCGGAGGCGACGAGGAGCGCACTGCCTGCGCCCACGGCGAACCATCCCCAGGTGCGCGCCCCGTCCTGCCCCGGGTCGTGCCGTTCGCGCGCGACGCCCTCTGCGGTGGGTTCGAGTTGAATCACCTGCAGCGGCGGGTCGAGCGACACCGTGAGCGCCGCGCTTCCGCCCTCCGGCACGGTGACATCGCTTCGAAAGGGGGCGACGCCTGGGGCCGTCGCCTCGATGCGGTGAGGCCCCGGGTCGACCGGGATCGACGCCATCGCGCTCACCGCTCGGCCGTCCACGCGCACCTCGGCGTCGCCGGGCGCGCGGGCGGACAGCGAGAGCGTCAGGTGCCCGACCCGCTTCGACAGCTTCGATGCGCGCTCGTGCGACTCCGCGGTGACGTCGGACTCGGCCGGCGTGGTCCCCCCGATGCGCACGGCAGCTTCGTACGCCGCGAGCGCGTCGGCCAGACGCCCGAGCGCCTCGAGGCACATGCCGATGCGGTACTCGACCGGGGCGGTGTCACGAACCACCTCCACCTCGCGGAACCGCGCGAGCGCCACCTCGTAGCGCCCGTCCTCCTCGTCGTGGAGCGCCTGCGCGAACAGCTTTCGAGCTGCGGCGAGCTCCTCCTCGGTCCGGGGCGTCGGAGGAGGAGGCTGCGCCCTCGCGCTCGAGGGAGCGGCCATCGTGAGCGCGAGCCAAGCGACGGTCAGGAGTCGCTTGCCGGGAATCACCATGCGACCGACATGGTATGGTCGCCCACCGAGAGAGGCAAAGACGGCTCGCAACACATGAGCAGCGACTCGGCGAACCGCGGCGGCACGGAGGTCAACGCGCTGGCGTCCACCGCGCCGACGGACGCGATTCCTCGCCTGTCGGCCATCTCCGGGCCTTCGGCGGGGCGCGCCCTGGCGATGTCGAGCGCGCTCGCCACCGTCGGCCGGCATCCGACGAACGATCTGGTCCTCGCGGACGCGCGTGTCAGCGGAGTGCATCTCCAGCTACGCCGCTCGGGCGCGCGCATCGTCGTCCGCGACGCGGGGAGCACGAACGGCACGTGGTTGGGCGCACACCGGATCACGGAGGCCGAGCTCGCCGAGGGCGCCGAGCTGCTCGTCGGCGATACGGTCCTGCGGCTGGGTGTGGACACGGCGGCCACCTCGGCGGCGCTGAGCCCCGAGGGCTCGTTCGGGGAGCTCGTCGGCGTGTCGTCGGCGATGCGCGAGCTCTTCGCGACCCTCGCTCGCATCGCGAGCAAGAACCTGAGCGTCCTCGTCCAGGGCGAGACCGGGACGGGCAAGGAAGAGATCGCGCGGGCGCTTCATGCGCGCTCGCCGCGCGCCGGCGGTCCCTTCATCGTGATCGACGCCACGGCCTTGCCGGAGACGCTCGCCGAGTCGCTGCTCTTCGGGCACGTCAAGGGTGCCTTCACGGGGGCCGATCGACGCGCGATCGGGTTCTTCGAGGCGGCGCACGGGGGCACGGTCTTCCTCGACGAGGTGGGCGAGCTCCCGGCCGCCATCCAGGGCAAGTTCCTGCGCGTGCTCGAGAGGCGAGAGATCGTCCCGGTGGGCAGTCACACTCCCATTCCGGTCGACGTCCGCGTCATCGCGGCGACTCACCGCGACCTCCGCCACGAGATCGACGCGTCGCGCTTCCGGGAAGACCTCTACTTCCGGATCGCGCAGGCTCACGTGCTCCTCTCGCCGCTCCGCGATCGACCGGAGGACATTCCCGTCATCGCGCAGAAGCTCCTCGCACGCCTCGGGGCCGACTCCCCCGAGCCGCTCTTCATCGAGGCGTCCGCGCTCGAGTACCTGCAGGCGCAGACCTGGCCCGGCAACGTGCGTGAGGTCCGAAACGTCCTGGCGCGCGCCGCCGCGTTCGCCCAGGGCGGCTTGATCCGGCGGGAGGATGTCGCGGGGGAAGGACTCGGGTTTCGCGGAACCCGCGAGGAGCGCGACGTCCTCGTCCTGTCGGGCAAGTTCGGACCCGCGAAGGAGCTGGCGGTCGCGCGGTTCGAGTCGGCGTACCTGACAGCGCTCATGAGGCGAACGGTGGGCAACCTCTCGGCGGCCGCCCGGGAAGCCGACATGGCGCGCCACTACCTTCGCGACCTGCTGCGAAAGCACGGCCTGTACGGCATGTCGTGGAGCGATCCGGGCGACTGACGCGGCTCAGAATCCGGGCTGCGTGCCGACCGGCTTGGGGCGATGCGGGTGGACGACGCGAGAGGATGGATTCGCGGGCGGGGCAGTCGTTCCCGGGAGCGGAAGCGGGGCGGATGCGACGTCGGGCGCTGCGCTCGAGGCGGTCGTCGACGCCGACGGAGTGGAGCTCAGGGAGGCAGCGGCCGGGGCCATCGTGACCGCAGATCCTCCGGAGCTCGGAGCACGACTCCCCCAGAGCATCGACGCGCCGACCACGGCCCCGCACGTGGCGACGGCCCCGACGGCCAGCCACACCGTCCGCGAGGCTCGCCGACCTCCCCGAGGACCCTCGATGGACTGCCCCTCGACGGTGGCTCCCGCAGCCGATCCGGGGTGCGCGACGGATCGCTCGTCCGGCAGGGGCGGCATCTGCCGCAGCAGCGAAGCGAGGGACGCGTCGTTATCCCCGCACGCGGCACGCAGGGCCTCGGCCATTTCACCCGCATGGGAGTGGCGCTCGTAAGGGCGCTTCGCGAGCGCCCGCTGGAGCTCGAGCCACACGCGAGGCTCGATCAACGGGTCCGCGTCGACGCGCGCCTCGAGCACCGCCGCGAGGGACGCCGAGGGCGAGCCAGCGTCGAACGGTCCGACGCCGCTGATCGCCTCGTAGAGGACCACGGCGAGGCTGAAGAGGTCCGCGCGGCCGTCGAGCATCTGCCCGCGGATCTGCTCGGGCGCCATGTACCGCGGCGTTCCGAGGACACGGCCCTCGAGGGTGTGCGTGTCGGTGGCGGGGAGCTTCGCGATTCCGAAATCGATGAGCTTGGGGGTCACCTGCCCATCGGGATCCACCGCCAGGAAGACGTTGGCGGGGGTCACGTCGCGATGGACGATCCCCCTCTCGTGGACATGCCCGAGGCCCGCCAGGATCGGCACCGCGATGGCGACCGCCTCCCTCGTCGACAGCCGGGTCCGGGCCTCGAGGTACCGGGCCAGCGAAGCTCCTCGAAGCAGCTCCATCACGAGGAGGAAGGACCCGTCGTCGCCCTCGACGAGATCGAAGATGCGCACCACGTTTCGGTGCGAGAGGCTCGACGCGAGCCTGGCTTCTCTCCGGAACCGCCCATCGAGCGAGTCGGCGATGCCGGACCGCGAGACCTTCACCGCGACCTCGGCCTCCGTCGACTCGTTGCGCGCGCGCCAGACCTCGCCCATCCCGCCCACCGCGATGCGCCCGAGAAGGCGATACTTGCCGCCCAGGCGCGCGCCTGCTTCGAGGGTTGGCGGAGCGTGGGCTCTGCGGGCCGGCATCACGGACATTTTATCCCATGCCCGACGGAGTGGTGGGGGGGATGGCAAGAGGGCTGACCATGCGCTGACCACTGCCCTCACCACGTCGGGGCATGTCGAGGCTGGATGCAGGGCAAACCGCGTCGTCGGGCGGTCGACACGGCGCGGAACACGCGTTGCAGCGTCGCCGGCCATGCAGGTTCGTCGCGCTCTGTGGGTGTGCGTGGGTACTCTCGCGGCTGCCATCGCCGGAGGCTCTGCGGCATGCGGAGGCAGCGGCGGCGCGGCGGTCGGCACGGGCAACGGCGACGCCGGCGGAGATGCGACCGCGGGGGACGGAGCGGGCGGCAGCTTCGGCGACGCGAATCTGTCGCCGGACGTCTTCGGAGGCAGCTCGAGCGGGGGCGGCAACGGGAGCTGCCTGCAGCTCGGGGGCGCGTGCAAGAGCGCGGGCGACTGCTGCAGCAGCGACTGCGCGAACGGCTTCTGCAACTACCCTGCGTGTCAGTCGGACAACCTGTCCTGCACGTCGAACGGGGAGTGCTGCAGCCAGACGTGCGCGAGCGGCCAGTGCGCCCCGCTGAACCCGAGCTGCTCGACGGTTGGAAACGCGTGCACGTCGAGCGGGACCTGCTGCTCGGGGCTGTGCTCGGCCGGGACGTGCCAGCCTTCGTCGTTCTGTGCTCAGCCGGGCGATGCCTGCGCGGCGAACGGGGACTGCTGTACCGGCACGTGCACCATCCCGAGCGGCAAGGCGATCGGGGTGTGCGGCGCGTCCGCGCCGAGCGGCCCTGCGAACTGCGGGCTGGTCGACGGGCAGCTCTGCGGAGGCTCGGGCCCGGACGGCGGCGCCGTCTTCCTCGAAAGCGGTCTGCCCGCGTGCGGCGGCCCTTGCTGCAGCAGGGCGTGCGCTCCGTGGGGGCCGACCGGCGTGCTCGTATGCCAGCCGGCCAGCGGCTGTCACCCCGTCGGGGACCTCTGCCTGACGGACGGCGATTGTTGCGGAGCGACCGGGCTGCCCGGAGGGTCGGGCAAGCCCGTGACGTGCGACTTGAGCGGCGGCGGGCCCGTCGGCATCTGCCGGCTGCCCATGGGATGCAAGCCGAACGGCGACGTCTGCAAGCTCCAGTCGATGTCCTGCAACTCGTCCTGCGACTGCTGCGCCGGCAACTGCGAGACGATGGACACGTGCAAGCAGGACAACATGGGTGTCCCGCGATGCACGGGCAGCCAGTGCGTCGATCCCGGCGGGGCATGCGCGTCGAGCGCGGACTGCTGCAACGGATCTCCGTGCGTGCCGAACCCGGGTGGGACCCCGCCCTTCGCTTGCTCCGGCTCCGCGTGCGTGCCGGCCTGCAGCGCGTGTACGGACAACGGGGACTGCTGCCCCGGCCTCGCGTGCGAGACGGCCGCCGGGAGCACGAGCGGCGTCTGCGGTCCCTGCGGCGGCAACAACGGGGGCGACGGCGGCGGCGGAGGCTCCGGCGACGGCGGCGGCTCCGGTGACGGCGGTACCACGGGCGTGGACGCCGGCTGCGCGTTCTACGGTCAAATCTGCGCGACCTCCTCGCAGTGCTGCAATGGCGTCCCCTGCACGGGGGGCCGCTGCGAGACGGCGATCCAGTGACGGACGGCGAGCGGGACGGGCTCGGGAAACGAGGAGGCGCCTCCCCGAGCAAGCGCGAGGCGAAGCCGTGCTCGGGGTAAGCTGGGATCGAGGACGGCTCGAACCATGCGATCGCGCTCCGTTCTTGCCGTCGTCGCGACCCTCGGCGCGCTGTCGGGGTGCATCCTCTTCGTGAACGACGATCAGCCCTACGGCAAGACGTGCAAGTTCCAGGGATCGGACACGGCGTGCGGCGAGTGCATCACGACGGCGTGCGCGTCCGAGCTCGACGCGTGCTGCGGGGACAAGAGCTGCGAGTCGCAGCTCACCTGGCTCGACGAGTGCGTCTCCGACTCCGACGCGATTTCCTGTCAGGTCCTGGCGAGCTCGGCGCCCAGTCTCGTGACCTGCCTGGAGCAGCGGTGCGGCGCGTGCCCCGGCTCGGACGGCGGTGCGGGCAGCGGCAGTGGCGGCGGGGGGACGGCTTCGCCTTCGTGCTCGACGTACACGGGCTACTGCATCTGCGTCGCCGACGGCAGCTCCGGCGGCGGGACGTGCTCGCCGGAGACGGTGTCGCCGGGGCTTTGCTGCGCGGGCTCGGGCTACCCCGCCGACGGGACGTCCTGCACGTGCGAGACGTTCTCGTGCACCGTGACGAGCGACGGCGCCGATTGCTCGCTCGGCGAGACGCCGACGGGGACGTCCTCGTACTCCGGCAACGTGTGCTGCAGCACGGGCAGCGGCTGCTACTGCAGCGACTCGCTGGACTCGTGCGACGATGACGAGACCCAGGTCGACGAGTGCACCGTCGACGCCGTCGGTTGTCCCTCCGGCACCGACGTGACGTCGTGCTCGTTCTAGCTTCGCTCAGAAGCGGCCCGTGTAGCCGGCGCCGACGAAGGTGCCCCGGCCCATGCCGCCGCCCGACTCGCGCTGGATCGAGGTGGACGAGAGCACGACCATGGAGAGCCCGCCGCCCGCGGCGAGACCCCCTGCGATCGCGAGCGGGACGGCCCACGAGGGCGTCGAGTGCGTGACGTTGCCCGTCGTGGCGTCGACGGACGACGTTCCCATGGCGGCGAAGGTGATCCCCGCCGCGAGCGCCGACAACCCCAGCGCCGCGAGGGTCCAGCCGCCCCAGCGCATGATCGACGAGCCCGGCTTCACGACGAAGTGGTTGTCGCCCGGGCGGAGCTGCACCTTCTCGGTGGCGCCCACGTAGCCGGGGCCGGTCGCGACGAGCTCGTGGAGCCCGGCCGGAAGCTGGAACTCGCACGGCGCCACGCAGACGTCCTTCCACTCGACGCCGATGGCGGAGGCGCCGTTGCTCGCGATCGCGGCCGCGCGCCGGGTGACGTAGCCGATGGTGACGTCGGACGCGTCGGTGCGCACGGCGACCTTCGCGGGCGGCCCGCTCGCGGGGATGACGGCGTCGTCGTCTGCGGAAGCCTGGTTGGATAGGGTGAGAAGGGAGGCCATGGCGGCCAGGAGGCAAACGTTGTGAATTCGGCTCATACCTGCTTGAGCCAGGCCGCCGGTCGCCGTCGCATTCTTTTTTCGGAAATCAGTACGCCAGCGACAAAAGGGCCCCGTTCCGGCCCAGGCCGAGGCCGGCCACCTCGTGCTCGGCGAGCGGCAGGACGATGGCGACGACGCCCGCCACGACCGCGCCGCCGAGGGTGATCGTGCTGACCCAGGCGAGCGTGGTGGCGCGTGACGCGTCGCCGGGCCCGCCCGGGCTCGAGCAGTAGTCGCGGTCCGAGCTGCACTCCTGCTGCACGGTATTGTGAGTCGTCAGCGCCATCACGCCGGTCACGACGCTCGTGGCCAGCGACGCCACCGCCAGGCCGCCGAGCGCATAGAAGGCCGGGCTGCGCCACTTCACGACGTGAGGCGGCGCGACGCCGTTCCCCAGGGGCGCCTGCGCAGCGTGCTCGGGCGCGAGGGCCACCGCGAGGTCGCGGCTCTGCCCTTCGACGAGGGTCAGGATGGCCTGGAACGCGGCGAAGCCGGGCGCCTGCGCGTCGACGGTGTGCCGGCCCGGATCGACGGGCGCCGCGATGCCCCACGCCGACGCGGGCAGCGGGTTGCCGTCGAGCTGGATGACCAGGCCGGGCAGCGCCTGGGCGACGTGCAGCGTGAGCCGGGGCACACGCGGCCCGAGCGCGGCGATGCGCTGGCGGGCGAAGTCTTCGCGCTCGCGCCGGTGCTCCGCGATCGCGAAGCTCAGCGCATCGTTGTAGGTGCCGTAAGCCATCGCGAGCGCGCCGAGCTTCTCGTAGCAGAGCGCCAGGTTGAGCACGGTGCCGCCGCCGGGATCGAGGTGCTGGCTGTCGGCGAAGCGCGGGCACGCCTGCTCGTAGCGTCCCGCGTCCATGAGCTTGCGCCCCTCCTCGAAGAGCGACTGCGCGAGGGTGCGATCGGCGGGGCTGGGGTCGGCGGCAGCCGTCGAGGCCGTCGCGAGCAGCGCGGACGCGAGGAGCGCGGCGAGGCTACTTGCGATCGAAGAGGCCATGGGGATCGACGGTCGGCGTGGAGGCAGGCGCGGAGGGCGCCGAAGACGCAGGGCGCGCAGGGACGAGGATGCGGGAAGGAGGGCGGGCCGTCGAGGGAGAGGGAGAGGGAGAGGGAGAGGGAGAGGGGGTCAGGGTCGGGGTCGGGGTCGCCGTCGCCGTCGCGGTCGCCGTCGCCGTCGCGGTCGCGGTCGCCGTCGCGGTCGCGGGTTGGGGCGGGACTGCGGAGAGAGGGTTGGGCCGCGCGGGAGCGATCGCGCTCGCGGGCACCCTTCCGCGCACGATCCACGTCGCCGTTCCCGCCAGCGCCGCGCTGAGGAGCGCGACGGCGGGAACCCACCACGCGAACGATCGGCGTCTCTCCGGTGGCCTCCGCCTCGTCGTGCTCGCGAGCGGGGCCAGGGCGTCGGCGAGCTCGCGCGCGCTGGCGAATCGCCGCGACGGCTCGTGCTCCAGGCACCGCGCGATGGCCCGATCGAGCGCCGCGGGCACGCGAGCGCTCCAGCCCGCGCGCGGCCCGAGCTCCCCCGTCACGAGCTCGCGAAGCGTCACTCCGAGGGCCCACAAGTCCGCCCGGGCGTCGACGTCGCGCGTGCTCCGCAGCTGCTCCGGCGCCATGTACGCCGGGGATCCCATCACCCCTCGGGTCGTCGTCAGGATGTCCCCTTCGCTCGCGAGCGCCGGGCCCTTGGCGATGCCGAAGTCGACCACCTTCACGAGGCGTGTTCCGTCGAAGCGGCGCGTCTCGAAGAGATTCGATGGCTTGAGATCGCGGTGAATGATCCCCATGGCGTGCGCCTCTTCGAGCGCCGCGCACGCCTGGCGGATCGTGTCCGCGGCCTCCGCCGGCGCAAGGGCGCCCTCCTCGCGAAGGCGGTCCGCGAGCGACCGGCCGAGCAGGTACTCCATCACGATGAACGGCGCTCCGTCCTCGAGGGTCCCGACGTCGAGCACGCGGACGGTGTGCTCGCTCCGCAGGCGGACGCAGGCGCGGGCCTCGCGCAGCATTCGCTCGCGCGCCTCGGTCGAGCCGCGGATCTCGGCGGACGGGAACTTGATGGCGACGCGCTGGTTCAGCACCCGGTGCATCGCGGCGACGACGACCCCCATCCCGCCGGCTCCGATCGTCCACTCGACCTCGTACTTGCCCGCGACGACATCGCCCGGCAGGACCGGCATCGGGTACGCCGGCGGAGGCGCCGACGGGAGCGTCACGGCGAACGCCGTGCCCCCCGAATGAAGTCGCTGGGTGCTCCTGCGGGCGAGCTCGGAGACGAGCGCCCGGCACTCGCCGCACGTCGCGAGGTGGCCCTCGACCGCGCGCCGCGCCTGCCCCGTAACGGTCCCGGAGACGAACCCGAGGATGGCGTCCTCCCCCAAACAACCACCCACCGCGTTCGACACGTCGCTCCGCCCTCTATAATCCATGGACATGACGGAGCACGCCTCGACTGCGTCGACGGCGGCGGCGCGGGCCGCCTGGCCGGGCGTTCACGTCGCGGACGACGTGTTCACGGCGTACGTCGCCGAGCGCCTCGGCCCTCCGCCCTTCCCCTCCGGCGCGCTGCCGGCGCTGTACCTCGCGTGCGCCTGCGTCCACGGGGACCGGACGGCGCTGCAGGCGTTCGACGACCGGTACATGCCGGACGTCACGAGGGCGATGCACCGGATGAGGCTCTCCCCCGCGGACGTGGCGGACGTCGCCCAGTCGCTACGCCAGCAGCTGCTCGCGGGCCCCTCCCCTCGCCTCGCCGAGTACGCGGGGCGCGGTGAGCTCGGCGCCTGGCTTCGCGTCATCGCCGTACGCGCGGCGCTGAAGCGCCTCCGCGGACGCAGGCCCGAGGTCGACTCGGACGACGCCCTGCTCGCGGTCCGTTCGGTCGGCGACGATCCCGAGCTCGGATACATGAAGGAGCTCTACCGCCGTGCCTTCCGCGAGTCGTTCGGCGCGGCGGTCGAGGGGCTGGACGCGCGGGACAAGGTCCTCCTCCGACAGCACTTCGTCGACGGCCTCGGCGTCGACGATCTGGCGCCGCTCTATCAGGTGCATCGCGCCACCGTCGCCCGATGGGTGCAGCGGTCGAGGGACAAGCTCCTCGACGAAACGCGCCGCGAGTTCATGAAGCGAGCGCGCATCGGCCCCCGCGAGTGCGACAGCGTTCTGCGCATGGTGCAGAGCCGCCTCGACGTGACGCTGGGAAAGCTCCTCGCAGGCAGCCGGTGATCGAGAGTTCGCCGGTGCCGACGGTGCCGACGGCGCCCATCCGAGATCCCCGTGTTCTTCCCCGTCCTCGTGCTTGCGGGGAAGACGGTCAGCGCGACTCTTCGTTTTTCCCGCCCAGGCACCCGCGGCGGAGGGCGTGGATGTGCTCCTTCACCGCGGTGCGCAGCGCGAGCAGCTGGGCCGGATCGCTCGGGCGCAGCTCGAGGACCGCGCCCGTCGGCGTCTCGGTGTCGGCGACCATGGAACGCGGCATCGGCGACGGGGATGCGCCCGCGCCGGGGATCGATCGCTCGGTCGCTCCACCACCGTTCGCCGGCATCGCCTCCGTCACGCCCATGCCGTTGCCGTTGGCGCAGGCGCACGCCACGAACGCGTCGCCCGCCGTGTCGTTCGCGGCCGCCATGACGCGCACGTTCTGCCTCAACTGGGCCACCTCGGCGGCAGGCGCCCTGAACGTGACCGCCACACCGTCGCTCATGTCCGCCACGATGGCGTCGACGCCCTGAAGCTGAGCCAGCGGGCACCAGGACTGACCCGGCGGGGTCGCAGCGCGGGCGTACGCCGCGGAGGGCGGCGACGAAGGCCCCTGGGCCGGACACTGGCGCTCGTGCATCCCGCATCCGGCGAGGACGACCGTGAGCCCAACGCCGAGGATGCCGCTTGCCGTTCTCATCGCCTCACCTCCGCGGCGGAGGCATGCAACGATGGCGCCCGCGCGCGCGGCTCGCGAAGGGCAGGCTCGAGCACGCCGGGGTCGCAGATCCCGTCCGCCCTGGCCGCGTCACCGGTCGAGCGGCCTC
This sequence comes from Polyangiaceae bacterium, assembly GCA_036501935.1. Classification (GTDB taxonomy): domain Bacteria; phylum Myxococcota_A; class Polyangia; order Polyangiales; family Polyangiaceae; genus Palsa-1150. Next base: position 102,246 of record DASXZL010000080.1, on the reverse strand, counting down.
GAACGGAGAGGCCTTCGGTCTGCGTCACGATCGCGGCAGGCGCGCCATGAACGTGGTGCCCTCGGCTTCCGTGGACCGTGCGTCGAGGGTGCCTCCGTGCGCCAGCACGATCTCTTTGGCGATGTAGAGGCCGAGCCCCAGCCCCGTCGAGCGTCCTGAGCCCTCCCTGCGTCGGACCATCGGCTCGAAGATCTTGTTCAGAAGGGCGCCGGGGATCGTCGGCCCGCGGTTGTGCACCTCGAGAACGACCTCGTCCCGGTCGCCGCGAGCGACGACGTCGATGGGCTGGCTCACGTCGCCGTGCTGCAAGGCGTTTCCGACGAGGTTCGAGACCACCTGCGCGAGCCGGTCGCTATCCCATTGCCCGCGCAGGTCCCCCGCGGCGGTGAAGCGGAGCTCCGCGTTCGGGTTGGCCGCTTCGAGCTCGGAGACGGCCAGCGTGCAGACGTCACCCAGGTCGGCGGCGCCGCGGGCGATGGGGATCCCCGAGCCCAACCGCGTGCGGGTGAGGTCGAGCAGGTCGCTGACGATACGGACCATGCGCTTGGCGCTGTTCTCGATCCGCACGACCACCCGCGCGCTCGTGTCGTCGAGCTGGTGCTGGCACACCAGCGCTTCCGCCGAGAACAGGATCCCGCCGAGGGGGTTTCGCAAATCGTGGCTCGCGATGGCGATGAGCTGCTCGCGATACTGGTCCATCCTGAAGATGTACCGCCCGACCGCCGCGCCCAGGGCCTCGTCGATGGCCTCGTTGAACCGGATGACGCCGTCCGGATCCTGGCCGGAGCTCCTCCAGAGCCGAAAAACACTCGCACGGAGCGCCCGGTACTCGGCGACGAGCTCGGCGAGACTGAACCCACCCTCGACTCGCCCCGATGCATGGGCCTGGCTGAGGCTCCCGAGCTTCCCGCTCGGCTTCTGCCCCTTCGATTTCTCGACTTGTTCCTGAGCACTCTGGCGGGATCCCATGTCTCGAGCGATCTCCGAGAGCATCTCTTCGGCATGATCGCGCAGCGCGGCCACGCCCATCCCTTCGTCAGACGGCCCCAATGTCCGTGCGAACTTCTCCCACTCGACCAGAATTGCCTCGTGATTCTCCCGGATGAATTCAGCCAGCAGCATCGTGGCGTCCCTGCGAAGCAATCCGCGGGCCCCTGCGCCGCCTCGACCTCCGATGCGCAACCGCGATAGCGATTGCCGACGCTCCGGATGCCAGGCGAGCCCACTAGGGACAGTGGACCTCGGCCTGGGTGAGCGTCGGGACAGGCCCGGTGCTCGGGAAGAACACGCAGATGTTCTGGGCCGGCTCCAGGGTGACGTCCGTCGACTCGATCAGCTCGCCGCCGAGGTTCGCGCAGACCAGCCTCTCGCCGTCGAGGAGCACTTGCAGCGTGGTGTCGGCGAAGGCAAACATCCGTCCCTCGGGGCTGGCCGCGGGAGGCACGTTCGTCGCGCCGAGCTGCACGGTGGCCATGCCGCCGGTAACGACGGTGCCCACGACGGTCGTCGTGACACCGGTGGTCTCCGAGGTGCTCGTGGCGCCCGCCACCAAGGCCGTCTCACTGAAATCGAGCGTGCCGCCGTCACCGGTCGCCGAGGGGTCCAACCTTGCCGTGACCGCGTAGAAGATGACAGGGCTGCCGACGAAGGGCTCTAGCGCGCAGGCCATCACGTACGGCTGCGAGTCGCTCACTCCGCCGTCGCTGGCGCCGTCGCTATCGCTGTCGCCGCTCGACGCCACGTCACGGCTGCTCCCTCCGGCGCGGGAATCGCCGCTCCCTCCGTCGCTCGAGCCGTTGGCGTCCGTGCTCTTGCCGCCGCACGCGATGAGGAGGACCGCGGCGAGGATGCAGACGGCCCTCACCCGGTGATCGTACCGCGGACTCCGCCCGCCTCGTCGACGTAGAGCCACGGAGGCGCCCCGCCAACGTCACGGAAGCGGCGTAGGAACCGGAGGCGCATGGTCTTCCACGACGAACCCCTCACCCCCATCGACGCGGCGATCCGCGTCACCCCCGACGTCCGCGCCGCGTTCGACCGCGACTGGCGACAGTGCTGCTCCTGCGTCGAGGTCGACGTCCTCGAGCGCCACGGCCGCCTGCGGTGCGCGCGCTGCGACGCGCCCATCTTGCGACGCCATCGGACCTGAGTAAGCCGGCCCCCCGGGGGGCCCCGGAAGCACGCTCGTCCATGATTGGGCCCTGGGGGGCTTCGCGGACCGCGTCCTGAAGGTAGACTCCCTTCGATGCCCGGTGCCGCCGAGGACAGAGCACGGATCGAGGCGGCGATCCGCGAGGCCAGCGAGTACGTCGCGCGGATGCCGCCGACGCCGGGGGCACGCGAGCTGAAAACCCGGCTCGAGACGTTCCAGCGGGTCGTGCAGTCCTGGAGGGCCATCCATCGGCCGACGACCGAGCAGGTCGACGCCCTCATCGAGCGCGTGAACGAGGTGCGGCGCCTCGCCACGAGCACGGCGCCGACGGCGAGGCGAAAGCGGTACGAGCCCGATGGCGGGGACGGGGGAAAAGAAGAAGCGTAGAGGCGCATCCGGGCGGGGCTTCCGGGCAGTTGACGTTGGGCGAGCCGACCTGCGAGCCTCGATTGTGGAGGTCTCCGGCATGAAGACGATTCGACTCGTGTGCGCCATTGCCCTTGCCACGGCGCTCGTCGCCGCGCCGGCCCTGGCCGACACGACGACCTGGCCCAGCGCGAAGGTTTCGGTGGACGCGCCCGCCGGTTGGACGTCGACCATCAAGGGAAACCAGGTCCTCCTCGCGACGGCCAAGGGGGACATCGCCGTCGACTTCGTCACGGTCCCGGCCGGCGCGGCGGCCGATGCGGGGGGCGCTGCCGGACGACAGCTCGGCAAGGTCATGGACAAGGTGACGGTCAAGAACAACAAGCCGGTCACCGTCAACGGCATGAAGGGCGCGATGGTCGACGGGACCGGGACCCTCAAGGGCGCGCCGGTCGTCTGGCTGCTCCTCATCCTCGACACGCCGGCGACGGACGTCGACCTGATGGGCATCGCGATCGGGGTGGACTCGACGGTCAGTGCCCACAAGGCCGATCTCGACCACATCTTCAATAGCCTCAAGCCGACCGGCTGAGGCAGCCCGGTTCAGATTAGACTCCCTCTCACGGAGGTTCTCTCGTGGGACGGGATGATGCGCGTCGAGATCGTGAAAGACGCCTCCGCGGCGAGAGGCCCGGCGGTGTCACCACTCTCGCATGAGCGCTCTTCAACAGCTCACCCCCGGCGACGTCTTCGCGGCGGACTTCCGCATCCTCCGGCCGCTCAGCGAGGGCGGGATGGGCGCGGTGTACGTCGTCGAGCAGGTGAGCACCGGCAAGCAGCGCGCGCTCAAGTTGATGCACCCGCAGCTCGTGTCGGACCCGAAGCTCCTCCAGCGCTTCGAGCAGGAGGCGCGCGTCGGAGCACGGATCGAGAGCGACCACGTCGTCGAGGTGGTGGCGGCGGGCGTCGATGCAGCGACGGGCACGCCATGGCTCGCGATGGAGCTGCTCGGCGGGACGGATCTGGCCAAGCGGGTCCGGGAGCGCGGATCGATGCCGTCGAGCGAGGTGCTCGAGATCTTCTCGCAGCTCTGCCACGCGCTCGGCGCGGCGCACGCCGCCGGGGTCGTTCACCGCGATCTCAAGCCGGAGAACATCTTCCTCGCCGTCCCCCGCCGTCCCGGCGTGCCGTTCACGGTGAAGATCCTGGACTTCGGGATCGCCAAAGTCGTGGCCGAAGCGCAGACGAAGGAGACGGCGGCGGTGGGCTCGCCGATCTGGATGTCACCGGAGCAGACGTCGCACGAAGAGGGCGTATCGACGGCCACCGACGTGTGGGCTCTGGGCCTCATCGCGTTTCATCTGCTCACGGGCGGGCACTTTTGGCGCGCCGTGTACTCGCAGAACATCACCCCGACGATGCTGCTGCGCGAGATCGTCATCAACCCGATCCCTCTGCCCAGCGTGAGGGCGCAGGAGCTGAAGCGCGGTCCCCTTCCCCCGGGGTTCGACGCATGGTTCGCGCGCTGCGTGGACCGCTCGCAGAAGGCGCGCTTCCAGGATGCCCGGGAGATGTTCGCCGCGTTCGAGGTCATGATGCGCGAGGACTGGGCGATCGCGTCGACCGCGCCGGCCCCGTCGATGGCCGTGTCCCTGCTCGCGGCCACGTCGATTCCTCCCATCGAGCCGCAGTCGCCACCAGCAAGCGCTCTTCCACCGACCGCCTACCAGGCTCCTGCTCCGTGGAGCACCTCCGCCGCCGTGGGCATTCCTCCCGCCCCGGCGCCGACGGTGGCCCGGCGCAGCAGCGCGGCCCGGTGGATCGCTCTCGCGGTGGCGGTGTTCGTCGTCGTGGGCGGGGGCGGGGTGAGCGCCCTGGTCGTGTATCTGAACCCAGAGCCATTGTCCGCCGGCATGCCGCCGCCGTCCGTGTCCACCGCGGACACGGCGCCGAGCCTGGAGCTGACCTTCGTGCAGGCGACCAAGACGCAGCTCGAGCACGAGCTGACGCCGGTGGCGGAGGCGGCGGGACAGACCCGCTTGACCGCTGCCGAGTACGGGCTCTACTTCGCGCGGCTCAAGACGTACCTGTCGATGGCCGACCCACAGCGCATCCAGGGCGACGACGGCGAGCGCGAGATCACCGCCCTCACCGACACGCTGGCCCGATCGCTCGGGGTCAGCGCGGCGCCGGAGAAGACCGTCCTGGGTCCCAAGGTCGAGGCGTACGTGCATATGGTCGCGCAGGGGAGGGTGCCTCCCTGGACGGCGGAGCTGCCGCTGGTCACGCCCGTTCGCGCCGTGCTGGCACAGACGTCGCCGCTCGACCGCGACTACGACGCGCTCGTGCGCGAGGCAAACGAGAAGGTCGCAGCCATCACGCGCCAGGGCGTGTTCCGGGGTGCGCCCTTCGACGAGTACATGACGTCGAGGTCGAAGCCGCAAGCGATCGTGCCTGGAGCCTTCACCCGCAGCGGCTGGGAGTCGTATGTGCGCGACGCTCTCGACGACCGCAGCTTGAAGAAGCTGGCGCACGATCGCTGGGTGCTGGGCGAGGCGGAAGAGATGCGGACGCAACAGAACACTCTGGAGCTGGGCCAGCTCGAGTCGCGTTACTTCAACGAGTACCGCGACGCGTGGGCCGCATTCGTCAAGGACTTCCAGGTGCGCCGGCCGGACAGCGACGCGAGCGCACTGCAGGAGCTGTCCATGGCAAGCGAGCCGCCCTGGCCGATGCTCATGCTCCTGCAGACGATGGCCGCGAACACGCGCCTGCCCGGGTCGGTGTCGACGTCCAAGACGCCAAGGCGATGGGTATCGCCCGTCGAAGAGGCGTTCGCGCCGATGGTCACCTTCGGCGTCCCACTGGATGACCCGGCGGCGGGCGGTACGACGGGACTGTCGCACTACATCGAGAAGATCGTCTCGGCTTTGGTGTCGATCCTGACCGACCTCAAGGAGTCGCCCGTCAAGCCGGGCGCGCAAAGGGTGGCGCAGGCTTACGACACGGCGCAGCGCGCGACGAGCTTGCTGCTCGCCTCGACGCAGACGGCGTTCACGCGACCACTGCTCGCGCCGCTGTTGCTAGGCCCCCTCGGCAAGTAGCCACGGCTCCCTGCCAACCGCACCACGGCCCCCGCGGGCTCCCCCAGCCCCGAGGGTAGGAGCGCGCCAGCGAGAGCCGAGGCCTGGCAGCTCGACCCCCTCCATCCGCTTCGAATCGTCTCCCGCGACTATGCACTGGTATGACCGTGCCATCCGGACGGACTGTCGCGATTGTCCGTCGGACGAGCGCGCCGGCCCGCCGCATCCCCGGGACCCTCCGCCCCATTCCGCCCGCCCATCCGTCGCTCCACCCCGACCATCCGCCTGGACAGTCGCATCCGTCCGACGCACCAGCGCGCCATCCCGTCGGACAATCGCGGTTGTCCGTCCCGCCAGCGCGCCCTTGGGACCCGATCGCCGTCACCTTACGCCCTGTCCGCCGCGCCGGTCCGTCCCGCCACCGCGCCGGCGCGCCGGACAACCCCGATTGGCAGCCGGACAGCCGCGGTTGTCCGCCGAACAACCCCCCTAGTCCCTCGCGCCGCCCCGCGACTCCGCCGCAAGCCCCCGCTCCTCCGTCTCGAGGATGCCGCTGAAGCGGCCTTACCCTCGGACCCACGTGCGGTTTGGCATTCGAGGGGCAACGGATGGTCGGCCCCGATGGCCGCACGGACATCCTTCACCGCCGCATTGTTCTCCCCCTCCGGGTCAATCTTCTTCGCTTCGTCGAGAACGTCCTGGCACTCGCCGCAATCCCCCGGGGGGCACAGCCGGATGGCGCGGCGCCTTCGTCGGAGCGGCGTGCTCCCATCGAGGCAGGGCCTCCGCACCGTCGTAGACTGAAGAGCCATCGCGATGAGGCTCTACGACATCCATGGCTCCCCGAACTGTCGCAAGGTGCGCGTCGTCGCGCGCGAGCTCGGGCTTCACCTCGAGCTCTTGGCGGTCGACTTCGTGCAAACGAAGCAGCCCGGGTATCTCGCGAAGAACCCCACGGGCAAGGTGCCCACCCTGGTGGACGACGACGGGACGGTCGTTTGGGAGTCGGGGGCCATTCTCGTGCACCTCGCCGAGAAGGATCCGGAGCATCGTCTCCTCCCGGTCGATCCCCCCGTGCGGTCCGAGGTCGTGCGCTGGATGTTCTTCGGCGCGACGCACCTTCAGCCGTGGCTCAGCCTCCTCGGACAGGAGCGCCTTCTCAAGGCGAGACGGGGCGAGGTGCCCGACGCCGCCATCGTCGCCCTCGCCGAGCGCGAGCTCGCGCGCTTCCTTCCGGTGCTCGACGACACGCTCGAACGACGCGACTACCTCGCCCGCAGCTTCAGCATCGCCGACGTGGCACTCGGGTGCGGCTTGGAGGGCGCCGAGGCGCGCGGCGTGGGATTCGAGGGCGTTCCGCAGGTCGCGGCGTGGCGCCAGCGCCTGCGGGCGCGGCCCGCGTGGAACGACTGATCCCCACGCTGGCCAACCACGCCCGGACCCCGTCGACCGGTCTCCCGCGCTGATGGTCGCCACGCGCACATGGCACTGAGCACTCTGGGTGCCTGACCTGGCTCAGTCACTGAAATGGGTACCCCACGCGGGTGCAGACGCTCGTAAGCTGGCCGCGGGGGCGGCCGGCGATCTTCCTCGGTCGGACCCGGCGTCCTCCGCCGGCGCGCCTTCTGGCGACAATCCGGCTGTTTTACGGGGTGCGAAGGCGGGGACTTGAACCCCGATGCCCTTTCGGGCGCTAGCACCTCAAGCTAGTGCGTCTGCCAATTCCGCCACCTTCGCGTGGGGGGACGGATGAATAATCGCCAGCTTGCGGCCCGTCAAGAGGACGCTGATCCGCGAGCGGGGCGGGCCCGGCCAGGACTAGCGCGTCAGCAGGCGCACTAGACCCGGGACCCGCTAGCGCAGCTATCAGCCGGGTCGCCGCGGGCTGGTCCGGCCGCGTATAGCGGTGCGTCGAGGTCGCGTTCCGGTGGCCGAGCATGAAGGCCGTGCCGCGAATGTTCGCCGTCGCATCGATGAACCGCTTCCCGGCTGCATGCCGGAAGTCGTAGACGCTGACCTTCTTCGCGCGGCGCTCGTCGATGCCGGCAGCCTTCGCCGCCGCGTACCAGTGCCCCCGCAGCGCCGACTGGTACACGCCGAAGAGCGGCCCCTTCCCTTCCGGGAGCGCCGCCGCACGCCGCTTGAACAGCTCCACGAGGCGTGCCGTCAGCGGCAGGGTGCGTTCGTACTCCTCCTTGTCGATGTTCGCCGCGATGAACAGCTCGCCCGGACGATCCGGCTGCCAGTGCTCGGGCACGCTGAGTCGCTCGATCGTGCTTGGGCGCAGGCCGGTGTCCCACTCCACCAGCACCGGCTCGCGGATCGCACGCAGCGGCATTCCCTTCCGTCGTGCGCGCGCGGCCGTCTCGGGTAGGTGCGCGATCAGCGCCTCCACCTCCCCCTCCGTCATCTCCACGGAGACCGGCTTGCGGTTCGGATCTCGCGTACCGCGGTCCTTCTTCCCGAGCTTCGGAAGCGCGGGACGCACGAAGCCCCACGGCTTCGTCTCCAGCCAGTCGAAGAGCGCGTTCAGCGTCCCGCGCTCCTTCTTGTGGTTCTCGCGCCCGCATTGCAGAAGACGCGCGACCTTGAACGTCGTCTGGTTCGCCGTCGATGCGAGACCCGCGCTCGTACTGAAGTGCTTCGCGATGTGGTTGAAGTGGTAGCCGCGCGTCGTCCACCACTGCTTAGGGCTCGGACCGGCGACCTCGAGCCGCCACTGCCTGAAGAGGTCGACGGTCAGGGGAACGTCGGTCGAGACCGCGCTCACGGCGGCCGGACGCGTCTCCGCAAGGACCGCACGCAGGAGCGCGGTCATCTCGGGATGGTGCGGTCGCGGATCGTCAACGTGATCGCAGCCGCAGATGACGCCTTCCGCGCGATGCGACAGCCGATGGTGACGCCCGCAGTTCTCGCAGGGGACCGGGTCTAGGTCGTCCTCGCTCGGAGCAGCTTTCGCCGCGCCGCTCGCGCCCTTGCTGACCGTGACACCGTTTGCTGCTACATTCTGCACTGCACTGTCCGATAGAGGCGGCTCGGGGGTCGGATCCCGGGCCGCTTCGCTTTTAAGCGAATGCCGGCCGCGCCTCGGTTTGATGGGTTTCGTGCTCGCGCGTCAGCGCAGGGACCACTGCACACCCGATGGAGGCCCGAGTCAAATCGCTACGGGCGCGCCACGAGAGCGCGGCCTCAGTAGCAGTACACCTGGCTCGCCATGATCGAGCACCCACCATCGTCCGGGCAGGACCGCTGAAGAACCCATGTGCCGATCACGCCGCCGTCGTCGACGCTGCACAACAACTCCGACTTGTGACTCGTGGCGCACGTGTGGTTGTCGGCTGGCTTACACGGATCGCCCAGGACTCCGAGAGACTGATCGCAGTAGATGTACCCGCTCTGGATGTAGCAACCCATTGAGCCGCTACACGAGACGGGCTGGTAGACCCCGGCCACGCAAAACCCCTCGGTAGTCGAGTCCACACAATACGCATCGTTCATCGAGCAGCTGCCGCCCAGCTTCGGCGCCGGACTGTCAGCGGCCGAATCAGTGGCCTGCGCGCTCGCGTCGGTAGACGCCTCCGACGTCGCATCCGCGCCAGCCTCCGGAGGGATCGTCGCGGTCGACGAACAACCGAGAACGAACATCGAGACCATGAGTAGGGCGCATCGTCGCATCGCATCCCCCGAGCACTCCGCGTCCCCGACGATTCGGGGCAGACGGACGAACATGAAGCGTCACATTCATTTTTCGCAACGTCAACGCGGCCGACCTTCTGCGGGTGGAGAAGCCGCAACGCGTCCTCGCCGACCTCGGCCTACGCATCGCGGAGCTACGACACCGGCGCGGGTGGACGCAGGCGCAGCTCGCGGAGCGCCTCGACGTCTCGACCCGCTACATCGCCGAGGTCGAGAGCGGCGTGAACATGAGCGTGGTCACGCTCTGCGGCGTCGCTCGCGTCCTCGGCGTGAAGACGGCCGCGCTGTTCGAGGCGCCGACGTCGCGTGCCCTACGTCGACCAGGGCGACCGCGGACGCAGCAGGCGGCGGAGACGGCGACGAAGCGGAAGCGCAAGGCCTAGCGTCCCTGTTCAGCGAGCAACCCAGCGCGATACGCTGGTGGACTGTCGTCGTCGCCGAGGGGGCATGAATGGGGAAGGTCGGAGCGTCGGGGTTCGTCGTCGCCGTCTACGTGGGGGCGTGCGTCCTCCCGGACCCGCATGCGGCGGGACCAACACCGCCAGCTGCGTCGCCGATGGCGACACTCCAGATCACTGCCGACGCGCCCGACGACTGGCGCGGATGGGAATGGCTCGGGATGCCCCTGGACGCCGAATTCCGGCCCCTGGCGAGCGGCGCCGTCACGCTGTTCCCCGGCGCAGGCCAACCAACATGCGTGCCACGCTCGGACGTATCCAAGGAGAGCCGGACCCTCCAGAGCGAAGAGGAACTCAAAGCGAGCATGCGGGTGTGGAAGATCCCGGTGGGTGTGTCGGGCGGGTACGGGGACTTTCACACGTACGGCTTCTACCGAGCCGTTCAGATCACTCACCAGTGCTGGATCAACGATGCCACGCCGATGACGCCACTGCCGCCCGATTCACCGGCGCGGTACTACGCGGTGCAGGTTTTCTACGGCCACTCCTTCTGGCGGGCCTTTCAGGGCGACAACCGCTCTCTCAAAGCGGCCCTCGACGTTCCTCTCGGCCAGTACGGCACGTTGTCTCCCGCCTACGAGAACACTCTGCGCAGCATGACCGTCAAGTGGGGCGGGCGGGGGGTGAGGGCGCTCGACGGAACGGCCCTTTTCGTGCCGCCCGAGCAACTCGCCACGCACTACACCACGGCTGACGTCGAGGAACCGATCGTCGTCGAGTACCGAGAGATCCCGTCGGGGGAGCACCCGCCGATCCATGTTCGAGTCGACTTCAGCAAGCTGCACATCGGGTCAACCGGCGCGTTCCTGACGCTGTTTAGCCACGGCCATTGCACCTACTGGTCGATGCGCGCTGACTGCAAGATCAACGGCCAGCCGCAGACATCGATCCCACTGCTCGGGCAGATCGATCCAGCGCAGGGCGAAGGCAAGGTGAACGTGTGCGCGGGCTCGCAGAGCGTCGACGTTGCGGGGCTGGTGACCGCAACGGACCGAGACACGCTCGAATGCGTCGTATCGGGGGAGTACTCCCGGGAGGGACACAAGGCGCCGCTGGGCCAGGCGACGACCGGGCCCATCGTCGTGAGCAACATCGCCCCGTCGGCGTCCGGGCACCTGAACGGGAGCGAAGCCAACACGTCGTACGACGTGGCGTGGACGATGGCGCGCGCGCCGTGACCGGGAGCACTCCTAGCCCGTGGTGTTGATGGTGACGTTGACCGGGATGGTCGTCGTCTGCACGGCCCCTGTCGAGTCGGTCCAGTTGACTGTTGCCGTGTCGGAGCCGGTCGTCACCGCGGTGATGGTGACGCCCCCGTTGCTCGTGCTCACGCTGACGCCCCCCGTGCTGGACGAAGCGCCCTTGATGGTCCCGCCGGGCGGGACGCAGTACGTCACGGACGCGTTCACGTTGGACAGCGTCACGGTGCCCATCGAACCCGACGTCAGATACTGACCGCCGCATCCGAGCGCGCCCTTCGGGGACTGGACGTAACCCCAACCGACGACACCGACGGCGCCAACTCCGGCGCCGATGGCAGCCCCGAGGAAGGGTCGTTTGCAGAAGAGGCCGACGAGGCCCCCGACGACACCCATCACCGTCGCGCCCGTCAGTGCGTCCTCACCCGCACCCGGCCAAGACCAGTACCCTGACATGTCAGTCACCTGTCAGTGATTATCCACGAAACACACCTCGGCACCAAATCGCTACGCCGCTCTCGTAGCCGTCACCCGACCCGCTTCCACGTCGAGCTGCGCGGCCCTGTCTCGAACGTCGCGCGTCCGCCGCGATACTGGGCGACGCTCCTCCGCTCGTAGATCGTCGCCGAACGCCCCGGCCCCCCACGCTCCTGCATCGCGTGCCAGGCCTGCGTGACCGTCACGAACGGCCCGACCATGTGAAGCGTCGTCCGGCCCTTCCGGATCGCCAGCATGAACGGAGCGTCGTCCGTCCACGAGTCGCGCGACGGCTCCTCTGCGACCACCTGGGCGCGCACGACCTCGACGGTCGTTGCCTCGACGGTCACCACCGGCGCGGGCGGTGCAGACGACGCCGCGACCTTCGAGGGATCCGTCAGGTGAGGATGGCGCGACCTGCCATCGATTTGGACCGGCTTGAACGTGCTCGACGTCTTCCCGTCCAGCGACCCGCGTGCGCGAAGCCGAGAGAGACCCTCTCTCACGCCGTCGCGCAGTTTCTCGCGACTCAGCCCCGGTGGCGCAGTCCGCATCGCCTCGTCAACCGCCGACTCCAATTCGGCGTCCTCCTTCGCATGCGTATCGGGCGCCGATGGCAGCGCTGCCGGCGGCGGTTGAGCGGAAGGGAGCTGCCGCGACAGCTCCTCCAGCTCGTCATCGCTGGGAGCGTGATGTAGCTGGACGCTAACGGGCAACCGCCGGTTGACCGCCTCGTGCAACTCCTCCGCGAACGCACGGTCGGTCGTCACGATCAGGACTTTTCGAGCCGTCCCGTCCGGGTTTCGGAGCAACGTCATCGGAGCCTGGCGGTCGTCCCTCTGGCCGTCGTCTTCCTGCTCCTTGGCGACCACGTGACTCTCGAACGCGCGGATCAGCGTCCGCTTCGCGATGCTCGTAGGAGCCACTCGCGTCGCCAAAGCGGTACCTACGTCATCGACAGCCATCACTTCTCCTCCAACGTTGCGGGACCGAGGCCCCCGGTCACTTCCAGCACGGCCGCGCCCTTGAGCCGTGGCGAGACGTCCACCAGGCGAGCAGTGCGATCCTCGATCGGCGTGGCCTGCCAGGCGGGCGCAGGCGACGCATAGATGGCGGTAGGTGTGCGGTGTGCCGCCACCATCCGGTCGAGGTACCGAAGCCGCTCCAACTCGCGCGCGTCGGCCATGACCCACGGCATCGGCCATCCAGCCGCCTGGAGCGCGACGGCGGCGCTGAAGACAGCGGCGGCCATCTGCGTCGCGTACTCCGACCCGAGCCACCCCACGACCTGATCTGGGGTGAATTGCGCCACGAGAAAGTCGTCTCCGCGACGGATGCGCCCCCGTCCGCCGAAGTGCAGCGAGAACGCCCACCGCTTCGGCTTCTTCGCATGACGGAGCCGGAACCACGCCGGGTTGAGGCGCCCTCCGCAGGCAATGCAGGTGGGGAAAACCCGCTCGGTCACATCACTAGTGTATGTCAGGTTCATGTCAGGCATCAAACCGACCGGGCGTACGCTTGCGGTGCGCGTCCTCGGCGCTACCGTGCTGCCCATGGCTCACCACAAGCGAGGCCGCCCGAAGAACCGCCGCGCCGGCTGCCTGCTCTGCAAGCCGCACAAGGCGAACGGCGCGCCGGTGCAGCAGCGGACGCCCGTCAGCGCCCTCCGCCGGATGCAGGACGACCCGCGGACGCTCGTCGACTGACCCCTGGCGCGGCTCGGGACGCGCCGTAAGCTCTACCGCATGGGCAGCGAGGACCGGAGAGAGCCCGTCGCCGAGGACGAGCGCACGATCGCGACCGAGGAGCAGTTCCGGCGAGCCTTCGCGACGGTGCTTCGCCGCTACGCACCCGCGTTCGAGGCGCTCGCCGAGCACGACAAGCAGACCGCTCGCGGGCAGACGCCCGTCGACTGACGTCGTGACGGACTTCCGTGCGTGGCTCCCTCCGGTTGTTCCCCTGGTATCTAGTAAAGGGCGCGCTTCGCGCGCCGAGAGGACGCCCCCGCGCCTCCCTCCGGGCCCCTGGCCTCCGAAAGAGAACGGCCGGAGCCCCCGCGAAGGGGTCCGGCCGGTCAGGAACGGTGTCGCGTGGGCCCTTTCGGGTCGGCAGCGGTACGCGCCCTCACCCGCGGATGGGCGTTGCCGCCCGCGAGCACCGTGAGTGTCACCCTGAGACCCCTTTCGCGCAAGCTCGGCGCCCCCTACGGGCCGCGGACGGGACGTCCCCAGGCGTACCCCGCAACCTCCGGCGTGAGCTTCCCGTACGCCACGCAGTGCATGACCCCTCCGCACTGGGGGCACCGGAGCCCTTCGGGGGTCGGCTCGACGTCGTCGATCGCGTCGTCCTCGCCCGGGGCGCGCTCGCGCGCTGCGAGATACGTCTCGACGCGATGCCGGTTCCGCAGCGCCAGGTGGAAGAGGGCGACCCGGCGCGCGTGCTCGACCTCGGCGCGCAGCTCGGCGCCGTCCAGAAGTCCGGGATCGCCTCGCGTCACCGGCTTGCACGCGTACTTCACGACCTCGGCAGCGGCGTCCGCAGCGTTCCCCCGGCTGCGTAGCCGTCCCTTGCGGACGTAGCAGGCTCGAACGTCGGCGTACCACGAGCCGTTGCAGCGTGGCCGCGTCCGCCCGTCGCCGGTCTCGGCGTAGTGGTGACAGGGACAGCGGGCCGTCTTGCACTCCGTGCAGCGATCGTCGGCGGGGTGATGGCAGCCGCGGACCGTACAGTCCCGTCCCTGCATCCAGTGCTGAAGGATCGAGCGCGGGACGTACTCGGAGAGCGCGAGAAAGTGCAGGTGCACATTGTCGTGGTCGCCGAGCTCGAACGCTCCGACGCCGGCCAGCATCCCGTACTCGTCGCGAAGCAGCCTCGCGAGATCCGCGCGCAGCTTCACCACGGCCTCGACGCGGGCGAACACGTCGCCGCGCTGGCGAAGCGACACCGTGAGGAGCTTCCACGAGTAGCCGCGCGGAGCCTTCAAGCGCTTCGCCAGCTCGCGAATGCGATGCGTCCACGCCTGCGAGTAGCGACGCTGCTGACGCGGACAGATGGCGAGCTTGCAGCACGAGCACACCGTCTTGCCCGCACCGTCGACCGGGCACCGATGGAGCCACACGTCCTTGCCGCAGCCGGCCAGCTTGCTCGCCCACTCCGATGCGACCGAGTCCCACTCGGGGAGGTCGCGACCGATCCCCTCCAGCACGTGCTGGTAGACGAGCTGCGTGCGCTTCACGGCGTCCGCGCGCGCCATCATCGCGGCGCGCGAGTGAGACTTCGGGCGACGGCCGCGAACGTCCGTCACGACGCGCCCCCTGCCGAGGATGGCGCACTACTTGGCGGGTCGGCCGTTGCCTTCGGACGCCCACGACGGAACCGCGCCCGCCGAGGACGACTGCGCCGCATGCCTCGCGCGCGCCCACGCCAGCGCGCACGCTCGCGCGCGAGACGCCACGAGCGACTCCGCTCCCGAGCCGTCACGGCGTTCCCCGTCGTGCGGAGAGGACCCGCGCCAACTCCGACACGACGTCCCAACGGCCAGCGTGCGCAGCGAGTGCGAGGGCCTCAGCGAGCGCGACTTCGACGAAAGCGGCGGCGTCCTCGACGCCCCCGACGCACCTCAAGCTAGTGCGTCTGCCAATTCCGCCACCTTCGCGTGGGGGGACGGACGTTTAACCGCCTCGCCATCCCGAGTCAAGCCGCTCTTCGACGGCCCCGCTGCACCCCTCCCCCTCGGCCTTCGGCTTCCCTGCCCCGGCGCTACCCCGCCGCGGGCTTTCGCCCCTTCGCGGCAGCGCGCGTCTCGGTCAGCGCGGCGACGATCTCCGCGACCTCGAAGGGCTTCCGCACCCAGCGGACCTCGCCGGTCTCGCCCTCGAGGCCCTCGGGGAGGCCGGCGGCGCTTCCGCTGATGAAGACGAGCGCGACGTCGGGCGAGCCCTTGCGGAGAGCCTCGACGGCGCCGCGCACGTCCTGCGCGATGGGCGACAGGTCGACGAGCGCGGCGTCGTGCGGCTCGCGGGCGCGGACCGCGAGCTCCTCGGCGGTCCGCGCGACGACGACCTTGGCGCCGCGGGCCCCGAGCGCCGATTCGAGCAGGGCGGCGACGTCGACGTCGTCCTCCACCACGAGCACGCGGGTGCCGGCGAGGACGGCGGGGCGCGGCGCCGAGACGGGCGCGCGCGGGAGGGTGGCCTCGACGCGGGGCCAGCGAAGTCGGAAGCGAGCGCCCCGGCGGACGGGCTCCGTGACGAGCGCGACGAGCTCGAGCTCTCCCCCGGCAGCGCGGGCGACGGCGCGCGCGTGGCGGAGGCCGACGCCGGCGCCCCCTTCGCGGTTCGAGGCTCCCTCGAAGATGCGCGGCGCCTGCGCCACGGGGACGCCGGGGCCCTCGTCCTGCACGTAGATCATGGCGACCGAGGCGTCGGCGTGGATCTCGATGCTGACCTGGCTGCCCTTCGGCGCCCACGCAAGGGCGTTCAGCAGCACGTTGGTGAGGATCTGCGACGCGTCGCCCACGAGCGGCACACGCACGCCGGGCGCGTGGGTCTTGATGACGAGCGCGACGCCGGCCTTCTGCGCCTCGACCGAGAGCGCCTCGACCACGTCGCTCACGACGGCGTCGAGCGGCTCTTCGCGGTCGTCGACGACGGCCTGCGCGCCGATGGCCCGGCGCGCCAGATCCCGCGCGGTGCGGGCCCGCTCTTCGACGATGGCGAGCGCGCGATTCACCTGCTCGGGCGAGCCACGCCCCGTGCGCGCCTCGGCGACCCACCCGAGCAGCACGGTGAGCGCGTTCGACACGTCGTGCAGCGCGCCCGTGACGTCGCGATGCGGATCGGCGAGCGGAGGCGGCTCGCTCCAGCGCGCGGAAGGGCGCGACTCGTCGGCGTCCCGAGGCACCCGGGGAAGCTACGACATCCGCACGGCCGGGTCACGTTCCAGAGACGTCTCGGCGACGCCCCGCGTCGGCAGGGACCCGAGGTCCCGCCTTCCCGGCGCTTCCTCTTCAGCTCTTCGTGGGCTCTCAGTCCTCGACGGCGACGGCTCCGTCCCCCGCCTCGGCGGCGAGGACGGCGAGGGCCTTGCGGGCCCCCTCGACGGTGATGTCGCGCGCCTCCACGATCAGCGACGCGACGCGCTCGACCAGGGCCCCGACGGCGCCGGCGGCGAGGGCCACGGAGCGCGCGTGGAGACCCATGTGGCCGCGCTGGATGCCGTCGCTCGCGAGGGCGCGGACGGCCGCGAGGTTCGAGGCGAGGCCGACGGCGGCGGCGATGCACGCGAGCTCCTGCGCGTCGGTGACGCCGAGCATCCGCAGCGAGAGGCGCGCGGCCGGGTGCACGCGCAGCGTCCCCCCCACCGTCCCGAGAGCCATGGGCATCTCGAGCATGCCGACGAGGAAGTCACCGTCACGCCGCCAGATGGCGAGCGGCTGGTAGGTCCCCGTCCGCGTCGCGAAGGCGTGCGCCCCGGCCTCGACGGCGCGCCAGTCGTTGCCCGTGGCGATGACCACGGCGTCGACGCCGTTCATGATGCCCTTGTTGTGGGTCGCGGCACGGTACGGGTCGAGCTCGGCGAAGCGCGAGGCGTTGAGGATGCCGTCGATCACCTCGCTGCCGCTCATCTCGTCGGTGGCGAGGACCTCGGCCGGGATGCGGCAGCGGACGCGCACGCAGCGCCGGTCGCAGAGGTTCGAGAGGATGCGCAGGCCGACGCGCGCGTCGGCGATCTCGGCGAGCCGGTCGGCGACCGCCTCGGCCACCGAGTTGACGAGGTTCGCGCCCATCGCGTCCTGGCAGTCGAGGACGACGTGGACGACGACGATGTCCTCGGCCAGCACGCGCGCCTCGACCGCGCGGGTCCCCCCTCCCCGCGCCACGAGGCCGGGGATGCCGCGATCGGCGAGCGCCGCGATCTCGGCGGCGTGAGCCTCGATGCGCTCGGCGGCGAGGCGCGCGTCGCGCACGTCACGGAGCTGCACCTGGGCGATCATGTGCGGAGGGTCGGCCTCCGCCGTGAAGCCGCCGCCGGCGCGCACCATCTTGGCGGCGTTCGACGCGGCCGCGACGACGCTCGGCTCCTCGATGACCATCGGCACGACGTGGTCGTGGCCGTTGACGCGCACGTTGAGGGCGACGCCGTAGGGGAGGCCGTAGGTCCCCAGCACGTTCTCGACGAACTTGTCGGCCGTCTCCGCGTCGAGGCCGCCGGCGTCGAGCGCCCGCTCGATGTCCCGGACGTCGGAGCCCGTCACGTCGCACACGAGGGCGCGGCGCTCCTGGAGGGTGACCTTGTAGAAGCCGGGCAGACGGGAGGTACGGGCCATTCGAAGGACCTCAGGGTGAAGGCGTTTGGGGTCGGACGCCACCGCGGTCGACCGTGAGAGGCAGGGGACGCATCCCGAGCTCGCCGGCGCGGTCGACGAAGGACGCGGGCGGAGGGGCGAGCGCGAGCCAGACCGCGACGTCCCCCCCGCCGGCGCCCGACGGAAGGAAGGCCGCGTCGTGAGGGTCGGCGAGCCCGGCGAGCTCGGCGAAGGCGCGCAGGACGATGGGGGCGTCGGCGGCGCGACCGAGGACGTCGAGGGCGCGGCCATAGTCGGAGGCGGCCCGGACGAAGGCGCGCGCGTCCCCCGCGTCGACGGCCGAAGCGGCGACGGCGGCGAGGAGGCGAAGGCGCGCGAGGGCCAGCGGCGAGCGGGCCCGGAGGGCGTCGACGCGGGCGCGAAGCTCGCTGGTCCGCGCGCTGCTTCCGCTCCAGAACGCGCGGAGCACGACGCGCGGGGGGAGCTCGATGGCGCGGATAGAGGCCTCTTCGCCGTCGGTCGCGTAGCGAAGGACGCCGCCGTGGACGGCCGCCGCCACGTCGACGCCGCTGCCCCCGCGCTGCTCGTGGGCATGCGCCTCGCGGACACCCTGGAAGATGCTGCCCCGCACGCGCGGGTCGCCGAGGTCCTCCCCGCGGGCCAGCGCGCGGGCGCCCTGCGAGGCCACCATGGAGGCCGCGCTCGAGCCGAGGCCGAGCTTGCGTCCGTCCTGATCGTGCAGGGCCCGGACGTCGACGTCGTCGGGGGCGCTCACGTCGACGACGGCGTACCGGTCGACGGCCGCGACGATGGCGGGCGCGCCCTCGAGCACGGCGTAGGCGCCCGTGAGGACCAGCTTGCCGGGGGCGATGACCTTCACGGCGCCCCCTCGAGGTGCGCGCCCTCGCCCGGCCGCGCGTCGATGACGCGGAGCACGCCGGGCACCCTGCGCATGGCCTCCGCCACCGCGGCCGCCTCGCCGGGTCGCGCCAGCACCTTCACGTGCGGCCCGGCGTCGATGGTCGCGTAGACCGGTGTGCCCGCCGCACGCAGCGCGCGGACGGCGGCGAGGGCATCGAGCGTCGCCGCGCTCCAGTAGACGACGCCCGCCGCGATGGCGCACGCGTGCATCGCCAGGGCGCTCGTCTCGGCGAGCTCGCCGACGCGCGTGAAGTCCTTCGCGAGGAGCGCCGCGCGGAGCTGCGCGTGAAGGCGCGGGGCCTCCTCGAGCCACGCGCGCGCGTAGGGGCTGCGCTCCATCGTCAGGCGCATCCCCTCGCTCGAGCCGATGGCCTTGGGGCCTTCGCTGGTCACGCACACGAGGACCGCGAGGGGCAGGTGATCGATCGGCGCGACCGCCCGCGCGCACGTCCCCTCCAGCTCGACGAAGCCGCCGTAGAGGCTGCGGGCCGCGCTCGCGGAGCCCTGGCGGGCGAGGTCGGCCACGCGCGCGACGTCCCAGTCCGAGCCGTTCGCGCGGACGCCGGCGAGGGCCAGCGCGGCGAACCCGGAGGCGCTGGAGGCGAGGCCGCTGGCGGTGGGGAAGTCGTTGCGCGTGTCGACGTCGGCGCTGGCGCTGACGCCCTGCGCGCGACCGAGCGCGTCGAGGAACGCGAACACCTTGGGCGCCTCGGCGCGCGTGCGCGCGGCGCCGTCGAGGAGGAAGCGATGATCGCGGAGACCGGCGTCCCACGCGAAGCGGGTCCGCGTCGTCAGCCCGCCGAGGGTGACCGAGAGGCTCGGCACGGCGGGGACGTTCCCCTCCCCTTCGCGTTTGCCCCAGTACTTGGAAAGGGCCACGTTGGGGTGGGCGATCGCGACGGCCTCCCTCACGGCGTCGCCTCGCTCTCGGCCGGGGCCGCGTGGGCCCGGGCCTCCGGCGCCACGCACGTGGCGAAGCCGTCGAACCCGTCCGCCTTCCAGGCCGCGAGGACGGCGTCACCCACCGTGGCCGAGGGCACGAGCGCCACGACGCTGCCGCCGCCGCCCGCGCCCGTGAGCTTCGCCCCCAGCGCGCCGGCATCCCGCGCGAGGCCGCAGAGGCGCTCGATCTCGGGCGACGACACGAAGAGGCCGGCGAGGAGCATCTGGTTGAGGTCCATGAGGCGCCCGAGCGCGAAGCGGTCGCCCGCTTCGAGGGCGAGGCGCGCGTTCTTCGCGAGCGTGTGCACTCCCTCGAACGACTTGGCGACGATCTCCGGGCGGCGCGCGCGCAGGCGCGCCACCGCGTCGACCATCGCCTTGGTGCTCGACGCGAGGCCGGTGCTGCCGATGCAGAGGTGCAGCGTCCCGCGCACGCGGACGCGCTCGATCGGCTCGCCCTTCCGGAAGAAGACGCACCCGCCGCGCGCCGCGACGGCCGCGTCGATGCCGCTCGGGTTGCCGTGGAAGACGCGCTCCCAGGCCATCGCACGCTCCTGGAGGGCGTCGTCGCCCAGCGAAGGCTCGATGGCGCGCGCGATGGCCACGCCCATCGCCGCCGAGCATCCGAGGCCGCCGCCGGGGGGCAGATCCGCTTCCACCGCGACCGAGCACGGGGCGAGCGCAGGGTGGTCTTCGCGAGCGGCGTCGAGCAGCGCGCGGAAGGCGCGGGCGAGGTCGTGATGCTCCTCGTTCTCGCGAACGGAGAGGTTCCAGCCGCGCACGAGCAGGCGGCACGGCCCCGCCTCGAGCGGCGTGGCCTCGGCCCGGGCGCCGCGGTCGATGCCGGCGGCGATGGCCGGCACGCCGTAGACGACGGCGTGCTCGCCGAGCAGGATCACCTTGCCGCAGGCGAACCCGGTCATCTCAGCGGCTCCTCTCGGTCAGGGCCACGATGGCGCTCTCGAGCAGCGCGCGGCCTCCGGGGCGGAGCTCGGCGCGGGCCAGAGCCTCGCGGGCCTCGCGGGTCAGCACCGCGATGCGCTCCTCGACGCGCCTCCGCGCCCCCGAAGCCTCGACCGCGGCCACGGCGGCGGCCTGCTCTTCGTCCGTCGCGTCGGCGCGCCCGAGCACGCGCCCGAGCGCCGCGGCCGCCTTCGCGTCGGCGAGCGCGTCGACGACGAGCACCGTGCGCTTGCCCTTGCGGAGATCGCCGCCCGCGGGCTTGCCCGTCGCGCCGGCGTCGCCGAACGTCCCCAGCACGTCGTCCCGGAGCTGGAAGGCCACGCCGAGCGGCGTCGCAAAGGCCGCGAGCGCCGTCACCTGCGGTTCGCTCGCGCCGGCCAGACGCGCGCCCATGACGAGCGGCCCGCGGACCGTGTAGCTCGCCGTCTTCAGCGCGTGCACGGCCTCGACCTCGCGCGCGTCGGCCGCGCGGGACCGCACGTCGAGCACCTGGCCGTGGATGACCTCTTCCTCGACGCGGGCGAGCTCCCGGGCCGCGAGCAGCACGCGCGCCGCCGGCAGCTCCAGCTCGAGCAGGGCCTCCGCGGCCCAGGCCGCCGCCAGATCGCCGGCGAGGACGCTCGCCGCGTCGGCGTGGCCCGGCAGGCGCTCGCGCATCATGGCCGGGACGCTCGGGCCGCCCCGACGCAGGTCGTCGCCGTCCATCCAGTCGTCGTGAACCAGCAAGTACGCCTGCAGCAGCTCGAGCGAGGCGCCCCCGGCGACCACGGCCAGCGAGCCCCCTTCCCCGCCGCACCCCTCGTACGCGGCCGCGAGCAGCACCGCGCGCATGCGCTTGCCCCCGCGCATCACGAGGGAGCGCACGGCGTCGGCCACGGTCTCTACGTCGGCGCCGCGGGACGCCGCTCGGGACACGCGCGCGTCGAGCCACGGCGCGAGGCGGGCGTCGACCTCGGCGCGCACGCGCGCGACGAACTGACCGAACGCGTCCTCGCTTGCCATTCTTCGAACGGGCCTCGTTGCGTGAAGCTCGGGGGTGGAACGGGGCGCCCCGGGGCCAGGTATCGGATCGCGTAGCACGTGCGGGGGCGGGGCGGCCGTTCCGGTCATCTTCGGCCCCGGGAGCCTAGGGTCGCAGGCTCCTTCCGTCAACGTGCGCATCTCCCGATTCCGGCGCATCTACGCGTGCTTTCACGTTTCTTTGAAGCACATTGAGCCGCGCCCGGCCGCGCCGACGCTCGCGGTGCGGACCCGGGCCGATTGTGGGCTACGTTGCGCGCGATGAGCGACGCTCCCGGCCCCATCGGCGACCGCAAGGCCGACCACCTCACGCTCTGCGCCGAGGGCGACGTGGGGTTCCGCGCGCGAACGACGATGCTCGAGCACGTGCGCCTGGTGCACGACGCGCTGCCGGACATGGCGCTCGCGGACGTGGACACGTCGGTCACGCTCTTCGGCAAGACGCTCCGGGCCCCCCTCGTCATCGCGTCGATGACGGGCGGCACCGACGAGGCAGGCCGCATCAACCGCGAGCTCGCCGGCATCGCCGAGGAGCGCGGGTACGGCTTCGGTCTCGGCAGCCAGCGCGCCATGCTGGTGCGTCCGGCCACGGGGGCGAGCTACCGCGTGCGACAGAACGCGCCGGGGACGCTGCTCCTCGGCAACGTGGGCGTCGTGCAGGCGCGCGCGATGACGACGAGCGAGGTGCGCGTCTTGTGCGACGAGGTCGGTGCCGACGCGCTGTGCGTGCACCTGAACCCCGCGATGGAGCTGGTGCAGCCGGGCGGCGACCGGGACTTTTCGCAGGGCCTCGCGACCATCGCGCGCCTCGTGCAGGACGTGGGGCTGCCGGTCATCGTGAAGGAGACCGGCTGCGGCATCGGGCCCGCCGTGGGCCGGCGCCTGCGCGAGGTGGGCGTGAAGCACGTCGACGTGTCGGGGGCCGGGGGCACCTCGTGGGTCGGCGTGGAGACCCGCCGGGCCGAGGCAGCCGGCGACGCGGGGGCCCGCGCGCTCGGCGAGGCGCTGTGGGACTGGGGCATTCCGACGGCGGCGTCGGTGGCGCTCCTGGCGACGCAGGGCTTCGAGACCATCGTGGCGACGGGCGGCGTCGGCACGGGGCTCGACGTCGCGCGGGCCATCGCGCTCGGCGCCACGGCGGCGGGCCTCGCGCGCCCGGTCCTTCGCGCCCTCACGGCGCACGGGCGGGCGGGCGCCATGGCCTTCCTCGACGGCGTCGAGGCGGAGCTCCGCGCGGCGATGCTCCTGACGGGCAGCCGGGACGTGGCGACGCTGCGCCGCGCACCTCGCGTCGTCGTCGGTGAGCTCGGGGGCTGGATATCCCAGCTGGGGTAATCTGTTACCCTCGCAGCATGAGCGAGAAGAAGGGCCGCGGGTCGCGCAAGAGCGATCGCCCCGCCGCCGCCGTCGCGGCGGAGCTGAAGCAGAAGCGCGACGCGTTCCTTCAGAGCTTCTTCAAGCGCGGCGCCGAGCTCTCCGACGAGCTGATGCAGGAGAACCGCCGCCTGCGCGAGCAGCTCGGGAAGATCGAGGCCGAGAACACCGAGCTGCGGACCCAGCTCGCCAGCGACCGCGCCATCCGCGATCTGCTGAAGAAGATCGATCACCTCGAGCACGAGAAGGCGCGGCTCCTCTCGACGGTCTCCGAGCAGGAGGAGATCACCGGGCAGATCACGAACCGCTTCGCGCAAGTCGAGGGCGACCTCGAGAGCTTCGCCAACCTCTACGTGGCGAGCTTTCAGCTCCACCTCTCCCTTCGCTTCCGCACCGTCGTCCGCCACATCAAGGAGCTCCTGCAGCAGCTGGTCGGCGCCCGCTCGCTCGCCCTCTATTTCCAGGACGAGGACGCGCGGCGCCTCGTCCCCATCGCCTCCGAGGGCATCGACCTCGCGGCCGTCGCGCCCGTCCTTCTCGGCGACGGCGCGGCGAGCGATCCGGTGGCGGGCGTCATCGAGCGCACCTTCCTCACGGGCGTGCCGCACGTGGCCGCCGGGCCGGTGGCGAGCGTGCCCGCCGCGTGCATCCCGCTCCAGATCGAGGATCGCGCCGTCGGCGCCATCGTCGTCTTCGACCTCTTCGCCCAGAAGGCGGAGTTCGTGACGGTGGACCGCGAGCTGTTCAAGCTGCTCGGCGCGCACGCGGGGGCGACGCTCGTCGCGGCCTACCTCTACACCTCGGGCGACGGCCGCCTGCCTTCGCCCGAGGCGCTCCGAAGCTTGGTAGGCTGACCTGGCGGCGCCTCGGCCAGGCAATCATTTGTCGGGACCCAGCTTCATCGCTTAGAACGGAAAGGTCGACGGATTCGCCCCCATGAGCGCTCCCCCCTACAGCTGCCTGGTCGTCGAGGACTCGCCGATGATGCGGCAGCTCCTCGTCCTGGCCCTCTCGCGGGTGAAGAACCTGCGCGTCACCGAGGCCGACGACGGCGTCGACGGGCTGCGCAAGCTCGCCGGCGGCAAGTTCGACATCATCATCACGGACATCAACATGCCCATCATGGACGGGCTCAAGCTGGTCAAGCGCGTGCGCACCGATCCCGCGCACAAGGACGTGCCCATCATCATCATCACGACCGAGGGCTCGAACGAGGACCGCAAGCGCGCGCTGGAGCTCGGCGCGAACGCGTACATCACCAAGCCCATCCAGGCGCCGCAGGTGATCGCGAAGGTCAAGGAGCTGCTCAAGATCGAGGGCTGACCGTCGTGACGACCGGGACGGCGGGCGTGACGGCGGGCGCGGCGACGCGCGTGAAGGTCTGCGGCGTGACGACGGTGGAGCAGGCCGTGGCGTGCGCCGACCTCGGCGTCGACGCGCTGGGCGTGAACTTCGTCGCGTCGAGCCCGCGGCGCGTGGGCGAAGGGCTCGCGCGCTCCGTGGTCGAGGCGGTGGGGACGCGGGTCCTCGTGGTGGCCGTCGTGGCGGGCATGACGGTGGAGGCGATGCGCGGTCTCGTCCTGCGGACCGGGGTGGGATGCCTCCAGCTCCACGGCGAGGAGACGGCGGCGGAGGTGTCGGCGCTCCTCCCGCACGCCTACAAGGCCGTGCGCGTGGGGGGCCCGGAGGACGTCGCCGTGGCCGAAGCCATGCCGGGCGAGTACGTGATGGTGGACGCCCTGGTGCCCGGCGCGCTGGGCGGGACAGGGCACGCGTTCGACTGGAGCCTCGTCGTGGCCCTGGCGGCGCGCCGAAGGCTGACCCTCGCCGGCGGGCTGACGCCGGACAACGTCGGCGCGGCGGTGACGCTCGTGCGCCCGTGGTGCGTCGACGTGGCGAGCGGCGTGGAGAGCACGCCGGGAGTGAAGGATCTGGAGAAGGTACGCGCCTTCATCGAAGCGGCGCGCGGGACCGGCGCGGCCTGACGCTCACTCCCACTTGAGCGAGGAGCGCTCGACGATCGCCGCGGCGGGGTCCTTCTCGCGGTCCATCCCCTCGAGCAGAACGTCGGCCGGCGTGCGGCCTTCGCCCACGAGCTTTTTCAGCCGCACGAGGTGCAGGCGCTCGTCCCGGCCGCGGCCGTCGAGTTGCTTGCGCCGTTCGAGCGCGCCCTCGGCGAGGTCCATCATGCGCTCGGCCACGGCCGCCAGGGGCGCGCCGCGGAAGGGCGCCCGCAGCCCGTCCTTCCACGCGTGCTCGCGCAGCGCGTTCACCTCGTCGTACGACCAGCCCTCGACGAGCGCCTCGGCGCCCGCCAGCGCCACGTCGTCGTAGAGCAGCGCCGTCCACAGCGCCGGGAGCGCGCACTGCATGTCGCTCGACTGCGCGTCGGCGCCGCGGATCTCGATGGTCTTCTTGAGGCGCACTTCCGGGAAGAGCGTGTTGAGGTGCGTCTTCCAGTCGTCCATGTTGGGCTTGTGGCCCTCGAACCCGTCCTGCCAGAAGCTCCGGAAGCTCTGCCCCGTGTTGTGGAGGGCGCGGCCGTCCCGCTTGAAGAGGAACATCGGGATGTCGAGCGCCCACTCGATGTAGTCGTCGAAGCGCGCGTCCTTCTTCCACAGCGCCGGCAAGAGACCCGTGCGATCGGGATCGACGTCGAGCCACACGCGGCCGCGGTACGTGAGGCCGCCGTGGGGCTTGCCCTCCTTCCACGGGCTGTTCGCGAACATCGCCGTCGTCGCGGGCGAGAGCGCGAGCGCGACGCGCATCTTGCGCATCGCATCGGCCTCGCTGTCGTAGTCGAGGTTCACCTGCACGGTGCAGGTCCGCAGCATCATGTCGAGCGCGTGCCCGCCGCGCGTGGGCAGGTATTCGCGCATCACGCCATAGCGCTGCTTCGGGACCCAGGTGTAGTCCTCGCGACGGGCGAACGGGTGAAAGCCGAGGCCCAGCCAGCGGACGCCCATGGCCCGCGACAGCGGCCCGATCTCGCGCATGTGCCCGCGGAGCTCCGCGCACACCTCGTGGATCGTCTCGGCCATCGCGCCCGACAGCTCGAGCTGGCCTCCCGGCTCGAGCGTGACGGACGCCTTTCCGCGCAGGAGCGCGATGACGGGCGCCCCCTCGTGCTCGCGCTCCGGGACCCAGCCGTGCTTCTCCGCCAGCTCGGCGAGGATGCGCTCGATGCTCCGGTCGCCGGCGTACGGCACGGGCAGGCGCGTCGTCTCGAAGACGCTGCCCTTCTCCACCTCGGGGCCGATGCGCCAGGCCGCCCGCGGCTTGCATGCCTCCGTGAACGGGAGCAGCAGGTCGTCCCGACGGCGAATCGGCTCGAGGTCGCGGGGCTCGGTCGTCGTCACGAAGGGTCCTTGCGTTCTGATGCCGTGGCGCCGAAACCGGTTGTGCCTCGTAGCTCAGGCCGGCTCGGGCAGGTAGCGAATTCTGACGCGCGGCGGACGAGCTACGACGCGCGCAGGGGGGCCGCCCTCGGCGCTTTGGCGGTCTTCTTGCGGTCGAAGAGGCGGACGCGCCGCACGAGCAGATCGACGAGAAAGAGCGCGATCGCGGCGCCGACGAAGCGGGGCCAGAGGTCCTCGTGGTAGCGGATCACCTCCCCCGCGGGATCGAACACCGCCGCCGGCGTCGGGTCCACGCCCCCGCCCGTGGCCGCCGCCGCGTGGGCCAGCGTGGCCACGTCCGGCGCGAGCGCGAGGTACTCGCGCGGGTACGGGTTCGTCACGTGGCCGTAGCTCTCGGCGACGGTCGCGGCCTTGGTGTTTCCGTGGCCGTCGTCGACCGGCTTCTGGAGCGCGGCATGAAGGAGGAACGAGCCGTAGCGGTCGAGGGGAAAATCGGCCTCGTAGCGGCCGGGCGCCGTCTGCGGCATCGGCACCGCGTGCGTCTCGCCGCCGGGCTGGGGGCCGGTCACGGTGAAGCTCGCGTCGAGCATGTTCTCGAAGCGATCGTCGCCGCCGATGGCGTCGAGCACGGCGTGCACGTGGCCGGTCGCCGGATCGATCTCGGCCCGCATGTCGAAGACCTGCCGCCGCTTCTGCCGCATGTGCTCGCGCACGAGCTGACCCCAGAACTGCCCGAACTGCGGCCAGCGGAGCCACTCGACCGCCCAGAGGTTCTTCACGTCGCTCGTCCACGCCAGCGTCCAGCCGAGCCCCACGTGCCACCGCGCCAGGATCGGCTCCCCGAGCTCGCTCTCCAGGATCTCCTGCGCCGGGGGCGCCTTCATCTTCGTCGCCACGTAGCCGTGGAGGAACGGCGCACCCCCGATGTCGACGCCGCGGAGAAAGTCCGCCGGGGAGACGACCTTGGGCTGGAAGTACTCCTCCACGGCGGCCGAGCGGCTCACCATCTCGGTCTCGCGCGTGAAGATCCGCGGCAGCGACTGGGGGTCGGCCACCTTGTAGAAGCGCCCCCCGCCGACATCGGAGATCATCCGCAGGAGCGTCTCGTCCACCCCGCCGCCGAGGCCCACCGTCGACACCGTGATGCTCTCGGCGGCCATCGCCTGCACGAGATCCCGGATGCCGTTCTGCGGCGCCTGCCCGTCGGTCAGCAGGATGACGTGCTTCTTCTTGGCGCGGGTCGTCGTCAGCGCCTGGTACGCCGCGTCGAGCGCGGGGAAGATCTCCGTCCCGCCGCCCGCCTGGATGCGCGCGATGTCGTTCTGGATGCGCGCGCGGTGCTTCGCGGGGGTCATGCGCACGATGCGCGTCGGCTGCGAGTCGAACACGATGACTTCGAGCAGATCGTCGGCGGCCAGCGTGTCGGCCGTGGCCTTCGCCGCCTGCTTGGCCATCTCGAGTGGAAGGCCCGTCATCGAGCCCGAGCGATCGATGACGAGCGCCATGGCGACCTCGGGCTCGTCGCGCCGCTTCTCGGCGTCCATGCGGACCGGCAGGATGCGCTCGATGGTGGTGTGGTACCAGCCGCCCAGGCCGTAGCCGCTCTCGCCGCCGGCGAAGAGAAAGCCCCCGCCGAGGTCGCGCACGTACTGCTCGATCGTGTCCTGCTGCGTCAGCGAGACGCGCTCGGCCGGCACGTCGGAGAGGACGATGAAGTCGTAGCGCTCGGCCTCGCGGAGGCTCGTCGGCAGCGGGTCCGTCGTGTCGACGTTGAGCTGCTGCGCGGCGAGCGCGTTGGCGAGGTAGCTCGCGTGGGCCGGGTTGCCCTCGACGTAGAGGACCACGGGCTTGGCGATGATCGCGGCGACCGCGGTGGCGCGGTTGTTCTCCTTGAAGCGGTCCTGCTGGGCCTCGCTCACCTCGAGCGTGTAGGTGACCTGCACGCCCTCGGCGACGCGGCTCTTGAAGGTGACGTCGTTGTCGCCGGCCTGGAGGTCGACGTGCCGCACGCCGTCGAGGCCGTTCACGAGGTCGCCCTGCGTCAGCGTGAGCTTCACCGTCTGGGGCACGCTGGAGAAGATCTGCGCGTGGACGTCGAACGTCTCCCCCTCGTGGATCTTGTCGGGCACGCGCAGCTCGCGCACCGCGACCTCGCCCGGGACCGGGCGCTTGTACGGGACCGTGAAGAGCTTCACGCCGTACGAGCGCGCGCGGTTCGCCTCGGCGAGGAGATCGCCGTCGGTCTGCACGCCGTCGGAGAGGACGACCGCGCGCCGCAGGTACCCCTCGGGGAAGAGGCCGTACGCGAGCTGAAGGGCGCTGGCGATGTCGGTCGCGCCGCCGAGACCCGGCCCGTGCCGCTCGATGACGGGGGCCGTCTTCTCGTCGTCGGCCAGCGGGACGACCCGCGGCCTCTTGGCGAAGGTCACGAGACGCACCCGATCGTCCTTCGGCCGCGTGTCGAGCGCCTTCTGCACCTCGGCGCGCGCGTCCTCCAGCGCCGCGTCCGGAGCGCTGTCGCTCACGTCGACGACGTAGACCGTGCACACCTTCTGCTGCGTCGCCGTGCGCGCGAGCCGCGCCAGCCCCAGCGCCAGCATGGCCACGAACCCGACGCGGAGAAGGACCGACAGGATGCGCTGCGCCAGCGGCAAGTCGGCCAGGCTCTGGCCGAGCATCCACAGGAAGTACGGCGCGAGGAGCGCGAGCCCGAGGTTGCGCGGGCGGAGGAGCTCGTACTCGATGCCGTGACGCTCCCACGCGATGGGCCCCGCGAACCAGACGTACCGCAGGTAGAGCCACAGCCCGAGGACGAGCCCACTGACGAGGAGCGCGAGGCCCAGACCTTTGCGTCGCGCCGGCGTCATACCGTGAGCCTCCGGTGGTAGGTCGCCCACTCGAGCGCGGTCAGCGCCGCCACGGCGAAGAGGAGCCACATCCACGGGTCCGGCGGCAGGCTGAAGGTCGTCGCCACACGGCTGACCGGCTGCCCGTCCACGGCGTGCCCGTCGACCGGCAGCGTGTCGCGCGGCGCGATGGTGCTCTCCGCGACGTCGAGCAGGTTGGCGGCGAACTCGGTCCGCTGCTCGCCGGCGGAGAGCTCGTAGAAGCCCGCATGCTCGCCGAGCATGACCGCGCGCCCCTCGTGCACCGGCACCGGCTGGACGGTGCCGTCGGGCAGCTTCACCGTCGCCGCCGTCACGCCCGCCGCCACGGGAATGCGCCACACGTCCCCCGTGCGGAAGCTCGAGAGGTACTGCGTGTCCTCGTCGGTGAACCAGTTGATGCAGTTGATGACGAAGAGGGGCCACGCCGTCCGCAGCGGCAGGTCGCTGTCGCGCACGTCGAACCCGGCCGCGACGAAGCGGTAGCCCCCACGCGTCCCCGCCACGAGCAGCGGCGAAGCACCGCCGTCGGAGGCGCCGAGCACCTTGTCGCCCGTCTCGGGCACGAGCTTGTGGCCGAGCGCCACGTTCACGTCGTCGAGCGCGAGGAAGCGCACGACCGGGTGCTTGCGCTCCACCTTGTCGAACCCCGGCTGCTTCAGAACGTCGGTCACCTTGACCGGCGAGCCGGGGCCGCGCGGATCGAGGTAGAGCGCGTTCGCCTTGGGCATCTCGGGCGGCGTCGCGCCGTCGAAGACGACCGCGTCCCACGTCCCCTTCTTCACCGCGTCGGGATACGCGGCAGGCGCGACGTCGGTCACGTCGAGGTACTCGTCGAGGAGGAGGGCCGCCTCGAGGTACGTGTTGCCGGCGCTGACGACGAGCACCTTGGCGCGGCGGCGCTCGGGAAGGAGCGCGTAGGCGTGGTCGTCGGCCGCGAGATCGTCGTGCGTGCCGTCGACGCGCGCGATCTTCGCTTCGAGGGTGCGGCTGGCGCCCGAAAGCTGCGGATAGAAGCGCGGCAGGCGCTCGCCGGGCTGGAGGCGCAGCTTCGTCAGGTCGACCAGCGCGCCGTCGCCGAGCAGCTGAAGCTCCACGTCCTCGGGATCCGGGCCGGTGTTCGTCAGCTCGAGCATCACCTCGTAGCGGCTCTTGTCGAGCGGGTAGCGCCGGACGGAGAACTGCGTGACGCCGACGTTGTGGTTGCCGCTGCCGATGCGCACGTACGACAGCTTGGCGGCGCCGAGGTGCACGGGGCCGGAGGCGTCGGACGCCTCGCCGAGCTCGCCGTCGGACACGACGACGATCTCGCCCTTGTCGACGCCGCGCAGCACGTCGCTCGCGAACCGCAGCGCCCGCGGGAAGTCGGCCCTCGCGTCGGTGGGGTGCACGCCGTCGAGCTCGCGCTCGAGGGCCGAGGCGTCGCCGGTCATCGGGCCGAGCGGCGTGACCATGGCGTCCATCTGGGCGACGAGCATGCGGTCGGCGCCGCCGAGGCCGTGGATGAGGTTCTTCACGCCGAGCTTGGCGAGGGCGAGGCGGCTCGGCGACTCGTCGGTGGCCTGCATCGACGCGCTCGCGTCGACGAGGACCACGATGGTCCGCCCCTTGATGAGGCTCTCGGCGGCGCGCGGATCGCCGAGCGCGAGCACGAGCGCCGCGAGGAGCGCGAGCTGGAGCAGGAGCGACAGCAGGCGCTTCAGCTTCGAGAAAAGGCTCGTCGCCTCCTTGTCCCGGAGGATGCGGTCCCAGAGCGGCGAGAACGGCACCGCGACGACGCGCCGGCGGAGCTTGAGGATGTAGAGGACGAGGACGCCGAAGCCCACCGCGCCGAAGACGGCGAGGAGCTGCGACAGCGGCAGACCGGCGAAGATCACGGGCGCGTCCTCACCGGAGGAACCCGCCGCGCCGGAAGACGCGCAGAATGAGCTCGTCGAACGGCACGTCGACGCTGGCGGTGACGTAGGGGACCTGGTGCGTCGCGCAGAACCGATCGATGTCGGCGAGGTAGCCCGAGTACGCCTCGCCGAAGAGCGACAGCACCTTCTGGGTCACGGTGACCTCGCGCTCGTCGCCCGTCTCGCAGTCGTAGACGAGGACGTCGCCGTTGAGCTTGGGCTTGCCCTCGACGGGATCGGTCACGTGGACCACGAACGGGTCGAACTTGTTGTACCGGAGGACGTTGATGCCCTTCTCGAAGCCGCGCGGATCGTAGAGATCGCTCACGAGCACCGCGAGGCCGCGGCGCTTGTTCTGCGCGACGAAGGCCTTCATCGCGTCGCCGAGATCGGTCGTCCCCTCCGCCTTCACCTCGCGGAGGAACCGGAACGCCTTGAAGATGCGCGCCTTGCCGCGCGTCTCCTGCATGCGCTCCATCACGCGGTCGCTCGTCGTCACCATCGTGACGCGGTCGAGGTTCGCGAGGCCGACGTACGCGAGGGCGGCGCACACCTTCTTCGCGTAGCGCAGCTTCCGGGCGTCGCCGAAGGCCATCGACGCGCTCGTGTCGAGGATGAAGTAGATGGCGAGGTCCTCCTCCTCCTCGTAGAGGCGGACGAGGAGCTTCTCGAAGCGCTGGTAGACGTTCCAGTCGAGGTAGCGAAAGTCGTCGCCCGGCTGGTAGTCGCGGTGGTCGGCGAACTCCACGCCGCTGCCGCTCTTCTTCGTCCGCCGCTCGGCGCGGAGCCTCCCCGCAAAGACGCGCCGGCTCACGAGCGCGAGGTACTCGAGCTTGCGCTGGAACTGGTCGTCGAAGAGGTCGTCGTCCGCCGCGGCGACGGCCCTCTTCTCACGCCGCCAGGGGAGGACGTCGAGGAGACCCATGGTCAGAAGAGAGGTTCCATTTCTCTCGGTTTCATTGGTCAGTTGGCCGCGGGCTGTGCGGTCTTCTCGGCCTTGCCTTCGGGGACGGCCTTGATGATGGCGTCGATGACCTGGTCGGTCTTCACGCCCTCGGCCTCGCCCTCGAAGTTGAGGAGGACGCGGTGGCGGAGCGCCGGATGCGCGACGGCGCGCACGTCGTCGACGCTCGCCGCGAAGCGACCCTCGAAGAGCGCGCGGATCTTCGAGGCGAGCAGCATCGCCTGGGCGCCGCGCGGGGAGCTGCCGTAGCGGACGAAGCGCTTCGTGAGGTCCGGCGCGTCCGGGCCGTCCGCGTGCGACGCCTGGAGCACGCGGACCGCGTAGTCCTGCACGTGCCTCGCGACGGGGACCTGCCGGACGAGCTGCTGCATCTCCAGGATGTCCTCGCGGTGGAGCACGGCCTGGCGCTTCTCGACGCCCGAGCCGGTCGTCAGATCGAGGATCTGGTGGAGATCGTCGCGCCCCGGGAAGGGCACGTGCAGCTTGAAGAAGAACCGATCGAGCTGCGCCTCCGGCAAGGGGTACGTCCCTTCCATCTCGAGCGGGTTCTGCGTCGCCAGGACGATGAACGGCTCGTCGAGGACGTGCGTCCGCTTGCCGACGCTCACGCGGTGCTCCTGCATCGCCTCGAGGAGCGCGCTCTGCGTCTTCGGCGTCGCGCGGTTCACCTCGTCGGCGAGCACGATGTTCGCGAAGATCGGGCCCTTGCGAAAGTCGAAGACCTTGCCGCCGGCCTGCGTGTCGTCGATGACCGTCGTCCCCAGAATGTCGGCGGGCATGAGGTCCGGCGTGAACTGGATGCGCGAGAACGTCAGCGACAGCGTCTCCGCCAGCGTTCGCACCAGCATCGTCTTGCCGAGGCCCGGGACGCCCTCGAGGAGCGCGTGGCCGCCGCCCAGCATGCACGTGATGACGCCGTCGACCACCTCGCGGTTGCCCACGATCGACTTCGCGATCTCGGCGCGGAGCGACTCGATGCGCTTGCGGAAGAGGGTGACCTGCTCGCGGACGGCTTCAGTTTCGGTCATTCTCGGGGCTCTCACCGCTCGCTGACGCTCGCGGTTCTGTGGTTGTCACTTCTCGTCGCGCGGACGGATCAGCTGGAAGTAGCGCTTCACGTAGAAACGATAGCCGCCGGGGATTTCGTCCTTCGCGAGCGACTCCTCCGCGACCTGGTGGTACTCGGTGTAGACCTTCTTGTAGCCGCGCGACGCGAAGCCCCGCTCCGCCGCGCCGAGGATCACCTGGCTGCGCGAGCCGCCGTTCGCGTTCGCGCCCTCCACCTGCGTGTCCTGCGTGCCCATCTTCGGGTTCGTCGCGCCCGCCTGGAGCTTCGGATCGTGCCCCTCGCCCCAGCCGCGACCGGGCTGGCCCTGCCCCTCGCCGCCGTTGCCGCCCTGCCCGGAGCCCTGGCTCGAACCGCCGCCGCCCTGCCCCTTCGACAGCATCAGCAGCTTCTCGCCGTTCGGGCCGAGCACCCACGTCTCGCCGCCCTGGCCCCCCTGCCCGCCCTGCCCGTTCTGACCCTGCTGCCCCTGGCCACCCTGACCGTTCTGGCCCTGCTGCCCCTGCCCGCCCTGGCCGTTCTGCCCCTGCTGGCCCTGACCATCCTGGCCCTGACCGTCCTGCCCCTCGCCCTGCTGGCCCTGGCCCTGCTCTCCACCCTGGCCCTGCTGGCCGCCCTGCCCGCGCGCCATCCGCCCGAACCTCTTCAGGCGCACGATCTGGCCCTTGCCGCCCTGGCCCTGCTGGCGCATCAGCTCGCGCATCTCCTGGAGCTTCTGCTTCAGGTCCTCCTTCTCCTGCTCGGACATCTGCTGCTGCTGCATCTGGTTGATGTCCTCGGCGCCCTGATCGAGGTCCTTCGCCGTCAGACCCATGTCCTTCATCAGGTCCTCGGCTGCCTGCTGGAGCTCGCGGTCGAGGCGATCGAGCTGCCGTCCCGAGTTTTTCTCCTGGTCGAGGTCGCGATCGAGCCGCTCGAGCTCACGCTGCTTTTTCTGGAGGAGGCTCTGCTCCTCCTGCGAGCCGCCGTCGGCCGCCTTCTCCTTGCGCTTGAGGATGTCGTCGGCCAGCTCCTGGCGTCGCTGCTCGAGCCGCTGCTGCCGCTGCTCGGCGTCCGCCGCCGCCTTCTGCAGCGCCTGACGCATCTGCTCGAGCTTCGCCTTGTCGATCTGGCCGCCCTGCTCGCGCATCTTCTTGGCCAGCTCGTGCATCGCGTCGCGCGCTTGCTCGAGCTTGTTGTCGCTGAGGGCCTCGCCGGCGGGCTTCGTGAGCTCCGCCTTCTTCATCTCCTCGCCGATCTTGTCGAGCTGCTCCTCGAGCGACTTCTTGTCGGCCTCGCTGCCGGTCAAGAGCTTCTGCTCGAGCGCCTCCATGCGACGGAACGCCTCGGTGCGGTCGAGGCGCTTGTTGGCGATGTCGTCGACGAGCTTGTTGAACTCCTCGATGGCGGCCTTCGTGTCGTCGCTCTGGTCCTTTTGCTTGAGCTGCTGGAGAAAGTCCTTCACGTCCTCGAGATCGTCCGGGGCCATCTCCATCGGATCGATCGTCGCCGCGTGAGCGACGGGAATGTGATGACGCACCTCGAAGAGAAGGACGCCCGCGAGAACGCCCGCGAGGGCCGCCGCGGTGCCCAGCGATCGAGGCACCGGCAGACGGACCGCCGCGCGCGGCTTCGCCTGCCCCGCCGCGACCACCGCGTCCTCGATGGCGGCCTCCATGAACGGCGTGCGCTCCGCCGTCGCGCCGAACGACAGGGCGCTCGCGAGGCGATCGTGGAGCCCATGGAACCGGTCGAGCGCGCGGGCTCCCGCCCCGTCGGGCAAGCGCCACGCCCAGGCCGCCACGGCCGCCAGCGCCACCGAGGCCCCGGCCACCCCGAGCACGATCCGCGTGGAGCGTTCGCCCAGGAGCCCGAGCTTGCGGAGCGCCACGTCGACGATGGCGACGACCAGCGCCACACAGAGCGCCCTCGCACCCACACGGAGCACCCGCCCGAGACGGATGCGTCGCTCGGCCTGCGAAGCAAGCCCGCGAATCTTCTCCATCCCTTGCGAGCGCGGCGTCATCCGTCCTGTGGGCTGTGACGTACGGCGAGCGGCGAAGTTCCCTCGGCGGCTCGCATGTCCCTCGAAGTGTAGCAAAACGGGGACCCGCGCCGTCCCTCCCCGTCACTCGGCATCTCCAGGAGCGTACGCGCGCGCCACGCGCGGCATTCCCGGCGTCATCCGTTCGGGCAGAAGGCGCCCGAGGCCCTTGCCATTTCACCGCGCCAGCATGTCACCGCGCCAGCATGGCGAGGAGCGCGACCACCACTGCGGCGGCGACGAACGCGAGCACGAGCGCAGGCGCCAGCCGGCGGCGCGAGCGTGCGGGCGGCACCGTTGCGACCGTGGCCGCCGCGACGACGACGGGGGCTGCGGGGGCCGGCGGGGCCGGCGTGGCGAGCGGAGCGGGGGGCGGGATGGGCGATTCGACGAGGGGCTCCTCGTCGGCGAGCGGCATGGGGTCGGCGAGTGGCATCGCCGCCAGCACGGAGGGGTCGCTCGGCAGGGCGTGGGCTTCGAAGGTGGGACCGTCGGCGGGCGGTTCTTCGTCGAAGGCGAGCGCGACTTCCTCGTAGCGCAACGTGTTGGCCACGCGGTCGCCGGACGAGTCGGCCGAGATCGGATCGACCGGGGGCGCCTGCTGCGAACGCTTCACGGTACGCCCGAGCGCGCCCTTCCACCGCTCGAGCAGCGACGCGAGCTGCAACCAGCCCGCGCTCACGTCCATGTGCGCGCGGACGACGTCCGCCAGCTCGCCCGCGGTGATGGTGCGGCGCTCGCGATCGGGCTCGAGCGCCTGCGCGATGGCGTCGAGGAGCGGCTCGGGCAAGTCCGGCCGCAGCGACGACAGCGGCGGGATGTGAGGATTGCGCATGGCGCGGAGCAGCTCGTACTCGTCCTTCTGGTGCCGCGCGAAAGGGACGCGTCCCGTCGCGAGCCTCCACGCGAGCAGGGCGGCGGCGTAGAGGTCCGCGCGCTGGTCGACCGGCTCGCCGCGTGCCTGCTCGGGGGCCATGCAGCCGAGCGTCCCCTTCACGATGCCCACGCGAGTACCGGGCGACACCCCGAGCACCTTCGCGATGCCGAAGTCGGCGATCTTCACGCCGCCGGTCCAGTCGAGCAGCACGTTCGCGGGCGAGACGTCGCGGTGCACGATGGGCGTCTCCGTCCCCGTGTCGTCGCGGAAGCCGTGGGCGTAGGCGAGCGCCGTGAGGACGCGCTCGGTGATGTGCCACGCCGCGAGATCCGGCAGACGCACGCCACTCGACTGGCAGAGCCGCAGCACGCGCCCGAGGGCGACGCCCGGGACATACTCGAAGACGAGCGCGGCGAACCCCGGCTCCTCGAGGAACGCGCGCACCTGCACGATGCACGGATGCCGGAGCCGCACGCAAACCGACGCCTCGCGAGCGAAGGCGTCCGCGGTCTCCCCCTCGTGACTGTCGCGCCGCGCGTCCGCGATGGTCTTGATGGCCACGAGCTTGCCGGCCCGCGACCGCGCGAGGAACACCTCCCCCGCGCCCCCCATGCCGAGGCGCTGGAGGATGGCAAACGGGGCCAGGGACCGGGGGGGCTCGTCGGCGGGGAACAGGGCGGGCGCCGCGCAGTGTCGGGCGGAACGGGGCGGGAGGAAAGGGGGGAACGGCGGGGCTGCTCCGCAATGCCTACCGCCGGGCGGGCTACGTTGCGCTGCAGTCCATCACCGTGCCGGAGAGGTCGAGATACACGTCGCCGGTCTCGACGCCCCACGAGCTGTTCGAGGTGTTCGTCGTCCCCCCGCACTCGAGAATGACCGTGGACAGCCCGGGGAAGTTCTGAGGGGTCCAGGTGCAGCTTCCGTCCGCGTTCTGCGTCCCAACGTAGCCGCCCGATTCGGTGCTGAGGTTGTTCTCGAAGCACACGACGTTCCGCCAGCACGGCGGACAATCGCTTGGCGCGCCCCCGCTGCTCGAGCCCGAGCCGCCGCCGCTGCTCGACGACCCGCTGCTCGAGCCCGAGCCGCCGCCGCTGCTCGACGACCCGCTGCTCGACCCGGAGCCGCCATTCGAGTCCCCCCCACCGCCGCAGTCACAGCTCCCGTACCCCGATCCGTCGTTGCCGCACACCTGACCGCCATTGCACCCGCCCGGCCCGGTGCACGCCACGGAGGCGCCTGGCGTGCACATGCTCCCTGTCCCGCTGCTTGCGCTGCTGCAGCCCGCCGCTGCGGCGACGAGGGCGATCAGCAGCGCCGCCCCGGCGATCCCCTTTCGAATGAACTTCACCTCGTGGCTCGTTTGCTTCTGCGTGGTCCCAATGAACCTCATCGACGTGACCCTTTCGAAGGCTCTCCCTGCCGGGGCGAGCACGTGTCGCATGCGCGGCGCGATCACGCCGCATCGCCTTTGCTCACCTATCGGCCGTGCTTCGCGGAAGTTGCGTCATAGAGGCCGCTGGGCAGAGCTGTCTTCGCGCCACGGTCGTTCTGGCGCGAGAAGGCCGCCGCACGGAAGCATCAGAGCCATCCGGTCGTGCGGACGTGACAGGGAGCCTTCCAGGCATGGTCCCGCCGCTTCATGACGGTCATCCAGGCGACGGCCGGATTGCCCCGCCCGCGCTGCCGCTATCGGCTGGGTCCGATTCTCAGAACGACTGCGTGGGGACGTTCAATCCAGCCGCGCTTGCGATGGTGCCGGCGATGCCATTTCCAGGTAACCCTCCCGCAGCAGCGGTCGCAGCCACGTTGATGGTGACAGTGCCGGTCTGCGTCGGAGCGGTGCCATGATACGCAATACCGATGGAGTGGCCGCCGGCGCCGCCACCGCCGGCGCCACCAGTGCCTCCGCTACCGCCACTGCCCCCGTTGCAGCCCGCGCCCGCGGGAGTGCCAGGCGCACCTCCCGACTGGCCCGCCTCACCGTTGCCACCTTGCCCGCCAGCGCCACCAGCCGCGGCGGTCAACGTGCACGTATCCGCTGTCACCCCTGAGCTTACGACTACGAGCGCGATGCTGGACCCTCCTGGGCTACCTCCAATTGCCCCACCAGCGCCGCCGCAACCGCCACAGCCGCCCCCGGCGGCACCGCCAGTCGGCGATGTCGTGCCAGGATCGTAAGTAGCGCCCCCACCACCGCCACCACCCTGCGCGACGCCCCCAACCTGGCCAGCAGCACCAACGCCTGCCGAGTTAATCCACCCAGCCGAAGACAGTGTTCCCGCCGATGTTCCCCCCGAACCGCCGACCCCTGGCGAACCACCGCTGCCGTTGTTGCCCGAGCCGCAGGGAACGACCACCGGAGTGACACTTACGAATCCCTGCATTGCCCCGGCACCGCCCGTACCAAGGGAGCCGACCGTTCCGCCGCCCCCGGAGCCACCCGGTTGAGTGACGGTGCCATGGCCATCGTCAGTGCCAGCATTGCCGCCGTGACCACCGGTGCCGCCACACGTGCAGGAGCTCACCGTGAGCGCACCATCCTGTCCACTGGCACTGTTGCCGGCCGTCGCCGTCCCGTTCCACGAGTTTGTTCCTGCGGTTCCGCTTGCGCCTGTCACCGACGCAGACCCGGCTGAGATTGCCACTCGCCTGAACACAACTCCCTGCGATGCGTTGACGAGAACCGCCTGGCTAGATCCTCCCGGCGTCGTCGCCGCGATCGAATCGAATTCGAAGTCCTCGAACGTGACGCCGGTCGTCAGCCCATTGACCTGCAGCGCGAACCCCGCCGCGGTCGGCGCGACC
Organism: Polyangiaceae bacterium; assembly: GCA_036501935.1. Taxonomy (GTDB): domain Bacteria; phylum Myxococcota_A; class Polyangia; order Polyangiales; family Polyangiaceae; genus Palsa-1150. Next base: position 63,411 of record DASXZL010000080.1, on the reverse strand, counting down.
TTCGTCTTCGTGCTCGCGCTGTACGCCCACGTCGTGCAATCGAAGCCGCCATACACGCTCAACCCGTCGCGCGTGGACCCGACGACGGGCTGCTCTCCCGTGAATGTGCCGCACGCGTACACGCGCTTGTTCGCGGTCTCGGCGACGTCCATCGCGTGGCCCAGCGTGGCGAACGGATGCTCCTTCGTTCCGTTCCCCGGGGCCACGTCGCTCCCGGTCGGGGACACGAAGATCCCGTAGCCATCTCCGACGACGCACGGATCCATCGAAGGATCGTCTCCCAGGGTCAGCGCGCAGTCCGCGTTGCAGCTCGCTCCCGTCGGGTGATAGCCCGTGTTGCACGTCATCACGCAGGCGCCGGCAGGGCATGTCGGCGCGCCGTTGCCGCTTGGCGGCGCTGCGCAGGGATTGCACGTGCCGCAATGGTTGATGTCGTCCGGGTCGACGCACGACCCGCTGCACAGGATCTCCGTGGGGCCTCCATCACCACCATCGCTGTCGCACGCGATCGCGCAGCCGCTCGGCTGACAAACCGGGTGACCCGGGCCCGCCTCTGGACCGAGGCACTCGTTCCCGCAGGAGCCGCAATTGGCGATGCTCGTCGGGTTGACGCACGTTCCCGTCGATGCACACCACAGCGTCGTCCCCGCTTCTCCTTCGCACGCCACCTGACACGCCCCGCTCACGCACGTCCCGCTGCCCACCCCCGCCTCCGGCCCGCTGCACGTGTGTCCGCACGTCCCGCAGTTCTCCGGATCCGTCGACTTGTCGACGCAGGTCCCGTTGCACGCAATGGCCGTCGCGGCGTCGCAGCTGATCCCGCCTTCGCCCGCCTCTCCTCCGCCTTCGTGGGTGCCGCCGTCTCCGGTTCCCATGGCGTCACCGCCGACGTGGCCATCGCCCGTCGAGGTTCCGTCCGCGGAGGCGTCATCACCGCACGTGGCCGTGTCCTCGCACGTGCCGAAGGTGCTCTCTCCGCATCCCACGAACGCCGCCATGGCGGCGATTCCCCCGGCCCCGATTCCCAAAGTCACCAGATGACGTGCGCGCATAAGAAGCTCCCTCCTCAATCCCGAGTCCCTACCCGTGTCCCTGTCCCGTCCCCAGCCGTTCGACGTTCGACGCTCTCAGAAAGTCCCTACCGCTGCGAGGCCCGCGCTCGTCGGGCCCACCGCGGGCGCGATGCGGACGGCGGCCTGGCCCTGCACGGACCCTTTGGGCCATAGGAAGAAGGCGCCGACTGCACCCGCGGCCAGGACCCCACCGAGGACCCACATCACCGTGCTCGCCGTGTGATCGCTGCGCTGCGCCGAGACGTCCGACGCGAGGTTCTGGCAGTCGGTGGACGACACGCCCGCGCAGCTGCCGACCTGTGTCCGGAGGGCCTTCGCCGCGCCCGCCTCGTTGTTCGACTCGATGCCCAGCACGAGCCCGGCGCCCGCGGCCACGACGGCCGCGCCTCCGACGGCGATCACCGTGATGAGCCGCTCGGGCCCGAACGCACCTCCCGCCGGCTGCTCCGCGACGGGCTGCACGGGCTGCCCTGGAGGCGCCGGCGGCTCGCCGGTCGATTGAGGCGCCGTGGCGCCCGGCGTGACGCTCGCGGCCTCCAGCGCGGAGAGATCCGCCCGCGCGGTCTGTCCGGCGACGAGATCGAGGCTGGCCACCTTCACGCCCGTCGGCAGCCGCGCCACCACCTCGTGGTGCCCGGGAACGACGTCGACCGCGTCCCCGAGGGGGGCCGCTCCGACCTCGCGCGTGCCGTCGAGCGTGATCGTGGCTCCCGCGGGCGCCGCCACGTCGATGTGCGCCGTGGCCGCATTCAGGGTGTCGATGTGTTTCTGGGCTCGAGGGCGGTCGGGGTCCGTGGAGAGCGCGAGGCGCAGGTACTCCTTGAAGTGGGCGAGGGCCTCCACCGGGCGATGCGTCTTCTCCTCGGTCAGCGCGAGGTTCCAGATGACCGCGGGCTTTCGCATCACGGCCGCCGCCTGCTCGAACGAGACGCGTGCGTCGTCGTAGGCTCCCGCCCTCACCCGCGCGAGGCCCTCCTCGAACCGCGCCTGGGCATCGCGCTGCGCGGTGTCATCGGCGCCAGCCGTGGCCGCTGCGGCAAGCACAGCCGCCGCGATCGCACATCGAACCGTTCGTCGCATCCGTCTCGAGACCTCGCGTGCCGTCGTCGGCGGTCGTTTCGCTGAGGTTGTGTACCGCGCCTCTGCTGGCGCGGCCAACGCTTCGGCCACGTCGCCCCCGTCGCGCGAGCACTTTTCAGACCACGACACCCCCGGAGAGCCACCGTCGCCCATGGGGGCTCGCTCCCGAGAGGTGGCTGGGAGGGCGCCCTCCGCGTGCCCCCGGCGAGCCGACGTCGGGTTTGCGAGGGTACCGCGAAGGTATCGCGCGCTTCCGGGATGCGTTCTAATCCCCGCATCCGTGCGGCCCCTTCCCCGCTTGCCCAGCATCGAGCTCGTCGTCACGCGTGACCGGAGCGCCGAGGCGCGGGCGACGGGCGGCTTTCTCGACGTGCGGCGGCTCGACCTCGTCGCGCGCTACCCCGACGGGACCGAGAGCGCCTCCTTCCCCTACGACGTGGCCGCGCGCCGGGCGCTCGACGCCGTCATCATCGCGGCCTGCTACGTCGAGAACGGGGTACGCCAGGTCTACCTCCGCTCGGCGGTACGACCGCCGTGCGCGCTTCGCCCCGTGCCGCCCGAGCATGACGGCGGTCTTTGGGAGCTTCCCGCGGGCCTGGTCGAGCCCGGCGAGGAGCCTGCGGAGGCGGCGGCGCGCGAGCTCGCCGAAGAGCTGGGCTTCGCCGCGGCCGCGAAGCAGATGCGCCCTCTCGGCGAGTGGACGTTCCCGGCGCCCGGGATGATCGGCGAGCGCCACATCTACTTCGCCGTCGACGTCCTCCCGGCGACGCGGACGCTCCCGACGGAGGACGGCTCGGTGCTCGAGCGCGGCGCCGAGATCGTCGCCCTCCCGCTCGCCGACGCCCTCGAGCATTGCCGCCGGGGCGACATCCGCGACGCCAAGACGGAGCTGGCCCTGAGGCGCCTCGCGGAGACCGCGCCGTGACCAAGCCCCGCGTCTGCGTCGTGCTCAAGCGGTCCTCCTGGCGCAAGTGGGTCGAAGAGGAGCACGACGTGCGCATCGCCCGCCTGCTCGAGGCCGGCGACGAGACCGTCCGCCGCATGCGCCCGGGGCACGAGGATCACACCGCGACCATCGAAGAGGTGCGCCACGCCCTCGCGGACCTCGGCGCGGACACGACCTGGAGCGAGCGACCCCACGGCTTTCGCGTGGAGGGGCGCTGCGATCTCGTCATCACCGTCGGCGGCGACGGGACGCTGCTCGCGGCGTCGCACGGGATCGGCCCGGGGACGCCGCTGCTCGGCATCAACAGCTCCCCGGTCAACTCGGTCGGCTTCTTCTGCGCCGCGAAGAAGGGCGGCGCCCGGGCCGCCGTGGCGTCGGCGCTCGAGGGAGGGCTCGCGCGCGTCGAGCTCGCGCGGATGCGCGTCGAGCTCAACGGCGCGGTCCTCCACGACCGCATCCTCAACGAGGCGCTCTTCTGCCATGCCTCGCCCGCCGCGACCTCGCGCTACATCCTCAAGGTGGTCGACGGGCGCGGCCACCGCGAGCGCGTCCTCTCGAGCGAGGAGCAGAAGTCGAGCGGCATGTGGGTGGGCCCTCCGGCGGGCTCGACCGCTGCGCAGAAGAGCGCGGGCGGCAAGGTGCTGCCACTGAGCTCGCGCAGGCTGCAGTTCGTCGTCCGCGAGCCCTATCAGGGCGCGGGGCACGTGCTGGCGATGACGCTGGGGCTCGTCGAGGAAGGGCAGACGCTCCTCCTCAAGAGCAAGATGCGCCAGGCGCGGCTCTTCCTCGACGGGGACCACATCGAGCACGCGGTGACCATCGGGGACGTGGTCGCGATGCGGCGCTCGGAGGAGCCTCTGGTCGTGCTGGGGCTGTCACGGAACGGCGACGCGAAGACGGCGGGCAGCTCGACGAGACGGCCCGCCAAGCCGGCGCGCCGGGGCGCGTAGCCTCCTTCGCTCCCGCCACTGTTTTTTCGCACCCCTCTGGAATTGTCCGTCGCCGGATCTCGTGGTTAGTTGTGGGCTGCGCAGGCCGCGAATGGCAATCACTCACGCAGGGGGGCCGCAGATGACCCCTGACAGCACCAGACCACCGTCGCGACGCCCCGGCGCCACGCTCTCGCACACCCTCACCGTCGACACCCTCGCGGCCCCCGCGACGTCGTGGGTGCGCAACTGGGCGTCGCAGGACTGGATCGCCGTCGGCTACTTCGTGGTGCTCCTGTCGGCGCTCGCGATGTGCCACGGGCCGGGCCGGAACGCGTGCATCGTCCGCGTCGCGGCGAACTTCGGTCTCTTCCTCTTCGTCCTCGCGCTCGTGCGCGGCAACGTCCTCCGCTGGGGGAGCGCGCTCAGCGCGCAGCTCTATCGGGTCGCCATCATCGCCACGCTGCTGAACACGTTCTTCCAGCTGCGGGAGATCCTCCCGTTGGTCAGCCCGTGGACGGACGACGCGCGCATCTACGCGTTCGACATGAAGGTCTTCGGCTTCGAGCCGAGCGTCTGGCTCGACCGCTACGTGACGCCCGCCACCACCGAGTGGTTCGCGTTCTTCTACTTCCTCTATTTCCTCATCCTCTGCGTGCACGTCTTGCCGATGGTGTTCGCCTCGCGCGACACGCACCTGCTCAACCAGTTCGCGACGGGCGCGCTCCTCTTGTTCCTGTCGTCGCACATCATCTACATGATGGTGCCCGGCTACGGCCCCTACTGGTACCTGAAGGACGCCTTCACCCACCCGCTGACCGGTGGCACGTTCTGGCGATGGGTGAACGAGACGGTCGACGCCGGCGGCGCGCAGAAGGACATCTTCCCGAGCCTGCACACGGGCTCGCCGACGTTCTTCGCCATCTTCAGCTTCCGCCACCGAAAGCTCTCCCCGTTCAAGTACACGTGGCCGGTCATCACGTTCCTCGGGACGCAGATCGTCATCGCGACGATGTTCCTCCGCTGGCACTACCTCATCGACATCTTCGCCGGCGTCGCGCTCGCGGCGACCTGCCAGTTCCTCGGCCAGCGCGTCGCCGACTGGGAGCGTGCCAAGCGCGAGCGGCTCGGCCTGCAGACGGCGTGGATGCCGCTCGTCTACCCCTGGAGCAAGCCCTCCGAGGACTGAGCCGGGGCCGGAGCACGACCAACGCGCTGCGTGCTATAGCCTCCCGGCGCCATGCTTGGATTCGAGATTATCGGCACCGGCCACTACGTGCCCGGGCGGCCGGTGAAGAACGAGGACCTGTCGCGGGTCATGGACACGGACGACGAGTGGATCTTCAAGCGCTCGGGGATCCGCCAGCGTCACTTTGCGCCCGAGGGCTCGGGCTGCAGCGATTTCGCGCTCGAGGCGAGCAAGCGCGCCATCGAGGCGGCGCGCATCAGCCCGCGCGACATCGACTACGTCGTCTTCGCGACGATGACCCCGGAGTACGTGTTCCCCGGCTCGGGCGCGCTGCTCGCGCACAAGCTCGGCCTGGAGGGCGTGCCCGCGCTCGACATCCGCCAGCAGTGCGCGGCCATGCTCTTCGGGATGCAGATCGTCGACGGCCTCATCAAGAGCGGCGCGGCGCGCACCATCCTCTTCGTCGGTGCCGAGGCGCACGCCGGCTTCATGCCGTGGGAGAACTGGGACGCGCTCGATCCCGCCAGCGGCAAGACCGCGACGCCCGAGCAGCGCGAGCGCGCCAACAAGCACCGCGCCCTCGCCATCCTCTTCGGCGACGGCGCCGGCGCGCTCCTCTTCCGCGCGACCGACCGCGACGCGGGCCTCCGCGCGATGAAGCTCCACACCGACGGCGGGGCCGCCAAGCTCCTCTACGTCGAGGCCGGCGGCTTCCGCACGCGCCCGTACTGGAAGCACAACGACTTCGACGACCAGAAGTACATCCCGACGATGGACGGCCGCGAGCTCTTCAAGTTCGCCGTGACCAAGCTCCCGGAGACGGCCCGCGCCCTCTGCGCGGAGACGAAGACGCCGCTCGAGGACATCGACTGGTTTCTCGCGCACCAGGCCAACGCGCGCATCAACGACTACGTGCGCCAGCAGCTCGGCGTGCCGCCGGAGAAGCTCCCGTCGAACATCGAGCGATTCGGCAACACCAGCGCCGGCACCCTTCCCATCCTCATCGACGAGCAGATGAGGGGCGGGCACTTGAAGCACGGAGATCTCTGCATGCTGCTGGCCCTCGGGGCAGGCGTTCACTGGGGGTGTGCGCTCGTCCGGTGGTGAGCGCGTGCTATCGTTTTCACGAGCATGATGCGCTGGCTCGCCGCCTGCCTTGCCCTGTCCGCCGCGCTCTTCGTGTCCGACGCGCGCGCGTCGGTGTCCATCGCCGTCACCTGGGATGGCCTGCTGCGGGAGTCCAGCGCCGCCGCGCTGGTGACGGCGCTCGACGCGCGCGCCCTGTGGGAGGGGGACCGCATCTACACGTACACGCACGTGCGCGTGGATCGCGCCGTCGCGGGCGAGCTCGCGACGGGGGACGAGGCGTGGGTCCGGACGATGGGCGGGGTCGTCGGAAAGATCGGCCAGATCGTCGACGGCGAGCCGGTGCTGACGCGCGGGCAGTCGTGTCTCCTGTTCCTGCACCCGATCCCGTCGCGTCCGCCGGGGGCGTTCGACGTGACGGCGCGAGGCCAGGGTCAGTTCCCGCTCGTGTCCGACGAGAAGACGCCGCCGCACCTCGTACGCGGCACCGCCGCCGGGGCCTTCCTGCCGCCTCGCGCGTCCGGCTCTGCGCCCCCGGCTCGCCTCGCGGCCGACGTCGTGCACGGCCGCGCGATCGACGACGTCTCGAAGGACGTCGTGGCCGCGTGGAGCGCGGCGCATGCCCACTAGAGGGCCGGCTCGACGGTGGGCGACGGTGGCGATGCTCGCCGGGGCTGGGGCGCTCACCGTCGCGGGCGACGCGGACGCCTTCTGCCGGACGATGGCCTGCCCTCTCCCGGCGGGGTTCTCGCCCAGCGAGGTGAGCTGCGTCCCGCAGGCGGGCGATCCCGTGCTGGCGGGCGCCCCCGACTTCCCGTCCTACTGCGCCTCGCTCGACCCGCCCGCCAAGCCCATCCCCGTGTGGTGGCGCAACGCCTGCGTGTCCTACGACATCCAGCAGAACGCGAGCGCGCAGGTCCCGTACGACACCGCCGCGACGATGATCGCGCAGGCCTTCGCGAAGTGGACGAGCATCGAATGCCCGGACCCCACGTCCGGCGACGCGGACGCCGGGGACGCCGCCGCGCCGGGGAGCGCCCGGGTGAGCATCGACGTGCGCGATCTCGGTCCGGTGGCGTGCGACCTCGTGCAGTACAGCTCCGACCACGGCAACCAGCACGTCATCATCTTCCACGACGACGCGTGGCCCCACGACGACGCGAACAACACGCTCGGTCTGACGACGGTGACGTACGATCCCGACACGGGGGAGATCTACGACGCCGACATGGAGATCAACGCGACCGTCCCGCTCAGCATCGGCGACCCCGTCATGCCGGGGGCCTACGACTTCGACAGCATCATCACGCACGAGTGCGGGCACTTCCTCGGAATGGCGCACACGGGCGATGACCGCGCCACGATGTACGCGAGCTACACGCAAGGCACGACGTACAAGCGCGTGCTGACGAGCGACGACGTGTCGGGCCTCTGCTCCATCTACCTCGCGGGGGGCGACCGCGCCGTCGATCCGTCGGCGACGCCGGACGGCAGCGGGCTGGTCCCGGAGGACGCCTGCGATCCGACCCCGCGGCACGGGTTCTCCGCGCAGTGCGCGCCGCCCGCGTCGAAGAGCTGCAGCGTCACCGGCGGGGCGGGCGCGGGCGCCGCCGCGTCGCCGTCGACCTGGATCGTGCTCGGCCCCGTGCTCGTCCTGCCGCTACGGCGCCGCCGCTGCACCCCCGCGAGCCGAACGGCCTGATGCGACTCGTGACGGAAGAGGGCGAGCTGCGCGACCTCGCTCGGGATGCAGGGGACGCCGGGCGACTGGCCGTGGACCTCGAGGCGAGCGGGATGTTCGCGTACCGGGCGAGCATCTGCACGGTGCAGCTGGCGTGGCGGTCCGCCGAGCAAGTCGCGGTGGTCGATACGCTGACGGCTCCCGTCTCCGGCCTGGGGCGCCTCCTCGGCGTCGACGGACCGATCAAGATCGTCCACGACGTGGCCTTCGACGCGCGGCTCCTCGCGGAGGCCGGCGTCGAGCTCGGAAATGTGCACGACACCGCGCTCGCCGGGCACATGCTGGGCCGCCCGGCCACGGGGCTGGCGTCGCTCCTGGCGTCGGAGCTGGGCGTTCAGATCGCCAAGGGGATGCAGCACCACGACTGGCGCGTGCGGCCGCTCGACGACGCGATGCTGGCCTACCTGGCCGCGGACGTCGTCCACCTCGAGGCGCTCGAGGCCGTGCTCTGGCGCGAGGTGACCGAGCGCGGCATCGAGGACGAGGTCCTCGAGGAGACGCGCTATCGCCTGGCGACGGCGGTGGCGGGCGCCAGGGCGCCGCAGGACGGGCCGGCGTACGCGCGCATCAAGGGCGCCTCGAAGCTGCCCGAGCGGGAGCGCGCCGCCCTGAGGGTGCTGGCCGAGCTCCGCGAGCACGAGGCGAAGCGGCGCGACGTGCCGCCGTACCGGGTGGTGACGAACGAGACGCTGCTCGTCCTGGCCCACGCCCGCCCGAGGACGCCCCCCGATGTGGCGCGGACGCGCGGCATGGCGAGCGGCTCGCCCGACGCGCGCGCGTTCGTCGAGGAGGTCGCGCGGGGCCTGGCGACCGCGGGCGACGCCATCCCGGCGGAGGAGCGCGTGCTCTTCGAGAGGCCGCAGATGCCCGCCTCCGTCGCCAAGGCGCGCCGCGAGCGCGAAGTGCGCCTCCTTTCGTGGCGTCGCGCCGAGGCCAAGCGTCGCGGGGTCGACGAGCAGGTCGTCCTGCCCGGGCACTGCGCCAAGGACGCGGTCGACGGCGACATCGCCGGCGTGGACGATCTGGCGCGGGTGCGCGGCATCGGCGCCTTCCGCGTGAGCCGCGACGGCGACGCCATCGTGCGAGCACTGCGCGGCGACGCGGTGACCGCGTGAGCGCGCTGCTCGTCGTGGCCGGCGAGAGCTCGGGGGACCGCGCGGCCGCAGCGGTGCTCGAGCGGCTCGAGGGCGTGCGCGCGTTCGGGCTGGGGGGACCCGCGCTGGCGGGCGCCGGGGCGGAGCTCATCGGCGACCTGCGCGAGTCGACGGCGCTCGGCGTCGGCGAAGCGGCGGCCCGCGCCGGCAGCGTGCTTCGCGCGTGGCGCGGCGTCTTGCGGGCGGCGCGAGCGCGCAGGCCCCTCGCCGCGCTGCTCGTCAACTACAGCGAGTTCAACACGCGCCTCGCCCCCGTGCTGCACGACGCCGGCATCCGCGTGCTCTGGTACGGCGCGCCGCAGGTCTGGGCGTGGCGCCCGCGCCGCGTCGAGTCGCTCCGCCGCTCGGTCGATCGGATGGCGCTGATGCTCCCCTTCGAAGAGCCGCTGTGGCGCCAGGCCGGCGTCGACGCGCACTACGTCGGCCACCCGGCGCGGGAGACGAAGCTCCTCACGCGCGATGCGGCGCGGCACGCGCTCGGGATGACGCCGTTCGCCGCGGCGGTCGCCATTCTCCCCGGCAGCCGCCCGCACGAGGTTCGCCGCCTGCTCCTGCCGCTGCTCGACGCGTACGAGCACGTGCGCGTCGATCGGGCGAGCGTCGACGGCCGCGTCCTTCTCGCGTCCGGCCTCGACGAGTCGACGCGCCGGTGGGCGCGCGCCCTGTGCGTGGAGCGACGCGTGACGAGCTTCGACGTCGACCCGCGCGTCGGCGCGATGAGCGTCCTCCCGGGGTTCGACGTGTCGCTGTGCGCGTCGGGGACCGCGTCGCTCGAGGCCGCCCTGGCGCGCGCCGTCCCCATCGTGGCGTACCGCGTGGGCCTCGCGACCGAGCTCACGGCGCGCCTGCTCGTGCGCACGCCGCACGTGGCGCTCCCGAACGTGCTCCTCGGCCGGCGCGCGTTCCCCGAGCTGCTCCAGCGCGACGTCCGCGCCGACCGCCTGGCCCGCGCGCTCGCCGAGACGCTGGATCACCGCGCGACGCTCCTCACCGCATGCGACGAGCTCGAAGCCCTCCTCGGCGGCCAGCGCACGCCGTCGCTGACCGTGGCGCGGATGCTCTCGCCGTGGCTCGGTGTGCGCGCGTGCGCGGCGTGAGGCGTCTTCCGTTCTTCGCGCTCGCCGGGGCGTCGGCGTTGCTCCTCGCCACGCGCCTCCTCGCGGCAGCTCACGTCGGCTTCGGCGACTCCGAGGCGCTCTACGCGAGCTACGCCCTGCACCCCCAGCCGGCCTACCTCGACCATCCGGGCCTCGTCGGCCTCGTGGCGCGCCTCATCGGCGGAGGCACGGCGCCCTCCCCTCTCCACGCGCACCTCGTCACGGCCCTCGTGGCCACGGCGTTCCCGTGGGTGCTCGCGCTGGCCTGCCGCGCGTGCGGCGCGACGTGGGGCCGCGCGATGGCGGCCGCGCTCGTGGCCGCGCTCGCGCCCGAGATCGCCGTGGGCCTCTTCGCGCTGACGCCGGACCTGCTCCTGTCGGTCGCCTGGGCGGGCGCGGTCGGGCTCGCCGCGCTCGCGCTCGGCGGCCAGCCCGGGAGCGGCCGGGCCTCGCTGGCGTTCGCCGGGGCGGGGCTCCTCGCCGGGGTCGCCGCGTCTTCGAAGGTGACGGGGCTGGCCCTCTTCGCAGCGCTGGCGGTCACGTATGCGTCACGGGCGGCTCGCGCCCACGGGCGCACCCTGGCCCCATGGGCCGGGCTCGCGGCGGGAGCCGTGGTGCTCGCGCCCATCGTCGCGTTCGAGGCGCGCACCGGCTGGCCGATGCTTCGCCACCGGCTGGTCGACACCCAGGGGGACGCGGGGCTCTCGCTCCGCAACGTCGGCGCCCTGCTCGGAGGGCAGCTCCTCTACCTGTCCCCGCTCGTCGCCCTGCTCGCGGCGTTCGCCGCCCGCGAGGCCTGGCGCGACCGCGGGGACGCCGTCGGACGGCTGCTCTGGTCCTGCTTCGCCCTGCCGGCGGCCGCGCTCGTGCCCCTCTGTCTGTGGAGCCGCGTCGCCGAGCCCCACTGGATGGCGCCCGCATGGATCGCGCTCGTCCCGGCGGCGGCGCGTGCGTCGAGGGCCCCGTCGCGGATCCTGTCGCGACGATGGGTCGGCGCTTCGTGCGCCCTGGCGGCCGCGATGGTGGCGGCCGTTCACGCCTGGGTGCTCGTCCCCGGCGCCCTCCGCCTCGCGCCCGCCTCGTACGATCCGCGCCTCGATCTCGCCAACGAGCTGCAAGGATGGCCGGAGGCCGTGGACGCCGTGCGGGAGGAGGTCGCCGCGGCGTCGGAGGCGGAGGGAGACACCGAAGGCGACGGTCCGACCGTCGTGGGTCCGCACTGGGTGATCTGCGCCCAGCTCGAGGCCGCCCTCCGCGATCAGATCCGCGTCGGCTGCGACACGCCGGTCCCCGACGACTTCGACGCGTGGTGGCCTCGCGCCCGCTGGCGCTCCGCGGACCTCCTCGTCTGGGTTAGCGACGCCCGCTTCGGCCCCCCGGCGCTCGCCACCCACGTTCCGCTCCGCCAGCGCGAGGTGCGCATCGAGCGCGACGGCCGCGTCGTGCGCGTCTTCACCATCACCCTGCTCGCCCACCGCGCACAGGCCTGAAGTCCCGGGGTCGAGGTGAGACCAACCGTTGGAGCGCGATTGTCGATCAAACGCCACCCGAGGCCGCGCCAGCGGCATCAGCACCGCGAGCGTGAGCGAGCGGTGAGCGACCAAGCTCGCGGCGCGGAGTGCCGTGTGCAAGCGGCGCGGCTCACCGCTCGCTCACGCTCACGGTGCTGACGGCGGCTTCGCCGCCCGTCCGAGATCCGTCGAGAATCGCGCTCGCTGGCGCTCGCTCACTTAGTCGGCGGCCATCGCCTGGAGGCCGGCGTCGCGGAGGAGCGCGAGGTCCTCGTCGACCTCGGGGTTCGGGGTCGTCAGCAGTCGGTCGCCGTAAAAGATCGAGTTGGCCCCCGCGTACATCGCCAGGAGCTGCGCCTCGCGTGTCAGCTCGGTCCGCCCCGCGCTGAGGCGCACCCGCGTCCGCGGCATGAGGATGCGCGCGCAGGCGATCATCCGGACGAGGTCGAGCGGGTCCACCGGCGGCAGGTGCTCGAGCGGCGTCCCCGCCACGCGAACGAGCGCGTTGATGGGGACACTCTCGGGCTGCGGATCGAGGTTCGCCAGCGTGCGCAGCATCTCGCAGCGGTCGTCCGCGCTCTCGCCCATGCCGATGATGCCGCCCGAGCACACCGTGATGCCGGCCGCGCGGACGTGGTCGAGCGTCCGAAGGCGGTCGTCGTAGGTGCGGGTCGTGATGATGGAGCGGTAGTTCTCGCGGCTCGTGTCGAGGTTGTGGTTGTACGCGTCGAGCCCCGCTTCCTTCAGGCGCGCGGCCTGCGACTCCGTCAGCATCCCCAGCGTGACGCACGCCTCGAGGCCGAGCTCCTTCACGCCGCGCACCATCGACAGCACCCGCTCGAACGCGGGACCGTCCTTCACCTCGCGCCACGCGGCGCCCATGCAGAAGCGCGTCGAGCCGTTCTCGCGCGCCCGGCGCGCCGCGGCCAGGACCTCGTCGACGTCGAGCATCTTCTCGGCGCCCACGTCCGTCGAGTGGTGGCTCGACTGGGGACAGTAGGCGCAATCCTCGGGGCAGCCGCCGGTCTTCACGCTGAGGAGAGTGCAGAGCTGCACCTGGTGATCGGCGTGATGCGCGCGATGCACGGCGCGCGCCTCGTCGAGGAGCGCGAAGAGCGGGCGGTCGTAGAGGGCGCGGACGGCCTCGCGGGCGAACGGGGCGGCGTGGAGGTTGGCGGCGGTCGCGGACGGCGTCATGGGGCGCGGCGACTCTAGCAGACGCTGCGAACGGCGGCCGCGTGCGGTATGCTCGTCGGCGGGGGATGGCTCATGCCTACGATCCTCCTCGTCGACGATTCGCCGGTCGTGCGCCGTGTCGTCAGCCGGCGCCTCGTCGCCGCGGGGTTCGACGTGCTGGCGGAGCCGTCCGCAAGCGCGGCCCGCGCGGTCGATCTGACGACGCTCGCGTGCGCCGTCATCGACATCGAGCTCCTCGACGGATCGGGCGCCGACCTCGCGGGGGAGCTCCTCGAGCGCCGCGCCTCGCTCCCGGTCGCGTTCTTCACGGCGGGGGCCTCGCCCGCCGTCGTCGCGCGCGCGCGCACCCACGGCCCGGTCTTCGCCAAGCCGGAGATCGAACAGCTGATGGCGTGGATCGCGACGGCGAGTCAGCCGCCGCCGACGAAGTGAACGATCTCGATCACGTCGCCCCGCGTCACCACGTGCTCCGCGTGGCGGGCGCGCGGGACGACGGCGCGGTTGACCTCGACCGCCACGGGCCCCTCGTCGAGCCCGAGATGCTGCACCAGCCCACGGACGGTCAGCCCCTCCGGGACGTCGCGCGGCGCGCCGTTGACCGTGACCTCCATCGCCGGGAAGGTTAACACTACTTCCGCCATGACGGCGACGAGCGCGACCGACAAGCTCTACTGGGCCGATCCGTTCACGACGACCTTCGAGGCCAGCGCGCGCCCCGGTGAGCTCGCCGGACAGCCCACGGTCGTCCTCGACCGCACCGTCTTCTATCCCGAGTCCGGCGGCCAGCTCGCCGACCGCGGCACGCTGACGCTCGCCGGGGCGGGCGGCCGCGAGCTCCACGTCGAGGACGTGCAGATCGACGACGCGGGCATCATCCATCACCGCGTCGCCGAGCCCCTCGACGGCGTCGGCGGCGTCGTCCGCGGCGCCATCGACGCGGCCCGGCGTCGCGATCACATGGCGCAGCACACCGCGCAGCACGCCCTCTCGGCGGCCCTCGTCGACGTGGCGCGCGCCGAGACCGTCTCGTCCCGGCTCGGCGCATCGGCGTGCACCATCGACGTCGAGGGCGCGCTCGACGAACGCGGCCTCGCGCGCGCCGAGGACCTGGTGAACGCCGTCGTCATGGACGACGTGCCGGTGCGGTCGCTCTTCCCGACGCCCGACGAGCTGGCCAGGATGCCGCTGCGGCGCGCGCCCAAGGTCGACCGCGACGTGCGCGTCATCGACATCGAGGGCTTCGACGTGTCGCCATGCGGCGGCACGCACTGCACCCGCTCCGGGCAGATCGGCGTCGTCCGGGTCGTGGGGCTCGAAAAGTACAAGGGCGGCTGGCGCGTCACCTTCCACGCCGGACGCCGCGCGCTCGAGGACGCCCGCCGGAAAGAAGGGGTCCTCGCCGAGCTCGCGCGCGAGCTCACCTGCGGGATGCTCGACGTGGGAAGCGCCGTCGGCAAGCTGCGCGGCGAGGTGAAGGCCCGCATGGATGCGCTCTCGACCACGCGAGGCGAGCTGGTCGAGCTCCTGGCCGAGAAGGTGCTCGCGGCCCACCCGCCGGACGCGGGCGGGACCACGCGGATCGTCCTCGTGCGCCCGCGCGACGACGTTCCGATGCTGCGCACGCTCGCCGGCCGCCTCTCGGCCCGCCCCGACGTCGTGGCCTTCTGCGCCTCCGACGACGGCGGCCAGGGGGACCTGTCCATCGTCGTGCAGCGGGGCGCCGGCGCCTCGTTCGACTGCGGCGCCTGGCTGAAGGGGGTCGCCGGCAAGCTCGGGGGCCGCGGCGGGGGGCGGCCGGAGCGCGCCGAGGGACGCCTGCCGAAGGGCGCGGTCCTGGACGATCTCGCCCGAAGCGACACCTGAGACGGTGACTCCGCTTGCCGCCGGCCCTCGCCTGCGCGACCCTCTGGGGAGATGGCGCAGACGAGCGCGGGTACCGGCCCGATCCCGCCCGCGAAGAAAGACGACACGGAGGACGTCGCCTGGGCGCTGTCCACCGCCGAGGCCATGTTCGCGCGCGGCGATCGCGGCGACGCCTTGAAGTGGCTGCGGCGCGCGGCCGAGGCGGCGTCGGAGGCGCAGGCCGACGACCGCGCCCTCGAGCTGGCGAAGGCCGCCGCGGATCTCGCCTCGAGCATCGGTCCCGCGACCAGCGCACCGCCGCCGCCCCCTCCCCCTCCTCCCGCCGCATCCGTGCCGCCCCCTGCGCGCCCGGCCCCCGCGACCGCGCCGGTGCAGGCCCAGGCGGGCAAGTCGGCGCCACCCCCGCCGCCTCCCCCTCCCCCTCCTGCTCCGAAGAGCTCCCCCGCCCGGCCGCAGGGCACGCCCCCGAAGCCACGTGCTCTCTCGCCGTTCGCCCCGAGCGGCGCGCCTCCGGGCCCCGGCCGTCGCACCCGACGGTCGCGCCCCGAGATCACCATCGCGCGGCCTCCCGACGAGGTGACCCAGTCGATGGCGACCGACGAGATCCCCGCGCCGCATCCTCCCGAGGCAAGGCGCCGGGGCCGCGGGAGCAAGCCGGCCGCCGAAGAGATCACGCCGCCCGCGTTCCCCGTCGCGCCATCGGCCGAAGCGACGACGCCGCCCGATCGCGAGACGGTCCCCGGCGACGCCGTCCGCGCCGCGCTCGCGGGGCAGACCGAGGAGATGGACGCGTGGCCGACGCAGTCGCTGGTCGGCGACGATCTGGCGGATTCGGCCGACGAAAAGACGCGCATCGGCGTCCCCGCCTACGAGGCGAGCGCGAAGCTCGCGAGCGAGGCATCGGTCGTCGAGCAGCTCGCCCCTCCGCCGCAGGCGTCGTCGAATCCGGCGCTGCGACCGTCGCAGGCCGTGCGCGTCGTCGTGTGGCGCGCCGCCGACGGGGTCCACGTGGCCCCGCAGGGGACGCGCGTGGCCGCCATCTCCGTCGACGCCGTCCTCGTGGCGCTGGATCCGAGCGCCGATCTGGCGGCGTGGCTGTCCGGCAAGTGAACCGTCTCGGTCGGTGACGACGCGCGCCTACTTCTTCGCGGGCGCGACGAGCGCGCGCACCTTCTCGAGGACGACGTCGGCGAGGGAGGCCTTCGACATGGAGGGCAGGGGCTCGGCCTCCCCGGCGCCGACCAGCGTGGCGACGTTGTCCTCGCGGCCGAAGGAGTCGCTCGCCTCGTTGGCCACGACGAGGTCGACGCGCTTGTCCTTCAGCTTGCGTCGCGCGTAGGCGACGAGCGCCTCGCCCCGCTCCGTCTCGAGGGCGAAGCCGACCAGCACGGGGCGCTTGCCGGCGCGGGCGGCGCCCACCTCGGCGAGCAGATCCGGGTTTCGCACGAGCTCGAGGGTCACCCGCTCATCGCCCTTCTTGATCTTGCTCGCGCTCGTCTCCGCGGGGCGATGGTCGGCCACCGCGGCCGCCATCACGAGCGCGTCGGCGCGCGCAAGATCGAGCCCCATCGCCTGCCAGAGCGCCTGTCGCATCGTCACCGCGCCCCGCACGTCGACGCGCTTCACGCCGTGGGGCGTCGGCAAGCTCACCGGGCCGGCGACGAGCGTCACCTCCGCGCCGCGCGCCGCCGCTCGCTCGGCGATCGCGAACCCCATCTTGCCCGACGAGCGGTTCCCGAGGAACCGCACGGGGTCCACGTCCTCCAGCGTCGGCCCAGCCGTCACCACGATGCGCAGGCCAGCGAGGTCGCGCGGCGAGAGCGCCGTCGCGATGGCCGCCGCGATCGCGTCCGGCTCGGCCATCCTCCCGTGCCCGACGTCGCCCGAGGCCACTTCGCCGCTCACGGGGCCCACCAGGGTCACGCGCTTCTGCGCCGCCAGGTCGGCGACGTTGCGCTGCGTCGCCGGGTGCTCCCACATGCGCGGGTGCATCGCCGGCGCCGCGAGCACGGGGCCGCGCGCGCAGAGGGCCAGCGCCGTCACGAGGTCGTCGGCGCGCCCGTGGGCCAGCCGGGCCAGGAGGTCGGCCGTCGCCGGCACGATGGCGACGAGGTCGGCGCGCTCGGCGAGGCGCACGTGCATCTCGCCGGCGAACGACGCGTCCCACATGTCCGTCGCCACCGCCTCGCCCGTGATCCCCGCCAGCGTGACGGGCCCGAGGAACCGCGTCGCCGAGGTCGTCATCACCGGGAGCACCTTCGCCCCGGCCTTCACGAGGAGGCGCGCCAGCTCGACGGACTTGTAGGCCGCGATGCTCCCCGTCACGCACAGCGCGATGGTGCGCCCGCTGAGGGGGCCGTGGGGGTACGTCGTCTCGGCGCGGTCGGTCACGCGGGTATCCTAGCGTGATCCGGAGGGTTCACCGTGAGCCGACCCCGACCCTCGACCCCGACCTTCCGACCCCGACGGCCGCGTATCACCGTGCGACGAGGTCTCATGCGCGCCATGAGACCGCGTAGCACCGTGCGACGAGCTCTCATGCGCCCCATGAGATCGCGTATGACCGTGCGACGAGCGCTCGTGCGCAGCATGAGACCGCGTAGGCCCGTCCTACGAGGGCGTGTTACGGTGATACGTGATGGCCCGGCGAGGAGACGCGTTCGGCTTCGCGCTGCAGGCGGTGCGAGGCGCGCTCCGACTGACGCAGGACGGTCTCGGGGCCCGGCTGGGCGTGTCGCGCAGCACCCTCACGCGCTGGGAAATCCACGACGAGCTGCCGCCGATCGGACAGCGCAAGCACATCGCGACGTCGTTCCCGGATGTCCCCTCCGAGCTTCGGGCCGCGCTCATCCGCTCGCTGGCGCTCGACGACGCGTTCGTCGCGTCTCTCGACCCGCCGAGGGCCCCACCCTCCCCGCCCGCTAGCCCAGCGCTCCCGCCAGGCGCCCTCGACGGCGCGTTCCTCGAGCTCTGCGAGAGCGCCGACGTCCCGCCCGCGCGGCTTCGTGCGGGGCTCATCGCCTTCCTGCTGCGCGCCGAGGCCACCGGCCTGACGCTCGAGGGAGCGCGCGCCCAGCTCCATCCGGCGGCGAAGGCGGCGAAGAAGACGCCGCCCCGGTAGCGCCGGAGCGCCACCATTCCAGGCACGACGCACGATTCCGCCCGCACGACCGACCTGGGATCGCGTCGAGCGCCGGGACGATGATCCGCCCCGCGCCCTCGCGGACGCACGTATTTGCGCGGAATCGTTGGTGGCATGCGCGTCGCACCGCCCCCGGACCATGAACGCATCGCACCGATCCTGGGCCGACGACTCCTCCGAGGTGACCTGGCCGCACGCGCCCGATTCGACGCGGCCGGGGGACGTGCTGGCCCTCTCCGGAGAGCAGATCGCCGAGCACGACGACGAGGTCTTCCCGCTGGAGCTCTTTCTCGAGGACGGCTGGGACGACGATTCGACGGCGCTGAGCTTCTTCATCGACGGGCGCGCGCCCGCCGTCGCCAGAACGAGGAGCGGGTGCGGTTTCGTCACCCGCGCCTCGGGCGTCGTGAAGCGCGTCGAGGAAGATCGTGTGCTGCTCGGCACGCCCGGGTGCTCCTCGCACGAGATCGCGCTCGGCTATCGGGTCCCGGCGTCGCTCGATCTGCGGCCGCTCATCGGGCGACGCGTCTTGCTGACGCTGGAAGAGGAGTCGCCCTCGGGGGGCCGCGTTCGGCAGACGCTCACCGTCCACACGTCCGACGATCGCGTGTGGTTGGTCGCTCGCTCGGGGCACGTCGACGACGTGCGGCATTCGCTCGGAGGCTCGGAGCTCCGGCTCTCGCTCTCGCCGGTGCCCGGCGGCCCCCTCGTCGTCGTCGCCCCGGGGCTCCAGCACATCGTCGCGTGCGGGGGCGAGGCGCGGCTGCGGCTCGGCGCGTCGCGGTACGTGGCGGAGCTCGTGGCGCACGAGAGCTCCGGATGGGCCGCGTACTTTCTGGCCGACGATCGACTCTGGCACTGAGGAGGCGCGACGAGAGTGCGCACGGAGGCAGCTGCTCCCGAGCGCGCCGTCGACGACGTGGTCAAGCTCCTGCTGTCATCCTGAGGCCGAAGGCCGAAGGACCCCACCGTGTCCCAGTGGGGTCCCTCGCTGCGCTCGGGATGACAGCAACGTGATGCCACCTCGACCCAAGCTGATGCCACCTCGACGATGGCGCCCCTAGTCGATCCCCGTGTGCGCCCCCTCCGTGTCCTTGGTGTCCTTGTCGTCCTTCGCGCGCGTGCCGTGGATCTCCTTCGCGAAGCCCTCGCGCACCGTCCAGCCGTAGTTGCCCGTCTTCCCCGGCACGCGGGACTCCACCATGTCGCTCCCGTGGGGGCCCTTCACGCTGGCGCCCTGCGAGATGAAGAGGAACTCGTCGGCCACGTACTCCGGGTGCGCGTCGTCCTTCGCCTCGAACTTCGGATCCTCGGGGCCCGTCCCCACGCGCCAGATCTGCGCGGTCGGCGGGTAGTAGTCCTGGTGGTGCTCGCGGACGGCGAACGGGCCGTCGCGCACGATGCGCCAGCGCGTGACCTTGAACCCCGGGATGCCGCGCTGCTTCAGCTCGCGCGCGCCCTTGGGGAGCTTCGGGTCCTCGGCGTCGCGCTCGGGGAACTGCACGACCTCGTCGATGCGCCGGCCGAAGGTCACGTCGCGGGTGCGCTTGGGGCCGAGGATCTCGGCGCGCACGGTGCCGCCCGTCACGGTCTCGTGGAGGACCACGGGGAACGGGAGCGGGTTCTCGAGCTTGAGCGACACGGTGGGGTAGGCCACCGCCGCGTCGAGGCCCATCTTGATGTAGAAGCTCGGGCGCGTGTGCGGACGGCGGTCCGGGATGTCGAGCCCCGCGAAGAACGCCGCGGCGTGCAGCGTCCCGGCGACCTGGCACGTCCCTCCGCCGATGCCGTCGACGAGCTCGCCCTGCGCGATGACCGGCGCCACCTTGTAGCCGCTCGCCTCGTTGCGAGGCCCCACGGTCGTGTTGAAGTCGAACGTCTCGCCGGGGAGGAGCACGTACCCGTCGAGCTTCGACGCGGCGAGGCCCAGGTTGAAGCTCCGCGCCGCGTGCTTCTGGTCGCGCGCGTACTTCGTCTCGAACCAGCCGAGCACCGCGTCGGTCGACACGCCCGCCAGCTGGGCCGCCGTCCGGTGCGCGGCCACCGGCTCGACCACCGCGTCGACGCTCGCCTCGCCGCGGGCCAGCGCGCCGTCCACCTTCGCGAGCGTGGCCCACGCGTCGATGCGCCGCCCGGGCTTGTCGGGCGAGAGCTCCTTCGTCCGGAAGTCGTAGCGCGCGTCGACCGGGGGCACGTCGAGCTCGTCCTTCATCTGGAGAAGCGCGCCCAGCGCGGCCGTCGCGTCCACCGTGTAGGGCACCGCGAGCGCGAGCGGGGCGCCGGCCCTGGCGCGGGCATGGGCGCGGCGGAGGGCGCTGCGGTCGTCCATCATCTGCGTGACGAGCGACTGAAGGTGCGCGCCGTCGATGCGCGCGCCGAGCTGCTCGCGGGTGCGCTCGAAGCGCGTGCCTTCGACGACCACGGCGAGCGGTTGCTCGAGCCAAATGCGCGCCGTATCGCGCGCGGCCGCGAGGCAGGCGTCTTCGCCGGCGGCGGGCAGGGGCTTGCCGTCGAGGGTCGCGGCGCCGAGCGGCGCGGGCTCGGCGCGGGGCGCGGGCATCGCCAGCCACGCCACCACGCCGCCGAGGGCGAGGAAGAGGGCGAGCCAGCGCCAGCGCTTCACGGGGCCATGTCTACCTCAGGTTCGGCGGCGAAGCCCTTCGGGCCCCGACCCCGACCCCCCCCTCGGTGGAGCCCGGGCCGTTCCCGTGTTAAGTGCCGCCCCCACCCATGGGTCTTTCCATCGGAATCGTCGGCCTCCCCAACGTCGGCAAGTCGACGCTCTTCAACGCGCTCTCGACGGCCAAGGCCGAGGCGGCGAACTACCCCTTCTGCACCATCGAGCCGAACGTCGGCGTCGTCCCGGTGCCCGATCCGCGCCTCAAGGCGCTCGACGACGTGGTGCACTCCGACCGCATCGTCCCGGCGACCATCGACTTCGTCGACATCGCGGGCCTCGTCCGCGGGGCGCACAAGGGCGAGGGGCTCGGCAACCAGTTCCTGGCGCACATCCGCGAGGTCGACGCCGTCGTGCAGGTCGCCCGCTGCTTCGAGGACCCGAACGTGGTCCACGTCGAGAACCGCGTCGATCCGGTGGCCGACATCGCGACCGTGACGACGGAGCTCTGCCTGCGCGACCTCGACACGGTGCAGAAGCGCGCCGACCGCGCCCGCAAGATGATCAAGGCGAACAACCCCCTCGACAAGCTCGCCATGGACCTCTGCGAGGCCCTCGCCAAGCACCTCGACGAGGGCAAGCCCGCCCGCTCCTTCCCGGTCCCGGACCACGCCGAGGCGCCCGGCATCCTCAAGGAGATGCACCTCCTCACCGCGAAGCCCACCTTCTTCATCGCCAACGTCGACGAGGGGTCGCTCGCGAACCTCGGCGCGAACAAGCACTACCACGCGCTGAAGGCCCTCGCCGACAGCGAGGGCGCCCTCATCGTCCCCATCTGCGCCGCGCTCGAGGCGCAGATCGCCGAGCTCGAGCCCGCCGACCGCCCCGAGTTCCTCGCCAGCGCCGGCCTCACCGAGCCGGGTTTGCACAAGGTCATCCGCACCGGGTTCGAGCTCCTCGGCCTCATTACATACTTCACCGCCGGCAAGCCCGAGGTGCGCGCCTGGACCATCCGCCGCGGCACCAAGGCCCCCGGCGCCGCGGGCGTCATCCATACCGACTTCGAGAAGGGCTTCATCAAGGCCGAGGTCATCTGGTGGGAGGACTACGTGAAGCTCGGCGGCGAGGCGAAAGCCCGCGAGACCGGCAAGCTCGCCATCGAGGGCAAGGAGTACGTCGTCCGCGACGGCGACGTGATGCACTTCCGGTTCAATGTGTGAGAAGACCCGGTAACTGGAGGTGCTGGACGATCGCCCGATGCGCGCGGTCACACTCCTCGCGGTAGCCAGGTCGGCCGCTATCGCCCGAGCGAAAGCGCAGAAGGCGATCGACCGACTGCAGGGGCGCGCCCATTGACCCTCAGGATCTTCAACGCTCGCAGCGTGCGCGGAGGGGCCAACTGCTGGAAGGGATGAGCCAACGCGGGGCTCCGCGGGGCTGATGTCCCCCGGATGCATCGCCACCGTCGTGGCGCCGAGAAGGTGCTCAAGGAGTACGCCAACCTCCGGGAGAAGAAGAACGAGCTCATGGCGCTCGAGCGAGCGGTCGCCCATGCCGCCGCCTCGACGCTGACGAAGCGCGTCCACCTCAGCTTGCGAGACACGGGCGAGCTGCTGGGTCTGAGCCACGAGCGCGTCAGCCAGGTTTCTGGCGGAGAAGGGCGAGAACGTTACGGCGACCGCGAAAGCTCGCGGCGTGCGAGCTGGAAAGAGCGGCAAGAAGTCGTCGAGGCGGCCGTCGAAGACGGCCTAGCTCGGCCTAGCTCCGGCTCCCCGAGGTGGGCGAGGAGTCGCGGTCTTTCGTCGAGGAAGGCGGGCTCCCCGTCGAGGAGCCCGGGCTCCCGGTCGGGGAGTCGCGACCGACGGCCAGGGACGCCCGGCTCCCCGGCGGGTGGTCGCGACCTCGCTTCGAGGAGGCCGGGGTCCCGCGGCTCTCGGAGGGGTCCCCACGCCGAGGATCCCAGGGCTCCTCGACGGGAAATCGCGATTCCTCGCCGGGATGCCGGCCCATCCGCGCCCAACGGCCCCGATTGCCCGACCGGGAGCCCGGGCTCCCCGGCCGCGGCTTTGCCCGACGATTCGCTCGCCGCGCCCAATCGCCGGGCAGCTCCTGGAATTGCCGGGCAGCCACGATCGGCGTAGGTGTGGCAGCCATGAGCGCCTGGATTGACCAGATTTTTGAAGCCGATCAGGCCACGACTCATGGCGTCGTGCGCCGCGCGGTCGCGGACGTAGAGAAGTACGCCAGCCGAGCGGAACTGCTCGATGAAGTCAGGCGGCGCGGATTTCACCTGGTCGAGACAGGTGGCCAGCTCGTGATCCTCTGCCACCAGGGCGCCCTGCAAGTTCATTGCTGACACCGTTGCGGATTCACTCGGCCGCCGTACGCTTCTCGGACCCGGTAGCAATCGGTAGCTCCGACGCGGTCCTCGGTCCCCCGGGGGCCGCGTCGTTTTGTGCGCCGCAGTGTGGGCAGACGCCAGCGGGCGGGTAGGTCCCACCAAGCACCTCGTCCAGTCCGACCCCGGCGAGCCGCGCGACCCGCAGGACCATCGTCGCGGTCACCGGGTCGTTCCCCGCGAGCACCCGCCGGAGCGTCGCCCGCTCGAACCGTAGCGCCTTCGCCAGCACGTCCAGGCGCCCCGTCCGCACGCGCAGAAACCGGATGGCTGCCCGGACACGGGCGGCCTCCTCGGGCGTCAGGTCGGGCGCGAGACGGCTCACGCCGGCAGCCCCGGGAAGCTCGGCTCGATACCCAGCTCGTGGATGGCGTGGACGAGCATCGACAGGTTGAAGCAGAGCGCTTTGCAGAGCACCTCGTTCACCTGAGCGATCGGGTTCTTCGACCGGACCGCGCCGCCGAACTTCCGCTTCACCGCGGAGAAGGTCGCCTCGACGTTGGAGCGCGCGTGGTAGTGCGCCAGGAACTCGGGCTGCTTGTACATGAACAGCCCCCACATGCGGCGCCACGCCGCAGGGCCTTCGCCCTTGCTGTTCGACTTGAAGGGCACGTACGGGACCGCGTGGGCCGCCTCGATGGCGGCGAGGTTCGCGTGCGACAGGTACGCCTTGTCCGCCGAGACCTCGGCGATGGCGAACCGGCGCTCCGTCGAGGCGACGAGCGCCGGCAGCTCGGGCGAGTCGTTCGCGTCCGAGTCGGTCACGCGGATCGCCGTGATGACGTTCGTGGTCGTGCCGACCATGGCGTGCGCCTTCACCCAGCCGTGTTCCTTCATCTCGCGGCCGTACTTGTGGTCATACCAGCGGCGGTAGGTCACGGTGCCGAAGCCGGTGGAGTCGACCGCGAAGCGTGACTCGACGCACGCGAGCGGCGAGGCGCTCTCCTCGACGAGCATCGTGAGCAGGGGCGTCAGTTCGGGCCGGGCGAACGCGTCGAACAGCGTGTTGTATCGCGGCGCCTTGCGCATGTGCCCCGCGGCGGCGCACGCCTCGATGTCCGTCGTCGCGCGGCGACCCGAGACCGTCGTGTAGACCTTCATCGCCATGCCGTAGATGGCATCGCAGAGCGGCGTGGGCTTCGGGCCGCGTCCCGGATGCGGCGGGGTCACGATGCCGTCGCAGAGGGCTCGTAGGAGGGCCTGGACCCGATCCTTCTCCTCGCACTGAGCCGCGTTGTACGCCGGCCAGTCCTGCGGGTACGTCTTCCGCGTGACCTTCACCGTCTCCGTCACGACCTGTTGGCCGTCCGCGGCGGTCTCGACGGTCTGCGTCAGCTCGACGGCGATCACGTGCTTGCACTTCTTGCCGCGAAGCTCGTGGTCGGGGCAGGTGCAGCTTGCCGCGAGCATGTTCACGAGGTAGCCGCCCGCGTTCTGCGACTGCGAGGGCACGAACCACATGGCCCCATCGACGCGCTTGATCCGCTTGTCCTTCGCCAGTGACTGCGCTCGCTCGGTCCGAAGGTCCATGGCCTACAGTATACGTAGCTAAGTAAGTTCGGCAAGGCGTACTTGACGAAGTTTCGGCTCGACGGCATGGTCTCAGGTGATGGCGGAGATCACCCTGAAATTGCCGGGCTACCGCTGCGAGCGGTGCGGCCACGAGTGGATCGCACGAAGGCCCCGGAACATGGTCGGCAAGACGCCGAAGAAGATGCCGAAGCCGCGGATCTGCCCGAGCTGTAAGAGCGCCTGGTGGGACACGCCCAAGGAGAGTAACTAGACTTGGACCATGTGGCTCGTGCGCGGCGCGACCGGCGGTCCCGACACTTTGCCGTCGCGCACAAGCTGCTCGACCGCAGCGGCGACGGTCTGACGTCCGGCAAGCAGGGCGTCAACCATCGGCTGTAGCAGTGTACGGGCTGCGGCGTTACCCACGCGGGGGAGCACGATGTCGCAAAGGTCAGCCGCCGACAGGTCGGCAAGGCCGTCTGACCCGGTACAGAAAGCCCGCGCCTGGATGCGGTAGGTCTCGGTGCTCAGGCCGGCTAGTAGGTCCAACAGATAGACCCCTTTTCCTGGCTTCAACCGCAATCGCAGACACCCGCTCGTGACGCGCAGGTTCGCGCAGTCTCCACTCGCCACGAACCATGTTCCTACGCTCGACCAGATCCCCCCCACAAATACGTCGCCCGGGGCGGCCTCATGTTTCGCTCTGTCCGGTAGCTCCCAGCCACGCATTGGGATAGGGGTTCCGCCGCCGTCGGACATCTGCTCGATGGCGATGTATGCATACTCGCCGGATGCGGTGATGCCGCGCGACCCGACCTCGGGAATGAGGTCGACCACGTCCCCCAAACGGAAGTGAGGGCCGCTGCTGACGGCTTCTCGCGTGCGGACGCACCGTTGCGACCAGCGCTTCGGGTCGATCGATAGGTCGGTCCGAGCCAGCACATCGCGAATGCGCAACGAGGGCCCACTTGAGCCACCGTCAAGCGAGAGACCGTCGATTGCCCACGGGAAAGCTCTCGCCGCGCTGGATGACCTGTACTCCGCCAGCAGACGGTCGAAGTCGGCATCTAGGACCGGCTCGTTCTGCTCGTCGAACACCAGCTCTCCGTTCGCGGGGTCACGCTGATAGATCGGCTCGCTTCGGTTGTCTCCCGCGCTCCAACCGACGCTCTCCAGGAGCCCCGCATAGAAGGGGTAGTCCTCGGAGTCGACGGCGTGATCTATCGGGTCTTCTCGTCGTTCCAGGATGAGCGCGGACGCGCTGACGTCGGCGCCAGATTTCTTGAACGTGAAGCGCGGGAAGCCGACGACGGCCACGAGCTTCGTGTGTCGCAGCAACCACTCGCGGAATGCGACGTAGCGTGGGCCGCCATTGCCCAGGTATCCGTTCGGCATGACGAGCCCGATGCGCCCTCCTGGTTGGGTCTGGCGCACGCACAGCTCCGCGAACAGCATGCCGGTCTGCTGGGATGCCAGGATTCGCGGCGTCTGGCGCAGCTCGTTCGTCGTCTCGTCTCGCTCCCACACGTGGCCCATGGCGAAGTGCCCGAGCACAGACTGGCGCTTCTCCAAAATTCGCACCCCAAACGGCGGGTTGCAGAGCATCACGGTGTACTGGTCGGTGTGCGTCGGCATCACCGCCAAGCTGTCTTCCTTTCTGAGCAGGGTCTTTCCGTCCCCGTTGAGGACCATGTTGAGCACGCACACTTGGATCGCCTGCGGGCTGTTATCGGAGCCCCAGATGGCGTCGTGCAGCTTGCCTCCTCCCTTACCGTGCACGTAGTGCATGGCCGAGATGAGGAAGTCGCCGCTGCCGCACGCAGGGTCTCGAATCGTGTCAGTAGCGCCTGGATTCATCAGTGACACGATGAAGTCCACGGCCTCGGTGGGCGTGAAGTACTGGGCCAAGTCCCACTTGTAGAGGTGCTGTGCAAAGTACATGTAGAAGTCTTGGATCACCGCGCGCCGCGTCCCGAAGATCGTGATGGGCGCAAGGATCGCCGTGATCGTGCGAAGCACGGCGCCGGAGAGCTTGATCTTCTTGGCGACCGGATGCTCTGCGGGCAGGTGCTTGCCGTAGAAGTCCACGGCCTTCGACAATAGCTTCTCCAGGTCCGCCTTTACCGTCGTGTCACTAGCAGGCGCGTCGGTCAGGTCCTGAATGGACATCTCCAACTTCGCGAAGCGGTGCGCATGTTCATCGTAGAGCTTCGTCAGTAGCAGTTGCAGCATGATCTCGAAGCGAGCGCTTTTGTCCGGGACCTCAGCGTGCATGTGGTCCTCGATCTTCTCGAAGACGATGCGGATGTTCGTGGGGCGCAGATCGCCGTACGTGAGCACGGGCGTCCCGAGCTTGCGGCCCCACGGCGGGAGAAGAGCGGCAGCGGTCTCCAGTGTCTTGGTCTTGGTGCCGGTCTGTACCTTGTAGAAGAGACGCTGCTCCACGTCGTCCCAGTAGATGGCAAGGGCTGCCAGGTCAGGCACGAAGTCGAGCGCCGGCTTGACCTGCGTGGCCTTCGCCTCCTTCGCGTCGGAGTTGTCCCGCTTGATCTCCGCGACGAGCCGCACGTGTTCCTTCCGCAGATCCACGTCGGCGGGCACGTCCACGGCCGGTACATCGAACACCGCCACGTCCGTGCGGAACGAGTTGCGCCCCTTGTTCCCGAACTTGAGCAGGGTGGTCTCGACCTTGATGTGCTCCGGCGGGTAGCCCTTCCCCAGCAGGAACCTCACAAAGTCGATCCGTCTACGCTCCTCGGTGAACGTGAGGCCGTCCGCCGCCAGCTCCGACGCCTTCAACACTCCCCGGACGGGACAGGTGAGTACACCGCCCCCGACCGCCTTGGCTCGTCCGACCGACTTCTCGGCCGGAACGCGCCCGCGCGCATCCCTCGGCATGATGTGGGCAATGGTCGCATCCGGGTGATCGGTCGGTCGAGTTTCTGGCGATGGCAGCGGCTCCTCTGGGCCCCACGCCACAAGGATTTCCAGAGCGGGGGCGTCCTTCATGCTCCCCTGTCGACCATCCGCGCCGTGGAGTTGCGTGCCGAGGTCGTCAGACTCGGTCACGAATCACCGGGCAGGTCGGCGAAACGCCGGGCAGGTCGGGAACAGCGGGCAAAGCCCCCGGCCGCTGGTCGCGGCTCCCGGAGCAGGAGCCCGGGCTCCCCGGCCGCTGGTCGCGACTCCCCGACCGGGAGCCCGGGCTCCCGTCGAGGAGCCCCGGCTCCCACAGCGAGGAGGCCTGGCTGACCGGGCGGCTTCTCGAGCAGCCGTCGCGCCTCCTTCCCAAGGAGTCCCGCCCCCTTGAGAAGCCCCGCGCCCCGTGCCACAGGTGTGAGCATCATGCCCCTCACCGATCAGCGGCGCGCCGAGCTCGACGCTCTCGTCCACTCCAAGAAGGTCCTCCTCTTCATGAAGGGGAACCGCAACTTCCCCGCGTGCGGCTTCTCGGCGACCGTCATCGGCATCCTCAAGCAGCTCACGAAGGACTACGAGACCGTGAACATCCTCGAGGATCCGGCCATCCGCGAGGGGATGAAGGAATACTCGAGCTGGCCGACGTTCCCGCAGCTCTACGTGGGCGGGCAGTTCGTCGGCGGGTGCGACATCGTCAAGGAGATGTTCGCGCAGGGCGAGCTGCAGAAGCTCCTCGGCGTCGAGGCCAAGCCCGTCGCGCCGCCGAAGGTGACGATCACGGCCGCGGCGGCGAAGGCCTTCGCGGACGCGGCGGCCGACGCGGGCGACGACGTGCTGCGCCTCGAGATCGACCCCGACTTCAACTACGACCTCCACTTCGGACCGAAGACCGCGGGTGACGTGGCCGTGACCTGCGAAAAGCTCGTCCTCCACGTCGCGGGCCCTTCGGCCGAGCGCGCCGACGGGATGACCATCGACTTCGTCGACGGGCCCAAGGGCACCGCGTTCAAGATCGACAACCCCAACGAGCCGCCGCACGTGAAGCCCATCGGGCCGAAGGAGCTGAAGGCCATGCTCGACGCCGGCAAGGTCGAGCTCTTCGACGTGCGCCCCGACGACGAGCGCGCGCGCGCCTCCATCGCCCAGGCGAAGAAGCTCGACGCCGCCGGGCAGAAGCACCTCCTCGGGCTGAAGAAGGACGCGGCCATCGCGTTCCACTGCCACCACGGCGGGCGGAGTCGCAGCGCCGCCGAGCAGGTGCTCCGCGAGGGGTTCACCAACGTGTACAACCTCGAGGGCGGCATCGAGGCGTGGTCGCGCGACGTCGACCCGTCCGTCCCGCACTACTGAGCGGGTCCACTCTCCACGCCGGCCGAGCCGGCCCCCGCCGGGACCGGGAGCACCGCGCCCCGCGTCGCCTGATGCTGCCGACGCCACGAGTAGTCGGCCCAGGCGAGGATCCACCCGCCGAGGAAGATCGTGAGCGCGAGGCAGATGACGTAGTCGTAGACGATGCCGTCGTTCCAGTGCTTCGGGGCGACGAACGTCGTCACCCAGAAGGCGACGAAGGCGACGAAGACGCCGAGATCGCCGTAGCGACGCGAGCGCGACGGCGCCGTCATCGCGGCGTGGAAGAGCAGCGCCGGCACGAGGGCGAGCACGACGTAGTAGTAGTTCGCCGGCAGGTTGAAGAAGAACATGCCGACGATGCCGAGGAGCAGCGCCGACTCGTAGGGCCGGCGGCGGATCCCGGCGTAGAGGGCGCCTCCGACGGCCGCGAGCTGGATCGGGATCGCGGTCGGGCGCATCGAGGCCCAGGTGGCGCGAAGCTGGAGGTTCCAGTCGCGGAAAGCCTGCAGGCCCGTGTGCCCGTGGAAGTTCTTGTTCGCGACCCAGCTCCGCCAGGTGAGGACCTTTTTCAGGCCGATGTGCATCACGAAGTACACGTCCCCGTGGCGGCCGATGCGCATGAAGAAGACCCGCCAGGACTCGGTCCCGAACCAGAGGAGGCTCGCCACGACGAGCACCCCGACGGTCGCCCCGAAGCCGGCGGCGAAGCGCTTCAGCTTGTGCCGGTCCTCCACGCTGCGGAGCGCGCCCCACGCGACGGGCACGAGGGCGCCCACGGCGAACCCCGCCGGGAAGACGCGGTCGCAGGTCGACGCCGCGAAGAGCGCCCCGGCGAGCGCCCAGCGGCCCCGCCGGACCGCGCAGAGCCCAAGCACCACGGTCGTGAGCCACGTGTACCGGAGGAACGCGCCGCCGTTCCAGCCGTAGCTCGCGATGAAGCTCGCGCCGAAAAAGAGGGCCGCCATCGCCGCGACCCCCGAGCCGAACGCCTTGCGCAGCCCGAGGAAGCACACGATGAGCAGCGCGACGTCGAGGCCCGTGGCGAGCAGGAACGTCGGCCTCCCGTGAAAGCGGATGGGGATCGCGTTGGCGGCGGCGCTCCCCACGACGCTCCAGCTCGGCGGCGGGTTGAACCCCGCGTCGTAGACGAGGCCTGGCCAGATGCCGTCGTCCGCGAGGCGGCGGAGCTCGCGCACGTCGCCGAGGAACGAGGCCCAGCGCTCGGGCGAGAACCTGGGCTTCACCTCGTTGCGGCAGTGCGCGAGGGCGTCGGTGTACGTCTTGTCCCGGAGGATGTCGTCGAGGTCGCGGACCCAGCCGCCGATGCGCGGGCGCACGTGGTCCTCGGCCGCGACCTCGTTGTCGGCGAGGGCCGTGCAGTCGTAGAGCCCCTCGTAGCCGAGCTCGCGGAAGTACTTCGCGCCCAGGTAGTAGTGGAAGAACTCGGAGTAGTGGAAGTTGACGTGCTGCTCGACCTTCTGCCGGTGCGGGTCGGAGCCGTCGACGCCGGGTGCGTCGACCCAGACCGTGTGACGGGCCCCGAAGCGCGACCACGAGAAGAGGGCGACGACGGCGCAGGCGAAGAGGAGCACGCTGCCCCAGCGGCGCACCTTGCGGCGCGTGCCCGCCGGCCAGAAGACGAGC
This sequence comes from Polyangiaceae bacterium, assembly GCA_036501935.1. GTDB lineage: Bacteria > Myxococcota_A > Polyangia > Polyangiales > Polyangiaceae > Palsa-1150. The sequence continues at coordinate 32,963 of DASXZL010000080.1, read as the reverse complement.
GCCGCGGCGATGGCGGCCGCCACGAGGACCGTGATGAGCGAGGCCGTGTACTGGTGGTCGTCGAAGAACATGGGAAGCGGCGGCGCGAAAGTATACTCCCCGCGGTGCGCCCGGGCGCGGCGGAAGGTCGGGTCGAAGGGGGCTACCGCCGGTCCGGGGGCAAAGCCTCGTCGAGGGCCCGCCCGGCGCCGGCGAGGGCCGCGTCGCGCCACCGGTACAGCTCCGCCTCGGGGATCTTCTCCCGCGCGGCGAGAACGCCCGGCGGGGAGCCTCGCAGCAGCTCGAGGACCACGGCGAGCCGCCGGGAAGCGGCGGGATCGGCGGGCGTCTCGTGCTCGCGCGCGCGCCGGGCGATGGCGTCCGGGGCGCGCCACGGCGGCTCGAGCCACACGAGCAGGCGCACCAGCTCGCGCGACGCGCCGTCGAACGCGAGGCGGCCGTGGAGCATGCGGTGGTTGTTCACGACGAGCACGTCGCCGGCGTCGATACGAACCAGCGCACGCGGCGCGCGGTCGACCCAGGACTGGATCCTCGCCGCCGTCGCGTCGCCCGGCGGCGGGGACGGCGCGTGGGTGAAGAAGAGGTGCCCGCGGCGCCGGGACACGGTGGCCCCGACGACGTCGCCGAAGTAAAAGCGGAGCGCGCGCACCTCGTCGAAGAGCCGCGCCGAGAGCTCCGGATCCTGCTCGGCGACGGCGGCGACGAGCTGCCACGCGTCGACGAGCGTGGACTCGCCTCCCCTCTCGGCGGGCCGCCGGCACACGAGCACCTGCGCGCTGGCGGGGACGCCGAAGTGGGTCTGGCTGTCGGTGTGCAGCGGCGTGAAGCCGGCGCTCGACGCGAAGGTCCGTCCGCCCGGCACGGCCCGGATCGGCTGGCGCTCCACCATCACGACGCGCTCGCCGAAGAGGCCTTCGGCGAAGCTCCAGGGCGACGCCGAGGCGTCCGCGGACGACCCCTCGAGGTGAACGACGGCGGCGCCGAGCTCCTCCAGCGCCGCGCGCGGCGGGCCCTCGATGCGCGGGACCTCCTTCACGGCGCCGCCCTCGCCGGCTCGTCGCGGAACCGCACCGACCGCCAGGTCGCGCCGAGGAGATCGCGCGGCACGGGGATGACCCGTACGAGCGGCGCGCCGGCCGGGACCCGGATGGGCGCCCCGACGCGGTGGACGGCGAAGACGGCGGGCGTCGCGAAGAACGTGTCCGTCGAGACGACGCCGGAGAGCACGTCGTACCCGTCGCCGGGCACGCCCGCGACGATGCTCGACCAGCCGGGCGGCGTCTGCGTGAAGGCGAACGGCTTGACGAAGAAGTGCGGCTCGCCCGGCGGGTGCGGCGTGAAGTACTTGGTCAGGTACCAGAGCGCGCGCCGGTCGCGCTGCACGGCGGGAGCGCCGAAGACGGCTCCCCAGGTCGACTCGACCTCGCTCGCGGCGGCGGCGAGGGCGCGGGCGTCGTGGTCGATGGTCATCGTGAGCCCGTCGTAGGTGGCGCGGAAGGCGACGGTGTTGGCGAAGGTCACGACCTCGAGCGACCGGCCGTCGTCCCTTCGCGCGCGCGGGCTCGTGGCCTCCGCGTCGAGGAAGCGGTCCACGGAGGCGACCGTCGCCTGCAGAGGGCCCACGCGGGCGACCTCGGCGCGGGCGACCGGCGTCCCCTCGCGGGGTCCCTTCTCGCGGGCGACGAGGCGGCGGTACTTCTTCGTCGTGTCGCCCTTCTTCGCCGCGAAGTAGGCGGCGTCGTAGAAGGCCGCGTGGGCCCGGCCGAGCGCGGGGAGCTCGGCCAGCGTCGTCTGCCGCACGGCCACGCCGGGTCGCAGCGGCGTCAAGCAGGCGACTTCGCCGCGGAGGTGCGCCTCGTCGCCGCGCAGCGTGACGTCGAGGACCAGCGGGACGAGCTCCGCGTCGTCGCCGATGAAGACCTCGGCGAGATCGAGCGCGACGCTCCGCCGATTGGCAGCGCCCGAGACGCGAAGCCAGATCCCGGGGGACGGGCGGACGAGGAGACCGGTCCACACGCGGACGTGCCCCTTCTCGATCCACGCCGTGCTCCTGCGGAGCCGCTTCTCCCACGCGCCGCCCGCCCTCAGCAAGCCATGGGCGACGAGACGAGGCAGCGCCGCCGAGCGCCCCCGCGCCAGCCGCTCGTCGAGCTCCGCGTCGGCCTCGACGAGCACGCGACCGAGCCGCCGGCGGACGTGGAGCCCCGGCTGGAGGACCACCTGGAAGCCGAGCGCGTTGCCTTCGAGCAGCGGGACGCAGCCCTGCGCCACGCGGACCGGAACCGCGCCGTCGAGCGTCGGCGAGCGCTTCACGAGCGACGCGAACCCCTCCAGCGCGTCCAGCACCTCGAACGCAGGCCCCGTCACCCCCCGCACCCGCCGCCGCCCCCGCAGCCGCCGCCCCCTCCGCACCCGCCGCCGCCCCCGCAGCTCGAGGAGCTGCAGCTCGAGCCGCCCGTCGTCACCGGGGGAGGGGGCACGAGGAACGTTTGAAGGCTCATGAAGAGCGGCGCCGCGACGACGGCGACGGCGCCCCCGACGGCCACGGAGAGCCCCACCTCGGCGGCCGACGTGCGCCGTCCCTGGCCCACGTCGACGCGCAGGGAGACGGTGGCGTCGTCGAGCCACTTCAGGTAGCGACGGCCGGCGGCGCTCGCCGTTCTTCGGCCGGCGAGGGCGCCGAGGACGAGGGTCGCAAGCAGGACGCCGACCATCATGACGATCAGGAACGCCACCGGGTGATCGAGCGAGACGCCGCGGACCGTCCGGAGGATCCCGACCGCGAGGACGAGCAGCCCGACCGCCCGCACGACGGCGCGGGCGCGGCGAGAGCCCGAGGCGGGACGCGAGAGACCGGCCTCCTCGAGCTCGGCGCGAAGGCCGCTCTCCGCTTCCTGGGCCACGGAGAGCGCGGCGAGCCGCGCCGCGGCCTGCGGAAGGGCGTGCGACGACCCGCGCGCGAAGAGCGCCGCATGGAACCTGGCGAGGAGGGGGCTGCCCGGCGGCTGCACGGCGACCATCAGCGTGCCGTTCTTCGCGTCGATCAGCCATCCGGACGCCATGGCGGCGCAGAGCAGCAGGTCGGCCACGGCCCCGTTGCCGCCGCGCAGGTACGCGATGGCCCAGTGCTCGTCGGGCCAGGGCACCCAGCCGAGGGTCAGCCGCTGGCGAGACGCGTCCGGGGGCGCCGCCTGCCGGTACGACAGGGTCGGCGGGACGAACGCTCCCTGCCTGCGCTGGTGCTCGGCGAGGGCGGCTCGCTCCGAGGCGGCGGCCACCCGGTGCGCCGCGTAGAGCGCGGCGGCGAACGCGGTGAAGGAGAAGAGGAAGTAGAACCCGAGAAAGGCCGGCCCGCTCTCGATGTCGAACGGCCAGAATTCGATCCAGTCCATCACGGGCCCTCCATGCGGCCGTCCATCCCGTCGACCTCGGCGATGGCCGCGTCGAGGAGCTTCACGAGCGCGTCGTGCGCCTTCTCGGGCGCCTCGGTCGCCTTCAGGATCATCGAGGTGTCGACCCCGTAGAGCTCCCCCGCCTTCTCGAGCAGGACGTGTGTCCGGTCCTCGCAGGCGACGCCTCGGAGCTGGAAGAGCGCGTAGAGAGGCGAGCGGATCTGCTTGGCCTTCCGGATGACCGCGCCGGCGAGCGCCTCTTTCCTCCCCAGGCCGTCGACCACGGCGCGCCGCAGGCGTATGCGAGCCTCGCGGAGCTCCTGCTCGACGCGAAGGCGGCGGTGACGATCGGAGATGACGAGGTCGGCGAACGGATCGGCGCCGCGGACGACGATGTGATTTCGCCGGATGTCGTCGTAGAGGACCGGAAAGGCGTCCGTCGACGCGGCGATCTCACCCTCGACGAGGATCATCGCCTCGATCCGCGCCGCGTAGCGCGCCACCTGCATCACGTTGGCGATGGCGAGGAGCGTCTCGCGGGAAGCTTCGCGGACGACGAGGACGAGGTCCACGTCGCTCTGGCCGGCGCGGTAGCCGCCGCGCGCCGCGCTCCCGTAGACGACGATCGACACCAGGCCGTCGCCGAGCTCCTTCGTGAGCGCCCCCTCGAGCGCGGTGAGGCGCTCGCGGATCTCCGTCCCCAGCGCCGCCAGCTCGTTCCCTGCTTCTTGCTTGCTCATGGCTGCCCTCTCCGCTCGATGATCCGGACCTTCGCGCCCGCGCCCGGCCCCTTGACGACCCACCGGGTAACGCCCCCCGCGACGCGGCGTCGCTCGACGAACGGGGTGACGCGGGGCCGCACGACGCCGTCGTCCTCGATGAACCGGGCGCGCAGCAGCGAGGCGTCGGATCGGGCCGCCTCCCGGAGCGCGGCGTCGTCCTCCGCCGCGCGGGCGATCCGCAGGGCGTCCGACACGGCGACCATCGACGGCGGCCGACGCGTACCTTCCAGGGTGCGAACGGCCAGCGCGAGCGCGGCCGCGCCGTGGGCGGCGACGGTCGGGAGGAGCGGCAAGGCGTCGTCGGCGCGCTTCTTCTGGAGGATGTCCCGGGCGCGCGCGAGCACGGCGTCGACGGGCGCGTCGGGCGCCGTCAAGAGCACGGCCATCCGGTGCTGCTCCGCGGCCATCGGCGCCGACAGCCGTTCCGGCGCGGGAAGCGGCGTGCGCGTCGCGTGCTCGCGCCCCGGGCCTCGCGGCGAAGAGGCCAGACGCGAGAGCTCCCCGGCGATCGCCTCGAACGGCGGGAACGCCCCGTCCCGCTCGAGGACGACCGGGACGTCGCCCGTCGACGCGAGCGCGCGCGCGACGAGGTCGAGCACCGCCTCGGGCACCGGGTGCGAGTGCGTATCGAAGTAGAAGCCGTCCTCGAAGACGCCGCCGGCCACGTGAATCATCGCCACGCGGTCGAGCGGGTAGCGGGCGAGGAGCTCGTCGGGATCGCGCCCCGCGTTGCGCGCGTTGGCGTAGAGGTTCCCGACGTCGAGCAGCAGATCGCACCCCGTCGCCTCCGTGACCTCGCGGTGGAAGTCCCCCTCGTCGAGCGCGTCTTCCGGCCAGCGGAAGGACCAGGCGACGTTCTCGAGCAGGAGCGGGACGTCGGGCAAGAGGCGCCGGGCCGCCGCCACGTTCCGCGCGAGGACCGCGACGGCGTCGCGCGTGAAGGGCATGCCCGTCAGATGGCCGATCTCGACGCCGCCCGCGCGCACGAAGGCGACGTGCTCCGAGACGCACGGCGCGCGCACGTCGCGCGCGATCGCCGCCAGCTTCTTCGCGCGGTCTCGGTCGATTCCCTCGGCGCTGCCGAGCGACGTCTTCACCCCGTGCACGACGACGGGCCACGCCTCGGCGATCGCGCACGCCTCCCGCCGCGCCGCCGGGGTCGCGCAGCCCTCCGCCGTCACCTCGACGAGGTCGACGCTGCGAGGGTGCGACAGGAGGTCCGTCGCGAGCTCCGGTCGCCAGCCGATCCCTACCCCCGACAGTCCCAAGGTGCGTGCCGCCGTCTTTACGGTGGCCGCCCGGGCGATTCAAGCGCCGCCCGTTCGATTCGACGCAACATCCGGCGCGCATGACCGATGGGGGAGCATGAAGACCACCATCCGTTTCGGAGCTCGCACCATCGTCCTCGTCTCCCTGCTCGCGCTTCCCGCGGGCTCTGTCGCCTGCGGCGCCGCGCCGGGCTCGCCCGAGGACGGGGTCGACCCCGCCGCGTCCTCGGCCGATCCGGTCGAGAAGCCGGCGCTCGCGGCGCCCGACTTCGACGCGGCCCCTCCGGCCGACACCGAGGAGCCGACCGGCGCGCTGCCGGACGCGCCGTCCCCCGGCCCCGGCCCCCACGCGCCGAAGCACGGCATCCTCCAGCAGTAGCCCGCTCGCGCGCTCCGGGCAGCTCGCGTCCGTGGGGTTCTGGTAACTTCCGCATCCTCCGACGTGCTTTCGCTGCCCGACGCCCTCCAGCGCCTCTACGCCCGCATCCCCCTCGGCATGCGCCTCGGCCTCGATCCGATGCGGGCCGCCTGCGAGCGCGCCGGGCACCCGGAGCGCGACTTTCCCGCCGTGCACGTCGCGGGCACCAACGGCAAGGGCAGCGTCTCGGCGATGCTCGAGGCCATCGCCCGGGCGCAGGGCAAGCACACGGGCCTCTACACGTCGCCGCACCTCTGCCGCTTCGCGGAGCGCATCCGCATCGACGGCGAGCCCGTGAGCGACGAGGTCCTCGCCGCGCTCCTCGAGCGGGCGCTCGACGCGGGGCCGGATCTCTCCTTCTTCGAGACGGCGACACTGGCCGCGTTCTTCGCCTTCCGCGACGCGGCGGTGGACCTCGCGGTGCTCGAGGTCGGCATGGGCGGCCGCTTCGACGCGACCAACGTCATCCCGGTCCCGCGCGCGGCGGCCATCACGCGCATCGCCCTCGATCACACCGACCGGCTCGGCAAGACGCTCGTCGAGATCGCGCGCGAGAAGGCCGGCATCGCCAAGCCCGGGCTCGACATCGTGCTCGGGCACATGGGGCCCGACGTGCGCGTCGCCATCGACGAGGTGGTGTACGGCGCGGGCGGCACGACGACGAGCATCGAGCACGTCCCCGTCCCGGCGCACATCGGCCTCGCCGGCGAGCACCAGAAGGACAACGCGCGCATCGCGGCGGTCCTCGCCGAGCGCACCGGGGCGTCGACCGGCGCCGTCGAGGAGGGGCTCGCGGACGTGCAGTGGCCCGGCCGCCTCGAGCGCATCGGGAACGTGCTCCTCGACGCCGCCCACAACCCGGACGGCGCCGAGTCGCTCGCCGCCCACCTGCGCTCGCTCGCCATCCCGCGGGGCGAGGTGGCCCTCGTCTTCGGCACGCTCGCCGACAAGGACTGGGGCCCCATGCTCGACACGCTGGCCCCCCTGGCCGACCGGCGCCTCTACGTCGCGCCCTCCGGCGCGTCGCGCAACGCCATCGACCCCGCCGCCATGGCCGCCCGGCACGCCGGCGTCGTCGCCCCTTCCCTGCCCGAGGCCCTGGCGTCGCTGGCGTCGGGGCCTTCGCTCGTCGTCGTCGCGGGGTCGATGGTCCTCGTCGGCCACGCCCGGGCCATCCTGCTCGGGCTGCCTCGGGATCCCCCCGTGGCCCTTTGAACCGCGGTGCCGCTGGGGGTACATTCGCCCCCCCTCTCATGCCCAGCTTCGACATCGTCTCCCAGGTGCAGCACAACGAGGTCGACAACGCCTTCAACCAGGCCTCGAAAGAGATCGCCCAGCGCTTCGACTTCAAGGACACGGAGACCGAGATGGAGAAGGCGCCCGACGCCATCACCATCCGTTCGAACAGCGAGGACCGCGCGAAGGCGGCGCTGACGGTGCTGCAGGACAAGCTCGTGAAGCGCAAGGTGTCCCTCCGCTTCACCGACCCCGGCAAGCCCGAGAAGACCGCCAAGGGCGGGGCGCGCATCGTCGTCAAGATCAAGGAAGGCATCGAGGTCGAGAAGGGGCGCGCCATCGTGCAGGCCATCAAGGAGTCGAAGCTCAAGGTGCAGGCGTCGATCCAGGAGAGCCAGGTGCGCGTCACGGGCAAGAACAAGGACGATCTGCAGGCCGTCATGGCGGCGGTCCGGGCGCAGGACTTCGGCGTCGAGCTCCAGTTCACGAACCGGCGCGACTAGTGGCGCGCCCCTCCAAGCCCAACGGGTCGCCCGCGACCCACGTGCGTCACCTCTTCGGCACCGACGGCATCCGCGGCGTCGCCAACGAGCACCCGATGACGCCGGAGCTCGCGCTCCAGCTCGGGCGCGCCGTGGCGTTCGTCGCCGGGCGCGGCAAGAGCCACGTCCCGCGCGTCGTCCTCGGCAAGGACACGCGCCTCTCGGGGTACATGCTCGAGCAGGCCATCGCGAGCGGCATCTGCGCCGCCGGCGGGCGCGTGATGCTCTGCGGCCCGATGCCGACGCCGGCCATCGCGCACCTCACGGTGAGCATGCGTGCGGACGCGGGCATCGTCATCAGCGCGAGCCACAACCCGTACCAGGACAACGGCATCAAGGTCTTCGGCGCCGACGGCTTCAAGCTCCCCGACGAGGCCGAGCACGAGATCGAGCAGCTGATGAAGAACGACGCGCTGCTCGGCAAGCGCCTCACCGGCCCGGGCATCGGGCGGGCCGAGAAGCTCGAGGACGCGCGCGGCCGTTACGTCGTGTTTCTGAAACAGACGTTCCCGCGCGATCTCTCGATGGACGGCGTGCGCGTCGTCGTCGACGGGGCGCACGGCGCGGCGTACCGCGTGGCGCCGCTCGTCCTTCAGGAGCTCGGCGCCCAGGTGACGGCCATCGGCGTGAAGCCGAACGGCGTGAACATCAACAAAGAAGCCGGCGCGCTCTACCCGGATCACGTGCGCGCCGAGGTGGTCAAGCGCGGGGCGGCCATCGGCATCGCGCTCGACGGCGACGCCGACCGCGTCATCGTGGTCGACGAGAAGGGGCAGATCGTCGACGGCGATCAGGTGATGGCGATGTGCGCCTCGCACATGCTGGAGCAGGGGCGCCTGAAGAAGCGCACCGTCGTGTCGACGGTGATGTCGAACCTGGGGCTCGAGCAGGCGCTCATCCGGCAGGACGCGAAGCTCCTCCGCACGCAGGTGGGCGACCGCTACGTCGTCGAGGCGATGCGCGGCGGCGGCTACAACCTGGGAGGCGAGCAGTCGGGGCACCTCGTGTTCCTCGACCACGCGTCGACGGGCGACGGGATGCTCGCGGCGCTGCAGGTCCTGGCGCTGATGCTGTCCGCCGGGAAACCGCTGTCGGAGCTGGCCGAGCGCGCGATGCAGCGGCTCCCCCAGGTGCTGGAGAGCGTGACGCTGCCGTCGCGCCGGCCGCTCGAGGAGATGCGCCGGCTGACGGAGCTGACGGCGAAGATCGTGAAGGCGCTCGGAGGCGACGGGCGGGTGCTCGTGCGGTGGAGCGGCACCGAGCCGAAGCTCCGCGTGATGCTGGAGGGGCCGCGCGAGGAGCGGATCCGCGCGTGGGCGAAGGAGCTGATCGAGGCCGCGAGGAAGGACGCGCCGTAGCGCCGCGTTACTTGCAGGTGCTCGAGGAGCTGCAGCCGTTGGTCTTCGTGTCGCAGTAGTAGCCGCCGAAGCAGCCGTTGGCCTGGCACGTCTCGCCCTGCTCCGTGCACGCGGTGCACGCCGCCGTGGTGCCGGGATCCGCGCAGTCGGCGCTCGCGCCGCCCGAGCTGGAGCTCGACCCCGACCCCGACGAGGAGCTCGACGAGCCCGATCCCGAGGAGCTGGAGCTCGATCCCGACCCCGACGAGGAGCTCGACGATCCGGACCCGGACCCCGACGAGGAGCTCGACGACCCCGACCCCGACCCCGACGAGGAGCTCGACGAGCCCGACCCCGACGAGGAGCTCGACGACCCCGACCCGGACGACCCCGAGCTGCTGGAGGTCGACGAGCCGCTCGACCCCGACGAGCTCGACGACGAGCTGGAGTTGTTCGACGCGCCGGAGCTCGACGACCCCGACGATCCGGAGCTGGAGCTGGACGAGCCGCTGCTGGAGCTCGACCCCGTGCCGCCGTCCTTCTGATCCCCGGCCGCGGCACTCGACAGCCCGTCTCCGTAATAGTCGTCCGCGGAACCACCGTTCGCGCAGGCGATGACGTTGGACATCAGGACGGCGAGCGCGGCGGCGAGGGTAGCCCTGTTCACGCGAACAAAACTGCCCTCGCCGTTCGCCGGAGCAATGCCGGCTCCGAAACGATTCGCGTCCCAGCCAGTGAGGCTGGAACGTTGCAGCGCTCTCCGTTTCGTCTCAGTAACGGTAGTGGTCGGGCTTGAACGGTCCCTCGACGGGCACGCCCAGGTATTCCGCCTGTTCTTTCGTGAGCTTGGTCAGCTTCACGCCGAGCTTCCCGAGGTGCAGGGCCGCCACCTTCTCGTCGAGGCGCTTCGGCAGGACGTAGACCTGCTTCTGGTACTTGTCCCGGTTCTGCCAGAGCTCGATCTGCGCGATGACCTGGTTCGAGAAGCTCGACGACATGACGAACGAGGGGTGCCCGTTCGCGCACCCGAGGTTCACGAGCCGGCCGCGCGCGAGGAGCGTCAGGTGCTTGCCGTCCGGGAAGACGAACTGGTCGACCTGCGGCTTGATGTTCACCTCCTTGATCTCGGGGTTCTTCTCGAGCCAGGCGACGTCGATCTCGCAGTCGAAGTGACCGATGTTGCAGAGGATGGCCTGGTCCTTCATCGCGCGCATGTGCTCGGAGCGGATGATGTTGGCGCAGCCGGTGGCGGTGACGAAGATGTCCGCGTGGGGAGCGATCTCCTCCATCGTCGTCACCTGGTAACCCTCCATGGCCGCCTGCAGCGCGCAGATCGGGTCGATCTCCGTGATGACGACGCGCGCGCCGAGGCCGCGCAGCGACTGCGCGCAGCCCTTGCCCACGTCGCCGTAGCCGGCGACGACGGCGAGCTTGCCGGCGAACATGACGCCGGTCGCGCGCTTCAGGCCGTCCCCGAGCGACTCGCGGCAGCCGTAGAGGTTGTCGAACTTCGACTTGGTGACGCTGTCGTTCACGTTCATGGCCGGGACCTCGAGCGTCCCCTTCTTCGCCATGTCGTAGAGGCGGTGCACGCCCGTCGTCGTCTCCTCGGAGATGCCACGGATGGCGTCCGGCCCCTTGAACATGTGGGCGTGCTTCTCGTGGACGACCACGGTGAGGTCGCCGCCGTCGTCGAGGATCATGTTCGGGGGCTTGCCGCCCGCGAAGGCCTTGAGCTGCGCCTCGATGCACTCGTAATACTCGGCCTCGGTCTCGCCCTTCCAGGCGAAGACGGGGACGCCGGTCTTCGCGATGGCGGCCGCGGCGTGGTCCTGGGTCGAGAAGATGTTGCAGCTCGTCCAGGTGACCTCGGCGCCGAGCGCGGTCAGCGTCTCGATGAGCACCGCGGTCTGAATCGTCATGTGCAAGCAGCCCGCGATGCGCGCGCCCTTCAGCGGCTTGCTGGCGCCGTACTCCTTGCGGAGCGCCATGAGGCCGGGCATCTCGCTCTCGGCGATCTCGATTTCCTTGCGGCCCCAGGCCGCGAGGCTGATGTCTTTCACCTTGTAGTTTTCACCCATGGCCGTGCCTTCCCTTCGCGATGTCCCAGTGGTTCTCGCCCCCGCGCTCACGCGCGGGGTTTTGTGGTTCTCGTGGCTGTCATCACCTGCCAGGGCAGGTGCTTGTCCGGACCGTCGCCGCACAAGGGCGACGGGATCTTCGTCACGCGCACGTCCTCCAGGCTGGCGGCGCGGGCGAAGCGCCGCAGCTCGGCGGGCTCGAAGCCGAGCCAGGCGTCGGCCTGCTCGCGCATCGACTCGTCGTCGTGGTGCGCGTAGTCGATGACGACCAGCGCGCCCCCCGGGGCGCAGAGCGAGGCGAGCTGCGTGACGACCTTGCCCGGTTGCGGGGCGTGGTGGAGCACGCGCGAGGCGAAGACGGCGTCGGCGCCGCTCGAGCCGAGCGCGCGCCGCAGGTCCTTCGCGTCGAGCTCGCCCTCGACGAGGGTGACGTTCGCGAAGCCGCGCGCCGCGACCCGCTCCCGCGCCCGCGCGAGCTGCGGCCCCGAGCGGTCCACGGCGACGACGCGCTCGTAGACCGGGGCCAGCACGTCGAGCAGGCGTCCCTCCCCCGTGCCGGCGTCGAGCGCGACGCCGCGGCGGGGCAGGAGCGGCGCGAGCGCGGCGAGATAGGCCCCGAGCTCCGCCGGGATCCCGTCGACCTTCGCCTTGCCCGGTCGCGCAAAGAACTCGTGCGCCGCGGCCTCCCGCGCGCGGACCACCTGCTCGACTCGCCGCAGGCTCCCGTCCCGCTCGCACAGGGCCTTGCCACTTGCGAGCGCGTCGGCCACCACCGCGTCGCGCGCGGCCTCGACCGGCACGCGCACGAGCGTCCGCGTCCCCTCCCGGCGGTCGCTCAGCAGGCCTGCCTGGCGCAGCGCCGTCGCGTGCCGCGAGACGTTGGGCTGTCCCTCCCCGAGCAGCTCGGCCAGCTCGCCGATGCTCAGCTCCTCGTCGGCCGCCAGGGCCAGCAGCCGCAGGCGCGCCGGCTCGGACAGCACGCGGTAGAGCTCCCACCGCTGCGAGGACGAGAGGTCGACGTCGGCCACAGGGAGTATCTATACATTCATGCGCATGAATGCAAGTAGCTTAGTTTCATGGGCTGCGAAGCGCTTCGGAGGCCCCGGTCCGCCGGTCGCAGCTTTGCTTCCCTCGCCGCGCGCCCTACGCTCCCCTTGGTGACCACCGGGGTGATGACCGTGCTCTACGACGGCGACTGCCGGTTCTGCACCCGGTCGGCGCACGGCATCCAGCGACGCTTCGGCCGCGCGCGAGTCGGGCTGAAGAACTTCCAGGAGCAGGGCGCCCTCGAGCCGTATCCGAGCGTGACGCACGACGCGGCGATGAAGAAGATGCACGTCGTCATGGCGGACGGGCGGGTCTACGCGGGGGCCGAGGCGTTCGCGCGCATCGTGGCGAGCGTCCGGTTCATCGGCTGGCTGGCGTACGCGTACTACATCCCCGGGATCAAGCAGCTGGCCGACCTCGCGTACGCCCTCGTGGCCAAGTACCGATACAAGCTCTTCGGGCGCACCGAGAAGTGCGACGGGGGGACGTGCCACCTCCACGGAGCCTGACCGCAGCGACCGCAGCCTTGCCTTCCCCCGGGGAGGCGCGTTACTTCGTGTGACGATGGTGTCACGGGCGCACGACGACGCGGGCGCGGTGGACGCCCTCTCCTCCGCCGCCCCTTCGGCGGAGGCGCAGCGGCGGGCCGTCCGGTGGACCGCGACCGGGCTGCTCCTGGTGCCCGGGGTCGGGATCGCGCTCCTCGACGCCGTCATGCGGCACGAGCAGATCGCGGCGTGGCCGCGCCTGACGACGCTGGCCTACGCGGGCACGCTCGTCCTCGGGGCGGTCCTCTGGGCGGCGCTCGTCCAGGCCGCTGCCGCGCGCCGCGCGTGGCCTGCACGCCTCATCCTCGGGACGACCGCGGCGCTGGCGGTCGGCGCTCAGCTCTACTTCTTCGGGCGCTACCACGCGTACCTGAATCCCCGGGCGGTGCTCGTGGGGACGGCGATGATGCCCAGCGTCGGACAGCAGCTCTGGGGCGATCGCGCGGGCTTCCTTCGCGCGCTGCTGCCGCCCATCGCGATGGCCGTCCTGCTTCCTCTCCTGCGGCGGCGCCTCATGCCGGTGTCCGCGCGTGCCGGCTGGAGGGCGCTCGACACGGCGCTCGCCGCCATCCTCGTGGCCGCCTTCCTCATCGACGTCCCCGGCGGCGGCGAGCAAGCGTCTTCGCCCGACGTCCTCTACCTGACCTCGATGGGCGCCCTCGCCCGGGCTCGCTGGCGGCACGACGGCCAGGTGGAGCGAGCGCACCCGGGGCCGCGGACGCCGCGCCCCGTGACGCCCATCGCGACGGGCACGCCACGCCGAAGCCTCCTCCTCATCGTGACCGAGAGCGTGCGCGCGACCGAGGCGTGCAGCGTCCCCTCCCCCGACTGCGCGACGACGCCGTACACGAACGCGCTCCTGCCCGACCGCTTCGGCTTCTCGCAGATGCGCGCGCTCGACTCGACGACGGCCGTGTCGCTGGCGGTCCTCTGGAGCGGCCTCGCGCCGACCGAGTCGCGCGTGGCGTTGCACAGCGCGCCGCTGCTCTGGGAGTACGCGCACGCGGCGGGCTTCGACACGGCGTACTGGACGTCCCAGAACATGTTCTTCGCGAACTCGGGCACGTGGCTCGAGGGCCTCCCGCTCAGCAGGTGGGTGAGCGCGACCGACCTCGATCCGGATCCGACGTACGAGGTGGGGGCGGACGACGGCGCGCTGGTCGACGTCGTGCTGCGCGATCTCCCGGCGATGAAGCGGCCTTTCGTGGGCGTCGTCCACCTGTCGAACACGCACTTTCCGTACGTCATCGACGAGGCCGACGCGCCGTTCCAGCCCGAGTCGCAGGCGTTCGGCGCCGGCGACGCGACGAAGGTGCACAACCGCTACGCCGACGCGATCCGTCGGCAGGACGCCATCGTGGCGCGCCTCGTGCGCGGGCTGCGCTCGGCGCCCGGGGGCCAGGATGTGGTGATGGCGTTCGTCAGCGATCACGGCGAGCAGATCCGCGAGCGCGGTGCCATCGGGCACACGTGGGGCGTGTACGACGAGGAGGTGCGCGTGCCCTTCTGGATCGAGGCGCCGCCCGGCACGCTGGAGCCCGACGCGGTGGCGAAGCTGCGCTCGCTGCGGGACGTGCCGGTGAGCCAGCTCGACGTGCTGCCGACGATGCTGGACCTGATGGGGATCTGGGACGCGCCGGAGGTGGCGACGCACCGCGGGGCGATGGCAGGCGAGAGCTTGCTCCGCGGAGGGACGGCGGGGCGAGCGTTCGTGCTGACGAACTGCAGCCCGATCTTCGCGTGCGCGTTCAAGAACTGGGGCGCGATGAGGGGGTCGAAGAAGCTCCTGGCCACGCAGAACGACACGGCGTGGCACTGCTTCGACGTGGAGCGGGACCCCCACGAAGAGGTCGACCTCGGCCCGAAGGGATGCGGCGACCTCGGGGCGCTCGCGGAAGCCGAGGGACGCGGGAAGCCGTTCTAAGAGAGCGAGCGCCGGCGAACCAGGGAGCCGCTCGACGCACACCGCTCGCGTACGGGGGCCTACTCGATCATCATCTTCGCCGTCTTCACGTGGTCCGCCACGTCCTCCAGGAATGCGCGCCGGAGCTCCGCGTCGTGGATCGTCTTCGCCCGCTCGGCGATGCGGGCCTTCGCCGTCGCCAGCGCCGCCGCTGCGGCCTCGCGGTCCCCGCCCGCGACCAGCGCCTCCACGTGCGCCAGCCGGATCGCAGCCTCCCCGATCGCCGTCTTTCCCGCAGCCGCCAGCGCCGCCATCGCGCCGTCCGCCGTCTCCCGCGCCTCCCCCACCGCGCCGCGCGCCCGCTGCGCCTCCGATAGCATCGCCAGCGAGTCGCCCAGCATCGCGTTCGCCCCCGCGAGCGCCTCCACCGCGACGCGCGCCTCCCGCTCCGCCCCTTCGACGTCACCCTGCGCCGCCAGCACCCACGCCAGATACCGTGTCGCCACGGCCGCCAGGCGCAGGTTCTTCTGCGCCCGCAGCGCCTCGATCGCCTTGCCCAGCACCTCGCGGGCTTCGTCGAGCCGGCCTCGCCGCCCGAGCGTACGTCCGAGCTGCGCGCGCCCCGTCCCCACCGCGTTGTCGAGGCCCATCCGCTCGGCCACCGCGATGGCGCCGATGAGCGCCCGCTCCGCCTCCGCGTAAGCGCCGATCTCGTTGTACGCGTACCCCACGCTCACCCGCTGGAGACACGCGTTGCGGAGATCCCCCGCCGCCTCGAAGCTCTCCGCCGCCGCATCCGCCAGGCGCACCCGTGCCCCCGGATCGCCCGCCGACCCCGCCGCGACCGCGCGCGCCTCGAGCACCCAGCCCGCGACGGCGGGATCGCTCACCGCGCTGCCCCCCGTGCCCAGTCGCGCGAGGAGCTTCTCCGCGACGTCCGCCTGCCCACCCAGGGCGAGCTGCGTGGCGGTCCGCGCCGTCGCCACCGTCTGCGCCGTCCCGCGCACCGCCGGCGCCAGCGCGAGCAGCTCCCCCGCCACCTGCGCCAGCGCCGCGCGATCGCCGAGCTTGCCGCTCGCCGCGGCCACCTCGCCGGCCGCCGAGCACCACGCCTCGCTCCCGGGCGCCGCCGCCGACATCGCCTTGCGCGCCGCCGCCGCGGCCTCCGCGTTCGCGCCTCGCCACTTGTACGCCTCTGCCTGCACCTGAAGCACCGCCGCCAGCGCCGCCCCCTCCGCCCCGAGGCCGATGGCCCGCTCGCACCGTGCGATGGCCGCGTCGAGATCGTTGCCCTCGAGCGCCTGCTCGGCCGCGCGCTTGTACCAGCTGACGGCCCGGTCGGCCGCCTGACCCCGGTCGAAGTGCTCGGCCAGGGTCAGCGCGTCACGCTCGCCCGCCTCTTCCAGCCACGAGGCGGCCAGCCGGTGACCGAGCACGCGATCCTCGCCCACGAGCATCGCGTAAGCCGCCTCGCGCACGAGCGCGTGCCGGAACGTGTACTCCTCCTCGCCCGGGAACTTGCCGCGCCCGCGCTTCACGATGACCTCGCGCTCGGTCAGGTGAAGCAGCCAGCGCGACGTCTCCGACGCGCGCTGCGCGCCGAGGAGCGCCATCACCGCCCCTCCCCAGAACTGCTGCCCGAACACGCTCGCCGCGCGCAGGGCCCGGCGCGCCCCCGGCTCCAGCCGATCGATCCGCGCGCTCACCACCGCCAGCACCGACCCCGGCGCGTCGCGCTTGCCCTCGGCCTCGGCGCGGATCAGCTCCTCCAGGCAGAACGGGTTGCCCCCGGCGGACTCGACGAGGCGCCTCACGGTCGCCTCGGGGACGTTCTCACCGAGCACCTCGCGCACGAGCTTCTCGGCCGCCTTCGGCGTCAGCTCGGACAGGCCTAGCTCGACGACGCCGCGCTGCGCCCACACGGTCGGAAAGAGCTCGTGCACCTCGGGACGCGCGGACGCGAGCACCATCAGCGGCAAGCCGGCGAGGTTCCGCAGGAGCGCGTCCATCACCTTCACCGTAGGCAGGTCTCCCCAGTGGAGATCTTCGAGCACGATCACCACCGGGCGATGCGCGCACTCCGCGCGGATCCAGTCCTCGTAGGCGCGGCGCATCTGGTCGCCCCGGAGCACCGGATCCTGCCGGGCCGCGCGGAGCTGGACGCTCTCGCCCTCGGGGAACGGCGCGCCGACGAGCTCCCCGAGGAACTCGGTCACGCGCACGCGGTCGGCCTCGGGCACCCGGCGCGACACGCGCGCCTCGAGCTTCTGCCGCCGGGCCGCCAGCGGCTCACCGTCGGCCACGCCCGCCGCGCCGGTGACCGTCTGCGCGATCATCGCGAAGGCCGCGCCCGCGCTCATCGGATCGCCGCGGCCGACGAGCACCTCGACCTCGGACACGCGCCGGCGGATGCGGCGCAGGAACTCCCGCCGAAGGCGCGTCTTCCCCAGGCCGGCCGGTCCCGTCACGAGCACGACGCGCGCCGCGGACTCGTCGACGCACTCGTCGAAGGTCGCCTCGAGCGTGCGCAGATCCCGCTCCCGTCCGACGCACGAGGTCGGCCGGCCGAGCACCGAGCGGGCCACGTCGTGCGACTCGCGCGCCCCCCGGAGCTCGACGGACGCGCCGTCGTCGACGACGTCGAAGCGGAGATCGAGCAGCGCCGCCGTCACCGCGTCGAGCCGCACCGGGCCGGTGCGCGGCGGACCGGCGGCGGGCGCGTCCATCAGCAGCTTCGACGCGCGGTCGAGCACCTCGCCCACCGGGAAGCGTCCCGTCACGACGCCGCGACCCGTCGCGAGGACGATCGGCGCCTCCGGCATCATCTCGCGAAGGGCCAGCGCGAACCTCGCGGCGTGCGCGGCATGGTCCGTCGCGTCCCCCGATCCCACGAGCGTCGCCACGAGCGACCCGTCCGCGAGCCGCTCGACCCGCGCCCCGAACCGGGCGATGGGCGACGACTGCCGGGACGACTCGGCCCCCGCCGATGCGAGCGTCCCGCCGTCGCGCGCGAGCGGCGCGGCGCCCGGCTCGACCCCGGCCATCACCACGCAGACGAGCCGCTGCTCCACGTCCGTGATCGACCGCGGCTCGGCCTCCACGGCGGGCACCGAGCTCGCCGGATCGTCTCGCACCTCCTCCTCGATGGCGGCGATCGCGGCGGCCGCGGCGCTCGCGTCGACCGGGCGCTGCCGCGGCTCCTTCGCGAGCATCCGCGCCACGAGCTCGTCGACCGCCGCCGGGAACACGCCGCGCGAGCGCAGCCGGGGCGCGTCCTCGAAGAGGACCTTGCCGAGGAGCGCCATCAGGTTGTCCGCCGAGAAGGCGGGGACGCCCGTGAGGCACTCGTAGAGCACGCATCCCAGCGCGAAGACGTCCGCGCGCGCGTCGATATCCTCATTTCCGCGCGCCTGCTCGGGCGCCATGTAGCCGGGCGTGCCGAGGTAGATGCCGGGCATGGTCATCCCGAAGGTCGCCCGCAAGGGGCGCGCGATGCCGAAATCGAGCACCTTCACGTCGCGGACCGCGCCGCCGACGAGGAAGAGGTTTCGCGGGTTGATGTCGCGATGCACGATGCCGCGCGCGTGGGCCACGGCGAGCGCCTCCGCCGCGCCGCGCACGACGGCCAGACCATCGCGCAGCGAGAGCGGTCCCTTCGCGAGGCCGGCGCGCAGGTCGTGGCCCTCGAGCCACTCCATCGCCAGGTAGAGCGAGCCCACCTCGGTCTTGCCGTGGGCGACGTACTGCACGATCCCGGGGTGACGGAGGTCGGCCAGAACGCGGGCCTCGCGCGCGAAGCGCTCCTCGCTCGACTCGTCGAGCAGGAGCTTCAGCGCCACGTCGCGGCCCGACTGCTGGTCGCGCGCGCGGTAGACCGCCCCCATGCCGCCCCAGTCGGCCAGCGACACGATCTCGAAGCGGCCGGCGAAGACCTCGCCGACGCGGAGCAGCGATTTCGCGGCGGCGGAGGTGGCCGGCGCGCTCGCACTCGAGACAGTCGGGGGTGCTGCGCCAGCCTCGTCCATTCGCGCCGCGGAGACGGTACCATACGCAGCGACCCCAGAGGCCGAGGAGGAGGGACGGATGGCTCAGCTACCGACGGACATCGCGAAGATCTCGAGCATGCAGGACGCGGTTCCGAGAAACCTGCTCATCACGCAGCGCTACCACGACCTCTCGCAGGCTCTCGCCGCGACCATGCGCGGGCCCAACGTGAACTGGTCGACCTTCGCGACCTGGGCGTCGAAGACCGCCGGGCAGAGCATCCGCAACGAAGAGGTGCCGCCCTTCGTCGGCGACCTCGTCGGCGACGCGGAGGACGACGCGATGCACCGGCTCGGCAAGATCGCCGCGATCATCGACGACGTCATTCCGACGACCGGCTTTCACGCCTCGTTCCTCCTGGCGCCCGTGAGGGAGACCATCGGCACGGTGAGCAAGAGCATCGGGGACGGCAACCTCAAGGTGTTCGCCGAGCTCGCGCCGCTCTTCGTGCAGTTCGTCGAGACGATGCAGGGGGCCGGGCAGCCCACGGCCGCCGTCCTCGCCGGCTTCGTCGAGAAGCTCGACCCGCGCCCGACCGCAGAAGGCGGGCAGGACATGCTGCGCCTCGCGTTCGGCAACTACTACCGCGCCATCCTCGAGCCCGACGACATCGAGAAGGCGCGCCTCGTGCTCGCTGGCAACTGCCAGATCGGCGTCCACGAGCAGACGCGCCTCCAGCCGCAGATCGCCGAGGCGATGGACGCCCCCATCGACACCATCCTCAAGAAGCACCTGCACGCGTCGATCAACACGGGCGCCGGCAAGGGCCTCTTTGCGCGGCTCGTCGGTGCCATCGAGGGGCCGCTGAGCGATCTCGTCGACGTGGTGGAGGTTCTCTGGGAGCGCGTCGCGACGCGCTACCTCATGAATCTCGCGCTGCCCGGCGGCGCCGAGCTCCCCCTCGGGCGCAACATCCCGAAGGACGCGGCGGCGCAGGACTTTCTCCCGCCGCCGCTCCAGAACGTGACGGCGCCCGACGAGCTCGTCGGCCTCCTCAAGAAGTATGACCGCGCGCGCGGCGCTTCGGACGTGGGCAGCGGCTCGGTCGACTGGCGCCTGCTCGACGACCGGATGAACTTCATCGTGAACCTGTTCCGGTCGCGCCAGGTGGACGCGCCCCTTCTCGGGCAGCCGTTCAGCGAGGACCAGCGGGCGCTCATCGAGCAGGGTGAGGTGCCGGCCGCGGCGCTCGGCAAGCTGTAGCGTTACCTCGTTCCGGCAGCGCGGTCCGCGTACGACGCGGCGTAAGGCACTCGGTACCGCTCGCCGGAAGCGGCCTTCAGGATGAGCACGACGGCGGCCACGAGCCAGATGAGCTCCACGATGCGCCGCAGGATGAGCAGCAGGCCGCCGATCCCCGGCAAGAACGTGCCGAGGAAGAAGCCCCCCAGGACGAGCAGCACGACGCTCAGCGTGGCGAAGATCACCACCGACTGGGCAGCGTGGTACCGCACGTACGGGCGCCGATCGACCAGAAGAAAGACGAGCCCGCTGATCCAGCCGAAGAGGTAGGAAACCGCCGCGGCGACGTGCTCGGGCATGGCCTCGGTGACCGGCCCCTCGTGCGCCGGCCTGGCCTTCTCCGCCAGCACGGCCGCCGATGATTGCGGCTTCGGCTCCTGGGGCTTCGCCTCTGCGCGCTCGCGGGGGACCGCCTGCGCGGGCGCGGGCGACTGCGACACGGTGACTTGAACCTGAGCCGGAGCGGAGGCCGGGCGCGGCTCTTCGGATTTCCCTTCGGGTGCGGTCTGGCTCGGATCGGCCATGGGGGTGCTCCTCCTTGGATGCCCGCTCGTGGAGATGCACCACCCGTGCCCGCCAGCCGCTCATCGCAGACCCGCAGGACGGCGCGGTCGAGTCACCGGCACTCCAGCTCCGCGATCCCGAAGGTCTCCACCCACACGTCTACCGCAGCGCCGAGGGCCCGCTCGGCGCGCGTGGGTGAGAAGCCCTCGAGCGTGTCCGCGCTCTGCGGCACATCGGAGACCACGTGCAGCGCGGCGATGCGCGCCCTACCGCCTCGCAGGCCGCGAAGGAGCCCGGCGAGCTCCATCTCCACGAGGTGGTGGCCCTCGGCACGGAGGCGGTCGATCTCGTGGTCGAACTCGTCGAGCGGCGAGCGCACGTTCACGACGCGGCTGCCGAGGCGCGTGCCGGGCTCCGCGTGAAGCGCCGCGAACCGCTCATCGAGCGCGTGGTTCTGGAACTCGTGCACGGCCCCGTCGGCCGAGGTCGCGTGCGACGCGAGGTGCAGCTCGCCCACCTGCGACGCGCGGTCGAGCGATGCGGCGGTGCCGTAGACCAGCACGTCCTCGACGCCGCAGTCGCGAAAGAGCGCGCCCATCGCGACCGCCGCCTCGCCGTAGGGGTTGCGCACCAGCAGGATCTCGCGCCGCTCGCCGAACGCGTCGCGGTACGCGAGGCGGCTGTGGTCGAGGAAAGCGTCCGGGCCGTCGGTCACGGCGAGCTTCACCGCGGGCGCGGCAGTCAGCAGCTCCCCGTGACCCGCCGCCTTCGCGCGCGCCTCGAGCTCGGCGAGCCACGCGCGGCGCGACGCCGACCGCAAGAGCTCTCGCGCGTCGAGGTCGCGCAGCGGCTCGAGCTCGCGCGGCAGCGACGGCGAGGCTTGCAGTGCGAGCACCTGGGCGGCCCGCCGGGCCCGGACCGCGAGCGCGCCGAGCAGCGCGTTCTTGAAGCCGACGGTGACCTGCGGCGGGATGGTGCCGCTCGACTCGAAGCAGCGTCGGAAGCGCGCCGGCCTGTACGACTCCTCGTCGACCCGGTGGTCGAAGCGGGTGACGCGCGCCGGGTCGACGTGACGGCCGTTCGTGGAGCGGGCCGCGCGGAGCACCTTCTCGAGGTGCCGGAACATGTCGCGGCCGTCGTCGCAGGCGATGGCGTAGCGAAGATCGTCGCCGAGGAGGATCTGGAAGTGGAGCTTCGGCGTGGCGAGCTGGTGAAACGAGGAGGCGCCGCGCGCTCGCATCGCGGCCATGGCCTCGGGAGCCGTCCCGTTGTGCAGCTCGACGGGGCGGTCGTTCTCGATGGCGTCGTTGACGAACGTGCTCCCGAGGTAGGCGTTCGCGTAGCGCGTGAGGTCGCCCATCGAGTGCGGCGCAGCGAGGTCCATCGCGAGCACGTCGTCGCCGAAGCCGGGTCGGGGCTCGGCGGCGGCCCGGGAGGGCTCCGAGGACGCGGGCGGGAGCGGCTCCACGATCGCCTCCAGCCGGTGGGTTGCCTCCACCTTGCGACCGCCGCGGTAGGTGTGGAGCTCCCAGTCGAGGGCTTCGAGGAGCGCCGCGCGGACCGCCTCGGGAGCGCGGTCGGCGAAGGACTGGGCGAGGCCCGTGACGCCCTCCGGCATCGGGGCGGAGAGATCGAGTGTGCGGGCCAGGGCGCGGCCGGCTTCGCCGAGCTCACCGGGGCGATGCGAGAGCGCGGCGAGGGCCAGGCGGGCCGTCTCGCGCCAGGCGTCGTCCGCGATTCGTTGGAGGACGGAGGAGGACGTGGACCCCATGGGAAAACAGTAGCCGTTCCCGGCCCCGGGCTGCCGGCGATCGCCCGCGTCAACCTCGGCGCGGCAGCACGAACACTCGCCGCGCGAGGTCCGACCCCAGCGTCTCGCCGTCGTAGAAGCGCGACAGCGCGGTGGCGCGATCCAATAGATCCGGGCTGGCCTGCGCGAAGTCGTCGAACGTGGCCGCGGGCGACAGGGCCGCCCGTTCGTGGATCAGCGCGAGGTAGGCCCACGACATCGTGGCGTGGAATCGCTGCGGGCGTCCCACGGATTCCGCGAACCGTCGCAGCGAGCGACAGAACCTCTCGCCCGCCTCGCCGAACGGGGCGAGCCGCAGGTAGCACCACGCAGCGCGGACGTGGGCGCGATGCGGAAAGTCCTCCGGCGAGAGCGTGCAGCTCTCGAGGCTCTCGATGAGCTTCGTGTCGGGCAAGGGGATGCGGGGAGCGATCATGTTGGTACCACGGTACCATGCTGACGCCGGTACGCAACCGAGGTAGGGTCCTGGGCATGGCCACCGCGCAGAAGAGCCCGAACGCCGCGAGCCCGCGTCACGTCGTGGAGCGCGTGCAGACCGGCGTACGGATCGAGCGCCGAATCCTTCAGGTCCTCAAGGCGCTCGCCTCGTCGAAGGGCATGTCCGTAGGGGATCTCCTCGAGGGGATCCTTCTTCACGCGTTCGAGGGCGCGGCTCCGTTCGGGCCGGAGACGCTCGAGAAGGTGCGCGCTCTCAAGGAGGTTTACGGGCTCGAGCTCGAGGCGGAAGATAGCCACGTGCTGGTGGAACGGACGGCGAAGGCGAGCGCCCGCGCTACACGCACGAAGTCGCGGCGGTGAAAGGAGACCCAAGTCCATGGAGCGAGTGGTCGGAGTCGGCGGCATCTTCTTCAAGGCGAAGGATCCGGAGAAGCTCAAGGCCTGGTACCGCGACCACCTCGGGGTCCCCGTCGACGAGCACGGCTACGTGACCTTCCCGACCAAGGGAGACCCGGGACCCTCTCTCGTATGGTCGCCCTTCGCGGCCGACACGACCTACTTCGAGCCGAGCAAGGCGAGCTTCATGGTGAACTTTCGCGTGAGGGATCTCCACGCGATGCTCGAGCAGCTGCGGGCGGCGGGCGCGACCGTCGATCCGAAGGTCCAGGACGAGTCCTACGGGAAGTTCGGGTGGGTGATGGACCCCGAGGGCAACCGGATCGAGCTCTGGGAGCCTCCGCCCGCGTAGCGCGCCGGTGGTGCGCTAGCCTTCCGCGGGTGAGGATCTCGGAGCGAGAGAGCGCCGCGCGGATCCGCGCTCGGCTCGGCCGCGGGGAGCATGATCGCGTCGCGTTTCGTGCGGCGCTCCTCGACGTCGCCCCCGCCGATCGGGACACATGGATCGACCTCGTCCTCGGGCTCGGCGAGGTGCTCGGCGACGGACCGGAGCTGCCGCCGGGCTGCGTCCCCTACCTCCCCTGCCCCGTCGACGCGCTTCTTCGCCTGGTGGAGCAGGCGGAGGTGGTCCCGACCGACGTCTTCGTCGATATCGGCTCGGGAGCGGGGCGCGCGACTGCGCTCGTCCACCTGCTCACGGGCGCGCGTGCGATCGGAATCGAGATCCAGCCCGAGCTCGCGCGCGCCGCTCGGGAGCTCGCGACGCGTCTCGCGATGCCGCGCGTATCGTGCGTCGAGGGCGACGCCGCGAGCCTCGCGGGCACCATGACCATCGCCACGGTGTTCTTCTTCTACTGTCCGTTCAGCGGCGAGAGGCTGGCGAGGGTGCTCTCGGACCTCGAGAGAATCGCGCGCACGCGAACGATCCGCGTCGGCTGCGTCGACCTGCCGCTCCCGCCGTGCAACTGGCTGGTGCGGGAGCCGCCGCTCTCGGGCGACCTCGCCGTTTACCGGAGCACGCCCTGACGCCGCGGACCAGCGGGCGCGGCTGCTCCTCGTCCTGGACGAAGCAGCGGAGGCCCTGTACGACCCCCGCATGCCGCTCAACCACTACGTCACGCTCGGTCACTCCGGGCTTCGCGTGAGCCCGCTCTGCCTCGGAGGCATGACCTTCGGGAAGGAATGGGGTTGGGGCAGCGAGCCCGCGGAAGCCAAACGCATCATCGATCGCTACCTCGAACGCGGCGGCAACTTCATCGACACCGCGAACGGATACACGAAGGGCCACTCCGAGGCGATCCTCGGCGAGCACCTCGGGCACGACCGGAAGAAGCGTGACCGCGTCGTCCTCGCCACGAAGTTCGTCACGAACATGTTCCTCGGCGACCCGAACGGCGGAGGCTCCAACCGCAAGGCCGTCATCGCGCAGTGCGAGGAGTCGCTCCGGCGCCTGCGCACCGATTACATCGACCTCTACTGGCTGCACGCCTGGGACCGGACGACCCCCATCGAGGAGACCATGCGCGCGCTGGACACGCTGGTCGAGCAAGGCAAGGTCCGCTACCTCGGGTTCAGCGACACCCCCGCGTGGAAGTGCGCGCAGGCGCAGACCATGGCGCTGCTTCGCGGGTGGGCTCCGCTCGTGGCGCTGCAGATCGAGTACTCGCTCCTTCAGCGCACCGTGGAGGGCGAGCTCGTCCCCATGGCGCAGGAGCTCGGCCTCGGCATCACGCCGTGGGGCCCCCTCCGCGGCGGCGCGCTCAGCGGCAAGTACAGGCGGGCCGACAAGGGCAAGCACCAGGCGGGGCGCGGGGCGCGGGTCACGAGCTACCTCGACGACCGCACCTTCGACCTCCTCGACCTGATGGAACGGATCGCGACCGAGCTCGGGACGACGGTGCCGCGCGTCGCGCTGGCGTGGGTGCAGGGTCGCCCGGGCGTCGCCTCCACCATCATCGGCGCCCGCACGATCGACCAGCTCGACGACAACCTGGGCGCGCTCGAAGTGAAGCTGACCGCGGAGCACGTGCAGTCGCTCGACAAGGCCACGGCGCCGGCCCTCCCTTTCCCCACCGACATGCTCGGCGCGGTCCCCACGTTCGCGTTCGGCGGCACCACCGTCGACGGCCAGCCGTCCCAAGCCTGGTCGCAGGCGCCGCAGAGCGACGCCGAGCGCTTCTGAGCGCCGTCGACTCAGCTGTGCCCTGCGATCGGGTGAGGCACGTACGGCTTCTCGAGTGACTTCACCTCGTCGTCGGTCAGCGTGACGGCGAGCGCGCCCACCGCGTCGTCGAGGTGCTGCATCTTCGTCGCGCCCACGATGGGCGAGGTGACCCCGCTCTGCCGCAGGAGCCACGCGAGCGCGATCTGAGCGTGCGGGAGCTTGCGCGCCCTGGCCACGGCGTCGACCGCGGCGATGACGTGCGCGTCGGCCTCGGCCATCGTCGCGTAGACGATCTTGCCGAAGCGGTCCGTCTCCGAGCGCTTCGTCGGCTGCGCCTCGGGGGCTCGCGCCAGCTTGCCGCGCGCCAGCGGGCTCCAGGGGATCATGCCCACACCCTGGTCGCGGCAGAGCGGCGCCATCTCGCGCTCCTCCTCTCGGTAGATGAGGTTGTAGTGGTTCTGCATCGAGACGAACCGCGTCCAGCCGTTGCGCTCGGCCACGTGCTGCGCCTTGGCGAACTGCCACGCGTACATCGAGGACGCCCCGAGGTACCGCGCCTTGCCCGCGCGCACGACGTCGTGCAGCGCCTCCATCGTCTCCTCGATGGGCGTCGCGTCGTCCCAGCGATGGATCTGATAGAGGTCGACGTAGTCGGTCCCGAGGCGCTTCAGGCTGGCGTCGATCTCGTGAAGGATGGCCTTGCGCGAGAGGCCGGCGCCGAACGGGCCCGGGCGCATCCGGCTGAACACCTTGGTCGCGATGACGACGTCCTCGCGGCGCGCGAGCTCGCGGAGGGCACGGCCCGTCACCTCTTCGCTCGCCCCCAGCGAGTACACGTTGGCCGTGTCGAAGAAGTTGATGCCGAGCTCGAGGGCGCGCACGAAGAACGGGCGCGCATCCGCCTCTTTCAACGCCCACTCCCAGCGCGGGGGCTCGCCGGGCAAGTGCAGGGCTGGGTCCCCGTAGCTCATGCAGCCGAGGCAGACCCGGGAGACGCTGAGGCCGGTGTTGCCGAGTCGTCGGTAGTCCATGGGTCTACGCTTCGATGCGACGGGAGGCCCGGGCGTCTCGCGGCCACGGGGCCTGCACCCAGCGACTAGGATCCCCGCCGCGATTCGGCGCGCGCTTCATAGTTCCAATGGGAACCGGGATCGCAGTCGATCCGCTCCTACATGTCGTCTCCGCAGCACGTCGCGAGCCCGGCGCGCGAACCTCCGCGCCCGCGACGGCCCGCGCGCATCTCTCGACGTGCCACGCGCGAAACACCGCGATTTCCGGGGCTGCGCGGCGGGACGAGCGCGGGTCCAGTCGTTGCTCAAGGGGAGTGCATGTCCTTCCCTCGTCGCTGGTGGGTCCTCGGAGTCGTGGGCGCTCTCGGTTGTGCGGGCGGCAGTCGAGAAGCCGTAGGGACAGGCGGCAGCGACCTGACCGCCTGCGCCACGGGGCAGACCCTGAAGGGCGTCGACGTGTCGCACTGGGACGGGACCGTCAACTGGACGCAGGTCAAGGCGGCCGGCATCACCTTCGCCTTCGCCAAGGCCACGGAGAGCGACAACGACCTCGACGACACGTTCGCCGCGAACTGGGCGGGCATGAAGGCCGCCGGGATCGTGCGCGGCGCTTATCACTTCTTCGATCCCGCGGTGAGCGCGACGACGCAGGCCAACTATGTCCTCGGCACCGTCGGCACCCTCCAGGCGGGCGACCTGCCCATCGTGCTCGATTTCGAGCAGCTGAACGGGGTCTCCGAGGCGACCGCCGTCGCCGATGCCGTCACGTTCCTGAAGACGGTCACCCAGGCCACCGGCAAGACGGCCATCCTCTACATGAGCGCCGACTTTCTCTCCGGATCGTACCCGGCGCTCGAGCCTTACACGCTCTGGGTCGCCAACTACGGCGTGTCCTGTCCAGGAATGCCGTCCGAGTGGTCGACGTGGAGCTTCTGGCAAGACTCCGACTCCGGCAGCGTGGGTGGCATCTCGGACGCCGTCGACGTCGACTTGTTCAACGGTTCCTTGTCGGCTCTGACCGCGCTCACGGACGGGTCTGGCGGCGGGGGAAGCAGCAGCGGCGGATCATCCAGCGGCGGATCGTCCAGCGGCGGATCGTCCAGCGGCGGGTCGGGGTCCTCCAGCGGCGGGTCTTCGGGCTCGTCGAGCGGTGGGTCGCCGAGCGGCGGCTGCCAGCTCGGCGGGAAGAGCTACGCCGCGAACACGTGCACCGAGACGTTGCAGTGCGACAATGGCACGTGGGTCGATCGCTACGACGACCCCTCGAGCTGCGACACCAGCGTGGAGCCCAGCGGTGGTTGCATCACCGACAGCGGATCGGTCGCCCCCCAGAACACGTGCACGTCGACCCTGCAATGCGACGACGGGGTGTGGGTCGATCGGTACGACGATCCGAGCGCGTGCCTCTGACGGCCGCCCGGCGAATCCACCCGGCGGTGACCCGGCAGGAGTCAGCGGTGCGGGTCTGCGGCGTAGCGCTCCTCGTGCGCGTCGTAGGTCAGCAGCGGGATGTTCACCCGGAGCGCCAGCCCGAGGCTGCCCAGCCACGCAGGCCGCGCCGCTCCGATGGGGATCTGATACGAGGCGCCCACGCCGACCGGGCCGAGATCCAGCAGCACCGCCACGGAGCCCGTCGCGAACGTCCGCCCCAGCCCCGTCGCGACGCCCGCGGCAGCCTCGGCGCTGAACCCGCCCGCGACGCCGCGCGTCTCGTCCGCTCCCGCAACGCGGACCACCCCCTGCGCGGCGACGGCAGACGTTCCCATACCCCGCACCTCCGCGCCGAGTCCGAGCGACGCGAGCTCGCCCGCGTCGCCGCACCGGTGGCGGTCTCGGTGCTGCTGCAGGTAGCGCGCGCCGAACGACGGGGACCCGTGGCCGACGTCGAAGAGCAAACCGAGGATGCCTTGCTCGTCGCGACCTCGGACGCAATCGGGCGCCGGGATGTCCGCGGCGACGGCGGCCGAGGTCGCGACCGGCAAGGGGGTGGTCGCCACCGGCAGCGCATCGTCCGCAAAGGCCGCACGAGGAGGCAAGCCGAGCACGGCCAGCGAGGCCAGCGCAACCATCGGGCGGAGGCATCCCATGGGCGCTGAAACGCGCCGGCGCCGCCGGACCTTACAGCACCGTCTGTTGGAGCCCCGCTCGCATCAAATCGTCGCCGTGAGAGTCCCTCACCCGCCGGCGGGAGGCGTTTCGGAGCCGTCGGGACGGCGCCAGCCGAGGTCCAGGTTCACTCCCACCGTGAGCATGACGCCGAGCCCGTAGTCGACGGGAGACGACGAGGTCGTCATGGGGAGGAATGCCGTGGCCGAGGCCCGCAGCCACTGGTACGAGACGCCGTAGCCTCCGCCGAGGATGGCGATCGGTCCGACGGCGTTGACGGTGCTCCCGCTGGATTGCGTGTTGGTGAAGCCGTCGTTCGAGAAGCCGTTGGTCGCCGCCACCAGGCCGAACACGTGACCATACTGGCCGTCGCGGCCGAACGCGTACGACGGATAGAGGCCGAGCGAGTACACGAAGTGCCCGTCGCTTCCGGTGTTGGCGAGCGAGTACCCGCAGGTGGACGTGACGGCGCACTGCCCGGACGTCGCGTCGAGCTGCCACTCGGCGTACGGCACCGTGTAGTACATGAGGTTGCCGGCGATGCCGATGGCGAGGCGCTTGTCCTTCGTCACCGGGAAGGCGAGGCGCATCTCGGGCCCGGCGCCCCAGCTCGACGGCGCGTTGGGAAGGGGCATCGTGCCCGTGGCGCTCGCCTGCCCCCAGCTGTAGCTCGCATAGGCGGCGCGCGCGCCGATCTCCACGTTGGGTGTGGCGGCGATCATCACGCTGCCCTCGGCCGTGTACCGCGGGACGAAGACCGCCGTGTCGCCGACCTGCGGGAATAGATCGGGCGCGATGGTGGACCCCGTCACGGTCCCCTCGATGCGCATCGTGCCCATTTCGGCCGTGCGCCCATCGAAGGGGATGGGCCGCACCGCGGGGACGTAGGCGGTGTGCCGATAGGTCGTCGTGGGAGCACAGCCCGCGAGCAGCGCGAGAGCGGCGAGCAGAGCGCCGGTGGGAGGAAGGAAGCGCATGATGGGGCCCCCCATCGCAAATCGGAGGCCAGAGGAAAAACGCGGGCTCGGGGCAGTTTGGGGCCGTTCGTGGCTTCTCGTTCACGGCGGCACGACAGCCCTGTCCGATGTCGAAACTACATCGCTACCCGAACGGGCCCGCGGGAAGGCGCCCGTCAGTCCATCGGCCATGGAACGGCGTCGACCCCCTCGGCGGGAGGCAGCGAAGGGGCCTCTTCGTCGGCGACCGCCGCGGCCTCGCCGAGAGCGGCTCCGGCGGCTCGCCACCACGGCGTCACCCGCTCGGCCCGCGACGGCTCGACGGGCTCCCCGAGCACCGGCATCACCAGATGCGCGCCTTGCTTCGGCCCGAGCTCCAGCAGCGTCTCGGCGGGCTGGTCCCACGCGTGGATCGCCAGGTTGAAGGTGCCCCAGTGGACGGGCAGGAACGCGCCGCCGCCGAGGAGCGAAAGGGCCTTCAGCGCATTCTCGGGCCCGAGGTGGATGTCGCCCCACGCGGCGTGGAACGCGCCCACCTCGAGCATCACCAGATCGAATGGACCGAGGTGCTCGCGAATGGCCGCGTACTCCGGCGTGAGGCCGGTGTCCCCGCTGAAGAAGACGGCGTGATGCGGCCCGCGCACGACCAGCGAGGACCACAGGGTCAGGTTTCTTCCGCCAAGCCCGCGGCCCGAGAAGTGCTGCGAGGGCGCGGCGGTCACGGTCAGGCCGCCCTGCAGCTCGGCGCGCTCCCACCAGTCGAGCTCCGTGATGCGTGCGGCGGGCACGCCCCACGCCTCGAGGTGCGCGCCCACGCCGAGGGACGTGACGAAGGGCACGTCGAGGCGGGCGAGCTCGAGGACGGTCGGGTAGTCGAGGTGATCGAAGTGATCGTGCGAGATGACCACCGCGTCGAGGGGCGGGAGCGCCGACACGGCCACGGGGACGGGCTGAAACCGTCGCGGCCCGGCGAAGGTGACCGGCGAAGCGCGCTCGCCCCAGACGGGGTCCGTGAGCACGCGGAGACCGTCGATCTCGAGGAGCACGGTCGAGTGCCCGAGCCACGTCGCGCGAAGGCCGGTTTCGGGAGGCCGCGACCAGTGCTCGAGCGGGCTCGTCGAAGGAAGCGGTCCGGGAGGCGTGCGCCGCTGTCCGCCGCAAAGAAACTCGGAGATGGTCGGAGCGACGCTCCCCTTCTTGAGCCCCGGGGACACCGGGGCGGTGTTCCGGAAGGTGCCGTCCGCGTACCGGGGAGACGCCTTCATTCGCTCGAGACGCAAGCCGGCGGCCCGCGCGCCGAAAGATGCCAGAGCCATGTCCTTGCCTCTGCCTCCAGCGCGCCAGCTTACACCCCGGCCGGCCGCTGGGCGGCGCGGGTACGTGCACCTCCGCGACGATGCCGGGGGGCCACGGGCACGCACGGTCTGCCGCCACGAAACCGCGTACACTCCTTGCGGGTGAAGCGCTTCTGCGCGCCGCCGCGCGCCTTTCACCTCGTCGGGCTCGTCTCCTCGCTCGCCGTCCTCGCCGGGTGCGCCCAGCCGCTGCCCCCACGCACCGCGTCTCAGGGCGGCTCCCGATGGCTCGCGCTACGCACGACCCACCTCCTCATCGAGACGGACCTCGCCGAGGACGACGCCCGCTCCCTCTCCCAGACGTACGAGACCGCCTACCGCGAGCTCGCCGCGGTCGTCATTCCGGGAGCGGAAGGTCCGCGTGAGCGCGCGGAGATCGTCGTCTTTCGCGACGAGGACGAGTTTCACGCGTTCGGCTCGTGGCGACTCGGCGGCTTCTTCTTCGACCGCGGACCGATCGACCTGGAGCGCCATCCGACGATCGTCCTCTACGCCCCGAGGTACGGCGCCCTCCTCGATGATGGCCACGTAACGCTGCTTCACGAGCTGACGCACAGGCTCATCCACCACGTCTACGGGTGGGCGCCCATCTGGATGAACGAGGGGCTCGCTCAGTACTTCTCCACGATGCGAATCGACGACGGCAAGGTCTTCCTCGGCGAGCCGCCGCGCTGGACCGTCTACAACCCCGACGTCCTGCCGCCGGTTTCGGCACTCCTCGCGATGGACTACCAGCACCTGACGGCGACCGACCTGCCGGACGACTACACGCGCACCCAGAAGACGGCGAACAACTACCTCGGCGCGTGGGCGCTCGTTCACTTCTTCCGGAATGGGCCCGACTCTTATCGCGGGCGGTTCCAGCGTTTCGTCTCGGACATGAACCGCGGAGCGCGCGCCAAGGAGGCGTGGAGCTCTGCCTTCGGCGACCTCCCGGCCGCGACGCTGGAAGCAGACTATCGCAGCTATCTCACCGCTGAACGGTGGGACGTCTTCACGCGGCCCCTCACGCGGGCGACCGTCGAGCCGCTCGAATCGGTGGACGTGATCGCCGACGCGGACGTTCATCTGCTTTGGCTACGGACCGTCGCCGGAGCCGCGGGCTCGCCGATGGCCATCACCCAGCTGGTCGAGGCGCAGGACGATGCCCCGCGCTCCGCAGAGGTGTCCTACTGGCGCGGGAGCGTCGACTTCTTTCTTCACCGATTTGCGGATGCGCGCGCCGCGTTCGAGGTCGGGCTACGCCAGCAACCGGACGACCCGCGGACTCTCTTCGGGCTCATCGTGACCCTCGATCGGCTCGCACGGACCGCCCCTCCCGAGGGACGCGCAGAGATGAGAGGCGCAGCGGCCATGGCACTCACCCGGCTCGCCCGGACCGCGGCGAGCGCCGACGAGCTTGCGCTCGTGGCCCAGTCCTTCGCCGCCGCAGGCCAGATGACCGAGGCGCTCGCGCGCGCGGACGCCGCGATTGCGCTCGACCCGGGGTCCTACTCGGCGCACTCCGCGCGCGCACGAGTCCTGGCGTCGGCCTCACGGTATGCGGAGGCGGTCGCGGAGCAGGAGCGGGCCGTGGCTCTCGCACAGGAGTCGCTCTCGGATTCGTCGCTGGAAAACGACCTGCAGAGCTACCGGCGTCTCGCCAGGTCGCAGTGACGCCGGAGCCCTCGTGCCCTACCGTCCGTTCGCCGCCACCATCGCCGGGGACATCCTCCTCGAGCCTGGTCCTGGATTCGGCGATGGATCGCACGAGACGACACAGGTGTGCCTGCAGGCGCTCGCAGCCCTAGCCCCTCGCACGGGTTCCTGGCGGATGCTCGACTTCGGAAGCGGCTCGGGGATCCTGTCCATCGCGGCCGCCCGGCGGGGAGCGGTCGTCGATGCGGTGGAGATCGACGCGCTCGCACGGGCGCACGGAGAGCAGAACGCGGCCGCCAACCGGGTCTCGGAACGCATCCGTTCCGTGCGAACACTGGGCGAGACGCGGCCCCCCTTCGACTTCGTCGTCGCGAACATCCTCCGCGCCGTCCTGCTCGACCACGCCGGCGCGCTCGTGGACTGCATGGCGGCCGGGGCCACGCTCGTGCTGTCCGGGCTCGTGTCGACGGACGTGCCGGAGGTCTCGGTCGCCTACGCTGCCCGGCTCGAGGGCGAACGCCCCGAGGTCTACGAGCGCGGCGAGTGGCGCGCCCTCGTGTGGCGCCACTTCGCCGGCCGACGCCCCTCTTTTGACGGCCTCGAAGTCCTAAATGAGCGAGCGCTAGCGAGCGCGATTCTCGATGGATCTCGGACGGGCGGCGGAGCCGCCGTCAGCACCGCGAGCGTGAGCGAGCGGTGAGCCGCGCCGCTTGCACACGGCACTCCGCGCCGCGAGCTTGGTCGCT
>DASXZL010000079.1:0-177823 GCA_036501935.1 Polyangiaceae bacterium | reverse complement strand
CATCGGGGCCTCCGAATCGCCGGTGGTCGGCGGTGAGGGTTTGGATGGGCCCCGATGCTATTTAAGCCGCGCGTCGTCGCCCAGCTCCGCGCGCAAGTGATCGATTTTGCTGTGTTCTTACGATCACGCCGATGGCGCTCGCTCATTTAGGAGCCGCTCGGGCGGAGCTACCTGCGGGGGGGAACGCGGTACGGGATGGGGATCGAGATGATGCGCGGGCCGGTCGCGCTGGCGGCGGCCGTGGTCGTCCCGGGGGCCGGGACGAGCGGCTCGTCGGAGCCGGCGTCCGGCTCCTCGACGCGGGGGACGTAGACGCGGGCGAGGTCGGCGGCGGCGGCCTTGGCTTGCTTCGCCGCCGAGAGCCAGGGGGAGGGGCGCGGCCACGCCGAGGGCGCCTTGGCCCGGGGAGGTTGCGTCGAGAGGTCCCACGCGACGGCGGGTCCCGCGCCGAGCGCGAGGGCGGCGCCGGCGGCGACCACCACCCGCGCGAGCTGGGCCCGGGGGGTCGGTGCGGCGGGCGGTCGGACGGGAGGCTCAGGGCGCGTCGGCGGCATCGGGCGTCTCCGGGGAACGCGCCGGCCGGCCCGGCGCTTCCTGCTCGGTCTCGTACGGATGACGTCGGCCGGCGGTCTCCGCTCCCGGGCCCGCGAAACCAGCGAGGAGACTGAGACGTACGAGTGAGACGTGACGAAGCGTGCCGGGGAGCCCATTCATGCGGACATGCGCCCCCGCGCATTGTTCCTCGTGGCACTCGGATGGGCCCTCGCGGGCTGCTCCCGCTCCACGTCCCCGGCGGCCGATTCGGCCGATGCCGGCGACGACGGCGGCGACGGCAGCACGAGCATGGCCCCGACCCGCCCTGCCTACACGCCCGTCTCGCCGCTCCTCATCGGCAGCGGCGGCTTCGGCTACGGCGCCGGCAGCGCCTTCCCCGGCGCCGCGGCGCCCCACGGGCTCGCCAAGGTGGGCCCCGACACGACCGGCGCCTGGGGCAACATCCAGTTTTTGCACTGCTCGGGGTACTGGTACGGCGACGACACCATCCAGGGGTTCTCCCACCTCCACGTCCACGGCACCGGCGTCCCCGACTACGGAGTCCTCGGGATCATGCCGGTCCCCTCGTTCGGCGCGTCGGAGACGACGATGGCCGGCTATCAGTCGAAGTACGACAAGTCGACCGAGACGGCGACGCCGGGGAAGTACGCGGTCACGCTGACCAACGGCGGGATCCTCGTCGAGTCCACGGCGACTCCCCACGCGGCGCATCACCGCTTCACGTACGGGAGCGGCGCCACCACCGCGCACGTCGTCCTCGACGTCGACCACCACATCGCCAGCGGGACGGTCGACACCGAGTCCGTCACCATCGACCCCGTCGGCTTCACGGTGACCGGCTCGTTCCGGAGTCTCGGCGGCCTGTCCGGCGGCTTCGGCGGGACGATGGTCTACTTCGTCCTCCAGCCGCAGCACCCGTGGTCCAACGCCGCCGTGTGGAGCATGGGGGCCGGGCCCGCCTCGGGGACGACCGCGATGGGCACCGGCGTGGGCGTCGACCTCGACTTCGACCTGACGACGAACCCGGGGCCGGTCGAGCTCCAGGTCGGCCTCTCGCTCACGTCCACGACCGAGGCCGCCGCGAACCTCGCGGCCGAGATGCCGGCCTTCGCGTTCGACGCCGAGGCGACGGCGACGGCCGCGGCGTGGACCACGGCGACGTCGGTGGTGACGACCCAGGGCGGCACGGCGGTGCAGCAGGCCATGATGCAGGCGGCGCTCTACCACGCGTTCCTCATGCCGACGGTGCAGAGCGACGTCGACGGGAGCTACGTCGGGCTCGACGGCAAGGTCGCGACGGCGACGGGATGGAACTACTGCTCGGACATGTCCGAGTGGGACACGTACCGCACGCTCAACCCCTTCTACGATCTCGTGGCCCCCGACCGCTCGCGGGACAACGTGCAGTCGCTCATCGCGATGGCCCAGGCCTCCGGCTCGTTCCCCAAGTGGCCCATCGGCGACGGCGAGGCGGGCACGATGATCGGCGCGAGCGCCGAGGTGATCATCGCGGACGCCTACGTGCGCGGCGTGACGGGCTTCGACGCCGAGGGCGCGTACCAGATCCTCAGCGCCGCCGCCCTCGGCACGACCGATCCTCCCGGCGGACGGGGCGGGCGGAACAACGTCGTCCCCTACATGCAGCTCGGGTACGTCCCGGCGAGCGTCGGCGGGTCCGTGTCGTGGACCATCGAGTACGGGCAGGACGACCGGGCCCTCGCGGAGCTCGCGACGGGCCTCGGGCACACCGCCGACGCCGCGACGCTGCAGGCGCGGCTCCACGGCTGGCAGAAGCTCTACGACCCGGCCACCGGGTACCTCTGGTCGAAGAACTCCGACGGCTCGTGGGGGACCACGCACGGCGACCCGACCGTGATGGCCGGCGACTTCATCGAGGCGAACGCGGCGCAGAGCCTCTGGGGTCCCTGGTACGACATCGACGGTCTGACGACGGTGCTCGGCGGGCAGGATGCGCTCGTCACCACGCTGGAGAGCTTCTTCGAGCAGGGCAAGGCCGACTACGACGCCATCGACTGGACCGATCCCATCTCGTACGGCGCGTACCGCAAGTGGTACTGGGGCGGCAACGAGCCGGACATCCACTCGCCGTACATCTTCGCGCTCGCCGGCCACCCCGAGCTCACGCAGAAGTGGCTGCCGTGGATCGAGGGCGAGGTCTACACGGCGGGCGCCGACGGCATCCCGGGCAACGACGACGCGGGGACGATGTCCGCGTGGCTCGTCTTCAGCATGACGGGCTTCTACCCGGTGCCCGGGACCGATCAGTACGTCGTCGGCGCGCCCGCCTTCACGCAGACGACGCTGTCCGTCCCGGGGGGCACCTTCACGGTGAGCGCGCCGCAGGCCTCGGCGGTCAACCTGTACGTCGTCGGCGTGACGCTGAACGGGTCACCGCTGACGACGCCGGTCATCCATCAGTCGGACCTGAAGGCCGGCGGCACGCTCGTGTTCCAGATGGGGCCGACGCCGACGACGTGGGGGCAGGGGAGCTGAGGACGCGACGACGCGGACACGGTACCCTTCGATCGCCGTGGAGACCGTGGACGTCTTGTCGACCCGGTTCGAGGAGGTCGGCCTCGACGCGGACGCCGCGCCGAGCCCGGATGCCACCATCCGCGCGCCCGCCAGCCGCGTCGTCAAGGCGGCGGCGACGCTCGTCAGCGCCACCTCGCCCACCACGACGAGGCGCGAGCTGCCGAGGATCTCGGTCGAGCTCCGCGGCACCCTGTCGGGGGCGAGCGAGGCGGAGCCGCCGCCTGCGAGCGACGGGCGGGACCTCGAGGTGATCCGGACGCTGGGCGAGGGCGGGATGGGGCGCGTCTTCCTGGCGCGGCAGCACTCGCTCGACCGCGACGTGGCGGTCAAGACGGTGCGCGACGGGGCGTCGGAGAGGGAGCGCGTGGCTCTCCTGGCCGAGGGCGCCATCACGGGGCACCTCGAGCACCCCGCGGTCATCCCCGTGCACGCGCTGGGCGTCGACCCCGAGGGGCGGCCGGTCCTCGTGATGAAGCGCGTGGAAGGGGCGGCGTGGAGCGAGCTGCTCGCGGACCCGCACCACCCGGCGTGGCGAGACGACGGAGGCGACGCGGGGGCCCGGCTCGTACGTCACCTCGAGATCCTGATGCAGGTGTGCAACGCCGCGTCGTTCGCGCACAGCCGCGGCATCCTCCACAGGGACATCAAGCCCGAGAACGTCCTCATCGGACTCTACGGCGAGGTGTACCTCGCCGACTGGGGCATCGCGCTCCGGACCGAGGACGCCACCCGGGCCTTGCCGCTCTGCGGGACGCCCTCGTACATGGCTCCGGAGATGGTCGTCGGGGGCGCGGTCGACGAGCGCACCGACGTCTATCTGCTCGGCGCCACGCTCCATCACGTGCTGACGGGCGGGCCGCGCCACGCGGCGACGAACTTCCGCGCCGTGCTCTTCGCGGCGGCCGCGTCGGAGCCCTTCGAGTACCCCGCCTCGGCCCCGGCACTCCTCGCCGCGCTCGCGAACGAAGCGACCTCGCAGGACCCGGCGAAACGGCCGTCGAGCGCGGCCGAGGTGCGGCAGGCCATCGCCGCGTACCTCCGGAACCGGAGCTCCATCGCGCTCGCCGAGTCCGCGGTCGCGCGCCTCGAGAAGCTTCACGCCCTCACGGAAGACACGACGGCGCGCACGAGCGAGAGCCGGCAGCGCGACGTGGACGTGCTGGCGGCCGAGGTGCGCTTCGCCCTCGACCAGGCGCTGCGCGACTGGAGCGGCAACGACGTCGCGAAGGCGGCGTCCTCGAAGCTGGAGTCGCTGCTGGCCTCCCGGCGGGCACGGTCGGCCGAGCTCGAGCGACTCGCGCGCGACCTCGATCCGAGCCTGGCTCGCCGCCCCCGCGCCCTGGCCTTCGCGGCGCTCGCCGTCGTGGGCGTCGGCCTCTCGGCGTCTGCGTTCGTGGGTCGCGGCGACGTTTCGACGACGACCCTGTTCGAGGAGTCCCTCGCCCCGGTCGCGATCGTGGCGCTGGCGACGCTGTTCTTGCGGCGGCACTTGCTCACGACGGCGCTGAACCGCCGCGGGGTGGCCGCGACGCTGGCCGCCGTCGCCATGGTCACGGTCCACAGGGCGCTCGGGCTCCTCGGGGGAAACAGCGTCGCGCACGTCCTCGTCGGCGACCAGCTGCTGCTGGCGCTGTTGGCGGTGGTCGCGGCGATCTTCCTCTTCCGGTGGACCGCCTGGGCCGGAGTCCTCCTGGTCGCGGGAGCGATCTGGGCCGCGGCGTCCCCCGACGACGCGATGCGGGCCTTCTCGGCGGCCACGGGCGCCGCCCTGCTCGCGGTGGGATACTTCGTCTGGAAGACGGGCATCCGCACCTGAGCGCGCTCGGGTAGTCTGGACGGGATTGACGACCCCCACGGACCGCCGCAAGCACCCCCGCCTCGAATCGACGGCCCGCATCCTCTGGAGCGTCGCCGGCGCGCACGACATCCAGGTCGACCGCCTCCGCGACGTCGCCCCCGGCGGCGCCCTCGTGGCCACCGAGTCCGTCGCGAAGGTGGGCGACGAGCTCCGCTTCGATCTGCTCGACGACGACGGCGAGAAGTTCGCGTCGGGGCTCGCCCGCGTCACCTGGGTCGATCCGGCCCGGGGGATGGGCATCGCCTTCGTGGCGCTCGGCGTGGACGCGGAGCTCATCGCGACGCTCTCGACGCCGTCCGCCGAGAAGGCTCCGCGCGTCCGCCAGCGCCCGCCGCCCTTGCCGGTGCCTCCGCCGCTCCCCGCCCAGCCCATCGCCCGAACCTCCGATGCCCCGGGCGAATCCGACGAGGTGGCTCCGCAGGTCGAGCCTCTGGCGGTGCGCCGCACGGGCGTCATCATCGGCATCGACCTCGGCACGACGAACACGTGCGCCGCCTACGTGGTCGACGGGCGGCCCGTCATCATTCCGGGCCGGACCGGCACGAGCACCATCCCGTCCATGATCACCTTCGACCCGGACGGCACGTCGTACGTCGGGCAGCGCGCGGCGGACCGGCAGATCCTCTACCCCCTCCGCACGATCTACGGCTCGAAGCGCCTCATGGGGCGCACGTACCGGGCCGAGCTCGCGGCGGACCTGCAGAGGCACTTCGCGTATCCGCTCGCCGAGGCCGAGGGCCAGCGCTTCGGCGCGCGCATCGACGACAAGGTCGTCAGCATGGACTCCATCGCGGCGCGGGTCCTCGAGGAGGTGCGCAGCACCGCGGAGGAGCACCTGAAGACGAAGGTCGAGGCGGCGGTCATCACGGTACCCGCGTACTTCAGCGAGGTGCAGCGTGAGGCAGTGCGCCGTGCCGCGCGCGACGCGAAGCTCGTCGTCCACCGCATCGTCAACGAGCCGACGGCGGCCGCGGTCGCCTACGGCCACAAGGAGGGGCAGCAGCGGGCGCGCGTCGCGGTGTGGGACTTCGGCGGCGGCACGTTCGACTTTTCCCTCGTCGACGTCACCGACGGTCAGCTCGAGGTCGTCGCCACCGGGGGCGACAACTTCGTCGGCGGCTCGGACGTCGACGATCTCCTCGCGTCCCACGTGCTCACCGAGTTCCAGCGCGCCGAGGGCATCGACTTCGACCCGGAGCCCCAGCAGATCGCGCGCCTTCGCGAGGCAGCGGAGGTCGCCAAGCGCGCGCTGTCGGCCCAGACCGAGTGCGTCGTCGAGCTCCCCGAGCTGACGCGCGACCCCAAGAGGAACCTGCGCGTCGAGGTCACGCGCGACCAGCTCGACACGCTCATCCGCTCCCTCGTCGACCGCACCATCGCCATCGCGACCGAGGTCATGGGCTCGGTGGCCCTCACCCCGAAGGACGTCGACGACGTGCTCCTCGTCGGCGGCACGACGCGCATCCCGGCCGTCCAGCATGCCGTGGCGGAGCTCTTCGGGCGTCGGCCGAGCAAGCGGATCAACCCCGACGAAGCCGTGGCGCACGGGGCGGCGCTCCTCGCCGACGAGATCGGCTCCTCCGAGGCCGCGACGCTGCTCGACATCCTGCCGATGAGCGTCGGTCACGGCGCTCCGGGCCTCCGCTTCGTGCCGATCGTGAGCCGCTACACGCGCCTGCCGGCCCAGCGCGAGGTGAGGCTCGCGGCCGATCTCCTCGGCTCGGTGACGCTGCACCTCTTCCAGGGGGAGCTGCAGGACGTGAGCCGCAACGAGTTTCTCACGACGGCGACCGTCGAGGATCCGTCGCTCCGCGATGGGGGCCGCGTCATCCTGCGGCTCGCCTTCGACGAGCACTGCGTGATGTCGGTCGACGCGCGCGAGGCTCGCACCGGGCGCGCGCTTCCCGTGAAGCTCGATCGATCGCGCCCGCTGGAGGACATTCTCCGCGAGCTCGGCAAGTACGCCGGCCCCGAGGTCGAGACCTGGAAGCTCCCCGAGTCGCGCATCGGCAAAGTGCTCGGCAAGCTGTTCAAGATGTTCGGGCGGTGAAGAGAATGGGGGAACAGGGAGAGAAGTAGAGAAGGAGTCGAGTTGGTTGGTGCGAACTCTCTGCTCCTTCTCTCGTCGTCTCCCTGTTCCCTACTCTCTCTCTACCGCCGGCGGGTCTTGCGCTTGAGGGTGTTCCGGCCGACGCCGAGGGCCTGGGCGGCGCGTGTCTGGTTGCCTTTGGCCGCGGCGAGCGTCGCTTCGACGTAGAGGCGCTCCACCTCGTCGAGCGGGAGGCCGAGGGGCAGGACGACGCTCCCGTCGGTCGTCGTGCGGGCTGGCGTGGCGGTGGGTGACAGCCCGAGGAGGTCCGGGTCGATCGTCTCGCCCGGGGCCATCACCACGGCCCGCTCGATGGCGTGCTCCAGCTCGCGCACGTTGCCCGGCCAGGGGCAGCGCGCGAGCGCGTCCTCGCTGGCCGGCGGGATGCGCATCGCACCGCGCCCGTGACGGCGTGCGTAGACCTCCGTGAAGTGACGCGACAGAGAGAGGATCTCCTCGCGTCCCCGGTCGCGGAGCGGCGGGAGGATGATCTCGACGACGCGCACCCGGTAAAAGAGATCCTGCCGGAACTCGTCCCGCGCGACGAGCGCGTCGAGGTCGCGGTGGGTGGCCGCGAGGATGCGCACGTCCGCCACCAGCGTCTCGCGCCCGCCGACGCGCTCGAACGCGCGCTCCTGGAGAAAGCGCAGCAGCTTGGACTGCGCCGGCATGGGAAGATCGCCGATCTCGTCGAGGAGCAACGTCCCGCCCTCGGCCTGCTCCACCTTGCCGCGGACGCGGCGGTCGGCCCCCGTGAAGGCGCCGCGCTCGTGGCCGAAGAGCTCACTCTCGGCGAGGGCGCTCGGCAGCGTCGTGCAGTCGAGGACGGCGAGCGGCTGGTCCTTGCGCTTCGAGTTGACGTGGATGGCGCGCGCGAAGAGACCCTTGCCGACGCCCGTCTCGCCCCGCAGGAGCACCGTGGCGTCCGTCATCGAGGCGCGCAGGATCTGCTCGTAGACGCGGCGCATCGCCGGGGACGCGCCGACGATGTGGTTGAAGGGGCCGCGCAGCGGGACGCCGCGGACGGCGCCCGGCGAGGGGCGCAGGGTCGTGCTCTCGAAGGCCTGCGCCACCTGCGACGCCAGCGTCCCGAGGAAGGCCTCGTCCTCGGTGGTGAAGGCGCCGCCCTTCTTGTTGAGCACCTGGACGACGCCGCGGATCGCCCTGCGCTTGTCGGTGATGGGCGCGGCGAGCACGTTGCGCGTCAGGTACCCGGTGGCCTGGTCGATCCCCGCGAAGTGCCGTTCGTCGTGCGCCACGTCGCGCACGTTGACGAGCTCGCCCCGGTCGGCCACGTACCCGGCGATGCCCTTTCCGATGGGCAGCCGGATCTCCGGCATCTCGGGCAGGTCGGCGACGCGCGATCGCAGCTCGCCGGTCGCCGCGTCGACGACGTAGATCGTCGCCCGCTCGGCACGCAGGGCGCTCGCGATGCGGTGGCCCAGCATCTCGAGCAGGGCGTCGAGCTCGACCTCGCGCGCGAGCATCGCCCCCACGTCGAGTAGAAGCGACAGCTTGTGATCGCGCTCGACCAACGACGAAGAAGCTATCACGCCGCGATCGAGCCCGACCGACCGAGCTCGATGGTCAACCCTTCCCGCGCGGCCACGACGTCCTCGAAGACACCTTGCGCGCGCCGCTCGATGGCCTCCACCTCGGCGTCGGCGCGGGTGGGGTCGTGGTGGAAGAGGACCAGCTTGCGGACCCCGGCGGCCCGCGCGAGCGCTGCGCCCGCCTCGAACGTCGAGTGGCCCCAGCCGACCTTCGCGCCGTACTCCTCGGGCAGATACTGCGCGTCGTAGACGAGGACGTCGGCGTCGCGCGCGAGGGCGACGAGACGCGGGTCGACGCAGGCGTAGTGCTCCGTGTCGGTCGCGTACACCACGGCGCTCCCCTCGTGCTCCACCCGGTAGGCGAAGACGGCGTCGGGATGGTTCGCGCGTGCCGTGCGCACCTCCGCGTCGCCGAGGCGCGTCGAGACGCCGTCGCGCATGTCGACGTACTCGCGCGCGGCAGGGACGTCCTTCCAGTCGACCGGGAAGGTGGGCGCGCTCATCTGCCTGCGAAGCGTGTCGGCGAGCGGGGTCCCGGTCGCGCCTCCGGCCAGGACGAGGCGTGTGCCTGGCATGTAGATGGGCGCGAAGAACGGGAGACCCTGGATGTGATCCCAGTGCACGTGCGAGAGCAGCACCGTGAGGTCCACGGGCCCTCGCTTCTGGGCGAGCAGGTGCGCGCCGAGCTTGCGGAGCCCCGTGCCGGCGTCGAGCGCGATGCGCGTGGCTCCGGCGACGACCTCGATGCACGACGTGTTTCCCCCGACGAGCGCGGTCTCCGGACCCGGCGTCGGGCAGCTCCCCCGGACTCCCCAGAAACGAATCGACAGCGACATGGCCCAGGGAAGAGCAGGCGGCGTGCCGTCGATTTCGGCCGGGGAAACCGCGCCTCGAGCTGCCCGGTGGTCCGTTCCGGCGCTCCGGAATGGAGCGGCTGCTCCGCCGTGGCCCGCCTCTGCTCAGTGCATCTCGATCGTCGGGAGCGTGAGCGTCCGCGGCGCCGCCGAGGCGGAGGGCTCGGCCGAGGGCGTCGTCTGCGCCGCGGTCACCGGGACCGGCGGAGCCGAGGGAGCCGGCGCGACGTTCGGCGTCCCCCGCGCGCGCGTACCGACGAGCAGCCCTCCGACGATGGCGAGCCCCACGAGGACGACGATCATGGCCACGTAAGCGATGGTCTTCGCCGGGCTGGCCGCCGGCGCCTGGACCGCGGCGGAAAAGGGGGGAGGCGTCGGCAGCGGAGGGGGCACCTTGCGCGCGCCCGGCTCCGACGCGCCCGCGGGCGGGACCGCGTTGGGATCGTAGAGCTGCACCTGATCCAGCTCGATCTGGATGGTGGCGTTCGGATCGGGCTTTCGCTTGGTGGGGTCGCTCATCGCGTTCCGACGGACACCCTAGAGTCCCACCATCCGCCGACGGTCGGCAAGTGAACCAGTGCTGTCCACTCAGCGCGCCGGAGCCCGGGCTCGGAGCTCGCGGACCTTCCACCGGGCGCGCGCCTTTTCACGCTCGCCCTCCCGCGTGCGCGTCGGGGCGCGAGCCTGAAGCGAAGCCAGCACGCGCTCGGTCGCGGCCGCGACCTCGTCCACGGCGCGCGCGAAGGCCGTCTCGTCGGCGACGGAGGGCTTCTGCAGCCCACTCACCTTGCGCACGTACTGGAGGGCCGCGGCGCGGATCTCCTCGTGAGTCGTCGGGGGCTGGAAATTGTAGAGGACCCGGATGTTCCGGCACATGGCCGGAGGATAACGCCGGGCTCAGAAGCCGTCGTCCACGGTCTTCTTGTGCTTCGGCGCCGGCGGCGGTCTCGGGGCCGGGGCTACGACCCGGACCGGAGCGGGCGGCGCGGCCGTGGGCTGCGGGGCGGCGCCGGCCTTCGGCAGCGAGTCGGCGGCAAACACCGGGATGGCCGTCTCCACGGGAGCGGCGCTCGCCGACGCCGTGACGGCCGCGCTCGCGGTCGTCGCCGGCACGGGCATGACCGTCGGCGTCGGGGGCGCCGGCGCCGCGGCCTGGACCGGTGGCGCTCGCAGCAGGGCCAGGGTCCCGACCCCGGCGAGCGCGATCGCTCCGCCCACGAGCCCCGCGACGAGTATCGTCCGCCGGGGATTCGCCGCGCCGACCTGTGGCAAAGGCGACGAATCGACGCCCGTCGACACCCCCGGCGGAGTCACGCCGCTCGTCGTGCCGCGAAGAGCCGAAGGGGCCGCCGCCTGCGTCCTGCCGGGGACGGACGTCATCCCCGAGTCCGTTCGCTCGACCGCGGGCTTCAGCAGCTCTTCGACGCGCTCCCTCTCCGCCGCCGCGGCGAGCGCGATGTCGATGGTCTGCCGCCGTTTGGCGGTGCGCTCCGCCAGGTGCTCGACGACGAACGCCGCGACGTCCCCCGCCGTCGCGGGGACCTTCGCGTCGATCATCGCCGCCTCGATGGCGTCGCGCATCTCCGCGGCGGTGGAGAACCGCTTCTCGGGCGGCGTCGTCAGCGCCTTGCGAGCCAGGTTGGCGATCGCGGGATGGATGGTCGGGGGGAGCGGGAGCGGCGGCCGGCCCGACGTGAGAAGGTGCAGCGTCCCGAGCGTGTTGTCCGCGTCGAACGGGGGCTTGCCCGTGAGAAGGTGGTAGAGCGTCGCGCCCACCGCCCAGAGGTCGGCGCGCC
Source organism: Polyangiaceae bacterium (assembly GCA_036501935.1). Lineage (GTDB taxonomy): Bacteria > Myxococcota_A > Polyangia > Polyangiales > Polyangiaceae > Palsa-1150. The sequence continues at coordinate 166,562 of DASXZL010000079.1, read as the reverse complement.
GGTCGACTTTGCGGCCGAGCGCCTGCTCGGGCGCCATGTACTGGATCTTGCCCTTGAGGACGCCCGCGTTGGTCTCCCCGGCCAGCCGGTCCCGCGCTTTGGCGATGCCGAAGTCGATGAGCTTGGCGACGCCCTTCACGCTGACGAGGATGTTGTGCGGGCTGACGTCGCGATGCACGATTTCGAGGAGCTTGCCGTCGTCGCCGCGGAGCTCGTGCGCCTCGTGGAGGCCCGAGCAGGCGTCGGCGAGGACGCGGAGGACGATGCCGGTCGGGGTCGGGACGCCCTTCTTCTTCCAGGCACGGCGCAGCTTCGAGAGCGAGTCGCCGTCGACGTACTCCATGGCGAGGTAGAGCACGTCGTGCTCCTCGCCGAGATCGAGGATGCGCGCGACGTTGAAGTGCTCGATGCGCGAGGCGATGCGAGCCTCGTCGAGGAACATCTGCTGGAAGCGCAGGTCGGAGGCGTACTGCGGCAGGATGGTCTTCAGGGCGACGAGCTTCTCGAAGCCGTGCTTGCCCCTCTGCCGCGCGATCCAGACGCTGGCCATGCCGCCTTCGGCCAGCGGGCCGAGCAGCTCGTAGCGGTCCAGCCGGTACCCGGGGGTGAGCGGCGAGAAGGGGGTTGTGGCGTCGGGTCGCCCCACGATTTTCAAGGGTACCACCTGGGCTCCGCGCCGTCGCATCCCAGGGCGGGGACGCGAAGCCGGGCCCGGAGCGTTATCCTCCCGGATGGCCCGGATGCCCGCCCCTCCGCCTGCTTCGAGCCCGCGGCGCCTTCGCCGGGGGCGTACGGCCGCGCTCATCGTGCTCGCGCTCCTCGTCGTCCTCTGGCGACCCGCGTCGGCCCACGTGCGGGCCGCGTCGCTCCTCGCGCGCTTCTCGGATCCGGATGCGCACGGCCTCCTCGCCGACGCCGTACGCCACCCGGTCGTGACCTCGGACTTCCCGCTCGCGTCCGCCGGCACGCGGGGGCGCCTCTACCTGCCGTCGGACGTCGACCTCGACCGGGCCGGCGCGCGGCCTCCCGGCGTCGTCATCGTGCACGGCGTGCACTGGAAGGGCATCGACGAGCCCCGGCTCCGCCGATTCGCGACCACCATCGCGGCGAGCGGCGTGGCCGTCCTCACGCCCGAGATCCGCGAGCTCTGCGACTACCGCATCGACCCGGCGTCCATCGACACCATCGGCCTGTCCGCGCAGGCCCTCTCCGAGCGCCTCGGCGGCGCACCCGTCGGGGTCATGGGGCTCTCGTTCGCGGGCGGGCTGTCGCTCATCGCCGCGAGCGAGCCGAAGTACGCCCCTTCGTTCGCGTTCGTCGTCGCGGTGGGGGCCCACGACGACCTCGGCCGCGTGCTCCGCTTCTTCACGTCGAACGAGTCGCCGCGCCCCGACGGGACCACGCTCCGGCTGCAGGCGCACGACTACGGCCAGGTCGTGCTCGTGTACTCGCACGTGGAAGACTTCTTTCCCGCCGCCGACGTCCCCGTCGCGAGGGACGCCCTTCGCTCCTGGCTCCACGAGGACTTCGACGCCGCCCGGTCTCGCGCCCGCGACCTCTCCCCCGAGGCGGCCGCGCTCATCGCCGAGATCTTCGCCCACTCTCCCTCGCTCGCGCCTGCGCTCGACGCCGAGATCGCGCGCCTCTCTCCGCAGCTCGCGGCCGTCTCGCCCAGCGCGCACCTCGCCGACCTCCGCGTCCCCGTCTTTCTCCTCCACGGGGCCGGCGATCGCGTGATTCCCTCGAGCGAGACCGAGTGGCTCGCGCACGACACGCCGCGGGGCATGCTGCGCGCCGCGCTCATCAGCCCGGCGATCGAGCACGTCGACCTCGAGGACAAGGCGAGCCTCGGTGACGAGCTCGCCCTCGTGCACTTCATGGGCGACGTGCTCGACGCGGCCGACCGGTGAGCGCGGCCCGGTGAAAGCCGCATCGACGCGACGACGCTATCCTGCGAATCTCTCTGGCGGTGCGCCCGTTCCGGTGGACGACGACCCCGCTCATCGCCGCCCTCGTCGCGGTGTCTTCGGTCGCCGTCGCGCAGGCCCCGCCGCCGCCCGCCGAGCGCCTCCAGGTCTATTCGCCCTACGAGCAGCAGACGATCGACGAGGTGCTCCGCGACCAGCATCTCGTCCGCGATGCGCTCCCCGAGGGCAAGATCGTGGAGCGCATCGACATCGTCCCGCTGCCGCCCTTCGAGCAGCGCGACGTCCTCCCCCGCTGGCTCAACGTCTTTCACGTGACGACGCGCGAGTCGGTCATCCGCAACGAGGTCCTCCTCCGCGAGGGCGGCCGTTACGAGCAGGACCGCGTCGACGACACCATCCGCAACCTGCGTCGCCTGCCGGGCGTCCCTCAGCTGTCGGCGGTGCTCGTCGTCGCCGCCATGGGCAGCGCTCCGGGCCGCATCGTCCTCGTCGTCATCACGAAGGACGTCTGGAGCCTGCGCCTCAACTGGAACCTCGTGGCCGATCCCGGTGGGCTCGACCAGCTCGCGTTCCAGCCGTCGGAGACGAACTTCCTCGGCACCCACCAGATCCTCGCCGGCACGTTCATCCTCGAGCCGAGCGCCTACACGCTGGGTGTCGGCTACTTCATCCCGCGGGTCGAGTCCTCGCGCATCACGATCGCCGCCAACGCCGACGTGATGATGAACCGGACGACGCAGGCCCCCGAGGGGACGTACGGCCAGCTCGTCGCCGGGGAGCCGCTCTTCTCGGGGCGAACGAAGTGGGCGTGGGACGCGTCGGTCTCCTGGCAGGACGCCGTGCTCCGCCGGTACGTCAACGGGCAGCTCAGCGATTACGTCGACACCAGCCCCGCGTGCAACGCCTCCGGCGTGCCGCCCGCGGGGTGCCTGATGCCCTACCAGTTCCGCTCGCGGCTCTACACGACGACCTACGAGCTCACGCGCTCCTTCGGCTGGGACCTCAAGAACGACTTCACCCTGGCCGCGTCGGTGAACCGCGCCGTCTACCAGATCAACCCGTTGCCCACGACCGACGCGCAGACCGTGTCGGACTTCGTCTCGCAGGCCGTCCCCGTCAGCGACACCCGCGTGGGTCCGTCGCTCCAGTACCACACGTACCGGATGCGCTTTCTCCGCGTCATCGACTTCGACACGCTCGCGCTCCAGGAGGACTACCGCCTCGGGCACGACATCGTGGCCCGCGTCTATCCGAGCTTCCGGGCGCTCGGCTCGTCGCGCGACGTCCTCGGGTTCTACGCGGCGGCGCAGTACTCGTGGGCCGTGCGCGACGGCCTCTTCCGGGTCGCGTTCCAGTCGACGACCGAGGAGCAGATCTCGCAGGCGAACCACCCCGCCTGGTGCAGCGGCAACGGCGCCTGCACCTCGGATGCTTCGCTCCAGCCGACCGCCCACCTGGTCACGCCGACCATCGCCGGCATCGGCCGCATCGTGCTCGATGGGACCTTCCTCTACCGGTGGCGGAACTACCTCAACCAGACCAACATCCTCGGCGGCGACGACCGGCTGCGCGGGTTCCCGACGAACTTCTTCGTGGGCTCCAACGTGCTCTCGTACAACGTCGAGGCGCGCTCGCGGCCGGTGGAGATCTTGTCCTGCGAGGTGGCCGGGGTGGCCTTCTACGACGCGGGGGACGCGTACCGGGTCGCGTCGCAGTTCCAGCCTTACCAGTCGGTGGGCGTCGGGCTGCGGGCGCTCTTCCCGTGGCTGGACAGGACCGTGTTCCGCGCCGACATCGGCTTTCCGCTGTTCCGGCCCATCGACCCGACGACGGGCGCGCCGATCCCGCCGTATTCGTTTCTCATCTCGTTCACGCAGGCCTTCGTGACGCCCACCGTGGCGCCCACGCCGGTGCTCGCCACGGGTCAGGGGCCGGACTCTCCCTAGCGTGACTTTCTGTCACGCTGGTGCGGCATTCCTCATGCGTCCGCCGCGGTACGTCGGACGAGACGAAGGGCTCGCCGGGTGCACGTGTCGCACCGGAACGGAAGCAACCCGAAGATCGACAGCAATCGTTCGACGCCTCGACGGCGCGAGCGGCGGAGCGGGCCGTCTCCACAGTAGGAGCAATTCATGGCGGCCCGATCCAGGCACACCGCGTGCCGAGTCGCCGTGGAGGCTGGTGGTTCGAGTCCCCCGTGCCAGGCGGCGTGAGCCGTGGCGAGCTCGTACTATGCTTGCCGCGAGAAGATGAGGCACGCCTTCGCATCCTTCGTCGCGCTGTCGCTCGCCGTGCTCGTTTGCGCCGGAGGATGCGTCAACGGCTCGCCACCTCCCGGGGAAGCGTGCACCACGAGCGGAGGCACCTGTTCGAGCCCGTCGTGCGAAGGTGAGTCGCTCCCGTATCCGTGTGCGGGCAACAAGGTCTGCTGCATCCCGCCCGGTGACGGCGGAGTCAGGTGAGCGCCTGGGTGCAGAGAGTCATCCGTAGGCGCGCGATGGGAACGTGGCGTCCGGGCCCTGGAGCTGGCCGTGGATGTGGATGGCGAGGCCGAGGGTCATGACGCCGAAGACGATTGCGTAGGCACCAATCGTCCAGATGAGCGCCAGCGCGCCGACCAGAGGTTGCCAGACCAGCAAGGCGCCGAAGACGATGGACACGATGCCGGTGAGCAAGGCCACCCAGCGCGAGGGCATCTCCTTCCATCTGGCGGCCGCGCCGATGGCGAGCGCCCCGAGCAGGAGCGCCCGCACGGCCACGACGAGGGTCAGGATGAGCACCGTGAGCCCGGGGTAGACGACCGCGACGATGCCGGCGCCGAGGCTGACCAGACCCTCGAAGGTCAGCCACGCCCAGCTCCGGTGGGCGCGGCCGCGCTGGACCGCGGCGACGAGCGCGACGACCCCGTCGATGAACGCCCAGGCGGCGAACACGAGGACGAGCGCGGTCGCGGTCACCACGGGCGCCGCGAGCGCAACGATGCCGAACAGGATCGACAGCACGCCGCGAATGGCGAACGGCCAGACCGTGTGGGGGAAACGCTCGTTCTTCATGCCTCCGGTCGTAGCAATGTCGGTTCCACTCCTGGGGCGTACGCGACGACCTGAGCTAATCTGCTTCGAGGTGCGTCTCCGTGTCTTGCTTCTCGTCGTGGCCGCCGCGGCCCCGGCCTGCCGAGGTGGTTCCGGCTCCAGCGCCGACGCGGGCCCCGCGAGCATCGCGCCCGCCGATCGGACGGCGGCGAAGAGACCTCCCCCGCTTCGAGCGCCTCATCCCGGCGCGCCCGCGGTGCCCGACCTGCCGGCGCTGGCGTCGCACGAGCCGGCCGCGACCCCGCCCGCCGGCGCCGACCTCGGCGACAGCCCGTGCCATGCCGTGTGGACGGGCTCGGAGGCGTCCCCGCTGGCCTGCGCGCGCTCGCTGCTCTTCGGCGCGGACCAGGGCGGCGGAGCTGTTCCGCTCGTGCCGCGCAAGCTCCTCTCGCACGATCCCGCGAGCTTGCCCGCCGTCGTGGATCACCGCCTGGACGGCACCGAAGGCCCCGTGCGAAATCAGAGCAGCGCTCCGGCGTGCACCGCCTTCGCCACCGCGGCCGCGATCGACCACGCGCTCGCGCGCTGGGGCGGAGGCAACCCGGCCGTGAGCGTCATGGAGATCTGGTCGCGGTACCACTCGCCGGAGGTGGAGACCTCGCTGTCTTCGAACGTCGGGCAGACGCTCGGGCCCGAGCAGCAATGGCCTTTCCGCGCAGCCGAGGCCACGACGTGGGTCCCGTGCAGCGACTTCGCCCGCCCGCCGCGGTCCGGTTGCGGCAACCCGGTCGACGAAGCGCACGCACGGGCCGTGCTCGCGAGCCCGGTCGGGGAATTCACGGAGGTCGAATACCTGGGAACGTCGGCGGAGACCGGGATGCTGCAGGAGAAGCTCGCGGCGGGTCAGGACGTGATGGTCACGATGGAGCTGCCCTCGGCCTTCGTCCCGAAGGGGCGCGCCGGCGCCCGGTACATCCCGAACTACACCCGGTCCGCCGGACCCGACGCCGGCCACGCGATGGTCCTCGCGGGATACGCGCACTTGCCGCATGGCACGTACTTTCTCCTCCACAACAGCTGGGGCCCGGGATGGGGCGACGGCGGCTTCGCCTGGATCCACGAGACGACGTTGCACCGGTGGGTGCGCTCGGTCGTCGCCGTGGACGCCGAGCCGCTCGAGCGAGGTCCCGCGAGCCGGCCGCGTCCCCGTCGCGCGGCGACGACGTGCGCTGGGGACCTCGTGCCCGACAGCATCCGCGCGACCTGCGCGCCCGCCTGCCCCGATCACAGCCCACGCCACGACGGCGTGTGCGCCGTCGCGGGTCAGTGCCCGCGAGGATTCGTCAACCTGACCGGGGCGTGCGTCCTCGCGGCGCCCACGGCCAGCGGCAGGGACCCGGACAGCGGCACGACATGGTCGTGCGGTCCGGGGGGCTGCAGCTACGAGGTCTCCCGGATGAGCGATCCCGCGTGCACCGGCGCGCGGTGCCGCGCAGCGTGCCCGGCCCCCGACTTCATCCTGGCCCGGATGGGGGATGCGCTCGTGTGCGTCGAGTGACGTGCGGGCTCAAGGCCCTCGCACGTGCAGCGTCGCATGCCCGGCCGCGGCCTCGGCGCCGGACGCGAACGCCTTGACGACGTAGTCTCCCGCCTCGGGCGGAGCGCGGAGTGTCATCCGGGCGCGGCCCGCGTGCATGTCGCCCGTCTGCGACACGACGACCTTGTCGTTGGCCGTCGCGTTGTTGCCGGCCATCGCGGCGAAGGCGTCCGGCGCGGACATCCGCGACATGCTCTCCGGGCGCACGATGGCCCCCTTCAGGGTCCTGCGTCGGGTCTCGAGGGTCACGCGCACCGTACCCTCTGCGACGGTCGGCGCCGCGACGTCCACGGTGAAGCTCGCCCCTCCGGCGACGCCGGCGGCGTCCGCGGGAACGGTCACGCTCAGCGCATCGGCGTATCGCATCCGTGTCGCCGGATCGCCGAAGAGGTTGTAGAGCCCGACGTGCTCGGCCTTCAGCAGGTCGACCTCGTCGCCCAGGAGCAGCTCCGCGACGGGCAACGAGTCGTGCACCATGCCGTCCTTGATGGCGAGGATCCCTTCACCCACGGTGGCCGGGTGCTCGTTGACGAAGTGCCGGATGATCTGCTGGCCGTAGAGGGCGTTCGGATACGGGTGACTCTCGCGGCTCGAGGCAAAGACGGCGATGGGGCCGTCGGGGTTGAGGATCATCCGCTCGGCCAGCGACGGCAAGCCGCCCGGTCGGTCGAACGCGCCCGTATCGCATGCGATGGAGAAGAAGATCGGCTTGCCCGCCGCGATGCGCAGCGAAGCAGCGTCGTCCGCCGTTCCCACCTCGTAGTCCTGCCCGCGGAAAGAGGCGGGAGCGAACCGGGTCACGGCCCCGTGGCCCACGTACGCCGCCACGAGGGCTCCGTCGTCGAGGTCGGAGACGAGCTTGCGCTCGATGCGGTCGAAGCCGTACGCGTACGGCGAGTCGTCCTTCGCGAACGTGAGCCGGAGGTCGTAGTCGTAGCTCATGTCCTCGTCGAGGATGCCCTCAGCCACGGTCTTGACGACGTTGTTCCCCATTTCACCGAGGTAGGGGTCCCCCGCAAAGATGGTCACGCGCCTCCGCCAGGTCTGGTCCCCGTCGGCGAGCGACCGCGTCTCGTAGGCGACGAGCTTGCCCACGAAGGCGTCCACCTCGTCCGGCGAGCGCGCCGGGAGCCGACCCACCGCGAGACGAGCCGCGCCGGGCGACCCCTCGCCGCGGGACGAATACGGCTCGTCGCTGGGGTAGGTCGCATGCTCTGCGCGGGAGATGGCGTGGGGGTTGTCGTGCTCTTTCTTCGAGTGATGTTCGTAGGGGACCTTGCGCAGGTAGAAGGTCGGCAGCTCGTCGTCGTCGCCGACCAGAAAAACGTAGCGAAGCGTTTCGGGCGCGTGTGCAGCGAGCGAGCGGACCGCAGTCTGGAGGGCTCGCGCATCGGGGGCGCCGCGGGAGAAGCGCGTGTAGAGGGGCTCGGTCTCGAGGAGCGCCACCACGTGACCCTGCGCCTGCCGCCGCTCGACGAGCGGGGCGAGGGAGGCGACGAATCGATGAGGTGCGAGGACGACCTCGTCGGCCCGGCGCCACGCCTCCCACGTGCCGGAATCCGCGAGCGCCGCGGGTTCGGGGAGGACGGCCACCGATGCAGGTGCGGGCACGGGGGAAGCCGCGGGCGCCGGGTCGTGCGCAGTCGTGGAGCAGGCGGCGATCGACGCCGCGATCCATGAAGCCGCGAGGGCGGCGCCAGCGGTGCGCATGCCGTTCATCCTAGCGTCGTACGACCCTCCTCGCCGGAACCTGCCTACGACCGCGCCCAAACCTCGACCGTCTCGGTGGGTCCAAGCACGCAATGAAGCCCTCGCCGCGGAGATCCCACGCCATCGTCCCGTGGCTCGCGGCGTGTGTCGCCATGGCGAGCTGCCACTCCTCGTTTCATCCGCTGACGGTGGCGGAAGGTTGTCGCTGCTCGCCGAGCCAGTATTGCCACGTGCGCCCGGCTTCCTCACCTGGCGCGCGTGGGCCCGCAGCTCCGGCTACCACCGTCGAATGTCTGCCGCTCCCGGCCGCGTGTGCGACCGCACCGACCTGCGGCTGTCTGGGACGCCCCATCGACGCGTGCCGCGAGGAGCTCGGCGCTTTCACCGTGCTCGAGCCCCGCGCGGTAGGCGGCTGCGGAGAGTGCTCGCCGGAGGAGTACTGCTGGAGTGACGGCTCGACGGCGCCGATGTGCGGCCTCATCCCTGCGCGCTGTGAGGAGACGCCGACGTGCGACTGTTTTCTCGAGGCGCGTCACGGTCTCGGGCGCCTGGCGTGCGATCAGCGCGATGGACGCATCGTGGCGGGGCCGGCTCGCTGAGCTACTCGATGGGGAGCTGGCAGCGCCCCGTCCCGCTGTTGCACTGGAGCGGCGCGCAGCAGTCGGCGTCCGTGAGGCAAGCGGTGCACGTCCCGGCCTTGCAGGCGGGGGTCGCGCCCGCGCAGTCGTCGCAGGTCTTGCAGGGGCTACCCGGAGGAGCGCACCCGGGCTCGTCGAGGACCGACGTGTCGTAGTGGATCGTGAAGTCGCCGGAGAACTGGAGCGACTGCGCGAAGACCGCGCCCCACATCTCGAAGCTGCTGGCGAGCTGCACGTCGGCGCTCGGGGCGTAGACGTTGGCGCCGACGGTGGCGTTCGCCGAAAGGGTCACCGTGTTTCCGCCGACGTACAAGCGCATGCGAGCCGGGGCATCGACGTCACCGAGAGACGTCGTCCCCTGGAGCTCGACGTTGCCCGCGACGAAGAGGTCGAGCTCGGTGCCTGGCGAGAGGACGACCTTCAAGCCGCCGTCGACGTCGAGATCGCCTGCGACGAAGAGCGCTGCGCGGCCCGTGACGTCGAGCTCCACGGCGCCGCCGTGGACGCCGTCGACGTAATACTGCCCGCACGGCAGCGTGACGGGGGAGGCAGGCGCGTCGAGGCCGTTCGTGGCGAGAGCGATGGCGGCATCGTCGTTCGACCCCTGGTGCGTGGCGATGATCGAGACGATGTCGATGGGGCTCGTGCAGTCGCAAGGCGGAGGAACCTGCACGGGTCCGTGGCTCACTCCACCACCGGAGGTCACGCCGTTCGCGGTATTGCCCGCGGGAAGGTGGACCGCGCCCACGACGGACAAGCTGCCCGACTGGAGGGTCACGTTGCCGTCGGCGTAGAGATCGTGTCCGACGAGGAAAGTGCCGTTCACCAGGACGTCCCCGCCCGATTCGACGTCGAGCGCGATGCTGCTCGTCACGCCGGCCGGCGACATCAACGAAACGGCGGGCGTGCCGCTCGCGAGGCTCTCGGCACCGGCCCAAACCGAGCCGCCGACGGTGCTCTGGGCGTTGGTCGCGACCTGGCCGTTCGCCGCGATGGACGCGCCGCCGCTGACCGAAGAGCCGCCGTCGGTCGACGAGTCGAACGAGGTGGTGGTCAGCGCGCCGCTGACGGCGAGCGAATCGCAAGCGCAGGCCGCGAACCGGAAGAGGTGGGCGAGGTCTCCGGTGCACTCGTCGGTTCCGGGGAGGGGGATGGGGCCGTGTCCGGAGCAGAAGTCGGAGGCGTCCCCGGGGGGGGAAGCGCCTTCCCCGGCGGGACCGTCGAGGGACGTGGCTTCGGCCGAGCTGTCGGCAGCGCCGCCGTCGCCCGCAGCGGCGCCGATGGGCTGCGCCGACACGTCGCCGCATCCGGCGAGCCAGAGGGCGAGCGCAATGCCCGCAAGCGGTCTCACAGGTCCACCGCCAAAGAGAGAGCACCGAGCGTCCCCGGATGCATCGCCGCAGCGACGCGCTCGGAGGCGAAGACGACGACGGGTCTCGGCAGCGCGAGCACCTCGCGCGCATCGACCACGACGGACGCGGCACCGCTGACACGGACGCGGAGTCCCGCCCCCGCAGCGAGGAGGGCGGACCACGCGTCGTCGCTCCCGCTCGTGTAAGGAGGGGCCGCGTCCCCAGTCGCGTAGAGGTGGTAGGCGCCGGCGCCGAGCGAGACGAAGAAGGAGGCGACGCCGGCGGGTCCGGACTCGAACGCGACCTCGGCGAGCGCGAGCTCCTGCCTCACGTTCGCCGATCCCTCGGCGGCGGTCACGCGCGCACCGAAGCCGGGACCTACGCCGAGCACCCCGAAGCTCCACGACGGCGTCGGGTACCAGGACACCTGGAGCGCGGGAGCGACGGCCACGCCGAGGTCGGGGCCTGCGAACGCGCCTGCCACGCCCAGCGCGAGCCCGACGTGAGGTGACCGACGCGGGGGCGGCTCGTGCAGGGCATCGCGGGTCCAGGCCGTGACGTCGGGAGGAAGGACACGCCGTGCCGCGGGCGCTGGCGCCGGTGTCGGAGAGGAGGGAACGTCGTCGTCGGACGCGGGGAGGACGAGGCCCTCGACGAGGCTCGCGCGCATCAGCTCGACGACGCGCAGCGCGAGGGCGCGGTCTCCGGCGTCGCCGGCGCCCCTCGAGCCGATGCGCCGTACGACCGTCTTGTGCGTGACGTGGTCGGCGACCCACACGTCGGTCGCGGCTCGCGTGCCGGTGCGGCGAAGCAGCACCGTCGCGAAGGGGCCTCCATCGGTGGGCTCCTCGACCACCTTGCGCGCGTCGTCGTCCCCCTCGACGACGCGCTCCTCCACCTGGAAGCCCGCGGCCCGGAGCTCCGCCGCGAGGCGAACCTCGGCTCGATCGACCACAGCGTCCGCGCTCCTGTCGCGCACGATGACGACCCGCGAGGCGTCGGCCCACGCGCTCGCGGCGCACGTCATGCCTGCCGCCAGCAAGGCCAGCGTCGCGAGGCCCGCGACGCCGGCGTCCCGCCTCATGGTGCGAGATCGCGCGCGGCGGCTGCATACGGCCCGCCCGGGAACCGCTGCAGATAACGCGTGGCCAGCGGTCGCGCTGCGTCACGTCCCTGCGACTTGGACACGAGCACCATCTTTCGTCCGAGGGCGTCACCCGCGAACGCGCCGCCGGGCGCCTCCGCCAGGTACGTATCGTACCAGCGGGATGCGTCGGCGTTCGAGTGTTCTTGCTCCTCGGCGACCCGTCCCAGCAAGAAGGCGGCGGTGCGCGCGTCGCCGCTCGACGGGAAGCGCGCACGGACCGTCGTGTAGGCGCGCTTGGCGAGCGCGGGGCTCCCCGAATAGCGAGCCGCGTCGCCGAGCGCCCGGAGGTCGCCGAGCGGACGGGATGCGAGGGCATGGCCGACACCTTCGGCCTCCGCCTCGCGGACGACCCGCGCGAAGTCCCCGGACGAGACGAGCTTGGACCACGTCGGCCCGCTGGGACCTGGCGCAGGAGGGCCGGCGAGGTCGACGCCCGGCAGCACGAGGGTCGAGCCGGTCGGGGCTGGGGGAGGGTTGATGGCACCGGTTTCCCGAGGGACGTCCGGCGGCTCTGCCTGGGCGTCGATCTGTACGGTGCCGTCGTGCAGGCGCGCGCGCAGATGCTGTCCGGTCGAGAGCGACAGGACGTCTCCGAGGACTGGCCCCGTCACCTCCACCCGTCCCGAGCGCATCCACACGTCGAGCGTCTCGGCGTCCGCCGCCCAGGCCACGAGAAACTCCGTTCCCGTCACGCGGACGGCGAACGGTCCCGCATCCACGAGCCACCGCGTGTGCTCCCGGTGCTGCACGTGGACGCGCGCCCGTCCCTGTTCCAGCACGACCTCGGCGCCCGTGGAGGTAGTCGCGGCGACGCGGCCGCGCGAGCCGGGGGCGAGGGCGACGTCACTTCCATCGTCGAACACCAGGCGCGCGCTCGCCGCCGTCGGCGGGATGCTCACGTAGCCCTGGGCGCTCGCGGCGCCGTTCTCGACGTGCCATGCGAGCGGGCTCCCTTCGCGACCGGAACGGACTCGCATCACGACGAGCACCGACGCCGCGACCGCAGCGGCGAAGGCGAACGCGACCAGGGCGGCCCGGGCCCGCGAAGACGTCGGCTGCCGCATCTTCTCGACGGACGCAATGAGACGCGCCCGCCCCTCGAGGTGTTGCTGGAGCGACGCGGCGGGGGTCGCCTCCCGCATCAGCTCCCCCACCTTCTCCAGGCGTCGAGCTGCTCCGGACCGGGTGTCACTCATCGTCCCCTCCCGTCCAGTCGCTGAGCAAGTCGTCGTCCTTGGCGCGCTGCTGCACGTGGGCCTCGGCGCGCTGGAGCATCCGCTTCACGGTGGCGAGCGACACGCCGAGCGCCGCAGCCGTCTCGGTGAGCTCGTGGCCCTCGGCGTGGCGCAGCACGAAAGCGAGCCGCTCGCGGTCGGGGAGCTCGTCGAGGATGACGTAAAGCCGACGCAAGGCCTCGCGCGTGCGCGGATCGCTGTCGTGGCTGGGAGTCTCGGGCACGCTCCCGTCGTCCGAGAGCCGGAGCCAGCGGCGGACGCGCTTCTTGCGAAGGGCGGAGTGTGCCGTCCGGAGCGCGATGCCGACCAGGAAGGCGCGAAGCGACGATGGGTCCCGCAGCGTCCCGACGTTCCGGAAGAAACCTATGAATACGTCCTGCACCAGATCCTCGACGTCGTGGCTCGGACCGACCGAGCGGAAGAGTACGGCCCGCACGACACCCGAGTAGCGGTCCCATACGAGCGTGGCCGCGCGCGGGTCTTTCTCGCAGGCGAGCCGTGCGAGCTCGGCGTCGCTCGGTCCGTCGGTCACCGTACGGTGGTCGTGCCCCGACGGGCCACGGCCCGCGATGCGGAGCAGCCGGACGGAGGACGGTTGACTCACGGTACAAGAGTAGCGGGTGCGGCCCGGGACGGCTCAAACGCGCGGCCCCCCGGAAAGTCGTTCCGTATCGTGGGCTTGAGTCGACGCCTTTCGTGCCTCGTCCGGCCATGACCGCGCTGGTTATCTTGGGAGCCCCGCCGGCCGTATTCATGAGCGAGCCCCGTTGATGAGTTATCCCTTCGTTCTGGCGGTCTGCGGGGCCACCCTGGGGGCGTTCTTCGTCCCCTCGAGCCTCATGGCGGCGAGGGCCCCGGGCTGGCAAGGACTGCGGTGGTTCGCGGTGATCACGGGCACCGCTGGCTGCTTCTGCGCCGGCTCCGCCATCATGCTCACCAACCCCGACGACGGGACCGCCGTCGTCCTGGCTCGGGTTTGCACGTCGCTGGCCCTGGTCAACACGTTCGCCTGGTTGCGTTATTCGGCCGTCGCGCCGCCTCGCCCCTTCGGGCGCGCGCTGGAGTACCTCGTCCTGGCCGTCGCCGCCTTGGTCCTCGTGCCCGGCGCTTGCTACAGCACGGAGGTCGTCCGTCGCCAGGACTGGCTCACGGACAACGTCTACGTGCTCCCGACGTCCCTCGGCCTCATCGCGGTCGGCGTCGCCTTTGCAATCTCCGCGCTCCCGCTCGCGCGGTACGTGGCGCGGTGGCGCGCGAAGGAGCCCGGCGCGGGCGCGCACCTGCTCGCGCTGGCGACGCTCATCGCGAGCTGCGCCTTCGACGTCGTCGACCGCTCGTGGATGCGGCTGTCTCCGCGCGTCCTCCCCATCGGCTTCATCGTGGCCGTCGTGGCCGTCGGGTGGACGCTCATGCGTCGCTTCGTCGGAGCTTCGCGCGAGCTCGAAGCCGTGTCCGCACGGCTCGCAGCGACCGTCGCCGAACGGAACGGCGAGCTCGCCCGCGCCCAGGAGAGCCTCGCGCACAACGAGAAGTTCGCCGTGCTCGGCCGCCTCTCCGGAGCCGTCGCGCACGAGATCAACAACCCCGCCGCCGCCGTCGCCGCCAACCTCGGCTACATGCGCGACGTCCTCAGGAGCGACGGGACGGGTCTCGAGGATGCGGCGGAGATCATCAAGGAAACGCTCGAGTCGGTGGAGCGCATCGCACGCATCGTCCAGCAGCTGGGAGACGCGGGCGAGCTGGCGCTGCGCGGCGGGGCCTCCACGGCCGTTTCGGTGGCCGAGACGGTGCGTCGCGCGGCGGCAGATGCGCACGCGGAGCTGGGGGAGGGCATCACGATGTCCCTCGACGTACCCGAGACGCTGTTCGTCCAGACGCAGGAAGGTTCGCTGAGGCAAGTGGTGACGGGGCTCGTCGTCACGGCCGCGAGGGCCATGCGCGAGGCCCACTGTTCGGGGCGAATCCTCGTCGGCGCCGTGCGTGAGGGCGACAGGGTCGTCGTCAGGGTCGTCGACCCTTGTCCGGAACACGACGGAGCGCGGCGCTTCGATCCGTTCGTTTCGGCTCGCCCGATATCGGTGGCACGCGGCGTCGGCCTGTCGGTCGCCGTGGTGCTCCTGCGGGTCTTCGGTGGCGAGATGGCGCTCGAGCGGGCCGACGAGCGCGGCAGCGTCGTGCGGGTCGGCCTTCAGGCCGCGGAGGCGCCGGCGCAGAGGAACGAGGTGGCGGACTCGTCGCGGTCCCCCCGGGCGCGGGTCCTCCTCGTGGACGACGACGTGCTCGTGCGCATCGGTCTCCGTCGGCTGCTCGGGCGCGAGTACGTCATCGACGAGGCTGGGAGCGTCGAGGAGGCCATGGCGCTCGTGCGGGCTCACGTCGACGAGATCGATGCGATCGTGTGCGACCTCGTGATGCCGGACGGCGGGGGCGGGCAGCTGCTGGACGACGTGGAGCGGCTCGAACCGAGGCTGGCCCGCGCGACGGTGCTGATGACGGGAGGCGCCGTGGACGAGGCCACCCAGGCGGTCCTCGACGCGAATGCGGAGAGGGTCCTCCGCAAGCCGGTCGACGTCGCGTCGCTCCGCGCGCTCATCGAGCAGGTCCGGCGCAGGCGCCCCGCGGATGGGATGGCCAAGCCGAGGAGTGGCTGAGGGGGCCGCCTTGCGTTCTGTTATTGCAGAACGCATAGTGTCCCCGGTGACCGCCTCCACCGTGCCCCCGTCGGCTCTCGCAGCAGAGCCATTGCGCCAGCGGGTCCGCGCCCGCCTCATCGCGGAGGTCCCGCCCAGCTACCGCCCTTGGCTTCACCTCGCGTGCACGACCGGCATCGGCGTCGCGCTCCTCGTCCTCGGAGCGCTCGAGATTCACCACCTCCGTGGGGTCGAGGCGCTGGCCATCCCCGTCGTCTTCGTGCTCGCCAACGGCTTCGAGTGGCGCGCTCACCGGGACGTGCTCCACCGCATCACGAAGCCGCTCGGAGTCCTCTACCGCAAGCACACCCCCGAGCACCACGTCGTCTACGTCGAGGAGGACATGGCCATCCGCGACTGGCGCGAGCTCCGCCTGGTCCTCATCCCCGCCGCCGGCGTCCTCACCATCGTGATCCTGCTCGCCCCGATGGCCGCGCTCGTGGGCTTCCTGCTCAGCGCCAACACGGGCTGGCTCGTGCTCCTGACGGGCGGCCTCTACATGGTCGGCTACGAGCTCTCACACCTCTCGTATCACTTGCCGCCGGACAGCTTCGTCGGCCGCCTCGCGTTCGTCCGCGTGCTGCGTCGGCATCACGGGCGCCACCACGACCCGCGCCTCATGCAGCGCTGGAACTTCAACGTGACGATTCCGCTCTTCGACTGGCTCCACGGTACGATCGCTGCGCCCGCGGAGGACACCCCGCAAACGACGCCCATGCCGGAGCGTTCGCGGGCATCGGTGCGGTGAAAACGACCGACGCGGGGCGCAATCCGAGTGAATTGCGCCCTACGTCGAGCCGCGTCGATCAGTGGTGCAGGGCCGGGTTGGGCACGCACGCGTCCGTGTAACCGTCGGGCTTGTGTCCGTCGACGTCCTCGACGTCGAACTCGGTCCGGCGGTTCTTCTGCTTGTTCTCGACCGAGGTGTTCGGGACGAGCGGGTCCTTCGCGCCGCAGCCCACGCCGTGGAGGCGCTTCGCGTCGATGCCCTTGCCGGTCAGCCAGGCGATGACGCTACCCGCGCGCTTCTCGCTGAGCGCGAGGTTGCCCTGCGGGTTGCCGTCGCTGTCGGTGTGCCCCTCGACGCGCACCCGGCCAATCTGCGGGGTCGTCGACAGCACCTTGAGGACCGTGTCGAGCACGGCGTGCGAGTTCGCGGTGTCGCGAATGGTCGCGGCGCCGACGTCGAACTCGATCTCCCCCGGAATATCGAGCTGCGCGCCCTTCATGGGGGGCGGCGGCGGAGGCGGCGGGGGAGGAGGCGGCGGCGGCGGGGGGGGCGGCGGCGGGGGCGGCGGAGGCGGCGGGGGCGGCGTTGCGACCGCGACCTGCGCCTGAGCATGACAACCGATGGCCGCAAACGAGGCGCCCAGCATGAGCGCCGCGAGCAGTGCAGTGGATACGTTCTTGGTCCGCATGAAGGTCTCCTCGATTCGGCGAGGCACATTAGGTGAAGTCCGAGGCTCTTGGGAAGGGTCCTCGTGCGCTTGGGGTACTGGGGGCCTATACTTCCGGGCTTCATGGCGCTCATTCCAGGCCCGCCAGGTCGCTCGGACCAGCCCCTCGTCACCGTCGTCATCCCCTGCCGCGACGAGGAGGCCCACATCGAGGGCTGCGTCCGATCGGCGCTGACGCAGGACTGGCCTCACGATCGGCTGGAGATCCTGGTGGCCGACGGAATGAGCATGGACGCGACGCGGGAGATCCTGTCGCGCCTGGCTGCCGAGGACAGCCGTATCCGTCTCCTCGACAACACGGCGCGCGTCCCCGCCGGCGGGCTCAACGAGTGCATTCGCCGGGCTCGCGGTGCGTACATCGTCCGGATGGACGTCCACGCCGACTATGCCCCCGACTTCGTCCGAAAGTGCGTCGCCGTCCTGGAGCGCACGGGTGCGGACAACGTGGGTGGGCCCGCGAAGCCCAAGGGCACGACCTTCTTTCAACGGTGCGTCGCCGCGGCGCTCGCCAGCCCGCTCGGCGTCGCCGGCTCGAGGTACCCGTCGGAGGACAACGAAGGCTGGGTGGAGGGCGTCTGGCCGGGCGCCTTCCGGCGCGAGGTGTTCGAGCGCGTGGGCCTGTTCGACCCCAACGCGCTGTCCAGCGAGGACATCGAGCTCGATCGGCGAATCGCCGATGCCGGCGGGCGCGCGTACTCGAGCCCTGAAATCGGCCTCAACTACCACCCGCGCGGGTCCGTGCGCGCGCTCGCTCGCCAGTACTTCCGCTACGGCCAGGGACGCGCGAGGACGCTCCTCAAGCATCGCGGCTCGGCCTCGTGGGGCCCGGCGATGCCGTTTCTGTGGTTGCTGGGCGAGGCCGCGCTCGTGGCCACGTCCCGCTGGCAGCCGCTGGCCAAGTGGTCCCTCGGTGCCTACGCGCTGGCCACCGGCGCCGAGGCCGTCCGCGTCGGCAGGCAAGAGGGACCCCTCGCGGTGCCGGTCGTCTGGGCCATCTTCCCGCTCGTCCACGTCGCTCAGGGAGCCGGCTTTGCGACGGGCCTCGTGCGCTACGTCGTCCGGCCCGATTGGTCCCCGGGAGAGCGCCTCACGCCGACCGAGGCTCCGGGGGTCGAGGCCGCCGCGCCGTAGCGCGTGGGCTCAGGCCGCCTTCGCGCTCGCGGCTCTCGACCGCTTCGCCGTCAGGACCACGCGGAGGCCGCCCTCCGGCGTGATCGTGATGGTCCGCCGGACGCCTCGCACTCGCTCGCTCCTCAGGTGCATCTCGACGCGCGGGAGCATCGCCGCCAGCACCATCTTCATCTCGTACATCGCGAACGCGGCGCCGACACACCTTCGGATCCCGCCCCCGAAGGGGAGCCACTCCCAGGCGGCGGGCTTGAAGTCGACGAAGCGCTCCGGCCGGAACCGCTCCGGCTCCGGATAGAGCGAGGGGTTCCGGTGGACGAGGTAGATCGCCGGGGCGACGAAGGCGCCCGCGGGCAGGTCCAGGCCGGCCACGCGCATCGGCTCTTGCAAGACGCGACCGACCATCGGGATGACCGGCTGAAGGCGCAGGGCTTCCTTCACGGTCGCGTCGAGCAACGCGAGCTTGGCGATGCGCGCCGGGTCGCCGCCGGCGGACGCGACCTCCTCGGTCAATCGCCGGAGGAGCGCCCGGTCGGGCAGCAGCCACCGCAGCGTCCAGGCCAGCGCGGTCGCGGTCGTCTCGTGACCGGCGACGAGCAGGGTCACCAGCTCGTCGTGGACCTCGTCGTCGCTGAGCGGTCGCCCGTTCTCGTCGCGAGCCTCGAGCATCATCGCCAGCACGTCGAGACGCCCCGAGCTGCCTTTCTCGCGTCCCCGGCGGATCTCCGCGCGGAGAATGTCGCTCGCGCGCCGCGCCTGCCGCCGGAAGCGTCCCCAGGGGCTCACCGGTCCGAGGTCACGCTGCATCAAGGGAAAGAGGAGGATCGGATTCGCCGTCGCGTCGAGCATCGCCTTGAGCGCCACGGCCAGCGCCGCCAGCCGTGGTCCCTCCTCGACCCCGAACACCGTGCGAACGATGATCTGGAGCGTGACGTCCTGCATCGGCCGGTGCACGGGGAACGTGTCGCCGAGCGGCCAGCCGTCGATCGACGCGTCGGCGACGTCGAGCATCGTCCGGCCATAGGCGTGCATGCGCTCGCCGTGGAAGGCGGGGAGGATCATCTTGCGCTGCCGGAGGTGCTCGGCTCCGTCGAGGAGCAGCAGCGAGTGCTGCCCGAGCACGGGCTCGAGGAGGAAGTTGGCCTTGCCGGCGTGCGCCTCCTCCGGTCCCAGCCCGAAGACTTGCTTCACGGCGAGCGGGTCGCCGAGAACGACGACCCCCGACCGCATCCCGGGCAACCGCATCGTGAAGGCGTCCCCGAACCGAGCCTGGCATTCCTCCATCACCCGGAAGGGCGTGCGAATCCAGCGGAGAACCTGGATGACGGGGGGAGCCGAGGGGCCGGGAGGCAGGGCCATCGCGCGGCTCAGGGGACGCTGCGAAACGCTTCCAGCGTGCGCCTCAGCCCTTCGCGGACGTCCACCCGGGGCTCGTAGCCGAACAGTTCGCGCGCGGCGGTCACGTCGGCCAGGGAGTCGCGCACGTCCCCCCGGCGCGGCGGACGGTGGTCGGCCTCGAGCGTCGACCCGGTGAGCTCGCGGAGGTACCCGAGCAGCTGGTTGAGCGACGTGCGCTCGCCGCAGGCGACGTTGGTCACCTGTCCGCGCAGCTTGCTGGACGTCGTCGCCGCGAGGAGGTTCGCGCGCACCGCGTTCTCGATGAAGCAGAAATCGCGAGTCTGCTCCCCGTCGCCGTAGATGACCGGGCGCTCGTCGCGCAACGCGGCCGTCACGAACCTGGGCACGACCGCGGCGTACTCGCTCTTCGGGTCCTGGCGCGGGCCGAAGACGTTGAAATACCGCAGGCTCACCGTCTCGAGCCCGTAGAGATTCGCGAACACGCGCATCAGGTGCTCGCACGTCAGCTTGCTCACCGCGTAGGGCGACAGCGGTTGCGGGGACATGGTCTCGACCTTCGGCAGCGTCGGCGTCTCGCCATAGGCGGCGGAGCTGGCTGCGAAGACGACGCGCTTCACCCCCGCCTGGCGGGCCGCGTCGAGGACCACCGTGGTTCCCTGCACGCCGGCGAGCATCGTCGCCTGCGGCCGCTCCACGGAGCGAGGGACGCTCGGGATGGCGGCTTCGTGGAAGACGACCTCGACGCCGCGCACGGCGCGCGTGACCGTCTCCGGATCCACGATGGTCCCTTCGATGAGCTCGCAGGGACCGCGCAGGCTCTCGAGGTTCTGGCGCCGTCCGCTGGAAAAGTCGTCGAGGATGCGGACCGTGTCCCCCGCGGCGAGCAGCGCCTCCGCGATGGAGGAGCCGACGAATCCCGCTCCGCCCGTCACCAAGTAAAGCGCCATGTTCCGCGATTCTCCCTCGAGAAGCCGTATACATCACGAGCCGGCTCGGTGCCCACGCTCGGAGCGGCAACGGCCTTGCGGGGGGGGCGCGTATTCGGCGTCTCTCAGGAAGCGCGGCGGCGGTCCGGTCCGCGCTTGTCGCCGTTGAACGCGGCGTTCAGCGCGGCCCCGAGCTCGTCCTGATCGTCCCGGCGGTCGCGGCGTCCCCGGCGATCGCGCAAAAGGCGGCGAAGCTCGAGCTCCGACGACGCCTGAACGGTGGAGCGCCGATGCATGACGGCGTGCGACCCGCAGAGCGTGGCGCGCGCGCCGCCCCGCAAGACCACCTGGACCAGCGCTCGGGCGTCCTTCGCGCCGCACACGCAACAGGCGGAGCCAGCAGAACCGGGAACCTGGGCCATGCCTCGACGATTCGCATCCCGCCGCGCGGGCGGCCAAGTTTTCGTCGCGCCGCCACGCGCCGGTGCTATCTCCCCAGCCAAGACCCTATGGCAGAGGCCACCTCGACCGCGAAGAAGAGCCCGAAGAAGCCCGCGCAGAAGAAGACGACCCCGGCGACGCTGCCCGACACGGGGTGGGTGAGCGACTGGCGAGCGTGGGGTCTGGCGGGCGCGCTGCTCGTCTTCGGCGTCATCGGCTGGAAGCTTCTGGGCTCCACCTACAAGGCCGACGTCCACACCATCTGCAACGGGGAGGCCGACTCCGGCTACATGCTCGACAAGGACACGTCGAAGGTCACGGCGTACGTGCGACAGCACCTCACGACGCCGGAGGGCAATACCTTCTTCTCGGCGCTGAGCGACGCGAAGCTCGTCGAGCGCGCCAAGCGGCTGAAGAGCGAGGCGGGCACCCTCGGCATCGCGTCCTGCCCCATGGTGGCGGCCTTCGAAAAGGCGGCGGCCGAAGGCGACTACCGCGCCGACATCCAGCACCTGTGCTCGAACGTGGCCTTCAGCCATCTCGCCGAGCAGGAAGACGCGGCCCGTCTCCAGCGGCTCGAGGACTGGATCGACCAGAGCGCGAAGAGCCCTCGAACGAAGGACGTGGGGGACGCGCTGCGCAAGGCCGCGACGCCGGCCGATCGCGCCAACCTCCTGAGGGACGACGCAAACAAGGTCGACATCTTCACGTGCGACCTCGCCAAGACGCTGGAAGGGCCCGTCATGCCGGCCAAGGGCAAGGGAGTCCCGATGGTGCGGCCGTTCGGGGAGCCGCAGATCATCGGGGTGATGGACGCGAAGGACGTCGCCAGGGTCGTGGTCGACGCCACGCCGGCGATGAACGAGTGCTACAAGCGGGGCCTCGAGAGAAAGCCCGACCTCGAGGGGAAGCTGGCGGTCAAGATCAAGGTCAACCCCGACGGGAAGGTCATCGGCGCCGCTCCCGCCGACCAGTCGCTGGCCGACAAGGATACGGCGATGTGCATTCTTCAGGTGCTCCGCAACGCCGAGTTCCCGAAGAACCAAGGCCCGCTCGTGAGCGTCTTTCTCCCGCTCGAGCTGACCACGTCGGCGCTCCCGCCCGCAGGGGCTCCGGGCGCTCTGCCAGCGCCGGCGCCGGCGGGGTCGGCGGCGTCGGCGCCGTCGGGACACCCTTCGAGCTTTCCTCCCCGGATGGTCCCACCCGGCCACTGACCGAGGCCCTAGCCGCAGAGCTCCTGCACGTGGCACTGCCATCGCAACGCCGACGTCGAGTACGTGCACACCTGGGGGCCGTTCGACGACGAGCAATCGGAGTCGTCGACGCACTCGTCCTGCGCGGTGTGGCAGTAGTATCCGGCCAGGCTGCCGCAGGAGCTCACGTTGTACGCGGGCGAGCAGTACCCGGAGCCGCCCTCGCAATCGGCGTCGACCCGACAGTTGCCGGGCATGCACGTGTTGCCTGCGCCTCCCATGTACGGCGAGCCGTGGCACGCGCAGGTGTTTCCGTTCGGGCACGCCGCGTCGTCGGCGCACGTGTCGTAGGTGCAGCTGCAGTAGAGGGCGCCTCCCCCGGATTCGACGCATCGCCCGCTGGGGCCTCCGTCGGTGCAGCTGCTGTCGCTGTTGCACTCTCCGGGAGGGCCGTTGCTGAAGTTGCAGTCGCCGGGCGGCGCGGGCGTGGAGCACTGCGCGTCGTTCGGGCGATGGTTGACGGGCACCCGCCCCGCGTCTCCCCCGCTCGACGAGCCGCCGCTCGAGCTCCCACTGGAGCTCCCGCTCGACGAGCCGCTGCTCGAGCTGCCCCCCGAGCCGCTCCCCGAGCTTCCCGAGCTGCTGCTCGAGCCGCCGCTCGAGCCGGAGCTGCTCGATCCGCCGGAGCTCGACGACCCTCCCCCATCGCTGCCCCCGAGAGGACCGCCCGCCGTCACCCCTCCGCAGGCCGCGAGCGCCACGACCGCGATCACCGTACCCGCCAGCTTGCGATGCATGTCGGACCTCACGCCGCGCCGTGAAAGCAACTCGAGTGCCGCCGGAAACCGCGCGCCCGCGGCTCGATGCTGCGCCGGAGTGCGCCGCGAGGCGCCCCGCCGATCATGCTCACCCCCACCAGTACGAGACCTTCAAGATGATCACGTCCGCGGCCGGCGCCCGGCGCGCGGCTCCCAGATCCAGGGTCGCCTCTTCGCCCGGCGCCAGGGACACGTTGGGCACCTGCGAGCGCGTGTAGACGAGGTAGATCAGCGACCCCAGGCGGTACTCCCAGCGGAGCACCACGTTGGCGTTGAGCGCGCCCTCTTCGAAGTCCGGGTTGCTCGACGGCGGAGGCGCGGGGCGAAGCTCGTCGAGCCGCACCACGGGGCGCGGACCCGAAGGGTTCGAGAGGTACGTGAGAAAGCCCGAGTAGTGCCCCGACGCCAGGAAGAGCTGCGCGTAGGCGATCACCGAGAGGCGCGACGAGAACGTGTAGGTCGCGCGCAGCGTGGCGCCGACGCTCTTCGCGTCGAGGTGGCCCAGCAGGTACTCGCCGGCGACCGAGCCGGTCGTCGCGTAGCGCGGCTCGCCCACGTTCGCGGTGAAGGTCGGCGCGAGGTCGAAGTCGAGCTGCGGGAGCACGCGCAGGAGGAGGTCCGCGTCCGCGCTGAAGTTGTACCCGCCGTGCTCCAGCGCCTCGGGCCGGCCGTGGAGCGAGACGGCGACGGCTTTCGTCGTGTCGCTCTGGATGCGCGTGTCGTTCCCGGCCACCACGGCCGCGCGCTCGAGCGCCGCGCCGTCGCCGAACTCGCGGTCGTCGAAGCGCGTCGGCCTCGCGTGGATCTGGACGAAGTAGCGCCAGAAGTTGGCGAGCTTGCCCGCCGTGTTCACGTTGACGCCGCTCCCGATGTTGAGGCCGGCGACGTTCGTGCTGTCCCACCCCTCCAGCCGCGTGTGCGTCTCGAGCAGCTCCGACCACGGCACGAGCGTCCGGTACTCGAGGTCCACGCCGCCGAGGACGACGTTGCCGCGCGCGTTGTAGCCGACGTCGTTGTCGTCGAACTTGCGACCCGCGAAGCCGCCCCACCCGTCGCCGACCCAGTGCTGGCCGCCCTCCTTGCCGAGGTACCCGGTCACTCCGGTCCCGACGTCGCCCGGGCGGATCACCGTGCCGTCGGGCACCGCGCGAGGCGGTCCGTGCGCGAGCATCGAGCCGAGCACCTGACCGTTGCTGGCCCAGTCGCCTCCCGGCGAGCGCCATCGCCAGTCGGCGGCCGCCACGTAGGCGTCGTCGAAGCACCGCGCGCCGGGCGAGACGAGGGTCGTGCTCTTCGCGGCCTGCGCCGAGAGGGGGCACAGCGTCTGGCCGGGAGCGGCCAGCGGGTAGTCGGAGCTCTTCTCGGCGCGAGTCACGTTCGTGGCCATGAGTCCGACGTACGCGCGGTCGCCGAAGTCCCGCCGGACGCGGAGCACGTTCCACGCCGACAGCGGCTCGACGACCCGCGCGACGTGCGAGCCGTCGGCGGCGAGGACGGGCACGGTGCTCGGCGCGGTCAGGGCCTGGAGGGTACCGACGGTCCACCCTTCGGCGAGTCGGCCCGTCAGCTTGCTCGCGCCGTAGATGGTCGTCGGCAGCGGGACGTCGAGGAGCCCTTCGCTGGGTCGCAGCGTCGGGACGGCCGGTACGCGCCCGATGCGCCTCGTGTAGAGCATCTGCGTGGGGGTCGAGAAGATGTCGTTCCCCTCGAGGAAAAGGGGCGCTTCTCGGGATAGTAGGTCTCGAAGGTCGTCAGGTTCAGCACGAGCTGGTCGGCCTCGACCTGGGCAAAGTCGGGGTTGATGGTCGCGTCGAGCGTGAGCTCCTGCGACGGGTGCCACTTGAGGTCGACGCCCGCGGTCGGCGTGAAGTCCGTGACGCCCGGCAGATTGTTCGTGAAGGTCGTGTTGCCCACCGTCGGCACCGTGAGGCTGGTCGCGTCCTGCCGCCGCAGGCGTCCGACGACGAAGGGACGCAGCTCGAACGGCGTTCGCGCCGAGAGCCCCGCCAATCCGTCGAGCTTGCCGTAGTGCGACACCTCGCCGCCCGCGCTGCGCGAGACGAGCGCCCACTCGTCGACCTCCTGTTTCATCGAGACGTAGCGGCGCACCTCGAAGCCCCACGACTGCACGGGGAGCGTCTGGTAGCGGAGGATGCGAAAGGGGATGCGGTACTCCGCCGACCAGCCGCCCGGTCGCACCGCCACGCGCGCGTCCCAGTTCTCGTCCCAGTCCGCGGAGAAGTCGCTGTCGTTGAACCGCACGGCGTCGAGCAGCGCCCCGCCGGCGTTCACCTCGAAGACGAACGCGCTCTTGCCGTCCCGCCGGGTGTCGAGCGAGACGCTCACCCAGTCGGCCTCCACCTCGCGGTCGCGCCGCGTCAGGCTCGCAACGACCGGGGCGCCCGCTTGCACGCAGTCGACGCCGATCCACAGCGCGTCGTCGTCGTACACGACGCGTACGGTGGTCCGCTCGGTGGGCCCGGCCCCCTCGAGGGGCGCCTTCTGCACGAAGGCCGCGCTCACCGGCGCTCGACCCCACGCCGCGTCGTCGAGCCGCCCGTCGAGCACGGGGGGGTCGGCGACGTGGAGGGCGCTGACGTGAGGAAGGGCTAACGGCATCTCGGGCGCGTGCGCTGCCCTCTTCGTTGCAGACCCCTATACTATTTCGCCCATGGCCCTCTTGTCCCGCGGTGACCGCGTTGCCCTCCTCACGAGCGGTGGGGACGCGCCGGGCATGAACGCCGCCCTCCGCGGCGCCTCTCGCGTCGGGGCGTCGCTGGGCTTCGAGATGGTCGGGGTCGAGGAGGGGTACGTCGGGCTGCTCGAGGGGCGGGTCCGGCCGATCGATCTGCGCGCGGTCGACGACGCGGCGCGACGCGGGGGGACGCTCCTCGGCTCCGCGCGCTCGAAGGTCTTCCCCACGCCGGACGGGCAGCGGCGTGCGCGCGCGACGCTCGCCGCGCACGACATCCGGGCCCTCGTCGTCATCGGCGGCAACGGCTCGCTGGCCGGAGCCCGCACGCTGGCCGACGTCGTGGCCGTGGCGGGGCTCCCTGCCTCGATCGACAACGATCTCGCGTGCACGTCGATGTCCATCGGCGTCGACACGGCGCTCAACACCATCGTCGAGGCGTGTGACCGCATCGCCGACACCGCGAGCGCGCATCGCCGCACCTTCTTCATCGAGGTGATGGGCCGGGACTGCGGATACCTGGCGATGACCTCCGCGATCGCCGCTGGCGCCGACGCGGTCCTCGTTCCGGAGGCGAACCGAAGCGAGGCGGAGATCGTCGAGGGCGTCGCCCGGGCGATGGAGGCGGCGTACGCACGCGACTCGGGCAAGCGGCGCGTGCTCGTCGTGAAGGCCGAGGGCGTGAAGATCGACGCGCCGACCCTCAAGGAGCGGATCGACCTGCGCGTGGCGACGACGCTGCCGGACGTGGACACGCGCGTGACGGTGCTCGGTCACGTCGTGCGCGGGGGAACGCCGACCGGGTTCGACCGGCTGCTCGGCGCCCGCCTCGCCAACGCCGCGGTGCGCGCGCTGGCCGAGGGGGAGCGAGCCTTCATGGCCGGATGGGTCGGACCCGGGCTGACGCGCGCCGCGTGCAAGTTCGACCCGTACGTCCTCCTCACGCCGCTCGACGAGGTCCTCGAGGAGACGGACCGGCTGATGCGCGGCGAGTCGGCCATCGCCGTCTGGCGGAAGAAGATCGTCGAGGAGATCGAGCCGATCCTGGCGCGGTGACGGTCAGGGGCAGCTGGGGTAACCGAGGACGCAGACGCCTCCCGTGCACTGCGCGAACGCGTCGCACGTGGTCGTGATGTCGGAGAGGTCGCAGGGCTGACCGTCGGGGATGACCGTCGGGCAGGTCCCCGTGGCGGCCGCACCCGAGATCGTACAGCTCCCCGACAGGCACTGGATGCTGCCAGTGTTGCACGTCTGGCCCGCGCCGACCCACGTCACCGCCGTGCACTGGTGGCTCGAGAAGTCGCATCCCAGCCCCGACGCGCACTCGGCCGTGCTGATGCAGGGGCCACCCACCGCGCCCGCGGGCTGGCACGTCGAGGTCCCGTTCACCGCGGGGCAGACGAGCGGCCCCGCACACTGCCCGTCCTCCTGGCAGGGGGTCCCCGCGCCCCCGAGCGCCGCGCACACGCCGGTCGTGTTGCACTGCAGCCCCGAGCCGCAACGCAGCTCGTCGTAGTCGCAGGCTCCGCCCGCGCCCACGATCGTGATCGCGACGCAGGTCTGCGCGCCGTTCGCGCCGCCGTTGCAGACCGCGTTGGGCCCGCACGACTGACCGTTGGCGCACGAGGCGCCGACGGCAGCGGGCAGCGCGCAGGTCCCGCAAGCGAGCGAGCCCCCATCGGGCCCCTCCGAGCCCGCCGAGCAACCTCCGCTCTGGCACTGCGAGTCGGTGACGCAGGACGCGCTTGCCGCGAGAGACCCGGTGCTGCCGAAGTCACAGGCGCCGTACTCGTCGTAGAGCACGGCGCACGAGGTCGACTTGATCGCCGCGACGCACGCCTCCAGCTGGTCGGCGGTGATGCCGACCCCCGGAAGACCCAGGTCGTCGACGCACAGCGTGTCGAACCGAGACTGGAGGTGCGCGACCTCGCTTGGCGGCGGATCGAGGGTGCCCGGGCAGCTGCCGCTGAAGGCCGCCTGGAAGTAGTCGTCGCAAGCCCCGGCGATTCCGCCGCCGCCCCCGCCGCTGCTCCCTCCACCGCCGTCCGGGTCGTCCCCGCTCACCGTCTTGCCGCTGCAGGCCAGCGTCAGACTCACCGTGCACGCGATCGCTGCGAGGGTCAGGCAATTCCAAGCTTTCATGGGCCGACGCCTCTGCAGTGACCGTACCGGGCCTCGACCGCCCGGGCGGACGGCGCATTTCGACGTCGAGCACACGACAACCGTGTCCTGGAGGGTGAGGCGTGTCTTTCACAGTCGCCGTCCGCTCGGTACCGTCCGGGCCATGCCGTCCATCACCATCGCCATCGGCAACAAGAACTACTCCTCCTGGTCGCTCCGGGGCTGGCTCCCGCTCGAGCACGCCGGCGTCCCGTACCGCGAGGTGGTCATCCCTCTCGGCCGGCCCGAGACGCAGGCCCTCATCGCCGAGCACTCCCCGTCGGGGCGCATCCCGGCCCTGCACCACGACGAGGTACGGGTCTGGGACTCCCTGGCCATCGGCGAGCACCTCGCCGAGGCGTTCCCCGACGCGCGCCTCTGGCCGGACGACCGCATCGCGCGCGCCTGCGCCCGCGCCGTGAGCGCCGAGATGCACTCGGGCTTCCCGGCCCTCCGCTCCAGCATGCCGATGAACGTTCGCGCGCGGCTGCCGGGCTGCGGGAGGACGCCCGCGTCGCTCCGCGACATCGAGCGCGTTCGCGCAATCTGGAGCGACTGCCGCACGCGCTTCGGGCAGGGAGGCCCGTATCTCTTCGGGCGCTTCTCGGTCGCCGACGCCATGTACGCCCCGGTCGCGTTCCGCTTCCGCACGTACGAGGTGTCGCTCGACGGCGTCCAGCGCGCCTACCTCGACGCGATGCTCGCCCACCCCGGCATGCAGAAATGGGCGCGCGCCGCCGAGAGCGAGGCGTGGCGGATCGAGGACGACGAGTATCCCGACGTCCGCGCCTAGTCTGGGACCGTTGCTGGGCTCGCAGTCGTCGTCGCTGGCTCACCGGCGAGCGTCGCCGGGCTCCCGGTCGTCGTCGCTGGGTGCCCGGCGAGCGTCGCCGGGCTCCCGGTCGTCGTCACCCACCTCCCAGCGACGACGGAAATCCTCCCAGCCACGCTCGACGGCGTCCCAGTCATCGTCGCAGGTCGCTCGCGGTGCTGATGCCGCTGGCGCGGCATCGGGTGGTGCCTGATCGACCATCGCGCTCGGCCATCTAGCCGGTCGCCCTCGTCTTCGTCCCCTTCTTGTTGGATGCCGCGACCCAGAGGCCCACGCCGACCGCGTTCGCCGTGACGATGACGACCACGATCTTCGCGGTGAAGGCCCACGTGCTCTCGACGGCGACGATCGGCACGACGCTGAGCACGATGAAGAGGACGGTCATCGCGAAGCCCGACGCGCAGGCGACGCGGAGCAGGGGCCGCGGCCTCTTCGGCAACGTGCGCGGCGCGACCAGGGGAATGCCGAACATCACGAGATAGGTGAGCGCGTAGAAGACGAGGCACGCGTTGCCGAAGAGCTGCCACGCCTCCTGCATGCCGACGCCGATCATCCCGATGGCCCCGAGGGCCAGCGCCGTCACGGCGAGGACCGCGATGGACCAGAGGGGCGTCTTGTAACGTCGATGCAGGCGCGTGAAGCCGGCCGGGACGAGGCCGTCCCACCCGGCGACCATCGGCAGGCGCGCCACGCCGGCGAACGCCGCGCTCCCCCACGCCATCGCGCGGAAGGCGATCCCGAGCGCCGCGGCGGGGACGAGCCACGCGAGCAAGGGGAGGCTCCGCGTGCCGAGCGCGATGGCCTGCGGAAGGGGAGCGATGAGGTCGATGTCGTCGGGCTGCGAGAAGGCGAGGACGCCGCTCGTGCCGAGGACGAACATGAGGACGACGATGGGTCCGGCGATCCACGTGGCGTGTCGGATGGCCCTCGAGGGGGCGCGCGCCTCGCCCGCGAAGATGGCGACGTACTCGAAGCCGCTGAAGGCGCCGAAGCCCATCTTGCCGAGCACGTTGAGGCTGAGGAGCGTCACGTGCGGCGCGCGGGCGCGGAGCGGGTGCCACTCGACGTGCGCGCCCGCGAGGAGGTTCACCACCGGCAGGAGCATGAGCACCGCGTACGTCCCGACGCCCACCGCGCCTCCCGCGTTGTGCACCCACTTGCCGATGCGGAGACCGACGGCGCAGGCGAGCGCGAGGGAGCCGACGACGATCACGTTGGTGAGGGCGATG
Source organism: Polyangiaceae bacterium (assembly GCA_036501935.1). Lineage (GTDB taxonomy): Bacteria > Myxococcota_A > Polyangia > Polyangiales > Polyangiaceae > Palsa-1150. The sequence continues at coordinate 136,998 of DASXZL010000079.1, read as the reverse complement.
AAAGGGCGGCTCGTCGCCATCCACGCGCCGCGCTCGCCCAGCGCGTACGAGAGCGACGTCGCCACCTCGAGGCCCAGCGACGCCATGTTCACGACGGCCCACAGCCACAGGTTCCACCCGACGAGGAACCCCCAGGCGCTCCCGAAGCCGAGCTTCGCCCACTGGTAGAGGCCTCCCTCGAGGGCCCAGCAGTCGTTGAGGAAGACGACGACGGCCGCCAGCGGCCCGAAGAAGAGCGCCGCCGCGAGGACCCAGTAGACGACGTGCGCGTCGCCGAGCTTTCCCGCGACGCCCACCCACGTCGAGCCCACGACGAGCACGATCTGCGCGAGCACCAGATCGCCCGTGCGCAGCTCCCGGCGCAACCCGGTGCTTCGCTCCTCGACCGCGCGGACCGCGTCGGTCACGGCGGAGGCTTGAGCGCCGCGAGCGGCCGGGCGAGGAGCTTCTCGGCGTTCTCGAAGTACACCTTGCGGAGGACGTCGACGGGGAGATGGATGCCGCTGATGGTCCAGTCTCCCTGGATGGGCGTCATGTGGGGGAAATGCAGGTCGGCGGTCTCGAAGAAGCGCCAGTGCTTCTCGAAGAAGGAGACGGCGTCGGCCTCGGTGGGCGGCGGTCCGTTGCCGCCGGAGCCGAGCGTCATGCGGTCGTACACCTGGAAGTCGGTGGCGAAGAAGATGCGGTCGGCGTGCTTCACGAAGAAGGCGCGGACCTTCTCCGGATCCTGCCGCCCGAACTCGGGGACGCGCGCGGCGATGTCGACCCGCATGTTGGGGTGCGCGTCGAGCTGGGCGTCGACCCAGTCGAGGTCCTCGGCGTCGTTGCCCATGTGAACGCAGACGAACGTCGTCTCCGGGTGCCGCGCGACGACGCGCTCGAGCGCGTGCAAGAGGTCCATGCGCGGGGGGAACTTCTTCGGATCGCCGAACCACCACTTCGGGTGATCGCGGAGCTCGGCCCAGCGCTCGTTGTGCTCGTCGTACGGCTCCCAGAAGGCCTTCGGGTCGGCGGCGTGGATGGAGACGGGCATTCCGAGCTCGCCGAGGCGGCGCCACATGGGGTCGAGCTTCGGGTCGTCGATCGCGAGGAGCTTGCCGTGCCGGTCGCGGAGGTAGAGGCCGAGCCGCTTGAACTCCTTGAAGCCGGCCGCTCCGAGCCGGGCGCCCGCTTCGACCTGCGCGACGGCGTTCTTCGCGAACTCCGGCGAGTCCCAGTCCGCGTAGTCGAGGTTCATGTACTCGAGGAACCGGCCCGGAAAGTGCGCGTCGGCGAACGACTTCACCTGCTCGAGCTCGGAGGCCTGGTTCTTCGCGTGAGTGGTCGTGCCTCCGCTGAGGTTCACGGCGACGCCGATGCCGACGGCGTCGAAGACGCGCACGGCGAGGGCCATGTGCTCGGGCGTCGGGTCGATGTGGGTGTGAAGGTCGATGAGGCGGTGGGCGGCGCGCCAGGAGGAGGCGGCGGCGGCGGGGTCGGGAGGGGGAGCGGGTGCGGGCGCGGGCGTGGGCGCGGGCGTGGGTGTGGGTGTGAGCGCGAGCGAGGGGGCAGGCGCGGGGGGAGGCGTGGGCGCGGGCGCGTGGGAGGCGCACGCGGCGAGGGCGAGCGACGCGACGAAGAGGGCGACGGCTGCGCGGGGCATGGCCCCGTGAGCCTACGCCACGCTCAGCGCTGCGGGCTGGTGTTCGCGGTCGCGCTCGGGAGGGGCGACTGCGGCCGCGGGTGCGACTCGCTGATGACCGCAGGCATGCGCGGGATGCGGCCGCGGTGGTAGGCGAGGTCCTCGGCCGAGCTCTCCGCGGGGAAACGCATCCCCATGTACGCGACGAACTCCTCGGCCAGATCCTCGTCGCGCTGACGGTCGTACCCGACGACGTCCCAGACGCCGAGCCGAGCGCTGAGCACGTGCGAGATCTCGTGCGTCAGCGTGCGAACGAAGCGCGGGTTCGCGACCAGCGCGCCGTCCGCGTCCTTGATGAGCGGGTCGTTGCGGAGAAACAGGTGATTCAGCGAGTCGACGTAGAGGCCCCAGTAGCAGCAGCCGGGGGCCACGGCCTCGAAGCGCGACGGGATGTCGTTCAGCGCGCGTCCCGACTTGCCGTCGAGCAGCGTGTTGCCGGGGAGCAGCGAGATGGCCGGCAGCATGTCGGGCTGCGCATGAAGACGCGGCAGCTTCTTGGCGCGGAGGAATTCTCCGTAGCGATCGAAAGCGTCGCGGCACGTCTCGTCGATCGTCGCCAGCGCCTGGTCGGAGGGAGCCGTCTCGGCCCGCAGCGCGGCCGTCGAGCGCCACTCCACGATGCGCATCCCGCAGTGAGGAAGCCAGATCGGCTGCGTGAGTCGCTCGTCGGGGCGCGGCAACGCGTCGAACCGCGAGACGGGCGAGCGGCCCGCCGACGGCGTGGCGACGAACGCCACCAGCGCGACCGTCGTGCACGCGAGCAGGCGGGCGATCCTGGATACGAGGAGTAGATGCGGGCGTCGGCGGCTCATGTTTCGGGTCGTCGAAGCGGATGAGTCACTATCGGGGACACGCGCGGCTCGGAAAGATCCGCGCGGCGACGGCACTCATCGCCAACGGTTTCACAGTAGCGTGCTCGAGGCGTTTGCAACGCGGAAACTCGAGCTCTTCCATCACTTCGGTCGCATGAGTGCGCAGCATTGGCGACGACGCGCTCACACGGTCACATGGTCACACGGTCACGCGGTCACGCGGCTCACGCGGCTCACGCGGAGTGCGGGCCCTCATCACGACGACAGCGCAATCTTTCAATGCGCGAGCGGCGCGAATCCTGCCGTCTCGAGGACCGGGCGAAGGTACGCGGCGGGTAGCTCGCCGTGCGCACGCGGCACACGCTTGAAGACGAGCGGCTCTTCCAGAGCAACCGCGCTCAGGTCCGACTCACCGTCGTCGTCGAGGGTCCACGGCGAGGCGAAACGCGCCGCCAGCCCGCGCGAGCGCTCGAGCGTGCCGCCGCAGCAGGTGTAAAGATCGACGAAGCGGCGCGATGCGTCGACGAGAGCGTCACCGACCCATCGCTCGAATACGTCGTCGGCGCCGTAAAGGGCGTCGAGGAGGACGACCTCCCGGACCGCCGGCACGTCCCCCATCGCGAGGACCGTGGCGGCCGCTTGGTAGCCGCCGGAATGCGCCACGACGACCACGCGATCGAGCGCGTCGACCTCCAGCGAGCACCGCTCCCCGAGCGCGGGGCCCAGGTGCTCGTCGAACAGCTCCCGCAGGAGCGAGCGGAGCCCCCCCAGCGTCGCCAGCTGCCCGGGTTCTCCCGTCGACAGGTCGGCCCGGAGCTCGACCGCGACGAGCAGCGCGTTGACGCGCGCCGCATCGAGCTGTGCGGCAAGGTGGGACGCGGCTCTCGCGTCTCCGCCGTCGCTGCAGGGCACGTCGTCGTCGCCCAGCGCCGCCTGCACGCAGCCGTCCCAGCCGTGGAAGTACACGACGACCCCGGGCCGGCGCGTCGCGTCGAAGCCCGGGGGCACGTGCACGGCGACGTCGGGTCGCCCCGAGCCGGGAAAGGCGCCCGCGCGGAGCTCGTAGAAGAGCGACTGGGGAAGGGGAGGGCGAGCCCCTTCGCACGCCGTGGCTTCGCCCGTCCGCGGCGGGCTCGCCGATTGCGCGTCGCCGGCGACGAGCGCGCAGGCGGCGAGCAAGAGGAGCAGCGCTCCCAGGCTCCGCATTCAGCTCCCGCCGGCGAACCCGTAGAGCTCGGGGTTTTCGAGGGGCGGCAGGTCCTGGGCGCGAACGAGGATGGTCCGCACCGCCCACAGCTCACGAAAGACGCGGTAGCGGAGCGCCGTCGTGTCGAGGTAGTCGACGCCCGCGGAGCCGCCCGTGCCGGTGCGGCGGCCAATCATCCGCTCGACCATGCGCGCATGGCGCTGGCGGAAGATGACGAACGCCTGCTCGAACGACGTGAGACCGTCGAGGACCTCGCGCGGCCACGCGAGGAGCGGCAGCTCGCGGTAGCTCTCGATGAACACGAGGGCGCAGCGGATGCGCGAGGCCCGGGCGCGCGAATCCTCCGGCTCGTCGTCCGCGAGCAGGTACGACCGCGCCGAGGCGACCTCGTGCGCGGCCCGCTCCTCGAGCCGCTTCGTGTCCGCCTTCGTGAGCGACTGCGCGGCGGCTCCCTCGAGCCCCCGCTCCACCGCGGCGCGATGGGTGGCGAGGTACGCCTCGGCGAACGCGCGGACCCTCGCCGCGTCGTCGGGCTGCGCCGGCGTCGAGCCCTGGATCGGCGTGCGATGGACCCAGTCGAGCACCGCGTCGCGCAGCGACGGCCGGTCCGCCAACCGCGCGCGCACGCGCTTCAGCGCCGGCGACTCCGAGCCGTCGTGCTCCTTCAGCGCCGTCAGATACGACCCCTCGTGGCCGAGCGGGACGCGCTCCTTCTCGGGCAGGCCCATGACGATCTCGATCTCACGCATCTGCGCCGACTGGAAACCGCTCGCCCCGGTGAGCTTGTCGCGAAAGGCGAGGTAGTCGCGCGTCGTCATCGTCTCCATCAGGGCGAAGTGCGCGGCCAGCTGGTGCAGGATGGTCTCCATGCGGCGGATGCCGCGCACCGCGGAGGCGAGGGCCTGCTCAGGCACGGGAGCCCGCGCGAAGAGCGTCCGCACCGCGACCATCTCCCGCAGGATGAGCTTGAACCACAGCTCGTCGATCTGATGCACGACGACGAACATCACCTCGTCGTTGCTGAGCTCCGCCTCGCTCGCGCCGATCCCCGATTGAAGCGACAGCAGCGAGTCGACGCGGATGTAGTCCCAGTACGGCGTGGGCTTTTGCGCCATGGCCGGCGCAGTCTACATGTAGAACCGGCCCATGCCCGCCGCCGCCGCCCCGCCCAAGCTCGCCTTCGTCATGGTCGGGCTCCCGGCCCGGGGCAAGACCTTCATCGCGCGCAAGATCGCCCGGTACCTCTCGTGGCTCGGCCACCGGACGCGCGTCTTCAACGTCGGCTCGTACCGCCGGGCCCGGCTCGGCAGCCACCAGCACCACTCCTTCTTCGACCCGCGCAACGAGACCGGTCAGGCGGCCCGGCGCGACGTGGCCCTCGCCGCGCTCGACGACATGCTCGAGTTTCTGCGCGGCGGGGGGGACATCGCCATCTACGACGCCACGAACAACACGCGCGAGCGCCGGGCCCTCGTCCGGGCGCGCTGCGTCGCCGAGGGGCACGAGGTCGTCTACGTCGAGTCCATCTCCAACGATCCCGCCCTCATCGAGGGGAACATCCGCGCCACGAAGGCCCGCTCGCCCGACTACGAGGGCGTCCCCGAAGAAGAGGCGGTCCGCGACTTTCGCATGCGCATCGCCCACTACGAGAGCGCCTACGAGGAGGTGGCGGAGGACGAGGGGCGCTTCGTGAAGATCATCGACGTCGGCCGCACGATGGTCCTCCACAAGATCGAGGGGTATCTCCTCGCGCGCGTCGTGCACTTCCTCCTCAACTTGCACATCCAGCCGCGCAGCGTGTGGTTCACGCGGCACGGCGAGAGCGAGTTCAACGTCCTCGGCCGCATCGGGGGCGATTCGCCGCTCAGCGAGGCCGGCCGCGCCTACGCGCACGCGCTGTCGAGCGTCGTGCGCGAGAGCATCGGGGCGGACGTGGTCGTGTGGACGAGCACGATGAGGCGCACGCTCGAGACGGCGGAGATCATGGGCCTGCCGTACCGGGCCTGGCGCGCGCTCGACGAGATCGACGCCGGCACCTGCGACGGCTTCACCTACGCCGAGATCGCCGAGACCTCGCCCCACGAGTACGAGGCGCGGCAGATGGACAAGTTCCGCTACCGGTACCCGCGCGGCGAGTCCTATCAGGACGTCATCCAGCGGCTCGAGCCGGTCATCTTCGAGCTCGAACGGGAGCGCGCGCCGGTGCTCGTCATCGGGCACCAGGCGGTGCTGCGGGCGCTCTACGCGTACATGATGGACCGTCCGCCGCTCGAGTGCCCCTTCGTGTCCATCCCGCTCCACACGATCCTCGAGCTCGAGCCGACGGCGTACGGCTGCGAGGAGCGCCGCATCGAGCTGCCGCCGGCGCCGCTCGACCCGGAGGGCTTCCGGCAGACGACGTGAACTTGGCCCTCTCCCGGCGGGTCCCGTAGCGGTGGGACCGTGGGGAGAATCCGCTTCGCCGTCGTCGTCGCCGCCGTGCTCTTCGCGATCGACGCGCGCGCGGCCGGAGAGCCGCCCATCGGCATCGGCGAAGTGTCGGCCGGCGTGTCCTCGCGCGACGTCGACCTCGACGTCCTGCGCGCGATGGTCACAGAGGCCGTCGGCACGCTCGACGCGAGCACGCTCCCGCGCGGCTCCGCGGCGGTGCTCAGCGTGTCCGTCGTGCGGCTCGAAGCCCGGAGCGCTTCCCCCGCCGAGGTGACCTGCCTCGTCTCTGCCACCCTCCGCGACCGCCGGCGCGGGACCGTGTTCGCCGTCATGGAGGGCTCCGCCCGAGGCCAGGACGAGCCCCGCCGCCTGCCCGCCCTCGAGCGCGCCATCCTCCGTGCCGCCGTGTCGAGCGCCGTCGCCCGCGTACCCGAGGCGATGCGGCGCCGGGCTCGCTAGGCCCCGGCTCGCACCGCGGGCGCCGCGCGCATCGGCATGGGGCTGTACCGGTCTTCCACCGCGAACCCGGTCTCCTGCTTCGCGTCGTAGAGCGCCATCATCGAGAGGGCGAGCTGCCGCAGCGCCCGCGGATCGAGCGCCTGCTCCAGCCGCGGGAAGAGCAGCCTCTCCTCCTCGTCGGCGTGCGCGCCGAGCGCAGCATGAAGCTCACCGAGGGCCGTCGCGAACTCTTCGCCTTCGATGGGGGCGTCCATGGCGCGATCGAGCGCCTGGCGCGCCTGCCCGTGCCAGTGCTCGCTCCGATCGAGCCACGCGTGGTCGTCGAGCGCCGCGCGCGCCGCCGGGTAGAACACCCTCTCCTTGGTCGACAGGTGAGCCGCGAGGTCCCCCGCGAGCTGCGGCAAGAGCGACTCGCGCATGCTGGGGCTCCCCTGTTCGACCACGTCACAAAGCTGCACCAGGCTTCGGTGCTGGAGAAGGAGGAGCGTCGTCGCTTTCATGGGGGGAGCCCGTGGAGGAGCGCCATCCTGGCCCCAGGGTGGCGACACTGCAATCGTCGCCGTGCTGATTTCACCGATTCGTTACGCGAGCTTGCTTCGCACTGCGTCATCGCCGGAGACGCGGCGCATTGCCCCGCGTGGCGGGATAGCGATGCGCCCCGCCGTCCCGGATTCGACCCCGCGGATTGAAGGGAATCACCATCCGACCGTCAACCAAGGGTATCCTCCGGGACTCGCCGCCCTACGACCGAAGGTTCGGGATGCAGTGTGGTTCAGGGTTGCCAAGATCCGCCGCCCGGGTTCTCATGCCCGGGGAGCGAACACTTTCTAATGACTGGGGAAGGGTAATGCACATGAAGCTTCATGGTTGGAAAACGGTAAGCGGGTTGCTGTTTACGGTCGCCATCGCCGCGGTGGGCGGCGGCAGCTCGGGTGCGGAGCTCGGCTGCTCCACGACCGCCAGCGCCGGAAGCAGCAGCGGCAGCAGCGGCAGCTTCGTGGTTCCGGCCGGCTGCAGTGCCGACGATTCCCTCGACTGCTCCGGCGGCGGGAACGGCATCAGCTGCCCGTCGGGCACGACGCCGGATGACAGCGCGGGCATCTGCAGCGATCCGAGCGATCAGGGCGATGGGACCGACGGCTTCTGCTGCATCACCATCGCCGACACCGGCTGCAGCCAGGACGACACGGTGACCGGGTGCGACTACCCGTCCTACGGCTTCTCCTGCGCGAGCGGAAGCGCGGATCCCAGCACGGACGACACGACCCTCGTCTGCAGCACGGCGACGCCCGACCCGAACGGCAACGACGATTACTGCTGCGTTGCCAGCGGCAGCAGCAGCGGCAGCGGCAGCGGCAGCAGCGGTGGGGACGACAGCAGCTTCGGAACGGGCTGCGTTTCGGACGACAGCCTCGACTGCTCGGCGGGCGGCACGGGCATCAGCTGTCCCTCGGGGACCACGCCGGACGACAGCGCGGGCGCTTGCAGCGATCCGAGCGATCAGGGTGACGGGACCGACGGCTTCTGCTGCATCACCATCGCCGACACCGGCTGTAGCCAGGACGACACGGTGAGCGGCTGCGAGTACCCCTCGTACGGGTTCTCCTGCACCAGCGGCAGCCCGGACCCGAGCACCGACGACTCGAGCCTCAACTGCAGCACGGCGACGCCGGACCCCGACGGGAACGACGACTACTGCTGCGCGCCGATGTGATCACGTAGGTTCACGAGGACCGCCTGCCACGCCGCCAGCGGCGTGTGCAGGCGGTTTTCATTTTGTCCTTCGTTGCGGAGCGGCGGGCAGCCTCGACGCGTCGAGGCTTGCCACGTTCAGGCCGCCTGCCAGACGACCTCACGGATTCCCGGCATGATGGCCAGCTCGTCGAGGAGCGGCGGCGGAGCGCTGTCCTTGCGCAAAGCCTTCCACCGGACGTCGCAGCGGACGATGCGCTCGGGCCGCTGCTGGCTGCGCACGACCGACCATCGACTCGTCGCGAGACCTGCCGAGCGAAGCCGGTCGCGCAGCACCTCATCGCGCGGCCCCTCAGCGGTGACGGCGAGCTCGAGCGATCCCCGACGCTCTTCTTTGAGTCGGTTTTCGATTCTCTTGACGCCGCTGAGCACGGCCCAACCGAGCGCGAAAGCGATGCTGCCCAGCAGAAGCTGTCCGCCTCCGAAGCAAAGGCCGAGAACGCTGACGAACCACAGCGTGGCCGCGGTGGTCACGCCGATGACGACGTCGTCCTTGCGAAGTACGGCGGCCGCGCCGATGAAGCCCATACCCGACAAGATGCCGAGCGGGAGGCGCATCAGGTCGAGGACGGCGAAGGAGTCAGCCTCTTTGCCCCGCACCGGCAAGAGCAGGTCCGCTTGCAGCATCGCGACAGCGGCCGCGAGCCCCACCAGCATCGTCGTGCGAAGGCCCGCAGCTCGGCCGCGCTCGGCGCGGTCCGCTCCCATGATGCCGGCGGTCACCGCCGTGAGGACCAGGCGCAGCACGATGTCGAAAAGAGACGGCGTCGGTTGCATCCGGCAGTGCCCGCCCGTGGCGTGCAGCCCGCGTCCCTTCAACATTCAGGCCACGCCCAGCGGTCACCAGACCGAGCAAACCTTCCCGCTGTTCAATGCCGTCCCCGCCTTGCACTGGTAGGCCTGCGCAAACGCCGGCACGTCCGCCATCGGCCCGTTGACGCGCCAGCGCGCCGGGGAGTGCGGATTCGTCCTCGCCAGCATCTCCAGGAACTGCGGCGTCTCCTTCGAGCACCAGCCCTGCGCGTAGGCCAGGAAGAAGAGTTGCGGATCCGTGAACCCCTCCACCGCCCTGTGCTCCTCCGGGTGGGCCTGCGCCCACGCCATCAGCGCCGCGTAGCCGAGCTTCACGCCGCCGATGTCCGCGATGTTCTCCCCCGACGTCAGCTCGCCGTTCAGCTTCACCCCCGGCACGGCCTCGTATCCGGAGTACTGGGCTTGCACGCACTTCGTCGCCTCGTCGAACTTCGCCTTCGTCTCCTTCGTCCACCAGTCGCGGAGGTTGCCCTCGCCGTCGAACTGGCTGCCCTCGTCGTCGAAGCCGTGCGTGATCTCGTGACCGATCGTGTTCGCCCCCTCGTCGCCGATGTTCACCGGCGCGTAGAACGACCGGGAGAAGAACGGAGGCTGCAGCTCGCCCGCCGGCAGCACGATCTCGTTCATCGACGGATCGTAGTAGGCATTCACCGTCGGCGGCGTCATCCCCCACTCCGTGCGGTCCACGGGCTTGCCGACCTTCGTCAGCTGCCTGTGAAGCTCGAAGCGCTCGGCCGCCATCGCGTCGGCCGCGTAGGCCGCGCGCGTCACCTCGAAGTCGTACGACCTCCACTTGTCCGGGTACCCCACCTTCTCGTGGTGCAGGTGGTCCAGCTTCGTCAGCGCCGCCTTCCGCGTCGTCTCGTCCATCCACGGCAGGCTTCCCAGCTCGCCGTGCATCGCCTCGTGGATCGCCGCCACCAGCGCCTTCGCCCGCTCCTTCGAGTCGCCCGCGAACTTCGCGCTCACGTAAGGCTGCGCCAGGAGCTCGCCGAGCGCCCCGTCGACGCCCCGCACGCAGCGCTTCCACCGCGGCTCGATCTCCTTCTGGCCCGTGAGCTTGGCCCGCATCGCGAACGCCTCGTCGACGAACGGCTTCGAGAGGAGCCTCGCCTCGGCGCGGACCACGTGCCACGCGAGGTAGTGCCGCCACGCGGCCGGCTTCTCCTCGTGCATCAGCGCGTCGATGCCCGTGAAGTACGCCGGATCGTTCACCGAGATGGCCTGCACGCCGGGGAAGCCGAGCCCCGCGAAGTACGCGTCCCACGGGAACGTCTTCGCGATCCCGGGCAGGCCCGCGCGGTCCACGCGGTGGTAGACCTTGTACGGATCGCGCCGGACGACCTTGTCCTGCTGGAGCTTGGCGATCTTCGTCTCGATGCGCAGCACGTCGTCGACCGCGGCCTTCGCCTCCGCGGGCTTCATGCCGGCGAGGCCGAGCATCCGCCCGACGTGCGCCACGTAGAAGTCGCGCACCTCCTTCATGTTCCCGTCGTCCTTCAGGTAGTAGTCGCGATCGGGCAGGCCGAGGCCGTCCTGATCGAGGCCCGCGATCATCAGCGTCGCGTCCTTGAAGTCCTGCTGCGCGCCGATGTCGAAGAGGGGGAACACGTCGGCCGCGTGGAGCGCGATGACCGCCTGTCCGAGCGAGCGCGCGTCCCTCACCTTGCCCACGAGATCGAGCAGCGGCTTCATCGGCGCGGCGCCCGCCTTCTCGATGCCCGCTTCGTCGGTGCACGCGGCGTAGTAGTCGCCGATCTTCTTCTCGACGGGATCGGCGGGGCTCGCCGCGGCCTTCTCGAGGACACCCTTCAGGAAGACCTCGTTCTCCTTCTGGATGCCCTCGGTCGTCCCCCACGTCGCGCGGTCCGACGGGATGACCGTGTTCTTCACGAAGCCGCCGCACGCGTACGCGAAGAAGTCCTGACAGGGGTCCGCCGAGGGATCCATCCAGCTCGCGTCGATGCCCGTCTGCGACAGCGGCATCCCCGGCGCGGGTGGGGCAGGCTTGTCCGAAGGCGCCGTCGTCACCGGCGGAATCGTCGGCGGCGGATTGGGCGGGGGCGAGCCACACGCGGCGAGGAGAGCGACGACCGGAAAGACGAACTGGATAGGGGAGCGCCTCATCGGCGGCGGACGCTAGCAGAAATCGCCGCGAGGCTCTAAAAGCCCCGGCATGAGCAAGGTGCGCATCGAGTCCGACAGCATGGGTGAGGTCGAGGTCGCCTCCGACCGGTACTGGGGCGCGCAGACGCAGCGGTCGCTGCAGAACTTCAAGATCGGCGGGCACCGCTTCGGTCGTCCGGTCATCCGTGCGTTCGGGATCGTGAAGAAGGCCGCGGCGCTGATGAACCAGGACCTCGGGAAGCTCGATGCGGCGAAGACGGGGCTCATCGTCCGCGCGGCCGACGAGGTGATCGAGGGCAAGCTCGACGCGCACTTCCCGCTCGTCGTCTGGCAGACGGGCAGCGGCACGCAGTCGAACATGAACGCCAACGAGGTCATCGCCAACCGCGCCATCGAGCTCGCGGGCGGCGCCATGGGCTCGAAGAAGCCGGTGCACCCGAACGACGACGTGAACCGCTCGCAGTCGTCGAACGACGTCTTCCCCACGGTCATGCACGTGGCGGCGGCCCTCGAGCTGCACGAGCGGCTCATTCCGGCCGTCGCGCGCCTGCGCGGCGTCATCGAGCAGAAGAGCGAGGCCTTCCGCGACATCGTGAAGGTGGGGCGCACGCACCTGATGGACGCGACGCCGCTGACCCTCGGGCAGGAGCTCTCGGGCTGGGCGTCGCAGCTCGCCTTCTGCGAGAAGGAGCTCGTGCACTCGCTCGACGGCCTCCACGAGCTGGCCCTCGGCGGGACGGCCGTCGGCACCGGGCTCAATACGTCGCCCAAGTGGGCCGACGGCGTGGCGAAGAAGATCGCCGAGCTGACGGGCGCCCCTTTCCGCACGGCGCCGAACAAGTTCTCCGCGCTCGCCGGGCACGAGGCGCTCGTCGCCGCGAGCGGCGCGATGCGGACCCTCGCGGTCGCCTGCTTCAAGATCGCCAGCGACGTGCGCCTCCTCGGGAGCGGACCGCGCTGCGGTCTCGGCGAGCTGCACCTGCCCGAGAACGAGCCCGGGAGCAGCATCATGCCGGGCAAGGTGAACCCGACGCAGGCCGAAGCGATGACCATGGTCTGCGCGCACGTGATGGGGAGCGACGTGACGGTGGGCTTCGCCGGTGCTAACGGGCACCTCGAGCTCAACGTGTTCAAGCCGGTCATCATCCACAACGTGCTCGAGAGCTGTCAGCTCCTCACCGATGCGTGCCACAGCTTCACCGACAACTGCATGGTGGGCATCGAGCCGAACCGCGACGTCATCGCGCGGCACGTGGAGAACACGCTGATGCTCGTCACCGCGCTGAACGAGGTGATCGGCTACGACAACGCCGCGAAGGTGGCGAAGCTCGCGCTGAAGAAGCACGTCACGCTGCGCCAGGCCGCCGCGGAGCTCGGGCTCGTGAAGCCCGAGGACTTCGACAAGCACGTTCGCCCCGAGAAGATGGTCTCGCCCTGCTGAGTCCCCCGCGGGGAGCCGCGGGGAGTCGCGGGCTGACGCGCCGCGCGGTGTCGAAGTGCAGCCGTGTTGTGGCACGACATCGGCGCGCGTGTGAGTCGATTGGCGCCAATTGATCCGCGCGAACTGAGGCCTTTTCATCGGTGCTTCTATTCGCGTTTCGCGCGTCGCATTTTCTTTGAAGGCAGAGCCGCCGCTCGTTACCGCATGGAGGCCACCGAGGAGGTCCCATGCGAATGCGATCGTCGTGCGTCACGATCCTGGCCGTCTCCGTCGCGGTGATCACCGCGGCGTGCTCGTCCACGAACCCCACGGGGTTCGGGAGCGCGTCTACCGGCCAGTCGGACCAGAGCGCAGACCAGTCGGCTCTCGGCAGCATCACGCAGTATCCCTCCGTGCCGGTGTGCGAGCGCGTACGACCGGGGAGCGGCGCGATGCGCTGCCACGCGACGACACGCGCCAACCCCGACGGCACGGTGAAGACGAGCGCGACCCCGTCGGGCTTCGGACCCAGCGATCTCCGCGCCGCGTACAACCTGCCCGCGAGCGGCGGCAACGGCCGCACCGTGGCCCTCGTCGACGCCTACGACGACCCCACGGCCGAGAGCGATCTCGCCGCGTACAGGTCCCAGTTCGGCCTGCCTGCTTGCACGACGGCGAACGGCTGCTTCAAGAAGGTCAGCCAGACGGGGTCGACGACGCAGCTCCCCGCGTCCAACTCCGGATGGGCGGGCGAGATCTCCCTCGACGTCGACATGGTCAGCGCCGCATGCCCCGACTGCAAGATTCTGCTCGTGGAGGCCAGCTCCGCGGACGACGCCGACCTAGGCGCCGCGGTCAACGAGGCGGCCACGCTCGGCGCGGCGGCCATCAGCAACAGCTACGGCGGCGGCGAGGACTCGTCGACGTCGAGCGAGTCCACGCAGTACTACAACCACCCCGGAATCCTGGTGACCGCGAGCGCGGGCGACCAGGCCTACGGCGCCGAGTTCCCGGCGACCTCGCAGTACGTCATGGCGATCGGCGGTACGTCGCTCGCCAAGTCGACCTCGGCTCGCGGCTGGGCGGAGTCGGCGTGGAGCGACGGAGGCAGCGGGTGCAGCGCGTACATCGCCAAGCCGAGCTGGCAGACCGCGCAGACGGTCTGCAGCAAGCGGTTGGAGGCGGACATCGCCGCCGTCGCGGATCCAAACACGGGGGTCGCGGTCTATCAGTCCGGCGCGTGGCAGGTCTACGGCGGCACCAGCGTCGCCTCGCCGCTCGTGGCGGGCATCTTCACGCTGCTCGATCTGAACGGGCAGACGCCGCAGTTCGCGTGGACGCACACGTCGGACTTCTACGACGTGACCTCGGGGAAGAACGGAAGCTGCGGCACCATCGAGTGCACGGCGGGCGTCGGCTACGACGGTCCGACGGGGTGGGGGACGCCGAACGGGACGGCGCTCGCTTCAGGCACGAGCAGCGGTTCGAGCAGCGGCAGCAGCACCAGCTCCAGTAGCGGGAGCTCCAGCGGCAGCACGAGCTCCAGCGGTTCGAGCAGCGGCAGCACCAGCTCCAGCGGGAGCGGCAGCAGCAGCTCGAGCGGTTCGAGCAGCGGCAGCAGCAGCTCCAGCGGTTCGAGCAGCGGCGGTGGCGGCACCTGCTCTCACGCGGTCTGCTCTTCGGGGGTCCCGCTGACCTCCGCGTGCAGCACGTGCGCCGGTGACGTCTGCGCGAAGGATCCCTATTGCTGCCAGACCCAGTGGGACAGCATCTGCGTCAGCGAGGTTCCGCAGGACTGCCCGGGCACGACGTGCGGCGGCGGTGGAGGCGGCGGAACCTGCGCGCACAACATCTGCAAGTCCGGCGCGGCCCTCGGTTCTACGTGCAGCACGTGCTCCGGCGACGTGTGCGCCGCCGACCCGTATTGCTGCGCGGTCGCCTGGGACAAGATCTGCGTCAGCGAGGTCAACCAGGACTGCAGCGGTCAGACGTGTCCGTGATACGCCTTCGGGCGTGAACAGCGGCAATCGTCAATGGCGCCTGGCGGAGCGACCGTCGGGCATGGTCGAAGAACGGACCTTCCGCTGGTCGGAGGAGCCCGTCCCCGAGCTGGGCGCCGACGGCGAGATCCTCGTCCGGAACCTGGTCCTCTCGCTCGATCCGACGCAGCGCGGATGGATCGCCCGCGACACGTACTTGCCCGCGGTGAAGCTCGGCGAGGTGATGCGCTCGGGTGCGGGAGGGCGCGTCGTGAAGTCGCGCAGCCCCGGGTACGCGGAGGGGGACCTCGTCGTCGGCATGTTCGGCTGGCAGGACTACGCGGTGGTGAAGACCGACGGGAAGACCCCGGTGACGAAGGTCATGCCCGGCGTGCCCCTGGAGCTCGCGATGAGCACCCTCGGCCTGACGGGCATCACGGCCTACTTCGGCCTGCTGGAGGTCGGTCGCCCGCAGGCGGGGCAGACGGTGGTGGTCTCGGGAGCGGCGGGGGCGACCGGTTCGGTCGTCGGGCAGATCGCACGCATCAAGGGCTGCCGTGCCATCGGCATCGCGGGCGGCAAGGACAAGTGCGATTGGCTGGTGAAGGAGGCGCGCTTCTCCGCCGCCATCGACTACAAGAGCGAAGACGTGGCGGCCCGGCTCCGCGAGCTTTGCCCGGATGGGGTCGACGTCTACTTCGACAACGTCGGGGGCGACATTCTCGACATCGCCCTCGCCCAGCTCGCCATGCACGGCCGCGTCGTCCTCTGCGGCGCGATCGCGACTTACAACGACGCCGAGCTCCGTCCCGGTCCGAAGCACTACCTGAACCTCCTCCTCAAACGAGGCCGCATGGAGGGCTTCCTCGTGCTCGACTACCTGCCGCGCGCGGCGGAGGCCGTGATGCAGCTGTGGCAGTGGGTGCAAGGGGGGGAGCTGAAGGACCGCGTCGACGTGATGCACGGGCTCGAGAACGCGCCTCGCGCGCTCCGGCGACTCTTCACCGGAGAGAATCAGGGCAAGCAACTGCTCCGCATCGCGGAGTGACGGCGTCACGCCCTCCGTCCTCGATTCCACGCCGGAAAGCGCATTCGGCCTATGCGCTCCGCGCGCTTGCCGCCGTCTCCGCCGGGGATTACTCCCTGAGGAGACAACATGACCGACTCCTTCGCCTCGAGGTCCACGCTCACCGTCGGCTCCGACCGCTACGTCTACTTCCGCCTCGCCGCGGTGTATGCGCGGCATCCTCAGGCGGCGCAGCTGCCTTATTCGCTGAAGATCCTGCTCGAGAATCTCCTTCGCACGGAGGACGACCTCGCCGTCCGCAAGGAGGACATCGAGGCCCTCGCGACCGTCGACGTCACGCAGCAACCCTCCCGCGAGATCGCGTTCACCCCTGCGCGCGTGCTCCTCCAGGACTTCACGGGGGTGCCCGCGGTGGTCGACCTCGCCGCAATGCGCGAGGCGATGAAGCGGCTCGGTGGCGACCCGAAGAAGATCAACCCGCTCCAGCCCGTGGAGCTGGTCATCGATCACTCTGTGCAGGTCGACGCCTTCGGGTCGGCCGACGCGATGACCATCAACGGTCAGCTCGAGTACCTGCGGAACAAGGAGCGCTACCAGTTTCTCAAGTGGGGACAGAGCGCGTTCCGCAACTTCAAGGTCGTCCCGCCGGGCACGGGCATCTGCCACCAGGTGAACCTCGAGTACCTGGGGCGCGTCGCGATGAAGAGCGAGGATGGCAAGACGCTCTACCCGGACACGCTCGTGGGGACCGATTCGCACACGACGATGATCAACGGCCTCGGTGTCCTCGGCTGGGGCGTCGGTGGCATCGAGGCCGAGGCGGCGATGCTCGGCCAGGCAGTCTCGATGCTCATCCCGCAGGTCCTCGGCGTGAAGCTGACCGGCGCGCTCCCGGAGGGGTCGACGGCGACGGATCTGGTGCTGACGGTCACCGAGATGCTCCGAAAAAAGGGCGTCGTGGGGAAGTTCGTCGAGTTCTTCGGCGACGGCCTCGCCCAGCTCACGCTCGCCGACCGCGCCACGATCGCCAACATGGCGCCCGAGTACGGCGCGACCTGCGGCATCTTCCCGGTCGACGCCGAGACGCTTCGCTACCTCCGCTTCACGGGCCGCGCCGAGGCGCACGTGAAGCTCGTCGAGGCGTACTTCAAGGAGCAGGGCCTCTTCCATGCGCCGGGCGCGCCCGAGGCTCGGTACACGGACGTGGTGCACCTCGACCTCGCGTCGGTCGTGCCGAGCCTCGCCGGGCCTACGCGCCCGCAGGATCGCGTGAAGCTCGACGAGTCGAAGAAGGGGTTTCACACGTCGCTCGCCAAGCTGCTCGCCAACGCGCCGAAGCCCGGCGCCGCGGACGCGAAGGCCACGGCGACCATCGACGGCAAGGACGTCGAGCTCAGTCACGGCTCGGTGGTCATCGCCGCCATCACGAGCTGCACCAACACCTCGAACCCCAGCGTCCTCATGGCGGCGGGCATCCTCGCCAAGAAGGCCGCGGAGAAGGGCCTGACGCGAAGGCCGTGGGTGAAGACGAGCCTCGCCCCAGGCTCGAAGGTGGTGACCGAGTACCTCGCGAAGTCGGGCCTCACGCCGTACCTCGACAAGCTGGGGTTCGAGACGGTGGGCTACGGTTGCACGACCTGCATCGGCAATAGCGGACCGCTCCCGGAGCCCATATCGAAGGCCATCGAGTCGGGGGCGCTCGTCGCGGCCGCGGTGCTCAGCGGCAACCGGAACTTCGAGGGTCGCGTCCACGCCGAGGTGCGCGCCAACTACCTCGCGTCGCCGCCGCTGGTCGTCGCTTACGCCCTCGCCGGCACGGTCGATTTCGACCCGTACAGCGAGCCGCTCGGGACGGGGAGCGACGGCAAACCCGTCTTCCTGAAGGACGTCTGGCCGACGCGCGCCGAGGTGCAGGCCGCCATCGACGCGTGCATCGACCGCGCGATGTTCGAGAAGGTGTACGGCGCGGTCTTCGACGGCGACGACGAGTGGCGCAAGCTCGCGGTGCCCACGGGCGACCGCTACGCGTGGGACACGAAGTCGACGTACGTGAAGCATCCGCCCTACTTCGAGGGGATGACGCGCGAGCCTGGCGCGGTGACCGACATCCACGACGCCCGCGTGCTCTTGCTCCTCGGCGACAGCATCACGACGGACCACATCTCGCCGGCAGGCTCGATCAAGAAGAGCGGTCCCGCGGGTCTCTATCTCATCGAGCACGGCGTCGAGGTGAAGGACTTCAACTCGTACGGCTCGCGCCGCGGCAACGACGAGGTGATGGTGCGCGGCACGTTCGCCAACGTGCGCCTGCGCAACCTCCTCGCGCCGGGGACCGAGGGCGGCGTGACGCGCCACCTCCCGGGCGGCGAGCCGATGAGCGTGTACGACGCGGCCGTGCGCTACGCGAAGGAGGGCGTCCCCCTGGTGGTGCTCGCGGGCAAGGAGTACGGGTCAGGCTCGTCGCGCGACTGGGCGGCGAAGGGGCCGAAGCTCCTCGGCGTGCGCGCGGTGATCGCGGAGAGCTACGAGCGCATCCACCGCTCGAACCTGGTGGGAATGGGCATCCTTCCGCTCGAGTACGCGGCCGGGGAGAACGCGAGCATGCTCGGCCTCACGGGCGAGGAGACGTTCTCCGTCGAGGGGCTCGCCGAGGCCCTCGCGAAGCGCAAGGTGGTCGTGCGGGCAAAGCGGCCGGACGGCTCGGTGCGCGAGCTCGTCGCGACGGTCCGCGTCGACACGCCGCAGGAGCGCGAGTACTACCGCCACGGCGGCATCCTGCAGTACGTGCTGCGACAGCTGCTGGGGGGGTGAAGGGGCGCTGGTGCGCGGCTACTTGCTCTTCGGAGGGGTTGCCGCGCTCAGCGTGAGCACGGGGCGGTGCGACGTCCGGACGACGTGCTCCGCGACGCTGCCGAGGAGTGCTCGGGCCAGTCCGTGACGCCCGTGGGTCCCCACGACGATGAGGTCGGCGTCGATCTCGTCGGCCGCCGTCACGATGGCCTCCCAGGCCTCGCCTTCGCGGAGCAGCGTGTCGAGCTCGACCGGGCCGCCCCGCCGCGCGGCCACCGCCGCGTCGAGCGCCTTGCGTGCGGCATCGGCCATGCTGGTGGCAATCTGCGGCGTCGGGATGAGCGCCCCATCCGGGAATCCGACCACCGGGATGGCATACGAGTGCAACACGGTGATCGAAGCCCCGACGCTCGCGGCGAGCTCGATGGCCCAGTCGAGCGCGTGTGTCGAGACCTCGGTGAAATCGATGGGCACGAGGATGCGTCGGAACGGGATGGCCATCCCATCCGTCGTAGCAAGCAGCGGGCCAGAAGGCGTCAAACTCGCGTGTTTTCGTGGGGATGGACGGGTGCGGCAGCGTCCGGCTGACGCTTGCACGCCGTATGACTTCCGCTAATCTTCGAGTGCTCACGGACGTTTCCCCAAGACCGCGGTCGCGCTCGAAGGTGACGGCAACGTGTTGAACGCGTCGGATTTCGCCGCCGCGGCCTGGCTCCTGATTCTGCGGCTGATTGGATAACAGGCTCGGGTAGAACGCTCCCACGGGGGTGGTTTCGTGCCGCATCGCGAGAGAAGAGACACATGGGAACGCGTCTTTACGTCGGCAATTTGTCGTTTTCGTCCACGGTCGAGACGGTGCGTGAGGCCTTTGCGCGCATCGGCGAGGTGACGGACGTCCACATCGTGACCGACCGCGCCACGGGCCAGTCGCGGGGCTTCGGCTTCGTGACGATGGGCTCGCCGGCCGAGGCCACGAAGGCCATCGAGACGATGAACGGAGCGTCGCTCGACGGCCGCGCTCTCAGGGTCAACGAGGCCGAGGAGCGTCCGCAGCGCGGCGGCTTCGGCGGCGGTGGCGGCCACGGGGGCGGCGGCGGCGGCGGGGGTGGCGGCGGCGGCGGGGATCGTCGTCGCGGCGGTGGTGGTGGTGATCGCGATCGCCGCAACCGCTGGTAGAAAGCAGAAACCCGGCATCCGGGGAGGGACACGGCGAAGGCCCATCTCCCCGGCCTACGTCTAGACAGGTGCCCGCGGCGTCGGGCCCCGGACTGCTCCATTCAGGAGGTGCCCCGTGTCGAACCCCAGCATCCAGAAACGTCAGAAGGAGCGCGAGCGCCAGGAGCGCGCCCGCGCGAAGGTCGAGAAGCGAAAGGTCCGCAACGACGAGAAGGTGTCCCGTGGCCCGCGCGAGGATGGCGTGGATCCGGACATCGCGGGCATCGTGCCGGGTCCTCAGCCCGTGGCCGAGGACGACGCTCCAGGGTGAGCCCGCCGTGGCGTGAGCGTGGGCGAGCGGACGTGCTCGCTGCTCTCCAGGTCGACTGTTTCAGTGCGTCCGCTTTCGCGCTACCACCGTCGCATGCGCCTCGCGATGATCGGTCTCGGAAAGATGGGATACAATATGACGCTGCGCCTCGTTCAGGGCGGGCACGAGGTCGTCGCCGTCGACAGGAACCTCGACGTCGCCCGCGACCTCGCGGGTCAGGGCGCGATCTTCGCCGAGAGCCTCGCCGATGCCATCACGAAGCTGCACCCGCCCCGCGTGGCCTGGGTCATGGTCCCCTCGCAGGCGACCGACGCGGTGATCGACGAGCTCGGCAACCGGCTGTCGAAGGGCGATGTCCTCATCGACGGGGGCAACTCGAACTGGCACGACTCGAAGGCTCGCGCCGAGAAGCTCGCCGCCAAGGGCGTCCTGTGGTGCGACGCGGGGACGAGCGGCGGCGTCTGGGGGCTGAAGAACGGCTACTGCCTCATGGTCGGCGGTGCGCCGGAGCCGGTGAAGCTCTGTGAGCCGATCTTCAAGACGCTCGCGCCGCCCAACGGCTACGCGCACGTCGGCGCCGCCGGCGCGGGCCACTACGTCAAGATGGTGCACAACGGCATCGAGTACGGCCTGATGCAGTCGTACGCCGAGGGCTTCGAGATCATGAAGACGAGCCCCTACGGCCTCGATCTGCACAACATCGCCAGCATCTGGGGGCAGGGGTCCGTCGTGCGTTCCTGGCTGCTCGAGCTGCTCGAGGACGCGCTCGCCAGGGACAAGGACCTGTCGAGCATCAAGGGCTGGGTCGAGGACTCCGGCGAAGGCCGCTGGACGGTCCAGGCATCCCTCGATCAGAACGTGCCCGCCCCCGTGATCACGCTCAGCCTGCAGACCCGCTTCCGCTCTCGGCAGGACGAGTCGTACGGCGCCAAGATCCTGGCCGCCCTACGCAACGAGTTCGGCGGTCATGCGGTCAAGAAGTCGTAGAATCGCTTCCTCATGAGCAGTGAGAGCGAGAACCCGTTCCGGATCGGCCTCGAGACGGAGCGCGCCCCCGCTCCCTGCGTCTTCGTCATCTTCGGCGCGTCGGGCGACCTCACGCGCCGCAAGCTCCTGCCCGCCCTCTACAACCTGGCTGTCTCGCGACTGCTGCCGCCGGGCATGTCGATCGTCGGCTTCGCGCTGACCGAGCAGAACGAGGACGAGTTCCGGAAGACGATGCACGACGGCGTGGCCGAGTTCTCGCGCCGCAAGCCGATCGACGAGACGGTGTGGGGCGACTTCGTCAGCCGCCTGCATTACGTGTCGGGCAAGTTCGAGGATCAGGCGAACTTCGACAAGCTCCGCGAGAAGCTCGAGGAGCTCGACCGCACGAACGGCACCAAGGGCAATCGCATCTACTACCTCGCCGTCCCGCCCAGCGCGTTCCGGGTGGTCATCGACAATCTGTCCAAGGCCGGGCTGATTCACGATCCCACCGAGCCGAGCCGGTACTCGCGCATCATCATCGAGAAGCCCTTCGGGAGGGACCTGGCGAGCGGCGACGCGCTCAACGCCGATCTGCACCGCGTGTTCGACGAGCGGCAGATTTTCCGCATCGACCACTATCTCGGTAAGGAGACGGTGCAGAACCTCGTCGCCATGCGGTTCGGGAACGCCATCTTCGAGCCCCTCTGGAACCGGAATCACATCGACCACGTTCAGATCACCGTGGCCGAGGACATCGGCGTCGAGGGCCGCGGCAAGTTCTACGAAGAGGCGGGGACGACGCGCGACATCGTGCAGAACCACCTTCTCCAGCTCCTGATGGTCATGGCGATGGAGCCGCCCGTGGCGTTCAGCGCCGACGAGGTGCGCGACGAAAAGGTGAAGGTGCTGCGGTCGTTGAAGCCCATCCGCGGCGAGGACGTCGCGAGGCTCACAGTTCGCGGACAGTACGGCCCGGGCAACTTCGCGGGCAAGCCCGTGCCCGGGTACAAGCAGGAGCCCAACGTCAGCCCGAAGTCGGTCGTCGAGACGTTCGTCGCGATGCGCATCGAGATCGACAACTGGCGCTTCGCGGGCGTGCCCATCTACATCCGCGCGGGTAAGCGGCTCACCAAGCGCATCACGGAGATCAGCGTCCACTTCAAGCAGGTGCCCCATGCCCTCCTCGCGCAGCAGGGGCCCGTCGATCCCGACGTGCTCGCCGTTCGCATCCAACCGGACGAGGGCATCGGTCTCCGGTTCGTGGCCAAGGTCCCCGGTCCGACGATGACGCTGCGTCCCGTGACGATGGACTTCCGCTACGGGTCGACCTTCGGCGGGAGCGGGCCGGAGGCCTACGAGCGGCTCATCCTCGACGCCATGCTCGGCGACCCGACGCTCTTCGCGCGCGCGGACGAGGTGAACGCGGCCTGGCGCTTCATCACGCCCATCCTCGAGGCGTGGAGCAAGGCGCCGCCGCCCGAGCTCCCGAGCTACCCCGCCGGGACGTGGGGACCCACGGCGGCGACGGAGCTGATCGAGCGCGACGGGAGAACCTGGAGGCGTCTATGAAGCTCTCCGTCGACGAGGTCGAGCGGGCGGTTGCACAGCTCTGGGACGAGGAGGCGCGGAAGCACGGGGCGGCGCGGACCGAGCTTCTCACGCTGGTCGCGCTGGCGAACGAGCCGCAGCTCCTCGAGCGGGCGCAGAACGTCATCTCGCACGTAGTGAAGTGCATTCCGTCGCGCACCATCGTGGCCGTCTGGCGCGACGGGTCGGAGCCCGCGCTCACGGCGGACGCGACGCTGCATCGTCTTTCGCCGGGCGGGCCCGCCTGCGGGGATTCGATCACGCTCGAGGCCCTCGGTGAAGCTCGCGAGTGGCTGCCCGGAAACGCCGACCGCCTGGCCCTCTCGGATCTTCCGGTATGCATCTGGTGGGTCGGTGACCTGCCGGATCACGACGACCTCTTCGACCGCATGGTGGTCAACGCCGACGTCGTCATCGTGAACTCGCAGGAGATGGATCTCCGCGACCTCGAGAAGCTGTCCTTCATCGCGCAGCGATCGCGCGGGCGCTACGCGCTGGCCGATCTCGCGTGGGCGCGGCTCCGATGGGTGCAGGATCTCGTGGCGCGGTTCTTCGACGACGAGCAGGGGCGGGCCTGTTTGCCGGGGCTCGAGCGCATCGAGGTGCAGTTCTCGCCGCGAGAGGGCGAGAAGGACGCCGCGAGTACGCGATCGGGGCTGCTCTTCGGCTGGCTGGCGCACGTCCTCGGGTTGCCGACCGACGCCCCGCAGTGGAAGCGTGGCGACACCTGGGCCGAGGTGACTCTCGGCAACGTGGTGACTCGCTTCGAGCAGCGTCCGCAGGAGGGCGTCCGGCCTGGGGGAATCGTCCGCCTCGCGCTGGAGTGCAAGACGGGGCGCTTCGAGATCCAGCGCCAGGACGATCCGCAGGCCTTCCGCTGGTCGCGCGAGGTGCCGGGCACGCCGACGCCGCCGCAGCTGCTGCGCATTCTCTCGCTCGACGAGCCGACGTTGCTCCTCCGGTGCCTCGAGCGACCGAGACGCGATCCGCTGCTCGAGACGAGTCTCCTGGTGGGGAGCCGCATCGTGCGGCCAGTCGCCCCACGCCTCTCCAAACGGCCCCCGCCGTAACGCTACCTCTTCCGGTGCCTGCAGCCGGAAGCATCGACACAAAATGGCACGAGGGCGGCTCGGTCACCCGAGTCGCCCCCGAAGAAGTTCAGCTTGTCTGCGTTGGGCGCGTCGTCGCGCGCCGTCGATGGTTTAGGATCGATCTCGCAGACCTTTCACGGTGTTCACGTCGTCGTGTGTGCACATGACGTGATCCGAGCATCGTTCGTTACGGCGTGAGTGTCCCAGTTCCCGGCCCTCGACCGTTCGCGCGGTTCGGGCTGTCGGGCAGGATGGCCTAGCTGTTCGCACCGGCCAGCTTCGATCGACCCGTCCACGGCCCACTCGATCGCGTGTGCTGCTTTCGCATCCACCAGCGAAACCCTCGTCGTAGCTCTTCGAGGGTCAGCGCCTCGCGGCGCCTCGCGTGACGGACCGCCCGCACCTCGTCGGCTGGGGCAGCCTTCACCGTGCACGACACCGATCTCCGACGTCCTTCGTCGTCATCGCGGGCACTGCCTCGCCGGTTCCAGAACCGGCGGGAAGCTGGCTCGACGCACACCTTGCGATGCATGCCGAGAGTTCACCCGCGCGACCGAGACCGCCACCACACCGCGCCTTGCGGCTCGACATCGTGACAATCGGGACGCCTTCCGTCGTGTCTCGATCGACCGGGTTGCCCCGGCCGCCGATCCCACGAGCGCTTTCTTGTTCGAATGCGCTGCGCGGTTTCGCACACCGTTTTCACCTCGGAGCCGCCGCCTCGTGTGTCAGCACGTTGGTGCGGAGAGCTCCTCGGCCAGCGCCGTGTCGTCGAGTTGCCTTGCGGTTTCCCGTGCGTCACGACGCGCGATGCGTCAGACCGACTTCTGCCTACTCACGTTCTTCGTACGAGCACCCGCGCCTCGTAGGTTCCCGATGCGTCATGCGCTTGCGCGCCTGCGCGATCGAGGAGATCGCCTGCCTCACGTCAGTGCGATTCGCTTCGGTGGGCCACACGTTTGTCGTGTTGTCACCGCGGTGGGCATTCTCTTCCCGCCGCGATGCGTGTGATCCGTACCTCTGGCATCCCTGTCGCCTCTTCCACCCGTGTCACGTCGCTCGCGCGACCTGCGCACTGGTGAAAGCCGCCGAGACCACCCCCGACTCGATCGCGTGAACGTGCGAGCCGGATGAGCGATCCGAGATGCCTTCCATCGAGCAAGAACCTTTGCCCCGCGACGCCCTCTCGAGCGCCCGGCTCCGGAGTTCCCCGGCTTCGCGGCTTGGCCACCGCGACTCCGGTTCTCGACACCTTTTCGCCCCGCGCGAGCCCTTGCGGACTCCCGCGGGGCCGGGTCCCCGTCCACGCGTCCCGTTGCCAACGGGAGACACGCTTCTCTGGACCTCGGCGTCGCTTGCCGATTTCTGCAACCTGAAACAACGCGCGGGCACACCCGACGAGCGTTCGATCCTCACACGCGAGTGGGACTTTCGCCCCGCTACTCGCCGGCACCAACCGATGCCGGTTGCGTTGGCCCGCGATACGTTGCCGCATCGGGGGCCTGCGAGCCTCGACCTGCACGCGCCGGCTTGCGCACGACGTGTTCCACTTGCGTGGACGGGGCAAATCGAGGGCCGAAGCGTTCGAGGAAAGGCGAGCCGCGCGCTCTTGGACGATGTCGCGCGTGCCCTTCTCGTGGCGCCTCGGGCACCCGGGTCGCCGGCTCGATTGGTGACGAGGCCTGGAGGACCTCGTTACTCGTCGCGCCGGCCTAGGCTCCTCTCTGATGCCTCCCCGCGAAGGGCGACACCGTCGAAAGAACCAGGGTGCCTTCTGCCGCACCGGAACCCTTACGCGAGCGGAGGATGGCTCCTCCGTGCGCGCCTGGACCGCGGTTTCGTCACGCCGCCTCCGGAGAGGCATTGCTCGGAAACGCGCGCGCCTTTGTTACCCGCTCTGCGGCGCCTTCTTCTGACGAGGAAAGCACCCGAGTTGGCTCGACCGATCGTTCCTGGGGGAACCGAAGCTCCTCCTGGACGACCGGTCGCAGCGCCCGTCACGGCTTCTACGACCGAATCAGCTCGCGGGCAGATGTGCCGCGAACTTCATGGGCCCTTTCTCTTACGAATCGGGTTTCCACGCAACACAAAAAGCAGTGGAACAATGCTTTTTTTCATCCACCTTTTGCCCACAGGATTGTCCACAGCTTGTCCCCCCAATGAACGTGTTTGGCCTGTTTTTGCCGCGCCCAGAAGGGCTTTCGTCCCCGGTGATGCACGCGTTGTTGGACCGGGTATGGCGAATGATTGAACCGAATGACTACCGTTCGGCGTCACGAATGGCCATTGAGTACACGGATTGAATGGTCGACACGTCGCGCGCACGCGTGACCTCTCCGTCACCGTCGCGTGCGGAGCACGTGGCGAGCGGATCAGTGGTGTGCCGCGTGCCGGAACACGACGGTGCGACGCTTCTCGAGCGGCGCGTTCGACCGCGGCGACGAGGCGAGCTTGACCGCGAGGCCTGGCTGGAGCTCGACCACGCGCGGCGGGTCTCCGAGATCCCAGGGGACACCATCGGTATACGGGAACACCCACGGCGGCTTCGGCCCGAGGCCCACGGCAACGACCTCGTCCTCACCGGCGCGCCCGATGACGCGCACGCCTTCGGTCAGCTCGGTCACGCCCTCGAGCACGGTCGGCTGGAACCCTTCGCGGACCAGGCGGCGCGCCAGTGTGAGCAGCTCGGGGATGCGCGCGATGGCGTCGGGCTCGTGGTGCGATTCGAAGAGCGACAACCAGAAGGGGAGCGGAGCCTGCGCGAACGCCCCGGGCGCGTCCGTCTTTCGCCACCAGGACACCGGCGCCGCGGCGGCACACACCGACGTGCGCTCCGCCGACGGGGCCGTCCACGGTGGATCGCAGGCGACGACGGCGTTCGCCGGATCCTGAGCGATCTGGGCACCCGGGGACAGATCCACCGACGTGATCTTCGTGCTCGTCGGCCCCGGCTCCGCGGGGAGCGGGCCGCTGACGATACCGGCGAGCGCGCTCACCCGTAGGAGGGCGGCCGCGTCCCAGGCGAGGTCCTCGTCGCGAAGCCAGGAGGCCTGCGCGCCGAGGTGCAGATCCGCGGCCTCCGCACACTCGCGCGCGCCGAGCACGCCGCCGAGTCGCCCTGCGGGCGCCGAAAGGACCACGACAGCGGCCGACCCTTCGCGCCACACCGTCGTGGACGCGGCGGCCGACGAGCACCAGACCATGGCGCCGCGCGCGTGCGCGATGGGGCGCTGTCCTCCGGCGACTCGCAAGGACAGGTCCTCGTCGCCGCTCGCGACGGCGAGCGCGCAATCCCCTGCAGCCTGGTCCACGACGCCGAACGGGCGCCCCGGCTGCACGCCCGAGATCACCCGGAACCCCGCCTTGCGAAGCGGCGCGCGCGCGGGCGTCGCCTCCAGCCAGCTCGTCTCCAGCGGAGCTGCAGGCCACCGGTGGTCGGCGAGCCAGTCGTCGAGCGTCGAGTCGGCGCACTCGTGTCCGCCGTCGCCCCAGGCCGCTGGAGTCACCTCGCTCCAGGCCCGCGCCAGCGGTCCACCGAGGCTGCGAGCGTCGATGCGGAGCAGAGCCACGCCCCCCGGGGTCAGGGCCTCGAGGCGCACCTGGCCTTCTCCGCATGCGCACCAGCCGACCGAGTCCGGAGCCTCGAGGGACATCGCCCCTTGCCGAGCCCGGACGACGCCGCTGGTCGCGACGGCCACGAAGCAGCTCGACCCGGGCGCGTCCACCTCGACCGTGCTGCTCGCGGAAAGCTCGTTCGAGGCGAGCTCCTTCATGCCGTGGGCGACGAACGGCGCCTCGGCGCGCTCGAGCCCGGCACGGATGGCTTGCGCGCGGCGGAGGACTCTCCAGGCGACGATGGCGACGGCCCCCAGGGCCAGCGCGCTCGCGACGAGGAAGACGACCCGCCATCGACGGCGCCGCGCGTTCGCCGCCAGGCTCAGGTCGAGCGCGTGTCGTCGCTCCTCGGCCGCCGCCATCGTCTCGCGACGGATGCGCTCGTGCTCCGGATGGCGCCCGTCCAGGACAGAGAGCGCCCGCTCGACCTCGTCGAGGCCGGCCGGCGGGGGGACGGGAGGCTTCGTCGTCACCCACCAAGTGAACGGCAGTCCGATGGGGAGGGGCAAGTCGTACGCGAGGAAGCCTACAATCGGGCCGTGAGGACCCGTCCCGCGACCCTGACGCTCCTGGCCGCCGTGGCGGCTGCCTGCGTGGCCAGCTGCGGCCAGGCCGCGCCCACGCTCCGACCCCCGAAGACCCCCACCCCGGGCCCGAGGACCGTCCACAGCAACGTCGCCCGGTCCGACTACGCCGGCTCGGCCGTCTGCGCGGGTTGCCACGCCGACGTCGCGGCCGCGTGGGAGCGCTCGCCGATGCATCGCATGACGCGCGAGGCGCGCGGGGCGGAGGTGCGGGCGCCGTTCGACGGGACGCGCTGGTCGTTCGAGGCGGACGCCGTCACGCTCGAGCAGAAGGGCGGGGAGCGATTCGTGCGCATCTCGTCCGGCAGCGGCGGGCTCGAGAAGACCTACCGCGTGACCCGCGTCATCGGCGGGCGAACGCGCGAGGACTTCGCGGGAGTCGATGTCGCCGGTGGAAGCGACGAGATGGTGCTCCCCATCTCGTTCGTCTACGCGACCCGGGCGCTTCGCTACAAGGGCTACTCGGTCATGGTTCACCAGCGTGCCATGCTGCAGGCCGGCCCCGTGTGGAGCCGAACGTGCATCTTCTGCCACAACACGATCCCCGAGGTGGACCGGCTGCTCGGCGCGGTCGCCGGCGGCGGTGCACACGCATACCAGGGCGAGCAAGTCGATCGCTGGCTGCCCGCCGATCGGCGCGCGCAAGCCCGCGTGACCGACGACGTCGCCTTCGAGGGCGTCGTCGGCGACGAGATGGCGCACCTCGGCGGCCAGGCGTTTCCGCCGGGGCAGGACGCGCGCAGCGTGGCACGAAGAGCCATCGACGTGGTTCGCTCCGGCTTCGACGGCGCCGACCTCGTCGAGGAGGGCATCGGCTGCGAGGCCTGCCACGGAGGCTCCGTCGAGCACGCGCGCGATCCCCGCGTCCGGCCCACCTTCACGCCCACCGCCCCGTGGCTCGAGGTCACCCTCCCCGGCGCCAGCCCTGCCCAGGCCATCAACCGCGCCTGCGCACGCTGCCACCAGGTGCTCTTCTCCCGCTATCCGTACACGTGGGAAGGCGGTCGCCGCAACGCCACGGCGGGCGGCAGCCACATCAACTCCGGCGAGGCCCGGGACTTCCTCCTCGGGGGCTGCGCCGGCGCGATGGCCTGCACCGCGTGCCACGATCCCCACGGCGCCGACGACCCGGCCGCGATGAAGACCTTGGCCACCCCTGCCGGCAACAAGACCTGCACCCCCTGCCACGCCGCCCTCGGGGACCCCGAGCAGCTCCGCCGCCACGCCCATCACGATCCCTCGGGCCCCGGCGGTTCGTGCGTCGCTTGCCACATGCCCCGCAAGAACATGGGGCTCGAGGGAACGCTCACGCGCTACCACCGCATCGGCTCGCCCACGGACCCCGCGCGCGTGCTCGGCGACAGGCCCCTCGAGTGCGCCCTCTGCCACGCCGACGCGAGCGTGCGCCACCTCGTCGACACGATGGAGGCGTGGTGGCCGAAGGAGCGCTACCCGCGGCAGCGTTTGGAGGAGCTATACGGGTCGCTCGACGCGAACGTGATGCGGGCGACCCTCGAGCGCGGCAAGGCCCACGAGCAAGCCGTGGCGATCGGCACCCTCGCCGAGGCGCACGCGCGCGACGCCGCGCCCCTCGTCGCGAAGCAGCTCGGCAACGAGTACCCGCTCGTGCGCGAGTGGGCCCGTCGCGCGCTCGAGGCCCTCGGAGCGCCCGTAGCCCCGCCGCCGTTGGTGACCCCTGTCACCATCCACGCGCCCGGGGTCGAGGAGGACCCCGAGGACTGAGATGCCCGAGCCGCCCCGCATCGTCGATTGGTACCGCGTGGACCCCTGGCCTCGCATGCGCCGCGTCCTCTTCACCGGGCCGCTCGTCCTCGCCCTGGGGGGCCTGGTCACGGCCGCCTCCTTTCTCGGACGGGTGCCGCGCGATCTCCGCGGCGACGCCACGCTCCTCGGCGTCGTCCTCGTGGCCGGGGGCGCCCTCTTCACGATTGTCGGTATGAGCCACATCCTGCGGGACGACGTGTATCTGGCGCTGCGCACCGACGGCGTCGTCCTGCGCCTCGCCGGGCTCGAGACGCTGGTGCTATGGGACGAGCTGGCCTCGGTGCGCTGGAACGCTCCGCCCGGGGAGCTCGTGCTGGAACGCAGCGCCGGCGCCCCGCTGGCCGTCCCCCGGCGCTTCCGGGGCATCGAGGGGACGGCGCTGGCGGAGCGGATCCTGCAGACCCGGCGAAAGGCCGCCATGTCCCTGCTTCGCTGACGGCGTGCCGATGGCCGTGTGCTATCACGTGCCCGAATGACCGCGGCCCGCGAGCGCATCCGCGCCCTCTACGCGCACAAGCCCGTCGTCCTCGCCCCGATGGAGGACGTGACGGACGCGGTCTTCCGCCGCCTTTGCCGCAAGCACGGCGCTACCATCGCGATGACCGAGTTCGTCAACGTCGAGGGGCTGCTCCGGGGATGCCGCAACGCCCGCCGCAAGATCCAGCTGGCGGATGACGACGAGCTCACGGCCATCCAGATCTACGGCGCGGACCCGCACCGGCTCGCCGAGGCCGCGCGCTTCGCCGAGAGCGCCGAGCCGCTCTTCATCGACGTCAACTGCGGCTGCTGGGTGCCGAAGATCGCCGGGCGCGGCGCAGGGGCAGGCTGGCTGCGCGATCCCGCGGCGATGGTGGCGATGGCCCGGATGGTGGTCGAGAGCGTGGCGCTCCCGGTCACAGTGAAGACGCGCATCGGTCTCGGGCCCGAGTCGCACATGCCCATCGTCGATCTCGCGCGTCGCCTCGAGGACGCGGGGGTGGCGGCGCTGACCATCCACTGCCGCACCGCGCAGATGGGCCACTCCGGCGCCGCCGACTGGTCGTGGGCCGCCAAGGCGCGCGCCTCGGTGACCATCCCGGTCCTCGTCAACGGCGACGTGCGGACCGCGGACGACGCGCGCCGGGCCATCGCGGAGACCGGGTGCGCGGGGGTCATGGTCGGGCGGCGAGCCATCGAGCACCCCTGGATCTTCCGCGAGGCCCGCGCGCTGCTCGACGAGGGCGTCGAGCTACCCCTGCCGACCCCCGAGGAGCGCATCGCCCTCTGCCGCGAGCACCTCGTGGCCAACGTCGCGCAGCGGGGCGAGCCCTACGGCGTCCACTGCACACGGCGGCATCTCGCCGGGTACCTCAAGGGCCTGCACGGCGCCGCGGCGCTCCGCCAGCAGCTCAACCAGTGCGACTCGCTCGAGGGCTGCCTCGCCATCCTCGACACGGCGCTCACGCGCGACGACGCCGCCGCAGCGTAGGCGCCGCTACGGCGTACGTCCGGTACCGCGCACGGCGACCGGCGCGTCCTTCAGCGAATCGCAGAGCAGGATGTCCCGCCACGGATCGAGGGGTTCGAACGCGATCCCGATGGCGCGTCGCGCGTCCCGGCGGCGGCGCCCGTGCAGCACGCGGGCGACGGTAGCGTCGCAGTCGTACCAGTCTCCCGTCGGGCCGCGAAATAGCACCAGCAGCTCTTCGCCCGTCATGACCGGCGCCTCCGACCGGAGCAGCATCCCCCGGGTCGACAGGTCCACGATCTGGGTTCCGACGAGCGAGTAGTCGCGCGCGCGCACGACCTCGCACCGGGTCTCGACCGTGCGCCGCAGTCGGGCGCGGGGGCAGTGGGCATGAAGGACAGGCCGCATGAGACGATCGTAGGTGGCCGACGTGCCGCAGGGCCAACAAACGGGTACATGTCCGCTGGCCGCTTGCCTCCCATCGACCTCCTCTATGTCGACGAGCACATCGTCGTCGCCAACAAACCCTCGGGCCTCCTCGTCCACCGCGGCCTCGACAGGGACGACGACGTCGCGATGTTCCGCGTGCGCGACGCCATCGGCCAGCACGTCCACCCGCTGCATCGCCTCGACCGCGGGACGAGCGGAGCGCTCCTCTTCGCGCGGTCCCGTGAGGCCGCCGCCATCCTCTCGCGGGCCTTCGAGGAGGGGCGCGTCGCGAAGCGCTACCTGGCCCTCGTGCGCGGCACGCCGCCCGAGTCCGGCACCATCGACTACGCGATCCCCAAGGACGACGGCGGCCCTCGCGTCCATGCGGTCACCCGCTTCCGGCGCATCGCGCGGTCCACGGTCGACCGCTGCTCGCTCGTCCTCGCCATGCCCGAGACGGGGCGCCTCCACCAGGTACGCCGGCACCTGCGCCACATCGATCATCCGCTCGTCGGCGACGTGCGGCACGGCTCGGGCGAGATCAACCGCCGCTACCGCGCGGAGTACGCCCTTCATCGCCTCGCCCTTCACGCGAGCTTCCTCGCCTTCGAGCACCCGGTGACCGCCGCGCGCGTCGAGGTACCCGCGCCCGTTCCGGAGGACCTCGTGTCGGCCCTCACATTGCTCGCGCTGCCTCACGCGGCGCCGGACGGCGAAGGCTGGGAATGAGCCGTCGCGACAACGCGCATCGTCGGTGCCGCCGCTGCCGGATGCTCGGCGACCTGTGCGTGTGCCCCCTCATGCCGAGCCCGCGCCTCGCGACGCGCACGCGCCTCGTCCTTCTCATCCACCGCTACGAGGACCGCAAGCCCACCAACACCGGGCGCCTCGCGGCCGAGTGCCTCGAGAACAGCGTCGTCGTCGTGCGGGGGCACGAGTCTCAGCCGACGCCGCCCTTCGCGTGCGCACCGGACATGCAGCCGCTGCTCCTCTTTCCCCACGAGGGGGCGACGCCGCTCGCCGACGTGCGCCTCGAACCGCACCGCCCCGTCGCGCTGGTCGTCCCCGACGGCAATTGGCGGCAGGCGTCGAAGGTGCGGCAGCGGGTGGCGGGGCTACGCGATCTCCCGTGCGTCTCGCTACCGGCCGGCGAGCCGTCGAGCTACCGGCTGCGCGCCGAGGCGCACGAGGCGGGGCTCTCGACGATCGAGGCGATCGGTCGCGCGATGGCGCTGCTCGAGGGCGACCATGTCCGGCATGCGCTCGACGTCGTCTTCCGCGCGATGGTGGAGCGGACGCTCTGGTCGCGCGGCAGGATCCCGGCGGACGTCACCACGTCACGTCCTGGTCCTCGGTGACGCCGAGCGCCCTGTCGATCACGACGGGCGCGCGACCGGGAAGCGAGAGGCGGCCCGACCACTCGCCGCAAGGCTGCACGAAGCGCGAGCCAACGACGACGAGATCGCGCCGCTCCTCGTGCACAGCGCCCGGGGTCATCGTGAGGTCGGCCGCGCCGTCGGCGGTCCCGACGCGCCAGGGCTCGGCCGGTCGCGCCCGATCGAACGTGAAGCGCCCCTCCCCGAGCCCGAGGAGCTCCCCGCCCAGCCAGGCCGCGCACTCGGCCTCACCG
Source organism: Polyangiaceae bacterium (assembly GCA_036501935.1). Lineage (GTDB taxonomy): Bacteria > Myxococcota_A > Polyangia > Polyangiales > Polyangiaceae > Palsa-1150. The sequence continues at coordinate 103,878 of DASXZL010000079.1, read as the reverse complement.
ACGAACCCCTCGACGAGGTTCAGCGCGAACGGCATCCCCCCGGCCGCGCGGCCGAGCGCGAACCCCCAGCGCCACGTCGTGTGCCGGGCCAGCATCCCGCTCGTGAAGTCGTACCCCGCGAGCGCCCCGTCGAGCGACACCGTGCGGCCGTCGACGCGGAGCGCGCCGCGCGTCGTCAGGAGCGCCCTCTTCTCGGTGGCGTCGAATCGCCCCGGCGCCACCTCCGCCACGGCCCCGATGGCCGGTGGCGCCCCTCCCGCGTCGAGCGACGCGTTGAGCGAGAACCCGCGGGTCTCGACGTGGACGCCATAGTGGGGCTCGCGTCTCGCCCGCTCGACGACGACGGAGACCCCGCGCGTGGCGAACGTGGCGCGGCATCCCTCCCCGCCGGTGTTCCCGACGCTGGCCGCGAACGGCGACGCGAGCCACGAGCTGCGGGCCAGCATCCGGCGCTGCGCGCCGTCGTACGCGTATACGAACGCATTCGACGCGTACCCCATGCGGACGACGGCCAGCGCCACGTAGACGTCGCCGGTCGCGATGGCGACGTAGAGCCAGCGCTTGTGCCGAAGCGTTCGTGCCGCCGCCCCGACGCCGAGCGGCGACCAGTCGACCCGTGGCAGCCCGCCCCGGAAGGAACCGAGCCGCGGAGAGCGTGTCGCCGGGTCGACGATGGAATCGGTCGCAGGGGATAGCTCGCGCATGGCCGTGTTTAGACTAAGCTCGCCGCACGATGGGCCGCACCCTCTTGTTGTTCTTGCTCGCCGCTTGCGCCTGCTCGCGTTCCCCTTCCGAGGTGACCGCCACCCCGGAACCGACCTCCACAGCGGCGACGCCGGCCCACTCGACGGGGTCCGTCGCGACGAGCCCGCACCTGATGGCGCACCCGCCGATGCCCATGGGGTCTGCCGCCCATCCGCTCCCGGGCCCGCTCGCCCTTCATTGGGACGATCCTCCCCGCTGGCAACGACGCCAGCCGTCGACGCCGATGCGCGCGATGGAGTACCGCGTGCCGAGGACCGGGTCCGACGCGGAGGACGCCGAGTGCTTCGTCGTCACCTTCGGGCAGGGTCAGGGCGGCTCGATCGACGACAACATCGCGCGCTGGGTGAAGCAGCTCGAGCCCACGACCTCCGCCGTGGAGCGCAGCAAGCGCACCGTCAACGGCATGAGCGTCACCCGGGTCGAGGTCGCGGGCACCTTCACGCCGATGGCCATGCCCGGCATGCCTCCGACGGGCGTGGGCCCCAGGGTGGGATCGCGTCTCGTCGGCGACATCGTCGAGGCGCCGAGCGGCCTCTGGTTCTTCAAGATGACCGGGCCCGACGCCACCGTGAAGGCCGCAGGCAAGGAGCTCGACACGCTCATCGACTCGATTCGCCCGAGCTGAGCCGCGTCGATGGCGCTCCGCATCCCCGTCGCCGTCGAGCGCGCCGTCACGAGGGCCATCCTGTCGCTCCCCGCGCCGGTCCTCCGTCGCATCGTGGGGCCCGTGCGCCGCTCGCCCGACGGGCTGACGCTCGACCTCCAGCTCCAGGCCCTCCTCTGGCTCATCGCGCTCACCAAGGTCCCGGCCCTGTCCGGCGGCGAGGTCGCCGTCGCGCGGGCCGCGCTCGACCGGGCGGCGCCGACGCTCGACCTCGTAACCCCGGGCGTCACCGTCTACGACCGTACGGTCCCGGGCGCCGACGGGCCGCGCCGCGCACGCGTCTACGTGCCCACATCGGCTCCGCCATCGGACGCGCCGGGCCTCGTGTACTTCCACGGGGGAGGCTGGGTCGTCGGGTCCATCGAGTCGCACGACCGCGTCTGCCGCGCGCTGGCGCACCGGGCCTCGCTCGTCGTCGTGTCGGTCGACTACCGTCTCGCGCCGGAGCACCCGTTCCCGGCCGCGCCCGAGGACGCCATCGCCGGGACGCGCTGGGTGCTCGCGAACGCCGCGCTCCTCGGCATGGACGCGTCGCGCGTCGCCGTCGGGGGCGACAGCGCCGGCGGCAACCTAGCGGCCGTCGTCTCCCTCGCCCTTCGCGACGAAGCGCGCCGCCCCGCATTCCAGCTCCTCATCTATCCGGCGACCGATCTGACGCGCGCGCTCCCATCGCATGCGCTCTTCGGCGACAGCTACTTTCTCAGCAAGGCCGCCGGCGATTGGTACCTCGGCCTCTACCTCCGCTCGCCGGGCGACGCCACGAAGCCCCTGGCCTCGCCGCTCTTCGTCGACGATCTGTCGCGCTTGCCGCCCGCGCTCGTCATCACGGCGGGCTTCGACCCGCTGAGGGACGAGGGGAAGGCGTACGCCGAGAAGATGCGCGCCGCCGACGTACCGGTGGAGCAGGTCTGCCTCGACGGGCAGATGCACGGCTTCCTCGTCCTCGGCAGCGCGGTCCGGGACGCGAGCCGCACGGTCGACCTCGTCGCGGCCCGGCTCCGCTCGGCGCTCGCGAAGGCCGGCCCGCGGGCTCGGGCGAATTAAGCGCTACGATTCCCAGCGTGCGCGCCAGCCCCATCGTCTCTGGCGGTGTGCTGGCCATCGCCTCGGCCGCGATGTTCGGCGCGACCGCGCCGCTCGTGCAGCGTTTCGGCCATGGCGCGGGCCCCTTCACGACCGCGGCGCTCCTCTACGGCGGCGCCGCGCTCGTCTCCGTCGTGCCGACGCGGGCAACGGCGCGAGAAGCACCGCTGCGGCGGGCCGATGCCGGGCGCGTCGTCGCGGTGGCCCTGCTCGGGGCGGTCGCGGCGCCGGTGGCCTTCGCGTGGGGGCTCCAGCGTACGAGCGGCGTGACGGGCGCGCTCCTGCTGAACCTGGAGGCCGTCTTCACGGTCCTGCTGGCGCGCGTGCTCTGGCGCGAGCCGCTGGGGCCGCGCGTGGGCATCGCGGTCTCCGCCATGGTGGCGGGGGGCGCTCTCCTGGTGTTCGACGGGCGGGCGGCCTCCATCACGGCGGGCTGGGGTGCCCTGGCCGTCGCGGCGGCGACCCTCGCGTGGGCCGGGGACAACGTGGTGGGCCGCCCGCTCGCGGACCGCGATCCAACGCGCGTCGTGCTCGCCAAGGGCGCGCTCGGGGCGGTGCTGTCGCTGGGAATCGCGGTCGCGACGTCGGAGGCGCTGCCGTCGTGGGGCGATGCGGCGGCGCTGGGCGTGTGCGGGGCCCTGGGGTACGGCCTGAGCCTGAGGCTCTACCTTCGGGCCCAGCGCGTCGTCGGCGCCGCGCGGACGGGGTCGATCTTCGCGGTGGCGCCGTTCCTGGGGGCGGCGATGGCCTGGGCGATGGGCGAGCGAACCGGGGGGCTCGCGACGATCGGGGCGGGAGCGCTGTGCGCCGTCGGGGTCGCGCTGCACCTGACGGAGTCGCACGAGCACGCGCATGCGCACGAGCCCGTGGAGCACGAGCACGCGCACCGGCATGACGACGGTCACCACACGCACACGCATGATCCGCTGCCGGAGGGGGAGCACTCGCATCGGCACCGGCACGAGGCGCAGGCGCACGTGCATCCGCACGGGGCGGACCTGCACCACAGGCATCATTGAGGGAAGGGGGGAGACATTCCCGGCTCGAGCGCCGATTCGCCGTGGGAGTAGGAAGGATCGACATAGGGGCAAAGGCTTCCGCCCTCAGGGCGACGCGATCTCACGCCCCGGGTACCGCCCCACCGCTCCCGCGAGGAGCTCGATGGACTTCAGCCGCGCCTCGACCGTCGGGGCGGGGTGCACCGTCATGATCTCGTCAGCTCGTGCGAGCTCGGCGAAGCGTTCGACGGCAGCTCGCAGCTCGGACGCGGTGCCCACCGCGCGAAAGCGGGTCATGCTCTTCACCTGGTGGCCTGCCGGCGATTCGAGCGCGGCGTCGGCCTCCTCGTCCGTCCAGTTCCGTCCGCGTCCGACGAGCAGGCGGACGCGCGCCCGCTGCACGGCGACGAGCTGCGCCTCGGCCTCCGCCCGACTGTCGGCTGCCAGGACGTTGAGACCAGCGATCGCGTAGGGGGCCTCGAGCTGCGCCGAGGGCCGGAAGTCGCGTCGATAGAGCTCCATCGCTTCCTCGAGCGCGTCTGGTGCGAAGTGCGACGCGAAGGCGTAAGGAAGGCCCAGGCGCGCCGCGAGACGTGCGCCGAAGAGCGACGAGCCGAGGATGTAGAGGGGCACGCTCGTGCCCTTGCCGGGCGTGGCCTCCACGCCTGCTACGCGCGTCTCTTCGCTGAGGTAGCCTTGCAGCTCGAGAAGATCGCTCGGGAAGTCATCGGCAGCCATCGGCGACACGCGGAGCGCGCGAAGGGTGACCGGATCGGTCCCGGGCGCGCGCCCGAGGCCCAGGTCGATGCGTCCGGGGTGAAGCGTCGCGAGCGTGCCGAACTGCTCGGCGATGACGAGCGGCGCGTGGTTCGGGAGCATGATCCCGCCGGCGCCGAGGCGGATCCGCTGCGTGTGCGCGGCCACGTGCGCGATGAGCACGCTGGTCGCCGACGACGCGATCGTGGGGATGTTGTGGTGCTCGGCGTACCAGATGCGGACGTAGCCCAGTGTCTCGGCTTTCTGCGCGAGCGCGACGCTGCCGGCGTACGCCTCGCGCGCGGTCCCGCCGGCGGGGATGAACGCCAGATCGAGGATGGAGAGGGGTGGGGCCATGATGGCTTGGATGCGCTCCTCTCCCTTCCCGTCTCGTCGAAGTAGGGCCCGAAGCCATGGTCGAGCGCGGCGTAGGCTCTCGAGGCGGCCCTACACGTCGCACGTGCCTTCAACGCGATGCGCCCAAAGCGACGAGAAGCCCGTCCAGTTGCTCGAACGCTTCGAGTGTCCCAGCCTCCACCCCGGAGGCGCGGGCGGCCTCGAGAGCTTCCTTCGAGGGGTAAAGGTCGTGCACGACCAGCAGCGTCTTGCCGCCTTTCTCCTCGAAGGTCACCGTGGTGACGGCCCCACCGTCATCGCCTTCCTCGTTGGTCCAGACGAGGCGCGAGTGCGGTGTCACCTCGAGGTACCTCCCGTGGAACGCCATGGGCTCCGAGGCACCGTGGCTGAACACGAAACGGTAGGTGCCCCCGACACGAACGTCCGCCTCGCAGGAAAGCATCGACACGCCGGTCGACTTGGGTGCCCACCATCGCTCGAGCAGCTCGGGCTTGGTCCACGCTTCGAACACGATGCGCGCCGGACCATCGAAGGTTCGCCTGACCACGATCTCGCGCTCGGATTTCCGCTCCACCGTCGTGCGGTTCTTCATGAGGATGGGCTCACTCTTTCCTGTCGCGTCCATCGACCTTCTCCTTCCGTTTCAGTTCACCGATGACCTCGTCCAACTCGTCGAAGCGTGAGTCCCAGAGCTGGCGGTATCTCTCGAGCCATGCCGTCACTCCCTCCAGCCGGTGCGGGCCGAGCTTGCAGGTCCGTACGCGCCCGACTTTCTCCGTGGTGACGAGCCCGGCCTGCTCCAAGACCTCCACGTGCTTCTTCATGCCGGTGAGAGTCATGTGGAACTTCTCGGCGAGCTCCGTGATCGAAGCGTCGGCACGCCCGAGCCGCTCCAGAACGCCGCGTCGGGTGGCATCCGAGAGCGCGGTGAAAGAGGTATCGAGGTGCATCCGCGAATACTGAACCATGCGGTTCAGCATGTAGCGCACGGATTGGCCGCAGGCAAGGGGAGGCGGAGAGTGCGCTGCAATCCTGACGCTCGATGAGTCCTCCTTCTCGACGCCAGCCCGCCCCCTAGTCCGTCGCCGCAGAGGTTCTGACAGGATCGTCTTCGCCGGCGCCGAGGTGTCCGGCGGAAACGTGCAGCAATACAGCGGGTTGCGGGGTGCGCTCGGGGGAGGAAGGAACGCTGGCGCGACGCTTCGATCTGCGGCCGTGTCGTCTTGTCGACCGAATGCGCCATCTTGTCTTCGAGGAGGCACATCGTCTCGACCGAATGCGCGATCTCGTCTTCGAGGAGCCGCATCTCGTCGACGGGATGGTGCGACTCGAAGACAAGACGACGCTTCTTCAAGACAGGGAGGCTCTACTTGTCGACGAGATGCGCCTCTCGGTCGACAAGGCGTGTCACGCTGAAGACGAGACGGGGCATCTTGTCTTCGCGATGCGCCTTCTCGAGGCCAAGAAGCCGCTTCCGACGACTCGGGAGCGTCATCGTCTCGACAAGACGCTGCATCTCGTCGAGCCGATGCGTCTTCTTGTGTTCGCGATGCGTCGCCGTGAAGACAAGGTGATGCATCTCGAGAACAAGAAGACGCATCGTGTGTCGTCGCCGCGTCTCCCGTCCACTCGGGAGCGCCTTTTGCTCTTCAAGATGACGCACTTGCTCTTCAAGATGACGCACTTGCTCTTCAAGACGACACGTTCATCGAACGAGGAGCCGCTCTTGCTCGACACCATGACGGTTTCATTGAGCAAAATGGCGCTCTTGCTCGAAACGACGGCTCGTTCGTCGACCCGCGAGCCGCTCCTGGTTCGCCGAACGCGGCGCGGAAAGGTGAACGAGCATCGGAGAGAACACTCGGACACGCACTTCGTCGTCCCGCGTGACCACGATGAGTATCCGATGCTCCATCGCGTCGACCCGAGTGGGCGCCTCGTCTTCATCACGGGGGTCGTGAGACATCAGGCGGGCCATGGCGGTCTCGTTCGTGCGCGTGCGGGAGCCTCGGGCAATCGATCGAAACCTCTGCGTCGAGGCACCGGTGCACCGCCGTCGAGGTGGGGCCAGATTGCTGTCAGCCTTGTAGAGAAGGACCCAGCTGGGACACGTGGGGTCCTTCGGACTTCGGCCTCAGGGTGACAGCGAAACGTGGGTCTTGCCTCGACGGCGGCGCACCGAATGCCCGGTGAGACGACCGCCAGGGGTGGGATACGCTGCTGCGCATGGCGGACGCCCGCGAACTCTTCGCTGCGAAGCTGGCTGCCCACCAGCAGGCCCGCGCCGCGCTCGACAAGGCGCGCGCACAAGGGGTGCAATGCACGCAATGCGGCGGCAACGCGTTCCTGCCCGAGGACCTCACCGTGCCGCAGTTCCCGTGCCGCTTCTGCGGCGCCCTGCTGGCGACGTCGCAGTACGTCCCACCGGAGTTGCTGACGGGCCTCGGCCTGCGTAATCGGCTCGACGCGCTCCGCGTGGAGGGCGCGGCGGCCTCGAAGCGGCGCGACAAGGCCATCCTCATCGGCGCCGCGATTCTGGCCGTCGTCATCCTCGTCGCCGTCTTCGTGCCGCTCCTTCTGGCACGTCGGTGACGGGCATGAGGCCTCAGCCGGGCCCGGTCCTGAGCGCCTCGAACTCCTCGGGCGTGTCCGTGAGGATGAAAACGATGCGCGAGCGCTCGGAAGGCGACAGGCGGGTGTCGAGATGCTTCCCGATGTGGTCCTGCCGCTCGGCCACGGACTGGTTCGCGAAGGAGCGCGACAGTACGACGCCCTCGATCCTGTCGCCCGGGACCTCGTCGAGCTGGATGTGTGCGTCCTCACCGACGGCTTCCGTGAGGGCCTCCTTCACCTTGTCCTTCAGGGACTTCGTCGTCATGGCTCGCCTCGCACGGGGACTATAGCCAGCCCGGCGTTCATGAGCTCGATGCAGGCAGGGTCACCGTCGCTGACCGCGCGTCACGAGCTCGTCGATGGGCGCGACCGAGACGATGCCCCGGAGGCTGCGGGCCAGCTTGGCGTCCAGCGTGACGAACGCGTCCGCCTGAAGCAGGGTGAGGGCCACATACTCGGCGTCGTAGGTCGAGGCCCAGCCCAGGCGATCCGCGATCTCCCACGCTCGACGCCGCAGCACCGCGTCCCCCAGGAGCCGGATCGGCATGCGCCCGATGCGCCCCAGGCGGTCGCGCGCGTCCTCGGCCCGGAGCTCGCCCCGCTGGACGGCTTCGTGCAGCATCGACAGGGTCTGGGAGCGGAGGAGCGTCGGCGCAAGCAGCTTCTGCGTCGGCGCGACCGCGACCTCGCCGGCCGCCAAGCGGAGCACGACGCCGGCGTCGACCACGAGCTTTCTCATCGGTCCCGGGATGGTAGCTCCTACCTGTACCCCTCGGCCTGGAGCGAGAACATCTTCGCGTACTGCCCGTCCTTGGCCACGAGCTCGTCGTGCGTGCCGTGCTCGATGATGGTCCCGTGGTCCAGCACGACGATGTCCCGCGCCATGCGCACCGTCGGGAAGCGGTGCGAGATGACGATGGTCGTTCGCCCCTTCGCGAGCTCGCGGAACCGCGTGAAGACGGCGTGCTCGGCCTCGGCGTCGAGCGCCGCCGTCGGCTCGTCGAGCACCAGGATGTCCGCTTCTTCGCGCATGAAGCCGCGCGACAGCGCGATCTTCTGCCATTGGCCGCCCGAGAGCTCCGTCCCGTCCTGGAACCATCGCCCCAGCGGCGCGTCGAGGCCGCCTTCGAGCGACGACACGATCTCGCCCGCGCCCCCCGCGTCCACGGCCCGCTCGATCCGCGGCTCGTCCTCCAAATGCTCCACGCTGCCCATGCCGACGTTCTCGCGGATCTTCAGCTGGTACTGGTTGAAGTCCTGGAAGAGCACGCCGAAGCGCTTCCGCAGCACGTCCGGGTCCCACTCTCGGAGATCGCGCCCGTCGAGGACGATGCGCCCCTCGGTCGGCTCGTAGAGGCGCGTCAGGAGCTTCACCAGGGTCGTCTTGCCCGCGCCGTTCTGGCCGACGAGCGCCAGGCTCTCGCCCGCCGGGATCGCCAGCGTCACGTGCCGCAGCGCCCACGCGTCCTTGCCCGGGTACTTGAAGCCCACGTTCTCGAGCACGATGCCCTTGCCCGCGTCCCCGCCCGCGCCGGGCTTCACCCCCGCGGCCGCCAGCGCGCCCTCTCCGGCGAGCTTCAGGTAATCCCAAAGGTTCGACATGTAGAGGTTGTGCTCGTACATGTCCCCGATGCTGCCGAGCACCGACTGGAACGCCTGCTGCCCCTGCCGGAACGCGACGACGTACATCGTCATGTTCCCGAGCGTCAGCGCGCCCGCGGCGGCCATCAGCGCCATCGCCGCGTAGGCCGCATAGAACGTCCCCGTCCCCACGAGCGAGAGGAGCTGCGTCCATTTCGCGCGCTTCAGGTAGAGCTTGCGGTCCTCCTCGTAGAACTGCTCGCTGAGCGACTTGTAGCGATCGAGCAGGAGGGGCCCGATGCCGAAGAGCTTCACCTCCTTCGCGTGCTCGTCGTTCGCGAGGACGTACTCGAGGTAAACGAGGCGGCGCGACTCGGGCGAGCGCCAGTTCCGCAGGTTGAAGGTGAGCTTCGAGAAGCGCATCTCGGCGATCGTCGCCGGCACGGTGGCCAAGCAGAGCGCCACGACCGCCCAGCCGCTGAAGCGCACAAGGAGCGCGCCGTAGCCGACGAGCGTGATGACGCTCTGCACGAGGCCGAAGGACGTGGTGACGAGCGCGATGGGGCGCGATGAGGCCTCGCGGCGGGCGCGCGTCAGCTTGTCGTAAAAGTCGGGGTCCTCGAAGAAACGGAGCTCGAGGCCGAGGGCCTTCTCGAGGATGCTGACGTTGATGTCGACGCCGAGGCGCGCACCGAGGACATTTCGCACGAGGCCGAGGCCCCGCTGCACGAGCGCGAGGGTCACGACGAGCCCCAGCTCCGCGACCACCCACTGGAGCGTCGCCGTGCGATCGTGGGCGACGACCCCGTCGACGATGCGCTTGCCCGCGTAGGCGACCCCCAGCGGCACGAGGCCGCCGACCAGCGTCAGGATCGCGAGGGCGATGGTCTGCGGCGGCGAGGACCGCCACACGAGCGCAAGCGTCATCCGCGTGTGGCGAAGGCTCTCGCGAAGCTCCGCCCAGGTGCTGCCCTTGGGGCGCGTCGTCTTCTTGGGCGGGAGCGGTCGCACGAACCGCAGAACCTAACGCGTTACGCGGCCCGCGCGAGCCCCTGCGGCAGCCCGAACTCCGCCATCGCGCCGGCGAGGCCGATCTCGACCACGCGGTCCCAGTAGCGCGTGCCCGCCCACACCGCCGGGACGTCGGCGAAGGGGACGGTCTCCCGGACGAGCTCGACGCTCGACACGAGCCGCCGCATGAAGGGCACCATGTAGCGCCAGGACGTGCGCGGGACCGCCAGCTCGTCGGCCATGTCCCCGCCGAGCAGCGTGCGGCACATGGCCGCGCTGAACTGGACGACGCGGCGCGCGTTGGCCTTCTCGGCGCGCGTCTTCGCCGTGCGAAGGGGAGCGTCGAGGAGCGCGCGCGTGAGTCGCCGCGAGTCCCCGTCGGGCTCGCCCATCGTCGCCGCGATCACCTCGCCGAGGCGCACCCCCTCGGCCTCGGTCGCCGGGAGCAGCTCCGGATCGATGCCCATGAGCCACCCCGACCAGCGCCACAGATGGACGTAGGCCTCCGCCTCGGCGCGCGGGATGCGCATCCCGAGCTGGCGAAGGCCCTCGAGCAAGATGACCGAGAAGAGGAGCGAGGTGCCGGCCTGATCGTGCTGGTTGATCGGGGCGCCCCACGACGCGGCGTCCCACCGGCCGCTCGCGAGGATCATCCGGCGCACGTGCGCGTGGATGAGCCGCACCTTGAGCGTGATCTGCCAGCCCTCGCCGCGCGGCCGCATCGCCCCCGGCGTGATGGTCGCCTGCACGAAGCGCGCGGTCTCGTTGAGGCGGCGCGGGGCCTGCTCCTGGAGGCGGCCGCTGAAGACGAGGGGCTTGTTGCCCGCGGGCGACGTGTACCCGAGCACGAGGGACTTGAGGGCCAGCACGATGCCGCCGAGGGGACCGGCGCGCAGCAGCACCCCGCCGCCGCGGTCGATGGTGTCCCAGTCGACCCACATGGGGACGTGCTCGACCTGATCGAACAGTGCGCGGAAGCTCGCGGGCGCCCCGGCGACGCGCTCGATGCCGCGCCTCGCGGCCTCATCGAAGAGACGCCAGCCGTCGGGCGTGCCCTCGATCGAGGCGACGACGTCGTCGGCGAGGGGATCGACGCGTCCGAGGAACGCGGCCAGCCGGTCGACGCGGTCGCCGAAGCGCGCGCGGGCCTCGGGAAGGTGGCAGAGGCGCGTGGGAAGCATGCTGGATTGTACCGCGATGCTGGGGCCGGTGCCCGGGCGGGTCCAGTCCCCCGGAAAAGTGGCGGGCTCGTCGTGGCAACATCTGCCGCAAACGTGCTACGTCGAGCGAGCCCCGTGCTCTCGCTTCTCCTCCTCGGGTTTCTCCTCGGTCTGCGCCACGCGACCGATCCCGATCACGTCGTCGCCGTGACGACCATCGTGACGCGCGAGCGGCGGCTGTGGAGCTCCTCGGTCATCGGCGCCTTCTGGGGGCTCGGTCACACGGCCACGGTGGTCTTGCTCGGCGGCGCCATCATCCTCTGCGACGTCGCCATCCCTCCGCGCCTCGGGCTCGGGCTCGAGGCGGCGGTAGCGCTGATGCTCGTGGCGCTCGGCGTCGCGAACCTCACGGGCCTGCTCGGGCGCGCGCACCGCGCCGTCGAGGGTGCCATTGCGCCGGCGCATGTGGGGCCGAGGGGTCCCATCGGGCTGCGGCCGCTCCTCATCGGGCTCGTCCACGGTCTGGCCGGCTCGGCGGCCGTGGCGCTCCTCGTCCTCGCGACGATCCACGACCGGCGCGAGGCGCTGCTCTACCTCGGCGTCTTCTGCCTGGGGACGATCGCCGGGATGGTCGCGCTGACGACGGCCCTCGGGCTGCCCTTCGCCTACGCGTCGCGCCGGCTGCCGCGTGTCCAGGGATGGCTCGCGGGAGCGACGGGTCTCCTCAGCGTGGGCATGGGCATCGTGCTGGTCTACCAGCTCACGGTCGTCGGCGGCCTGCTCACGGGCACGCCGCAGTGGACGCCTCAGTAAGCGGCGGACGCGCTCCCGCACGTCGGAGCCGAGCCTGGTCGTGCGACGGCACGACTGGTGCACACCCCCTCGCGCATCGAGTCACCCTCAGGAGAGAGAGACGACATCACGGCCGAGTGGGCGACGTGGGCGCAGCGCGAGGTCGCGTCCGACGAGCGGCTGTCGCTGCCGGACGTGCGGGATCACTTTCCCGAGCTCCTCCACGAGCTCGTCGCCTCGCTCGATCGGAAGGAGCGCGGAGAGGGAGCGGGCGACGGGTACACGCTGGAGGCGGCGCACCACGCGAAGTCACGGGCTTGGCCTCGGGCTGGGGCTCTACATCGCGCGCGAGATCGTCCACGCCCACGGAGGGAAGATCGCTACGCCTTGCGCTTGCCGAGCTCCACCACGGTGTCGAACTCCTCCTTCGTCACGGCGACGACCGAGAGGCGCGTCTGCTTGAAGATGACCATCTTGCCGAGGACGCGGTGCGCGCGCATCTCGTCGAGCGTCACCGGCGTCTTGAAGGCGCGCACGGGCTCGATGTCGACCGCGCTCCAGTCCTCACCTTCGGGATCCTGCGTCGGATCCGCGTAGGGCTCGCCCGCGACACGCGCCACGCCGACGACGGCCTTGCCGTCGTTCGAGTGATAGAAGAGGACACCGTCGCCCTTCTTCATCCCGCGCAGCGTGTTCCGCGCGGCAAAGTTGCGGACGCCCGTCCACTGCGTCTTGCCGTCGGCGACGAGCTGCTCGAACGAGTACGCCGTCGGCTCGCTCTTGATCAAAAAATGTCCGGTCGCCACGGTCTAACCTCCGAAGAGCTCTTCATGGACTTCGCCCAGGATGCGCTGCGCGTCGTCTGCCGGTATCGCGAGCGCGCCCGCGAGCGCGTCGATCGCCGCGGCCTCGGCGTGGACGACGTTGTCGTCGACGAACGCCACGGCCGCCGCGAGGCGGAACGCGAACGTCCGCGACTCGGCCGTGGGCAGGCGCCGCTCCAGCGTGTCGAGGCGCGCTTTCCAGCCGTCGCGCGCGAGGCGCGCCCCGAGCTCGTCCATCGCCGGACCGAGGTCGAGCTTCAGCGCGCCCCCCGTCGTGTCGACGATGGCCTGCACGCTCGCCGCGAGCTGGCCGACCTCGTCGGGGGCGATCTCCCCGTCGACCGCGGCCATGAGGAACATCGCCTCGAGGATGGCCTCGAACTCGTCGGCGCGGGCCCGCTCGGCGCCCGCGAGCTTCTCGTGGCGCGCCCGCGAGAACGCCAGCGCGGCCTCCCGGGCCGACTGTCCGGTGGCGAGCTTGGCGAGGCGTGCGTCGAGGACCATGTTTCGCGAGCGTATCACCCGCGGCGCATGGTCGAGCGGATCACTCGTCGTCGGCCCATCCCCGCGCGCGCCAGCGGCGATCCACGGGCTCGGGCGTCCACGGCGGCGCCTCGTTGCTTTCCTCGACGAGGAGGCTCCCGAGGTCGAACGTGGGCAGGCTTGCCCGGTCGAACCATTCTGTGGCCTGCGAGCTCGCCTGGGCGTCCATGAAGCTCGGCAGCCGCGGCCTCGGCCGAGCTCCGCCGGCGACTTCGAACGGATCGAGCAGCGTGGGCGTGAGGCTCATCATGGTGCTCCTGCGGAAGAGCAAACGCCGGACCACGCCTGCGACCCCGGGATTTCCAGCGACGGAGCGGGCAGGGAGTGGATCGCGGACGATCCGAAACGCCCCGCCCGCGACCAGCCGCCACGATCTCGCGCAGCCTCCGGCACGTGTGTAAGGTGCCGGGCGATGCGATCCCTCGCCCTCCTCTTCTTCGCGCTGGGCGCGCTCGCCGCGTGCGCCGCGGCCTCCCCGCCGCCCCCCGTTCCGCCCGCCGCCCCCTCGGCCCCTCCTTCGCCGCCCTCCCCGCTCGCCGAGATCGACGCTTCCACCGGCGCGCCCAGCGCCTCGGTCGACGCCGCGCCCCCGGCGCCTCCCCCGGAGGCTCCGCCCGCAGCCCCGGTGTCGACGAGTGCGTGCAACGAGCAGCCCCCGCAGGACTTCCTCATTCGCAGCAACTTCCTGAAGGAGAAGGACGGCAACGCCCGCGCCATCCAGTGGCGCACCGACCATTACGGTTGGTTCCGCGGCTTCGGCCGGCCGGGCCCCGATGCGCAGCCGCCGAGCGCCTCGGTCGTCGCCACCACGTTCATGGGACTCCCCGTGAGGATGCACCGCAAGGTCGTCCCGGCGCTCAAGTGCGTCGAGGAGGAGATCAAGCTCACCTGCGCGGATCACCCGTACACGGCGCACGCCCTCGCCGGCATCCGCTTCAAGAACACGTATCGCGGCGGTGAGGTGACCAACCACATCTTCGGCATCGCCATCGACGTCGATCCGGCCATCAACACTTGCTGCGGCTGCGTGCCCCCCTGGAACGACGCTCCGGCGTGCAAGCGCGCCGCGAAGACGGAGTACGACCGGATGTCGATGCCCGAGTGCTGGGTGCACGCGTTCGAGCGCTATGGCTTCTACTGGCTAGGTCACGACGTGCTTCGTGACACGATGCACTACGAGTTCCTCGGGGACCCTGATCATATCGTGAAGGGCGGCTGAGACCTGGAAGTCTGCGGCGGCCTCGTCATACTCAAGGGGAGGCCACAGCGAATGTCCGACGGCTCCCCCCTCCCGCGCCGACCCATGTCGGGCGTTCGCCCGCGGGGACCGCTCGTGCTCATCGTCGAGGACGAGGACTCGCTGCGCGAGCTCTACGCGGCCGAGCTGGCGTCGGCGGGCTTCATGGTGCTCGAAGCGAGTGACGGCGCCGCCGGAATCGGCAAGGCGCTGCAGTTCGGACCCCACGCGGTGGTGCTCGATCTCATGCTGCCCGGCATCGACGGCTTCAAGGTCGCGCGCAAGCTGCGGAGCGACGACCGCACGCACGACGTCGCGATCATCGCCGTGACGGCGCTGACGTCGCAGAAGTTCCAGAACCTCGCCATCGCCGCCGGGTGCGACGCGTTCCTCAGCAAGCCGGTCCTCACCGCGGCGCTCATCGGGGAGCTCGTGCGGCAGATCGCCACGCGCGCGAAGGGCGGCGGCAGCCAGCCGGACATGTCGCGCCTCGCGAACCGTTAGCGCGCAGAGCTCAGGGCGCGGCGAAGGCGTAGAGCTTCTTCGCGCTCGTGCCGAAGCCGAGCCTCCCCGACGGGTAGCCTGCGCCCCAGTAGACGACGCCGCCGGCGACGGCGGGGCCGCCGTACACGGTGCCGCCGGCCTGGAAGGACCACAACACCGCGCCGGTCGACGCGTCGAGCGCGTACATCGTGCCCATCGCATCCATCGAGCCGACGAACATCACGCCGCCGACGACGGTGACCGGCCCGTTGACGCTCGCGCCGCCGAGCGGAGCGGTCAGCGCCGGGTTGGCGATCTGCCAGAGCACGTCCCCACTCGTGGGGTCGAGCGCGCCCCACGAGCCGACCGACGCCATCGTGCCCGCTTGCGCGCCCTTGCCGGCCAGCGCGTACGCCGTGCCGTCGGTGTCGTTCACGCCGAAGTAGACACGCGCGCCGTCGATCGCCGTCCCCCACTGCAAGCCCCCGAGGTGTCCGCCGGGGCCGGTCTGCGTCTTCCACACGAGGGCACCGGTCTCGGCGTCGAGAACCCAGTAGAGACCGCTCTTCTGCCCCGCGCCGACGAGGTCCTTCGTGACGCCTCCGACGCTCGCCTGGAAGAGGTTCGCGCCGCAGCCCATGTCGAAGTCGCCGCCGGCTTCGTTGGTGAAGGTCCAGATGTCCTCGGTCGTCGTCGCGTGCGACCAGACGATGGCGCCCGTCGCCATGTCGAGCGCGAGGACGGACTCGACGTGGTCGCCGGCGGGGGCGGCCGACACGCCGTTCGGCATGACGTAGTTGTTCCCCGTCGTCACGTAGAGGCGCTGGCGCTTGCGATCGACCGTCGGCACGCCGCTCCACACGGCGGCGCCCGCGTAGCCAGCGGGAGTCTTGCCGTCGGCCTGAAAGTACGTGCCGTCCTCGATCATCGGCGTCTTCCAGACGATCTGCCCCGTCCCCGCGTCGAGGGCGACGATGCTGCCGCGGAAGGTGCAGCAGGTGTACCCGGGCTGGAGCAGCGTGAGCGCCTCCTCGAAGGACGAGACGCCGACGTAGATGAAGTTGCCCTCGACGACGGGCGAGCCCGTGATGAGCGCCGCAGGGTGCTCGTCGAGGAGCGTCTTCCAGAGGAGGGCGCCCGTCGTGGGATCGACGGCGACCAGGTACGCGAGCGGCGTGGCGGAGTCGAAGCTGGTCCGCGACAGACCGAAGACGAGGGCGTTGCTCGTGAGGGCGGGGCTGCCGCGCGCCACCATCGTGTCGGGCGCCGAGCCGCCGTCGGCCGTGAACCCGGCGAGGTCGGCGACGGGCGTGGACCAGACGGCCTGCCCGGTCGTCGCGTCGAGGTGGGTCATGTTCCCGCCCCAGTCGCCGACGTAGAGTTGCCCCCCGACGACGATGGGGTTGGCGGAGATCTCGCCCGCGGCCGCGTACGTCCACTTCACGGCGAGCTTCGCGGCCGTTTGCGTCGAGATGCCGCCGGCGCCGGTGGGCGAGCGTGTGTTGCAGACGTCGTGGTTGTAGAGGGGCCAGTCGGCGTCGTCCTGCGAGCAGTCGAGCGGGCCGTTCGCGGCGGCGTCGGTCCCGGCCTCGACGACGGCCGCGTCGTCCCCCCCGCCGCCGTCGGTGGCGGGCTGCGCGCCCGGCGACGACGAGCCGCTCTTGCAGGCAAAGAAAGCCAGAAGCAACCACCCCGGACGCCAGCGCATGGTCGTACCCCCCGCCGAGTGAGACTGACAGGCAGGATAAACGACTGGAGACGGCGCGTCAGCCTCGCGGGCGATAGGTCGTCCGCCGTCCCGGCTACGGGTGAAGGACCACGATCGTCGCCGGCGCGTCGCCATCGTCCCCGCCGCGCACGGCGTGCCATCCCTCGGGGACCTTCGGCTCGGTCCAGCCGAAGAGCCACTTGGCGTCGATCGGCGAGAGATTCACGCAGCCCCCGCTGTGTCCCTCGCCCCACTGGTCGTGCCAGTACGCGGTGTGGAGCAGATACTTGTCGTAGAAGCGTTGACTCCAGGGGACCTCGGCGTGGACGAATTCGGTGCCGTCGTCGAGATCGCTCTGCAGGGTCGCCGTCAGGAGCTTCTCCCGGATGCGAAAGACGCCGAGCGGCGTCGTCGCCGCGGGCTGGTGTGGCTCGTGGTCCGGATCGGGTCGGGCCGCGCCGAGCTTGCCGGCGGAGATCATCGTCGCGTAGACGGGCTTGTCCCCCTCGTACGCGACGAGCCAGCCCTGGAGCGCCGCCACCTCTATCCACGTCGGGTGAGGCCCTTCGGGGACGGCGCCCCCCTCCGGCGCGACGATGGCCGCGTCACGCGCGTCGATCCACACGCCGTCCTCGCGTGTCTCCCAGTAGGTGACCCGGCCGTGCTTCTCGGTCTGCCCGGTGAGGGGCGTCCACGCGAGGCGCGGCCAGGTCTCGCTCGTCGCCACCAGGCGCCTATCGGCGTCGCGCCGGTACTTCGCGTGCGGCGCGCGCTTGAAGAACGCGAGCGGAAGCTGGGTGTCCTTGTCGAGCGCGACGCCGTGGAAGGAGACCTGGTCGAAGGCGACGACCTTGTCCTTGCGGAGGAAGCTCATGTCGCTCGCGCGCAGCCAGGAGGTGCCGCCCGAGTCGACCTCGTCGAGCCATGCGACGGTGGAGCGCGGGGCGACGGTGGGGCGCGGGTCGAGGAGGGCGCGCGGCCACGCGGGCGTCTCGACGTCGGGCAGCGAGGCGTGCCGGCGCGCGCCGCGGGACTCGCCGTAGGCGTAGGGCCACGAGGACGTGTAGTCCGGCGCATGCGCGCGAAGGGCGAGCCACACCGGATCGGCGGGATCGAGGGTCGCGGCGTCGCCGTCGACGCACGCCCATCCGCGCGGGACGACGGCGCGGACCGAGGGGCAGCCAGGCGCGGCGCGGGGAGGCTCGTCGCGAAGCTCGACGGAGTCTCCGGCGGCGAGGGTCCCGATCCATTTGCCCTTGAGGGAAGGGTCGGCGTGGATGGGGAGGGAGTGGGCTCGGACGTAGAGGCGGGGGGCGGTCGAGGTCGAGGTCGAGGTCGAGGTCGAGGTCGAGGTCGGGGTCGGGGTCGGGGTCGGGGTCGGGGTCGGGGTCGGGGTCGGGGTCGGGGTCGCCGACGCGACGAGGCCCGGCGCGTCGCCCGCGGGCTTTCTCTCGGCACACGACGACGTGGCGAGGGTCAGGGCGACGACGGCGAGCGCGCGACGCATGCGAGCGTCCAAGCCATGGCACGGGTCCGCCCGAAAGCAAACATTTCACGCCGCGCAGCGCTTCGCGAAGAACCTCACCAGCGCGTCGTGCCTCGACCGGGCGTCGGCGCGGCCAATCTCGATGAGCCGCCCCGCGAACTCGCCGTCGAACAGCACGTACGACAAAAGGTCCGCCTCGCTCGCCCCGTCCGCCACGCGCCGCATCGCCCGCCCGCCGAGGCCCGGAACGCGCC
Source organism: Polyangiaceae bacterium (assembly GCA_036501935.1). Lineage (GTDB taxonomy): Bacteria > Myxococcota_A > Polyangia > Polyangiales > Polyangiaceae > Palsa-1150. The sequence continues at coordinate 85,563 of DASXZL010000079.1, read as the reverse complement.
GCGCGAAGCCCGGCGACCGCACGTACTCCGCCGCCAGCACCCCAATGTCCTCGGACGCGCGGACGTAGACGACGTCGAGCGGCCGCAGGGCCCCCACGCCCGCCTTGGCCAGCTCCGCGTTGATGGCGTCGGCGAAGCCGGGACCGTAGCGACGCGTCCCCGCCGCGAGCACCGCATTCAGACGCTTCAGCCGGTCGATGTCGTTCTCGATCCGGTCGAGCAGCAGCGCGTTCATCGCCTTGCCGACGACGAACAGCGGGTCGGGATACTCGCGCTCCCGCGCCTCGGCGAGCGCCGGCGACGGCGTGTCCTCGCGGATGTAGCGCGGGTTGATGACGACGAGGCTCTCGGCGCCGAGGCGTCGCGCCGGCGAGAGGGGCACGTTCTGGCGAAGGCCGCCGTCGCAGTAGAACTGGCCGTCGATCTCGACGGCAGGGAAGAGAAACGGCACCGCGGCGGAGGCGAGGACATGCTCGGCGTGGATGCTCGTCGCGTGCGCGACCATCGTGGGATCGTTCCCCCAGGAAGGCAGCCCCCCCTCGCTGCGCTGCACGAAGACGACGGTGCGCCCACTCGCGACGTGCGTCGTCGAGATGCTCATCGCGGAGAGGAGCCCTGCGCGCATGTGCTCGGCGATCCGCTCGAAGGGGACCGCGTCGCGAATGATGGCCTCGACGCCGTTGGGATCGAAGATGCCTCCCCGGCGCCCCTCGCGCACGTCCTTGCGTCGTGCGGGCGCTCGCCCGATGAGGCGTCCCGCGAGGCCGAGGAGCTCGCTCGTGGACGGCCGGACGACGTCCTCGAGGCGAAGGCTCGTCCAGCGCTCGGCCAGCATCTCGCCACGGACGGCGGGCTTGTCGGCGTGCGCCGCCAGCATGCACGCGTTGATGCTCCCGGCCGACGTGCCGCAGAAGATGTCGAGGGGGACGTCGCGCCCGATCGCCTTCGAGACGTCCTCGAGGAGGTAGCGAACGACGCCCACCTCGTAAGCGCCCCGCGCGGCGCCGCCGGCGAGGACGAGCGCCACCGGCGAGGAGGGTCGCGAGGGCATCTCGTGGGGAGCTTACCGCGTCGCGGGGTCGGGCCGTTCTCGCTCGGCCCACATGCACTTCTACAGGACTACGAGAATGAGACCCCTCGGTCGATTGTGGGTTCCCACGTAGGTGTGCCGCGCGATAACACTGGACTGTTCGGAGCTGATCATGTGTTTCGCGGTAGGGGGCTACGCACTCGGAGGTGAACCTTGCTCGTGTTCCCGATGCTGGCTGCTTCGCTCGTCTTCACGGCGAGCCCTGACATTTCCCCGGCGTTTGGCCACGTTGCATCACCGGTCGCCTGCATGGCAGGCGATGCCCCGGGCTCCCGGAACGCCAAGAATCTCCCCTCCTTCCTTTCCAGCGGCGCGAAGGAGCCTTCGCGGGGACGCTCCATTCCGCTGGCTGCCCTGAAGGCCTTCGAGGGGAGCGACGACAGCGACGAGACGCTCGAGCCGCCGGCTGCTCCTACGCGCGAGAACCGCTACGTCTGCCCGTCCGACATGGTCATGATTGGCCGCTCGTACTGCATCGACGTCTACGAGGCCTCGCTGCTCCAGATGGCGAAGGACGGCTCGGAGAAGCCTTGGCCTTACTTCGACGTCATCCCCGACGGCGTCGTCGTTCGGGCGGTCAGCTCGGCCGGTGTCTTCCCCCAGGGGTACATCAGCGGGCACCAGGCGGCCGCCGCCTGCGAGCGCAGCGGCAAGCGCCTCTGCAAGCCGGCCGAGTGGAAGAATGCCTGCATGGGCCCGAAGAAGACCATCTTCCCCTACGGGAACGCGCGCCAGGTCGGGCGCTGCAACGACAACGGGCGCAGCTCGATGCATTTTTTCAACGCCAAGCTCGACGACAAGCCCGAGAACAGCTGGATGTGGGGCTTCGGCGGGAACATGATCGACCCCCGCCTCAACCAGCTCGAGGGGACGCTCACCCGCAGCGGCGAGCGCACCGGCTGCACCAACGAGTACGGGGTCTTCGACATGGTCGGGAACCTCCACGAGTGGGTCGACGATCCCGAGGGCACCTTTCAGGGCGGCTACTACCTGGACACGCACCTCAACGGCGACGGCTGTTTCTACCGGACGACCGCCCACCCGATGTCGCACCTCGATTATTCGACCGGCTTCCGCTGCTGCGCGGACGTCGACGATCTCTGAGAAGCACCCTTTCAGACGTCCCCGGGCAGCGCTACACCAGCGCGAGAGCCCATGGACCCCAAGACCCTGCACACGCGCCTCGCCGAGGCCGCCAAGCGCTTCCACGCCGAGGCCATCGATGAGCGCGGCGGTCGCGATCCCGTCGCGGCGCTCTACCCCGAGCGGCGCGCCGGGTACTCGCTCTTCTCGCTTCCGCTGAGCGACGCGGACTGCGAGGCGCTCAGGCCCTACCTCTTCGGTCGCCCGATCCCGCGCAAACCCGGCGACAAGCCCGTCACGTGCCTCAACCTCGTCGACGGCGAGTGGCGGCGCACGGCCGAGCTCGCGCCGATGAAGTCCCTGGCGGACCGCCGCGTCACGCTCTTCGAGCTGGCCCGCTCGCGCCCGGCCGACTGCACGCACGCCATCGATCGGGCCTTCGCGTTCTGGAGCTCGTTCGAGTGGACGGGCGAGGGGCTCGCGTATCGCAAGCACGTCATCAAGAGCTTCTCGCGCCTGCTCCAGTACTTCTACGAGGAGTGCCTCGACGAGCTCCGGCAGCAGACGCCGAAGACGCGCCTCGAGGCCGACAAGGATTTCTGGGAGGCCAAGCGCGCGGCCGATCACCTCGAGGGCAACGCCGAGAAGGCCATGCGGGGCGAGCTCGTCCCGACGATGCTCGCGGGCCAGTCGTACTGGAAGGACGCGTACATCCCCGCCGGCGTCTGCACGGTCATCACGCCGATGAACTTCGTCTACGGCATCCCGGGGATCCAGGTCGTCGGCTGCTACCTCAGCGGCTCGCCGATGATCTTCAAGGGGCACCCGTTCTGCGCCATCACGAGCACGACCATCACGCGGATGCTCCTCGCGGCCGGCGCCGATCCGCGGGCGGTGCACAAGCTCGAGGGCTTCGGCGGCGACGTGGCCCCCATCGTGGAGGACGCGCGCATCTCGGTGGTGAGCGTGACGGGCAGCGCGGAGACGGCGAAGACGCTGCAGGCGAAGCGGGGCGTGCGCCCGGTGAAGTTCGAGGGGGGCGGCTGCAACTGGTCGTGGATCGACGACGGCTTCTCGGACGCCGAGCTGAAGAAGATCGCGGTGCGCCTTGCGTACTCGAAGCTGGGGCTCGGATCGCACAAGTGCACCAGCCTGCACGGCATCGCCGCGAGCCGGGCGACGCTCGAGCGCGTCGAGCCGATGGTCGTGGCGGAGATGAAGACGTGGGAGCTGCGCGATCCGCGCTCGGCTGCGCCCGGCGAGACCAAGATCGTCAGCCCCGTGATGGTGCACAAGGCCAGCACGGTGACGAGCATCCAGGACGCGGCGAAGGCCGCGGGCGTCAAGGTGCTCCTCGAGGGCGGCAAGGTGACGGGCAGCGACTACGCGGACCACGCCGAGGTCGCCGCACCGGTCGTCCTCGGCCGGGTGACGCCGGAGACGAAGCTCGTCGTCGACTGGGATGGCAAGGAGACGTCCATCGCGCCGGCGCTGACGGAGTTCTTCATGCCGGTCCTCGTGACCATGGAGACGGCGAGCTTCGACGACTTCTTGCGCTTCTCGGTCAACGTGAACCCGCACGATCTCGCGACGAGCCTGTGGACACGCGACGACGTGAAACTCTCTCGCGCCCGGCGCGTCATCGGCGGCATGCTCAAGGAGAACGACGGCACGGACAGCGCCCTCGAGTGGGAGGAGTTCGGCGCCAGCGGCGTCGGCGAGAGCGGCAACACCGGGGTGGGCGACGCGACGACGACGATCGCCATGTTCTGCCGCCGTCAGAAGGGGCGCCACTTCGTCCTGTGAGGCCCGCTGCGCGCTGGCCTTGAAAAACCGCCTTCGCCGGCCTACAACCGGGGCCTGCCATGTCGAGCTACATCACCACCGAAGACCAGGCCCAGAAGAGGTTCGCCGCCGAGGACAAGACCTGGCGCGCCCCCCGGTTCTTCGCCCTGGGAGCTGTGACGCTCGCCATCGCGCTGACGGTGATCTACCTCATGTCGACGACGACGGGCTGCTCGCTCCAGATCGTTCCCTGAGCGCGGCCCTCGCCTCGGCCGCGTCGTCGAAGGGGAGCGTCCGCCCCGCCGCGGTCTGATCCGCCTCGTGCCCTTTTCCCGCGACGAGGACCACGTCGTCCTCCCCCGCGCCGAGGACGGCCGCACGGATGGCGGCCCGCCGATCGAGCTCGACCGACACGCTGGTCCGCGGCTCGAGGCCCTCGCGGATCTGCGCGGCGATGCTCGCCGGATCCTCGCTGCGCGGATTGTCGCTCGTGAGCACGACGTGGTCCGCGGCCGATGCCGAGGTTCCCATCGGGGCTCGCTTGTCCCGGTCGCGATCACCGCCCGCGCCGAAGACGACGACGAGCGAGCCGCGGCACAGCTTGCGGGCGACGGCCAGGGTGCGCGCGAGGGCGTCCGGCGTGTGCGCGTAGTCGACCACGACGCGAGGGCCGGCTCCGCCCACCGTGACCGGCTCGAAGCGCCCCGACGGGACCGGCGCGCTCGCGAGCGCCTCGGCCGCCGATTGCGCCGGGACGCCCGCCATCATGGCCGCCGCGAGCGCCGCCATCGCGTTCTCGGCGTACACGTCGCCGATGGCGCGGATGCGCACTTCGCGCGGCGCCGCTGCCAGCGCGCCTCGGCCCTCCAGCGCGATGCGCGTCCCCTCCCACGTCGGCTCCACCGCGACGGCGCGAAGCTCGGGCTCGACGGTGCCCTCTCCCCGCGAAGGCGCGGCGAAGCGCACCACCTCCACGCCCTCGGGGAGCACCTCCGCCAGCAGGTCCGACGCCGGATCGGCGCCGTTCAGCACCGCGCACCCGCCCGGCGGCAACCCGACGAAGAGCTGCGCTTTGCTGGCGAGGTAGTGCTCGGGAGAGCCGTGCGCGTCGAGGTGATCGTGGGTGAGGTTCGTGAAGACGCCCACGCGGCAGGGCCATGCCCGCGCGAAGCCCCGCGCCAGCGCCTCGCTCGTCACCTCGATGGCCGCGAATCGCCCGCCCGCGTCGAGCCCGGCGCGCATCGTCGCCAGGAACCCCTCGAAGTCGCGCGTGGTCTCGAACGGCGCGTCGTCGAGGTACGAGCCGAGCGTCGTCGTCTGGGCGACCGGACGCGCGAGGCGCGCGAGGCATGCCGCCGTCCAGCGCGTCGTGGACGTCTTGCCGTTCGTCCCCGTGATGCCCACCGTGACGAGACGGCGGCTCCAGTCGGGCGGCGCCGGGATCACGCGCACCGGAATCACGCTCCCCCCGTCAGTGGGAGCTCAGCCCCTCGACGCACGAGTAGAGACCCGAGTGGCAGCCCGTCGCGATGCACTTGGCCACCGCTTGCTTGGCCGTGTCGTTCAGGCCCGAGAGCAGCGCCGTGCAATCGCTCGCCGTCGTCCGGCACGACGACGCGGCGATCGAGCAGAGCTGCGCGAGGTCCGTGTCGGGGCAGGCCTCGGACAGCGCCTGCTTGCCGCAGTCGTACGTGTTCTCACCGTCGCAGAGCTGCTTGCTCGACATCGATTCCATGCACGACACGGCCACGGTGGCCACCGTGGGATCGAAGAAGTCGCGGTACGTGTTGCACTTCTGGACGACGAAGCTCTTGATGCCGCAGCTCGGGTCGATCTTCAGGCTGCTGCAGTCTGGGACCGCGACCTTGCTCGTGTCGAGGCATCCGCCTCCCTCGCCCGGCGAGGCGAGCGGCGCCGCCGTGACCGTGGGCGGCGGCGGCGGGGCCACCGCGCCCCCCTCCGTGGAGGGGCTGGTGACGCCGAAGCTAGGCGGGGGCGGCCGGTACGAAGGGTCGGCCACCACGGCCCCAACGGGGGGCGCCGGACGCTTGTTCACGACGACCCGGGTCGCGATGCGCTGGCCGCGACTGTTGACGTAGATGTACGTGGTCGTCGTCGGCGCGGGGCGGGGAGCGCCCGCATACGGGTAGACGACGGACCGGGGAGGGGGAGGGGGCGGCGGGCCGTCGACGTAGCAGGCGGTCGAGCCGCCGATCGCGCCCGTCAACGCGAGGAACACCGAGCGAGAGATCTTCATCCGACGAGAGCCTCCTGGACCGACCCCGACCATACCGTTAGACGGCCCGCGGGCGGAACCCTTCCAAAAGCGCGGGCGTTGCGCGCGCAGTCCCCGTCGCTAGGCTCGGCTGGCCATGAGCCACGCTGTCCCGCCCGGCACGACGCCCGTCCTCGACCTCGACGCCGCATGGGCCGTCGGCACGGCGGGACCTCGCCTGCGCGCCGTGCGCGTCGCGGCCGAACGCCTGCGGGGTCGCTTCGCCGCGGGGCCACGCGTCGTCGCCGTCCGCACCCTTCCCATCGTCGTCGCGCCCTACGGGACCCGATACGCCTTCTTCGGTGCCGCCATCTCTCCTGCGCCGTACATCCTGTTCACGCACCGGTGCCTGGTCGTGCAGTTCCTCCAGGCCGGCGAGCTGAAGACCCTGCTCTTCAACCCGACCGATGTCGCCGGCGCGCGCTCCGCGCCGTACTTCGCTCACCTCGCCGCCCGCATCCCCCGCCGCCTGCAGACCATCGTCGCCCGGGAGCTCGAGCCCCTCCCCGACCAGCTCGCGCGCCTCGGCCTGCGTCCGGAGGACATCGACTACGTCGCCTACGACCACCTTCACGTGCAGGACCTGCGCCCCATCCTCGGGACCGCCGACGGCCGCGTTCCACCGCGCTTCCCCCGCGCGACGCTCCTCGTGCCGGCGATCGAGTGGAACGACTGGGACGACCTGCACCCGCTGCAGCGCGCCTGGTACGTGCGGGATGGAAAGGTCGGCGTGAGCACCGAGCGGGTCTCGACGACGACGGGCGATCTGGCGCTCGGCGACGGCGTGATGCTGCTGCGGACGCCGGGTCACACGTCGGGCAACCAGACGCTGTTCGTCAACACGTACTCGGGCGTCTGGGGCGTCAGCGAGAACGGGACGTGCGCCGACAGCTGGTCGCCGATGGACAGCCGCATCCCGGGCGTCCGTGCGCTCTGCCGCAGGCAGGACATCGACGTGTTGCTCAACGCCAACACGCTCGAGCGCGGTGCGGACCAGTGCACGTCGATGGTCCTCGAGCGGACGATGGTCGACCGGGTGAGGCGCGCGCCGGCCTTCGTGCAGATGTTCCCGTCGAGCGAGGTGACGCCGAGCGCGCTGTCGCCCGGGCTGAAGCCCACCATCCTTCACCGGTCCGTGACGCACGGGGACATCGCCGCGAGGGCGCGATTCACGGGATCGCGCGGGGCGAGAGCTGCGGAGTAGGCCCTCGACGGTCCCAGCAAGGCCGTGCCACAATGGCCTTCGCAAGCCATGAGCGACAACGAGCGCAAGAGCTCCACCGACGTCTCGAAGACCGACAAGAGGAAGCAGAGCCTCTACTTCCCCGAGACGATGCTGGACGAGATTCAGAAGGAAGCGCAGCGGCTGCAGCGCTCGATGTCTTGGGTCGTCCAGCGCGCGTGGAAGCACGCCCGCAAGGAGATCAAGGGCATTCCGGGCTCGAACGAGCCGGGCGGCTGACTTCGCCGCTGCGTCTTCGCGCCGGCAGGTAGAGGCCGCTCGGCCTGCGGCTGCCGCAGTCCGCGAGTGACAGCGACCCTCGCAAGAGAGATGCTTCCGACCCTCGAGCCCTGAACGAGAGGAGACCGAAGCATGATGATGAAGTTCCTGAGAAGCACGCCGGTCGCTGCGGCGCTGGTCACGTCCCTCGCGGTCCTCGGCGGCTGCAGCAAGTCGAGCGGCGACACCGCTTCGACGGCACCGCCGGCGACGGCTGCGGCGGCCACGACGGCTGCGGCGGCCACGACGGCGGCCGCGGTCCCCGCGGCTGCACCACCGGCCGACACGACCGAAGCGCCGCCCGATCAGACCGCGACGACCCCCCCGCCTGCGCCCCAGGTCGAGAACCCCGGACCCCCGCCGGTCCCGGCGGATACGTGGGCCACGGGCTCGTGGAAGTTCGAGTCCGGCAAGTACGTCTGGGAGAAGGGCCACTGGGAGACGCGCCACGAGGGCGCGACGTTCCAGCAAGCGCGCTGGGTCGAGGCGAACGGCCACTGGGAGCACCACCCGGCCCGATGGGTCCCGGCGGCGCCTCCGCGTCCCGGCGTCGTGCCGCCCCCGGCCCCGCGTCCGGAGCCGCGCCCGCCCGAGCACCGCTGACCCTTGGACCAGCCGTTTCTCGCTGTCATCTGAGGCCGAAGGACCCCATGGCGCAAGTGGGGTCCTTCGCTTCGCTCACGATGGCAGCAACTCGCTCCGTGACGGCAGGTTCGCTCGGTGACGGCAACTTCGCTGAGTGACGGCAAGCTCGCTCAGGATGACGGGAGCTTCAGTGCGTGACCCTCTCCACGGGCGTAGTCGTCGCAGGCGAGGCGCCCGGGGGAGGCTTTGCGTGGACGATCCACCACCCGGCGAGCACGACCAGCAGAGCTCCCGCCAGTAGCACGAGCTTCACGGCGATCGGGTCCGGCTGAGTCCTCTCCACGAGGGTCCTTGCGGCGGCGCGGATGGCCTCGTCGGGGCTCGTCTTCGCGAGCGCCGGCGCCTCGGCGCGGACGCGCGCGAAGTCCCCCCGCGCGAAGGCTTCGACCAGGGCATCGAGCTCGGGTGACTCGGGAAATTCGGTCGCGAACGAGGGACGACGCTCGACGGACATCGTGGGACGGCGGTCGTAGCACGCGGTATCCTGCGGGGCGATGTACCGCTTTTCCGCGTGGTTTCTCCCGCTCGCCGTCCTCGCGAGCTGCTCTTCGTCTTCGTCGAAGAGCGCGGCCCCGACCGGGACGCAGGCGGTGTGGATCGTCCCCGCGTCGCTCGGCGACCTGTCCGGGGTCGACTTCTACGATCACCCGTGGCCGAGCGACCTGCGGCGCAACTCCGACGGCACCATCCACTGCAACGGCTTTTACAACCCGCACCTCACCATCATCCTCCAGCAGTACATCGACACGACGTGCGGCACCGAATACGGACCGGACATCGGGCAGGACGGCGGGGTCGAGGTGGAGGCCGACGCCGGTCCGCCGACCCCTGGCGTGCTGAAGGGCTTCTCGCCGGCCGCCGCCGGATACCTGCGCTTCACGGGGGACATCGATCAGACGACGCTTCCCGCCGATCCGGTGAGCGCGGCGACGGCCGGCTCGAGCGTGCAGCTCATCGACGTCGACCCGACGTCGCCCGAGCACGGGAAGCGCAAGCTCATCGAGACCTTCTTCTGGCCCGCGCCCGACGGCATCTACTGGGTGCACGACACGCTCGCGGTGCAGCCGGCGCTCGGTTACCCGCTCCGCGCCAACACGCAGTACGCCATCGTCGTGACCAACGACGTGAAGGCCGTCGACGGGTCCACCATCACGCCGAGCAGCGACCTCGCCGAGGTGCTCGATCTGGCGGCGGTCGAGCCGCGCGTGCAGGCGGCTCACAATCTCTATGCACCCGCGGTGGCCGACCTCGCCGCCGACGGGATCCCGGCGAGCTCCATCGTGCAGCTCGCCGTCTTCACCACGAACGATCCGACCTCGGACCTCTTCGCGGTCGCCGACGACGTGCACGCGAACGTGCCCGCTCCCACGGCCGACCCCACGCAGTGGACGGCTGCCGACCAGACGACGGACTACGACGTCTACGAAGGCGTGTACGGCCCGTCGCCCAACTACCAGCAGGGGACGCCGCCCTACTCGAACAGCGGCGGCAACTTCGTCTTCGACGCGAGCGGCAAGCCCGTCATGCAGAACACCTTCCCGCAGACCTTCTGCCTGGTCGTCCCCAACGGGACGACCTGCCCCATGCCGGCCAGCGGCTATCCCATCGTCCTTTACGCGCACGGTACCGGCGGCGACTACCGCTCCATCGTCGACGAGGAGGATTCCTTCGGGCAGCTCATGGCGCAGCAGTGCCTCGCGTCCATCGGCATCAACCAGCTCTTCGCCGGCAACCGCCCCGGGTCCCCGGGTCTCGGGGATCCGAACTACGCGGGGGACCAGGACCTGCTCTTCATCAACCTCAACAACCCCACGGCGCTGCGCACGAACATGCAGCAGGGGGCCGTCGACTTCATCCAGCTCGCGCGGCTCTTCACGGAGTCGGCCCTGACGGTGCCGGCGAGCCTGTCGCGCACGCAGACCGCCATCACCTTCGACGGCACGAAGGTGATCTTCATCGGGCACTCCGAGGGCGGCGCCGACGGGCCGCTCTTTCTCGCCGCCGACAAGCAGGCGCTCGGCGGCGTGCTGAGCGGCTCGGGTGCGATGGTGGAGGTGGGGATGCTCTACAAGACGCAGCCCGCGCCGAGCGTCTCGCAGGCGTTGATGACGCTTCTCCAGCTCATCACGCCGGACGAGCAGGCCGAGCTGAATCTCTTCCACCCCGTGCTGAACTTCGCGCAGATGATCGGCGACGCGACCGATCCGCTGAACTACGCGAAGTACATCATCCAGTCACCGCGCCCGGGCTTTCCCCCGAAGAGCATCCTGCAGACCGAGGGCGTGAACCCCGACGGCACCGGTGACGAGGACGCGCCGCCGCTCGGCATCGAGATCCACTCGGTGGCGCTCGGCCTGCCCCGCGAGGCGCCGGGCGTGCACACCATCGTCGAGTCGCCCTGGGGAGGAGGCCTGGCCGACGTGACGATCCCCACGGGCGGGCTGACCGGAAACCTCGCCTCGGGGCAAGCGAGCGGCGTCCTCGGTCAGTTCGTGCCGCCGGCGGGCGACACGGGCCACTTCGTCGCGTTCGACGTGCCGGCTGCGCACGCGCAGGTGGGAGGGTTCTGCGCGAATCTGGCGGTGAGTCCGAAGGGGCTCGTGCCGCCGCTGCAGCACTGACCGCCTCCCGCCTCACTGAATCGGAATGCCGCCGCCGTCCGCCGCGGTGGCCGGCGCGGCCGTCGTCGACCCCGCACCCCAGAAGGCGAGGCCCGGAGGAGGGTTCGGCACCGGAATGTCGGTCGTCGTCAGCGTGCCGTTCTGCCAGCCGATGGAGAACACCTGGCCGCCGTTGTCGAAGCCGTAGGCGGTGCCGGCCCAGAAGGCGAGACCGAAGACGTCCACGTGGTTCACGCTGCCGTAGCTCTGCACGAGATCGCCCGTCTTCGGATCGATCTGCAGAAGGCAGTCGTTGCAGTTCGCGCTCCCGCCCTTCACCGTGAGAAACGTGCCGCCCCCGATGACCGAGACGATGTCGCCGCTCGACGTGTACCCGCCGGTCAGCGCGCCGACGTTCTGCACGGCGCCCGTCGTCGTGTTGATGCGGATGTAGGTCGACCCGTTGTAGCCGACGAGGGCCTCGGTGTTGGGATCGAGGGTTCCCTTGGGCACGAAGGAGAGAGAGTTCGGGTAGCTGCCGCCCGCGATGTGGGAGCACGCGGCGGTCTGCAGGTCGAGCGACCAGAGGCCTGCCGCGGTCGTCACGTACGCGTTCGAGTTGGAGTCGAGCGCGATGTCGATGACCGAGTCGCACCCGCCGCTGAACGGGCCCACGACGGCCACCTGTTTGCTGGTCGCGTCGAGGCGATAGAGGATGTCCGCGCTGTGGGCGTAGATGATGGCCACCGGGGCCCCGGCCTCCTGCGCGATGGTGCCGCCGTCGGAAAAGGTCGGGCTACCGTCGGTGAAGCTCCCGAAGCCGCTGTCTCCGCCTTGACCTCCGCCGGTCCCGTCCACGCCGCCTCCCGCCGCGTCCGTCGCGGGGAAGCCGCTCGACTCCTTCGACCCGCCGCCGCACGCGACCACGAGGACCCCTGCCGTCACGAGGACCACACCCGGGAAGATCGCTCGTCGCATGGTCAGTCCCCGTAGGCATAGGCCACCGCCGACACCCGCCAGTCACCGCCCTGGTAGATGTCGTCGATGGCGAACTTGAACGTGTGCGGCCCTGGCGTCGACAGCGCCGCGGGAGTCAGCGAGATGGGCGGCGTCTCGCTGCCAGGACACCAGTTGGCCCGCGAGGCGTTGACGCTTTGCGGGGCGCCGCAGGGATTCTGCTCGCAATACTGACCGGTCCCCCCGAACGGCCCGCCGTCCGCCAGCGTGCAGAGCTTCGTGCAGTTCGAGCGCCACGGCGTGACCTGATCGATGGACTGATCGTCGAGGTACACGTGATGCGTGCGCTTGCAGAACTCCTCTGCCGGGCCGATGCAGCTCGTCGACGGGTCGTCGGCGCCGCCGTGGCCCGTGACCCGGTACTCGAGGCGGCTCGACGTCGTGCCCGGAGGCATCGTGAACGGGATGTCGGCGATCGTCTCGCCCGCCGTGACGCTGTCGTAATAGAGCGGGATGACCGCGAGCACGTTGGCCGGCGCGGTCCCAGGCGTCACGGCCAGGTGCGCGCTCACGTACCAGCCGCCGTTCGAGCCGCTCACCATGCCCGCCGAATCCGAGTAGGTCGGAATGATCACCTGGAAGGTGCGCGGGCCCTGGAGGGAATTGAACACATCGGTCACGTCCTGCTCGATGTGCTCGGGTCCACCGAACGGCGTGATGGCGCGCACGAGCTCGAGGCCGGGCGCGGTACCCGCGTCGGAGGCGTCCGACCCGTCGGGATCGACGAGCGACATCTCGAAGTTGCGATCGAAGGCGTCGCAGTCGGCGGGCCAGTCTTGCCCGGCCGGCGGCGGATCGCTCTTCCAGTTGCTCCACGGGAAGCACGGAGAGACGAGATCGACGACGAGGCTCACCTGCGCGAACGGGCCGCCAGTGAGCTCGACGCTCGCCGTCGCCTTCTGGAAGTCGGGCTTCGACCCGTCGCTCCCGATGTGGGCGTTGTCGAGCAGCGTCTGCGTGTACGGGGGCAGCGGCTCGGAGACGACGTCGACCGACCCTCCGGCGTCGGTTCCGGGGGAGGCGGGGGCGCTCGACGTCCCACATCCGAGCCAGGGTCCAGCGAGGAGGAGTGCGGCCGCGGCTGGCGCGGCAGAGAAAAACGCGAGAGGAAGAAATGCGCGTCGCGCGGTGCCCATGGGCCCGTGAGCGGTAGCACGCGCGAGCCCTCCGCGGTATCTTGACGCGGTAATGACGGCTCGCGCGGGGGCGGCGGTGGGTGGGCTGGCCTTCATGGTGGTGGTGGCCGTCGCCTGCGCGAACGGCGGCGACGACGCCGACCAGGGGGCCTTCGACGACGCCGGTGCGGACCACACCGCGAGCAGCTCGGGGAGCGGCTCCGGCAGCACGTCCAGCAGCGGCTCCGGGAGCGGCTCGGGGGGCACGAGCAGCAGCGGCAGCTCCAGCGGCGGCCACGTGGACTCGGGCTCGAGCAGCGGCGCCGGCGACTCCGGAGGCGACGACGGCAGCTCGGGCGACGACGGCACTCCGGGCGACGACGGCACTCCGGGCGACGACGGCGGCAGCTCCGTGTGCGCGACCTCCCCCGATCAGTGCGTCGCCGGCGCGACGAGCCTCGGCTCGGTGGCGGGTGACGAGTCGGGCACCGCGGTCGGCGCCAGCGGGTACACCTCCGAGTGGCTGCGCCTCGACGAGACCGAGCAGGACAACAGCCCCGTCGGCAAGCCGATGATCTTCACCGCCACGCTCACCTCGCCCCCGGGCATGAACTACGATCTCTACGCGTACCTCGGAGCTTCGGGCGGCGTGGGCAACATCGAGTGCACGACGGTGAAGGGGCAGTCGACCAATGCGGCCGGCGAGCAGGACCAGGTGTCCTTCCAGTGGGGCGAGACCGGCTCCTTGGCCAACGGCTCCGACGACTCCGCCACGGTGATGATCGAGGTGCGCTGGGTGTCCGGCGCGTGCTCGACCGCGCAGAACTGGTCCCTCTCCGCCCACGGCGACTGATGCCGGTCCGAGGTCATACGTCGACCTTGAGCCGGTAACCGATGCCGGGCTCCGTCACGAGAAACCGCGGGCGCGCCGGGTTGGCTTCCAGCTTGTGCCGGAGCTGCGTCATGTAGACGCGCAGGTACTGCATCTGGTGGGCGTGCCCGGGGCCCCAGACCTGTTCGAGCAGGTGGCGATGGGTCACGACCATCCCGGCATGCTTCACCAGCGTGGTGAGGAGCTTGTATTCGATCGGCGTCAGGTGGACCTCGTCGCCGCGCACGTGAACGAGGCGCTTGACGAGATCGACGACCACGTCGTCCCCGACCCGCACGACCGACGTCGGAGCCTCGCGCGAGGCCGTGGCGTGCCGCAGCGCCACCCGCAGGCGAGCCATCAGCTCCCCGGCGCCGAAGGGCTTCGTCAGGTAGTCGTCGGCTCCGCCGTCGAGCGCCTTCACCTTGCTCTCTTCGTGGCCTCGCGCCGAGATGACCAGGATGGGCACCGTGCTCCACTCGCGGAGCCGCCGCGTCACGTCCATGCCGTCCATGTCGGGGAGCCCGAGATCGAGGACCACCACATCGGGCGGGTACGACACCGCCTGCTGGATCGCCTCGGCGGCGGTCCCCGCCTCGATGACCCGGTAGTCGTTCGCCTCGAGCGCGATACGGACGAACTTGCGCATCTGCGGCTCGTCCTCCACGACGAGGACCAGCGGCGTCGGCTCGGTCATCGGGCCTGGCTCTCTTGCTCCTGCGGGGCTGCGAGGGCCGGGCCGCTCGCCTTGGGCTCGAGGGGCAGCCTGAAGCGGAACGACGCGCCGCCTCCCGCGCGCTCCTCCACCCAGATGCGGCCGCCGTGCGCGGAGACGATCCCGCGGCAGATGGTGAGCCCGAGGCCGACCCCGCCCCCTTCGCCCTCGCGCGCGCGATAGAACTTGTCGAACACGCGCTCGGTGTCGCGCGGGCCGACGCCGGGCCCGCGGTCGTTCACCTCCACCTCGACGAAGCGCTCCAGCGTGCGGGCCGCGACTTCGATCGGGGTCCCCGCAGGCGTGTACTTCGTCGCGTTCTCCAGGAGGTTGATCAACACCTGCTCGATCAGCGCGGAGTCGAACGGCACGAGCGGGAGGTCCGCGGGGATGCGGGTGTCCACGGCGCGCCCTCGCAGGCGGTCGTCCATCCGGTCGAGGGCGGAGCCCACTACCTCTTCGATCGGCTGCATCTCCTCGTGCACTTTGAGGGCGCCGGCCTCCAGGCGCGTCATGTCGAGCAGGTTACGGACGAGGCGGTTCAGCCGAAGCGCCTCCTCGTGCACCGTCTGCAAGAGCTCGCGCCGCACGTGCTCGTCCCGCGGCCCGTGCTCGTCGAGGAGCGAGCTGGTCGCGCCCGTGACCACGGCGAGCGGTGTCCGCAGATCGTGGGAGACGGAGCTGAGGAGCGAGTTTCGCAGCTGCTCGGTCTCGGCGCGAAGGTGGGCGCGCCGGGCTTCGTCGGCGAGCTGGGTCCGCTCGAGCGCGGAGCCGATGAGCCCCGCGAACGTGTCGAGCAGCTGCCTGTCCTCGGGGTCGCCGAGGCGCGTCTCCGCCGAGGGGTACAGCGCGAGCACGCCGACCCGGCCACGCGCGCTCTTCAGCGGCACGAAGAGCGCCCGCGCCGACGGGAGCGTATCGGTCCCGGCGCCGGCAGGCCGCTGGTGAAGCCAGGCCCACTCGGCGACGCCCTTGTCCTTTTGCCCGTCGTCCAGCGTCCCAGGCTCGGCGAACGCCGCGTCGAGCATCCCATCCGGCCCCGGCAAGAGCACCGCCACGCGCACGCCGAACACCTCGCGCAGGTGCCGCTCCGCGGCTGCCAGCAGGAGGTCGCGCGACGGGGCGAGGCCGACCTCGCGGCTGAGAGAGTAGAGGCTCGCGGCTCGGCGCTCGCTGCGGCGCGCGCTGTCGGCCTGGTCGCGGATGCGCTTGGTGAGGTGGCTGACGACGACGGCGACGAGGAACATCACGCCGAACGTGACGATGTGCCGGAGATCCGAGACGGAGAAGCTGTAGTACGGCGGGATGAAGAAGAAATCGAAGGCGACGACGCCGAGCACCGCCGCGAGCAGCGAAGGCACGTAGCCGTAGCGCATCGAGACGACGATGACGCCAAGCAGGTAGACCATCACCACGTCGGCCAGCTGGTCCTGGCCGAAGCCGTACCAGCCGATCAGCGTGCAGAGCGTCGTGACCACGATCGCCGCGAGGCCTCCCGCGAGCTGGAGCGCCTTTCGCGGCTCTTGCCGGGGAGGGGCCGCGGGCGGCGCGAGGTCGGAGGCCTGACCGGAGATGACGTAGACGTCGATCTCCAGGCTCTGGCGGACGATCTGGTCGAGGAACGAGGCGCGAAAGAGCTCCCGCCAACGGGGCCGCGTCGGCTTGCCGACCACGATCTTCGTGGCGTTCCGCTTACGGGCGTAGCGCACCGTTTCGACGGCGACGTCCTCCGCCCGCAGCACGACGGCCTCGCCGCCCAGCGACTCGACGAGCCGCATGTTCCGGGCGAGCTGCTCGCGGTCCTCGGCCGGCAGGCGGACGGATGCCTGAGTCTCCACGTAGACGCCGACGAGCTCTGCGTGAAGGCTGGTCGCCATGCGCCTCGCGGCCCTCACCAGCCGCGTCGAGTGGGGGCTCGGCGAGACGCACACGAGGACGCGCTCTCCGGTGTGCCAGGACTCCTCGATGCCGTGCGCCGCCTTGTAGCCCCGCATCTGGGCGTCGACCCGCTCGGCCGTGCGGCGAAGGGCCAGCTCGCGGAGGGCGATGAGGTTGCCGGCTCGGAAGAAGTTGTCCACGGCCCGCGCCGCCTGCTGCGGGACGTACACCTTGCCCTCGCGCAGCCGCTCGAGGAGCTCGTCGACCGGCAGATCGACGACCCGCACGTCGGACGACTTGTCGAACACGGCGTCGGGCACGGTCTCGCGCACGAGGACGCCCGTGATCTGCGCCACCACGTCGTTCAGGCTCTCGAGGTGCTGGACATTCAGCGTCGTGAAGACGTCGATCCCGGCGGCGAGGAGCTCGTCCACGTCCTGCCAGCGCTTCAGGTGACGGGATCCCGGCGCGTTGGTGTGGGCGAGCTCGTCGACGAGCAGAAGCTGCGGCCGCCGCTTCAGCGCCGCGTCGAGGTCGAGCTCGTCGAGCTGGATGCCCCTGTGCTCCACCGGCCTCCGCGGCAGGAGCTCGAGACCGATGAGCAGCGACCCCGTGTCGTAGCGGCCGTGCGTCTCGGCGATGCCCACGACCACGTCACGCTTCTGGTCCTCCGCCTCGCCGCGGGCGGCCTCGAGCATCGTGTACGTCTTGCCGACCCCCGGCGCGAAGCCGAAGAATATCGTCAGCTTCCCGCGCGCCGATCTCTGCTCTTCCTCGCGTACCCGCGCGAGCAGCTCGTCGGGATCGGGGCGCATGCCCCCGAGTGTAGCGCTCAGTGCGCGCCGTGACCGGGGGACCTTCCCGGCGGCGCGGCGTACGCGAGCTCCACCCAGAGCGAGCGCTTGGCGCCGGGTGCGAGCTCGATGAGCGACTCGCCGCTGTTCAGCGCGTCCGCCGGGGCCGTCCACGGCTCGACGCAGACGAAGTCGCGCCCGGCGAGGGTCCACACGACCCAGCGAGTGAGCTCGGGCGACGCGCGCAGGGCGAGGCGCGCGCCGTCGGGCCACGTGAGCTCGCTGTCGGTGCTCCCGTGGTCGACGAGGTGCAGATCGACCTCCTTGGCCGTGAGATCGAAGCCGTGAAACGGCACGTCGTTCTTCGTGACGTTGTCGAACGCGCGGGTGGCGCGGGTGGCGATCCGCGCGGCCGCCTTGTCGGCGTCGGGGACGAGGAAGTACGGGTGAAGGCCGAACGCGAAGGGAAGGGGCTCGCGTCCCGTGTTCTCGACGTCGACGTCGAGCCGGAGAGTGGCGCCGGAGAGCCGGAACGTGATCGCGAGGAGGAAGTCGTAGGGGAACTGGGCGCGCGTCGCGTCGGTCGCACGGAGCACGAGGGTTGCCGAGGGCGCGTCGGTCACCGCGACCGAGCGGGTCTCCCAGGCCGCGTCCCTCGCGAAGCCGTGCTGCTTCATCGCGCCCGAGCGCGCGCCCCGCGCGAACCGGTCGCCTGTCAGTCGCCCCGGCGACGGAAAGAGCACCGGGATGCCCCCGCGGACGTTCTTCGCCGGATCGCGCAGCGTCGCGTCGTCGAGGTAGAGGAGCTCGCGCTCGCCGACGCGGAAGCGCGTGACGATGGCGCCTCGAGCCGGCACGAGAGAGACGGCGCTGCCGGCGCCTCCGTCGAGGAGCTCGATCGTGTCGCCGGGAATGGCCTGGAGGGCGCTCGTGGAAGAGGGCATCGCCCGAGGATACGGCGGGTCGTCAGAGAAGGTGCGCCGTACGGGCTCCGGCGGCCCGCGCTCCCGCCGTCGACCTCGCGTGCTCCGCGCCCTCGAAGGCGCCGTCGCGGAACACGAGCCACCCGCCCTGGTGCGTGGGGACCCTGGGTCCAGGCGTCAGCACGCCGACGAGGTTCAGCGGATCGGCCGCGTGGAGCCCGACCACCTCGCCCGAGCGCTCCTCGCGGCGCGCGCGACGCAGGCCATCCACGGCGTCGGCGAGGGCGTACTGCTCGCCGATGAACCCGGCCACGAAGCGCCCTCCCCGCACGAGACCGCGGGCCTCGCGCCGGCGGAGGGCCCGTAGAACGTCGCGCCACGGCACCGTGAAGCTCTCGCGCGCGGCGAGCTCCCGGAAGACGACGCCGTATCGCGTGAGGAGCTGTCCGGCCACGCGGTCGGCCACGTCATCCTCCACCCGGGCCGCGGCGCGCTCGACGAGGGACCATCGACCCTGCACCGCACGCCCCCGTTTGCGCGCCGCCCGACCGGACGCCATGAGATCGCGCAGCGGCTGGAAGCCGTCGCCCGTCACGAGCCCGCGCCCGACCAGATCCCACAGCGCGTCGGTCAACGCCCCGCGGTCGAGGCTCGACGCGACGGCGAGATCGTCGAGGAACAGCGCCCCGCGCCGGCGCAGCGCGTCCAGCGCGGCGACGGCCGAGGGAGACGTCGGCGCCTCGGGCTCGTCCGCACCGCGGACGGCGTCGAGGGACCAGCCGAGGTCGCGCCGCGACGTCAGCGTGATGGGCGTCGCCCGAGAGGTCGATCCCAGCATCGTCGACGTGGACCGCCGCGGCGATAGACGGGCCCACGCCACTTCACCGGCGAGGCACAGCTCGTCGAGCCACTCCGGGCGGTAACCCGCGACGCGCGGCGCGAGCACCTCGGCCTCCCACGACGCGGCCGCCAGCTCGAACCCTTGCAGCGTGGCGATGGCCTCCCGCAGCCCTGCTCTTCCGCCCCCGCGCGACCTCTGCGTCAGCCGGTGCCGCTCGAAGAGATAGCGCAGGAAGTCCTGCGCGCTCACCGGCTCGATCTCCGTCCGCAGCCGGTCGAGCGTCAGCCGGTGGATCCGCGCGAGCAGCCGCCGGTCGCACACCTCCGGCTCGCTGCCGCCCGGCGAGAAGCGCCCGCGGAGCACCGCCCCCTCGCCCTCGAGCCGCGCCACGGTGGCGTCGACCTCCCACGCCTCGAGGCCCAGACGCGTAGCGAGCGCCTCGCACGTGAAGGGCCCGCTCACCTCGGCGTGCCCCCGAACGACCGCCAGAAGCGCCTCGTCCCGCGTCGGGACCGGCCCGTCGAGGTTCGGCGGGAGCGTGCGCCTCGGGGCGCCGAAGTAGAGGACGTCGAACGTCCGCGCGTTCTCCATCGCGAACACGAGCTCCCCCACACGGGCCACCCGCCCCGCCCGCGCCAGCTCGTCGATCCATTCGCGCCAACGGTCCTCGATGGGCGCGGCCACGAGGCCGAGGAGCGCGTCGTGAAGCTCGTCGGCGTCGCGAGGCTCGGGCCGCGCCTCGGCGACCACGCGGGTGATGGCGTCCGCGTCGAGCGCGCCGAGATCCCGCTGGTGCTCGGGGAGCGTGCGCCTCAGCGAGAGCGCGCGGGTCCTTCGCTCCTCGAGGGGCGCGTCGTCGAGGAAGGCGTACGGCTTCGCGTTGAGCACCTCGTGCGCGAACGGCGAAGGCTCGGTCGTGTCGCGCGCGTGCAGGCGGATCTCGCCGCGCTCCATGCGCTCGAGGATGTCGCGCAGCCGCTCGACGTCCATCGCCTCGGTGAGGCAATCGCGCACCGTCTGGCGCACGATGGGGTGCTCGGGGATCTCGATGGGCCCGCCGGGCGCGTTGTCCTGACACGCGACTTGCGCGGGGAAGACGGCCGCGAGCAGATCGTCGGCCCGCATGCGCTGGAGGAACGGCGGGACCTTCTTGCCGCCCTGGTAGCGCAGCACCGCCAGCGCGCGCGACGCGTTCCACCGCCACCGCGTTCCGAACATCGGCGCCTGAAGCACGGCCTGCCGGAGCGTGGCGTCGAGCTGGTCGGAGCGGACGAAGCGGAAGGCGTCGGACAGCGCGAAGCTGTGGGCCGTGCCGAGCGAGAGGACGATGGCGTCGTCGGTCGCGGCGGCCTGGAGCTCGAAGTCGAACGACACGCAGAAGCGCTTGCGCAGCGCGAGGCCGAAGGCCCGGTTCACGCGCGCCCCGAAGGGCGCGTGCACGACGAGCTGCATGCCCCCCGACTCGTCGAAGAACCGCTCGAAGACGACGTCCTGCATCGTCGGCACGACGCCGAGCGCGTCCCGTTGCGCCGCCACGTAGCCCGCGAGCTGCGCCGCCCCGATCGGCCCGAGCACGCACTCCTCGGCGAGCCAGTCGACCAGCCCCTCGCGCGCGTCGTCCCCGTCGAGTCGCGCCACGATGTCCGCGCGCAGGCGGCTCACGGCGCCCGACAGCTCCCACGTGCGCGACGGCGCCTCTCCCAGCCAGAACGGCACGTTCGGCGACTGTCCCCGCGCGTCCTCCACGCGAAGGACCCCGCTCCGCGACTCGACCCGGCGGATGCGCCACGAGTGCGAGCCGAGAATGAAGACGTCGCCCGCCATGCTCTCGATGGCCCAGTCCTCGTTGACCGTGCCGACCGGCGTCTCGTCCGGATCCAGCACGACCCGGTAATCGGCGACGTCGGGGATCGCCCCGCCGTTGGTCGCCGCCACGATGCGCGCCGCCTTGCGCCCTCGCAGCACGCCGTTCACGCGGTCGCGGTGCACGAGCGCCCCGGCGCGCCCGAGCCTCGGCGCCGCGCCGTCGGAGACGCTCGCCACCACCTCGTCGAACGCGGCCCTCTCCAGCTGCCCGAAGGGGGCCGTCGTGCGCACGAGCGCGAAGAGCGCGTCCTCGGTCCACTCCTTCGCCGAGCACTCGGCCACGATCTGCTGGGCGAGCACGTCGAGCGGGGCCTCCGGAGGCTCCACGCGATCGAGGTGCCCCGCCGCCACCGCGCGCACGAGCGCCGAGCACTCGAGCAGCTCGTCCCGCGACGTCGCGAAGAGCCGCCCTCGGGACGTCCGCCCGAGCGCGTGGCCCGAGCGACCGATGCGCTGGAGGAACGTCGTCACCGCGCGCGGCGAGCCGATCTGGCACACCAGGTCGACGGTCCCCACGTCGATGCCCAGCTCGAGCGACGCCGTGGCGACGAGCGCGCGCATCTCGCCGGCCTTGAGGCGCTGCTCGATGTGCAAACGCCGATCCTTTGCGAGGCTGCCGTGGTGCGCGCCGACGCAGTCCGCTCCGAGCCGCTCGCCGAGGTGGTGGGCCACGCGCTCGGCCATTCGCCGCGTGTTGACGAAGACCAGCGTCGTCCGGTGCGCGCCGACGAGCGCCGCCAGTCGGTCGTAGATCTCGCTCCACTGCTCGTGCGTGGCCACGGCCTCGAGGTCGGTGCCCGGGAGCTCGATGGCGAGATCCAGATCGCGCCTGTGCCCGGCGTCGACGACGGAGCACGGACGCTTCACCCCGGCGAGGAACCGGGCGGCCTCCTGGATCGGGTGCACCGTGGCGGAGAGGCCGATGCGCTGGGGGCGCGTGTCGGCGACGGCGTCGAGGCGGGCGAGCGAGAGGGCGAGGTGGCTGCCGCGCTTGTCGCGCATGAGGGCGTGCAGCTCGTCGACCACCACCGTGCGCACGCGCCGGAGGCGCTCTCGCGTGCGCTCGGCGGTGAGCATGAGATAGAGCGACTCGGGCGTCGTGATGAGGATGTGCGGCGCCTTGCGGACGAGAGCCGCGCGCGCCGCGGGTGTCGTGTCCCCCGTGCGAAGCGCCGTGCGGATGGCGGGCGGGGGAAGACCGAGGGCGAGGGCCGCGTCGCGGATGCCCTCCAGCGGGGCCGCGAGGTTCTTCTCCACGTCGCTGCTGAGCGCCTTGAGCGGCGAGACGTAGACGACGTCGATCCCTTCGCCGAGCTCGCCCGCGTCCGCGCGATGCACGAGCCCGTCGATGGCGGCGAGAAACGCCGCGAGCGTCTTGCCCGAGCCGGTCGGCGCGGCGATGAGCGTGTCGTGGCCGGCGAGGATCTCGGCCCAGCCGCGCTCCTGCGCCTGCGTCGGCGCATCGAACGTGCGCTCGAACCACGAGCGGACGGCCGGGTGGAACGACGAAGGGAGAGGCATGGCGACTGTGTAGGGAGCCACACCCTACCTCCATCGTGAAGGCGAGGGGCGGCGCGTCGAATGACGCTGCGCGGCGCGCGCCTCCGGAGCGCGAGTCCCCCGGGACGTGGCCGATGTCTCCAGGGAGTCGCGAAGGCCACCGGTCTTCCCCGCCGCCCCAGGAGGATCGTCACACTGGCGCCATGACCCCTCTCCGTACGCTCGCGCTATGCGCTTCGGTGCTCGCCGTCGCCTGGGGCTGCGGCTCGTCGCATGGCGTCACCTACGACAACGGCGCAGACGGCGGAGGCAGCGGGAGCGGCGGGGGGAGCGGCGGCAGCAGCGGGGGCTCGAGCTCCGGCGGCGGTGACGGCGGCACGCTCGTCGGCGACGGCGCCCCGGGCGGCAGCAGCAGCGGCGGCAACACGACGTGCACCGGCTCGTCCACCACGATCACCAACACGGGCTGCGACTACTACGCCGTGGATCCCGACGTCGACCTCGGTGGCGGCGGCGGCTGCTTCACGGCGTACATCGCCAACACGTCGCCCTCGGCCGTCCAGCTGTCGGTCGACTTCGCCGGCACGAGCCTCGACGCGTCGAAGTTCGCCTACATCGCGACCGGCTTCGGCGCGAACATCCAGTACGCCCCCATCGCCAACGCGATGCTGCCCGCCGGCGAGGTCGCGCTCCTCTTTCTCGACGCCGTGCCCGGCGCGAACGACGGCATCGGCTCGCTCGACTGCCCCTCCGGCGTGACGACCGCGATGACGACCGCCGCCGCCACGAAAGGAACCACGATCGGCTCGGCGTTCCACATCACGTCGACCGGGCCCGTCGCGGCCTACGACATCTACCCGTACGGCGGCGGCAAGACCGCGCTCACGAGCGCGACGCTGCTCCTTCCCACGAACTCCTGGGGCACGAACTACGTCGCCGTCGATGCGTTCGGCTCCGGCGGGGTCCTCGCGGATCTGCCCTTCGTCGACATCGTCGCCGAGAAAGACGGCACCACGGTCACCATCAACCCGACGACCGCCATCGTCGGCGGGACCGGCGTTCCGGCCGGACCCCAGGGCAAGCCCACCACGTACACGATCAACGCCGGACAGGTCCTCCAGCTCGTCCAGAACGATCCGCTCGACGGCAGCATCATCCAGTCGAGCGACCCCGTCGGCGTCTGGGGCGGGAAGACGAGCCTCAGCATCGACTCGTGCTGCGACGACTCGGCCCACCAGCAGATCCCGCCCGTGCGCGCGCTCGGCAGCGAGTACGTCGGCGTCCGCTACCGCAACCGCTACGCGAACATCGAGGAGTCGCCCCCCTGGCGCATCATCGGCGCCGCCAACGGCACGGTGCTCACCTGGGATCCTTCGCCGCCGAGCGGCGCGCCGACGACGCTCTCGCTCGGCCAGGTGGCGCAGTTCAACAGCAACGGCCCCTTCGTCGTGTCGAGCCAGGACTCGAACCACCCGTTCTACGTATCGGCGCACATGACGGGCGCCGAGCAGTTCGACCCCGGCTTCGTCGACGGCGGAATGACGGACGTGCCGGGCGACGGTCGGGGCGACGCCGAGTTCGTGAACGTCATCCCGCCGGCCGAGTACATCCCGTCGTACGTCTTTTTCACCGACCCGACGTACCCCGAGACGGATCTCGTCATCGTGCGGACCTCGGGGTCGGGCGGCTTCGCGGACGTGACGCTCGACTGCGCGGGCACGCTCTCGGGCTGGGCGCCCGTCGGCACGTCGGGCAAGTACGAGTACACGCGGTTCGATCTCGTCACGGGCAACTTCCAGGGGACGGGAAGCTGCAACAACGGGCGCCACTCCATCTCGAGCAGCGCGCCGTTCGGCGTCACCGTGTGGGGATGGGGCTCGGCGGCCACCGGCGAGGAAGGCATGGGCTTTTACACCCAGTACGTGAGCTACGCGTATCCGGCCGGCGCTGCCGTGGCGGGGATCAACCAGGTCGTGATCCCGCCCACGAACAACTGACGTTCAGTTCGCCGGCGGCGGCGAGATGTACTTGAGGTCGAGCCCACCCGGGTACGTGTAGCTCGTGTACGCGCCGTACCCCATGACCTGCAGCCCCACCGGGTTCGAGGCGACGAGGACGTGCGCGCCGCTCTGCCCCGGGCCGAGCTGGGTGCGGATGACGCCGTAGTTGGTCGAGGCGATGGGCGTCGCCGCGGTCGAGACGGGCAGCGAGTCGAGGGTGATGCTGGTGCCGGTCGGCGCGATGATGACGGCCCAGCTCTGCTCGTAGTCGTCGGGCGCGAGGAACACGTAGCTCTGACGGTACTGCGCCGTGGCGATCGCCATGCTCTGGTCGGGATCACCCTGCTGGGACCCGGCGCCCGCTTTCGCGTCCACCAGCGAGCCGCCGAGAGAGAAGTTGCTGACCGCGAACGCCTGGCTGCCCTTCACCTCGAAGTCCTGCTCGACGATGTTCCCTGCCCCGCACGCGTAGTCGTAGATGCCCGTGTTCGGGTCCTCGCAGATGCTGCCGAGCGCCGTGCCGCAGTCGACGACCTCCCCCTCGTTGATGGTGGTGGGGCACCCGGGCGGTGCCGACGGCGTGTACGTGAGGGTCGTGTTCGCGAAGTTTCCGTAGAGGCGCACATTGTGACCGACGACCTTGCCGTTCGGCCCGATCGGCTCCGCGACGACGTAGTCCGTCCCGAGGGTCTCGGCGGGGAGGTTGCTCTCCTCCACGTGGTCGCACGCCAGCGCGCCGTCGGGGACGTTGAGGCACGGGAGCCCGGTGATGACCTGCACGGGGCCGCTGGCCTTGATGAGCGAGCCGCTGAGGTCCGAGGCGTCGGTGATGCCGCCGACCAGCTCGGCGACGTCGCCGGCCCCCATGGTGAGCGTCAGCGTGCCGTTCGCCGCGGTGGCCGGAATGCCGCCACCCGCCGTGACCGATCCGTTCGCGCCCACGGTCATGTTGACGGTCGTGTTGTCGTTGATCGCGGTGATGGCCACAAACGCGGGAATCATCGCGCTCCCCCACCCGCCGTGGCCCGTCACGCGGTAGTTGCCCGTCATCGCGGTGCTCGGCAGCAGCAGGGATGCGTCGTTCGAGAACGAGAAGCAACCGGACGGCTGGCCGTCCTCCGCGCAGACCGTGGAGCCCGGGCAGCTCGCCCAGCTCTTGCCCGTCGGGCCGCCCATTCCCTGGTACTCGAGCGCGCTGAACTGGTACACCGTGACCGGGACGCTCGAGACGAGGTGGTACGCGGCTCCGTGCGCGAGGACGCTCGCCGAGAACGGCACGGCCTCGCCGCAGTTGTCGGCGTCCTGTCCCTTCAGCACGCTGACCCACGGCAGGTAGAACTTCGTGAGCTGGCCGGGGGCGACCATTCCCGTCTGACTGCCCCCTGTTCCAGGACCCGTGATCGTGATGTTCGCCGGCGTCGCCCCGCCGTTGGCCACGACCACCGTGAAGTCGAAGATCGACCAGACCACGTTCGCCGTCACCGTCGGCCAGTAGTCGCACCCGATGTACGAGTGGGACGACACCGCCTCGGCGCACGTCGTCGGATCGCCCGTCGCGCCGCCCTCCGCGGTCGCGCCGTCGCCTACGAGGCTGCCGGAGCTCGAGCCGCTCCCGGAGCCCCCGGAGCTCGACGACGCGCCGTCGCCGCTGCCGCCGCCGTCGGGGTTGGCGAAGCCGAGCTCCGTCTTGTTGCCGCTCCCGCAGGCGCCGATGATGACGGTGCAGCCGAGCGCCAAGCAAAGAATCGAGAAGGTCCCTCGCATGGGCGAAACATGACACGAGCCTGCCCTGGCGGGCACAATTACAGCAGGGCTTCACTCGCAACGATGAGGCGAACCCCCGCGTCGAACGACGCTTCCCGCCGCAGGTGGCCGAAGCGCTCGTCCCACGCTCCGCTCGCGAGATCGCGGGCGAGCCGTTCGAGGCCGGCGGTGCGCTCGGCCTCGGGCATGAGGTGGAAGCCGGAGATGCCGGCGCGGACGCCCTCCTCGAGGTAGGCCTCGGGGCGGGACCAGTAGGCGTCGAGGAAGCCGTCGATGCAGTCGGACGGGATGAGGACGGGGACGACGCGGCAGGGGCCGAGCACGGCCTCGCAGGCGGCGAGGCGAGGGAAGAGGGTCTCGTCGACGCGGGCGAGGTGCGGGAAGTAGACGCCGCTGAGCCAGCGGGCCCCGGGGGGAATGGCGCCGGGGAGGTAGTTCATGAGGACGACGCGGCGGCGGGCGATGCGGCGCATTTCGCGGAGGCCGGCGGGCTGGTCGGACCAGTGGTGCACGGTCCAGAAGGCGGTGCACGCGTCGACGGCCGAGTCGAGGAAGGGGAGGGATTCGCTGCGTCCGACGATGCACGGAGCGGCGTCGGGGGCGCGCTGGCGGATCATCTCGGCCGAGGGCTCGACGGCGACGACGCGGCGATGCGCCGATTCGTAAGAGCCGGCGCCGGCGCCCACGTTGACGACGGTGACGGCGTCGCCGAGGGCGTCTTCGATGAGGGCGGCGATGCGCGGGTCGGGGACGCGAACGCGGCGGTAGCCGGTGCCGATGGTGTCGTAGCGCTCGGAGGGCATGGGGGGGAGAGGGGTCGGGGGAGTGTAGCGGGTCGGGGTCGGGGTCGGGGTCGGGGTCGGGGTCGGGGTCGGGGTCGGGGTCGGGGTCGGGGTCGGGGTCGGGGTCGAGAAGGAGAAGTCGAGAAGGGGAAGAGGAAGAAGGGAGAGAGAGGGAGAGGGGGGTGACAAGCGCCGCGCCGCCCTTCGCGCGTCACGTCGCTTGCAATCGAGGTTCGGGCCTCGGCTCTTGGGTGGGCTCGCGAGCATGGCTGCGCGCTCCTTCCGACGGGGCAAAAGGAGCGCGCAGCCATGCACCGTCAACTTCCCCATCACAAGCTCTTGGCTTACGGAGTCGCACTGGAGCTGCTCCAGGCCGTTCGAGACGCCAAGATCCGCGACAGCTACCTTCGGGACCACGCGATGCGGGCGGCGAAGAGCGCCTGCCTCAATGCCGCCGAGGGCGCAGGGCGCGTTTCGAGGGCCGACAAGGCGCGCGCGTTCACCATCGCGCGGGGCGAAGCGTGCGAAGCGGCGGCGTGCGTCGAGATCGCCGTTCGGGCCGGCGATGCAGACGCGGGCGCGCTGGACGCCGTGATGGCGCACGCGGATCGCTTCGTCGCGCTGACGACCGGGCTGATTCGGTAGCGGCCGCTCGGGCTGCGCGTCACGGCGACGCGCAGCCCGGAGCCGCCTACCGCGGCAACGCGCGGAGCATCCGCTTGAGGCGGACCGCGAGAGATAGGAGCTTCGCCGCGACCTCGGCGTCGACCGCCTCGATCGTCGGCGTCGGCGTCGGAGTCGACGGTTGCTCGTGCCATCGTCACGCGAGCTGCCATGCGCGGCACGAGACCGCGTATCACCGTGCTACGAGCACTCATGCGCGGCACGAGACCGCGTATCACCGTGCTACGAGCACTCATGCGCGACACGCGCCCGCGTATCACCATGATACGCGGGCGTGCTACGGTGATGCGCGATGGCCCGGCAAGCAGACCAGTTCGGCTTGGCGCTCCAGGCCGTGCGACACGCGCTCCGCCTGACGCAGGACGTTCTCGGCGCCCGGCTGGGCGTGTCGCGCACCACCCTCACGCGCTGGGAGATTCGCAACGAGCTTCCGCCGATCGGACAGCGCAAGCACCTCGCGACGTCGTTCCCGGACGCCCCCTCCGAGCTCCGGGCCGCGCTCGTCCGCACGCTCGAGCTCGACGAACAGTTCGTCGCGTCTCTCGGCCCGCCGAGGCCCGCTCCCTCCCCGCCCGCTCCCCCCACGCTTCCCCCGGGCGCCCTGGACGGCGCGTTCCTCGAGCTCTGCGAGAGCGTCGACGTCCCGCCCGCGCGGCTGCGGGCGGGGCTCGCCGAGTTCCTGCGGCGCGCCGAGGCCACAGGCGTGACGCTCGAGGGAACGCGCGCCCAGCTCCAGCCGGCGCCGAAGGCGGCGAGGAAGACCCCGACCCGGTAGTCGGGGTGGAATGCCCGGCTGCCCCGAAGGCTCGGGGCCGTGGGTCCCTGTTCCGGGGCACCTCGACCAGAAATCCTCTGGGAAATGCGCACTTGCGTCCGGTGGCACGGACGGTGCGATGGAACCCTCGCATGCTGACCCACCTGAAAGCCCCCTCGTTCCTTCGTCGCCTGCTTCTACCGGCCGCCGTCGCGGGCGCGCTTGCCTTCGGCATGGTCGCCGGGGAGAGCACCGCCTCCGCGCAGGAGGTCGGGGTCGAGGTGGTTCCGCCTTCGCCCGGCGTCGGGTTCGCGTGGGCGCCCGGGTACTGGGGCTACCGGGCCGGCTACGGGCGTTACTGGTACGGCGGTCGCTGGGCGCGGCCTGGCTACGCGGCCGGGTGGGGACATCGCGGCGGCTGGGGCGGACACGGCTACGCGGGGCACGCCTACGGAGGCCGCGGCGGGTATCACGGCGGGGGTCACGGCGGCGGGGGCCACGGCGGCGGGGGCCACGGCGGACACCGCTGAGCCCACTCCCGGCTTTTCTGCGAAACCCCCGGCCGCGCTGCGGCGTAGGCTCGGGGGTAGGGACGGCGCCCCGCCTCATCCCGTGGCAAGGTAAACCCCCATGCGGAAGGCCATCGCGATCGCCATCGGGCTCGGAGGGCTGCTGGCTTGTTCGAGCCACTCCGATCCCGCCGGCGCGGGCGGCGATGACGCGAGCGCCGCCGCGGACACCTCCAACGTCGTCGGGTGCGACGATCCGCGCGAGCAGGTGTACTCGCCGAACATGAGCCAGCCGGGCGCCTCGGGCGTCTTCAGCTTCGTGCTCGTCAGCTCTGCGCCGGCGCCGCCGGCCGACGAGACCAACGTCTTCGTCCTGCAGATCCTCGACTCCGGCGGCCAGCCCGTCACGGGCGCGACGGTGACCGTGAAGCCCACGATGCCCTTGATGTCGCACGGCACGTCGTCGGTCACCGTCACCCCGAACGCCGACGGCAGCTACACGCTGCAGCCGCTCTACTTCTTCATGGCGGGGCTGTGGGAGGTGGCGATCAACGCCAGCTCCGGCTCGCAGAAGGACACGACGAGCTTCTACTTCTGCGTCGCCGGCTGATCAGTTGTCGGGCGCGTTGCAGACGTCGAGCCACGTCACCATCGCCTGGCGCTGCGCGGGCGTCGGGTAAGCGAAGGGCGGCGGCGAGCCGTCGACGTTCGGCATCGAGCACGTCTCGATCTGTTCCCAGGCCTTGGTCCGGTTCGCGGCCACGTCGCCGTACGTGCCGAGCGCGACCTGGCCCACCGCCTGGCCCCCGGGCCCGTGGCACTGATCGCAGTACTCGACGATGAGGCCCTTGACCTCGCCGTTCCAGCTGGGGGCGGGCGTGGGGCAGGTCGCCGGGAACTCGAGCACCGGGCAGGGGCCGGGGCCGAGGGCATCCTCGTCGCCTCCGCCGTCGGCGCCTTCGACCGAGGCCGGCTTGCTCGAGGAGCACGCTGCCGCCAGGAGAAGCAGCAGCGTCGCAGCCGTCGCCGTGGCGCCGAGTCCGAGGACGAGCTTGCGGGACATCACGTCACCATTCCTCCAGGGCGCATCCCAGTGTCTTCGCCTCCGCGAGGCGAGGCGGCCGACCGGCCAGCAGGTCGTCGAGCGCGTTCCGTACATAAGGCGTAGCGCTCTCGCGGAGGTGCGTCTTGTCCGAGTCGAAACCGCCGCGGTATCGCACCTCGTCCTGCCGGTCGACGATCACCGAGTAGGTCGCGTACTCGGCGCCGAAGGCGCGTGCGAGCTGCGCGCCGCGGTCGAAGTAGATGGGGAAGGGATAGCCACGCTGGGCGTCCTCGGCGGCGTCGATGGCAGGTGAGCTCTTGATCTCGGGGTCCACGAGGATGAGCTGCACGCCGCGCGGACGGTACGCCTCGGCGAGCTCGCGCAGCCGGGCGTCGTGCTGGGAGAGGCAGTGGCAGCTCCGCGAGAAGAAGACGAACACGGTGAAGGGAGCGGCCGAGACGACCTGCCGCGCGTCGACGGGGGTCGCGCCGTCGAGAAGGAGCGGCGTCGACGGGACGGTCCGCACCGAAGGAGCGGGCGAAGCCCCACAGGCGATCGCCATCAGACCGACAATCAGAGGAAAGCAGCGCGTCAGATCCATGACCGGATCGCCGTGAAGGTGAGGCCGCCCGAGGCGGGCTGGTTGCTCCCGAGGCCGTCGATGGGGGGATCCACGTAGATCCCGGCGAGAACGCGCCACGTGTCGGTGAGCGGCCAGAAACCCGACAGCGTCACGACCGCGAGGCGCTTGGAGCTGGCGGCGGCCTGCGAGCCGTCGCTGTACGTCGCGTCTCCCTCGAAGGCGTACGAGGCCGAGAGGGCGAGCGCCATGTCGTTCGGCAGCGTGTACGCGGTCGCGGCGAGCAAGGTCCCCTGCGGAGCGAGCTGCTCGCCGAAGCGCGCCGACCGGACCGCGAGCAGACCCGTCGCGTTCAGCAGCCAGGGGCCGTACGTCTGCTCGAGCGCGAGCGCGACGTTGCCCTGGAAGGCGCCCGTGCCCGTCGCGTCGACCGCGAGCGGCGGCGACGCGAGCTCCGGCGGCCTTCCCGTGGGGAACGTGATCCCCGCGAGGAGCGCTACCCCGGGGACCGCGTGCGACTCGCCGGCGAGCACGAAATCGTAGCGGGCGCTGAGGTTCACGTCCCCGATGCCCCCGCCGAGCCGGCCGCCGTCGGTCGGATCCTGCCGCTGCGTCTCGACGAACGGCACGAGCAGCGCCACCTGGCCGCGCCCGAGCACACGCAGCGCTCCGAACAGATCCTCCTCGAAGTCCCCCTCGGTCACGCCCGCCGGCGACCGGAGAAACCGCCCGCTGGGATCGTAGGTCCCCAGCACGGTGCCCGCCTTGAGCTCCGCGCCGACCAGCGCGTCCTCGTGGAGCTGAAGGCGCCCGGGCGTGATCGCGCTTCCGCCCGCGCAGCACGCCTGCGCTCGAGCGCGTGAGGGAGACCCCCACACGCCGAGCGCCAGGAGAGCCGCGACCGCCGCCTTACTGGATGACGAGCTGCGGCGCTGCATCGTCGGACATCGGGCCCGAGACCGTCGTGCGCAGCGCCCAGACGCCCTGCATGTAGAGGTACACGCTGGTGACGAGGTACACGCCGTCGCCCTCGGGGGTGATGGTGGTGGTGGACGTGCCGTGCCCCATCGACGGCATCCACGGCTCGACCGCGAGCGTCAAGCCGTCGACGGGGGTGCCGTCGCTCGCGTGGGTGATGGTGAGCTGGACCTCGTTCGTGCCGACCGAGGGCGGCTGGGGCGAGGTTCGGACGGCGACGAGGAGCGCGCCGCTCGTGCTGGCGATGGTCGTGTACGCGTCGGCGGGGAAGGTCCCCGTCGCCGCCGAGCCCGGATTCGGGCTGGAGCAGGCCACGGACGCCCAGAGGAGCGCCGCGGTGAGGCAGTGGAGCTTGGGCATGGCGCCTCTAGGGGACGTTGATGTGGAACGCCGCGTGGCCGTGCGGCGAGTCGTCCGCGATGTCGAGACACTCTTCGTTGAAGTGGAACCGGAAGACCCAGTCGCCCGGCTGGTCGAAGACGACGGGCCCGACGACGTAGGTGCCCGGTGCCACCGAAGGCGAGGGGTCGCGCGGGGCGGGGCTGTTGGGGATGGGGTGGCTGCAGTTGAGGACGACGTCGGGTCGCGGGTTCGCGGGGACGAAGCTGCCGCCGGTCTGGACGCCGAGCAGCGGCGAGTTGTCCTCGCGCTTGGTGACGACGACCGTGAAGTAGACGGGCTCGTTCTCGCAGATGGGCGTCGACTGCCAGGAGACGTCGTACTTGCAGTCGTCGTCGCTGCCGGTCGTGTTGTACATGACCGCGCCGTAGGCGTTCATGTCGCCGGGGCACGGGTCACCGCTGTCGTCGCCGCCCCCGCCGTCGTCCCCGCCGCCGCTGTCGCCGGCGTCGCCCATGTCGGTGCAGCCCTCGTCGGTGATGACCTGGATGATCGGGCCGCCGTCGGGCCCGTCGCAGTGATTGTCCTGCACGCCGAGGACGGGGCCGCCCGTGGTGCCCGAGCAGGTGCCGGGGCTCTCGAGCGCGGAGACGTCGCCGTCGGGGGCGGTGTACTCCGTCGTGCCGGGGGAGAAGCCGCCGCTGCCGCTGCCGCTGCCGCCTCCGTCCGTGCCGCTCGGCCCTCCACTTCCCTTGTTGCTGCTGCTGCTGCACGCGACGACGAGTGCCGCTCCCGCCAGCACGTAGCCGACGAGCTCGGGACGCAACCAATTCCTGGAAATCATGAGCACACTCCTCCATTCGAAGATCGAAACGCGACGCGGGTTTGGTTGGATCAGACCGGCGCGATTCGAGGAGGAGGCGTGGGAGGCGGTTGCTCCGTCGTGAAGAGAGAGGCGGTGGCGGCGGCGACCGGGAGGCGATCGCCGCGCGGGACGGGGAGGGCGGCCGCCGAGGCGGCGGCGAGGACGCCGGCGGGGAGGGCCGCGCCGAGGGGCATGGCGGGCGCTTCGTCGTCGCAGTGGCGCTTGAAGGTGGGGGCGGCCTCGGAGCGGTGCTCGCTGAGGCGCTCCCTCTCGGCACGCTCGCACGCGGGGCAGCCGCACTTGCCGGCGGGCATGCCGCACTTGCACACGTGGTTGTTGGCGTCGCCGAGCAGGCGGAGGACCGGATCGGCGCCTGCGCCGAGGGCGGCCGGGGCGGCGATGACGACGAGCGTCACCACGGCGCACACGAGCCGGATCCACTGGCGCAGCGTGGCGGTCACGCCCCTTGTTCTAGAGGACGGAAGAGAGCGGGGCAAGCAAGGGGAGCCGAGCGGGGCGGGGGGGCGCCGCTCAGCGTGCTCCTGCAGCCACGTGCCGTGCGATGCCCTTCCAGACACCGGCCAACCTGTCTGGGGACACCCCCCGATCCGTCCACGGACAGGCTCCTCTCCTCCAAGGGCGCGACTTCGCTCGAGCTGCCCCCGGCATGCGGCGTGCGAACGCGCGCGTTACCATGCACACCACCGTGCCAGCTTCTCCTGCCCGGCCTCGTCCTTCGTTCGAGGAGCTCTACGCCCGCATCCGCGCGCTCGGCGAGGGCATGACCGGACAGATCCTCGAGCCCGGCGTCGTCTCAACCATGAGCCGTCCCGGGCTGCCCCATGCGCACGCCGAGAGTCTCATCGACGACTGGCTTCGTCGATACGATGGCCGTCGTGGCGGCCAGGGCTGGTGGATCCTCCGCGAGATGGAGGTCCGTCTACCGGGCGATCTCCTGGTGGTCCCCGACCTCGCCGGGTGGCGTGTCAGCCGCGTGGCCGAGCTCCCGAACGAGAACCCGCTGTCGGTCGTTCCAGACTGGTGCTGCGAAGTGCTCTCGCCCGCGACCTCGCGCTCCGATCGCGTGCTGAAGCTGCCGCTGTACGCGCGAACCGGCGTGCGATGGACCTGGCTCGTCGAGCCCGAGGCGAGGTTCGTCGAGGTCTACGAGTCCGTGAGCGAGCGCCCGGTACGCGTCGCCAGCGCGACGGACGAGGAGCGAATCGTGCTGCCTCCGTTCGATGGGGAAGCGCGCGTGTCGGGCTGGTGGATGCGGTGACGGCGCGGCGCAGGGAGAGCGCCCGAGTCTCTTCCGCGCGCACCACCTTCCGGCGCCTTGCCTGAGACGCGAGAGGGCGTGTGGCGTTGCGGGGGGTCGGTCGTGGTGCTCTGCCGCGCGACCTCCATTCGGGTGACAGGCGACGCGCCACGACTTGGACCAAGTTGGCGCGATGAAGAAACGGTACATGGTCGCCGCCGCCGCGGTGACCGCGGGATGGCTCGCCCTCGCCCCGGCGGACGCCGTCGCTGGCTTCTCCACGGCCCCCGCTCCGAGTCTGACCGTGACGAACAAGTTCATCCTCAAGTTCGACATGCAAGACGACGTGTCGTTCTCCGGGGACGACTTCTGCGGTCCCGCCTACCACCCCATCGCCGGCACTCTCGTCGACGTGACGTGCGGGCACACGGTCTTCGTCGGCATCTGGCAGCCGGGCCCCAGCGGCGGCGGAGCGTGGGCCGAGAGCGTCACGCTGCAATCGACCGCCGGCGGCATGTTGGTCCAGACCTCGGGCGTGGGGCTCGTCTCCGGGGGCCTCACCGTCTGGTGCGGAAACCCGAACGGAGAGCTCTACGCCTACGACCTCGACGAGGGGACGCTCATCACCGGGGCTTCCATCAACTCGTTCGCGTGCATCCGGTTCTGATCATGACCCCCACCACCTCCACTCTCCGGACGATCGTCACGTGCGCCGGCCTGCTCGCCCTTCCGCTCGCCGGAGCATGCAGCAGCTCACCGCCCGCCTCCGAAAGTACCACCACGCACCCGCCCGCCTCGCCGGCCGACCACCATGCGGAGTGGCGCCGCGCGATGGCGAAGACCCGTACGCCGAAGAGCGGCTGCTTCCACGCAAAGCACCCGAGCACGACGTGGGAAGAGGTCCCGTGTGTCGCGGCGCCGACGGTCCCGCTCGTCCCCGCGCGGGGCGTCTCCAGCACTCCCAGGTTCCAGGTCGGTGACGGCGCCGGCGACTACGCGTCCACCGTGTCGGGCACCATCTCGTACGCCGAGGGGTCCTTCCCATTCGTGTCGGGTGTGACGAAGCAGGCGGGCCTCGCGCCTGGCTACACGCTCTCGGGTTACTCGCTGCAGATGAATACGAACACCGCGAGCAAGACGGCCGCGTGCGCCCAGGGACCGAACGGCGCGGCGTGCACCGCGTGGCAGCAGTTCGTCTACATCGGCGGCCAGCTCTTCATGCAGTACTGGCTCATCGACTACTTCGCGACCGCGCCCGCCGCCGGCGTGACGTGCCCCGCGGGGTTCAACTTCTACGACAACGGGTACTACGAGGGCACGACGGTCATTCATCAGTACGACTGCTACGTGAGCAGCAAGAGCGCGGCGAACGTGCCCTCGTTCCCGGCCACCGAGCTGCAGGACGTCTCGATGGCCGCCGACGTGTTCGGCGGAGCGGACCAGGCGACGCTCTATTACCTGGGCGAGGTGATGGCGATCACCCCGCCCGAGGGGAGCGTGCTGCACGCGGACCAGTGGTGGACGAGCGCAGAGTTCAACGTCTTCGGCCCGGGCTACGGCTCGGCGGCGCTGTTCAACTACGGCAGCACCATGGCGGTGCAGACCATCACCGACAGCAACGTGCCGACCCTCGCCGCGCCGAGCTGCACGAGCACCAGCTACACGGGGGAGATCAACAACCTCACCGCGGTCGCCGGATCGTGCTGCGCGTTCGGTGGCGCCGGGACGGGCACCGGGATCTTCTTCACGCAGAGCAATGTGCCCGGCGCGGGGGCGTATCCCTGTCCCTGAGCACATGGTGAGAGCCTGAGGGCTGCCTCTGATGCGGACGCGCGCCAGCTTGCGACGCGGATGACCGAGGTCTCTCGCGGCGCGCTGCACACGCTCGACTGGTTCTTCGTACGGCTCGCGTTCACTGCACGCGTTCCCGAGCAGGCGATACGCGCTGTGCGTTGCGCTGAGCTGGGTGGGTCCCGCTCGGAACCTGGCGTGGCGACGCGAAGGTGCGCGTCGAGCCCTTTGCGGAGGTCGAGCTGGGACGAAGGAGTGCTCACCATGCCCTGGAGGAGCGACCACGGAGGCGTAGAGGAGCGGCCACCGCGCCATGGGGAAGCGACCACGGAGACGTGGAGGAGCGCTCACCGTGCCGTGGGGAAGCGCCCACGGAGGCTTGGAGGAGCGACCACGGAGACGTGGAGGAACCCTCTGGGACGCCGGGAAAGCCGCTCACCCTCGCGTGGAGGAGTGCCCACGCATGGCCGGCAGAGCGTGCCTTCCACCGTGCCAGGTGGTTCCTCCGAGCATCGTGACCACCCCGGCACCTCTCCGTAGGCGCTCCTCCACGGGAGGGTGAGCGTTCCTCCAGGCCGGAAGGAACGCTCCTTCTCGCGGGGGGAAAGAAAAGTGGTGCCCCCGTTCATTTTCCTTCGCGAATGGTTCCGGCTCGACCCGTTAAAGGGACATGGGGCACGGGACGGCGCGCGGTTGCGCCGTGACGGGCCCCTGCGTTCATTCACATCGAGGAAGACTCCAATGGCTACCAAAGCGAAAGAGAATCAGGCATCCCAGTTGGCCAACGATCAGTCCCTGATCGACGGCTTCACCAAGCACGCAGCGACCCTGCTCACGCTCCTCGTGGGCGGGAGCACGGTCAAGACGACGGACCTCATCATCGTCTTGCAGGCGCGCATGGCGGCGATCAAGGCTGCCGTCGCGGCGAAGGCGGCCGCCATGGCCGCCGTGGCCGCGATGCACGCCGAGCTCGCGAAGACCGCGGCGCTCGTCGCCGGAGTGCGCCAGGCGCTCAAGATCGCCTTCGCGGGTCAGGCTGACCAGCTGGGGGACTTCGGGCTCCAGCCGCCGAAGGTGCGGACGCCGCTCACGGCCGAGGAGAAGGCGCAGGCGGCTGCGAAAGCGCTCGCCACGCGTCAGGCCAACCACCCGAACGCGGGCAAGAAGAGCATGAAGACGACGGCTCCGGCGGCCCCCGTCGCTCCGGCGGCGGCGGGTGGTGGTACGGCCGCACCGGTTCCGTCGAAGTCCTAGGTCGGCGGCGTGCGGTCGCGATGCCCCCGGCTCTCTCGCAGTTCGCGAGGGGGCCGGGGGCGCTTTTTTCGTTGGTGCCTCCCGGGCCCCTCAGACCGCCACCACCCGCAGCTTCCTCGGATCGACGACCCTCCGCCCCCCGATGGGCCGCTCCGGCCCCGCCGGCACCGGCCCCCACACCGCGAAGTCCTTCTCCAGTGGCCCGGGCAACGTCGGCTGCGCGGCGCGCTCCAGGAGCTGGAACTCGTGCTTCGCGTCGAGCTCCAGGGGCAACCCGTTCGCCTCTCCGCCCGCCGCGAGCCAGCGTCTCACGGCGTGCACGTTGCTCGTCAGCACCCAGTGCTGGGGGTCGCGCTTCGTCGCCTCGGTGAAGAGCTTCTTCATCTCCTCGTAGTCGCCGCGCTTGGCCGCGATGCACGCGAGGTAGTTCAGCGCGAGCCCGGGCAGCGGGTACCCGAGCTCCAGCGCTCTCCTCACTTCCCTCTCCGCCTCTTCGAGGAGGCCCTCGCGGTACAGCGCGCCGCCGAGGTCCATGTGGGCCGGCGCGTGGTCTCCGAGCTGCGCGAGGATGGCCCGGCACTCGGCGACGCCTTCGCGCCACGGCTCGTGGAGGCCCTTGTTGCGCTGGAACCAGTCGCGGAAGAAATCCGTGTCGGCGTCCGACGCGTCGAACGTGGTCTTGAGCTCCTGGAAGTCGCGCTCGAAGTAGAATTCCGGATCGAGCCAGCCCGCTTCGCACGCCATGTCGTAGTCGGGTGTGCCGGGATACACCGAGAGCGCCGCGAAGATGTACTGGTGAGGCTTCGCGCGCGCGAGGAAGGCCAGCGTCTCGGCAAAGGTGGCCCGCGTCTCGCCGCGGTTGCCGACCATCATGTAGTAGCGGAGCTTGATGCCGTACTTCTTGGCGATCTCGGTCGACTCGATGATCTCATCGCACGTGATCTTCTTGTCGATGGCATCGAGGATGGTCTGCGAGCCCGATTCGACGCCGAGGCTGAGGCGCTCGCACCCGGCGAGGCGCATCTCGCGCAGCAGCTCTTCGCCGAGGACGTCGACGCGCGTGTCGCAGCTCCACAGGAACTTGAGGCCACGCTCGCGGATGCCGCGGCACAGCTCGAGGACGCGCTTCTTGTTCGTCGTGAAGGTGTCGTCCTTGATCTGGATCATCTTGACGGGGGCGCGCGTGACGGCGCGCTCGATGGCGTCGAGCACGTACGGGACGCTCTGGCCGCGGTAGCTCCGGCCCCAGCTCGTCTCCGCGCCGCAGAAGGTGCACGCCCAGGGGCAGCCGCGCGAGGTCATCACGATGTGCGTGTCGAACCAGTCGTGCGGCGAGGCGAGGGCGTCGAGGTCCTCGATGGAGGCGCGCTTCGGGCCGAGCTCGATGCGGTCCCCCACGCGGTAGGCGGTGCCGGCGAGGCCCGCGGTGGGCTGGCCGGCTTCGAGGCGGCCGATGAGCTCGAGGAAGGTGGCCTCGCTCTCGCCGAGGGAGATGGTGTCGATGTCCGGGTGGTGGGCGAGCATGGGCGTGGCGAGCGGCGTCGCGTGCGGGCCGCCGACGACGACGTGGGCCTTCGGGTGGAGCTTCTTGATGAGGCGCGCGACGAGGGCGACGCCGCGGCGGTTCGCGGTCCAGCACGAGAGGCCGAAGAGGTCGGCGTCGAGGGCGGCGACGACCTCTTCGACCCGCTGCCACGCGAAGCCCGACAGGTTGATGACCTTCGTCGGGTGCCCCGCCCGCAGCGACTGCGCGCCGAGGGCGAAGAGGCCATAGGGGGTCTGGAAGAAGTCGGCGTCGAGGTCGCCCTCGGCGTACTCGGTGGGAGGGCCCTCGCCGCCCACGTCGGCCGCCTCGCCGGGCATGGGGATCTTCCAGGGGGGCGGGTACAGCAGGGCGATGCGCACGGCGGACTCTCGGTATTGTAGCGGAGATGGCCCGCAAGGAACGCCGCGTGAAGGAGCTGGCCGAGCGCAAGCGGAGGAAGAAGCTCGGCGGGGCCGCGGGGAGCGAGGACTACGCGTGGATGGCGGGCCTTTTGCCGCGCGGCGGAGTGGCAGGGGCAGCCTGCGTACTGGAGGTGGGGACGTCGCGGGATGGCACGGCGGCGCTGACGGAGCGAGGCTGGCGAGTCGTGCCCGCGGAGACGGGGGCGGTGCTCGCGCAGGGTGAGTTCACGGGCGAGCCGGTGGACGCGGTGACGTGCTGGCTGCTGGATCTGCGCGCGGCGAGGCCCGAGGTGGTGGAGAAGCTGCGGGCGATGGGGCTGAGGACACCGGAGGAGCACCGGCTCGCGGTGCAGACGCTGGTGTACCGGCTGGCGGACCGCGTGCTGCGCCCGGGGGGCGTGCTCCAGGTGGTGGACCGGATGCTGGAGCCGTTCGGGGAGTCGCTGGCGACGGGGATGATGCGGCTGCAGCGCGCACAGGCGAAGGGGACCCGGCTCGAGTTCGCGTCGATCGACGCTCGTCCGGATCAGGGCGGCGCGCTGGTGTCGGTGCGGTCGCGCAAGTCGGACGCCTGATCAGCCGCCAGCTGCCGTGCGCCCTCCCGGGGGTGGGCGACGACGGGCCGCGCGTCGAAGAGGACCGCGTAGACCAGGGCGCACACGACGCTGACCGCGGCGGTCAGGAGGAAGGCTGCCGTGTAGGTGTGCGTCACGTCGACGAGCCATCCCGTGACGGCGACGCCGACGATGCCCGGGATGGTCGCGAAGGTGTTGCTCATGCCCGTGAGGACCGACGCATGCTTGGGGGCGAGGTCCAGGCTGTTCGGGGCGAAGCCCGACCACGCGAAGGCGAGGGTCGCGGTCGCGCCGCAGAGCAGGACCAGCGCGACCGTCGGCGAGTGGACGTCGCGGAGGGCGAGGAGGAAAGCCGCGGGTCCGAGGAGCCCGATGCCCTGCATGAGCTTCCGCGTGAAAGTGAGGCTCCCCCCGCGACGGATCATGCGGTCCGAGATCGCGCCCGCGCCGTTGGTTGCCGCGAACATCGCGAGCCACGGCAGCGCGGACATGAGCCCGGCCCCGCCCACGCTGATGTGCTGGACCTCGCGGAAGTAGCTCGGCAGCCAGGAGAGCAGGACATAGAGGGTCCAGTTCGAGGCGAAGTGCGCGACGAACATCGCCCAGACGGCCCGATGCCGCAGCAGGCGGCCAATGGGCGCCGCGCCGGGGTCGGCGGCGTCTTCCGCGACGGGGGCGAGGAGGGCGCGTTCCTGGGCGCCGACCCGTGGATCGTCTGCCGGATCGTTGCGGGTCTGCGTGAACCAGAGCGTCAGCCACGCGACGCCGAGGACGCCGAACGAGTAGAAGGCGGCCGACCAGGGATACCGCCCGACGATCCAGCCGGTGGCGAGCAGCCCGCCGACGGTGCCGAGCGGGATGCCGCTGAGCATGCGGGCGACGGCGCGGGCCCGCTCGGTGACGGGCACCCAGCGCGTGTAGAGCTCGATCGTGGCCGGATAGAGGGCGGCCTCGCCGAGGCCCATGCCGATGCGCGCGACGACGAGCACACCGAGCGACGTCGTCGCGGCGAGGGGCGTCAGCAGGGTGAACGCCGTCCAGCCGAGGACCGCGAGGCCGAGCACGAGGTGGCCGCCGTAGCGCCGAGCGAACCATCCGCCCGCGATCATGAACAGCATGTACCCGACGAAGAACGACGAAAGGACGAGCCCCTTCTGCGACTGCGACCAGCCGAGCTGCTCCTGCATCGAGACCGCGGCGACCGAGATGTTGACCCGGTCGGTGTACGCGACGAACCACGCGAGGAAACAAAGCGCGACGACCCCGTGACGGCGCCCCATCGTCCGCGCAGCCTACAGGGCGCATGGATCGCGCCGCCAGTCGCGCTATACCCCCGTCCCCCTCGTGATCCGCCTCGATTCCATCTCCAAGCAGCACGGCCAGCAGATCCTCTTTCTGGAGGCGTCGATGGGCGTCTTCCGCGGAGAAAAGGTGGGGCTCGTCGGGCCGAACGGGTCGGGAAAGTCGACGATCTTCCGGATGATGGTCGACGAGGAGCAGCCCGACAGCGGGCAGGTGGCCGTCGAGAAGGGGATCACCGTCGGCTATTTCAGCCAGGACGTCGGGGAGATGTCCGGCCGGACGGTGGTCGAGGAGACGATGGCCGGCGCGGGGGAGGTGTCCGACGTGGCGCACGAGCTTCACACGCTCGAGCACGCGATGGCCGATCCGGACCGCGCGGACGAGCTGGAGAAGCTGGTCGACCGCTTCGGGCACGTGCAGGCGCGCTTCGACGAGCTGGGCGGCTATGCGCTCGAGTCGCGCGCGCGCGAGATCCTCGCGGGCCTGGCCTTCCGGCCCGAGTCGGTGGACGACGACGTGGGCAAGCTCTCGGGCGGGTGGAAGATGCGCGTGGCGCTCGCGCGCATCCTCTTGATGCGGCCCGACGCGCTGCTCCTCGACGAGCCGACCAACCACCTCGACATCGAGTCGATCATCTGGCTCGAGCGCTTCCTCCGCGACTTCGACGGGGGCCTCGTCATCACGTCGCACGATCGGGAGTTCTTGAACCGGCTGGTGACGAAGATCGTCGAGATCGACGGCGGCGAGCTGACGACTTACACGGGCAACTACGACTTCTACGAGCGGCAGCGCGAGCTCGCCGCGACGCAGCAGGAGGCGCAGTACGCCCGGCAGCAGGCGATGCTGGCGAAGGAGGAGGCGTTCATCGCGCGCTTCAAGGCGCGGGCGAGCCACGCCGCGCAGGTGCAGTCGCGCGTGAAGAAGCTGGAGAAGATCGAGAAGGTGGAGCCGCCGCGCCGGAGGAAGGTGGTCGACTTCGACTTCCGCCCGCCCCCGCGTTCGGGGGAGGACGTGGCGAAGCTCGAGGGTGTGGTGAAGCGCTACGGGGCGCGCACCATCTACGACGGGCTCGATCTGCTCGTGCGGCGCAAGGA
Organism: Polyangiaceae bacterium; assembly: GCA_036501935.1. Lineage (GTDB taxonomy): Bacteria > Myxococcota_A > Polyangia > Polyangiales > Polyangiaceae > Palsa-1150. Next base: position 43,543 of record DASXZL010000079.1, on the reverse strand, counting down.
GCGCTGGTGCGTCATGGGCGTCAACGGCGCGGGCAAGTCGACGCTGCTGAAGCTCGTGGCGGGCGAGTCGGAGGCGGACGGGGGAAAGGTGGCGCTCGGGGCGAGCGTCAAGCTCGGGTACTTCGCGCAGCACGCGATGGAGCTGCTCGACGCGGAGAAGTCGGTGCTCGAGTCGCTGCAGGCGTCGTTCCCGCTGGCGACGATCGGCTCGATGCGCTCGCTCGCGGGGGCCTTCGGCTTCTCGGGCGACGACGTGGAGAAGTCGTGCCGCATCCTGTCGGGCGGGGAGAAGGCGCGCCTCGTCCTGGCGGCGATGCTCTACGATCCGCCGAACTTCCTCGTGCTCGACGAGCCGACGAACCACCTCGACATGGCGACGAAGGAGATGCTCGTGAAGGCGCTCGCGACCTTCGAGGGCACGATGCTCTTCGTGTCCCACGACCGCGCCTTCCTCGGGGCCCTCTCGAACCGCGTCCTCGAGCTGACCGCCGACGGCGTTCACCTCTACGGTGGCGGGTACTCGGAGTACGTCGCCAGCACCGGCCACGAAGCCCCCGGCGTGAGCTGAGCCCGCACGGCTTACTGCGTGAACACGGCCGCCGTCGTCGCCGGCAGCGTCACCGTCAGCATTCCCCCCGCGACCGTCGCGGTCGCCCCCGAGAGCGCGTCTGTCACGGTCCCGGTCAGCCCGATGTTCGTCACGCTCATCGTGCGGCTCGCCTGCGCCGAGCCGAAGTTGAACGCCGCCACGACGATGTCCGACCCCTCGACGCGCCCGTACGCGTAGAACGACGCGTCGACCCAGAGCCTCGTGCGCGACCCTTCCCGCAGGGCCGGGTGCGCGGCCCGCGTCTTCCCGAGCTTCTGGAAGTTCGCCAGCGTGCTGCTCTCGGCCGCGCTGAGGGCCGAGCCGAACCGCATCATGCGGCGGCAGTCGGGATCGATCGCGCCGGGCTGCCCGAACTCGTCGCCCATCCACACGATCGGGATCGAGTCGTAGGTGAGCAGGAACGCGTGCGCGAGCGAGAGCCGCGCGAACGCGGTCGGGTTCGTCTCCTGCGCAGGCGGCGGGTTCGTCCAGGGATCGCCGACGTCGCTCCCCGCGGCGAGGCTGATCGCACGGGCCGTGTCGTGGCTTCCGAAGAAGTGCCCCATCAGCGCGCTCGGCGTCACGCCGGTCCACGTCGACTCGTCCGAGAGGACGCCGTTGTCGAGGTCCGTCCCCGCGTTCGAGTCGCCCTGGAGGATGGTCCCCACGATCGTGTTGTGGAGCGGGTCATCCATCGAGCCGTCGAACATGTTCGGCTGCACGCAATCCATGACGTTGGCCACGACCCCGCCGAGCGCCTCGCCCACGATGTAAAAGGGGAGCTTCGTCGAGATGGCCGAGCTTATCTTCGAGCGCATGTCGACGCAGAGGTCGTTCGTCACCTGCTTCACCGCGTCGACGCGGAAGCCGTCGAGGTTGAACTGCTCCATCAGCCAGACGGCGTGGTCGGACAGCGTGTCGTCGACCGACGGGTTGGTCGAGTTGAGGTCGGGCAGGTACGGATCGAACCAGCAGTCGGCGCGGTTCCAGATCTCCGTCGTCGGCGTGTCCCAGAGGTTCTCGTCGCCGCAGTCGTTCGTGCCGCTCGCGTAGGGGATGTTGAACCAGGCGAGATCCGCCTGGTGCGCGAACGAGAGGGGCGCGATCTGCGCCGTCTGGCCGCTGGGAGGGCTCGAGTCGGCGAAGACGTGGTTGACGACGAGGTCGGTGAGGACGCGGATGCCATGCTGGTGCGCCGCGTTCACGAGCGCCACGAGGTCGGCGGCGACGCCGAAGTGCGGCTCGATGGCGGTCGTGATCCCGTTGCCCGAAAAGAGGGGATCGTTCTCCGAGCCGTACGTCCATCCGCTCGCGATGGGAAAGTACGAGTGGTACCCGGAGAGGCAGTGGCCCACGTTCGCGCCGTCGCCCATCTCGCAGAGCTTCGTCCCGAGCACCGGTGAGCTCAGCCAGAGCGTGTTGACGCCCATCGCGTCGAAGTACCCGGCGTTGATCTGCTTCGTCACGCCGCCGAAGTCGCCGCCCTTCCAGTCGCCCACGGGATCGGTCGGCGCGCCGTTCGGCCCCGCCTTGCTCGTGCCGCCGGGGAGGAAGCGATCGACCATGACCTCGTACATGAACGAGTCGTTCCAGCCGTACGTCGACGCCTCGATCCAGAAGGGGACGTAGAGCCGTGCGGGGTTGCCGTTCAGGTCGGCCACCTGAAAGAGGTACCCGTACTTGTTCGGCGAGGTGACACCCGACGACACCGAGACGTTGAACGTGTGGGTGCCGGCGTCGTAGGGCACTGCGGTCGAGGACACGGCCGCGCCGTTCAGCGTGACGACGGTCTTGGTCGGATCGAGGTCCGCGCCGCCCGGGACGAACTCGACCTGGAACGAGTAGCTGCTCGGGCCCGTCGTCACGGTCCCGACGAGCTGCAACGTGCCGGGCGCGGGGCTGCCGCACGTGATGGCCTGGGCGATGTTGTTGGTGTTCGTGCCCCCGTTCGACGGAAGCTGAACGGTCGGCTCGCCGGAATTCAGGATCCAGTTTCCGTCGGCGACGAACTTGTACTCCACGTCCTTGCCGTACGGCACGGGGGTCGTCACCTGCCAGGCGCCGCCGGAGCCCTTGGCCATCGGGATGCCGTTGGTCCAGCTGTCGTAGTCGGTCTCGAGCTGCACGGTGGCGTACCCGTTGTCCGGGAGCGTGAAGCTCTCCGGGCAAGTGGTGGGGGTGACCGTCGACCCGTCCGGCGAGCCGGAGCCGCCGTCCCCGCCGCCCTGCGAGCCATCGTGGAGCGAGCCGTCCGCGGAGCTGCCGTCCACCGTGGGCGCCGCGCCGTCGAGCCCGCCGTCGAGAAGGGGAGGGGGCTCGTAGGGCGAGGAATGCGCGGAGCTGCACGCCGCGAGGGCGAGCGGCAGGGCCGTGACGAAGGCCGTGACGAAACGAGGAACGACGCGCCACAGCATGGCCAGACCTCTTCGGGAGGCCAATCGTGACTCATGCACGAGTGACGGGCAACCTCGATCGTGGCGCCCGGGGGGCCGGCGCCGAGAATTCTCCGTCTCAGTCGCATTCACCTGTCATCCGGGGGATGCAAGAGCTACGGCATTACTGCAAACTTGCGGCGAGGAAGTGGAGGGACCATGCGCTGGCTACCTTGGATGTCGGGTGGAAGCTGTCTCGCGATTGCCGTGCTGGCGTTTGCGCCGAGCTGCGGTGGGAGCAAGGGCAACCAGGGTGGCTTCACCAGCCCGGACGGCAGCACCATCTACGGCGAGGGGGGCACGAGCTCGGGCAGCGGTGACGAGGTGATGAGCTTCGGTGGGGGAGACACCGGCAGCTCGACCTGTGGCCTCACGTGCTCGGCGGATCTGCACAACGTCGTCGACTGCAACGGCAACGTGAAGACGGCCTGCCCTGCCGATCAGGGGTGCGCGGCCGGCGCGTGCGTGCCGGCTTGCGCCAGCGCCGTCGCGAACAAGAGCACGTTCGGGTGCGAGTACTACGCCGTCGATCCCGACGTCATCGACGCCACGGGCGCCGGGTCGGGGCCCCCGCAGGGCGGCTGCTTCGCGATGTTCATCGCGAACACGTGGACCTCCGCCGTGAACATCACCGCGGACTGGAACGGGCAGACGGTGGACGTGGCGACCGCCGCGTATGTCCCGAGCGGATCGGGGTCGAGCCTCACCTACCAGGCCCTCGGCACCGGCGGCCTTCAGCCCGGTCAGGTGGCCATCCTCTTCGTCAGCCAGGCGCCGGACGAGTCTTCCACACCTCCGCTCGACTTCGCGTGTCCGGCCAGCGTGAAGCCCGCCTTCGCGCAGGACGTCGCGGTTCACGGCACGGCGATGGGCAAGGCCTTCCACGTGACGACCGACCGCCCGGTCGTCTCGTACGACATCTTCCCGTACGGCGGCGGCCAGAGCGCGGCGACCAGTGCCACGCTCCTCATCCCGACGAGCGCGTGGGACGTGAACTACGTCGCGGTCGACGCCTACCAGCCCGACAAGACCGTCCCGTACGCGTACCCCTTCCTCGAGATCGTCGCGTCGCAGGCCATGACCACGGTGACCATCAGCCCGACCGCGGCCATCGTCGGCGGGACGGGCGTCGCCGCCGCGGCGGTTGGCACGCCGACGAAGTACACGCTCACCAACGCGGGCGACTACGTCCAGTTCACGCAGCCGGCGGAGCTCATGGGGAGCCCCATCCTCGCCGACAAGCCCGTCGGCGTGTGGGGCGGCGCGACCTGCCTGAACATCGACGTGAACACGTGCTGCTGCGACTCCGCGCACCAGCAGCTCTTCCCCGTGCAGACGCTCGGAAACGAGTACGTCGCCGCCCGCTACCGCGATCGGTACCCCTCGGAGCCGGAGACGACGCCGTGGCGGATCATGGGCGCGGTCGCCGGCACGTCGCTGACCTACGAGCCCGCCACGCCGAACGGCGCGCCGACGGTGCTCGACGTGGGGCAGGTCGTCATCTTCGGCACGATCGCGCCGTTCGTCGTCCACAGCCAGGATGCCATGCACCCGTTCTACATGTCGTCGCACATGACGGGCGCCGAGACGCTTCAGGGCATGCAGGGGGTCCGCGGCGATCCCGAGTTCGTCAACGTGATCCCGCCCGCCGAGTACCTCTCCTCGTACGTGTTCTTCACCGATCCCACGTACCCCGAGACCAACCTCGTCATCACGCGCGTCGCCGGTGCCGGGGGCACGTTCTCCGACGTCACGATGGATTGCGGCGCCGCGGGAGGGGTCGTCTCGGGCTGGCTGCCCGTCGGCAGCAGCGGGAAGTACGAGTACGCGCGGTTCGATCTGTCGACGGGCAACTTCGCCGGCGTGAACGGCTGCAACAACGGGCGTCACGAGATCAAGAGCAACACGCCGTTCGGGCTGACGGTCTGGGGCTGGGGCTCGGAGGCGACGGGGGCCGTCTACTCGGAGTACGTGAGCTACGCGTACCCGGCGGGCGCCAGCGTCCAGCCGATCAACACGGTCGTCGTCCCGCCGATGGCCCAATAGGGCTCACCCCTTCTTCACCTCGAGCTCCTCCCAGCGCGCGACGAGCTTCGCCGCCTCCGCCCTGGCGTGCGTCAGCTCGGTCTGGAGCCCTGCCACCTCGGACCCGCGCGTCGCGTAGAGGTCCGGGTCGGAGAGCTTCTTCTCGACGCGCGCGGCCGCGAGCTCGGCGGCGTCGATGCGCTCGAGGATGCCGTCGAGCTCGAGCCGCTCGGCGTAGGTGAGGCCGCCCTTCGTCTTCGGCTTCGGCGGCGGCGCGCTCGGCGTCGTCGTCCGGGCGGGGCGGGCGGCCTCGATCTCCGCGCGCTGCTTCTGCGTCACGTAGTCCTGCCAGCCGCCGGCGTAACGGGTCACGCGCGCCGGTCCCCCGTCGGCGCCCGGCTCGAAGGCCAGGATCGACGTCGCCACACCGTCGAGGAAAGCGCGGTCGTGCGTCACGACGACGACCGAGCCGGTGTACTCGGTCAGCATCTCCTCGAGCGCTCCGAGCGTCGGCAGATCGAGATCGTTGGTCGGCTCGTCGAAGAGGAGCAGGTTCGCCCCCTCGCGGAGGACCTTGGCCAGCGCCACGCGCGCGCGCTCGCCCCCCGAGAGCGAGCCCACCTTCTGCCGCTGCTTGGCGGGGTCGAACAAGAAAAGCTCGAGGTAGCTCCTCAGGTCCATCGACTCGCGGTCGCGGAGGCCGAGGTTCACGGTGGTGCTCCCGCCCTCGCCGCGGACGTCGTCGAAGATGGACTTGTCGTCCTCGAGGCTTTCGCGCGCCTGATCGAGGTACGCCACGCGCGTGTTCTTTCCGAGGACGACGGCGCCGCCCGCGACGCGGCCCTCGCCGAGGATCGCGCGGATGAGCGTCGTCTTGCCGACGCCGTTGGGTCCCACCACCCCGATACGATCGCCCGACGAGAGGATGAGGTCGAACGGCTGGTTCAGCGGCGCCGCCCCTTCGACGGGGGGCGCGAGCGTCAGGTCCTTCAGCTCGAGGATCGTCTTGCCCTCCCGCGAGGTCGATGCCGCCACGAGCGCCACCTGACCGGGCCGCCCCGCGGTCGCCGAGCCTTGCGCCTCGAGGGCGTTCGCGCGCTGGATGCGTGCCTTCTGCTTCGTGCTCCGCGCCTTGGGGCCGCGCGACAGCCACTCCCGCTCGCGCCGGAGGATGTTCTGCCGGTTCTGCTCGACGCGCCCCTCGTGGGCCATGAGCTCGGCCTTCTTGTCGAGGTAGTCGCCGTAGCCGCCGGGGTATGACGAGAGCCGGCCGCGCTCCAGCTCGACGATGCGCTGCGCGATGGCGTCGAGGAAGTACCGGTCGTGCGTCACGAGAATGATGGCGCCGGGGAAGTCGTTCGCGAGCAGACCCTCGAGCCAGGACGCGGTGTCGGCGTCGAGGTGGTTGGTGGGCTCGTCGAGGATGGCGACGTCGGGGCTCGCCACGAGGAGCTGCGCCAGAGCGATTCGCCGCCGTTCGCCGCCGCTGCGCTCGCCGCAGGCCCGCTCGACGTCCTCCACCCCCAGGCGATGCAGGAGCGCCAGCGCCTCGTGCGCGCGATCGCGCCCCTCTTCGACGTCCGTGGGGTGCGGCACGATGGCCGACACGACCACGTCGCGCGCGCTCTTCTCCGGATCGAGCTCCGGCTCCTGGGCGAGGTACTTCACGGTGAGGCCCCGCCGGACGCTCACCGTCCCTCCGTCGGCGGTCTCCACGCCGGCGAGGATCTTCGCCAGCGTCGACTTCCCGGCGCCGTTCGCCCCGATGAGCGCGACCTTCTCGCCGCGTCCGACCGTGAACGTCGCGTCCTCGAGGACCACCTGGACCCCGAAGGATTTGCGCAGGTGCTGCGCGGTGAGAGCGGGCATGGGCGGTTAGGGCGCGGGCGCGCTCTCGCCGGCGACGGGATAGATCGGCTTCACGTCGACGGGGATGCCGTCGAGCCCGCCCATCACGACGCTCATCGAGTCGCTCATCGCGCCGTACTTCGCGAGGAGCGCGTCGGCCCCCGGCTTGTCGCCGTTCCACTGCAGCACGCAGAGGTCGTGCACGAGCCGGCCGATCGCGGCCTCGAGCTTCGGCAGGTCGACCTTGTACCGCTTCGACGCGGGATCGAACCGCGCCGCCCCGTCCTCGAGGAACCGGTTGATCTGGACGGCCGCGCCCTGCCCGTGCGCTTCCGCGACCCCGAAGCGCGTGCTCCGGAACAGGCCCGCGAAGTACGAGACGAGGAGCTTGTCGTGCAGGTCCTTCGGCAGATCGCCGCGCTTGATGAGGTAGAGGATGTTGTAGGCCCCCATCACGTCCGCCTTGCACTCCTCGATCGCCGAGTAGCTCGACTCGAGCGCGACCCGCACCTCGGCCTTCGAGTCCTTCACGTAGGCCGGACCGAGGCTGTGGCTGAGCTCGTGGAAGAGCGTCTCGTCGAAGAACGACTCCGACGACAGGAGCCCGATCTGCGAGGGATCGAGCAGCCTCTCGGCCAGCGGGCGCATGATGCGGTCGAACTTCGTCTCGATGAGGTTCCGGAGGAGCACCTTCTTGGCGCCCTTCTCTTTTCGCACCACCTCGTCGTTCGGCAGGTTGAAGGCGATGGTCTGGACGCTCTGGCGCGCCTCGCCGCTCGTGAAGACGAGGTCCACGACCCGGATGGGGCTGTCGCCGCCGCGCTTTCCGTGCGCGCCCTCGGGGATGGGAAGGTTCCTCTCCATGTCCGGCAGGAGCTTCTTGTACCGGGCGAGCTTCGCCGAGGCGCCGGGATCGCTCACGGTGACGTAGGCCTCGAACGAGGCCTTCTGGCCGAGCAGATCGTCGTCGTACGTCTCGTAGGGGCCGATGGTGGGCTCGACGCGCGAGTCGAGGTCCATCCAATCCTTGTCGCTCTGGCGATACTCGTCGGTGCCGAAGGCGGCCGCGCGCGACGTGAGGAACTTCGCCAGGGACTTGTTCCGGGTCGCCGCCGCGGCCTCGAGCAGGTGCGCCGCCGCTGGCTTCAGCCACTCGGCGTACGCCTTCGAGTAGGGCACGGGCTTGAGCTGCTCGCCGTCGCGCGTCACGACCGTCGTCAGGCTCTCGAGCGCGTCCTTCCAGTCGGGGTGCGCGACGACGTACGCCTTGAACGCGTCGGCCGTCAGATCTTCGGGGTAGAAGCCCGCGCCCGGCGGGTGCGGCCGGTCGATCGCGAACGGCTTGAAGTGATCCTGCCGATCCCACGGCCCCCGCATGAGGTCGAAGTACGCGAGCAGGAGCTTGCCGTGCTCCGAGGCGTCTGCCGCGAGCTGCGCGCGAAGGGCAGGGGTGCCGGCCCACGCCTGTCGGTCGAACACGGGGTCGAGGAGCTTCGCGGCGGCGATGGTGGCGTCGAGGGCTTTCTTCTCGGAGGGCGGAAGAGTCGACACGTCCGCCGTGATCACGGCTGGGACGAACTGGGCGAGCTTTGCGCGCATCGCGCCGTCGTCGGGAGTCACCGGCCGCGCCGCCGCGGGTGGAGGGGTCGTCGAGGCCGGGGCCGGGGGCGTCGGAATGAAGGAGGTCGGCAACGCGGGGGGAGGAGAGGAGCCGGTACAGGCCGCCAGGAGGATCCAGGCAAGGGGGGCGACGCGCTTCATAGGCGCCCGATCTCGCACAGATCCGCGGCGATGTCGCCGCTCTCGACGGAAAACCTTGTACCTTCTTCCGCTGAGGGAGAGGTCCTACCGCGTGCACGCCGCCCCGCCGTCCGCCCCGCCCGGCATTCCCCGACCGGGAGACGTCGTGGGAGGTCGGTACGCCGTGCAGCGGATCGTCGAGCGCGGTCCGCTCAGCATGACGCTCCTCACGCACGACTCGGCGCAGCGGCCGGTCGCCATCGTGGCGCTCTATCCGGGCAAGGCGACCGAGGACGTCGTGGCCCGCTTCGTCGCGGAGGCGCGCACCGCGTCGCAGATCGACAGCGATCACGTGGCGCGGATCTACGAGATCGGCGCGCTTCCCGACGGCGCGCCCTTCGTGGCGCTGGAGTACGTCGCCGGGACCGATCTCGGCGAGATGGTCTCGGCGCGCGGCGGTCCGCTCCCGGTCGCGGTCGCGACGGACATCCTGCTGCAGGCGGTCGACGCGCTCGCGTGCGCGCGCTTCCATGGCGTGCTGCAGCGGGATCTCAGCCCGGCCAGCCTCGTTCTCGTCTCGCAGGGCGACGGCTCCGAGGTGCTCAAGGTGCTGAGCTTCGACCTCTCCCCGGCCGCCGATTCCCCGGCCCCGCTGCCCAACCTCTTCCCGCTGCGCCGCCGTGCGCCGCGCTCGCATGCGTATCGGGCCCCGGAGCGGGTGCTCGATCCCGGCGTCGTGGATCAGCGGGCCGACGTTTGGTCCCTCGGGGCCATGATGTTTTTTCTGGTCACCGGCGCGCCGCCCTTCGGGGACGGCACGCCCACCGACGTGCTCGGCGCGATCGCGTCGCGCTCGGCCGACGCCCTTCGCGGTCGGCTCCGCGATCTGCCCGGTCCCCTGGCGGACGCCATCCTGCATTGTCTCGAACCGAGCCCGGACCGTCGCTTCGCCGACGTGGCGGAGCTGGGCGAAGCGCTGGTGCCTTACGGGACGGGCGCTCGAACGGGCGGCGCTCGTCGCGCCCGGGCCGCGCTCTCCCGACCCCCGCCGACTTTCGTGACCACGATGCCGCTCCAGATCATCACAGCGGCGCCGCCGCCGGTGTCTCCGATGTCGCCTCCGCCCCCGATGGCGCTTCCTCCCCCCGACGAGATCCCTGGCTTCGAGGCCCGGACGCTCGCGTTCACGCCGACGCCCCATGCGGCGATGCTCATCTCGATGACGCCGCCTCCGGTCATGGCCGCGCCGCCCTTCCCGATGCCCGCCGTCGCTCCCGTTCCCGCGCCCGCGCCCACGAGCGGGCCCACGGGAACCATCGTCGCCGTGGTGGCCGCGCTGCTCGCCGTGGCCATCGCGGGTGCGGTCATCGGCGCGGTGCTCTTCCGGGCGCGCCCACCCGCCGCCGCCGCCGAGCCGCTCGCAGTGGACACGGGCTCTCCCTCGACGGTCCCACCTCCGTCGCAGGACCCGGTGCAGCCCGCCGTACCTGCCGGTACGGCACCTCCCCAGCCGTCCGCGACGGCGACCCCCGTTCCCTCCGAGGTGCCCAGCGCGGCATCCGCGGGCGCTCCGTCTGCCGAAGCGTCCGCCGTTCCCCAGCCGGAGCCGTCGCTGCCTCCAGTCCCTCCGGTCCCACCGCTTCCCCCGACCCCCGCGGTTCCCTCGGTCGCGGCGACCGCCTCCGCCGCGCCGGCCGCGACGCCCCCGCGCGAAACGACCGTGCCGGCGCCCGTCACTCTCCCGGCTCCGAAGCGACCCACGAAGTCCGATCTGCTTCGCTCGAGGGAGTGAACACATCGAGGTCCACCCCCCATTTCCGACGAGCCGCGCTCGCCGTCGGACGAGCCGCGATGTGAAAGTCCGCGGGGTCTGCTTCGATCTCCCCATGGCTAAGCGCGGATTTGCAGCGTTGGATCCGGAGAAGCAGCGGGAGATCGCTCGACTGGGTGGCCGCGCGGCGCACGCGCAGGGGAAGGCCCACGAGTTCACGAGCGAAGAGGCACGCGTCGCCGGTCGCAAGGGCGGCGAGGTGGTGAGCAACGACAAGCAGCACATGAAGGAAATCGGCCGCATGGGCGGCCGCGCGAAGAGGCGCAAGAAGGGCGAGATCGTCGCCGCGGCCTCCGCCACGAGATCCGCCGGGGCGGAGTAACGCGGCCGGTCCTGGCGCGCCTCGGTCGTCCCGCCCGTCCAGTCGTACGGGCAAGTGGCGATGCGCATGATGACGACTCCGTAACGCTACGGCGCGGTCACCGTCCGAAGGATGGCGTCGAACTGGAAGTTCGTGGTGTCGACCGTGCTGCACGAGTTGTAGTCGGCCCCCTTGGGGCAGACCTGGTCGCGATCGATCGACCAGAAGGAAACGAGCCCCAGCTGGTTCTGGAGGGCGAAGGCGGCGAGAGTCTTCGCGTCGTCGAGCGAGAAGACCTCGGAGTCGTCGTTCTTGCCGATCATCGGGATGACCCCGAGCATCTGCCACGCGGCGCTCTTCGTGAGCCCGGGGACGATGCCGAGCAGCTGGGCGTTGGCGTCCGTCAGGGATCCGATGGCCACGGGCGCGAGCGGCTGGCCTCCGTAGTCGTCTCCGTAATCCATCGTCATCAGGTTCACGTGGGAGACCTTCACGCCCGCGGACACGGCATGGCTGACGACCGAGATGCCCTGGGACGTGAGCCCTCCGGGTGAGCCGCTCGTGTGCGGGTTGGCGGCGAGGGTGAAGGCGACCTGGATGTTGCGCGAGGTCTGGACGGTCTTCAGCGCCTGACCCCGCATTTCGTTGACGGCGTCGGTCAGCACGGCGTCCTGCTCGATGTCGAAGTCGAGGTCCGTGATGCCCGTGGCGTCGACGAAGCCCTCGAGCGCCGTCGCCAGCGCGGCCGCGTCGCTGCACTGGCTCTCGACGTAGGTCCCGTCGGCCCCTCCGAAGGAGGCCTTCACGTGACCGCCGGCGGCGATGAACGCCTTCACGTCGGCCATGTTCTGTTCAACGCCCTGGTCGGCCTTGCACCCGCCGTCGGCGAGGACGAAGGCGATGGTCACCTCGTCGAGCCCCGCCTTCTGCTGGAGATCGACGAGGCTCGTGAACGCGTAGCCGCTGGCCCCCCAGACCCACGTCGGAAAGTAGGGCGCGTAGTCGATCGTCGCGGCCGGCGGTCCCGCCTCGGGCACCGTTGCTCCTCCCTCGGCTGGCGCCATCCCGGCTTCCGGGCTGCCGAGGCCCGCGTCCCTGCCGGGGCTCGTGGCCGCGTCGCTGCCCGATGAGGGCCCCGTCGGCCCGCCTTTCCCCGCCTCGGCGTGCGCCGTCGCGCCGCCATCCCCGGCGACCTCGGAGCCGACTGGCGCGGCCGAGCCAGAGCACGCCGTCGCAGGGGAGGCCCCGAGGGCAGCCGCGACCATCCAGAGGATCGAGCGTCGAGCGGACATCCTCGAGCAGAGAGCGACGCCCGTGCCAGCCCTCTGGCCCACGGTTTCCGCGGAGTTGCGGCCCGTGCGGCGGTCCACACCGGAACACCGACGGGTTACGGTGTTCCGGTCGTCGTGTCGCGCACCGTCCTTCCTGGCTGGCTCCTGCTGCTCTCGTTCGCGCTCGTGGGCTGCACCCGCTCGCACGCTCCCGCCGCCGACACCTCGCCTCCACCGGCGGCCTCGTCCCCCGCGGGCTCCGCCGTGGCCGGCGACGTGGCGCGACCCCCGATGCCGACCGACGCCACGGTGAACGTTCGCTTCACCCACACGGGCGACGACACGTGGACCGCCGACTATGCCCTGCCCGAGCCGGTCCGCGGCCTGGCCTTCCGACGGTCCCGCGTATCGCGCGATGGCTGGCGCATCGTCGATCCACCCGGCGCGACGCTCGTCGGCCGGTATGTCGTGGCCGCCCAGCCGTTCACCCGTCTTCGCGTCGAGCTCCCGACCAGCACCGCCCAACCCGACAAGGAGTACCGGTCCTTCTACCGGTTCGCCGACAGCGGCCTTCTCGCGTACACCGGTCAGCTCGGCGTCGTGCGCGCGGTGTGCGGGACCGGCGACTGTCCCGGCGGCGAGGGTCTCTCGCTCGGCGCCGACTACGCGGGCACGCTCACGCTGGTGCCCGCTCGCGGCGAGAGCGTGGTGGTCCAGGGCCGGTCGCCCGCGGCGGAGGCCAGCTTGGCCCTGCGACGCGACGGCACGTACGCGTACTTCGGCAGTCTCACCCCGGTCGAGACCGACGGCTTCGTCGGGGTGCTCGACCGCGGCATGCCCGACTGGATGCGCAGGCGCGTCTCGACCGACCTGCCCCATCTCTTCGCGTTCTACGCGGGGAGGTTCGGCCCGCTCGACGACCCCAAGCCGACCGTCTTTCTGACCTTCGGCACGCGCGACCACGGTGTCTCCCTCGGCGGCGGCGTGCTCGAGCCGCACCTCCTCACGCTCGATCTGGAGCTCGAGAGCGCGCGGCTCACGGAGAGCTCCGGCACGCTGCTGGACATCGACCGCCTCGTGGCGCACGAGGCCGCGCACTTCTGGAACGACGACCAGCACGCCCGTCACGGCGACCCGGGCAGCGCGTGGCTCGACGAGGGGAGCGCCGACGCGCTCGCGGCCCGTGTCCTTCATGCGACGGGTGTGCTCGACGACGCAGCGTACCGGAGCGCCCTCTCGGAGGCGGCCTCCGAGTGCGCCCTGTGGCTGTCGGGCGGCGAGCCCCTCAGCGCGTCGACGCGGCCCGGGCACTCGCGCGCCCTCTACGTGTGCGGCTCGACGCTGAGCCTCCTGGCCGAAGCGGCCGTGCGCCGCCACGACCCGCGCGCCGATCTCTTCACCTTCTGGCGGGCCGTCTTCGACGAGGGCAAGCCCACCTACGACGAGGACACGTTCTTCCGCGTGCTCGATCGGCTGGGAGGCTCCCCGGCCGTGACCAGCACCCTCCGGCGCCTCGTCCACGAGCGGCACGACGATCCGACCCGGTCGCTCCGGGACGCGCTCCGGCTCGTGGGCCTCGAGACGAAGCTCGTCGCGCAGGAGACCGCGCCTGCCGAGTACGAGCAGCACGGCTCGATCCCGGAGATGGACGCGCTCCTGCCGCGAGCCTGTGCGGGCGCGCTCACCTTCGACGGCGACACCGAGGTGCGTCCTGCGGTCGGCGCCGACGGAGCATGCCCGGGCCTCGCGCGGGGAGACGTGCTCGAGAGCCTCGCCGGCGTCGCGGTCGCCGTCCGCGGCGCGACGTCGTTCCGGCAGGGCTACGCGATCTGCCGCGAGAAGCACGCCGTCGAGGTGGTCACGGCGAACCAGCAGCACGTGATCTTGCCGTGCGAGCTCCAGGCCCGGTCTGCCCCGTCGTACTTCGAGCTGGTCAGCGTCCCCTGAGAATCGTCACCGCGAGGCGGGGGCTTTGCGCGATTGCAGGAAAGCCACCAGCGCGTCGAGCTCCTCCGGCTTCAGCGTCGCCGCGAAGCCCGGCATGTTCTTGCCGCCGTTCGAGATGCGGATCACCATCTCGTCGCGCGTCAGCAGATCGCCGATGCGCGAAAGGTTCGGCCCGCGCCGCCCGCCCTCTTCGCCGATGAGGTGGCAGTTGAGGCAGCCCTTGTCGTGGAAATAGTGGGCCCCGAGGGCGACCGGTCCCGTGGTGGCGCCGACGACGTCCGCGGAGAGCGGCTTCGCGTCGAAGTTCGGCGACCATTGCGAGCGCGCCCCGACGATCCACAGCGATCCGATCATCAGCACGGTCACGACCACCAGGCCGATCGCCCACGGACGCCGCCGGGCGCTCCGCTCGCCCCGGTTGGAGAGGACCGGCGCCGAGAAGAGCAGGGCGCCGACGACGAGCGGGAAGGCGAGGATGACGACGGTCTCGAGGCTCGGCGGGCAGAGCGCGAGCACGGCGAAGTACCAGAGGAGGTACCAGTCCGGCCGCGGGCTGGCGTCGGTGAGGCTCGGGTCGGGCGCCTTGTCGAGCGCCGGCGGGCCGATGACCCAGGCGAGGCCGACGATGACCGAGACCATCGCGAACGCGAAGACGACGTCGCGCCACGCCGCGTCCGGCCAGAACGGGACGCCGTCCTTCTTCAGGTGCGCCTGGTACTTCTTGCGGTAGGTCTTCGGGTCGACCGGATCGCCCGGCGTCGGCGGCTCGGAGATGCCGTGACGCATGACGAGCATGAGGTGCAGCCCGAGGAAGGCGAAGATCATCGCCGGGATCAGGAACACGTGGATCGCGAAGAACCGGCTGAGCGTCGCGCCGCCGATGGTGTCCCCGCCGAGGACGAAGCGCGCGATGTACGGGCCGAGGACCGGCGCGCGCCCCGCCTGCTCGGCGCCGACGACGACGGACCAGGTCGCGTTCTGGTCCCAGCGCAAGAGCTGCCCCGTGAACCCCATTCCGAGGGTGAACACGAGGAGCAGGACACCCGTGATCCAGTTCATCTCGCGAGGGAACTTGTAGGAGCCCGCGAGGAACACCTGGGCCATGTGCAGGCCCACCATGAGCACCATCGCCGAGGCGCCGTAGTAGTGGAGCCCCCGGAGGAACCGGCCGAAGGGAGCCTCGTTCGTGATGAAGAGCAGCGTGTCGTACGCCTGCGACGACGACGCGATGTAGGAGAAGGCGAGCGTGACGCCCGTGGCGACCTGGATGACGAACGCGCAGAGCGTCGCGCTCCCGAAGACGTACCACCAGCGCGCGCCCCGCGGGACGGGGTGGCGCATGATGGGGCCGAGCGCCGAGCTGATGCCGAGCCGATCGTCGAGCAGGGTCCAAGTGTTGCGGAGGAGGCGCTTGATCATGGGCTCAGTCGATCGGGATCGGCTCGGTGTGGATCTCGACGTCGTCGCCCGTGATGCGCGCCTTGTACTGCGAGAGCGAGTGCGGCGGTGGTCCCGCCGCGACCGAGCCGTCGGCGTAATAGACGCCGCCGTGGCAGGGGCACATGAAGAGCTGGGCGTCGGGGAGCCAGCGCACGGGGCAGCCGAGGTGGGCGCAGTTCACGGCGAAGGCGACGAACTCGGTCTCGCTCTTGCGGCGCAACCATGCCGCCGTCTTCGCCGTCACGCCCGCCCAGGGAAGCGGGGAGGCGTCCATGAAGATGACCGCGACGGTCTCGCCGATCGCGAAGCTCTTCACCTTGCCGACGGGTCGCCACTCGAAGGGCACCTGACGAAAGAGCGGCGCCACGACGAAGGCGCCCATCGGCGCCGCCACCGCGAGGCCCATGCAGCCGCCGAGCCCGACGCTGACCCTCGCGAGGAAGCGCCGCCGGGCCACGAGCTCGGGAGAGGCGGGCGGCGGCGCGTCGTGGGCGCCATGAGCGTCGTCGGCTTCCGGCGCTTCGTCGGCTCGAGGTTCGGCCCCCAGAGCTTCTTTCTCAACGCTCATGGCGAATCTCCGCGATCCAACCACCGAGGGCGACGGCGAACAGCGCGCCGCCGACCGCCAGCACGACCGGCGACGTGATGAGCCCCCACGCCAGCAGCGTCACTCCGAGCGCCAGCGCCGCCGGCCACGCCGTCGAGCGGGGGATCCTCTCGGGCCTCGGCTTGTTCCAGCCCTCGCGCGGCTCGCTCACGACGGCACCTCCCCGCTCGGTTCGACCGCGGGCTCGTGGAAGAGCCTCCCGAGGACGCCGAGGATGCCCACGCCGTACACGAGGCACGCCGGAACCCACATGAGAAGCCCCCCCACCTGCTGATCCTTCTCCACCGTGAGGCCCCAGCCGTCGCGCACGAGCGGCATCACGCCGAGGCGATCGACCGGGTGCGCGAAGACCGAGCACACCTCGACCGGGGAAAACGTGATGAGAACCCCGAGCAGCGTGCACGCGACGCAAGCCGTGAAGAGATAGGCCACGCCGCCGAGGGGCGGCAGTCGCGACTCCTCCCGTGGAGCGAGGATCGGCCACCAGAAGGCCGTCCCCATCGTGAGCAGCGACAGCTCCTGGACCCGGTGGACGAGGGCGCTCTGCGAGGCCGCGTTGCACAGCGTCTGCTCGTGCCACAGCCACATCGCACCCACGCCGAGCGCCCACGGCAAGACCGGACGCACGCGGAACAGCCGGCCCGCTCTCCCCGTCGACCGGCCCGCGAGCGCCGGGGCGAGTCCGAGGAGCGCGAGCGGCGGGACGACGAGGACGAGCAGAAGGTGCTGCAACATGTGCGCGCTGAAGAGATAACCGTCGGCGAGCTCGCCGATGGGGGAGACGAGCGCGAGGAGGAGGCCGAGCAGGGCCGCGACGAAGGGCAAGGGACGCACGCCGAAGCGCCGACCCGGCGCGAGATACGCGACGGCGGCGGCCACGCAGACCGCGATCGCGAGCGGATCGAGCCGCCAGCAGGACGTGAGGAGGCGCCAGGTGTCCATCAGCGGATCCTCAGGTAGACGATCGAGAAGACGACGAGCCACACGACGTCGACGAAGTGCCAGTAGAGCCCGACCGACCGCAGCAGCGACGAGCTCCGCCGGCGGAAGTCCCCCGTGAGCACGAGGCCGAGCGTGATCATGAGCGCGAAGAGGCCCACGGTCACGTGAAGGCCGTGAAAGCCCGTCAGCGTGAAGAACGTGGTGGCGAAGAGGTTCGTCGCGACGCCGACGCCGCGCTGGTAGAGCCCGAGATACTCGCTGCCCTGCCCCACGATGAAGACGCCCCCGAGCGCGATGGTGACGAAGAGCCAGCGCGCCGCCGCGCCGTGCTCCTTTCTGTCGAGGCTCCTCTCCGAGAGCCACAGCGTGAAGCTGCTGGCGAAGAGGCACGCCGTGAAGGCGGCGGTCTTCTTCACGTCGAGCACCGTCGCGGCCGACGGCCCCGCGGCCTCGTGCCCCGTGCCGAAGTTGAAGAAGACGTAGGCGATGATGAGGATGAGGAAGAACCCGGCCTCGGAGGCGATGAAGCTCCACACGGCGACGGCGCCCTTGTCGAAGGTTCGCTCGGGCTTCGGCCTCGGCGGCGGATCGGCCGGGTCCCTGCCGTGCGCGAGATCCCACAGCGGCCGCCGTCCGTGGATGGGCGGCACCTCGGCGAAGTTGTCGTGCGGCGGGGGCGACGTCGTCGCCCACTCGAGCGTCCACGCGTCCCAGGGATTGTCCCCCGCGACCTTGCCGCGCCGCAGGCTGAGGACGATGTTCGCGACGAGGACGAGCGACGCCAGCCCCATGAAGCACGCGCCCACGGTGGACACCATGTTGAGCGCGCCCCAGTACGGGAGATCGGGGTACGTGAACACGCGCCGCGGCATGCCGAGGATGCCGAGGAAGTGCTGCACGAAGAAGGTCATGTTGAACCCCAGCACCATCAGCCAGAAGTTCGCCTTGCCGAGGCGCTCGTCGAGACAGCGCCCGCTCATCTTCGGAAACCAGTAGTAGATGCCCCCGAGGAGGGCGAAGGCCGTGCCTCCGAAGACGACGTAGTGGAAGTGCGCCACGACGTAGTACGTGTCGGTCACCTGCCAGTCGATCGGCGCGGCGGCGAACGTGATGCCGCTCAGCCCACCGATGACGAACTCGACGAGGAACGCCGTCGCGAAGAGCATCGCGGTCGTGAAGCGGATCGATCCGCCCCACATGGTCGCGATCCAGTTGAAGATCTTCACGCCGGTAGGGATGGCGATGAGCATGCTGCCCCCCGCGAAGAACATGTCGGCCGTGTGCCCGAGGCCGACCGCGAACATGTGGTGCGCCCAGACGCCGAAGCTGAGGAGCGCGATGGCGACGGTCGAGCCGGCGACGAACTCGTAGCCGAAGATGGGCTTGCGCGAGAAGACGGGGATGATTTCCGAGATCATCCCGAACGCCGGGAGGGCCAGGATGTAGACCTCCGGATGTCCGAAGGTCCAGAAGAAGTGCTGCCAGAGGAGGGAGTTGCCGCCGCCGCTCGCGAGAAAGACGTGCGCGTCGAGCTGCCGGTCGACCAGGAGCAGCACGATCGACGCGTTGAGCACGGGCAGCGCGAGGATGACGAGGATCGAGGTGACGAACGTCATCCACACGAACAGCGGCACCCGCCCCATCGACATTCCCGGCGCACGCAGGGTGAGGATGGTCGCGATGAAGTTGATGGCCGTGGCGACGGAGCCGACCCCGAGCACCAGCAGCGCGAGGACCCAGTAGTCCGTTCCCGCCGTGGACGAGAAGGGCGTCTCCGTCAGCGGCGCGTACCCGAACCAGCCGCCGGCCGGAGCGCCGCCCGCCATCACGCTGAAGTGGAGGAGAAACCCGCCGAACGGGAAAAGCCAGTAGCTCATCGCGTTGAGACGCGGGAACGCCATGTCTCGCGCGCCGATCATGAGCGGCACGAGGTAGTTGCCGAAGCCGACCAGCGTCGGCATGACGACGAGGAAGATCATCGTCGTCCCGTGCATCGTGAAGAGCTGGTTGAACGCCTCGGCCGAGACGAGCGTCGCGTTCGGGCGCGCCAGCTGCAACCGGATGACGAGCGCCTCGATGCCTCCCACGCCGAAGAAGAAGAGCGCAGTGACGAGGTAGAGGATGCCGATGCGCTTGTGGTCGACGGTGGCCACCCACGAGAAGGGCCCCGCGGCTTCGTGGGCGTGCGGCTCGTGAGCCTTCTCTCCGAGGAGGGGCGTCGTCGCCGTGCTCATCGGAGCGTCTCCAGGTACGCCGCGAGGTCGCTCACCTCGGTCTCGCTCAGGTTCAGGTCCGGCATGTGGCTCGCCGGCTTGACGACCTGCGGCTCGCGGAGCCAGCGCGCGAGGCTCGGCGGATCGTTCGTCAGCACGCCGGCTCCGAGGGTCTTGCGCTCGGCCAGGTGCGTGAGGTCCGGGGCCACGCGCGTCCCGCCGACCCCCTGGATGGTGTGGCAGTTGATGCAGGTCCTCTCGCGGAAGGTCTCCTCGCCGCGCACGGCCTCGCCCGTCGAGAGGGGCTCCTCCGCGGGCTCGCGCTCGTGCCGGTCCCACGCCTCGAAGTCCGCCGGAGAGTCGGCGACGACGACGATGCGCATCCATGCGTGCTCCGCGCCGCAGAACTCCGCGCACGCGCCGAGATAGGTCCCCGGAGCGTCGGCCTGGATCCAGATGGTGGAGGGGTGACCCGGGATGGCGTCCACCTTGCGGCCGAGCTGCGGGACCCAGAAGTCGTGGATGACATCGGACGACTCGACGCGGACGAGCAAATCCTTGCCGACCGGCACGTGGAGCTCGTTGGCCGTGACGGTGCCGCTCGCGTAGCGGGCCTCCCACCACCACTGGTGACCGACGACGACGATGTCCGGCTCCCGGTTCGCCGGTGGATCGGAGGCCGCCATGGCGCGCGCGGTGAGGACGAACAGGCCGATGACGATGCCGAGCGGGATGAGCGTCCAGGTGATCTCGAGCGAGCGGTTGCCGTGGTTCTGCACGGGCTCCCCGGGTCGCTTGCCCTCGCGGAAGCGCACGATGCACGTGCCGACGAGCGCCGCCACGACCACGCCGATGATCCCGCAGACGATCAGCGTCTGGCCGAAGAGCGTGGAGATGGCCAGCGCCTCGGGAGAGTGAGGGTCGAACGTGGAGCCGAGCGGGCCGGCGGCGTTCATCGGGGATCGAGGCTACCGTCAAGACGCGGAGGGTGGTTGCCTTTCGGCGAAGCGCGTTTTCGCCGCCGCGGCGTTCAATCTGGCTCGCTCCCGTTGTACCAGGCTGACCTGAAGGTATATGTGCGGGACCATGTCCGAGCCGGTCCTTCCGAAGCATGCGCGCGTCGTCGTCGTGGGGGGCGGCATCATCGGATGCTCCGTCGCCTACCACCTCTGCCACATGGGCTGGAAGGACGTGGTGCTCCTCGAGCGCGACCGGCTGACCTCCGGAACGACGTGGCACGCCGCAGGGCTCATCGTGACGTTCGGCTCCACGTCGGAGACGTCCACCGAGATGCGCAAGTACACGCGCGCTCTCTACAGCCGGCTCGAAGCAGAGACGGGGCTCTCGACGGGGTTCAAGCCGGTGGGGTTCATCGAGGTGGCGACCGAGCCGGATCGCCTGGAGGAGTACCGGCGCGTCTCGGCGTTCAATCGTTACTGCGGCGTCGACGTGCACGAGATTTCGCCCTCGCAGGTGAAGGAGCTCTTCCCGCTCGCGCGGACGGACGACCTCCTGGCGGGCTTCTACGTGAAGGAGGACGGGCAGGCGAACCCGGTCGACGTCACGATGTCGCTCGCCAAGGGCGCCCGCATGAAGGGCGCGAAGATCCTCGAGGGCGTGCCCGTCACCGGGGTCCTGAAAAAGCACGGCGTCGTTACGGGCGTCCGCACCGCTTACGGCGACATCGAGGCGGAGTACGTCGTCAACTGCGCCGGCATGTGGGCTCGGCAGCTCGGCGCGAAGGCGGGCGTGAACGTCCCGCTGCAGTCGGCGGAGCATTACTACCTCATCACGGAGAAGATCCCCGGGCTCTCCGGCTCCGTCCCCGTGCTGGAGGACCCCGGCTCGTTCGGTTACTTCCGCGAGGAGGTCGGCGGTCTCATGGTCGGCCTCTTCGAGCCCGTGTGCGCGCCCTGGAAGGTCGACGGCGTGCCGGAGGATTTCTCGTTCGGCGAGCTGAACCCCGACTGGGATCGCATGGGCCCCTACGTGGAGACGGCCATGAAGCGCGTGCCCGTCTCGATGGAGGTCGGCATCCGCAAGTTCTTCTGCGGTCCGGAGAGCTTCACGCCCGATCTCCAGCCGGTCGTGGGCGAGGCGCCCGAGCTCAAGAACTATTTCGTCGCGGCGGGGCTCAACTCGATCGGCATCCTCACGGGCGGCGGCCTCGGGCGCGTCATGGCGCACTGGATCGTCAACGGGCGCCCCGACGTCGACATCACCGGGTTCAACATCGACCGGCTGCACACCTACCAGGCCAACCCCGAGTACCGCCGCACGCGGACGGTGGAGTCGCTGGGCATGGTCTACCAGTGCCACTACCCGACGCGGTCGATGGAGACGGCGCGCGGCGCCAAGCGGTCGCCCGTGCACGACCGGCTGGCGGCCCGGGGCGCGTACTTCAAGGACGTGAGCGGCTGGGAGGGCCCCGACTGGTACGCGCCGCCGGGCGTGAAGCCCGCGGTCGAGCGGCTCTCGTGGGGCCGGCAGAACTGGTTTCCGTACTGGGAGGCCGAGCACCGCGCGACGCGCGAGGGCGTGATCCTCATGGACATGTCCTTCATGTCGAAGTTTCGCGTCGAGGGGCGCGACGCGGGGCGCCTGCTGAACTTCATCTCGGCCAACGACGTGGACGGCGCGCCGGGCGTCATCACGTACACGCAGTGGCTCAACGACGGCGGGAAGCTCGAAGCCGATCTCACGGTGACCAAGCTCGACGAGGAGCGCTACTGGGTCGTGGCGACCGACACGGCCCACCGCCACGTCGAGACGTGGATGCGCCGGCACATGTCGGAGGCGCACGCCTTCGTGTCGGACGTGACCTCCGGCTACGCGCAGCTCAACGTCCAGGGTCCGCGCTCGCGCGAGCTCCTGCAGTCGGTGACGACGGCGGACCTCTCGAACGAAGCCTTTCCGTTCCGCGCGGCGCGGGACATCGACCTCGGGTATGCGCGCGCGCTCTGCGTCCGCATCACGTACCTCGGCGAGCTCGGCTACGAGCTCTACATCCCGGCCGAGCAGGCTGCGTACGTGTACGACCGCCTGACCGCGGCCGGCGAGGGCTTCGGCCTGCGTCACGCGGGCCTCAAGGCGCTCGCCAGCCTTCGCATGGAGAAGGGCTACCGCGACTACGGGCACGACATCGACAACACCGACTCGGTGCTCGAGGCGGGCCTCGGCTTCGCCGTGGACCTGAAGAAGCCCGGCGGCTTCGTGGGCCGGGACGCCGTGATGGCGAAGAAGGCGAGCGGCCCGCTCACCCGGCGGATCGTGCAGGTGCTGGTGAAGGACCCGGAGCCGATGATGTTCCACGCGGAGGTGGTCCGCCGCAGCGGCAAGGAAGTGGGTTACGTCCGCGCGGCCTCCTACGGGTTCACGGTCGGAGGGGCGGTGGGGCTCGTGATGGTGGAGGCGGGCGAGCCGGTGACCCAGGCCTACCTGGACGCGGGGAGCTGGGAGGTGGAAATCGCAGGGAAGAGGTACCCCGCGGTCGCGTCCCTGAAGCCTCTCTACGATCCCGAGAACAAGCGCATCAAGAGCTGAGCCCTCGGGGCGCGACGCGTCCTTCGCCACGGCGCGCCTTTCCTCGTTCGCCCGGTATGCGGCCTGCACCCACGGGTCCACCATGGACCCACGGCCGTTCGCACAGTCGAGCAACTCCCTCCAGACCGCGCAGGCTCCCGCGAGATCGTCTGTCGAGAAGGCCCCGCTCGGGGGCTATGCCGCGCTGATGGCGACCTTCGGCGCGCTGCTGGCGTCGACCGTCGTGCTCTACCGGCGCAGGCGGGCATCGCCCAGCGTCGCCGAGCTCGCGCTCGGAGCGCTCGCGACGCACGAGATCGCCGGCATCCTCACCACCGACCCCGTCACGAGCCCTCTGCGCATGCCGTTCGTGGAGGAGGTGACGGACGGCAGCTCGGGCAAGACCGAAGAGCGGCCGCGCGGAGCCGGGGTGCGAAAGGCGATCGGGGAGCTCGTGACGTGTCCATACTGCACGGGGCCCTGGGTCGCGACCGCGCTCGCAGCGATGTGGGCCATCGACCCGCGCACCGCGCGCGCGGTGACGGGCATCTTTGCCACGGCCGCCATGGCGAACACCGTCCATCGTGTATACGTCCGACTCGAACGGCAGACGCAGTGAGCGCAGACGCAGTGAGCGAGGTGAGCCGCTCGCTCCCGTGCTCTGCCGCATTTCGTCGCGGGACGGAGGCGCACACTGTGGCGACGTGACTCCGGCGCCCGCGACGGCGTTCCTCACGTCACAAGCTCGTTTCTCACGGTCGTGCTGGCCGGCGCCGCCCGGCCTGGATGTTGAACGGCCGGCGCCGCGGCCCGTGATTGGCCGCGGAGGAGGTTCCGGAAACGATGCTCGCTCTCACCTATCGCGGCCCCAACCGGGTACGCGTGGAGAACAAACCCGAACCGGTCATCAGGCACCCGAACGACGTCATCCTTCGGGTGACCCGAACGGCCATCTGCGGGTCCGATCTGCATCTGCTCCACGGCTTCGTGCCGGACACGCGCGTCGGCTGCGTCATGGGGCACGAGTTCGCCGGCGTGGTCGAGGAGCTCGGCTCCTCGGTCGAGTCGCTCTCGCGAGGGGATCGGGTCGTCGTCCCCTTCAACATCTCGTGCGGCACCTGCTTCTATTGCATCCGCGGCCTCTCCGCGAACTGCGAGAACACCAACCCGAACGCGTCGGTCGCGTCGGGCATCTTCGGCTACTCGCACACGACGGGCGGATACGACGGGGGCCAGGCCGAGTACGTGCGCGTGCCTTTCGCCGACGTCGGGCCCATGAAGATCCCCGACGATCTGAGCGACGAGGACGTCCTCTTCCTCAGCGACATCCTGCCGACGGGGTACCAGGCGGCCGAGATGGGCGAGATCAAGCCGGGGGAGACCGTGGTCGTCTTCGGATGCGGCCCGGTCGGGTTGCTCGCCCAGAAGTGCGCGTGGCTCCTCGGCGCCGGGCGCGTCATCGCCGTCGACCACGTGCCGTACCGGCTGGCCTTCGCGCGCAGCTACGCAGGCGTCGAGACGGTCGACTTTCGCGAGGCCGGCGACGTCGTGAGCCGCCTGCAGAAGATGACGGACGGCCGCGGCGCCGACGTGTGCATCGACGCCGTCGGCTGCGAGGCTCAGGGCTCGCTGGCGCAGACGATCTTCGGGGTGCGCGCGAAGCTCATGGCGGGTGCGGCGACGGCGATCAACTGGAGCATCGAAGCCGCGAGGAAGGGGGGCAACGTCGTCATCATCGGCGTCTACGGTCCGCCGTACAACGCGGTCGACATCGGCACGGCGATGAACAAGGGCCTCACCTTGCGGATGAACCAGGCCAACTGCAAGCGGTACATGCCGCACCTCCTCGACCACATCCGCGCGGGGCACCTCGATCCCAAGGGAATCATCACGCATCGCATCCCGCTCGAGCAGGCGGCTCACGCGTACACGCTGTTCGAGCGCAAGCTCGACGATTGCATCAAGTGCGTCCTCATCCCGCCCAAGGCGGCGGCGTGAGCGGCCGGACCCACGAACGAGGAGAACGTCGATGACACTCAGCAACGCAAAGCATGACGGCGTCGTGGTGCCCCCCGCCGTGGACGCGCCGCGTGACCGGCGGCCGGGCGTCCCCATGGAGGTCAATCCCCCGCATCCGCTCGGTGCCCCGCACTGGAAGGAGCCGGATCGTCAGCCCGATCCGGGCTTCATCCTCAAGCGCGCGGGCCTCGAGCGGCTGACTCCCGTGTTCGGAGAGAGCGCTCCGCCCCGCGGGCTCTCGGGAATGATGCGGCGAGCCGCCTACAAGATCCCCGAGCACTACACGACTCATTGGCTCGCGCTGCTTCTCGCGGACCGCGTCGACGCGGTCGAGCACGGCGGCCCACGGCAGATCCTGTCGATCCTCTTGCCGCTCGCGGCGGTGGGCGGAGTGGCCGCGGCCCTCTTCAGCGCGGGCCGCCGCCGTCGTTGACGCGCGCCCATAGCTGCACCTCGCCGCGCGTCGTCATGAGCCTGTAGCCCGCGATCCGGGGCTCGACGGAGGGATCGCACCCGGGCTTCACGACGACGAACGCGACGTCGCCGAGCACGGGGTCGCAGGCCGCGGCCCGTGGCGTGCAGTCCACACGGCTCCGCGGCTGCGGGGCGAGCGTGGGATCGGTCGTTTCGGCGGGGAGCGCGAGGTCGGTCAGGTCGTAGTAGCCGTCGGCATAGGGGGGTGCGCCGCCGCAGACCCGGACGAGCACGTGGTCCCCGAACGGCCCTTCGGGCGCCGACGGAGGCATCCGTGCGAGCGTCGCCTCGCCGTAGCGCTTCGGATCCACCGCGTAGAGCGTCGCGAACCGGAAGAACGCGAGATCCCCGGCGAGACTGTCGGACTCGTTGGGCCGCCAGGGCTCGTTCCGGGAGAGCCACACGAGGTGCGTCACGCCGTAGCTGGCCAGGCGCTCGTAGACGGCGCGCGGATCGCCGAGGCGGGCGTAGCTCAACCCTCCTTGCCACCCTCCCCAGTCCGAGACGCTCATCGACTCGAGCCCCAGGTGAACGTGCGACTGATGGACCAGCACCTTCGCGCCCCGCGGCAGGTCCTGTCCGATGTCGGACCAGGGGGAGTACGTCGCGAAGCGGTTGCGGTCCCCGCGGTAGTGCGCGGAGAGCAGGTCGGCGACGAGCTTGATGGGCGATGTGTTGTTCATCGCGTGGGTCGGGATGAAATAGACGTCCCCGCCCCAGAGGATCTGCGCCGCCAGGAGCGGCACCGTCGCGATGCGCCCGAGCCGGCCGGTGCGCCACACGAGGATCAGCGCCGCCGCGACCGCCGCCGCCATCCACGGGAGCAGCGCCTGGAGGTACCGGTCCTGGTGCGAGAGCCAGTACCAGACGAAGACGCCCACGTTGCCGCACGTGAAGAGGAGCGCGGCTCGCCCCCCTCTTCGCACGAAGGGCAGCACGAAGAAGAGCAGTGTGAAGAGCGACCCGAAGACCGGGATGTCCCGGTGGAACATGGGCCAGTCGTTCGGCTCGAACGAGAAGCCGAGGACGCCCTTCCACAGCGTCTCGGAGACGCGATGCAGGAACGTGCCCTCGGGGCGCCAGAGCTGTCCCTGGAAGACCACCTCGAACCTGTGCGCCGAGTCGACCGTCCACGGATGCACGTGGAGGTGCTTGTAGAGGAAGGGGTAGATGGGGTCGCCGTAGAAGACCCAGTTCTTGAGCCAGTGCGGCGCGGTCAGAAGGAGCACGGTCCCGGCGGCGGCGACGGCGCCTTGCCAGGGGATGGGCTGGCGACGGTGAACGGAGAGCCACACGGCGCGGGCTCCGAAGGCGAGGACGGGTCCGGCGAGGAGGGCGACGGCCTGGTACTTCGTGAGCGCGGCGCCAGCGAGCATGGCGCCGAAGAGCAGGCACCGGCGCGGCTCGAGCCTCGGAAGCGCGCGACGAAGGGTCAGGACGATCGGCACCGCCCACAGGGCCGCGATGTGATCGGCGGCCCCGCTGAGGCTCGAGTCGTAGAGGAGGATGCCCGGAAAGAGAAAGGTCGCGACCCACGCGAGGTGCGCCCGTGCCCCCGGGACGACGGCGCGAACGAGCGCGGGGATGCCGGCGAGCGTGAAGACGAAGACGGTGAATTCGAGGTGCGCCGCCAGCTCGACGCGGTCGAACACGCGAAACCACGGGAGCTGGAAGGCCCACGAGTAGACGACGCTGGCGAGCTGCGGCAGGGCGGCCTGGAACCAGCCCTCGGGAGTGGCGCGGATGGCGCCCTCGGCGGCGTAGCTCTCGGCGAGCGAGAGGTGATACCAGCGCGAGTCGTAGGCGATGTTCTGGGGGGTGAGGATGTCGAGGTAGAGCATCGCGACGCCGGCGAGCCCGAAGACGACCGTAGGGAGCACCCACAGGGGAGGAGCGCCCCGGCGAGCACGCCGTGCATGGCGAAGATGCCGGGCGCATCGCGCCGCCGTGCGCCGGAGCGGATTGGCGCCGAAGGCGAACATGGCCAACGGCAGCGCCACGGAGAAGACCGGTCCCAGAATTCCGAGGAGCCCGCCGGCGAACATGAGCAGGAAGAAGACGAGTAAGCCGGCCGCGAACGCGAGCGTCACGTGCTCGACGAGCGGCAGGGGATGCCGCCAGACGGCGAGCACTACCCGATGCCCCGTGCTCACGCAGGCCAGCGCCCAGCCCGCGCAGAGGAGCAGGTACTCGGCGTAGAGCCAGAAGAGCCACTCGCGGACGGGATAGTGCCCGTTCACCACGAGGAGGAACTTGGCCGTCGCCGCCAGGAGGACGACGCCGACGAGCGCCGGGCGCCACCGTTCGAACGCGCGTCTCAGCGGGAACAAGCGAAGGCCTCGGGCGGACGGCGCGCAGTATGTGCGCCCCCGCCGGGCTCTGTAAAGGCGGCTCCGCTCAGCGCTGCATCTCGGCCGACCCGAGTCGCCCCTGCCGCGCGAGCACCCCGCACGCCGGGCTCGGTCGCGCCGTGCCGCGCACGCAGAGCTCTTCCACCATGGCCGCCTCGTCGCACGACAGGAGGACGCCGCGGTGACACGCCCCGTCGAGCACCTCGAGCGCTCGCGCCTCGACCGCGCCGTTGCTCGCCATGAGCAGCGCATGCCCGAGCGTCGCGCATCCGCACGCCGGATCGGCCTTGCAGGCCGCCTCCAGCTCCGGTCCCGGACGCGGCTCGGCGTGCTGGTCCCACCGGCACTCGATGTTCGGGGTGCCGGTCGCGGGGCGCCACGGTGTCGCCGGGGACGCCGCGACGGGCGTCGGCTGCGTGGTGCAGGCCGCGACGGCGAGCGCGAGGGCGGGGATGACGACGAGCAGGCGCATGGCTTCGCTCACTTATCCGTCAACGACCACCGGAGCCTTCCCTCTTCCCGCGCTCTTTCGCGGGCCTGCGGCGTCACCCAAATGGGTGTCCCGACGGGTCCCTGCGATATACCTCCGGTACCCCGGTGGGCTTCCTTGCGCCGACGCCCCCTCCGTACGACGCACTCGAGTGGGCGAAGAAGCCCCTCGTCGAGCGCGGGCGGATGGTGTGCGAGGCGTGGGCGATGCAGGGGTACGGCACGCCCCACGGCGTCTTCCTGGCGTATGCCCTCAAGGTCCTCCTCTATGTCGGCGGCTGGCTCCTCTTCTGTCGCTTCAGCCGGTCGCTCGGCGGCCCCTCCACGCTCCCTTCGTGGTGGCTCCATCCCGTCGCCTTCCAGAAGGCCATCGTCTGGAGCCTGCTCTTCGAGATCCTCGGGCTCGGCTGCGGCAGCGGCCCCCTCACGGGCCGCTACTTCCCCCCGGTCGGCGGCTTCCTCTACTTTCTGCGACCCGGGACCACCAAGCTCCCGCTCTTCCCCGGTGTTCCCGTCGTCGGGGCGAGGACCCGCGGTTGGCTCGACGTCCTCCTCTACGCGGCCCTGCTCGTCGCCGCCTTGCGCGCGCTCGCGGCGCCCGCGCCCGGCTTCGCGCATTTTCTCCCGCTCGTCGTCCTCGTCCCCCTGCTCGGCGTCCTCGACAAGACCCTCTTTCTCGCCGCCCGCGGCGAGCACTACTGGGTGACGCTCGTCTGCTTCGCCTTCGCGCGGGACTGGATCGCCGGGGCCATGGCCGTGCAGCTCGCCCTGTGGTTCTGGGCCGGCTTCTCCAAGCTGAACCATCACTTCCCGGCCGTCGTGTGCGTCATGACGAGCAACGGCCCCTTCACGCGCTTTCCGTGGCTCCGGAGGCGCATGTACAGGGACTATCCGCGCGATCTGCGTCCGTCGAGGCTCGCTGCGTGGATGGGGCACGCGGGCACCGCGATGGAGCTCGGCGTCCCCATCGCGTTCCTGGCGACGCCGCTCGGCACGCCGCCGGTCGTCGCCATCGTCCTCATGCTTCTCCTTCACGGCTACATCACGAGCAACGTCCCCATGGGGGTGCCCATCGAGTGGAACGTCGCCGTCGTGTACGGCGGGTTCGCGCTCTTCTGGGCGCACCCCGACGTCTCCATCCTCTCCATCGCGCCGCCGGCGGTCGCGGCGTTTCTCGTCGTCATGCTCGTCGCGCTGCCGCTCTTCGGGAACCTCTTCCCGCGGCGGCTCTCGTTCCTTCTGGCGATGAGGTACTACGCCGGCAACTGGGCGTACTCGGTGTGGCTCTTCAAGGGCGACGCGTACCGGAAGCTCGAGCGGCTCACCATGAGCAGCCGCTGGATCCACGACCAGCTGACGCGCTTCTACGACCGGGCGACCGCCGTGGGCCTGGTCGGCAAGGTGATGGGCTTTCGCCTGATGCACCTCCACGGTCGCGCCCTTCCGGTCCTCCTTCCCAAGGCCGTCGAGCGGCTCGAGGACTACGAGTGGGTCGACGGCGAGATCGTGGCGGGCCTGGCCCTCGGGTGGAACTTCGGCGAAGGGCACCTGCATCAGGAGCAGCTCCTCGCGTCGATCCAGGCGCAATGCGGCTTCGAGGAGGGGGAATTGCGCTGCATCTTCGTCGAGGCGCAGCCCCTCGGGCGGTCGACGCTGGCCTACCGTGTGGTGGATGCGAAGACGGGGGTGATCGAAAAGGGCGAACTGGCCGTGCGGGAGCTCGGGACGCGGCAGCCCTGGGTGGCGTAGCGCTTTGCGAGGGTGATGGTCCCCAAAGAACCGTCTCAATGCTCGCCGAGGAACCAGCGCCGCCTCGGGGGCGGGCCGTACACCAGGCCGAACTGCTTCATCGCGCGCTCGCGTATGAGCTCCACCGCCTCCTCCGGCGAATCGGTCAGCACGGCGCGCGTCACGTCCGCCGCGTCGACGGTGTGCGCGGCGAGCAGCGTGTCGCGGATGAACGAGATGAGCGGCTCCCAGTAGCTCTTGCCGACGAGCACCAGGGGAAAGTCCTGCATCTTTCCGGTCTGGATCTGCACGGCGGTCTCGAAGATCTCGTCGAGCGTCCCGATGCCGCCGGGCATGGCGACGAACGCGTACGAGTACTTGAGGAGCATGAGCTTGCGGACGAAGAAGTAAGGAAACTCGATCCACCGGTCGAGGTACGCGTTGGGCTTCTGCTCGCTGGGGAGCTCGATGTTGGCGCCCACGGAGTAGCCGCCGGCATCTCTCGCGCCGCGGTTCGCCGCCTCCATGAGGCCCGGCCCTCCGCCGGTCATCACCGTGAAGCCGGCCTCGGCGAGCTTCCGGCCGACCTCGCGCGTGAGCTCGTAGTACGGGTGGTCTTCGCGGAAGCGCGCGGACCCGAACACGGTCACGCACGGGCCGACGAAGTGCAGGGTGCGGAAGCCGCGCATGCACTGCCAGAAGACGTTCAACGCTTCGCCGAGCTCGGCGCCCCGGGGGCGCGGGCCCATGAGAA
Source organism: Polyangiaceae bacterium (assembly GCA_036501935.1). Taxonomy (GTDB): domain Bacteria; phylum Myxococcota_A; class Polyangia; order Polyangiales; family Polyangiaceae; genus Palsa-1150. The sequence goes on along the minus strand of DASXZL010000079.1, from coordinate 13,020 downwards.
ACTTCCGCTCCTTGTCGCTGCGCGTGCCCTTGCCCCATTCGGGTCCGGTGGCGGGAGGGGGCAGGGGTCGCGAGGAACCGTTGTCTCTGGGCATGGCGGCGCGAGTAGCATGCCTGAAAGGAGCTCACCGATGTCGACCGCGAAGCATTTCGATCTCGTGCAAGGCGCCCGGCAGGCCATGCTGGACGCGCAGTTTCTGCCCGAGATCCCCGCAGCGGCCCAGGCGGAGGCCGCGAGGCTGCGCCCCGCCGGTCCGGGCGGCGACGGCGTGCGGGACCTGCGCTCGCTTCCCTGGTCGTCGATCGACAACGACGAGTCGCGTGACCTCGACCAGATCGAGGTCGCCGAGGCGCTCCCGAACGGGCACGTACGCGTGCGCGTGGGCATCGCCGACGTCGACGCGCTCGTCCACCGCGGCACGGCGCTGGATGCCTACGCGGCGCACAACACCTGCACCATCTACACGGGCGCGAAGATCTTTCCGATGTTGCCCGAGTCGCTCTCGACCGACCACACGTCGCTCGGCGAAGGGGCGGAGCGCGTCGCGCTGGTCGTGGAGATGGACGTGGACACGGAGGGCAAGGTCGTGAAGGGCGACGTGTACCGCGCCGCCGTGAAGAACCACGGCAAGCTCGCGTACGACGGCGTCGGCGCGTGGCTCGAAGGGTACGGCCCCGCCCCCGCCAAGGTCGCCGCCAGCAAGGTCCTCCAGGAGCAGCTCCGCCTCCAGGACGCCGCGGCGCAGTGCCTGAAGAAGCTCCGCTACGAGCGGGGCGCGCTCGACCTGGAGACCATCGAGGCGCGCGCCGTCGTCGACAAGGAGGGCTCGGTCACGAGCATCGAGCTCACGAAGAAGAGCCGCGCGCGTGCGCTGATCGAGGACTTCATGATCGCCGCGAACGGCGCGATGGCGCGCTTGCTCGACGAGCGGCACCTCTCGTCGATCCGGCGCGTGGTCAAGGCGCCCGAGCGCTGGGCGAGGATCGTGGCGCTGGCTCGCCAGAGCGGGGAGGCTCTGCCCCCGGAGCCGAGCTCGCGCGCGCTCGCGGCGTTCCTCGATCATCGCAAGGAGGCATCGCCCGACACGTTCGCGGATCTGTCGGTCTCCGTCGTGAAGCTGATGGGCCCGGGCGAGTACGTGCTCGAGCGGCCCGGCGAGCCCCACGACGGCCACTTCGGCCTCGCGGTGACGGACTACACGCACTCGACGGCGCCGAACCGTCGCTTCGCCGATCTCGTCACGCAGCGTCTCGTCAAGGCGGCCCTCGCCGGCGCTCCCCCGCCGTACTCCGACGAGGAGCTCGCGGGCATCGCCTCGCGCTGCACCCTGATGGAGAACGGCGAGCGCAAGGTGGAGCGGACGACGCGCAAGCAGGCCGCGGCGCTCTATCTCGCGCACCGGATCGGCGAGGAATTCGACGCGATCGTGACGGGCGCGGCCGACAAGGGGACGTTCGCGCGGCTGGTCGATCCGCCGGCGGAGGGCCGCATCGTCCGCGGCGAAATGGGCCTCGACGTGGGCGATCACGTGCGCGTCCGGCTCGTTGCGACCGAGCCGAGCAAGGGGTTCATCGACTTCGTGCGCGCATGAGAGGGAGCGCCGGCGTGCGCGAAACGGCTCGTTTGCCGCTGATTTCCATTGCCATGGAAGGCGCCTCGGCCGTAACTCTCCTCTGCCACAGGAGGCACGAACATGGCGAAATCAGATTCCAAGAAGAACAAGCCGCTCTCGAAGAGCGCGATCCTTCAGGCCGTCTCGGACGCGGTGGGCGAGGAAGTCTCGCGCAAGCACGTCAAAGAGGTCGTCGAGTCCCTCGTCGACGTCGGCCACAAGGAGCTCAAGAAGAACGGGATCTTCGTGCTCCCCGGCTTCGCGAAGTTCGTCGTCGTGAAGAAGCCGGCGCGTCCGGCGCGTGAAGGCATCAACCCCTTCACCAAGGAGAAGCAGAAGTTCGCCGCGAAGCCGGCGAGCAAGGCCGTTCGCGCGCGTCCGGTCAAGGCCATCAAAGACGCGGTGAGCTGAGACGCAGGCGAGTAGCTCGTAGACGAAGTAGCCGGAGCCTCGACATCCCCCAGATGCTTACCCTCGAGCTCGACGACGATGAGCTTCCCGACGCCGTCGAGGTGCACGACGACGGGCGGATCACCGACGTCAAGGGACGGAAAGGCGACACCGGCTACCAGTCGTGGTCGGAGTTCTGCGAGCACTACGACGTCGATCCCCGGGAGTTGCTGGAAGAGGTGATGGGGCAGATCGACTCCGGCGTCCGCGCCGAGGTCGAGGCCCGGGAGATCGACGAGCCCGACGCGTACCTCCGGGCCTGTGCCCGGCTGTCGGGCGACGACGACTGAGCTACTCGCGGGCCTTCACGGCCCGCACCCCGCGTCGCCGAGGACGGGGGCCGTGCATGCGCCGCCATCGGCGTCGAGGCTCGGTCCCATCCCGGCGAACGTGCCGCCGCCGTAGGGGTCGGTGTTGACGGGCGCGGTCGTCGGGCAGCCGGTCGGCGTGTAGTCCCAGTTGGCGGTGATCGTGGAGTGCTGGTCGACGATCTGCCAGCCGTAGCCGCCGCGACCTGCGTAGTCTCCGAGCGGATCGCTGTTGTGGTAGAAATCGAAGGCGATCGTGAGCTCGGTGAGGGAGCGGTCCGTATTGCCGCAGACGCCGAGGCGCGTGTCGATGCCCGACTGCGTGAAGTCCGAGTCCTCGTGCCAGTGGTGGAACTGAGGGCCGTTCGACTGCAGGTCGGTGAGCGCCTTGTACCAGAAGATCATCTCGCGCTGCGTGAAGGGGGCGTGCGGTCCGGCGACGTCGTCGGACTTGACCCACGTGTTGTAGCCGACCTCCGTCGTCGGGTTGGCCAGCGCGAAGTTACGCATCACGCACTTCGCGAGGTCGTCGAAGCCGAGGTAGATGCGGTTGTAGTCGTTGCCGCCGCGCCCGCTGCCGTCGACGCCTTGCCCTGCGAGCGGGCCGTTGATGCTGTAGAGCGCGACGGCGTGGTCGAGGGCGGTCTCGACGTTGCCGTACGACGGCGGATAGAGGCGGCTCGCCGTATCGCCGAGGTAGGTCGTGTCCATCACGAAGATGTAACGCTCGGCCTGGTTGAGGTCCGCCCATAGCGTGCAGCTGTCGGTGCACTTGCGCCCCGCGAGGTCGGCGACGAGCCGATCCCGGTTGGCCTGGAGCGTGTGGACGCCGCCGGCGTTGCAGGTGACGGCGTAGCAGCCGGCGCCGGAGTCGGGGTCTCCGCTGCACGTGACGGGGGCGGGGCCCTCCGCATCCGGCTCCGCCTCTTCGCCGGCGTCCTCGGCCGTGGGCGCGCCGTCGCCCGGGGGGATGCCCGAGTCGGCCCTCGTCCCGGCTTCCGGCAGGCCCACGTGAGCGGCCGCGTCCACGCCACCCTCGGCGGCGAGCCCCGGCGTGGCGGACGCGCCGCCGGCACATCCGCCGAGCAGCGAGACGCCAGCGCCGAGGATGAGCCACCGATGCACGCGAGGACTGTGACGGCTCCGTCACGGCCCGGCGAACCATTCGTCCGTCGGAGACGCGATTGTTGCGCTTTGGGTGCAAATAGTGTCGCCGGCGTACCATCCGGGCCGTGGCCGGCGGCGACGACGACGACCTCGGAGCCTTTCGTACCGCGTGGTGGCAGCGCCTCGTGCGCGAGCCCGCCACCTACGAGCTGACGCGGTTCGCCGTCCTGCGCCTCCTCGCGCTCGTGTACCTCGTCGCCTTCCTCGCGCTCGCCTACCAGCTCGACCCGCTCCTCGGCTCGCATGGCCTGCTGCCGGTGCCGAGCTTCATGCACCTCGCGCGGGCCAACCTCGGCGCCGCGGCGTACTGGCGCATCCCGTCGCTCTTGTGGCTGTTCGGGTCGTCGGACGGCGTCATGCACGTCCTCTGCTGGGCGGGCATCGCGCTCTCGGCCGCCGCGCTCTGCGGCGTGACCAACGCGCTCCTCCAGGCCGCGCTCTGGCTGCTCTACATGTCCTTCGTCCACGTGGGGCAGGTCTTCTACGGCTACGGCTGGGAGATCCAGCTGCTCGAGACGGGGTTTCTCGCGGTGTGGCTCTGTCCCGTCACGAGCCTGCGCCCGTTCCCGCGCATGCCCGCCCCCGTCATCGTCGTGTGGCTGTTCCGCTGGCTCATCTTCCGCATCATGCTCGGCGCGGCGCTCATCAAGCTGCGCGGCGACCCCTGCTGGCGCGACCTCAGCTGCCTCGACTACCACTTCGAGACGCAGCCGAACCCCAACCCGCTGTCGTGGTCCATGCACCACTGGCCGCACGCGGTTCACGCCGCGCAGGTCCTCTTCAGTCACTTCGTCGAGCTCGTCGTGCCGTGGTTCGCCTTCGGCTTCCGGCGCTGGCGGCACGCGGCGGGGGCGCTTTTGGTGCTCTTCCAGCTGTCGCTCATCGCGAGCGGCAACCTCTCCTTTCTCAACTGGCTCACCATCGTCCCGGCGCTCGCGTGCTTCGACGACACGGCCTTCGCGCGCCTCATCCCACGCGCCCGCCGCGAGGCGCTCCTCGCGCGCTTCGCCGCCCTCGCGCCGACGACCGTGCAGCGCCGCGTCCCCCAGGTGCTCGGCGTCGTCGTGGCCATCCTCAGCGTGGGACCCGTCGCCAACCTGCTCTCCTCCGAGCAGCAGATGAACACGAGCTTCGACCCGCTCGATCTCGTGAACACCTACGGCGCCTTCGGGAGCGTCGACCGCCAGCGCTTCGAGGTCATCCTCGAGGGCACGCGCGACGAGGTCCCGGACGACTCGGCGCACTGGGAGCAGTACGAGCTCCCGTGCATGCCGGGCGACGTGCGCCGCCGCCCCTGCGTCATCACGCCGTACCACCTGCGGCTCGACTGGCAGATGTGGTTCGTCGGCAACGACGCGGCCCGCGGCGAGCCCATCGAGGACGAGCCCTGGCTCGTGCACCTCGTGTGGCAGCTCCTCTCGGGCGACCCCGCCCCCCGGTCCCTCTTCGCCCACGACCCATTCCCCGCCGCGCCCCCCCGCTGGATCCGCGCGGGAATCTGGGAGTACCAGTTCACCCGCACCCGCTCCGACGGCGCCTGGTGGACCCGCAAGCGCGTCGGCGAGTACCTCCCCCCCGTCTCCCTCGAGCACGCGGGCCTGCGCGAGTACGTCCGCCGCTCCGGGTGGAGATGAGATGGTTGAACAGGGAGGGAAGGAGAAAAGGAGGATGATTGGGGTAACCAACCAAAGCTCCTTCTCTCCTCATCTCCCTGTTCCCCCCTCTCGCTCTCCCTTTCGCTCTCAGTGCGGCGCGGTGAGCGCGTCGGTGTGGACGTTCAGGCTGTAGCGCTCCTTGGCGACCTGCTGGATGGCGCTCGCGAAGCGTGGGTTGTCGCGAAGGATGCGGCTGAAGTCGGTCTTGTCGAGCACGAAGAGGTCGCAGCTCGTCTTCGCGCGCACGTCGGCGGTGCGCGGCTTCGACATGAGGACGCCGATCTCTCCGAAGACGTCGCCGTCCTTCAGCACCTTGATCACCTTGCCCACGTCGTCGAGCACCGCCACCTCGCCCCGCGCGACCAGGTAGAGCTCCCGCCCGATGTCGCCCTTCTTGATGATGAGGTCCCCCCGCGACACCTGCTGCGGGCGCAGCGCCATGATGACCTGCTCGAGGAACAGCATGTCGCCGTCCTTGAAGAGGGGCACGTTCTTCAGGACCTCCTCGGTCACCACCTCGTGCCAGCGGCGGCCGTCGCGCGCGATGAGGTCGGCGGCCACCTTGGGGCCCCAGCTGCCGCGCGCGTAGTCGGGGAAGTCGGCCGGCGTCGCCGTCCAGTAGTCGAGGAGCGGCTGCGCCACGCGCCACGCGGCCTCCACCACGTCGCCCCGCGAGAAGAGCGTCGCGTCGCCGTGCGAGCACGCATAGAGCATCACCTCGTAGCCCGTGTACCGCGACGCCTTGAACGCGTCCCCGTACGCGAAGCGCATGTGGACGGGCTGGAGCTGGAGCCTCGGCCCGGGGACCTTCGCCTGGAACTGGATCTCGATGCCCTGGTACGGCTGGATGTGGAAGACGAGGCGGTTCGGACCGAGGTGCACGACCGGCGTCCCCCGGAAGATGACCTCGGGCGCCTTCTTGAACTCCACGACGATCTCGGTCCCGCGCTTCCACAGCGCCTTGCCCGAGCGCAGGTACACGGGCACGCCCTCCCAGCGCCAGTTGTCGATGTGGAGGCGCGCCGCGGCGTACGTCTCCGTCTTCGACTCGGGCGCCACGTCGTGCTCACCGCGGTAGCCGGGCTTGAGCACGTTGCCCGCGTCGTCGACCGACGGACCGTACTGGCCTCGCACGACGTAGCGCGCCACCTCGTCCTGCGTGTAGACGCGCACCGACTGGAGGAGCTTCGCCTTCTCGTTGCGGATCGAGTCGGGCTCGAACGAGCCCGGCACTTCCATGCACAGATACGCGAGCATCTGGAACATGTGGTTTTGCATCATGTCCCGCAGGACACCCGACGAGTCGTAGTACCCGCCGCGCCCCTCGACGTCGACCGCCTCCGCGACGTTGAACTGGATGTTGTCGATGTAGTTCTTGTTCCAGAGAGGCTCGAACATCCCGTTCGAGAACCGGAAGGCGAGCAGGTTCTGGACGGTCTCCTTCCCGAGGTAGTGATCGACCCGGTAGACCTGCGACTCGTCCCAGTGGCCGAGCACCTCGCGATTGAGCTGCCGCGCCGACTCGAGGTTCATGCCGAACGGCTTCTCGACGATGATGCGCTTCCACCCCGGGCCGTCCTTGAACCCGGCCTCGAAGAGCGCGTCGCACAGCTTGCCGAAGAAGCGCGGCGCCGTCGCGAAGTAGAAGAGGACGTTGCCGCCGCAGCCGTGCTCCGCGTCGAGCTTGGCCACCTGGGCCTTCAGCGTCTGGAAGAGCGACGGGTCGTTGAAGCCGCCCGGCAGGTAGTGGAAGCGGTCGACGAGCTTCTCCCAGACCTTCGCGTCGAACTCGGGACGCGTGTGGAACTTCTTGATGTCCGTGCTCATGCGCTCGCGGAAGGAGTCGGTCGTGAGCGGGTCCATCGCGGTGCCGAGGAGGGCGAACTTCTCGGTCAGCAGGCCGTCGCACGCGAGGTTGTAGAGGGCCGGCACGAGCAGGCGCTTGGTGAGGTCCCCCGACGCTCCGAAGACGAGCATCACGCAGGGCTGGCTCGGCGGGCTCGTCTCGGGCGCATCGGCGCCCATCGTGCGGAGCACCTGGGTAATCGGCATGATCGGTCCTTCCTCCTCGCTCGCTGTCAGTGCTTGGCGCGGAGCGGAGCCTGCTCGATCCGCTGCAAGGCTCCGGCCGCGTTCCGTACCTCGATGGGCCCCCACCCCAGCGCCACGAGGGACCCGCGGAGCTTGGCCCAGTCCCCGACGATGACCGTGCGCATGTGGTCCGCGTCGAGGTAGCGGGCCGCGGCGCTCTTCACGGCGTCGGCCGTCACGGCGGCGTAGCGCTGCGGTTGCTTCAGGATGACGTCGTCCGGCTGCCCGTACGCGAGGGTCCACGACCAGTCCCGCGCCGTGTCGGCCGCCGTCTGGAACGACGCGGCGCTGGCGAAGACCTCCCGGTCGCGAACGCTCGCCAGCTCTTCGTCGGTGGGACCCTGCGACGCGAACGCGCGGACGATGCGGTCGGCCTCCTCGAGGGCAGGGGCCACCCGGTCGTTCGCGGCCCGGGTCTTCCAGCCGAGGGTGCCGCTCGTCCGCTGCTCCGACGTGGTCGGGCTGACCCACGGGACGTCGCTCAGCTCCTGCCGCAGCCGCACCGTGATCCGCCCGAACGACGCGTCGGCCAGCGCGCTGACGGCCGTCACCGACGGCTCCACGTCCGGCGAGCCGTAGGCGGGACCGACGAAGCCCGTGGCGATGGCCGCGATCGCCGTCCCCGGCTTGTCGACGACGACGATGCGCGCCCCCGAGGGCTTCGCCGGCGCGTGCACCACGCCGCCTCCCGCCGCGCCGGCCGCCGGAGCGGTCCCGAACGCGTCGTCGAGGGCCGCGATGACGTCGTTCTCGTCGACGCCGCCGGCCACCACGATGCAGAGGCGCGAAGGGTCGAACGCCTTGCCGTGCAGCGCCACGATGTCCGGGCGCTTCACCGCGCGCGTCCTCGTCGCCGACAGCACGCCCGCGCCGTACGCGTGGCCCCCGAAGAGCGCGCGGCGCAGCATCCGGTCGGCCGTCAGCGCGGCGTCGTTGGCCTGGTCCTCGTCGCGGTTGGCCTCCTGTTCGCGCCACCGCTCGAAGTTCATCTTGTCGAGCGACGGACGGAGCGTCATGTCCGCGGCGATCTCGACCAGCGTCCTCAGCTTCGTCACGGGCGCCACGAAGGACAGCGTCATCGCGTCGGCGTACCAGGTGGTCTCCGGCTCCTGCATGCCGAGCGTCACGTACGTGTCGCGGATGTCGTAGATGGTCCGCGTCGTCGTGCCGGCGTGGAACGCGAGCATCATCGTGCTCACGACCTCGGCGTGATCCGCGCCCACGTCCGCCAGCCCACCCGCCGCGACGACGCGCAGCGCGACGAACGGCGACGCCTGATGCACGACCAGCACCGGGATGCCGTTGCGGAGCTTGCCGTGCACGCCGGCCGGAGGGACGAACGTCTTCGGCGCGTCGGCCACCGGCGCGTGCTCGCGGAAGCTCTCGTCGACGACGACGGGCGCCGTCGGGGCCGGTGGGGCCGGGGCGGGGGGCGCGACGACGACGACCGGAGGCGGCAGGGCCACGGGCGGAGGGGCCTGCGCAGGCCCACACGCGCCGGCAAAGACCGCGAGGAGAGCGACGACGCCGAGGGACCTCATGGCGTCCCCGCCGGCGTCACACGCCGTCCCACGCGCGCACCGCCCGCCGGAGCCCCGCGGGTCGGCGTCACCAGCAGCACGACGCGCCGGTCGCGCGGCAGCAAGGTCGCGATCGCGTCGCGCACGTGCCCCGCGTCCACGCGCCCGTAGCGGCCGAGATCGTGCTTCGTGGGATCCGCCGACTCGGCGAGGGTCTTCGTCCGCGCGAAGTCGAAGGCTCGCGTCGGCGCGCGCTCGAGGCCGAGGAACCGGTCGATGACGGTCTCGTAGATGGCGCCGGCGAGCTCCTTCTTCGTCGGCTCGTGCCCGCGGAGGTCGTCCATCGCGGCGTCGTAGGCCGTGAGGAGCTCATTCGCCGTCTTGCCGTTGGCGCCCTCGAGGTGCACCTCGAACTGCGACCCGAGCACGTCGGACCGCTGGTGCGTCGTGACGCCCACCGCGACCTTCTGCTGGTCGACCAGCTTCCAGAAGAGCCACGCCGTCCGGCTCCCCCCGAGCAGCCTCGCCACGATGTCGAGCCGCGCGTCCTCCGACGTGAGCAGCTTCGGCGTGCGGTACCGGAGGAACACCTGGGCGCGCGGGACGTTCGCCGCCACGTCGACCTGCGTCTCGCTCGCCAGCGGTCCGAGCGGCGGCGGGGGCGGCGCGGGCGGCGCGGGGCCTCGGGGGATCGTCGCGAAGTACTTCTCGACGAGCGCCATCGCGTCGGCGGGGACGAGGTCGCCCACGACGACGAGCGTCGCGTGCGCAGGCGTCCTCCACGCGTCGTGGAACGCGACGACCGCGGCGCGATCGAGGGGGTCGACGTCCTCCGGCGTGAACTCGTTGAAGTGATACGGATGCTCCGCGGGGTAGAGCTCCTCGGTCGCCATCGCCTCGATGCGCGCGAGAGGCGAGCCCTCGAGGGCGACGCGCCGCTGCTCGCGCAGCTTGTTCCGCTGCGTCGTCAGCTCTGCGTCGTCGAGCGCGGCGTCGAAGTACCCCATCTGATCGCTCCACAGCCAGAGCGGAAGGGCGAGGCGGTTCGAGGGCACGGTCACTTCGAAGGTGGTCGCGCTCGGCTGCGTGCGGTCGGCGGTGCCCGTGGCCCCGGCGCGCGCGAGGAGGCGGTAATACTCGCCCGGCCCGACGTGCTTGGTCCCGCCGAGCATGAGGAACGTGGTGAGCGTCGCGAGCCCGTGCTGGCCGGGCGGCGCCGCCGCGTCGTCGTACCGGAGGGCCAGCGACACGAGCGGCACGCGGTGGTCCTCCTGGAGGACGACGGTCATCCCGTTGTCGAGGTGGTGCTCCTCGATGGGGCCGACCGCGACGTCGATGTGCGACTGGGCCCGGGCGGAGGGCGAGATCGTCGCGACCGCCCCTCCCGCGGCCGCGGCGAGGACCACGGAGAGCAGCGCGGGTCGGACGTGCCGGAGCATGACCACAGCCGAGGCTACATCAGGTCGCGCCGGCGATGAGGCTCGAGACGAGGCGCCCCTCCGCGGGCCCTTCTACTGATTCGGTCCGGGCGGCGGCGGCGGCGAGATGTGCTTCAAGTTGAGCCCACCGGGATACTGGTAGCTCGTGTAGAGGCCATAGCCGAGCACCTGGATGCCCACGGGCGTGGACGACTCCAGCGTGTGCGCGCCGTTCGACGACTGGAGAAGGCCCACCCGCCACACGTCGTACCCGTCGGCGATGGGCGACCTCGATCCGAAGTCGACGGTGGCCTTGTCGAGCACGAGGTCCGCGCCGGAGGGCGCGATGACGTCGATGAAGCTCTCGTCGTAGTCGTTCGGGGCGAGGAACACGTACTTCGTCCGGTACTGCTCCACCGACGCGATCATGCTTTCGGACGGATCGCCGAGTCCGCCCGACGGATCGACCATGGTGCCGCCGAGCATGAACGTACCCACCGCGAACTCGCTCGAGCCCGTCACCTCGAAGTCGGTCTCCACGACGCCGCAGTCGACGACCTCGCCCGCGTCGAGCGTGGCGGGGCACCCGCCGGGGGTGGAGGGCGCGTAGGTGAGCTTCGTCCCGTCGACGTTGCCGTACATGCGGACGACGTGACCGACGGGATACCCGGTCGGCCCCGAGGGCACGTTGACGAAGTACTGCTTGCCGAGCGTCTCCGCGGGGAAGACGGTCTGCTCGAGGTGGTCGCACGCGGCGGCGCTCTCGGGGACGTCCGTGCAGGGCGAGCCGGTGAGGACCTGGACGGGCTGGTCGGCGAGCACGAGCGAGCCGCTGAGGTCGATGGTGTCGCCCAGGTCGGTGACGAGCTCCGCGACGTCGCCCGCGTCGAGCGTGAGGTCGAGCTCACCGCCCGCCGCCGTGGCCTGCACGCCGGGCCCGGCGAGGATGTCCGCCGTGGCCGAGAGAAGGACGCGCGCGTGCGTGCCGTCCGCGGTCGCGGTGATCGTGACGTAGCTCGCCATGAGCCCCGTCGTCATCCCGTCGACGATGCCGCTCTCGCCGGGGTACGCCGTGACGCGGTAGTTGCCGGTGAGGGCCGTCGTCGGCAAGAGGAGCGACGAGTCGTTCGTGAACGAGTAGCAGCCGAGGGTGCTGCCGGCGAAGGGGCCGGTGGTGCACGGCTGGCTGCCGGGGCAGCTCGACCAGCTCTTTCCGGCGGGCCCTCCCTTGCCGACGTACTCGAGCGCGTTGAACTGGTAGACCGTCACGGGCACGGAGCTGACGAGGTGGTAGGCGCCGGCGGGCGCGACGACCGACGCGGCGAGCGGCACCGAGTCGCCGCACGTGTCCGAGTCGCTGCCCTTCAGCGCGGGCACCCAGGGCAGGTAGAGCTTCGCGAGGTCGTTCGGCGCCACCGTCTGCACCTGGCTGACGCCCATGGGACCGGTGACGGTCACCATGGCCGGCGTCGACCCCGCGTTGGCCACGACGACGGCGTAGTCGAAGATGGACCAGACGTTGTTCGCCGTCACGGTGGGCCAGTAGTCGCAGCCGACGTACGACTGCCACTCGGCGGCCTCGTCGCAGGTCGTCGGATCGTCGTTCGGGTCGATGACGGGACCGAAGCTCCCCACGCTGCCGTCGCTCGTGCCGGCGTCGTCGGCGCCGGGTGGGATGAGGGTCCCGAGCTCGGGCGGGCGTGTGGTGCCGTCGCAGGCGGCGCATACGGCAAGCGGAACGAGCGAGACGAGCGAGACGAGCGAGAGGCGCGAGAAGCGCGAGAAGCGCGAGAAGCGCGAGCCGAGCGAGAAGCGGGAGAAGAAGAGGAGCGCGCGGGACGCAGCTCGCATCCGTGGAGTGTACGCTATCGGCCCGTCATGAGCTTCTTCGCGCGGCCCGCCGTGAGCGACGACCACGCGGCCTTCGCCCGGCTCTTTCCCGAGCTCGGCGTGAGCGATCCGCTGCCCACACCGGAGCAGTTCGCCGCCCGGATGGTGCCGCACACGGTGATGCTCACGGAGGGGAGCGAGCGCGGCGACCCGGTGGGCTACGGGTTCTGGCTGCTCTACGGCCGGACGGCGCACGTGGTGCAGATCGTCGTCGACCCGCGCGTGCGCGGCCGGGGGGCGGGGCGGGCGCTGATGGAGGAGGTGCGGCGGCGTGTGCGCGCCGCGGGGGGCAGGCGCTGGTACCTCAACGTGAAGCAGGACAACGTGGCGGCGATGCGCCTCTACGAGGGGTGCGGCCTCGCGATCGAGCAGGAGGGATGGGCGGTGAAGACGCGCTGGACCGAGCTGGCGACGCTGACCGGGCCGCGCGACGTCGCGACGCCGTTCACGCCGTCGAAGGCGGACGACGCGGCGCTCGCGGCGCTGGGGGTCGACGAGGCGCGCGTGGAATTGCTGCGCGCGCGGCCGGGAGTCGTGCTGCTCGCGCTGGCGGAGGGGGGGAGACTGGCGGACGGGGGGAGAGTGGTGGACGGGGGGAGACTGGCGGACGGGGGGAGACTGGCGGACGGGGGGAGAGTGGTGGCGTTCGCGGCGTTCGATCCGGCGTTCCCGGGCGTGTACCCGGTCCGGGTGGCCCGCGTGGAGCTGGCGGCGGCGCTCTTCGATGGGCTGCGCGCGCACGCGAGGGTCGACGAGCTGAACGTGTTCGTGGAAGGGGACCGCGGGCTCTACGAGACGCTGCGAGGCGCAGGGGCCCGTCTGGAGCACGCGCTCTACCGGATGGGGGCAACGCTCGATTGAGGGGTCGCAGTCGCGGTCGGGGTCGGGGTCGGGGTCGGGGTCGGGGTC
>DASXZL010000078.1:0-268331 GCA_036501935.1 Polyangiaceae bacterium | reverse complement strand
TGAGCGACCAAGCTCGCGGCGCGGAGTGCCGTGTGCAAGCGGCGCGGCTCACCGCTCGCTCACGCTCGCGGTGCTGACGGCGGCTCCGCCGCCCGTCCGAGATCCATCGAGAATCGCGCTCGCTAGCGCTCGCTCATTTAGTCGCGGACGACGTCGGCGGCGGAGGCGACCGTCGCGGCGCGCGCGAGCCACGCATCGAGCTGGGCGAGGTCGGTGGACGCGGTGATGCGGGCACGCACGTCGTCGGTCACGGCGAGCCCACGTGCGGCGAGCACGGTGAGAATCGCGTGGACGGCGTGGGCAGCCTCGCCCTCGGCGCGTCCCTCCGCTTTTCCCTCCGCTTTTCCCTCCGCTTTTCCCTGCGCCACGTAGCGGCGGGCAAAGTCGCTCTGATACTCGTAGTTTCCGCTCGCCATGATCTTCTCCAGAGTAGCACGCACAGTTTCGTCGACCGACGCCAGCACCAGGTCCAGGTAGAAATTGGCGCGCTCGTCCTCGAGATGGCGCGACGCCTCCAAGGCGACCTCGGCGACCGCGACCGCGTCCCGACCGTGGCCGTGGAGCATCACCGAGAGGACGGCCAGCTCGGGCGAGAGCTCCACCCCTCCGGCATCCCGGAGCCCCGGGACCACCTGGGGCCCGAGCACCAGCGGAGCGAGGACCCAGCCGGGGTGCCCGGTGGCGATCGGCATCCCCGCCCAGGTTGCGACGGACGCATCCGACGTCACGACGAGGAGCGCCACATCGCAGCGAAGCCTCGCGCGCAGACCCGCGAGGTAGACGGGCCAGGACCAGCGCTTGTCCGGGTCTCGTCCGAGCTGCGCCTCGACGACGAGCGCCGCCGCCGGGGTTGCGTCGCCGCTCCCTTCGAGGACCAGCACGAGGTCCGCCCGGTACTCGGTCGGGAGCACCTCGGTCAGCGTCGTGTCGCCGATCCGCACGTGATCGAACGCCGGGACGGGCGTCTTCAGCACGTCACGCAGCAGCTCCGGCGCCAGGGTCGGGCGATTGCGAAAGAGCTGCAGCAAGGCGTCGTGCGGGAGCGACAACACGGTGGCGTGAGGGCGAGCAAGAGCACGTCACATGCCACGGTCGGACCTGCCTATTTCACGGAGACTTCACGACTGCCGCTGTCCCCGGACAGTCCGCGGAGTGTCCCGAGCCTGTCCCGGGACATCCGTGACCAAAGCCTGCGGCGCCGCACTCGCACTGACGTTGCGCCGCTGTCCCCGCTACTGGCACATCCCCGCGATGCACGAGGTGCCCGTCAGGCACCCGTTGCCGCACGCGCCGCAGTTGGCGTTGTCCGTCTTCGTGTCGGCGCAGAACGGGGCCGCAGCGTCGCCCGCGCAGAGCGTCTGGCCCGCCACGCAGCTCGAGGCGCACACGCCCCCCGCGCAGGTCTGCTGCGCGCCGCAGACGCGGCCGCACGCCCCGCAGTTCTGGTCGTCGCTCCGCGTGTCCGCGCAGAAGGGCGTGCCGGCGTCCTGCCCGCAGAGGCTCTGCCCGGCGATGCAGGCCGACGCGCAATTCCCCGCGGAGCAGACGTGCTCGGGTCCGCAGGCGTTGCCGCAGGTGCCGCAGTTGGCGTCGTCGCTCGCGGTGTCCGCGCAGTACGGGGCGCCGGAGTCGCCCACGCAGAGCGCCTGACCCGCGATGCACGTCGACGCGCACGCGCCGGCGGTGCAGAGCGTCCGCGGCCCGCAGGTCTTTCCGCAGGCGCCGCAGTTCGCGTTGTCGGTGGCGATGTCCGCGCAGTAGGGAGCCCCGCTGTCGCCCCCGCAGAGCGATTGACCCGCTACGCACGTCGAGGTGCACGAGCCGCTCTGGCAGACCTGGTCGACCCCGCAGACCTTGCCGCACGCCCCGCAGTTCTGGGTGTCGGTCCGGGTGCTCGCGCAGAACGAGACGCCTGCCGACATGCAGACGGTCTGGCTCGGGAGGCAGGTCGAGGCGCACGCGCCGGCGGTGCAGAGCTGCTCGGCGGCGCACGCATGCCCGCAGGTCCCGCAGTTCTCGTTGTCGCTCTGGATGTTCGTGCAGAACGGGGCGCCGGCCTCCGGGCCGCACAGGCTCTGGCTTGCCGTGCACACGGAGGTGCAAACGCCTCCAGAGCACACCTGCGCGAATCCGCACGTGCGGCCGCAGGAGCCGCAGTTCGCGTTGTCGGTCTGCGGCTCGGCGCAGTAGGGGGCACCGGCGTCGGGCGTGCAGAGGAGCTGGGCCCCGGCGCAGCTCGAGGCGCAAACGCCCGCCGAGCAGACCTCGGACGGCGGGCACGCGTTGCCGCAAGAGCCGCAGTTCGCGTTGTCATGGGCCGTGCTGGCGCAGTAGGGGGCCGCTCCGTCCGGAGCGCAGAGAGTCCCGTTGCCGCACGTGGGGATGCACTGGCCGGCGGCGCAGACGGTTCCCGTGGAGCAGGCCACGCCGCATGCTCCGCAGTTGGCGTTGTCGGTCTGGATCGTCGCGCAATAGGTGGTGCCGGCGTCGCCCGCGTCGGCCGCGAAGGCGGCGTCAAGAAGGGCGGCGTCCAGGATGGGGGCCTCGCTAGCGTCGGCACCAGCGGAGCTCGCGTCCCCACCGGCCCTCGGGGTCGGGCCGGCGCAGAGCACCTGCGTGGGGGCGCAGGGGGGACCGGCCTCGTATTCGACGAGGATCTCCTTGGGGGCGCAGCGGGGGACCAGGGCGAT
Source organism: Polyangiaceae bacterium (assembly GCA_036501935.1). Classification (GTDB taxonomy): domain Bacteria; phylum Myxococcota_A; class Polyangia; order Polyangiales; family Polyangiaceae; genus Palsa-1150. Next base: position 265,641 of record DASXZL010000078.1, on the reverse strand, counting down.
CAGGGACAGGATCGCGAGGACAGCGGCGGTGGAATTTACCAAGGAGGCGCGCGAAGGTTGCACCTGCGGTTGGTTGGTGAGGCCGGGGCGCGCATTCAGGCAACCAGGCGAGGACGGAGCGGCTACCGGAAGCAGTAGACGGAACCGTCCCGCGAGCCGACGACGACCTCCCCGGTGGGGCCGATCGCGGGCGACGAATCGATGGGGCCCTCGGTGGCGAAGGACCACAGCATCGTCCCGTCCGGCGCGACGGCGTAGAGCTTCTTGTCCTCGGAGCCGACAAAGATCGTTCCGTCGCCGCTCACGGCAGGCGACGAGTTGACGGCGCCGCCGGTCTTGAAGGTCCACTTCTCGTGGCCGCCGGCGTCGACTGCATGAAGAGACCGATCGAGCGCGCCGAAGTAGATGACGTGATCGCTCCCGAAGGCCGGGGAGGAGTCGATCGCGCTGGTCGTCTTCGTCTTCCAGAGAAGAGCGCCGTGCGGATCGAATGCGTAGACCGAGCCGTCCTCGGACGGGACGATGACGTCTCCCGTGGAGGTCATGGCGACGGCTCCGCGCACGGGTCCGTCCGTCTGCAGCTCGCGCACGACCTGGCCCGAGGGAGAGACGACGAGGACCGTCTTCCGATCCGTGCCGACGTACAGGGTTCCATCGGCGCCGAGCGTCGGTGAAGACGCGATGCCTCCACCGGCGGGCAAGGTCATTCGAATGCGGCCATCCGCGCCGACCGCGTAGAGCTTGCGGTCGTTCGAGCCGATGAAGACGGTGCCGTCGGGGCCGATCGTGGGCGACGAGAAGGAGCAGTTGCCGGTCTCCACGGACCAGACGAGCTGTCCGTCGCGCAGCGCGTAGAGGTGATGGTCGACGCTCGTCGCGTAGACGGTGCCGTCCGGGGCCACGGCGGGGCCGGCCCACACGGCGGAGAAGGTTGGGAAGCTCCATCGCTGGGTACCCGTGTGGCCGTCGATTGCGTAGACCTTGCCGTCGGTGGAGCCGATGTAGACCATCGAGTCGGGGCCGATGGCGGGGGAGCCCCAGACCTCGCCGCCTGCCCGGAAGCGCCAGACCAGGGCCGGAGCGTGAGAAGGAGCAACGGTGGTGGAGCCCGCGTGGAGCGCGTCGTGGTGGAACATCGTCCAGGCACGAGAGGTCGTGGCCACGGATTGAGCCGACCACAACGCGGGCGGGGGCGGCGACGCTGGCGGCGCGCAACCGGCTAGCGGGAAGAGCAGAACACAGACGCGCAAGGCATCCTCGAGAGAGAAGGCTAGCGCGTGTCCCTGTTCGAAGCGCGAGCCATCGAGCCCGGGCCCGCTGGAGCGAGCGTCACCCGCCCCGAGGTGTAGAGTCGCTTCCCTTCCCCCAGACGCCGCAGAAGCAGCGAAACCTCAGGGTGCCCAGGGGCTGACCTGCACGGGTGCAGAGCTGCTTGCCGTCGACCCGTTTCCGAGCTCACCGAACGTGTCGTCGCCCCAGCATTGAGCGACCCCGCTCGCCAGCGCGCAGCTGTGAGGCCCCGCCGCCGTGAGGATTTGAACGCCGCTGCCGAGACCGGAAACCGGCACCGGCACGGAGCTGGGGGAGGTCGATCCGTCTCCGAGCTCGTTCGCGTCGTTCGCCCCCCAGCACTGCACGCCACCATTCACAAGCGCACAGCTGTGCTCGTCTCCCGCTGCGATGGCCTGGACACCCGCCCCGAGACCCGTGACTTGCACAGGCACGGAACTGTCCGTCGTGGACCCGTTCCCCAATCGGCCCGAATTGTTGGCTCCCCAGCATTGGACGCCGCCGCTGGTCAGCCCACATGTATGAAAGGTTCCCGCCGCGAGCGCCTGCACGCCAGCACCGAGGCCGCTGACCGGAACGGGAACCAGGCTGTTCGTCGTAGAGCCGTTTCCGACCTCGCCGTTGCCATTGCCGCCCCAGCATTGAGCGCCACCGTTCACGATGGCGCAAGTGTGCTGTCCTCCCGCGACAATAGCCTGAACGCCCGTCGTCAGTCCGGAGACCGGAACCGGAGTCGAGCTCTGCGTGGTCGAACCGTTGCCGAGCTCACCGTACGAGTTGTCCCCCCAGCATGCCACACCGCCATTCGACAGCGCGCAGGTATGCGAATACCCAGCAGCGATCGCCTGGACGCCGTTGGTGAGGCCGGACACTTGGACCGGGACCGAGCTGTTCGTCGTCGAGCCGTTTCCAAGCTCGCCTACGCCGTTGTTCCCCCAGCACTGGACACCACCGTTGACCAGCGCGCAGGTATGAAACTGGCCGCCCACAACCGCTTGAGCGCCGCTGTCAATCGCGGACACATGGACTGGCACGGAGCTGTCCGTAGTCGAGCCATTCCCAAGCTCACCCAGCAGGTTGTGCCCCCAGCACTGGACACCGCCGTTCACGAGGGCGCACGAGTGCTCCCACCCGGCGGCCAACGCCTGCATCCCACTGCCGAGCCCAGCGACTTGAAGGGGCACCGTGCTCTGAGTGGTGGAACCATTACCAAGCTCGCCGTACGTGTTGTCCCCCCAGCACTGGACGCCGCCGCTCACCATGGCGCACGTATGGTCGTATCCTACGGCAATCGCTTGGGCGCCACTCCCAAGGCCTGTCACTTGGACGGGCGTGGCGCTCAGCGTGGTCGTGCCGTTGCCGAGGCCACCTGCGAAGTTGTAACCCCAGCACTGAATGCCGCCGTTGACGATCGCGCATGTGTCGCCGTACCCGGCGCCAATGGCCTGCACGCCGCTCGAGAGCGTCGAAACCGGTGCAGGCGGCGCTGGCGTCGTCGAGTCCCCCCAACACTGCACGCCACCATTGACCACGGCGCAGCCGTGATACAGCCCTGCAGTGATTTCTTCTACACCCGTGGTCAAGCCCGACACTTGCACGGGCACACTGCTATCCGTCGTCGAATTGTTTCCGAGCTGACCCTCCTCGTCTTGCCCCCAGCACAAGGCAGCACCGTTGACTACCGCACACGTATGATAGAGGCCCGCCGCGATGGACTGCGCGCCGCTCGTGATCCCGGTCACCGGAACAGGAACGGTGGTGTTCGCGGTCGAGCCGTCGCCGAGCTGGCCTTCCTCGTCGTCGCCCCAGCACTGGACCGCGCCGCCGACGATCGCGCAAGTGTGGTTGCCGCCCGCGGCGATGGCCTGTACCCCACTCGTGAGTCCCGAAACCTGGACGGGCACGTTGCTTCCTGTAGCCGAGCCGTTGCCCAGCTGCCCGTAGTTGCCGTATCCCCAGCACTCGACGCCCCCATTCACCAAGGCGCATGTATGAAAGTCGCCAGCGGCGATCGCTTGCACGCCGCTCTGGAGCCCTTCAACCGGGACGGGCACCGAGCTCGGCGCGTTCGAGCCATTCCCCAGCTCGCCGTCATTGCCGTATCCCCAACACAGGACAGCGCCGTTCACCAGTGCGCAGGAGTGATACGATCCAGCGACGACCGTGTCGTTCAGGCCTGTCGTCGCACTGTTGTTCAGGACGGCGATGGAAAGGTTCGCAGTAGTATGGCCGGAGCCATTCGTCGCGGTGACGACATAGACCGCAGCGATCGAGACGACGCTTGGGCTCCCCGTGACGACACCACTCGAGGTATCGAGGACGAGTCCTGCGGGAAGCGCGGGCGAAACGGAGTAAGACACCACCGGCCCACCGCCGGACGTTGGGCTGTTCGGGCTGATGGCCACCCCTTCCGTATAGGCGGCTGGATTGGTGGAGTAGGTGAGGTTCGCCGGAGCACCCGTGTTCGTGAGGACGAAGCTCAGACCGTTGTACGTGTCGTACGAGGCGCCGGAGCTGGCGTCGCGCACCCAAACCTGGAAGCTGTATGTACCGGGTGTCGCGCCGCTGAACGCATAGCTCGTCGTGCTGCCATAGCCTTGGACCTGCTGCCACGCGCCGCCCGGCGCCTGCTCGTAGAATGCGTACTGCGGATTGCCGCAGGTGGAGCTCCCGGCCGTCAGGGCCACAGGCGTCAACGTCGCCTGTGGACTTGCCACCGACGGCGACAGCGTCGCCGCCGTACACGCCGCCGATCCCGAGCCAAGCGTGTAGGCCAGCCCCGCGTACGTGTCGTAGGCGGCGCTGGAGCTGGCGTCCCGAACCCATACCTGGAAGCTGTACGTGCCCGCCGCCCCGCTGTTGAACGCGTAGGTCGGCGTCCCCGTGTAGCCCTGGACCAACTGCCACGAACCGCCGGGCGCTAGCTCGTAGAAGGCATACTGTGGGTTGCTGCACGACGAGCTACCTGCCGTCAGCGTCACCGACGTGCCCGTCGGCTGCGGGCTCGGCAGCGACGGCGAGAGTGTTGCCGCTGTGCAGGTCGCTGATCCCGATGAGCCCAGGGTGTAAGCGAGGCCCGCGTACGTGTCGTACGCGGCACTGGAGCTCGCGTCGCGGACCCAAACCTCGAAGCTGTACGCTCCTGCCGTTGCTCCGTTGAATGCGTAGGTCGGGGTGCTCGTGTAACCCTGAACCAGCTGCCACGAGCCGCCCGGCGCCAGCTCGTAGAACGCGTACTGGGGGTTGGCGCATGACGAGCTGCCTGCCGTCAGCGTAATCGACGTCCCCGTCGGTTGCGGGCTCGCCAGGGACGGCGACAGGGTTGCTCCAGCGCAAGTTCCGCCTCCGGCGGCAGAAGTCACAGTAAACGACGCCCCCGCGTAGGACTCGTACCCGGCGCTCGAGCCTTGCGCGCGGATCCACACTTGAAACGCATAGGTGCCCGCGGTCGCGCCGGTCGTGTCGAACGCAAGGGTGGCGGTCGTGCCCCAGTCTTGAACTTGCTGCCAGGAGCCGCCGGGCGCGAGCTCGTAGAACGAATAGCTCGCGATGTCCTGAGCCCCGCAGCCTGCCGTCGCCGTCCAGGTGACCTGAGTGCCCGCGGGACCCGAGCTGCCTGCATTCGAGGACAGGCCCGCTGAGCTGCACACGGCCGACGATGTCGTCGACACCGCCTCACTGTCCCCGGGCGTCACCTCCGACGCGCAACCCAGCGTGAAGAGCACGCACCCCAGCACGCCCAACACCAACCCCCAGATACGCATTGGATACCCCTCGTGACCGTACATTTAGAGCAGGTAATGACGGCGCGTCAATGGTCGCAGCTTCGATGATTGCAGGCCCAATCGCACTGCAAGCAGATCGCCAGCATCACGGCAGGACGGCTACCCTACTGCCCCGAAATTACTGGAGCCAAACCCGTGCGTTCAGGCGCGCGAATTCAGGGCGTGCACGTCTGCGACTCCAAGATTCCGTAGTGGCAGGTCGTTGAGGCGCCGGTGAGCGTGTACCCCGGGTTGCACGTGAACTGGCACGTGGCATCCGTAGCAAGGACACTGGGACAGTTGCCGAGAGTGCCGTTCGCCGGGGCGGTCACCGTGCACGGGCTCGGCGTGCAGACCTGTTCCGTTAGAGATCCGTCAAGGCAGGACGTGGCGGTCCCCGTTGACGTATAGCCACTGTTGCACTGAATCTGGCACGAGCTTCCCGAGGTGAGGGTAGACGGGCAGGTCCCCAGAGTGGCGTTGGTCGGGGCCGTGACCGTGCACGAGTCCGCGCCGCACGTTTGCGCCGTCAGGTCTCCATAAGCGCAGGAAGTCGCAGCGCCGGTGAGTTGGAACCCCGTATTGCACGCGAGTTGGCAATTGGTTCCCGAGGCAAGGGATCCCGGGCAGGTGCCCAGTGTGCCGTTCGACGGGGCCGTCACCGTGCACGAGTCCGACCCGCACGTTTGCGTCGACGTCAGCGTTCCGTTCACGCAGGAAGTCGCGGCGCCCGAGACTTGGAAGCCAGAATTGCACGCGACCTGGCAACTGGTACCCGAGGCGAGGGAAACCTGGCAGGTGCCCAGAGTGCCGTTCGACGGAGCCGTCACCGTGCACGGGCCCGGAGTGCACGCCTCGGCTGCGGCCACCGGCGTCGTCGAGCTCGTGGTCGTACCGTCGCCGAGCTCCCCGTCGCCGTTGAACCCCCAGCATTCCTCGCTCGCGCCGGGACGGATCGCGCAGGTCTGGTACCCCCCCACCGAGACGGCGGTCACGCCGGTCAACTCAGAGACGGGCACGGGCGACGTCGAGGTCGTCGTCGTGCCGTTCCCGAGCTCGCCGTCGTAGTTGTCTCCCCAGCACTCGACGGTACCGTTCGAAAGCAGCGCGCAGGCGTACTCTGGGCCAGCGCTCGAGTTGCCCACACCGACGGCCGTGACTCCGGATAGCCCTGCCACGACCTGCGGCGTCGTGGAGCAAGGAGATCCGCCGCACGAGTCCGACCCAATCGCGCCGCTCCCAAGCTCTCCGTGAGGGTTGCTGCCCCAGCACTCGACGGTGCCGCCGGACACCAGCGCACAAGTTTCGTAACCGCCCGCCGCAATCGCCGTGGCCCCGGACAGAGCGGATACCGCCACCGGCGTCGTCGGGTTGGTGCTCGTCCCGTTCCCGAGCTCGCCGTAGAAGTTGTACCCCCAGCATTGCACGGTCCCGTCCGAGAGCAGCGCGCAGGCGTGGCCATTGCCCGCGGCGATCGCCTTGACGCCCGTCAGGTTCGAGACGGCGACGGGCGTCGTCGAGCAAGGGTATCCGCCGCATGCATCGGGTCCGGACGTCGTCCCGTCTCCGAGGCCACCGAGGCTGGCAAGCCCCCAGCACTCGACCGTGCCGTCGGACAGCAACGCACACGTGTTGAATGACCCTGCTGCGATGGCGACGACTCCCGACAGGCCCGACACCGCCACGGGCGTCGACGAGTTCGTGCTCGTCCCGTCACCAAGCTCGCCGTACTGGTTATCCCCCCAGCACTCGACGGTGCCGTTCGACACCAGCGCGCAGGTATCGTAGACGCTCGCCGCGATCGCGGTCGCCCCGGATAGCCCCGACACTGCCACGGGTGTCGACGAGTTCGTCGTCGTCCCGTTGCCGAGCTCACCGTCGCTGTTGTCCCCCCAGCATTGGACCGAGCCATCCGCCATCAGCGCGCAGCTGTGAAATTCGCCTTCCGCGACAGCGCTCGCCGTGACAACAAGTGTATAGCCAAGGCCGGCGTACGTGTCGTACGAAGCGCCGGAGCTCGCGTCGCGCACCCACGCCTGGAACCGGTAGGTTCCAGGCGTCGTGTTGGTGAAGGCAAACGTCGATGCGGCGCCGTACGCTTGCACCGGCTGCCACGAGCCTCCGGGCGCCAGCTCATAAAAGGCGTATTGCGGGTTGGCACACGACGAGCTGCCGGCTACCAGCGTCACGGGTGTACCCGCTGGCTGTGGGCTGGCCAGCGACGGCGACAGCGTCGCGCCCGTGCACGGCTGCGATCCCGACGAGCCCAAGGTGTAGCTCAGGCCCGTGTACGTGTCGTACCTGGCGATGGAGCTCGCATCCCGGACCCATACCTGGAAGCTGTAGGCCCCCGCCGTCGCGCCGTTGAACGCGAAGGTCGCCGTGCTGCTGTAGCCCTGCACCTGCTGCCATGAACCGCCGGGTAGCTGCTCATAGAATGCGTACTGCGGGTTGCTGCACGTCGAGCTGCCTGCCGTCAGCGTCACCGCGGTCCCTGTCGGCTGGGGGCTCGCCAACGATGGTGACAGCGTCGCGCCCGTGCACGCCGCAGAGCCGGAACTCAACGTATAGCTGAGACCCGTGTATGTGTCGTACGGGGCGCTGGAGCTCGCGTCGCGCACCCATACCTCGAAGCTGTAAGCCCCCGCCGTTGCGCTGTTGAACGGGTAGGTTGCCGTGTTGCTGTAACCCTGTACCAACTGCCACGAGCCACCCGGCGACAGCTCATAGAAGGCGTACTGCGGATGGGCGCATGACGAGCTGCCTGCCGTCAGCGTCACCGACGTCCCCGTCTGCTGCGGGCTCGCCACCGACGGCGACAGCGTCGCACCCGTGCAGGCCGCAGACCCCGACGAGCCCAGCGTGTAGCTCAAACCCGCGTACACGTCGTACGAGCCCGTGGAGCTCGCATCGCGGACCCACACCTCGAAGCTGTAGGCCCCCGCCGTCGCGCCGTTGAATGCGTAGGTCGCCGTGCTGCTGTAGCCCTGCACCTGCTGCCACGAGCCGCCCGGCGCCAGCTCGTAGAACGCGTACTCGGGGTTGCTGCATGTCGAGCTCCCCGCCGTCAGCGTCACCGACGTACCCGTCGGCTGTGGGCTCGCCAGCGACGGCGACAGCGTCGCGCCAGTGCACGCTCCGCCACCGCCGGCCGAAGTCACCGTGAAGGAGGCGCCAGCATACGACTCATACGGCGCGCTCGAGCCCTGCGCGCGGATCCAGACCTGAAACGCATACGTCCCCGCGGTCGCTCCGGTCGTGTCGAACGCGAACGTCGCCGTCGTGGTCCAGCCCTGTACTTGTTGCCAAGATCCGCCCGGCGCGAGCTCATAGAACGAGTACGTCGGGATGTCCTGAGCCGCGCACCCCGCGCTCGCCGTCCAGGTGACCAGTGTGCCCGTCGGTCCGGAGCTGCCCTGATCCGACGCGAGTCCCGCCGTGGTGCACACCGCCGACGATGTCGTCGACACCGTCTCACCGACTGAAGGCGTCGCCTCCGACGCGCAACCCGGCGCCAGGAGCGCCAGAAACACCCACGCGAACACCCCGAACAGCGACCCCCAGACGCGCATCGGCTACCCCTCTGTGATCCTACATCTAGACAGGCTGTCCATCCCACGTCAATGGACGCCGGATCACCGCGCGGGCCCACGCCAGCAAGACAAGACGTCCCCACGCTTCACGATGGCATGGTCTGCTGTTTGCGCAAGACCAGTGACGCGTATCGGCGAGCTGCGTACGACCCGCCGCTGCGCATGTATCGGAACTACCGCCCCCCGTCGGTCGCCGCACGCGCTCGGGGTACCTCCCGCCTCACAAGCCCGACACGGCCACGGGCGTCGTCGAGCAGGCGACTTCGCCTTCCCCGGTAGCGCAAGTCACTGGACCGGTGGTCGTTGCATCGCCGAGCTCTCCGCGGTCGTTCTCCCCCGCACACTCCACCGCACCGCCTGCGAGCAGCCAGCACGTATCGTTCAAGCCAGTAGAGAGGGCGATGACGCTCCTTAGGCTTGGAACCGCCAGAGGCGTCAAAGAGCTCGATGTCGTCTCGTTCCCATACTGGCCATAGGTGTTACCCCCCCAGCATTCGACCGTGCCACCCGAGAGCAGAGCGCAGGAGTGAACCGACTGGGACGCGGCGATAGCCGTGGCACCCGTCAAACCCGACACCGCAACCGGAATCGTTGAACAAGCCTCGCCGCCACACGACTGAGGACCGGTTGAGGTTCCGTCGCCGAGCTGGCCACTGGAGTTCAGTCCCCAGCACTCGGCTTGACCGCCGGAAATCAGCGCGCACGTATACTGATAGCCTGCCACAATCGCAGTGGCGTTCGTCAAGCCCGACACCTCCACGGGCGTCGTCACGCAAGGCGTCCCCCCAACACACGAGGCTCCGGTCGAGGTCCCGTCGCCCAGCTCGCCGGTCGTGTTGTCGCCCCAGCACTGGACCGTGCCCCCGTTGAGCAATGCGCAAGCGTGAATCCCGCCCATAGCGATGGCGGAGACCCCGCTCAAGCCCGACACGGCCACCGGCGTCGACGAGCTGATCGTGCTGCCATCGCCAAGCTGCCCTTGGGGGTTGCTCCCCCAACACTCGACTGTCCCGTCGGACCGAAGCGCGCATGCAGCTGCGTTGCCAGCCGCGATGGCAGTAACCCCAGTCAGCCCGGACACGACCACCGGCGTCGTCGAGTTGGTGGTTGTGCCATTGCCGAGCTGACCGTTTCCGTTGAACCCCCAACACTCGACGATGCCCGTGGAAAGAAGCGCGCACGTAGCATCGAAGCTAGCGGCGATTGCCGTGACTCCGTTCAACCGAGGCACCGCCACCGGTGTCGAGGAGGTCGTGGTGGTGCCGTTTCCGAGTTCGCCGGCGCTGTTGTCACCCCAACATTCAACTGTGCCGCCGACAAGCAGAGCACAGGAGTGATAATCGCCGTTGGAAACAGCCGTCACCGGTGGAAGCGAGGCGGCCAGGCTTGTCACAAGCACCGGAGTCGTCGAGGCCGTCGTCGTCCCGTTGCCCAGCTCACCCGCGTAGTTGGCACCCCAGCACTCGACACCGATTCCAGGCAGCAGGCCACACGCGTGATAGCCGCCAGCAGCCAGACCGCTCGCGCCGGTCAACCCCGATACGGCGACCGGTGTCGTCGAGCTCGTGGTCGTCCCGTTGCCCAGCTCCCCATCGGGATTGTCCCCCCAGCACCGTACCGTACCGTTCGACAGGAGGGCGCAAGTGAACTCGGGGCCGCCGTCACCTGGGTCGCCCGCCATGATGGCGTTCACGCCGCTCAGCCCGTTCACGGCCACCGGTGTGAGCGCGTTCGTGGTGCCGCCGTTGCCAAGCTCGCCAGAACCGTTGGCGCCCCAGCAATCGACCGTGCCGCCCGAGAGCAGCGCGCATGTCTGCCCGCTGCCCGCCGAGATAGCAACGACTCCCGTGAGCCCCGATACAGCCACTGGCGTGGCGGCGTCGGTCGTCGTCCCGTTTCCGAGCTGTCCGTACTCGTTATCCCCCCAGCAGTCGACTGTACCATCCGAGAGCAGCGCACAAACCTGGCCATTCCCCACCGCAATCGCAGTTGCTCCTGACAAACTCGAAACGGTCACGGGGGTTGTCGAGCACGGGAAGCCATTGCACGAATCGGATCCGACAAAGCTCCCGTCGCCGAGACCTCCGTAGCCACTGCGTCCCCAGCACTCGACCGTGCCCCCCGCGAGCAACGCACAGCTATTGTAAGTACCGGAGGCGATCGCAATGGCCCCCGCGAGACCCGACACGGTCACCGGCGTAGTGGAATCTGTCGTCGTGCCATTCCCGAGCACGCCAAAATAGTTGCTGCCCCAGCATTCGACGGCGCCGCTGGAGAGCACAGCGCAGGTGCTGGAGACCCCGGCGGCGATCGCCGCAACACCCGACAGGGCGGACACGGGTACGGGCGTCTCGGAGCTCGTGATGGTCCCGTCTCCTAGCTGGCCAAGGTTGTTCGACCCCCAGCATTCCACCGTCCCGGCGGTGAGCAGGGCGCAGGTGTGATAGGCGCCCGCAGCGAGCGCCATTGCGGTGGCCGGGCCCGACCCGCCGCCCGTCGTCAGCGAGTACGGAAGGCCCGCATAGGTGTCATAGGCCGCGCTGGAGCTCGCATCGCGTACCCAGACCTGAAACTCGTAGGTGCCTGTCGTGGTGTTGCTGAACTGGAAGGTCGATGTGTCGCTGTACCCTTGCACCGCTTGCCACGAACCGCCCGGCGCGAGCTCGTAGAAGGCGTACTGCGGATGGGGACACGACGAGCTGTCCGCAAGCAGGGCTACTGACGTCCCCGCCGTCTGTGGGCTGGGGGGGTTCGCGTTGAGGGTCGCGTTGGTACAAGGCTGCGGTCCGGGCGCGCCCAGGGTGTAACTCAGGCCCGCGTACGTGTCGTACGCTGCGCTCGAGCTCGCGTCGCGGACCCATACCTGAAAACTGTACGTTCCTGCTGTTGCGCTGTTGAACGCGTAGGTCGCCGTGCTGCTGTAGCCCTGCGCCTGTTGCCAAGAGCCGCCCGGCGCAAGCTCATAGAATGCGTATTGTGGATTCCCGCACGTCGAGCTGCCTGCCGTCAGCGTCACCGACGTGCCCGTCGGCTGCGGGCTCGCCAGCGACGGCGACAACGTTGCACCAGTGCAGGCTGCCGAGCCCGACGAGCCCAGCGTATAGCTCGTGCCCGCGTACGTGTCGTACGCGGCGCTGGAGCTCGCATCGCGGATCCACACCTGGAAGTCGTACGCTCCTGCCGTTGCGCTGTTGAATGCGTACGTCGCCGTGGTGGAGTAGCTCTGGACCTCTTGCCACGACCCGCCCGGCGCCAGCTCGTAGAAGGCGTACTCCGGGTTGCTGCACGTCGAGCTCCCCGCTGTCAGCGTAATCGACGTACCCGTCGGCTGAGGGCTCGCCAGCGATGGCGACAGCGTCGCCCCAGCGCAGGCTTCGCCTCCGCCAGCAGAAGTCACGGTGAACGACGCCCCCGCGTACGACTCATACGCCGCGGTGGACCCTTGCGCGCGGATCCATACTTGAAACGCATAGGTCCCGTCGGTCGCTCCCGTCGTGTCGAACGGCAATGTGGCCGTCGTGCTCCAGTCCTGAACCTGGTGCCATGATCCGCCCGGCGCCAGCTCGTAGAAGGCGTACGTCGGGATGTCCTGAGCCCCGCAACCAGCCGTCGCCGTCCAGGTCACCTGGGTGCCTGCCGGCCCCGAGCTCCCCTGGTTCGAGACAAGCCCCGCCGTGGTGCAGACCGCCGACGATGTCGTCGACACAGGCTCACCGCCCGAAGGCGTCATCTCCGACGCGCAACCGAGCGTAGCGAGCACGTACACCACCACTCCGAACAGCAGCCCCCACATGCGCATCGGGCACCCCTCCAAGCCTGCATCTAGACAGGCCGCCTGGCGCGCGTCAATGGTCGCCCACGGTAACGGTGAATGCTCTGCTCTCCCTCGTCGACCGCCTCCGACCGGCGTGGCGGCGGTTGACCAGGTTCCTGCGGCTGCTTTAAGCGTAGCTCACAGGCCGTGCCGGGGACCTGGGAAGACGTCTCCCGGACGTCGTTGGCGCTGTGCGGTACGGCAAGCCTCTCCTCGAGTATCCCGAGCGACACCGCGCCCGCCGGGACGCAGGTGACGTGGACCGCGACGGCAGGATGTGACGCCGGCGATACGCCCACGTACGCGTTCTACGAGCTTGCGCCAGGAGGCTCGTGGCCGCTGGCGCAGCCTTACGGCATCAACAGCAGTTTCCCCCGTATCGGCTTCAGGGCTCATCAACGGCGTGATGTCGCTTTCGTTGAGCGAGTACGGCGCCTGCGCAACGGTGAACGGCGCCGCGGAGTGCTGGGGGTTCAACCAGGACGGCGAGGTCGGGAACGGGTCTACGACGAATAGTAGAGTACCCGTTCAGGTCTCGGGTCTCACGAGCGGAGTGCAAGCCATCGCGACAGGATGGGATCGTTCTTGCGCCCTCCTGAACGGCGGTGTCCAGTGCTGGGCATCAATGGCGCGTCGCAGTGGAACCTTCACCCCAGAGCGGCGCAGCGACATCGGCTACTACGGCGGTCCTGCGGCGCCCTGAGGCGCCTCCCGGCACCGACCTGCGTCACGCGGTCGAGTCAACGCCGCTCGCGCCGTCCCGGTCCATCGCGATGCCTTCCCGCAAACTCTGGACTGCCATGAGCGAAGCCCAGGACACGGAGTAGATCTCGTTCCAGGGCACGGGCCACGTGCCGCCTCGCCGGCAAGCGTCAACGAACGCTTTGAATTCCGGAGCGTGCCCCTTGTCCTTGCCTGCGCGACTCTTGCTCGATCCACCTGCGCGGAACATCTCGACGCTGTCCCAGTTGTCGATCACGGCGCTCATGGCCCCACCGAAGACCTCGATCCGCTCGGGCGGCATGGCGCGGTCGCCGCCAGCCTGGTACGAAACGCTCGAGACGCTTCCGTTCTCATGCCGGAGCGTGATGAATACCTGGTCGTCCGTGGTCTCGAGGCCGCCGGTTTTCGTCACTGATTCTGCATAGACACGTACGGGCGGACTGCCTACGAGCGCAGTGCACGTGTCAATCGCATGGCAGGCTTCGCCGACGATACGCCCGCCGCCCACCTCCTCGTCCTGCGGCCAAGCGCTCGGGGGGAGGTACCCGGGAGCGAATCGCATAGCAGCAGTCAAAGGGCTGACGCCGGAAAAGAACTCGCGCACCTGACGAGTGGCGGGCGCAAAGCGGCGATTGAATCCCACCATCAGGATCGGACAGCCGGCCCCGAGCTCCGCCACGCACCGGTCGATCTCGGTGAGCTGCGCGGTGGTAATGCACAGCGGTTTCTCGACGAAGACATGCTTGCCAGCCCGTAGAGCGGCGACAACGAGTTCGGCATGAAGATCGTGGCGCGTCGCGAGAAAGACCGCTGAGGTTTGCGTGTCTTTCCATATCTCCTGCACATCAGTAGCCGCGAACGTAAACCCCATCTTTCGCCCGCTGTGCTCTGCATTCATTCCTTTTGCCGTACAGAGCCCACGCCAGGAGACCTTGCCCAGCTTCGACAGAGCGGGAATCATGACGAGCCGAGCGAAGTTTCCTGCGCCGACGAGGCTGACGCCGATATTGTCGCCGACACCACGGGACGTACTCAGCTCACGCCTGCGCACTGGCCGAGGCAAAGCGTCGGGATACTCGATCAGGATTCCGAGGACCTGCTCCTTGCGGTCGGTGATCAGATCGTAGGCCTCGCTCGCTCGGGCTATCGGGAGCCTGTGGCTGGTGAGGCGCTCCACGGGAAGGCGCCCTGCCGCCATGAGGTCGAGCACCGCGACCATGTTTCGTTGCGCGGTCCAGCGGACGTGACCGAATGGATAATCCACGCCCCTCTCTTCATAGGAAGGATCGGAGCGACCCGGACCGAGCGAGGAGGAGACGGTGAACTCGAGCTCCTTTTGGAAAAACGGCGGACGCGGCAAGTTCATGCCGATGACCCCTACGAGCACGATCCGACCGCGGACGCGGGCGGCTTCGGCGGCGAGCTCGATGGGCTCGTTGCTCGCAGTGGCGGCCGTGATCACGACTGCGTCGACGCCGTGGCCATCCGTGAACGCCTTCAGTGCGGTCAGCGGAGAGCCCGTCGCAACCGCATCGGCGCCGAAGCTGCGCGCGAGGTCGAGCTTTCTTGCGTCGAGGTCGATCCCGAAAACGCGGCACCCCTGCGCCTTGAGCAGTGCGACGCAGATCTGACCGATGAGCCCTAGCCCAATGACCAGCACGCGATCGCCCAGCGAGACCCGAGCAAGCCGCACGCCTTCGAGGCCGATCGTGGCGACCGAGGTGTAGGCCGCCTGCTCGAACGTCACGTCGTCTGGCATTTTGGCGCATAGATTGCGCCCTATCGAGACGACACCTGCGTGCGGCGCTGCAGTCGCGACGCGATCACCCGGCTTCAGTTCCTGCACGCCACGACCACACTCCAAGACGACGCCCGCTGAGGAGTAGCCGAGAGGCATAGGCTCGTCGAGCTTGGCCAGCACCTGCTGCGCGGTGGGCAACACGCCTTCGTCCTTGATCTTCTGCAGCACCCGCCGGACGTGGTCAGGGCGCTCCCGAGCCTTCGAAATCAAGCTCTTGCGCGCGAGCTCGACCACGTACCTCTCGGTTCCTGCCGAAACGAGTGATGTCGCGTTGGCGACGACCACGTGACCGGCCGGCGCGATCGGATCCGGCAGCTCGCGGACGGAGGTCTTGCCCGAGTTGATGTCCTGAACGACCTGGAGCATTGGGGTGGAGGTACGCGAGGCGGTCGAATTTGTCGAGGCGCCAGGGATCTGAGCCCGGAGCCGGCCGAAGAGTACTCGAAGGCTCGTGGCGAACCTGACCTTGGGTGTGTGAGGTCATGTCCACGTTCAGGGAGTCCGCGCGCGCTTGCGGACACCCGGCGGGTTGTCCGGCCGGCCACTGTGGCGTAGCCTTGGGGATGCTGCGGCACCGCTCCTTTCTTGTGTTCGTGGTCGTCGGCCTCCTGTTCACAGATCCGGCCAGAGCAGACTGGCCGAACGCAAGGCACGATCCTCAGCGGACCGGCGTAAGCGCGTCCGCGAGCGACATCGTCAAGCCTGCGGTCTATTGGAAGGCATACGTCGGCGGAAGCCTCACGCCAGCGGCGCTCCTCGTCGGGGACGTCAACCTGGATGGCTCGCCAGATCTCGTCTACGTCAGCGGCGGATCCGTAGTGGCTCGAAGTGAGTCTGGGCAGCTCGTCTGGCAGACGGCGCCCCATGACATTCAGTCCCTCGCCGCCATCGATGACTTTGACGGCGATGGCCTACCTGACGTGCTGGCGGCAGGGACGAGCCAGGCGTTCCTGCTTGCCGGAAAGGACGGGAGCTTCGAGTGGAGCGAGAGCGCGTCCGACTTCGGCACACTCGGGGGCGTGCGGGTTGGAGATTTCAACGGCGACACACGCCCGGACGTTCTGGCCGAGGAGTGTCACTGCTGCGCGGTCACGAATGGGGCCTCAGGGTACGCTTACACCTTCACCAGGAGCGCCGGCGCGATCGTTGCGACGAGGCTATGGTCGTTGCCTGCCGAGACGGGCGATTTCGTCTCATGCGAGGTGCCGTCCGTCCTCTTCGACGCGAATGGCGACGGGAAGATCGAGATCGCGCACGAAGGCCTCCAGCACGTATGGGTCATCGGGAGCGACGGGTCGGTTCTCGTGAACGACACTAACTCGCCGTCGCTCGGTCAAGGCATCTACCGGGGAGACTGCATTCCCGCGAACGTGGACGGTGTCCCGGGCGATGAGCTCGTTTGCTTTCAGGCGACGGTCTACGCTGCAGAGCCGACTCCCCGCCAGGTCTATGTTCTTCACTACAACTCGACACCGAGCTCTCTCTCGCTGCTCTGGCAGAACACGACCCTCGCGGACCCGGGGCCGTCCGGGGCACTGGATTTCGAGCCCAACGCGGTTGTCGACCTCGACGGCAACGGGACCCTGGAGGTCGTCGTAGCGGGGCTGACGGGTGGGGTGTGGACGACGTACATCTTCGACGCCAATTCGGGGAGCACCCTCGCCACCATCCCGAATGCTCGGACGGCCGGCACAGCGACGCTGCGCTCGGACAAGAAGATCAGCTTGCTGACGACGGACGCGCAGAAACAGAACCTGACGGCCTGGATCTTCGACCCCACTCAGCAGCCGCCCATCCAGACCACGTGGACCCAGATCCAGAGGCAAACCATGACGCGGGTCGACCCTGGCCTGCTGCGAACGCTCCGGGCAGACCAGGCCCTCGTGACGCCTGACCTCAACCAGGACGGGGTCGACGACCTCCTGACACTGGAGGCGTCGACTGGAGCGGCGATCTTCGACTATGCGGCACCCACCGGTGCCGCCACGCAGGTGGCGACGTTCGCGTTCCCCAACGGCGTGACCCCTCTCGCCACGTGGGCGACCCCACCGGCTACTGCGTCAGCTCCGCAGGTCATCATGGCGACGAGCGACGGACTTCTCGCGCTCTACGACGACGGTCTGGACCCCGGCGCGGCGATTCAGGCTGGTGGATACTGCGCAGGTGGGGCCGTGATGACGTCCTTCGGCGCCAACCTTCCACAGGCGGTCATCGTTGGAGGTAGTCAGGGGGCACTGCTGCGGTACGACGCGCAGGCGGCGAGCCTTGCGAATCCGCCGCCGCCCACGTGGACTGTTCCCAATTGCACGGCTCCCAGCGTCGTCGGTTCGCTAGACACGACCAATCCTGGAATCGTTTGCCGCAGCACTCAGCAGACACCCAGCCTATCCGCCCTCCGAGGAGATGGATCGACGATCTGGAACGTCCCGATGCCCGACCAGGGCGCCATTCATGATGCACTCCCAGGCTCGGCGACGGGCGGAGCCCCGACAATCTTCGTCCAGACGGGCGATTCGGCATCCAATGCGACTACCCGAGCGCTCTCTGGCGCGACCGGCACGCAGCTATGGGCCAGCACCCCCGTGGCAATCGAGTCGGGGCTGTCGCCCTTTGCCGTCGCAGACTGGAACGCGGACGGCGTCGCCGACGTGCTGACTGTTCTAAACACAGCACAAGCCATCTCGGGGGCATCCGGTCAAACGCTAGTCGCTGGCACTGATTTCTTGGAGTACGGCATTCCCATCCTTCGCGATGTCAACAACGACGGGGTCCTCGAATTTACTCTCCAAGCGAACGTATATCCTGCTCGCACGTTGGAGCACGACTTGACGACGCCGCTCTGGGTGGGGCCCGCCAACCAGCCCCTGCCCAGCGGCGCGATTGCCGATTGCCCGAATGGACCTCAGTTACTCGAGGGCAACCTCCTCAACCCCTCCCGGCTCTATCTCACTCAAGTGGCCGGGGCCTCGGCAGGCACAGCAGTGTTTTCGGTTCTGGCGGGCGGCAAGCAGTACACGAGCGAAGCGGCCGCCTCGGCCGATGGCTCCTATCTGGGACAGCTGAGCGATCTCGTCATCGGCAACAACCTGACGGGAGCCGGGAAGCCAACCGCGGTGGTCGGCTCCACCGACGGATGGCTCTACGCCGTCGATGCCTGCAGCGGCGTCTTGCAGTTCGTGGTGCCATTCGGCGAATCGGTGTGCGGTGCCATTCTGGGGGACACGGACGCCAATGGCCGAGACGAGATCCTCGTCAGCACGAGCGGAGGGTACCTCTATGACGTCCAGAACGAGGAGCTTCCTAGCCCGGCACCCGTGCTCGACACGGACCCTCCTCAGGGCATCACCACGACCGATGTTGACACCATCTCGACGCAGTCGACCCTTTTCGGTACGTGGCAGGCAGTCCCGGGGGCGGCCAGCTACGAGATTGCGGTAGCGCACCAGCCGGAGGGGATCATCAGCAAGCCGCCGTGGCAAGACGCTGGGACAGCCACCTCCGGTTCGATCGCCGGGCTGCCTCTGGTGGCAGGCCAGCGGTACTACTTCGCTGCGCGCGCGGTAGCGCCACAGGGACGATCGGTTGACGCCATCAGCAACGGCGTCACCGTCATAGGGGGTTCCGATGCAGGCGCGGATGCTGCGGTCGATGGGAGCACCCAATCGGGCGAAGGGGGAACAGATGCGGGAGCGACCCCGGGCTCACAGCCCGGCTCGGGTTGCGGCTGCCGGACGGCGGACTCCGGGAACAGCGGAACGCTACCGATCGTGATCGGCACCGCCGCGGTCGTTCTCGGAGTGAGGCGACGCCGCAAGTTGCCGGGCTGAGCCACTCCCCCCAATCAACGCAGCGCCTTTCGTCCCCTCACGGTGAACTGCGCGCCCTTTGATTGCAACTCGATGGTGACGTCGACGAGACCTGCCTCTTGCACCCAACGCTCGATCTGGCGACGGACCACCGGATGGTCGTGCTCTGGCGAAAGGCCGTCGAAGAGATCGAGCTCGGACCACTCGCGGCACTGTTCGTCGGTGAGCGGTAGCCGACCTCGATAGTCTGGTACAGGAACCAGCAAATGCGCGAGTGGAACCCCAGCGAGCGGAATCTTGCGCAGCGCGGCCTTGATGGGCAGGAGCAAAGGCACTGCACGGCGCGCAAAATTCAGCAGCTTCGCCTGAGGGATCAGGCGACGAAGTGGCCTGAGATAGTACTTCGGATGCAGCACACTCACGGGCGCGAGCCGATACACGTCGACGGCGAGCTCGCCTCCGGGTCGGAGCATCCGCACGAGCGACTGGAATGCGCGCTCCGGGTCGGGTGTGTGTTGAATCACTCCGATACAAACAACTCGATCGAAGCTCTCCGGCGTAAATGGAATATTGAAGATGTCGCCGCGAAATAGCGTGAGATTCGGATGGCCCCCGTTGTTCCGAAGGTTCGCGAGCACGGCTGCGGAGTAGTCGAAGCTCACCGTCCTTGCTCCGGCATCCAGTAAGACCTGCGTGTAACGGCCCGATCCGGAGCCAGCCTCCAGAACACGCTCGTCTCGCAGGTCGCGCGGCCAGCGAGTAATGCTGAAGAGTCGATCGCGCGAGATGGTCGTCCCGTTGTATTTGTCGACCTGGGTGCGCGCGTAGCGGAGCCACTCTAGGCCGAAGGAGTCGGCGTAGTTCCCTTCCCCGCACAATGAAAGGACGCCGTCCGCGCTCCCGAACTGGTGGCCGGCGCCGCAGGACAACAGTCCGCCGTCGAGCCTCGCCGGAGCGTGACACTCTGGACAGCACCACGGCAAGCTGGGGTCGACGTTCTGAACAGTACGTTCCCGGCTTGTCGCGCGATCAGGGTCCACCGTCATGAGGGAGCAATAGCCCGGCTAGCACGCCGAGGCCAGGCTCGACCCATCACGACGTTGCATTAAGCCGTGGCTCGGCGTGGTATAGCCCGGGTGCAGTCGCGTCGTAGCCGTTCTGCCGCATGAGGGTGTGTTGACACGCGAGACCGCTCAGCCTCAATCACTACGCTGCCTCATCGTGGTTCCCACGCTGGGCCGCGGCGGCGCCGAGCGACAGGCGATCCTGACCGCGCTGGCCTTGCGCGACAACAGCGTGGACGTTCGGGTGTTCGTTCAGTCGCTGCCGGATGCGCTATTTCGGGACGGAATCACTGGCTCGCTCCAGTTGGACATGCCCCCGGTTTCCGATTCGATCGCCGGCCAGATCATCCGGCTTCGTCGTAGCGTGGAGGAGTACCGCCCAGATGCCGTGATCACCTTTCTGCGCGGCGCGGTCACGCGCTTTGCGATCGTGAGGGCGACGAGCCGCCTCGCGCGTAGCGCGGCGTGGATTATCGCGGCGCGAGGCAACTTGCGGCTGCTTCACATCACGCAGAGCCCGGCGGTTTTTGCTGCTTACGTTCTGTGGCTGCGCGCCGCCGACCGAATTTGCGTCAACTCCTCCGACGTCGCTGCCAATCTCTTCGCGATGGACGACACGTTGGCCAGCAAGGTGGTCGTCATCCCCAATGTCGTGCTGCCGTTTCCCGTCGACGCGCTCGACGCACGCGCCCGGGTCGACGCGATCGTAGCGTCGTCGACCAAAGACGGCGCACCGCGGCGGCCCATCATCGGATGTCTCGGATCATTTCAGGACGAGCGCAATTACCAGCTCGTCGCGGACGCGCTGCCCGCCGTACTGCGTGCAAAGCCTGGGACGCACGTCATCGTCGTCGGACGAAACACGGGCCCATGGATCTCGTCCGTGGCAGCAGCGTTCAGGGAGCGGCTCGCGAAACTCGGGCTCGGAGAACGCGTGACAATTGCGGGAGAGATTGCCGGTGCCCGCTCGCTGCTGGCCGGATTCGACGTGTTCGCGCTGCCTTCGAAGCTGGAGGGGTCGTCCAACGCGCTCGCCGAGGCTATGGTTGCCGGCGTGCCAACGGTCACTGTACCTCTTGCGAGCGCTGTGGAGCTCGTCGACGGCTCCGCCGTGACGAGCCGGGGCTTCACGCCGTCTTCATTTGCCCAGGCCATCGTGACGGCACTCGACACTGGGGACGCCTTACGCGCACGCGCCGCGTCCAGGGGCAAGGTCCTGCTCGAGGAGCGGTCCTCCGTCCGGGTGGGTGAACGCTGGGCGTCCCTCGTAGCCGACGCCGTCACCGCCCGACGAGGGCTGTAGACGATTCAGCTGCTGGACCTGTTCGGAGCTGCAGCGGCGATCTCGAGGTGTTGCTCAGACCGGCTCGGGGCGACGGCGACCGCTCGTCGGGGAGCCGCCGATCCGGCATGCCCGGAGTACTCAGGAACGAGCTGGCGCAGCGCGGTCCGGATTCGGTCGCCATCTCCGTCCTCCGCGAGGCTTGCCAGCTCGGTGACGCGATCGACCACATGGCCCCAAGGATGCGGGCGGATCCGCCCGATGAAGACCTTGGGGTGTCCCGTGCGCTCGACACCCTCCTCTTCCAGCGACAGCTCCTCGTAGAGTTTCTCGCCCGGGCGAATACCCGTGAAATGAATCTCGATGTCCTCACCTTCGCGAAGTCCAGACAAGGCAATGACGTCCCGCGCGAGGTCCAGGACCTTTACCGGTTTTCCCATATCGAGAACGAAGATCTCGCCGCCCTTCCCCATCGCTGCGGCTTCGAGAACCAGCTGGCAGGCCTCGGGGATGGTCATGAAATAGCGCGTCATTTCCGGATGGGTGACAGTCACCGGGCCGCCGCGAGCGATCTGCTCTTGAAAGATGGGCACGACACTGCCCGTGGACCCGAGCACGTTTCCGAAGCGCACGGCCACGAAGCGGGTCTTGCTTCGTTGGGACATGGCCTGGATGACAATCTCGGCGGCGCGCTTCGACGCACCCATGACCGACGACGGGTTGACCGCCTTGTCGGTCGAGATCATCACGAACTCGGAGACTCCGTATTCGTCGGCAATCTCCGCGAGAAGTTTTGTTCCGAGGACGTTGTTCTTGATGGCCTCTCCGGGGTTCGCCTCCATCATCGGGACGTGCTTGTGAGCCGCCGCGTGAAAAACCACGTGCGGGCGCCGGTCCGTAAAGATGCCCGCCATCCGAGATGCATCGCGAACGTCACCCACGTATGCGTGTAGCTTCACCTCGGGAAACCGATCTCTCAGCTCACGCTCGATCTGGAACAGGTTGTTCTCGCCGTGCTCGACGAGCACCAGGTGCTCGGGCGCGAAGCTGCATATCTGTCGGCAGAGCTCCGAGCCGATGCTTCCCCCGGCACCCGAGACGAGGACCGAGCGACCTCGAACGACTCCGAGAATGGCGTCCTCGTCGAGCTTTACAGGTTCCCGCCGAAGAAGGTCCTCGATCGCTACGGGACGAATCCGGGAGAGATTCACCCGACCACCCACGATCTCGAAGAGGCCGGGGACAATCTTGACCGGGATCTGGTGCAACTCGCACATCTCGACGATGTGGCGAATCTCCTTCCCGGAGGCCGACGCCATCGTGATCAGCGCCTGCTTTGCGCCGTACTTCGCGCAATGGCGGCCCACGTCCTCCGTCGTACCAATCACGGGGATGCCATGCATCACCGTGCCCATCTTGGCCGGGTCGTCGTCCAGAAAGCCCACCACGACGATGCCGATGTCGGGCCGCGCCGCGATCTCCTTCGCCACGAGCACCCCCGCTCGACCCGCGCCGATGAGCATCGTCGGAACCGCGCCCCGATCGCTACGCGGCCGGTGATGGACCTCCTGTCTCTCCGACAACGTTCGGCGCAAGACGCGCACGCCCACCACGCCGAGGAACGACAAGAAGCCGAAGCTGAGGATGATGCCGATCGGAATCACCGCGCGCACCGCCCACGGTGCACCCGTCAGGAGCAAGCCCGGGATCAAGAGCCGCACCGCTACCAGCGCAAGAACGCCCAGCGCTACGACGATTCCGATGCGGCGTACCTCGGGCAACCCGATGTAACGCCACGCCATCCGGTGGACGCTGAAGGCCAGCATCAGGCCGTACTGCAACGCCACGACGTACGGAAGCGTCCACGCGAGTGTCCGCAACATCTCCGCGGGTACGTGCCCCTCGAACCGCAGCAGGTAGCCCGCGAGGTAGGCGAACGCGAGCACCGCCAAATCGACGACGTGCTGCCCCGTTCGGTTGCTGAACCTTAGGGTCATTTGCTGCAAAGGCTCCCTGTACCATGCTTCGTTGCTCAGCGCTTGCCCCCCGTTCAGCTCACAACACCATGATCTCGTTCCGCATTATCCGCCCCCGCCGCGCCCGGTAGCTATGGTCGTAGGCTTGACGCCCGGGGAATCGTCGCATAACACGCGTACTTCCGCGCTGATGATTGGTTCCCGCCGAGCCCGTTGCGTGAACGCGGTCCACTTGCCGGGCAACATGTTCTCCACGCCAACGTGAACGACTCCCCGAACAACTTGGCCGAGACCTCTCGGCACCGGGGGGCGCCGATGATGGGTCCCAAAACCGAGGCAGCGATCTCCTGGATCGCCGTCTGGCGAGCCGTGCGCAAGCACTGGTCTGTCGCCGTGATGAGCGCAGTGCTCGTGATGCTGGGAGTCGCCATCTACACGCTCGCGCAGACCAAGATCTACCGCGCGAGCGCCACTATCGAGGTGGATCCAAGCGCCCCCAAGCCGCTCGGAAAGGACGTCCAAACAGTCGTCGACATGGGCGCTGGCGACTACCTAGCCAATCACGAATATCTCGAGACCCAGTACAAGATCATCCAGTCAAAGCGGGTCGCGATGGCAGTCGTGAAGCAACTGGAGCTGAGTCGGGATCGCTCTTTCATAGACAACGTACCCCCTCGTGCGAGTCTCTCGGGGCCTCCCGCCTCGGACGATCGCGCCACGGAGCTCCTCCAACAGCGGCTCGTCGTCGAGCCGGTCAAGGACAGCCGGCTGGCTTTCGTCCGGTATGAGGACGCCAGCCCGGAGCGCGCCCAACGAATTCTTTCCGCCGTGCTCGACACCTACATCGCTCAAAACCTCGACGACACACTCGCCTCGGTCAACTCGGCGGTCGACTGGCTCCGTTCGCAGCTCGACAGACTGAAGGGCGATCTCGAGTCGAGCGAGATGGCCCTTCAGCAGTTCAAGGAACAAAAGAACATCCTCGCGCTCGAGGTCGACGATCAGTCGAACATCCTGCGCGAAGAGTTGCGGCAGCTGAGCTCGGAGCTCACCGTGGTCCGTGGTCGACGCGAACAGCTGGCAGCGAAACGTAGCGAGCTGCAGAACGTCCCCGACGACGACCCTCGGAGCCTGGGCGCCTCGGAGCTCCTCAGCAGTCCCCTGCTTCAGACACTCCGGCAACGCTACGAAGAAGCGGTGCGCGGGCGCGACGAGCTCCTTGGCCAGGGCAAGGGGGAGAGCCATCCCGACGTGCGCCGGGCAGAGGCTGCAGTCCAAGACGCGCGGGCAGCGGTACTCGCCGAGGTGCGGAACGTGCGTGTGTCGGCTGACCGCGAGCTCGCGGCGACGCAGAAGGAGGAGGCGGGGCTAAACGGGCTGCTCACCGACGCGCAGCGGAGGGCTGTCGAGGTAAACCTTCTTCAGATTCAGTACAGCCGCTTGCGCCGAGAGAGGGAGAACAACGAAAAACTGTACACTCTCGTACTCGAGCGAACGACGGAGACGGACCTTCAGCGGCTTCTACGCGTAAACAACCTTCGCGTGGTGGACGCGCCTGACCTCGCCCGCAAGCCGGTTCGCCCGCGCATTGCACTCATGGTGTTTCTGGCGCTCGCCGCGGGCATAGCGGCAGGACTTGGCGTGGCAGTCAGCTTGGTCGCGCTGGACCGCACCATCAAGACCCCAGAGAACGTCGAGGACGAGCTGGGCATTACCTGCCTTGGTCTTCTACCTATACTCGATATGAGCAAGGGTGGCCGAGGTTATGGGTATGGGCGAAGACGGCGAAGGGCCCAGCCGAAGCCCTTGGACATCGTGCCCGAGCTTGTCGTCCATGAAGTCCCCATGAGCAACGTCGCTGAGGCGGCTCGTGCAATCCGCACGAACCTCATGTTCATGTCCGCAGATAACCCCATCCGAACGTTGCTTGTCACGAGCGCGAATCCGGCCGAGGGCAAAACCACCGTTGCCTGCTGCATCGCTATCGCAATCGCGCACGCTGGGCACCGCACTCTGCTCGTGGACTGCGATCTCCGCCGTCCGCGGATCCACCGGATCTTCGGGAAGCCGTCGGATACCGGACTGACCACGGCCCTGCTCGACGCTTCTGCCCTGGATCGCGCTATTCTGCCTACGGAGGTCGCTAACCTGTTCGTCCTCCCCGCGGGCCCGATACCGCCGAATCCGGCGGACTTGATGCACAGCGAACGATTCCGTGCGCTGATTCGCGACCTACGCGGTCGCTTCGATCGCGTCGTCTTCGACAGCTCTCCGGTCGCCCCTGTGACTGACGCGACGATTCTATCCGCCTACGTGGACGCCACGATGCTCGTCGTCCGTGCGTTCGCCACGCGGAAAGAGGCTGCCCGGCACGCCCTCAGGGCGATCCTGGACATCGGGAGCAAGACGGCTGGCGTCGTTCTCAACGCTGTCGACTTCTCGCGGCTTGAATATAAGTACGCCACCTACTACGGCCGGTATGGATATGGCACTCCATACGGAGAGACCCCAGACACATCCCCGCCGTCGACGGATGACGCCGACGGCCAAGAGGAACGCGATGAAGTCGGGCCGTCCGCGTCGGCCTGATAGAGCCGCGCGAGCCCGCAGGATGAACCGCCTCGCGAACCCGTCGTTTGAGGCGCAGGTATAGGATCCCGATGTGCGGGATCACAGGAACCCAGGACACCCCGGCTGCCGGTGCCGCGGTCGCTGCGATGCTCGAGGCGCTTGTACACCGCGGACCAGACGACGGCGGACGGTGGCACGGCGGCGGCTGGTGCGTCGGGATGCGGCGACTCGCGATCATGGATCCCGGTCATGGCCGCCAGCCGATGGTCAGCTCCGATGGCCGGTGGGCACTCGTCTTCAACGGTGAGCTCTACAACTTCCGTCGACAGCGCGAGCTTCTGCTTGGCAACGGCGCCGTTTTCACGACGAATACGGACACCGAGGTTCTCCTCGAGCTGATCGTGCGGCAGGGAGTGCTCGGAGCACTGGCACGACTCGAGGGCATGTTCGCGTTCGCGGCGGTGGACACGGCCGCAGGCGATCTTTGGCTTGCTCGAGATCGTTTTGGTGAGAAGCCGCTCTACATCGATCGCCGGGATGGCCGCTTTTCATTCTGTAGCGAACTGTGGCCTCTTCTCTCTGAGCGTGGCGCTCCCAGCCCGCACATTTCCGGGCGTGGTGTCATGTCAATCTTGCGGTTCGGCCATCCGTGGCCCGGCGTTACCGCCGTCGAGGGGGTCGCCGAGCTGCGCCCAGGGCAGTGGCTGCGCCGGTCCCGGTCCGGGACGGAGACCGCTGGAACCTACTGGTCACCACCGGATCGCATTGACGAAGCCGCAGGATCCATCGACCGCTGCGGGGCCCGGCTGCTCGACATGCTCGATTGCAGTGTGCGCGACCGCCTCGTTGCCGATGTGCCGCTAGGGCTCTTTCTCAGCGGTGGAATTGACTCCGCTGCGATCGCTAGCTCGGCCGTTCGGGAGCGAGGGGATATCCAGGCGATCACCGTCGGTTTCGACGCGCGTGGCTACGACGAGACTCCTCTTGCACGCGCCACCGCCTCACGCCTCGGCATCGAGCTGAAGATCGAACGGGGCACCATCCCCCTCTTCTCCCAGGACGTGTTCGACGATCTTCTGATCCATCACGGACAGCCCTTCGCGGACACCAGCGCGGTTCCCACGCGCTTGGTGTCCCGAGCGGCCCGTCGCCAGTTCAAGGTGGTCTTGTCCGGCGACGGGGGCGACGAGCTCCTTGCCGGCTATCTTGCTCACGCCCGGCAGGTGCGTCTCGCCCGTTGGGGAGGAGGGCGCCTGGGTGCGGCGGTCGCGTCCGTCGTACGCCGCGCGTCACGCGGACAGACACGCGAGAGCATCGATCGTGGGCTTGCCCTGGTTGCAAGCGTTCCGCGCGGCCTACTGCCGCATGTCATGGCCGGGGTCTTCTCGGATGAGATGGTCTCCGAGCTCGTCGAGGGAACGCCCTGGGCGCGCGAGACCAGCGACCACCTCGAAGAGGCGCGCGATGACTCACGAGGTCTGTGGCAGGCCGTCCCCGATCCGTGCCTGGCCCTTTCCCTCTACCAGCTTCGACATTCCCTCCCGCAGGACATCCTGGCGAAGGTCGATCGGATGTCGATGGCGGAGTCTCTGGAGGTGCGCGCGCCCTTCTTTGATTCACGGCTCGCAAGCTATGCGCTGTCACTTCCGCCGCGCATCAAGCTTCGCGGTGAGATCGGCAAATACGTGCTTCGCCAAGCGCTACGAACGCGCCTTCCCCCCGCCGTGCTCTCGGCGCCGAAACGGGGCTTCGCGATGCCAGTGCGCGACTGGCTCGGGGGTGAGTTCTGGCAGCTGCTCGGTCGAGAAGTGGCGGCGTACGCGGCGGACGGCGCCAGCGAGCTGAACTCGCGGGCGCTTGTGCGACGCGTTCGACTGGATGAAGATCGCTGCAGAACCGTCAACGACTACCGTGCAGTTCATCGGGGCGTGTTGCTTTACGGATTTCTTCGCTGGCGGAGTCTCCTCTCGGGTGTTCGCCGACGCGCGGGTGGGCCGCGAAGCGTCTCCTGACGTCGCGCGAGGGCTCATGTGCGGAATTTATGGTGAGGTGGTGGTCGAGGCGCCTGAAGAGCTCCGGACGACGTTCGCGCGCTCGGCGGCGGCGTCTCTACGTCATCGAGGGCCGGACGGCGAGGGGGTCTGGTCGGACGACCATTGCCTCCTTGGACACTTGCGCTTGGCCATCATCGACCTCACCACCCACGCGGCACAGCCCATGAAATCTGCATCCGGCCGCAGCCACATGGTCTTCAACGGGGAGATCTACAACTTCGTGGAGCTGCGCGCCGCAATGAGGCCACCCGACAACGGGTGGCGTTCCACCAGCGATACTGAGGTCCTCCTAGAGGCGCTCGATCGCGATGGCCCAGAGGCGATTAGCAAGGCCCTCGGCATGTTTGCACTCGCAGTATGGAGCCCATTCAAGCGCGAGCTCTTGCTCATGCGCGATCGCCTCGGCAAGAAGCCGCTCTACTATGCCCGCACCGTAGACGGGAGGCTGCGGTTTGCCAGCGAAGTGGATGCTCTCCTTCGCGATGGGGCAGTCCATCGAGAAACGACGGCCGATCGCATCGCGGAGTTTCTCCAACTCGGATACGTGGCCGCCCCGCGCACGGCCTTTACGAGTATACATGCGGTACCTCCGGGTTGCTGGCTACGGATAACACTCGAAGACGGCGCCATCACACACGAGCTGCAACGCTACTGGGACTTGCCCGCTCCTGGCGCCGCGCCCGGGTTTCGCGACATCCAGTCGTGGAGCGAACAGTTCGAGCACACTCTACGAGATGCCGTGCGTATTCGTCTCCGTGCAGACGTGCCGCTAGGAGCGTTTCTCAGTGGCGGCATCGATTCGTCGGTCATTAGTTTGCTCGCGAGCCAGCAGATTCCTGGCAAGTTGCGCACATTCACCGTCGATTTCGAGGAGGGCGGCTGGTCGGAGGGACCGTTCGCGGCCGAGGTTGCGGCGCACATTGGCTCTGAGCACGTCGAGCTCCGCCTTTCGCCCGACTCTCTGTCGAGCATCCCCGACCTCGTCGCGACCTATGGCGACCTCCACGGCGACAGTTCCGCACTTCCAACTATCGCCCTTTGTCGCGCCGCGCGCCAGTACGTGACCGTCGCGCTCGCGGGGGACGGTGGCGACGAGCTTCTCGGCGGTTACACCCGATATGCCGGCGCGCTGCGAACGACCGCGACGGCTGCGCGTATCCCGCGTCCCGCGGTCGCTTTGGCCCGGCTTCTGGCGCGGCGACGCCCTCTGGCGTGGATGCGCGGTGCCTCCCGCATCGCGCGGCTCAGCGGAGACCCGGCCGAATACTACGCGCGCGAGATGCGTGGCTATCTCGCGGACCCGTGGCCGGCGGTGCTGCGCAGACCTCCGAGCCGTAGCTGGCCCGACCCCGTTGCGGCCTCGCTCGCAGAGCAGGCAGGGCGCCCGCCACTGCTCCAGTTCATGGCTTGCGATGCCAAGACCTACTTGCCGGAGGACATCTTGGTGAAGGTCGACCGGGCCAGCATGGCCTACGGCCTGGAGGTTCGGGCGCCACTCCTCGACCACAGATTGATGGAGCTCGTCATGGGCGCGGATCCCACGTGGCTTACGGGCCCAGGGGGCAGTAAGCGTCCTCTTCGTCGCCTGTTCGGTCCGCGTCTCCCAGCCAGTGTTTTCAACCGGCCCAAGATGGGGTTCGGCGTACCCGTCGCTCGATGGCTGCGCGAGAGCACCGATCAAACCCAAGCACTATTGGATCCCACCGCGGCGGTCGCGCCCCTGCTCGAACCCTGGGCCGTGCGGCGCCTTCTGCTGTCGCACCGACTGCGCATGAACGACGAATCCGGTCGGATCTGGCGCCTACTCGTGCTTCAGGCATGGTTCGAGCTCTGGCGCCCGACCCTGTGATTCGACCAAACACGACGCATCCTTCATTTAGGGGCAGCGCCCCGCCGCGCTCCGCCCGGCCAAGAGCACCACACCAGAATGGGCCGCAAGAGGAACCGCCGAGCCCACCTGGGTCCCCTGGAGGTCCGTGTACGGGAGGTCGCCCGGCAGCGTGTATATCGCGCCCAAGTAGCTCGCGTTTGTGACCACCATCCCGTGTGAGTAGTCTCGGACGTACACGCCGGCCTCTCGACGCATTTCCCCGCAAGGGTGGCCGATGGGCGCGTCGAACTCGGGGTACCAGAGCGCGCACCCGTACTGCTCCAACCCGGACACGAATACGGCCGCAGCGTGTTCCTTACCCATAAGATACGATGCCAGCGCCCATTGAAGCTGGCCGTGACTCACCACGGGCGCACAGAAGTCCTGCGGTGACGGCGGAACCGCAAATTCGTTGATCGAGTAGTAAGCGCGTCCCTCGTGTTGCAGTCGCGCCATCAGCTTCACCCGCGAGACCCACTCACGCTCTTCAAGCGGAGCCCGCAGATCTGAGCGCATGAACCCGCCCTCGTCGACCAGACCATCTAGATGATCGGTCACGGCCTGAACGCAGGTCGGCTCGGGCCCGTCCAGCGGGGCTACATTCGCAATGAGCGCGATGGGCGGCGAAAGAGCATGCAGGCCCCGAGCCAGTGCCGAGGTCCACGCAGCCACGTCCGCGCACCAGCGCGCGTCGTGCGGGTCCTCTGGGTGATAACGCCGGACGAATCGACCATGAGCGAAAACGCCACAGAAGCCGAACACGTTATCAAGGAACACATTGTCCACGCCCAAGGCATCATAACCGCCGGGAGCCAGTAGCGTGCTGGTATACTTTCCGTAACGTTCCACCTGCCACGCCACGACCTCCGGATTGGAGACGTCGAGGGGCACCAAGTGGTCCCCGTTCTCATCGAGGTAGTATGCCGGCAGAGCCCTGGCCGGATCCGACGGTTCCACGCCGCCTGGGCAGCGGTAGACTACCCAATCCGGATGGTTAGCTTGATACCATCCCAGCGTTCGATCTCGGTCGTCAAAACGCAGATTGAACCCGCGGGGTGCGCGGTTGGCAGGGATGTAGTAGGCGAGCCGTATGTCCCGGCTTCCTCCCCTGCGCGGCTCGACCACATGCCCTGCGCCCCATATGAAATCGTATCGACGGCGCATGAACTCGCCGCCTGGCGCATAATCCACACGATTGTCAAACACCAGAAAGCTGTGGATGTCGTCCCAGGTATCGACCGGGTCACGAAACCCTAGCGGCCGAGAACATGTCTGCACTTCGCGCGCTGCACTGGTGCTTCGACCGCAGCCGCTCGCGTGTGCCTGAAGTGACGCGACGGCAACCGCGCAGCCGCATCTACTAGCCCAGCGGCGCCACTGACATCTGATCACGAAACGGTGGCTGCCCCGGTGTCGTGCTCTGGCTGTTTCAATATCTGCGCCAGAATCCAAGCGATGACGAAGGTCACCGTTGCCACGATGGCGGCGTTTCGCGTAGTGAACGCTACTACTAGGAGCTCACTGCGGTGAGAATGGTATCCAAAGGCCAGCAGGGCTGCGGCCGCCGGCGCGACCCCAACGGCCTTTGCGCGCAAAAGAGGAAGCAGCGCAAGGAGGAGCATAGTAATTGCGACTACTTGCGCCGCCGCCCCCGGCACTCCAAAATTCAGGTAGCCCTCCGCAAAACTTCCGAACGCGCGACCGCCGCCTTTGCGGGCAGTCTGGTGATCGATGTAATCGATGAACCACACGCTCAGCTGGGTCGGTTTATTCTTCATGATCTGTCTTGGTATCAGTTGCATCGGAACCGATGTCCACGAATCGCCCTCCAGATACGGCACCTTCGTCCCGGCCAACTGGGTGACCATCACATGGTTGTCGAATATGACATCGAACTCTGTCGCATTTTCGCCGGTTAGCGTCCCCTCCGCCTCCGCCGACACTTTTTCGCCCGACGCACCAGCCAGGCCCTCATCGAGGTTCTGGCGCATGACCGAGACGAAGAAGAAAAAGAACCCGAACGCAGCCGCAAACGCAAGGAGCCCTCGCCGCGACACGGGGCGTCGCGTCTCGGCCCTGATGAGGTAGATGGCGACGAAAAGCTCGAGCGTCGGCCCTCGAGCGCCGAGTCGGGCATTAATGATGGCGTAACAAACGATAGCGATCGCATAGGGGACCCACAGCCGGGTCGCTGGGCCGCGACCGGGCCAGCGTGCGAAGGCGTGGGTGATAGCACCGACCCCGCCGACGACCAATGGCCACTGAAAGGTCGCTGTCGTTCTGGCGCCGTCACCCGCATTAGTCAAATATATGTCACCGAGCGATGCTGACAGCACGTTGCTCAGGCCTGCTGAAGCGACCCATATGGCGAAGAATGCGAAGCCGAGCAGTATAGCCCCGAAGCCCGCATATGCCTCGATCCGCGCCTCCTGAATGGTTAGATCTCCCAGCGGCACGGGGGTGGCGCGACGCGCCACGAAGGCGCCTGGGCGGAGGCTCACAATGCACGAGACTCCGGCAGAGCAGTACAGGGCCATGTCCAGGACAGTGATTTCACTGGACGTGAGTGACTCACCTGCAAAGACCAGGCGCCGAAGCGGCGCCTGGTACATCGTGAGGTAGAAAGCCAGGGCCGGCAGCACGTCAGCGCCGAGCGGCCGGAGTGCGCCCTTTCTCCACGCGGTGATGGCCGGAATGGCCAGGATCGTCATGCCGCCGAACAGGTAGACTGCTGGGTACAACGGAGTGTCGCCTCCGCCGCTACCGAGAACCTTGGTCACAGCAAGCGTCACCCAACACGAGACAATGGCGAATATCGCCGTGCCGTTGGGTAGGATCGAGCCAAGAGCCCGGGATTCACTCACCCGAACATGAACAGGTAGTTGACTAGCCATCTTCAGGTATTGCAGGCCGGATGGTACCCGGGCAGGGGGATAAGGTGCGCTTCGCTCCGAGAACGTTCACGCCCCTCAGCAGGTGGGCAACCAGAGGGGCATTGTACGACGTGTACCCGCACGGACCTAGGCCGAGGGCGGTGACGTAGAGCGCCGCCTTCAAGTAGGCGTAATGTCCCTGGTTTGCGGCCGGCCGAATGGTAGCGACCTCACCCTCACGACTGACTTGCGCGAACCCTGTAGACGTCCATAATCCCGCCCGATGACGACGCCACCGGGCCCCGAGTCCCAGCAGCTCAAGGATGCCGTCAGGTCCCATTGGCAACAGGAGCCCTGCGGGACTCGGGAAGCTTCCACGGGCGACCGCAAACGCTTCTTCGGGGACATCGAACGGGACCGCTATTTGCTGGAACCCTACATCCGTCCTTTCGCGCGGTTCGAGGATGGGCGCGGGAAACGTGTGCTCGAGGTGGGAGTCGGGGCTGGCACCGACTTCGTCAACTGGGTGCGTCAAGGGGCGCACGCGACCGGGGTAGACCTCACTGAGCAGGGCGTCGCGCTGACCCGGGAGCGACTCGAGCTCGAAAGCCTGAGCGCAGACGTGCGCGTCGCAGACGCCGAGACCCTGCCCTTCCCGGATTCGACGTTCGACATCGTTTACTCGTATGGTGTCCTACACCACTCGCCCGACACGCCGCGGGCGATAGGAGAGGCCCATCGAGTTCTGGCGCCCGGAGGGGTTGCTCGCATCATGATCTATCACTACCCCTCATGGGTGTGTTTCATGATGTGGGGGATGCATTCAGCCGCCCATGGTCGACCATGGGAGAGCCCGCGAAAGGCCGTGTTCCACCACCTAGAGAGTCCCGGCACCAAGGTTTATACCGTCGGCGAGGCAAAGGCTCTATTCAGCCACTTTTCGAAAGTCCGCGTCCGAGTTCAGCTGAGCCACGGCGACCTTCTGCTGATGCCTCCGGCGCACAAGTACCGGCGCTGGTATCACAGCTTGGCGTGGGGCCTCTATCCGCGTCGATTCATTCGGGCCTTGGGCAATCGCTTCGGCACCTTCCTGCTCATTGAAGCGACCAAGTAGAGCTTACGACCTCTTCCTGCCCTGGACGCAAATGTCGAACGGGAGGGGGCGGACGTCCACAAGCCCTGCCGACGTAAACCACTCGCAGATCTCCTCATGGTTCCGGTACCGAAACTGGTATTTTGGCGAGTACCAGTCGAATGTGTCCAGGACGCGCCAGTCAGGACGTGGGTCGCCTGAACGCGGCAACCAGCGGAGCGCCAGCCTACCTGCGGCTCTCGACGAAATCGCGTCGAGCAGCGGCTGCACCTTTCCTACCATGCGATAGAGCTGCGACGGCTCCATCCTCGTAGTCACCCTGCGAATTGCATCGCTCACAATATTAGTCGGAGTATCCGGGTACACGAAGATCGCAATGCGGCCGCCAGGTCTCAACAGTCGGACTAACCGCTCAAACGCGAGCCTTGGCGCGGGCGTATGGTGCAACACGCCAATAGAAAACACCAGGTCGAAGGACTCATCAGAAAACGGCGGGGCAAAAATGTTCGCCTGAACAACGCCAAAACGGTCGTCCGCGCCCAGGTTTTGCCACGCGCTCTCGACTGCGCGCGACAGGTCCAAGCCGTAGACTTGGGCAGCACCGAGACGCAGTGCCACGTCTGCGAATCTCCCGGAGCCTACGCCTGCGTCGAGGACCTTGGCCCCGCGGACCAGCACCTCATCGAACCCCGTATCTCGCAAGAACACACGCATCGACTCGTCACTGCGCTCGCTATCCAGTTGAGTCCGTGCGTGCGTCAGCCACTCGAAGCTGAACGAGCCCGCGTAGTCGTCGTCTGGCACGAAGCGCGGGATGCCGCCGTGAACGCGGTATGTTCGGCCACTCGACGCGACGAGCTTTCCTGTCTCGACCTCGTCCCCCGATTGGCTCGCGTCGAGAACGGTCAGCGGGGATCCGTCCACGGGATCCACCAGCCCCGCAACAAGTTCTTTGCGCACGCCGTGTGCATAGCCCATGTGCGGAACTAGACGCAAGCCCAATACCCACTGCTAACCTCGCCAACGCCTCGTTGCCGGGCTGGTAGCCTGCTACGCGCTCGATTCGAGGCGATAGATCTCCGTGGTTCCATCCCGTCCTCTGAGTCCGGCGCCGTACAGCGGTAAGACCTCGGCGCCGGCGTCCAGATCGGGAACGATTATGGAGCTGAACTGAAACAACCTTTTCGGGAGCCAGTCCACCTCCCAGCGGAGCTTGGTTGCGAAGCCACAAGCCAAGGTTCCCATGACGACCTCGCAATGGCGGCCAACAATCCCCGGTCCGGGACGCAGATCGAGCAGATCGTATATGCGATGACCCGTCGGCGCACCCGGCTCGAAGGCAGTGGTAAACACCCTCGCTCCGCCGATCTCACCTCCGTAGATGCACGAGCCAACCATCGGCCGCACCTCGCTCGTGCTCCAGCGCCCGTGGATTCGCCTGAGCAGGCGAATGGAATTGCGCTCCAGATGCGAGTCCGTCGCAAAGAGCAGTCCGTCCTCAATAGGAAACCCGACACACGCTCGCCCGAGCTGGGTGCCCTGCAACACGGGCTCAATCTGCCGAAAGCCGTCGCGCATCCGCCAAATGCCGGCAGCCTCCCCATAGTCGCCGGCGAACACCCAAAGGCAGCCTGCACGCGGATCCGGTACGATTGCGTGGATGTGTTCGGCGACCCCCTGTGTGAAAGTGTAGACGCGGCGCCAGATGCCAGCTGAGTCCCTATGGTGGATGTCTAGTGGCCGCCGAGACGGATTCGAGCCATAGTCCCCATAGTAGACGCCATCCGCAAAGCCCGAAACCCCCGCGACCCGCGTCAGTCTCAGCGGGCGCATCCCGCCATCCAACTTCTTCTCTACTGTAGAGTTCCCGTCCACACCAATTCGCCGGATTGCCTGTCGGTCGGCCACCAGGAAGCTTTGGCCCCCTATATGGCAGCCGCACGCGGAGCCAAGCCTCAGCAGACGCCGACCCAATCGGTGGCGGCCGACCACCCGCTGGACGACACCGGGCCTCACACGGAGGACGACGTCCGGAGACGACCGCTCAGGAGACCACTGCGCGATCCCCTCTCGAGTGAGCCCCAGGACGAGGTCGGCGGCCACGCTAACTGGCGTGAAGCCGGGAAGCGTCGCGAGATGCACGAGGCGTATCGTCACCGCCGGGAGGGTACGACGTAGTAAGGATAGCCACTCGCGTTACGACTGTTGAGATACTCCACAAGGGCCCCTGCATCCAGCAGGCTGACGGGAACGCCGTCGACGTCCTCCACGGTCAGTAACCCTTCGCGACGCAAGTCCTTGTCGAGCGTGCGCTCCGCATAGTGCATGGCCCAGCGGGGATGGCGCTCGCGCACGGTGTGCTCTTCCCATTCCGCTTTGGTCCTGATTCGAAACCGCCTCTCTCGATACCAGCCGGGGACACACCAGCGCTCCCCTTGCATGTCCTCGGCCACATGGATCATCGTCAGGTTGTGACACATATCCACTCCGACCGCGGCGATCTTGGCGCCGTGCTCCCGACAGTAGTTCCATGAAGAACCGGGACCACAGGGCAACGCCCGTTCGGCCTCCAGGTTGTTTCGCATCATTGCTTCCGCGTGCGGCCCCCAGGCCACGACCGAGTTCAGCGGATGGAGGCTCCGGTGAGCCTCAGGCACCTTCAGCAGATCGACGGGCAATACCCCTGTCCACACGGGTGTCTTGTCCGGATCGTATTCGGAGACCACTGTGGAAACGTCAGCCTTCATTCGAGCCACACCCGAAGGCACGTCGGCAAACAGCCTAATGGCCGGCATCACTAACGTCCCTTCCGGACCAACGAGAGCTCTGAGCGCCTCGTTCACGGCGCGCGGTGTGTTCCCTACACTTACGGCCTTGTAGCCCGAGTGCACTACAAGAATGTCCCCCTCGGCGACGCCACGGCGGGCGAGATTGTCGAGTACCCGGCCGATCGCAATTCGTACTGCCAGCGGCTGCTTTGCGTCAGGCCGCTTTCCTCGCATGGCCGTTACCTTGCGCACCAAGAACTCCGATCGCCAGTAGATGTTGCGCACGGCCACCTCGACATACGGCGATACGGCCATGATCTGATTGACGTTCATTTCATCGTTCCCCTCGCGCGGCCCCAGGAGGGCGAAGGCCCCACTTGGGTAACTTGACCGTCGCTTCGCCCTTCGCCACGATATCGGTGCCACGAGTGGCAAGAACGACGAGCCGCGCACCATCCTTAGGTAGCAGTTCTTCAACCTCAAGACGAAGCGTCACGCGGTCACCCACAAACACCGGGCTCACAAAATCGATCACTTGACGCAAGAATACTGTTCCGGGCCCCGGGAACTCCACTCCGAGGATCCGGGATACCAGGCCGACCAGGATCCCGCCGTGAGCAACGCGCCTCCCAAACCGGGTGTTTGCTGCAAACGCCTCGTCCAGATGGATCGGGTTCGTGTCGCCGACGGCTTCTGCGAACCGTCGGATCATAGCGTCGTCGATCACAAAGTCCTGCTCGTAGGAGGACTTTACCTCAAGGATGACCATAGGCGGCCTCGTATACCTTTAACCCGTGGGCGGCGATCTGCTGCTGCGCGTATAGCTGTAAGCATCTGCGGCCACGCCTTCTCGAGATCGTGATGGCGCGCGATTGTCTCGCGAGCGGCCATTGCCATTCGCTCTCGCTCGCCCTGATTTTGCGCCAGGCGCACTAGCGCCTCACCAAGCGCTTCGACGTCGGCGGGCTCAACCAGCAGGCCGGATGTACCGTCGTCCACCACGTCGGGGATACCCCCGACACGCGTAGCGATAACAGCCATCCCCGCGGCCATTCCCTCAAGCAGCGCGTTGGGCATACCTTCGCGGTAGGAGGGCAGAACAAGGACGTCGGATTCCCCGAGTGCTGCTCGCTTTTGCTCGCCTAGCACCCAGCCACCGAATCTGATTCGGTTCTCCAGGCCGAGCTCCTTCGCCAGGCTCTGGGCCTCGTTCAGCGCCGAGCCTCGGCCGTGGATGACTACCAGGGCATCCCCGAGATCAGAACGGCGGCGGTGAACGGCTTGAATGAGATCGAGAACCCCCTTCGAGCGCTCGATCCAGCCCATGTAAAGGAATACTACTGGCCCTCGACTTCCCCTCCCCCGCCCGATCGTCGAATAATCGGGAAGGCTGATCCAGTTGGGAATGCTGACAAGGCGCTCGTACGGGAGGTTCGTCAACTGTTTATAAAATGTGCGCCATGTTTCTCCCTGGCAGACAACGACGTCGCACCGAGAAAGCACAAACCTCACGTACCAACGCTGCAGACCCGACTTCTCCACGGCGTCACGCATCGTGCCGGCACGAGGGCAAAAGACCACTGCCTTTCCCATTGCGCGAGAAAATAGAGCCATGACCCCTTTCTCGAGAAACCCCAGGTGCGAGCCGG
Organism: Polyangiaceae bacterium; assembly: GCA_036501935.1. GTDB lineage: Bacteria > Myxococcota_A > Polyangia > Polyangiales > Polyangiaceae > Palsa-1150. The sequence goes on along the minus strand of DASXZL010000078.1, from coordinate 227,650 downwards.
AAAAAATCAGTGCCACGTCCGCGCTGGGACGGCCGACAGTGAGAGCAAAACGGACCGATCGGCGAACGGCGAAGAACGCCCGAACGGGGATGGAAGGTGGCGGTACCGAGCGCCCCGTGGTGTCCACCAACATCCACCGAACGCGCTCAGCAAGGCCACTTGTGACAAGGCTGCGCGCTGCATAGAGGGAGCCCCCGACGGCCCCATCCTTTGCCGTCTGCTTGAAGGCACCTACGAACACTACGTTGAGTTTTCGCCGGGCGCAGCCGGGCTCCGCGCTGGTCATCTAGGGGGCTCACTCGCGATGAGAGGTGTCGCCGCGGCCAGCGTTCCGTCCTTTGACGTCGTAGCGCTCGGAAGCATAGTCACCACCGCACCCCGCTTCCGCCGAAGCGCACGGGATTCTACCAGGCGCCAAGAAATCATTCCGGCGGCCAACGCTCCAACCGCTGCGAGCGCGTAGGCTGAAAGGCCACCGATGCCGGCAGCTATGAACGCGTTGATGAAGAGCGCGTGATAAATGTATATACCATAAGATATGTCTTGATGACGGAGCAGCCGTCGACTGACTGAGCGTGCAGAGAACGCGAAGGACAGCGCGAATCCGGTCAGCAGGAGTCTGCCACACAACACAAACAGAAAGCTGTTCTCCAAAGAGTGATCCAGCAGGCGAAGGTCGACCCACATTGAACCCACGGTGGCGGCGGTCCAGTAGACCACTTTCCCCTCAAGGATGCCCCGTATCCGGCCGAAGTTGCGCTGCGCGAGGACGCCGAAAAGAAACATATAAATATGCGGTATCGGCGTTACATGCAAGACCTTCGATGGAAATGGATAGTATGGGGCAATAAATCGGGGGTTGGCGAAGGCTATAATTAGAGATGCTATCGCTAGCGCTCCGAAAATGACGTCGCTTGCGCGCCTGCTCATCCTACCGGTGAGCCAGTACAGAACAGGAAGTGCGACGTAAAAGCTCAGCTCCACGGGGATCGTCCAAAGGCTTCCGTTGATCACCCCGAGCCCGTAGCCGCGGAGATGGCTTGGGTTGAAGGCTTGAAAAAACGTCAGCTGACACATGACCCACGGTATGAATTCACTTCGGAGAAAACCACGCGTCAGCTGTCCCGCAAAAGCGAGCAGCAGGACCGTGACGGCGAAGCAAACCCACAAGCCGGGGTAGATACGGAGGAACCGGTTGCGTGCGTAGGATCGTATCGCCGCGGACGTCCTCGACGAGGCGCTCAGCGAACGCTCGTAGGACAAGGAGATGAGGAAACCACTAATTACGAAGAAAATAGGGACGCCGGGGAAAAAGTTCAGGACCTCGGTCACGGCTGTCGCGACCGGGCCATATTTCAGGTGAAAGCTTTCCGTAGCATGAAAGTGGAATACCTGGGCGGCTGCGAGCAAACGTAGTAGATCGAAGTTGTTTTCCGTCCCGCCCACGGTGGGCCGGGAAGACGTGGCGTCTCCAGATGCTTTCGCCCCCTGGTAGTCCATGACCGCGTACGACTCAGGTGCCCGGGGCGACGATGACATTCAAATGCTCTTGGGGCACGCGAGGGGACTCGTTGCGTAGGCCTTGCCGCGTCCGCATAGCAGAGGATGTAGGCTACGCCCCACCGATTGCTCGAGGCAAGTCGTCGATGGGTCGCACTTCTGGGCGGCATACCGCCGCCGGCTGCATGTGGTGGAGCGCCTCAAAACCGGCTTTTTCCATGCCCTCTTCCTCATTTCGAAGGCCGCGGTCGTGAACTCGCGACGTCACGTTTTGGGCGGCCTCCCTGCCATCACGACTGAGTCATGCGGTGCCTCAGTGCTCCGGCGCGCGACCGCCACGACGTAGGAGGCTGCGGTGCGTGTGAGCGGCAGTGCATGCGTCCGCTCCTCGACAGCGGCGCAAACGAACGCCGCACGCCGGGCCAAGGCCAGCAAAGCACGCTTGGCTGCAAAGGTGGCGGTGTTGGGCGGTAATCCGTTGAGGTTCAAGACCCCGAAGTTGAGAAACACGAGATAATCGCAAGCCTCGACGGTAAGGCCGGCCCTTTCGTGAGCGGATGCGAGTGCCGTGGCATCGAGGGGAACATGTATGTCGTAGACAGGCTTGTTCAATAGCCGCTGCGTTTTTCCAAGCACACCAGCCATGTTGGGGACGAATGTGAGCAGGAGGCCCCCAGGCTTGACGAAGGTCTTGAAGGCCGAAAGGGCGCCGCGAGTGTCCTGAAAATGCTCGGCCACGCCGAACGAAACTACAACGTCAAAAGACCCGACGGCCCCTGGGGGCGGCGCGAACGCGTCGGCGTGAATGACTTTGCCGTCGACGCCGTCCCGCTTGAGAATACGCTGCAACTTTTGGCAGCCGGCGCTGGAGTAGTCGAGGCCTGTCACGGAGGCGCCATGCTCGGTCGCGAAGTAAGATAACCAGGCAGAGTTGCCGGCCCCGATCTCGAGAAGATTCCAGCCCGGAGCCAATTTCTGGCCTGCAAGCACTTTGCGCAGGTATCGATCGAATTCTCGAATGACGAAGTTTCGAGGACCGCGGCGGCGAGGCTCGAGCCGGTCTGGCAGGACACTGCTGGCCCACATGCTATTCCAATAGCTCGCGCCTGCCTTATCGTTTTGCAATTGCGGCCTCCGGCAGGTGACGATAGAGCATCGTCAACATAAATGTGAATGAAACGCAATAGACAATGGCAGTTGAGAGCGCGATGCCCGCCACGCCGATCCAGCGCATCAAGATCCAGTCCAAGGATATGTTCACCACCATGTTGATGGCCGCAGCAATCATCATGACGTGGTTGGCCCGCAAGGAGCTCAACAGACGAACTACGAGTATGCCGCCGAGGTAGAAGGGGACCTGGAGCAGATAGAATGATTGCACCCGGGCTACGGTCAGACTGTCGCCGGCAGTGAAGGCTCCGCGCTGAAAGACGAGGCGGACGATTGGCAACGACGCGGCTGCAAGGAGGATTGTGACCGGTACGGTGACGACCAAGACGAGCCTCAGGTATACGAGAAATGTATGACGCGCGCTTGCCCAGTCGGCGCGGGCCACCATGCGTGAAAAGTGGGGCAGGACGGCCGTGCTGAGGCTGAGGGAGCCGAGGCCCACTACAAACCCCACGATCCTGTTCCCATAGCCTAAAGTGGAGACGCTGCCAGCGCCCAGGCGTGCCGCCATGGCCTGGTCGACGATCGTCGTGCTCCCCATCATGATAGACCCCATAAGCATTGGAACGTACTGGTAAACGACCTGGCGTACCGCGCCGTCAGCCGGGTGCCAACGCAGTCGATGAGAATATCCTCGACGGTGGATTGCCCATCCGAGAAGAAGTGCCTCGCCTGCGTAGCCGGAGACTGTGGCGAGCGCGAGGCCTTCGACACTGGCACGGCTGCCGAGGACACCCAGCAGCGCCAGCGGCATCAGGGGTGTCATGGCCGACGCAACTACCGGTAGGGCGAAGCGCTCGCCCGCGTTCAGGACAGCGCTCCAGATCGTCGAGAGGCCGCTGAGCGGAAGAACAGCAAGGAGGACGTAGTAAAGGTGCTGCGTCAGCTCGAGTTTGGCCGGGGAGAATCGCGAACCCATCAGCGACACGACGGTTCCTGATCCCACAGCGAGCAGCCCCGTTGCTGCGGCCAGCAAACCGGCACCGATCAACATCACGCTGGAAAGAAGCTGCTGCGCCCCTGCCTGCCCGTCTCGTTCCTGCACCCGAACCAGCGCTGGTATCAAGGAAGCGTTGAAGGAGCCGGAGATCACACTCACAGCAAACATCGGCACCACGAACGCCGTGAGGTAGGCGTCGAGCGCGTCCGTCGTGCCGAACCGCCGGGCCACGAGGAGCTCCTTGGCCATCAAGACGAGGCGCACGGTCATCCCGAGGCCGCCGACGGTGAGGATCGCGCCGAATATTCGGCGGTTCACCGACTGTCGGCGCCAGCCATTCCAGCGCTGGACGTGCCGCTTGATCGACTCAATCATGTCGAGAAACTACGGGCCGGCACCGCATGCTGCGCACCCGGCCGGCGAACCTGTCACGGCATCTGAGCTTTGACAAGCGAACCGGCCCGCCAGGGAAAGGGCCGACCGTGGAGCTCAACCTGGGCCGGGCGATTCTCTGAGGCGCGTGTATCATGTGGCTCGTCAACGGGCTGGGCACCTCGGGTCCCCGCCAAAGATACCGACAGGTCAACGGAAAACATGTGTGGAGTCGCAGGAATCTACCACTACGGCGAGTTGGGGCGCACCGTCGACCGCATGGTTCTGACGCGGATGACCCGAGCACTGGCCCATCGCGGGCCAGACGGCGAGGGGATTCACATCGACGGCCCGCTCGGACTCGGCCACCGTCGCCTCGCGATCGTCGACTTGTCGCCCGCCGGTCGGCAGCCGATGGCGACCGCCGGCGGGTCCCATTGGATCGCCTACAACGGAGAGTTCTACAATCATCGCGACTTTCGAGAACAGCTCGAACGAGGAGGTCACCGATTTGTTGGCACGTCGGACACGGAGACGCTGCTCCATCTCCTGGCCGTTCGAGGTCCCGGTATCCTGGAAAAAATAGCCGGGATCTTTGCTTTCGCCTACTGGGACGGAGCGGCTCGCACTCTCGTGCTGGCGCGCGACCCGCTCGGGGTCAAACAACTATACTTGCACGATGACGGTCGCCGTATCGCATTCGCCAGCGAGATCAAGGCTCTGCTTGAATGCCCCGGGGTGCCCCGTACCCACGATCCAGTAGCGATCAACCAGTACTTGCACTTTCACGCGCCGCTCTTCGAGCGCACGTTTTTTCGGCAAATCCAGCAGGTGTGTCCGGGCGAATACGTGGAGGTCGATCCCCGCGGGCCCGTGAGGCGGACCTACTGGGCCATACGCGATTTCACACCCACGGAGGGGACCGCGGAAGAACACGTGGCGCAGCTCAGAGAGAAGCTCGCATCCGTGGTCCAGCAGCAGCTCATGTCGGACGTGCCGGTTGGCGCTTTTCTCAGTGGCGGGATTGACTCGACGGCGGTAGCTGCAAACGCAGCACGCGCTGGAAAGGCGCCTCGGTGCTTCGGCGTGCACTTTACGAGGCAGGGTGTAATCGACGAGAGGCCCTTCCAAGAAGCCACTGCGCGCGCTCTCGGTCTCGATCTAGAGCTCATCACGCTCGATGGATCAACGTTCCCTGCCGACTTGCCAAAGCTTCTTTACTACCAGGATCAGCCTGTCATCGGCGCTGCGATGCTGCCCATGTACTACGTCTCGCAGCTGGCGGGACGCCGGGTCAAAGTATGCCTGGGAGGGCAGGCCGCGGATGAAATATTCGGTGGCTATGCCCGCTACGCATTGGTACATCCTGCTCGCATCCTGCGGTCATGGCTGTTCGACGGCCGTACGCCGGGTGCTAGGCAGACGGCCGGAGGCCGACTAAACGGCAACCTGTGGAAACAGCTCGTGGACCGCCGCAACCTCTTGCGCCTGGCAGCCAACGTCGGTGGCTTGACCGGCTGGCGGCGACTCTACTTCAACAATTTTGCCAAAGTACCCGAACGACACTGGCGTTCTATATTTGCTGACACGGACTGCGTCTCGCGAGCTGCGGCGTGGGAAGTATTCAATGAAACGATCGATGCCTCGGCAGCGAGCGACGCGGCGGACAAGGTCATGCATTGGGATATGCAGACGTTCCTACCGGGCCTATTTCAGCAAGACGACCGCATGAGCATGGCCAACAGCCTCGAGTCGCGCGTTCCCCTCGCCGATCCCCGCATGGTACAGTTTGCCTTCCAGTGTCGTTTTGACCTCAAGTTCCGTGGTGGGGCGTCAAAGTGGATCCTGCGCCAGGCCGTTGCCGATTTGGTCCCCCCAGAGGTCCTGAACCGCCGCAAGGTCGGATTCGACACGCCCGCCGAAACGTGGATGAAGACCAGCCACGCGGACTTCGTGCGCGACACGCTGCTGTCGCGCCGCGCTAGAGAGCGCGGAATCTTGTCGTCTGCTGGTATCACGCGGCTTCTCGACCGAACGAGCCATCCTCTTTGGTTTGACATGACGTGGAAGGCACTCTGCATAGAAACCTGGGCGACGGTGTTCCTCGATGGAGCGTTGCCTGAGGTCGCTTCCAACGCCCGGGGTTCAATCTCGCGGGGCCAGTTCCCACACGAGCAAGTCTAGGATGAGCTTTGCGCGTACTCTCCGTACCGCGTCCCGTATACCAACTCGCCAACTGGCGGAGCGGGCACGAATTCTCCTTCTCCGACGGCTATATGCGGCGACGCCTTCCCTACCCGTAGAGCGCGCTGCACAGGATGCGCGGGGCGTCGTGGCGCGGCCCGGCTTGCCTGTGATGCCTGCGTCAGTGCTGGCGCCCGCAGGCATCGATTCCGTGCGCGCTCGCGCGGCGGAGTACCAGCGCGGGCGATTTACCTACTTAAACGACAGCTATCGTTTCCCCGTGGACAGGGCGACGGGCCGGGTCTCGGTCAACTGGGTGCCGCCCGGATCATCGCCGCTGTGGCGGTACCAGATCCAATACCTGGGCGCCGTCCTCGACCTTGTCCTTGCAGGTTCGAGCGACGCTGCTGCGTCACTGCTCGAGTCGTGGATCGTCCGTCACGCGTCGACCTGGGACGCGACCGCCTGGCATCCCTACCCCGTGTCGGTCCGACTCACTAACATTTGTCTCGCGGCCGGCGCTGCGGGCAGCTTCGACGCACTCGGCTCCGGCGCAGCGCACCTCGCGGCGCTCTCCGCCGCCTACGTTCATCACCACCTCGAGCGCGACGTCCGCGGAAATCACCTCCTCGACAATGCGAGGGCCCTCCTGGTTGCGGCACGATCGCTTGACGGACCGCCGGTAGCTGCATGGGAGCGCACGGCACGCCAGATTCTGTCCGAGGAGATCCCAGAACAGGTGCTTCCGGACGGCGCGCATTTCGAGCTGGCGCCGATGTACCACGTGGTCGTCCTTTGGCGACTCGTCGAGCTCTCTGCGCTTCTCGGACCGGGGGATCCGCTGGTTGTCTCCACCCTCGCGCCGGCGGTCGCGACAATGCGCCGGTTTCTTGCCGGCATCTTGTGTCCTGACGGCGAAGTGCCTCTGCTCGGCGACTCGGCTCGCCATTGCGATTTTGCGCCTCCCGCACAGTCGCTGCTTGGCCAGGAACCGCTTGTGCACGGATACGGCGTACGGCGGTATGACAACGCGGGGCTATATGTTTTTGCCGCGCCGCACCTCTGGGCCGTCTTCGACGCAGGGCGGGTCTGCCCCGCGTATCTCCCGGCACACGGGCACGCCGACTCCCTTACCGTCGAGGTATGGTGTGACGGTGCGTGCGTCGTGGGCGACCCCGGAGTTCATAGCTTCACAGGGCCCGAAAGGGCATGGGGGCGATCCTCGCGTGCGCACAGTACGCTGACCGTCGACGATGCCGATACCTCTGAAGTGTACGACAGCTTCCGCATCGGCGGGCGAGCGACGCTCTCCGGTGTCGAGGCTACCCACGATCAGGTGGCAGCGACCCTTCTTCCGTGGGGCACTAGCGCTCGATTGTCTCGAACTGTCGGATTCGACGGACCTGACCGCAACTCTATCCACATCGAGGATGTGGCCATTGCTCCGCACGGGTCGGTTGTGCGTTCCAGGCTTCACTTACATCCCTCCGTGGTGATCGCAGCCCGGAGTGCCGGAGAGCGTCATGTCCTCGCGAAGACAGCAAACGGACAGGTGCGCATTACGGCGTCTTGTCCCCTGCGCCTAGAAAGAGGGCGAGCATCGAGGGAATTCGGCCTCATAGAGGCTACCACCATCCTCGTACAGGATCTCCAACCCGAGGGTGCCGGGCGCCATTTACGTGGCGCCTGGACAATCGAGCCTCTCGGGCCTTCGGATGGCCACCCATGAGAATCGTTTGGCTTTGTCACTACTTTGCCCCGGAAATCGGCGCGCCTCAGGCGCGCCTTCTCGAGATGTCACGCGCCTTTCGCGCGGAGGGCCATGACGTCGCGGTCGTGACGTGCTTTCCGAATCATCCGACCGGTGAGCTGAGCTCTACCGACCGGGGATTGCGCCGCCGTCGCGACGCAATCGACGGGATCGCCGTCGAACGTCGATGGAGTTTCGTGACGCCCAACAAAGGCTTCCTGAAAAAGACGGTTGGCCACCTCTCCTTCATGTGCACGGGCTGGTGGGGGCTATCGGCCATCGCCAAGGACGCGCGGCCCGACGTGGTGATCGTTTCCAGCCCCACCTTCTTCAGTGTCTTTACCGCTTGGGCGTGGTGCGGAACCCGGGCCCTTCCGTGGGTGTTCGAGGTCCGTGATCTGTGGCCCGGTGTGTTCGTCGATCTTGGCGTTCTGCGAAATCGATCGTTGATCCGGATCCTCGAACGGCTGGAGCTCGCACTCTACCGCCGCGCCACGCTGATCGTCCCCGTGACCCGCTCGTTCAAGGAGGACATCGTGCGGCGCGGCATTGATGGCGAAAAGGTCGCGGTGATCACCAACGGAGTGGACCTCGACCGTTACAGTCCCGGACCCGGAGACCCCGCATTCCTAAAGGAGCAAGGAATCGAGGGACGTTTCATCGTCCTCTACCTTGGCGCTCACGGCATCAGCCACGCGCTCGGGCGCATTCTGGAGGCCGCTGCACAGCTGAAGGATCTACCCGACGTACTCTTCGTTTTTGTGGGTGAGGGCGCGGAGAAGGATGCCCTCGTAAGACAGGCGAAACTTCTTGGACTGGATAACGTTTCGTTTCGCAATGCGGTCCCAAAAGATAGGGTCCTTTCGTGGTATCGAGCCGCGTCGGTCGGCTTGGTCCCGCTTCGCGACGTTCCCATTTTCACGACGTTCATTCCGTCCAAGATGTTCGAGCTGCTCGCTTGCGGGCTTCCAGTAGTGGCATCGGTCGCGGGCGAGGCGCGCGAGATCCTCGACGAAAGCCGCGGCGCAATCGTAGTCGCGCCCGAAGATGCGAAAGCGATTGCCGAAGCCGTCCGTTTGCTTCACCGTGATACCGCCCGCCGCGAGGACCTCGGGCGCAATGGCCGAGCGTACGTCGAGAAACGTTACGGACGCGACCGGCTCGGACGAGCATACTTGGCGTTGCTCGCGCGTCTCGGCAAGGGCGCCGGCCCAAATGCGTGATGTCCTGCTTCCGGTTGCGCTTGCCGGCGGAACTGGCTTCACGGGCCGTCGGGTAGCCAAGAGGCTCGCTCAATGGCAGGGCTCAGCGCGCGCGCTTGTTCGCAAGAGCAGTGATACGTCCGCGTTGCCCGCCGACCTTACCATCTGTCACGGTGACCTGGATGATCCCCTCTCTCTCGATGGATGGTTGAAGGGTTGCGCGTCACTGGTCTACGTCGCCTCGATGGGTTTTGGTCACGTACCCGGCATGATCGCCGCCTGCGACCGCGCCGGAGTTCGGCGCGCCGTCTTCGTCTCCACCACGGCCATCTTCACTCACCTCCCCGCGCTCTCCAAAGCCAGAAGGCAAGCCGCCGAGGCGGCAGTCACTGGTAGCCGACTCGCGTGGACCATCCTTCGCCCGACTATGATCTACGGGGCAGCTGGCGACCGCAACGTAGAGCGTCTACTAAATGCCGTTGCGCGCTGGCCCGCCATTCCTGTCCCAGGTAACGGGCGCAGTCTCTTGCAACCCGTTCACGTGGACGACCTCGCAGATGCCATCGTCTCGGCCTGGCGGAAAGACATCGCCATTGGGCGCGCGTACCAGATCTCCGGCGCGGAGCCGTTGTCCTTCGACGCTACGATCGACACCGCAGCTCGCGCCTGCGGCCGCCGCGTCAGGAAGCTGCATCTACCGCTCTCACCTGTGGCATGGGCGCTGCGCAGCTTAGAGGCAATCGGCCTTCCCGCGCGCATCAAATCTGAACAAGTTCTTCGTCTAGCGGAGGACAAGGCATTCTCCCACCACGATGCCGTACACGATCTGGGGTTCACACCGAGGGCGTTCTCCGAGGGCGCAGCTCAGGAGGCGGACCTACTCGGGTTGGCGCGGTGAGGCCGACCACCTCTTGGCTCGCCGTTCTCGCGTTCACGGCGCTTCTCTCATTCGTTGCGGTCGGCGCAGCGATGGTTCTTGCCCGGCGCCGGGCGCTTCTGGCAATACCGGACGCACGCTCGAGTCACACGGTACCTACTCCGTCCGGTGGAGGGCTTGGCATCGTCACGGCCATCCTTCTCTCCTCGGCGGCGTTGTACCTCTCGGGGTCGGCTTATCTCGTAGCCACTGGGTTGGCGGCTCCGCTGCTCGGAGCGTCTGTGATCGTGGCGACCGCAACAGGCCTTGCCGACGACCGGCGCGCGCTCCGGGCGGGCCCAAAGATGCTTCTGATTGTCTGCGCTGCCGCGCTCGCGGTGCCCGCCGCGACGATTCATGCTGTCGATCTGCCATGGTACGGACGCCTAGAGTTTGGGCCGCTGGCCGCTCCACTCTCGATATTCTGGCTCGTCGGATTCGCAAACGTGTTCAATTTCATGGATGGCATCAACGGCCTTTCGGGCATCACCTTGGTCGTGTCCGGTACGGCGTTCGCCATCGCAGGCGCCGGGCACGGTGACAGCGACACACTTCTGAGCGGCGCGCTCTTGGCTGGCGGGGGCCTCGGCTTTCTGCCGTGGAACTTTCCGCTGGCGAAGATATTCATGGGCGATGCGGGCTCTTTGCCTTTAGGTGTCTTGCTCGCTGCAACCGCGGCGCGCGCAGCGCATGATCCGGGTACTGGATTTGGTCCGACACTGCCGTTTCCTGCGAGCTTGCTGCTGCTCGGCCCGTATCTGTTCGACGTCACCCTCACGCTCTTTCGCCGGTGGCGTGAGAAAAAGCCGCTTACCCAGGCGCATAGGGAGCACCTATATCAGCGCCTCACACGTGGACTGGGCAGCCATGCCGCGGCCACGCTCTCCGTCGCGGCCGTCGAGATCGTAACCGCATGGCTAGCCGTGACCTACGGCGCGCGCGGTGACCTTGGAAGGGCGATTTCCTTGCTTGTGCCTACAGTCGCATTGTTGGCCGTGGTTCCATGGATCACGAAGCGCGAGCAGTTCTCAGAGCGGCCTGTGGCTCCAAAATCCCGCTCATAGTTTGATTGCTTGTTGCATCGCCGCGTCGTGCTGCACTGCCGCTTGGTGACGCCACTGGTCGTCTTCCGGGTGCCGGTGTGCCAGCTGTTCGTAGTCTGCTGCGGCCTCTGCGTGAAGGCCGCCGCTCGCCGCGAGCTCTGCCATGTGGGCGAGCAGGTTGTCGTCGGGGACCTGTTGGAATGCGCGTCTGAACAATGTCAGCGCTCGGTGGGGTTTCCCCATGGCTTCGTATTGCTGCCCTACCCAGCGCAAGTGCTCGGCGCATGTGACCTCGTCGCCGCAACCGATGGTGACGATCTTCTCCAACGCCGCTTCCGCGCGTGGCTCGTTCCCATGTTGCCGGGCGAGCGCGACAAGTTGTTCCAGACACCAAGGGCGGTCGACGACGTCGTCGACCGCTTTTCCGAGCTCAGCAACTCCTCCGGCGGCATCACCTTCTGCAGCCCTCGCCCGGGCGTGCAACATGTGGCCGGCACACTTGTCGGGTGCCATCCGTTCCAGCTTGATGGACTTGTCCAGGGCGTCGTGAACACAGCCCTCACGTGCCGAACCATCGCACCAAGGTGCACCGCCGTCGGCCTCGATGTCTTGCACCGCGTCGCGCGCCATGCGCCACGCCGGGCCCGTCGCCGCAGGCAGCCGCTCCATGACCTCCGCGTCGAGGCGGAACCGCGTAGCAGGCAGCCGGTCGTCGACAGCCTGCGCCAGCAGTTCACTGACCGCCCCATTCTCCTTGCCGCTCGGCAAGAGCTCCAGAGCGCCGAAGTAACCCGTTACCATTCGAGGTGCCTCGGCCATGATACTGGCGACGAGATTCGGAGCCTGCTCCATCGCGAGACGATATTCGAGCCGGGCTTGGGAAGGCGACCGCGCGCTAACCACTCGTGCTAGCAGCAGGTGAGCGGGTCCATATTCGCGCGATCGCTCGATGACGCCGCCCAGCCACGGGATTGGGTCTTCGTCGCGATCCCGCGCCGCTCGCAAGGCGGCGGCGAAGGGAAGGTATGGCTCCGAAGGATGCCTTTTCATTGCGGCGCGAGCTGCGGTGCGCATTTCTATGGCTGAAGTGCGTTCCACCAGAGCCATCTGGTGCAAAGTATTCTGGTCGTCGTTGAGCTCTCTGCCGACCACGCCCACTGCTAGGAGGATCGCAATCGGGACAGTGGTTGCCACGCATAGTGCGATCGCTCGTGGTCGACCGGCCCAGCGATCGACTAGTTTTCTCGACTTGTTGCCTGGCGTACCTGCAACGACTATCGCGGCGCATATGACGCAAGGGAGAACGAGCCCAGGGACTTCGCTCCCTAGATCACCCATGTTTTGGACGGTCATCGCGGCGATGGCAGCCCAGGCTCCCCCAGCCGTAGTTGATCGTGCGAGCACGACGTTCGGCCGCAGCGCGAAGGCCACCGCAATCAGCCCCACAATGCCGATTGGCAGCCCCCACTCGACGACCCACTGTGCGGCGAAATTCTCCGGATGGGTGTAGGTGACGTAACCTGGTTCGATACGGAAAGCTGGAAAGACACTCTCGAACGATCCTCGCCCGCAGCCTAGGAATGGCATCGCGGGGACGCTGCGGAACATCGTTCCGAGCAAGTGCAGCTTCGAAACATCTGTATCGAGCAGCTCGTTCGAGACCTCGTCGGACCCACTGAGCACGAATAGGGCAGTGCCAACGGCAAACATGGCCCCGGCGGCCAGCGCCAGTCCGGGCACTGTTCCTGAGTGGCGCGCGCGAGTGATACGCGCGATTCCGATGACCGTGATGGCGCCGAACACCATCGCTATGACGCCGCCTCGAGAGCCCACCCAAACTTGGACTGCGCCGAGCACGACTACGGCCGCCCCAGCGATGGGACGCGGGACGCTGGGCTCAGGCGCAAGCAGTGCAGCCAACGAGAGACATATGGCGACGTTGATGTATCCCGCGAGGTTGTTTGGATTAATCAGGGGCGCAATGTGGCGATCCAATATTCCCGCGCTGGGCTCATAGAGCCCGAATAGCTTCTTCGCCCCGAAAGCCGGGTGCAGAAGCGCAGCAAGAGCAAGCGCAATCGCGGTCACAACAATGGCGGCACTCAGAAACCGCACCCCTTCCCGCTTCCTCGCCACCCGCAGCGCCGTCACAAACGCCAACAAATAAGCCACCCCCTTCAACACCTCCACCCGCGTCGCGGTCGGATCCAGCGAGATCGGCGCCCAGCTCGGCCCGGGCTCGTGAAGCGGCGACAGCGCCCGCGACCACACGTCCGCGTTGTGCGGCGCGATCACCGCGAGCCACCCGATGGGCATCGGCACGCACTGGAGCGCCGTGTACGCGGTCAGCCCGATCCCCGTGAAGAGCAGCAGCGTCGCCGCGGAGCGCGCCTTCATCGGCTCGGCGCCCCACCAGGCCATGACGGCCGCCACGGCCAGCACGGCGGTCACGATGCACAGCGTGATCGTGTGGACGGTCCCCACCGCCAGCGCGGAGCCCGCGATGGCAACGGCGAGCACCCACCGGCTCGCCCGCGTCATCGGGCTCGATCCGGCCCTCCCCTCGCTCCCGGTGGTGGTCATCGCGCGGCTCGGAGGATACCTCCGTCTCTCAGTCGCCGCGGATCCCTGCGCCGTTCGAATTCGCCAACGCGCGCGGCATTTTCAGCTCTTCCCGTGAGCTTGCCCCCGCTGGCCCTCCCCGCCGAGCACAATTCCCCACACGGACCAACCTCATGTGCTACCAAGCCCGGCCATGCGCCCCCGGCGGCTCCTCCCTTCAGCCCTCCTTGCAGCGCTTTTCGCCTGCAACGGCGACGCCGATCCCCCTGTCGCCGCCGTCCACGCCGCCCCCTCCGCCTCCTCCTCCACAGCCCTCTCCTCCCCTTCCGTCTCCACCTCCCCCTCCCCTTCCCCCCCGCCGACCCCGGCCCCTCCCCTCTCCCCCCGCCGCGCCGCAGCGCTGGCCGCGGACGTCGCCGCCCGCTCCGCCGACCTCCGCAGTTCCCTCGGCCCCTCCGCCCGCATCCAGACGGTCGCCGATCTCTTCATCCTCGTCGCGCGAGATCCCTCTGCCCCGCTCGACGCCGTCGCTTCCCTCATCCAGCGCGCCGTCGACGCGCTCTACGCCGGCCCCTTCTCGCACCGCCCCGACAGGTCCGTCGTCGTCTGGGTCTTCCCGTCGGAGGGCGCCTTCGAGCAGGCGGTGTCCGCCGCGACGGGCCTCACCGCCGAGCCGAAGGGCCTCGGCATCTACGATCCCACGCAGCGCCTCGTCCTCGCGCGCCCCGACGGCTCGGGCAATGGTTCATATCTTCACGAGATCTCCCATCCTCTTGAAATCGCAGATTTTCCCCACGCCCCCGCGTGGATCGCAGAGGGCATCCCGGCACAGCTAGAGGTCGTCGACTGGTCGAAGCCCGGCGAGATCCACGGCAAGGCCCACTTCCGTCTGCAGACGCTGCGCGACACGCTCGCCGGGAAGGACCGCGCGCTCGCGGCGAGCGTCAACCTCGATGCGGTCTTCGCGATGACCGATCCGGTCGCGTTCCACGCAGGGCCGGAATACCTGAGATATGCGTGTTCTAGAGAGGCCCTCAGGTGGCTCGATTCCATGGGTAAGATGTGGAAATTCTATAGCTTATTTAGAGACTCCTGGCTAGAGGACAAGACGGGCGTCGCGGCCTTCACCGAGGTCGTGGGCAAGTCCCCCGCGGACGCCACGGCCGACTGGATCAGGTGGATCAACAGCCGCGAGGCGGAAGGAGCGGCGCCGTGAGCGGGCCTTTCGTCGAGACGGCGCTCGATCACGCGATCAAGGCCGACAAGGGGCACGAGATCGCGCGCATTCTCACGCTGATCTGCAACGCCCGGGGCGTCGAGGGCGCGGACGCCGCCGACGCGATCGGCGACACCATGCGGGTCGCGTTCGAGTACGAGCGCAAAGGGAAGGTCTGGGACCCGGAGGTTCAATCCGCGGTTCACCACCTCGGGGGGCTGCTCGTCAACGTTCTGCGGGTAATGCGCCGGCGCAGAGCCAAGCAGAATCAGTGGACGTCCCCTCTCGAGGAGGAGCAGGTCGCGAGCGATGAGGCCTCCGCGGAGGTCGTGCTCATTCACCTTCAGCAGGCCCAGATCCGGGTGAGCGAAGTGCGTAAGTCGCTGGCGGCGGAGACGAAGATGGGGCTCCGGATGGGCATCCTCGACGAGCTCCGCGCCGGCGCCGTCGGCCATGCGGAGCTCGCCACGCGGCTGAAGTGCACGGTGCCGGACATACGCGCCGGATACAAACGGATCAGCCGGTGGGTCGAGCGCCAGGCCGAGCAGAAGAAGGCTGCGAAAGCGCCGTGAGCGAGGATCGTCCGCCCCCGAGATCGCTGTCGCACGTCCTCGAGGAGGTGCTCCTCGACGAGGAGATCGAGCGCTATCAGGCGATGTCCTCGGCCGAGGTCGACGAGCGCCTGGCCAAGTCGGGCTTTGACGAGGCGCTCACGCTGGAGCGCATGGCCGCGGGACGCGCCGCCGCATACGCCGCGCCGGTGGCCGAGGTCCCTCTTCCCGCTGCACCGCCGTCGAACGTCGTCGACCTCGCAGCGAAGCGCGCGGCCCGTGTCGCGTCGACGCGGTGGCTCCCGTTCCTGGCGGCCGCGGGCCTGGCCCTCGTGGCGGGCGGGGGGGGCGCTCAGTACGCGGCCACGCGGATGCCAGCGAGGACGGTGGAGTACCCGACGAGGGTGCTGCCTCCTCCGCCGGGGAAGGTAGCGGCTCCCGTGCGCCGGTGGGCCCTTCGCCAGTGCGCGCTGGGCTATTTCGGGGAGTGCGAGGACGCTCTGGACGACGCGCGGGCGATTGACCCGGAGGGCGAGAACGATGCGGCGGTGAAGGAGGCTCGCACGGCCATCATGCTCGCCCGCGACGGGGAGACGCCGGGCGGTGCGAACGGCCTCTACGCCAAGCCGCGGATAGGACCGACGGAAAGGCCGCTCCAGCGCCATCCTTGACCGGAGCCGCAGGGCTCTTCGAGGGGCGATGATCATGGTTTGCCGCGACGGCTCACGGCGTCGACCGGGACGGCGCGCGGCGTTTCGCGGGTAAGCTGCGGGCGTCGCCGGCGACGCCGACGGGCGTCGGCGAGAACCGCGCGGGGCGTCGCGTGGGACGGCCGCGGTCGTGACGGGAAACCGTCGGGGCCGATTCGGTCGACGCCGCGTGGGGTCTCGGGAAACGCCGCGTGCGGTTTCCCGCGACGTTTCAAGAGGTCCGCCGCGACAACGCCGGCTGCGGGAGGAAACGGGCGACGGCGTCCGGGAAATCGGCGCGCTCCGTCGCGGGAAACGACGGCAGCCGTCTCCGCCGACGCGGTCGACGGTCGCGAGAGACAGCGGTCCGCGTCGCCGCAAACCGCGTCGAGCGTCGCCGAGAACACCGTCGCCGGTCGCCGGAAACGACCCCCATGGTCGCGCCAAACGACGATCGTCGCCCCTCGGAGAGCTGCGCGGGCGCGATGCAGAACAACACGTCCGCGCGATTTCGACGTGGTTCTCGCTACTTGTGCCTGACCGCCGAAAAAAGAGGACGAAATCGTCGCGGCCGCGGGAATCCGGCCGAAAAGGGAGTCCCTATTCCTAGTGAAGGGCGACGCGAAGCCGGCAGCAAGCCGGCGAGGCGGCTGCCCTCGAAGCCCCGAAGGCTCCCCCGCTCCCCCCGACGTGCCCCTCGGCACGTTGGGAGGACCGGGCGGGGCGCGCCCTCGGACCCACCCAAACCCGAACCCAGAAGGAGACACCCCCACCATGAGCCGATCCCATCGCAACACCGTTCGCCGCAACCTCGACGAGGCTCCGGACGCAGACCTCGACGTCTACGCCACGCTCGACGACGTCATTCAAGGCTACCGCTGGCTGCTCGTCGAAACGGCCACGTTCTATCTCGGCGAGAACGAGCAGAGCGACGTCGACGCCGAGGACCTGGTCCAGGATCTCTGCGTCGAGGTCCTCGAGGGAGAGCTCGCGCTGTCCCTCGATCCCCGGAAGGCCCTCAAGGATCTGAAGCGCGTGCTCATCGCGCGCTGCAAGCGACGCGGCCGATAGGCGGCCCGCAACCGGACCACCCCAACCCCAACCCCAACCCCAAAGGAGACACCACCACCATGAGCCGATCCCATCGCAACACCGTCCGCCGCACCCGTTACGTCGACTTCGTCAACGACGAGACCCTCGAGCTTCACGTCAAGCTCGTTCCCCCACTCGCCGAGACGCCGGACGTCGACATCGACGTCTACGTCACGCTCGACGAGGTCATGCGCCGCTACCGCTGGCAGCTCGTCGGAACGGCGAGGTTTTACCTCGGCCAGAACAAGAACCGGAGCGAGTCCGACGCCGAGGATCTGGTCCAGGACCTCTGCGTCGAGGTCCTCGAGGGAGAGCTCGCACTGTCTCTCGATCCCCTGAACGCGCTGGAAGACCTGCAGCGCGCGCTCATCGAGCGGTGCAAGGGAGGTGGCCGTTGAGGGCCCGCAACCGGACGACCACCCGCGGATCGGACCAGCAGGTCCTCGATGGAGTCCACAAGGATCTGCAGAGCGTGGCCGTCATGTACTTCGCCAGCAAGACGTTTACGCCGGCCACGCTCGAGGACTACATCCAGGCCCGCATCGACGCGGCCACCACCATCGTGGTCGCCAAGGCCGCCTGGCAGAAGGCCATCCTCGACTACGAGGGCCTGGACGGCGAGACGGAGATCGTTCTCCGGGACCTGAAGCGCTTCGTCATCGGCATGTTCGGTGACGACAGTCCGAAGCTGGCGGACTTCGGGTACACGCCGCCGAAGCAGGTGGTCTGGACCGAAGAGAAGAAGGCGACGGCCGTCGCGAAGCGGGCGGCCACGCGGGCGGCCAGGCACACGCGCGGGGCCAAGGCGAAGCTCGCCATCACGGGAGCGACGCCCGAAGGAAAATGAAAAAAACGTCGTCGCCGCGGGAATCCGGCAAAAAACGGAGTCCCTATTGAGAGTGAAGGGCGACGCGAACAACCCCAACCCCAACCCGAGAAAAGGAGACACCCCTCGTCGACCTGCTTCGTGAGGTCGTCGAGCGGTGCGAAGGAGGTGGCTACTGAGGGGCCAGTAGCCGCACCGAAGATTCCACGCGAGGGCGGTCGTCCGCGATGCAATCCGGCACCACGCCGGCCACCCCCGCACGCAGCAATTCACAACCAAAGGAGGCCCATGGCTACAAACAGTAGGACGAATAAGCAGGGCAAGGATCAGCAGGTGATCCAGGGGGTCCAGAAGGACCTCGAGACGATGTCGAGTCTTCCGCTCGGAGGCGAGACATTCACACCCGCGTCGCTCGTGACTCTCGTTCAGAGTCGGATCGACGCGGGGAACCAGGTCGTCACCGCCAAAGCCAACTGGCAGAACGCGGCGAAGACCTACACGGCGATCGATACCAAGTGCACGGTGGTCGTTCACGACCTGAAGCAGCTGGTGATCGGTGCGTTTGGCGCGACGAGCAGCAAGCTCGCCGACTTCGGCTTCACGGCCCGCAAGGTCACCGTGCTCACGCCGGATCAGAAGGTGGCAGCCGCGGCAAAACGGAAGGCCACGAGGGCAGCCAGGAACACCATGGGACCGAAGAAGAAGCTGACCGTGACCGGCGTGACCGCAGCAGCGGCCGCGGCGGCATCGGCGGCTCCGGTGGCTCCGGCGACTCCGGCAGCTCCGGCGGCTCCGCCGGCGGGGCAGAACAGCGCGGCGCCTGCGGCCGCGACGAACGGGGCGCCGATCGCGGCGCCGGCGGTGGCGCCCGCAACGGCGCCCACGGTGACGGTGAACGTCACGACGACTCCGGCGGCAGCTTCGCCGGGGACGACGGCTGCGACGACGACGGCGGTGACGCCGGCGCCGGTGCAGGCTCCGGAGCCGGTCGCGCCTGCGGCGACCGCGGCGACCGGAGGCGGTCAGGCGCCGGCGAAGAGCTGACGCAGCCAGGGGACGCCGTGACGGGTCCCACGTAGCAAGCGGGTAGTCGCGAGCCCCTTCCCCAGCCCTCCGTCGCCTTCGGGCGGCGGGGGGCGCGGGGGAGGGGCGTTTTTTTCAGGGGAGCATCGACCTCACCACCCACCCACAACGAACCATCGAGAAGAAGGAGAGAACATCATGAGCAAGGGAACGAAGAGCAACACGGCAGTGCGGACCACGATCGAGAAGAGCGACGAGGAGCTGCTCGACGGCCTGGACGCCATCGTGCGGGACGCGGTCGGAGGCGACACGCGAGCCGTGGGCATCCTCGCCATCGCGTTTGGACCCACGCTGAACGACGAAGCGAAGGACGCGCTCGGCCGCGAGTGGGAGCAGGACAGCGGCGACGTGATGCAGGAGATGTTTCTCGCGATGTGCGAGGGCACGCTGGTCTTCCCGCCCATCCGCGGCGCCGCCCTCCCCTGGATGAAGCGGACGGTGCGCGAGATCGCGAAAGACTGGGTGAAGAAGCGCCTGGAGGAGGGACCGGGGGCGGCGGGATAGGAAGTAGCGCGGGCGATGCAGCACGAGCTTGAACGCGAACAGCTGGGGTCGTTTCTCTCGGAGATGGACGACGCACTCGGCCCCGTACCGACCAAGACGCTCGCTCTGGCGAGGGCGGCGTGGCCGAACCGCTGATCCTCGACTCCGAGGCACTCCATGCGCTTGCTCATGCTTCTCGACGGTCGGTCCTTGCCGACCGTGCAAGAGCCATCCTCGGGGTGTCTCATGAGGAGGGGGCCTTGGTCCGGGTGCCAGCCCCAGTGCTCGCCGAGGTATTCCGCGGGAGCCCGGCCGATGCGCCCGTCCACCGCGTGCATCCCGGGGAAGACTCGACGGTGATTGCCACCGGCGACCCGGACCACGTGGCGCGACTGCATCGTCCCGACGGCGGAAGAACAAACAGAAACTGTCTCCGGCGACGGCCATTCCGGCCGCAGCCGGACCATCGTCGCAGCCTTGCTCGGACCCGAGGAGCGCACCCGTGCGCGGCTTGCGCAGTTCTGTACGTCCTGCCCACGGCATCGCCCGAAGTGGATGTGCAGGAGACCTCCCGGCGACCCGCGGCGCGGCTCTCCCCTGGACGAAGCGGATGGTCCGCGAGATCGCGTCGGCCGAACGGCTCGGCCGCTGCCCGCGCAGAATGGGTGTACAATCGACCCGCCTGGTTCGGCTTCGGACCCAAGGCGAACGCCAGGAGGGGCCATGACAAGGCGGCTATTGGGGGTTGTCCTGGGAGTCTGGGCCCTTGGCGCCTGTTCCGAACAAATTCCACCGCAACCGTCCCACACGGGTGAGTTGACGCATTCCCGATTGCTAACCAGCTCCATCCTGCGAGTTCGTGCAGAACCAACGTTGGCTCGCACCAACGGCGCGGCGTCTGCCGCGCAGACTCTGCTCACGGAACGTCCCACCGCGGCACGCATTGCAATTGAGGCGCCGTCGCCTGACGCTACCCCCGTTCCGCCCCGCGGCATTCCAAGCTCAACTCAAGCCCTCGTGGATCTCGTACATTTGCCCAACGCTGGCAGCGTAGGTCGTAAAACGACGACGATGACCACGTCGACTTGGCCGATTCACAATCAACAAGGCCAGGTCGTTGTGACTGTCGAAACGGCTGCGATCAGCTACCTCAAGGCCACGGGCCCGGACTCGCAAACAAGAGCGTTCCAGGTCGTCGAGTACACCGTGACGCCCGGGGGGTCGCGTATCGCCGCCGGCGTCCATCTGTTGGTCCACAACGTGGACAGTGCCGGCGCGGCCCTGGACGTATGGGACACGGGTTCGCTGGAAGCCTCATGCAGTAGCGTGACCAGCACAGTCCGCTTTCGCGAAATCTCGGGCTCCCTCTTCGATAGAGTAGACTCCGCCCCACTGGAGCTGACGCAAGGTTCGTGGTCGTCGTGCGCGCAGGACCTCAACAGACGAGCAACGGGCCACCTGAGTGTCGCCGTCGGCCCCCTGAGCTCGATCCTCGCGCGCGCTACGGGCTTGGCCGTCGGAACACCGAGCGAGTCCAAATCGGCATCGATAGAGTCGCTCCCCTGGGCCTTTCAGGGCGGCCAACGAGTCCAAGCAGCATTCACCGTCTACACGGTAACGTATATACGTGCGACGGACCCCGCCTCGGGGGCGTCCGTCTACAACATGACTCTAGAATATCAGGACACATCGAACGGCTGGTTTCTCGAGTCTGGCGGTGACATGAAGATTACCACTCAGAATGCGCAGGGCGGAGCACTCGACGTCTGGGATGCCGGTTCGGCTAATGTGGGGTGTAGAGGCACCTCCCTCACGACGCTTACGCGGACGATAAGCCCGGACACCTATGAGCAGGCTTCGCAAGCGTACGTCGAGATTGCGGCCGCGAATTGGACGGCGCCGATCGCGCCTTGCCGATAGAGTAGCGCAGGGGACGCCAATGACGGGTCAATGCACGTTGTTCAATACAATCGAGGTAGAGCTGTTTCCCCCGGAAACGTTGAGGAAGGTCGTCGCGTCTGCGGCAACGGGAACGGTAACCGTCACGCTCCCGTCGGTACTGGTGACTGCCGTTGCCACAGTGAGGGATGTGTTCTCGTTGAAAGTCAGCGTCAATCCCGGAACAGCCGCGTCGTTCGCTTGGGCTGCAACGGTCACCGGATCAGCGGTGGCCGCTCCGTTGAGCGTACCTTCGTTGACGAACGACAGCAGAACAGGTCCGTTGGAGAGGGTCGTTGCGTTGCCGCCTCCAGCCGCCGTCGCGACCACGGAGACGACGGCGCCATAGCTCACGAGCACGCTGGCGCTCACCGTTCCGGTAGCGCCGGTCACGAGAGGGGACGAGCCCAACAGAGTACCGCCTGCTCCGATGGCGAGAGAGACGGGGATGCCTGGCACCCCGCCGTCCCCGTCTGTCGCAGAGACGATGAGCTGGTACACCGTACCCGCACCCTCGTTCAAGGGGGCCGCGTCACCCCCGTCGCCGGGTTGCACGACGATTCCGATCGAACCGTTCTCGAGCGGGGCCTCCCCGAACTCGGTGGTCCCAGCAGCAGTGACAACGACCGTGGTCTGAGAATTGTACGGCACCAGAAGCTCGGCGGTGGCGGTTCCGTCCTGTGCCGTGAGGACGGTTGTTGTTGGGGCGTTGCTTGCAGCAAAAGAGAAAACGAGCGGCACGCCCGGCACCGGCTGGGAGTTTGCGGTAGCTCGCGCGTTCACGAGACAGACACTCCCGCTAGCCGTCAGAGCGATCGCGTCGCACTGCCCAAGCGAACCCCCATCCGGCGCGCCCACCGTGACCGTAACGGGTTCGTTGTGAAGGGAGGTCGACCCGATTCCCCCGCCGCCGGAGGCAAGGATCGTGACCTGGGCGCCGTACGGGACAAGAAAGGCGGCATTGGCCCTGCCACTTCCGTCGGTCGAAACGGCTCCGGAGCCGACCAGTGCGGCGTTCGCCGCGCCGACGATGGCGAAGGTCACCGGCAAACCGACGGCGGGAATGCCCGAAGGGCCGGTCGCCGTCGCCGTGACGCAATAGATGGTGCCGGCGGGCTCGTTCAGATCGGTGTCACCACCGCCGGTCGCCGCGTCAACGCTGGATCCATCGAGCGATCCATCCGCGGTGGCATCGGCGGATGCGTCGGAAGCATCGGCGGATGCGTCCGGGGCCGGGCCGCCCCCATCGATGCCGAGAGATCTCGGGGGACACGTATTGGATAGAGCGACTGTCATGGATATGGGACTGTTGCCGAGCAAACCTGGCCCCACCTGGGTAGCGCCGCCGCCCGTAACGACCACTACGCTCTCGGTGTCGTACGGCGCGAGCAGATCTGCGGTGGCCGCGCCGGCCTCGTTCGTAGTCGCCGTCGCTGAGCTTCCCGCGGTGCTGCTCGCCCCCACGAGCGAAAACGAGAGCGCCAGACCCGGCACGCCACCATCATTCGCGTTAGCGGTCGCCGTGACGGAGAACGGTGTCCCCAAGCCGTTGTTGGCAAGGTCTCCGTCCGAGCCCGCGTCGCTCGTCGTTTCCCCCGAATCGATGGTCAGCAGCACCGGGGAATCGACGCAAAGGCTCACGGGACCGTTTGGGACAATCTCCGAGGCGACCGACATCCCGGCGCCAGTCGCTGTAACGATGCCTGCGCTGTCGTACGGCACGAGCACGTACGCAATTGCGATTCCCTGACCATTGGTCACGACGGACGCCGGACTGAGGAGAGTAGCGGTGGGGACAACCGATAACGTGATCGTGACTCCCGGAACACCGGCCTCCGAAGGGTGGGCGCCGGAATCGACCGGGGCTCCGCCCGTCCCATCGAAGCCCGTGTCGAGGCCCGTGTCGAGGCCCGTGTCGAAGCCCGCATCTATCTCATTCCCAGCGTCAGTCGGCCCGACCGGCGTCACTTGGACCGAGACCGCGAAGATCGTGCCGGTTGGCGTGTTGCCCTGGACCGACGCGCCGCCGACGAATTGCAACGCTGGAAGAACTGGAGCCGCAACGGTTGGCGACAGATCACACCCCAGGACAAGACTCAGGGCGCGCAGCGCGAATACCCCTCCCAGAAGGAGTGCCAAAGCCAGTGGCCATCTGCTCTTCCTCGGGCTCATCGCGTCACCTCGGCGATCGCTCAGGGGGACTTCACAGTGGAAGTCAACCACGACGTGAACAAGTTCAGACTGGAGGTTACAGCTACGAAGGCACTCGCTCGCGTGAGGTTCTGGGTGGGAACCGTCGTGCCCGCGATCGTGTCACCGACCGATACACCGCTGACGAGCTCCGGGCGCGAGTAGACGTACACTCCCGTCGACACGTCGAGAAATTGCACCGGATCCCATTCTGCTCCGAGATAGAGAGCCGAAACGATGGCCTTGGCCGAAAATCCGACCACCGGTCGCGGCAAGAGCGTCTCACATCCTCGCCACTGAAGGCTGTCGCCTGCGTAACGGGGCCCCCAGATGTATGGGCTGACAGAAATCATGGCGTCGAAATTCGGCTGCGTCGTCGTTTGCCGCACGACCCCCGGCGTGCCCGTGGGCGCGCCGGGCGGGGAGACGACGGACCATGCACGCACCGGGTCGAACATGTACGCGGGACCGATGCCGATATCGAAAAATATTGGACTCTGGGTGTGAAACACGACGGTTCCCAGGGGGTCGGACAGCGCACTCGGATCGACGGTAGGCGGTGATTTCGGGTCTGGGGCTGCAGGCGTTGCCACCAAATTTGGCGCGGGCCCTTTCTTAGTGGACGAGTCTCCCAGAGTGAGCGGCTTGGACAAACTCACCGTAACGGACCGATTCATGTCGAACCACCGAGGAGGCCCAGAGACCGGTGAGTTCGCTCGTGGAAGGAGGGCAACGATGTCCGTTACCGCGGCAGCGGCTTCTAAGTAGCTTTGCCAGGCCGTCGCCTCGCTCTCCGCGGTTACTGGTGGTCCGCTTGGCGCGGCCGTCACGGCCGCTGCGGCCACCGCGGTGACAAGAGCCGCAGGGGTAGCAGGTGCGGCGGGGCCGATGGGAGCGGCAGGGGCGGCAGAGGCGGCGGCAAGAGCGGCCGCCGCGGCCGCGAGAGCGGCAGGGGCGGCGGGGGCAGCGGGGGCGGCAGGAGCGTCCGCCGCCGCGACGAGAGCGGAAGGAACCGCTGGTGCCGCTAGAGCCGCTGGTGCCGCTGGTGCCGCTGGATTGATTTGTCCGAGTATTTTTTGTCGAATGTTCTCCAGCCCATTTCCTTTTTGTTGTGGGTCACATGACAGCCGGTGTGTTCCGGCATCAAACTGACTGACGTACCCGCCGCAGTATTTCAGGTCCTCCACCAGCGTGCGCTGGCGGTCGAAATACATCGCGCTCGTCGATACGCACGATTGCGATATGTCTTGCAGTGCGCTGTTCAAGGCTTGCGTCGTGTCCTTGATCTCGTTCTCCAACGCCTCTACGGGAGCAAGGGCAGGTCCATGCCGACGCAATATCATTTCCGTGCTCTTGGCCGCTGCACCGACGGGACCCTGAATGTTCACATTCGGATTCGGCACGAAGGCCGCATCCTGGAATTGTGGGATGTTGTTGTAGCAAAAAGGATTGCGCTCTTCTATATTTACCGTGACGGACGCCTCGCCCTTGATGAGGGGTATCCCCTCCCCCGTCCTCCACTGTCTTTTCGTTCCGTCGGGATCACGGACGGACACG
Organism: Polyangiaceae bacterium; assembly: GCA_036501935.1. GTDB lineage: Bacteria > Myxococcota_A > Polyangia > Polyangiales > Polyangiaceae > Palsa-1150. Next base: position 202,386 of record DASXZL010000078.1, on the reverse strand, counting down.
ATCGGAGGCTTCGGCCCGACTCCGGGCGGGCATGGGTCTGACGGCTTGCACGATTCTCGTGCGAAGAACGTGATGTCGACCTGGGAGCGAGGGTGAGATGAGCAACCAGACGTCAGCGCCAGGGCCGCGAATACCAGCAGGGATCGCCCGCACGCTCCGACGGGATTCATGGTCCCGAGCCCGCGCAACAAACCATTTTCGTAGTCCCCCCGATCCGCCGTGGATGTCGCCGAGCTTCGACGTGTTACGGAGCAATGATCGTTTGCCACGAGGCCAGCGTCAAGACGACTCCGCGTCCCCACCGCATCTTCTCGGACCATCGCGAGCATGCGAGCGTCGGCTCGTCTCGACGCAGTGACCCGAAACGGCTGCCGAAGGTAGCTCGAAGGGCGCCGTCCCGGCGCGGCGACCGCGGCGAACGGGGCGCCGGCGCGCGCAACGGCGCCTATGTGAGGGTGACGACTCGGGCGGCAGCTTCGCCGCCCTCAGCCGAAGTGCGCCCTGGCGTGTGTCGACGAGCCTGTCGGCCGCGACGATGTGGACTGGTCGGCACATCGCTCTGATCAGTCGGGAGCCGTGCGTCTCCTAGCAGCATGTCAGCTGGGCCGACGAGCCGTGGCCGTGACCATCGCGCGAAACGCGGTGTACTTGTCTTTGATGGAGCGTTGGTTCCAAGTTGCCTTGTAGCTCGCATCGAGCGCAGCCACGCGCTTGCGATACTCGGCGAGAGCCACGTCTGCGTCCGCGAGGTACCCGTTGGCGTCGCTCATCGTCTGGAGCTTCGCGCGCGCATCGCGATGCGCCTGTAGCCTCGCCCCCAACGCCTCTTTGACGGCTGCCAGCCGCGCGGCCGGTGTCGGCAATGTACGTACGTTGGCGACGATCTGACCTAAGATCGTCGGGTCGGTGGCAAGCTCGCAACGGTATGCGAGCTCGGCCGCGCGATCCAGCATGAAGTTCACGTTCGGCGACGACCGGGCGGGAATCGACCGAGCCGGGCTGGGCCGAGCCGCCCGGTGCATCTCTGGCTTCTTGTACTTGGTCAGTGCTTTCGGCGACAGGTCTGTATCCCCGGGGGCGAGCGGGGTCGTCCCAAACACCGCATAAAGGTCTTGTGTGAACGCCACGCGCGTAGAAAGGTAGTTCGGATCCTGAACGCGACGCTGCAATGTACGCACGACCGATGAGTGCTCGTAGATGGTCGTGGTCGATGGGGCCGGTCCCCCATGCGCGCGCGACGTGTACGGCGAGATCAGAACCGCCGGCACGCGCACTCCAAGCAGCGAGAAATCAAACTGGTCGTGAAGTTGATCGACGCCCAGTGCGTCCAGTTGGCTGTCGTACGTCGTGCGGTATTCGTCGTCGTGCGGGTTGTAGCCGGGATCCGACGGTGGCGTCACGCGATCGTAGATCCCACCGTGCTCGTCGTAGACGATGAGCAGTGCGCACTCACCCGCCGACCACATGGGTGATGCCCGGAGCGACTCGTAGATCCTCGCGATGAGATCCTCGCTCAGCGCCTCGTCGCCGTAGTTCGGGTGTCCGCTGTTGCCGTTGGACTCGCCCTGATTGGGCTCGATGAAGGTGTAGAACGGCTGGTAGCCTCCGTCCGCGACGTCACCCGAGAACGCCGAGAAATCACGTTCGTTTCCACCGTCGACCGTAAGGTCCTTGCCGCAGAACTGATGGACAACCCAATAGATTTCTTCCGCGACCGCGAACATCGCTACCAAGCTCAGAGGGCCGGTGGTGACGAACAATGCAAAGACGATCGGCAATAGCTCTCCCACTAGCTCCGTGATATCGGCGACCTTGTCCGGCGTCGTATTCGAGAGCAGCCAAGAAACGATCGTGTCCCTTATGGTCACGTCGAGCAGCGGTGCGTTGGCGGCGAAGTCGTCGAGCGGGCTCAAGCCCTGCAGAGCCCAGACCTGAGCGTTGCCGTCGTGATAGATGCGCCAAGGAATTCCCAGTTTCGTTAGGCGGTCGAAGATGCTTCCGTTCTTGAAATGAAAGCCATCACCGGTCGTGAAGTCGACGATCCCAGGGGTCCCGAGATCGTCGGGGCTGTACGCGATCCCGCCCGAGGTCCCGCAATGCAAGAAGAAACGGTTGGGCCACGTCGGGCCGGGCAGCGAGGAATGCCATCGCTCGAGCACGAGGAAGTTTTCCGCGAGCTCGTTGAGCGCGTACGCGGCGCCCTGCGCGGGGTCCATGCAGCTGACGACGCTGTTCACACCTTTGAAGTCGTCGATGAAGTGTTGCGCCTGCAGTGGATTCGGAGGTGGGGGCTCCAGGCCGCCGGTTGCAAGGCTGGCCCCTGTCCCGACGAGCTGAAACAGTACGTTGCCGATATCGTGGCTGGGATCGATTGCGGCGAGCGGATCTGGCGGCGAGACTCGGAACTGAGCAGAACCGGAAGGGCTGGAGAGCGGATTCACCGTCGCTTCGGTCAGCATGCTCCGCAGGTCGTCGTTCGCTGCGAACATGTGATCGAAAGAGCGATTCTCGAGCATGAGTACGAAAAAGTGTTTGATGCGATAGATGTTGTTCGGAAACTGACTAGGAGTGAGCGCTATCGTTTTTCCTTTCGCGTCGAGCGTGGCTTCGATGCGGATCATGACCTGATATTCGACGGGGAATGACGGAGATCCGGGCCCGGAGACGTTGCCCTGTGCGCCGAACGTCAGCACGTGATCACCCACGTCGAACAGATCGGTATCGAAGAACAGCTCCGCCTCCGGGCAGTTGAGGAAGCCGTTTTGCGATACTTGCTGGCCGTCCTGCTCGAGGAAGGTCCACGCATTAGGTAGCTCGACGCCGACGGTGATCACGCCGGCAAATAATTGGAGGTCTGCAGGACTCGCGGTAGCGCCGGAGCTTAGCGAGGCCGAGTGCAGGATTGTGTTGAAGCTCGATACCGTCGGCGGTTGCGCCGGAGGGTTATTCACGCAGGCGCGGATCACCACGTCGTCGGCGCCTTGGGGATTCGCCGTGCGCCCGCATCTCACTTCGACGAGCACCAGCTGCTTCGCGAGGTAGACCTCCAGCTGATCAGGCGTTCCGAACGGCACCGCGTCTAGCTCGCTCGACTCCACCGGGCCGTACTCGCCGTACTGGTCGATGTAGTAGCGTATTGTTTGGGTCCCGACGAGCTGCTGCTTGTAAGTGAGCGATCGACCATCCACCTTGCCCATCGAATACAAGAACACTCCCGGAGCTGACACAGCTCTCACGACGATGGGGTTGGCGGGAAACACTGGCAGGTAGCTCGGGCCCGCAGGAATCATCTGTGCGTCGTGGTCGGAGATTGCCTGAGCGTCGGTCGCTTGAAGGCCCAGACTGCCGAGTGTTTGGATGTCCGGGATCCATCGGCGACCATCGAGCTCGATGGCAAAATAACTGCCGGCAATGTTGCGAACCAGCTCACCATACTGGAGCGCCGGATAGGGCATGCCGACGACAAAAGTCACAGCCGAATCCGCCGCATCTTGAAAGACGGGGGCACCGGGTGATGGTGGAGCGGCGGTCTGGATGAGCGGCTTCGGCGGGACGGGTTGCGAGGTAGCAGCGTTCGACAGGATGGCCGCGGTCTCCTCGTCGGGAAGCAGACGGAGGACCGATGGTGTCTTGGGTTTTGGTGGTTCGCTTGGAGGCAACGGCTTTGTCGCCGGCGGAGTATCGACGACGTAGAGTCGCCCATTGGGGTCGATGTAAAGCGTGTTGACCAGCAGCGAAATCTTGTTCATCTAACCAGGTCCTTCTTTTGGCAACCCCCGTATCGAAACTCTGGAGCCTGGAGTCGCGCAGTCATCGCAGTACCTATTTTCGGGCGAATGCTTCCACGTCTTTCGACTCGCTGCAATAGTCTCAGAAAGAAGGGGAGAACGTCATGAGCAGGAGAACCAAGGGCAACGCTGCGGCACGGACCACGATGGAGGAGAGCAACGAGGAGCTGCTCGACGGCCTGGACGCCATAGTGCGAGGCGCAGCCGGAGGAGATACGCGAGCCGTGGGCATTCTCGCCCTCGCGTTTGGGCCCACGCTGCACGACGAAGCGAAGGACGCGCTCGGGCGCGAGTGGGAGCAAGACATCGGCGACTGATGCAGGAGATGTTTCTCGCGATGTGCGAGGGCACCCTGGTCTTCCCTGGCGATCCGCGGCGCGGCTCTCCCTTGGATAAAGCGGACCGTCCGCGAGGTCGCGAAAGACGGGTGAAGAAGCGTCTGGAGCGAAGTATTCAGGCCACCTGTCCCGCTTCAGCCTCCTGTCCCGTGCCACCCCTCAAACCTGCCCGGGACACTCGCCTCGCATGGTAACCCCGCAGGATCACTCGACGTCGATTCTGGCCGCGTCCTTGCTCATGCCCAGGCACCGCCGACCATCGCGCCGGCCCCGGGCCCCTGTTAGGAGATCGAGAGGCCATGCCCCGACGCAACCCGCCCCCGCCGACGAAAGAGCCCACGCGCGATGAGCTGGTCCGTGCGCAAAGCGTGGTCCTGGAAGACATCCGCTCCCAGCTCGCCCTGGTCCTGGAAGGATCGGCGACCGCGCGGAACGAGACCCGTTCCGACATCCGCGACCTGAAAGCGGAGCTTTCCGAGCGTATCTCTTTGCTCGAAGGCGCCGTTCGTCAGAACTCCGCCGATATCAAGCAGAACTCCGCCGACATCATCGACCTTCGGCAGCAGGTGGCCGGTCTACGTGACGACTTCGACCACCGCCACGAGCTGGGCCGCTTGCCGGCCCATTGAGCCGCGGATCACGGCGATCGAGGCGCTAAATGAGCGAGCGCTAGCGAGCGCGATTCTCGATGGATCTCGGACGGGCGCCGGAGCCGCCGTCAGCACCACGAGCGTGAGCGAGCGGTGAGCCGCGCCGCTTGCACACGGCACTCCGCGCCGCGACCTTGGTCGCTCACCGCTCGCTCACGCTCGCGGTGCTGATGCCGCTGGCGCGGCATCGGGTGGCGCCTGACCGAGGCCGCTACTTCGCGTATCGCTCGACCATCTCTGCCGCGAAGCGCCGCAGATCGTCGACGTGATGCGTGGCGATCGCCTCGACGACCCCTCGGCGGCCACGACGTGTGCCGCGAGATCCGCCGCGGCCTGCGCAGCACGCGTCACGTTGAGGACGACGATGTCCTCGACGTCGATGGGCAGCAAGGCCCCGGGCGCTCGCCTGCGCACCTCCGCGACGCGGGCCAGGCAGCGCTCGATGGTGGCGGCCTTGGCGACGATGACGTCACGCTCGACCATGAGCGAGCCTCGCGAGCAGCAATGGCTCGACGGCGCGCCGCAGGATGGCGACGTCCTCGTACCGGCCCGGAAGGGCGGTGGCAAACCGGATGCGATGCGTAGGGCGTCGGTCCGCGAGCAGGCGCCCGTGACGGAGGACTTGCATGGCGAGCACGGGCCGGCTTCCGAGCCGAACAGCCAGAGAGCGTCGAGGCCGGCGAAACGATCGAGCGAGGCCACCGCGGATGCCAGCTGCGCTTCGGACAGCAGGGGACGAAGGTAGCACCATCACGATGATCGCGAGCCCATCGCCGTGTCTCCGGCGCCCGCAGTGGTGGCCACGGCGCGGTCGCCGGTGAGGTGGACCTCCGCTGGGCCACCCGCGATTCGTCCGCCTGCTGGTCGCGAGGCTTGCTCGGCTCGTGACGGAGCCTCGACGGGCGGTCCGTTTGCGACCGCAGGGCGGCATGGGCGGCGCCACAGTCTTGCTATCGCATGGACAAGCGCCGACGAAAGGCAGTCTTCACCATGCCGAGCGACAACTCTGACGAGGGGCTTCTCACGAAGGCGGATGGGGTGCAGGCCGTCGTGAGCCGGCCGCTCGACGGCGTGCGCGTGCTCCTCATCGACGACAGCCCGGACATGCGCGAGCTCTTCGCGACGATACTGACCGACGCCGGCGCCGAGGTGCGCGCCGCGGGCGACGGCAAGGAGGCGATGCGAACCGTGATCCAGTGGCCCCCGAGCGTCGTCGTGAGTGACCTCGTGCTTCCGGGCACCAACGGCATCACGCTCCTCTACGAGCTGCGATCCATGCAGCACGTTCGGCAAATCCCCGCCATCGCCGTGAGCGGTCGGGCGTCCGACAGCGACCGAGCGGCCGCCTTCGCCGCCGGCTTCCAGGAGCACGTCGGGAAGCCCCTCGAACCGGACCAGCTCGTGGCGCTCGTGAAGCGGTGGGCCGCGATGGCTCGCTGAATGGCCGAACGTCGAGGTGAGACCAACGTTTGCCGTGGCCGGCTTGACAGAGATGACCTCATCGGACCACTATGGGTCATGAAGCGCGTCGGGATCGCCGAGCTCAAGAGCCACCTCTCGGAGCACCTCCGCTCCGCCGAAGCCGGAGAGACGATCGAGATCATGGACCGGGCGAGGCCGATCGCGAAGGTCGTTCCGATCGACAGCGATGCCGAGGTGCCGGAGCTGATCCCCGCCTCGCGACCATTCGTGTCGGTTCGCCGTGTGCGCCTGGCCCCGGCAAAGCTCGTGGTGAGCTCTCTCGAAGCGTTGCGCCACGATCGCGGCTCGCGGTGAGGGTGTACTTCGACTCGTCGGTGGTTCTACGCGTCGTCCTCGGAGAACGAGGCCGGCTCGCAGAGTGGTCTCGCACCTCGGAGGCCGTGACGAGCGAGATTACGCGGGTCGAGTGTCTACGTGTACTCGATCGATTGCGCGTTTCGAGCGGCATGGCCGACAGGGAGCTCGCGCGCCGCCGTGCAACGGCGCTCACGGTTCTGAGTGGGTTCGAGCTCGTCCGACTAAACCGTGCAGTACTCGCGCGCGCCGCCGACCCATTCCCGACGCAGATCCGGACGCTCGATGCCTTGCACTTGGCGAGCGCGCTGTTGATACGCGCCCGCTATCCCGCCATGCGCTTCGCCACCCATGATGCGGGTCTTGCGTCCGCCGCGCTCGCCGAAGGCTTGTCCGTGATCGGTGCGTGAACGGCACCTCATTGACTCACTCGTCTTCGGTGAGCGCGTCGACGACGAGGGACGCGAGGCGCGCCGTGGCGTCGCCGGTGTGCGCCGCCGTCCTCGCGCGGTAGCCCGGATCGCCGAGGACACGGCGCACCGCGGCCGCGACGTCGGCCGCAGCGCGGATGCGCACGCCGACGCCCGCTTGCTCGATCCACTCGAGGTTGTAGTCGAAGAGCACCCCGAACGCCGGGTTGTCCCAGAGCACGACGGGCAATCGCGAGACCATCGCCTCGAAGATGGACACGGGGCCGGGCTTGCCCACGAGCACGTCGGATACGCGCATGAGCCGCGGGATGTCGTCCGTGAAGCCGACGACGTGCTTGGGCGACCGCGATTGCCACGCGGAGAGGCGCTCGCGAATGGTGGCGTGGTGGCCGCACGCGGCGATGAGGTTGACGCGCGTCGGCCCGACGTCGAGGTAGCACGCGACGTCGACGACGGTCCGCGAGCCCTGGGCGCCGAAGAAGATGAGGACCGTGGGCAGCGACGGATCGAGCCCGAGGGCGGCGAGCGCCGAGGCGCGATCGATCGCGTGCGGCTCGTGGAAGCGAGGGTGCGTCGGCATCCCCGGGATCGCATGCACGCGCGCTGGCGCGACGCCGGCGGCCACCGCGTCGTCGACGAGCCGCTGCGTGCCGCAGTGGAAGCTCGCGTCGAGCTCCGTGTCGAACCAATAGTCGGGGAAGATCTCCTCGAAGTCGACGGGGACGACCATGCAGCGCGCGCCGGGTCGCTCCGCCTTCAGCGCGTCGAAGAACAGGCGGTTGTGCATCGGCACGAACGAGACCGCGACACGCGGCGCCGCCTCGCGGTAGTACGCCCGGACCGCCGGCATCGCGCCGGGCCGCAGCGCGCGAGAGAGCCACGCGCCGGCGCGCATCGCGCCCTCGAGGTCGCCGTAGTACATGCGCTCCGACTTGAGGGTCGCGTTGTAGAGGGCGATCCCGCGATGGAATAGGAAGCGCAGAGCCGGCGCGTGGCGGAAGATCTCGCTCGTCGCGTCGACGAGGCGGACGTCGATTCCCGGGCGCAGCGCGACCAGCGCGTCACGCAGAGACGTGGCGCCGCTGCGGTGCGCACCGCCGCCGTCGAAGAAGACGAGGTCGACGCCACCCGGGCGCGCGCCCTTCAGAGGAGCCTTTTTTTCCACGTCTCGGGCGTCTTGTCGTTCGAGATCTCGAGCCCCAGGTGGTACTGGAACGGTCGCGGGCCTCGCGATCGTATCCAGTCGATCATCGCGCGCAGGCCGTCCTCGAGCGAGACGCGCGGCTGGTACCCCAGCATCCTGCGCGCCTTGTCGGCCGAGCAGTTGGCCAGGTAGACCTCGCGCGGCCGTGCTTTCGTGAACTGGGTCTCGAGCTCGAAGCCGAGCAGGCGGGCCGTGGTCTCGGCGAGCTGCCGGATGGTGACGACCTCGGCGTCGGGCCCGATGTTGATCACCTGCCCGGCGCAGGCCGGATCGAAGGCCATCTGCTTGAGGGGCGCCACGTCGTCGGAGATGAAGCTGAAGCAGCGCTGCTGCAGGCCGTCGCCGTAGACCACCGGCTGCCGCCCCTGGAGCATCAGGTTGATGAAGATCGCGGCGACGTTGCGGTACGGGTCGTCGTACTTCTGGCGCGGGCCGATGATGTTGTGCGGCACGGCCACGACCCACTCCATCCCGTGCACCTCGGCGAGGTTGATGAGCATGAGCTCGGAGGCGTGCTTGCCGATGCCGTACGGATCCTGCGGCTGCGGCGTCATGTCCTCGGTGAACGGGACCCGCTGCGAGCCGTAGCGGGCCATCGACGAGCACATCACGAAGCGGCGCACGCCGTTGGCGATGGCGGCGGAGATCATGCCGGTCGACGCGGTGACGATGTTCTGCGTCACCAGGTGCGGGCTGAAGACGGAGAGGCCTTCGTAGGCCGTGGCCGCGCAGTGGTAGACGACGTGGCAGCCCTTCACGTGCTCGCGCAGGCGCACCAGGTCGTTGCAGTCCACCTGGTGGAACTCGACGCCCGCCGGTACGTTGTCGAGGTACCCGCCGACCAGGTTGTCCACGCCGACGACCTCGTGCCCGTCGGCGAGGAAGGCATCGGCCAGGTGGCTGCCGAGGAAGCCGGCGACACCCGAAATGAAGATTCGCTGTTTCGAAAAAGTCATTCCCTTCACCCATCTCTCTTCGACTGCCGGACGTCACCCGACGGTGAACGATTGCCTCCCCCGAAACCAAGAGCCGCGCGCAAGCGGAGGAGCGGCGCCGGGGCCCACCAGTTCAGGCGGCCGAAGAGGCGCATCGTCGCCGGCACGAGCAGCACCCGGACGAGCGTCGCGTCGAGCGCGACCGCCAGCGCCATCCCGAAACCCACCGCGCGCACGAGGACGACCCGCGCCAGCGCGAACGCCGCGAAGACGGCCACCATGATCGAGGCCGCGCTGGTGATGAGCCCCGCCGTCTTCTCGAGGCCCTCGGCGACGGCGTGCGTGTTGTCGCCCGAGCGCTCGTAGCTCTCCTTGATGCGCGACAGCATCAAGACCTCGTAGTCCATCGAGATGCCGAAGAGGACGCAGAACAGCAGGATGGGCAAGACGTGCTCCACGGGACGCGGCTCGGCGATTCCGAGGTGCCCTTCCTGAAAGACCCACACGAGCGCCCCGAACGATCCGCCGACGGAGAGGAGGTTCATGGCGACGGCCTTGAGCGGGAGCACCACGGATCCGAGCAGCAGGAAGAGCGTGAGGAGGGTGACCCCGGTCACGAACGCGACGGCGAGCGGCGTCCGTGCGCGTACGAACTCCGTGGCATCCATGTCCTGCGCGGTGCGGCCCCCGACCCACACGGTGCCGTCGGCCACCTTGCGGTCGCGTCGAAGCGCGGTGACGACCTTTTGCGCGGCGGGCGCCTCGGGGGCGACGTCGAGCAAGACGTAGAGCAGGACGACGTCGGCGCCGACGGTCATCTTCTTTCCCTCCTCGATGAGCTCGGCCATCATCGGAGGTGGGGACAGGAGCACGGACTGCAGGTCCTCGCGCCCCAGCTCGTTCGAGCTCACGATGCTCTGCACCCTGGTGACGTGCGGGAAGGCCTCGATGCGCTTGCCCAGATCGTAGAGCGCGCCGATGCGGTCGGCGTCGAGCGCGGGCGCGGACGGGAAGGCGACGGCGACCGTGACGCGCGTCGCGGCGAGCTCGGGGAAGTCGCGCTGCAGAGCGTCGTATCCGCGGCGCGCCTCGACGCTCGCGTCGAGCACCCGCACGTCGGCCGACGTCATCTCGAGGCGGCGCAGCGGCAGGGCCATCGCGACGAGGACGGCGAGCGTGGGCACGAGGACGAGCACCGGGTGCCGCATGACCGCCGTCGCCGTGCGGTGCCAGAAGCCGCCGGCGGGACCGAGGCGGATCCGCGGCAGGCGCAGCGCGTGGATCCGCGGACCGAGGACGGCGAGGAGCGCCGGCAGGAACGTCAGCGCAAATGCGACCGCGAGCGCCACGACGATCGCGCCGCCGACGCCCATGGCGGCGAGGTACGACCCGTGGAAGAAGAGCAGCCCCGCGAGCCCGGTCGTCAGCGCCAGCCCCGAGAAGCAGACGACGGGACCGGTCGTCTCGAGCGCGCGCACGAGGGCCTCCTTCGCGGCAAGCCCGCCGTCCATTTCCTCGCGGTAGCGGCTCAGGATGAAGAGCGAGTAGTCGATCGCGACGCCGAGGCCGATGAGCGAGCAGACGTTGACGGTGTACTCGGCGACGTCGGTGACGCGCGACAGCGCCACGACGACCGCGATGCCGCCGACCACGGCGAGCGCGCCGACACCCACGGGGAGCGCCGCCGCGACCACGGTGCGGAAGACGACGAGCAGCACGAGCAGCGCGAGGGGCAGCGACACGATCTCCGCCCGCGCCAGATCATGACCGAGGACTCCCCCGAGGTCGGCCAGAAAGGCGAGCCGCCCCGTGCAGGCGATGGTGAGCGCGGGGGACTGCATCTCGCGGCGCACGTCCGGGAACGCGGCGAGCGCCTCCTTGAAGTCGCCGGCGAGCGTCACCAGGGCGACCGCCTCGTGGGCGCGAGGGTTCGAGAGGGCCGCGACGAGCGCCGTCGGCGCGTTGTCGGGGCGGATGACCGAGAGCACCCGCGGGTCGTGCTGGAGCGGCGCAAGCGAGTCGTCGAGGGCCTGCCGGAACGCCGGCGACCAGGTCTCGAGGGTGTCGCTGTGGAAGACGACGAGGACCGTCGTGTCCGTCGGGTGGCCGAGGACGCGCGCGATGAGAGCCTCGGCCCGCTCGGACTCGGTGTCGTCGAACGTACCGCCGGTGAGCCGCCCTCCCCTCGCGAGCGCGCCGAGCGACGCCAGCAGCAGGAGCCCCGAAACGGCCAGCGTGGCCCAACGGTGGCGGTACGCGAACAAGCCGAGGGCTGCAAAGACGTTCAACGACTGTCGCGCTCGTTGGATGCTCTTGGACGCGAGACCTGCGTACCACGAAACGTCCAGCCGCGCCCGACGCGGTGGGGGTGCAAGCTGGTCGTCGATGCACACGAGATCGCTTGTATCCTCGCGACCGAGTGATGACGGTGGCGCAGCGCCTGATTGCCTCTGCGTGCGCCGCCGCGGCGGTCATCGCTTGGAGCAGCGAGGGGCGCGCCTGGTACTTTCCGGAGCACGTCGAGATCTCGCACGACGGCCTGGTGCAGCTGCGGCCGGAGATTCGCGACGTTCTCGCGAGCGCCGTTCGCCGCGCACAGGGCGAAGGGCTCGCCCTCTGCGACCGCGTCGACGCGTCACTCGAGGACGTCGTCGAACGAAAGCCCCTCGAGACCCGCATGCTCCGCTCCAAGATCCGGGTCGCTTGCGTCCCTTACGCGGCGCTCGGTGCTCTGGCGGGCGATCACGCGAGCAGCGTCCCCGAGCTACGCGCGGTGCTCGCCTCGCCGAAAGCCATCGAGATCACCTCGGCCGTCGCCTACGAGTGGAGCCGGTTCGAGGAGGCCCTCCGGGGGCTTCCGAATACGTCGCTCGAGCGCATGTCGTTCGTCCACGAGCTCGACGTCGTCTTCTACTTCATCGACCCCGGATACGAGCTCCGCGCCCAGGCCACGCACGCGCACTTCGTCGACGCGGGGAAGCCCATCGAAGCGGCCGTGCGCGAGGCCGCCCGGACCGGCGGCGTCGACGACGCGCTCGGGCAGTTCCTCGTCCATCACCTGCGTTCACTCGGACTGGCCACGCAGGGTCGCGTCTCCGATGCCATCCTCGAGCACGCCTTCGCGCTCCACTTCCTCGAGGATGCATTCGCCGCCGGCCACCTCGTCATGACGCCGGAAACCTGGAAGAGCGGCAACGACAGCGCGCGCGCCCGCCACGACTACTTCGATGCGAGGGGGCTGGCCGTCGGCCGCGCGATGCTCGCGGAGCCTTGCTCCGTCGTCCGTGTCGAGCCGTTCGAGCCGGGGCTGCCGCCGTGCTGGGTCACGAGCGGCGACGGTTACCTCGGCCTCTCGGCGGACGCCTCCGATCGCGCCCATGCGGCGCGGGCGGTGACGAAGGCCGAGATGGAGCTCGCGCTCGCGCTGGATCCGGCGCGCGTCGTCGCGTCCATCGAGGCGCTCGACGAACGGGATCAGCTCGCGCTCGGGGAGCTCGTCGACCCATCGCCGTGGTGGACGGTGAAGCGCAGCGATCGCTCCCGGTTGCGCGTGAGCGCGGCGCGAGTGCTGCAGCTCGTTCGCGCCCAGGCCGCTGCGGTGGAGCAACTGCGTGCGAGCGTTCCGGTCGCCGAGGTCCGGGTCGGCGAGGGCCCCCAGCCGGGGCGCCTCCCCGCGGCATGGCTCGACAGCGCGATACAGCCCTTCGACCCGGACGACGCGCTCGCTCTCGGCAACCCCGGGGTGAGCCTTCTCCGCCCGATGCTCGTCGAGTGGCCCACGTCGCAGGTCGACGCCTCGCTGCTGCACGGCGAGTCCAACCTCGATCACGGCTGGGCGCTGCAGCTGCTTGCCGCCGCGAACGCGAGCACACTCATCCCCCCGCATGCGCCCGTCGACTTCTTCGCGCCCGCCCTGGGCGTCTCCGCGGGCGTGTCGTATCGCTGGGGCAGTTACCTGCCCGGCCGCCTCAATCGACCCGTTGCCGAGATGAACGTCGGCCTCGTCGAGGCGCTGCACTACGACAACGCCGGACACACCGGGGGCAACCCCTACGCGACGATCCTCGACGAGGAGCTCCGCTGGCCCATCTTCTGGGAGCTTCTCACGTCGTACCGGCTGCCGCTCGACCTCGTCGAGGGGCACACCGCGGGGCGCGCCGTCCTCCTCAGCGGAGTGCGGGTCCACGAGCTCATCGCGAATCCACGCCCCGCGCTCCTCGGGCTCGAGCTCGAGGTCCTCGCCGTCGCGCTCTCGCGTGGCCACGGTGCCTATCCTCTCTACGCGACGTCACCGGAGCTGCGCGTGTACCTCGGCGCGGGCGACGCGGCGGCGGCGCAGCCCTCTCCACACGCATGGGGACCGATGTTGAGCATCGCCCTCACGGGCGGCTACGCCACGCTGCTCTGAGTCAGGAAACGCCTACGCCTTGGCCTTCGCGAGTCGCTTGGCGAGCGCGCTCGCTCGCCCGTCGGCCGGGGCAAGCTGGACGGCGCGCTCGGCCTCGTCTTTCGCCCGCGCCAGCATACCGACCTCGATATAGACCTCGGCGAGCGTCACGCGATGTCCCGCGACGAGCGGCTCGGCCAGCACCGCCTGCTCCGCGAGGCGCGTGGCTTCTCCCAGATCATGACAGGCGAGGCGCATGGCATTGGCCGCGCGCTCGGCCACCGAGGCCTGGGGCTGCGCCTCGTACGCCTTCGCATACTTCGTCGCGGCCTCACCCCAGCGCCCCGCCTGTTCCGCGGTCCGCGCTGCGGCCAGGCTCGTGTCGCTGACGCGCTTGCGCGCCCGGGCGTCCGCGGATGCCAGGGCAGCACGCAGGGCCGGGTCGTCGGAGTTCTGGACGGCGAGGCGGTAGTGGTTGGCGGCCGTCACCGGATCGTCGCGCTGGAGCGCCTCCTCCGCCGCGAGCACGAAGACCATGACGCGCTCCTGGGGCAACCGTAGCTCCCGAATCGGCTGCCGCGACCGCGCCGCCTGCGGGGCATCCGCAGCGGCCGCGGGTCTCGCCGTCTTGCGCGGCCGTACCTCGGGCTGGGGCGGCTTGAGCGAGGGCATCCGAGGCGCGGGCGGCTTCTGCGTCGGGGCGCGCTTCGCAGGCGCAGGGGGCTTCTGCGTCGGGGCACGCTTCGCAGGCGCAGGGGGCTTCTGCGTCGGGGCGCGCTTCGCAGGCGCAGGGGGCTTCTGCGTCAAGGCGCGCTTCGCAGGCGCAGGAGGCTTCTGTGTCGAGGCGCGCTTCGCAGACGCAGGAGGCTTCTGCGTCGCGGCAGGCGGCGACGTCGGAGCTCGCTTGGTCGACGGAGCCTTGGGCATGGCGGTCGAGCGCTTGCGGGTACGGCCCAGATCCACCGCGCCCGCGCCTTCGAGCGAGCGAAGCGCCGCGGAGAGGTCGGCCGCGGACAGTCCGGTGATCTCGCCGAGGTCGGCCACAGAGGTCGCGCCGTCGATCTGCGAGAGGACGAACCCTTCGCGAGGCCCGATGCGCAGAGAACGCAGATCGCCAGCCTGGCGCGGCTTGGGCACACAGGCGATGGGCACCAGGCTGTCCGCCTTGCCGGCGGGATGCACGGTCGCGCGGCGCCGGCTGGGCGCGACCGTGGGGCGCTTGGTCCTGCGCTCCGGGCCAACGACGGCGAGCGCGCCCAGCTCGACCAGATGCGCCGCCACGCGGAGCAGCTCGCCGAGCTCGAGCCCCGCCGCCTCGGCCACCTCCTCCGCGACCGCATCTGCGTGCACCCGGGAGAGGACGAACGCCTCGAGCGCGCCGATGGGCAGCTTCTTCAGATCGCAGGGAGCGAGGCGAAGGACGCTCTTTGCGTGCATGTAGCCGGCGAGCCTCTCGACCAGACTACCCGCGTGCCGCCTGGTCGACGTGGATCTCGTACTGGGAGGTCGAACCCCGACGCAGAAGTCGCGGACATCGTACGGTCGCGCCCCTTACGGACAAAGATCGCTCAGCTGCACGCAGCCGGCGATGTCCGAGTCCGAGCAGGACGCGCACATGAACTGCTCGCCGCCGGCCACCCAGTAGCAGCACGCCGCGCCCGCGGTGCAGAACTGGTACGTCGAGCCGTCGGCGCAGACGGAGCTGCTGCAGGTCGGTGCGTCGTCGCAGGCCCCCGCGCCGCTGCCGGAGCTCGAGCTGCTCCCTGCCCCGGGGTTGCCGCCGTCGTCGCCGTCGCCGTCGTCACCCGCGCCGGAGCCGCTGCTGCTTCCCGAGCTGCTGCTCACGCCGATCCCACCGCTGCTCGAGCCATTCGAGCCGCTGCTGCTGCCCGTGCCGTAGTCCGCGCAGGCGCCGGCGCACGACGCGCAGACCGCGGTGGCGCCGTCGCTGAACGCCGAGAGGCAGCTCGGCTGCTGGAGCTGCGCCGAGCAGGAGCCCGATTGCTCCGCGGCCGGGTCGTAGAAGCCGGCGGGACAGATGCACGCGAGCGCGGCGGCGCATCCTGTCTGGAAGGCGATGATGCCTGCGGGGCACTCGCTCTCGAGGCAGGCGACGCACGCGCTGCCGCCAGGGTAAAGAGGAGCGAGGCAGGCCGGCGTGCCGGCTCCGCCCGTGCCTCCGCCGCCGTCGCAGCCGAACACAGCGCCCGTGACCAAAGCCGCGGCCGCCAGCGCCCAAGGCCACTTCCACGTCGTGGTCGTCATGATGCCTCCGGGCAGTCATGCGCGCACGAGGGGCCGGAGATCCCCCCTTGGCGCGTACGCGAAAGCGTTTGGCGCGCTCACGCAAACGCGACGCTCAGTGGTGCTCTTCTTGATGCTCGGGGTGATCCTGGGGGTGATCCTCGGGCCGCTGCGGCTGCGAAGGGGGGTCTCGATGGTGCTCGGCGTAGTGCGGGTCCGGACCGACGTCACTGTGCACGACGCAGCCGACGAGCGGGACGGCGAGGCACGAGGCGACGCAGGCGGCGATCACGAGACCTCTGCAAGAGCGATGGCGCATGGATCTTTCCTCCGGGAGATCCAGAGAAGCAAAAGACGCGGGCCGAGACTGCACGGCCCGTCTACCCGGGGCTACGGCCCGTCGGAAAGGTCAGAAGCCCGCGGCGATGCCGTTCATCCACTCGGGCGTCATCCCCTGGAGTCTCGACGGCCCCGGCGTCGCTGCGATCGTGACGACCGTCGGAAATCCCGTGTCGACCATTCCCGTTCCCGGCGGATAGGGCGGCGGCTCGTACTGCTCGAGGCCGAACCCTGCCGCGCGCACCGGGCACACGACGCTCGCGGCCACCCGCTGATCGAGCACGTGCGCCGACGGATCGACGGACACGGCGCCGTCCGGAAGGTAGTCGAGAGCATATCCGCCGACGCGTGGCTCGAGGATCGCGTCCTCCGCGTCCATCCCGTAGTCGACGAGGTAGCTCATGATCTGCACGTCACCGGGGTGGAGCCCGGAGCCGTACGTCGTCATCGCGAGCGCCGGCACGCCTCCGACGAGCGCGATCTCCGACGAGAGAGGATCCACCGCGTACGCCGAGGCGGCGGTGGTCGGCACCACGGTCCCTGCGGTGGAGAGCGGAATCCCACCGGCGAAGAGGCCCAGGCCCCAGTTCGACGTCTCGATCGTGTGCGTGCCCACCGCGACGTTCCCTTCGGCGTCGACGACGATGACGCCCGAGCTGTGCGAGCCGCCGTCCGGCGAGGAGGGAAGGCTCGCCGCAGAGGTCACCAACGCGACCATCTGCTCGACGCCCGAGACGAGCGCCGCGGCGGACTGCTGCGGATCCGAGAGGACGGTGGGATCCTGCAGCCACGCTTGGCTGTCCTCGGCCGCCTGCACGCGCAAGAGGAGCTCGAGCGCCGCGGGAGACTGGTCGAAGCGGCCGAGCGACATGGCGTTCGCTCCCTGGAGCGTCTCCAGCGCGAGGAGCAGGCGCGCTCCCCCGTTCGAGTAGCCCGACGACGCGAAGAGCGTCGTGTCGCCGTGCTGCACGATGAGGGGAGCCACGAGGGCCGCCTCGTACGACGCGAGGTCCGACGGCGCGAGCGTTCCACCCGCCGCGTTCGCGACCGAGATCGCCTCGCTCGCCCACGGTCCCTGGTAGAAATAGCTGGGCCCCTGCGAGGCGATTCCGTTCAGCGTCGCGGCGTAGTCTGGCTGGACGAGAGTGGCGCCGACGGCGAGCGGCTGGCCGTTCGCGAAGAACGTCTTCTGGCCGTACGGCGACTGTTGGAGGATCGACGCGTTCGCGGCGATCGACCCGGCGTAGAGCGCGTCGATGGGGAACCCCTGCTGGGCGAGGTTCGCCACCGGCGTCACGAGGTCCGACCACGGGAGCTTGCCGAAACGCTGCGACGCGAGCGCGAGCGCCGCGACTTCGCCGGGGACCATCACCGCAGCGCCCCCTCCCCCGCCCGGGTTCCACGCTGCCGGCGCCCTGAGCGGACCGTCCACGTAATAGAGGGCCTTCGTCGACGCTTGATAGACGAGCAGCCCCGTGAGCCCCGCGGTCGACGTGACGCCGGGGAGCACGAGGTCGTCGGTCAACACCGCGGCGACGTACGCGTCGAACGCGTTCCCTCCCTGGTTCAGGATGCCGAGGCCCACCTGGGTCGCGAGCGCGTGGCTCGTCGCGACCATCGCCGTCGGCGCCCTCCCCATCGTGCCGTGCTTCGACGCCATCTGCGCCTCGGTGGCCGCGACCGCCGGTGGGGCCGGAGGACAAGGCCAGGCCCCCGCGTCGGGCGACGACGAGGAAGAGGAGCTCGACCCGCAGGCGAGGCCGAGAACGAGGAGAGGAACGAGCGACACCGCGACGCGCGCCGCCCCGAGCACGCCGAGCCCCCCGCGTCTCACGGGTGCGGTTCTTACCACCGGGGTTCCGGAGCGCCAGCAAGCCTATGGCTCTGGCCCATGGCCCGGATCGCATGACAGACTGAAACGGTGCGGCCCCTCCATCGACCCAGTCGACCCGGTGTCACGAGCGTCGCGGTGCTCGCCGGCGTGCTTCTCGCCTCGATCCCTGCCTCGGCGCAGAGCGTGTCGATCGATGCATCGAAGCGCTTCCAGACGATCGACGGGTTCGGCACGTGCCTGTCGGGCGCGGAAGCGAACCAGACGTGGTGGCAGAACCTCTACTTCGAGGATCTCGCCGCCTCGATGGTGCGCGTCGACATCACGCCGACGTTCACCGCGCCTTACAACGCGCTGAGCTACTGCTCGCCGTGGTTCGGGCAGGCCGCGCCGCTGTCGCTCGACAACGGAGGCAACGGACCGGACGGGACGCGGACGCGTCAGTACACGGGCGCTGCCGACTACTCGACGGCCTTCGGCGGATGCAGCGCGCCGATCGCCGTCATGGGGCCCGACATCGACACGAACGCGAAGCTCTTCGACTTCACGACGGCGCAGGCGGTCCCGGGGCTCATCGCGCAGCTCGGGACGAGCAAGGCGTCGACCCTCGGCGACTTCAAGCTCTACGCGTCGATGTGGTCGCCTGCGCCCTGGGTCAAGGTGTCGTCCGGCAACAAGTACGGCGGCAGCGCGTCACCCTTGCCGCCGGCCGGCGTCGCGTGGCCCTTCATCTGGGGAGGGAACTTCGCCGGCGGCAAGCTCGACGTCTCCGGGACGCCGCTCGCGCAGTTCGACGACGGCACCGGCCCGACGAGCGCCCTCACGCAGTTCACGCGCGGCCTCGCCGCGTTCCTCCACGGCTTCCAGCAGACCTTCAACGTCTCGTTCCACGCCATCAGCATCCAGAACGAGCTCAACTTCGAGGAGTACTACAACAGCGCGACCTACCCCCTGGCGGCCGACTACTTGACTGCGCTGAAGGCGGCGCGCGCCGAGCTCGATCAGTATCCGGATCTCGCGTCGATCGCGATTATCGGTCCCGAGGACCTGATGGGCGGTGACCCGTACGGCATGTGGCAGTACGGATCGGGCGCGACGGAGGTCGACAAGAACCTCCAGTATCTGTCCGCCATCGCGGCGGACTCCACGGCGACCTCCGCGATCGGAGGCTTCAACATCCACGGCTACGGCGCCGACGGGACGACGTCGGCCGGCGCGAGCTCGCAATTGTGGAATTGGTGGGCGAACGGGTGGCAGACGAGCCCCGCCGCCGGCATCCCCGCGAACGTGAAGGGGTTCGCCGCGACGGGCAAGAAGTCGTGGATGACCGAGACGTCGGGGGAAAAGCCCGAGTGGCTCGCGGCGTCGACGATGGGCGGATTCCCCGACTCGGGCGCGTTCTCGATCGCGGTGAAGATCCACCAGGCGCTGACGACCGGGCAGGAGAGCGCGTGGCTGTACTGGCAGCTCACCGACGGGAGCCCCTCGAGCGACAGCGACGTGCAGACGCTGACCGACGCGACGCAGCTCGCGAACGACGGGAAGTACGTCGCAGCGAAGCACTTCTTCAAGTACATCCGCCCGGGCGCGCAGCGCGTGGACGCCGAGGTGAGCGGCGGCTCCGGCGACGCGGGGGGCGACGCCGGCGGGAGCTCCCTTCTCGCGAGCGCCTTCGTGAACGACGCGGCGGGGACGCTCACGGCAGTCCTCGTCAACGAGACGGCGACGCCGTCGACGGTGGCGCTGAGCCTCGGGTCTCCGCCGGCGGGGCTCACGTCGTTCGCGTCGTACACGTCGAGCAACGGAAGCTACTGGCAGACCGGGACCGTCACGGTGACGGGCGTCAACGCGAGCGTGAGCGTCCCGGGGTATGGCATCGTGACCCTCGTCGGAACGGGGATGCCGATCGACGGAGGCGTCGCCGGCGCGGACGGCGGAGGCGGTGGCTCCGGCGATGGGGGGCCGGGAGGCGGCGGCGACGGAGCAGCTCCCCTCGGCGATGGAGGCGGCGTCTCGAATGGTGCGTCGCCGGCGAAGTCGTCGGGCTGCGGATGCGGCGTGGTGGGCGAGCGCGCAACCGGAAACGTTCTGGCGATGCTCCTCCTCGGCGCGCTGGCGACCGTGATGCGCCGGCGAATGCGTCCGAAAGGTCGCTGAGGACCCGGGGAAGAGCGATGCCGCGGGCGCTCTTCCCAACGTTGGGAAAGACCGTGGCGTTCCGCTTTCCGGGGAGGCGGCTCTTCGCCTAGGCTGGGCGAATCGATGCGCTCGGCTGACCGAACTGCTCGCGCTGTCCTGTCGTCGGGCGCGCTCGCGGGCGCCCTTCTCTTGACCACGGCGCCCGCTCGGGCCGTCGACGTCGGCTCCGGAAGCGATCTCACGTCCGTGGAGGTTCACGGTTTCGTCAGCCAGGGGTTCATCGCCACCAAGTCGAACAATTACCTGGATACCGACACGACTCACGGGAGCTTCCAGTTTTCCGAAGTGGGCATCAACTTCACGAAGAGCATCACGGACAAGCTCCGTCTCGGCGTTCAGCTCTTCGCCCAGGACTTTGGCACGACTGGCAGCTACGACATCAAGGCGGACTGGTTCTACGTCGACTACCACTGGCGGGACTGGCTCGGATTTCGCGCGGGGCGAGTGAAGATCCCTTTTGGCTTGTACAATGAAGTTCAGGACATCGACTCTGCGCGGGTTGCCGTCCTCCTCCCTCAGTCCGTCTACCCGGAGCAGAACCGCAACTACCTGCTCGCGCAGACGGGCGCCGAGATCTATGGCTACGGCAAGCTGGGGGATGCCGGCGCGCTCGAGTACCGCCTGTACGGCGGCACCATTTTCCTCGATTTGACTACTCCCCCGGGCAGCCCGTATCAGTTCCAGTCGCTCAACGTCCCGTATCTCGCGGGGGGACGCCTCTTGTGGGAGACGCCGCTCGAAGGCCTCCGGGTCGGCGGCAGCGCGCAGACCCTGCGCATCGACGCGACGGTCCTCGACGGCTCCATGAGCGCCGGCCTGCAGCTCCCCGCCGTCCTCTGGGTCGGCTCTGCCGAGTACGTCCACGGCGACCTCCTCCTCGCGGCGGAGTACAGCCGCTGGATCATCGGCGAGAACACGACGAACCCCGCAGTCCTTCCGTCGGCCCCCGCGGTGACGAGCGAGCGCGCTTACGTCATGGCGACCTACCGCGCAGCACGGTGGCTCGCTCCAGGTTTGTACTACGCCTTGCAGTTCCCCAACGTGGACCAGCGGAGCGGCCGGGAGAACCAGCAGCACGACGTCGCGACCACGCTTCGCTTCGACATCAACGACAACTGGCTGTTCAAGCTGGAGGGCCACTACATGTTCGGCACCGCGGGGCTCGATCCGACCCTCAACAACAACACCCCGCTCAACGCGCTCCAGCAGAGCTGGGGAGTCCTGCTCGTGAAGACCACCGCCTACTTCTGAGCACATCATGTTGCCCCGCCTGGCTTTCGCCTCGCTCTTGGTGCTCGCCCTCGTCGCCCTCGCCGCGATGATGGGACCGCACACGGCACGGGCGGGCCAGACGCCCTCATTCCAGGTCATCGTCCACCCCGACAGCGCGGTCGGCGCCGTCGATCGCAAGTTCCTCGAAGACGCTTTCCTGAAGAAGGTCACCACGTGGCCCAGCGGCGACGTGATTCGACCCGCCGATTTGCCAACCGACTCCCCCGTCCGGCGCGCGTTCACGCGGGCCGTGCTCGAGCGCTCGGTCGAGGCCGTGAAAGGATACTGGCAACAGCGCATCTTCTCCGGCCGCGACGTGCCCCCGCCCGAGCTCGAGTCGGACGAGGCAGTGGTGAAGTTCGTGCTCGGCCATCCTGCGGGCATCGGCTACGTCTCCGGGACCGCGAAGCTCGAGGGCTGCCGAACCGTCGAGATCCGCTGAGCGCCATGCGCCTCACCTTTCGCCTGAAGCTGCTCGCGCTCGTGGGGGTCACGGCGCTCGCGTTCCTGGTGATCATCGTCGCGAGCTCGGTGATCGCCTCTCGCGTCGACCGGCAGCTCGTGGCGATCCAGCAAAGCTATCTCCCGAAGATCGAGCTCGAGCCCGAGCTCGTCGCCCAGCTCGAACGGATGCAGCGCGGCTTCCAGGATGCGGTCGCGGCGCACGATCTGGAGACGTTGGCCTCCACGCGGGACCTCGAAACGGCCTTCTTCGACCGACTCGACGGGGCGCGCAGCGCGGTGGATCCCGCGGACGCACGCGAGCTTCGGGCCGCGGTCGAGGACTACTACGCGACCGCGAGCGACGTCTCCAGGCGGCTCATCGCCGGCGAGACGGGCGAGCAACTGGTGGACGCCATGAGCTCCATGCAAGCGAAGCGCAGCCACACGCTGGACCTCATTCGCAAGACCGCGGCGCTCGATCGCCACGACCTGACGTCGGCGTTTGCCGCGGTCGAGCAGGCCGAGGCGTCTGCGCGCTCGTACGGGATGTGGGTGGCCGTGGCGTGCCTCAGCGCGGTCTTGATGCTTTCGCTCGTGGTGAGTCGCGGCCTGCTTCGCTCCGTGGCGTCGCTCACCCGCGGTTTCGAGCGCTTCGGCAGGGGCGATTTCCGGCAGCCCATCGAGGTGTCGAGTCGCGACGAGCTCGCCGACCTGGCGGTGCACGCGAACGAAATGAGCGTGAACCTCGAGCGCCTCGGCGCCGAGCAGAAGAGCGCGGAGCTCGCCCTCCAGGTCGCGAACAAAGAGCTCGAAGCGTTCAGCTACTCCGTCGCGCACGACCTGCGTGCGCCGCTCCGGGGCATCAACGGTCTCAGTCACGTGCTCCTCGAGGACTATGGCCCGAAGCTCGACGCCGAAGCGCACGATTACCTCCAGCGCATCGGCGCCGCTGCCGACCGGATGGGGCAGCTCATCGACGCCCTGCTCACGCTGTCGCGCGTCACACGGGTGGAGCTGCGGCGGGAGACGGTCAACATGACCCGGCTCGCCGACGCCGTCGTCAAACAGCTCCGCGGCAATCATCCGGACCGCCACGTCGACTTCCAGAATCAGGACGACGTCGTCGCCGAGGGCGACGTGCCGCTCCTCCGCGCGGTCCTCGAGAACCTCATCGGCAACGCGTGGAAGTTCACGAACGGGCGGGAGCCCGGCGTCATCTCGTTCGGTGCAGAGAACGAGGACGGCGAGGTCGTCTACTCGATCCGCGACAACGGCGCTGGCTTCGACATGGCGTACGCCGCGAAGCTCTTCGCGCCCTTCCAGCGGTTGCACAAGGACAGCGAGTTCGCGGGGACCGGAATCGGCCTCGCGACCGTCCAGCGAATCATCCACCGACACGGCGGCCGCATCTGGGCCGAGGGGGACGTGGGCAAGGGCGCAACATTCCGATTCACGCTCTCGAATCAGGCCGAAGGAGCATCGACATGACCACCCCGCACATCCTGCTCGTCGAAGACAACAAGGACGACGAGCTATTGACGCTTCGCGCGCTCAAGAAGAACAACATCGTCAACGACATCGTCGTCGCGCGCGACGGCGCGGAGGCGCTCGACTACCTGTTCGGCACGGGCGCGCACGCGGGGAGAGACCTGAGCTCGATGCCGAACGTCATCCTGCTCGACCTGAACCTGCCTCGCATCGGGGGCCTGGACGTGTTGAAGCGCATCCGCGCGGACGAGCGGACGAAGCTCCTGGCCGTCGTCGTGCTCACCTCGTCGAAACAGGACGAGGACATCGTTCGGAGTTACGCGCTCGGAGCCAATAGCTACGTCCGCAAGCCCGTCGATTTCGCGCAGTTCACCGACGCCGTGAAGACGCTGGGTCTCTTTTGGTTGTTGCTCCACGAGGCGCCGCCTCGCCCCAGGCAGTAGCCTCGGCGACGGAGGACCCGAACCGAGACCGGCGCTACGGCGCTTCCACGGCGCCGAGCGTGCACGGGCTCGTGCGCGGCTGGCCGCGCTGATCGGTCGGCGGGCAGCCCGTGCCCTTGCCGATGGCCGGGCTGCCGGAGGCGGGCAACATGGTCTCGGTGACCCCGCCGTTGCTCTGAAGGGACCCGAGCTGGGGATCGGCGGCGACGACCGCCGTCGTGCACGGCGAGCTCGGATCGAGCGGGTTCTCCATGTTCACGCCGGCACCCGCGTGTGTGTGGTCGCACTGCGCCTCGCCCTCCATGTCGCCGTGCGTGTTGCCGGCGACGAGCGTGTTCTGAAGCGTGACCCCCGTGTCGCCGCCGGCCATGCCGTTGCCGGGGTTGTTCGCGACGGTCACGTTGAGGAGCGTCCCCGTGACGCCGCCCGCGAACCACACGCCGCCGCCCATGTTGGCCGTGTTGCCGGAGATGGTGTCGTTGGTGAGCGCGGCGACGGCGTCGTGGCCGATCCAGATGCCGCCGCCGAAGTTGGCCGAGTTGTTCGAGACGGTCGTGCCGGTCATCGTGATGGTGGCGTATTCGAGGTAGAGGCCGCCCGCGTTGCCGGCGGTCGGGTCGACCGAGTTGCCGTCGAAGATGCAGCGGTCGATGTTCACCGGCTCGTCGTTGTAGGCGACTCGGAAAACGGCGCCTCCGGCGGCGTTGGCGTGGTTCTGGCGGAACGTGTCGCCGCACATGGTCCAGGGGACGTGCGCGCCGTCGTAGGACATGGCGCCCCCGTCGCCGCCGTTGCCCGGGTTGCCGCCGGTGCCGGTCGCGCTGTTGCCCTCGAGCGTGCTGTTCGAGACGGTCACGCTCTCGTCCTGCGTCCCGATGGCGCCGCCGTTGGAGCCGCTGTTGCCAGTGAAGACGCTCGACTCGACGATGAGCGTGCCGACGCCCTGGCCGTTGATGGCGCCGCCCGAGACGTCCTCGCCGGTCGACGCGCACTGGTTGTTCGTGAAGGTGCAGCCAATCACGGTGAGCGAGCCCCCGTCCTCGAAGATGGCCGCGCCGCCTTCGGAGGTCGACGACGTGTTGGGGACGTCGGTGGTGAAGCCGTCGGTGAAGGTGAGGTTTTGCACCGTGAGGAGAGGCGTGGCGACGTTCCATGCGCTCTTGATGTGCATGATGCGCGTCGACTTGCCGCCGCTCAGGGTGACGAGCTTGCCGCCGTCGACCGTGGTGTCCATGGTGACGGGGACCTCGGCGGTGACCGTGATGGTGACGGGCGCCGTACCGCAGTCGAAGGTGACGATGCCGCCGGCGGCGACCGCCGCGTCGAGTGCCTGCTCGGTGCAACTCGCGGGGGTGCCCGTGCCCACGACGGTGGTGGGCTGGGAAGTGTCGATCGGCGTTGCGGCCGGTGTGCACGTCGTGGCCGGAGAAGACGGCGCTGCTCCGTCGTAGCCGGTCTGGTTGCCCCCGTCGTCGCCGCCGCTGGAGCCGCTCGAGCCGGAGCTACCCGAGTCGGGAGAGGAAGAGGTGGAGTGGCCGCCCCCGCAGGCGACCGCGACGACCACGGGAGCGACGAGAAAGAGGGGGCGCACGATCTCAGAGTATCACCCTCGAGGGACGCACGGCCGAGCCGGGCGCGACCCTGGTATCGTCGTCGGTCATGGACGGGCCGGGCATCGGATATGCGCTCGAGCGACTGGGCGGAATGGTGAGCGGCTGGGCGAGCATCACGCCCCCGCCGAGCGGGGTGCGCTTCGACCGCGACGCCGAGGTCCCGATGCGCGACGGGACGGTGCTGCGCGTGAACGTCTTCCGTCCCGAGGGCGACGCGAAGGTGCCGGCCATCGTCTCGGCGCATCCGTACGGCAAGGACGCGCTCCCGAAGAAGGGCCTCTTCGGATACACCGCCGTCCTCCACTGCGGCGGAGCCCGCGATGCCCACCTCCTGGTCCCTGTCATTCCGACGAGCGGCGGCTCCGGCCCCGGCCAGCCGAGGGTGGAACGATGACGCCGCCCGCGACCGACCCGCCGGGCACCCAGGCGGCCGACTACCTCGACGACGGGCCGGTGGGCCGCGGCAGCCAGGGCGAGGTCCGCCGGGTGGTCGACGTGCCATTGCAGCGGCGCCTGGCGATGAAGCTCCTCGACCGCGAGCACGCGCACGAAGAGCGCAGCCGCAAGATGTTCGTCGAGGAGGCGCAGATCACCGCGCAGCTCGACCACCCGAACATCCCCCCGGTCCATCGCCTCGGAGTCGCCCCCGACGGTGCCCTCTACTTCACGATGAAGCTCTTGCCGGGCAGCACGCTGGAGGACGAGCTCGCGCGCGGGGCGCATCATGGCGACTGGGGCGAGCTCTTTCGAGTCCTGCAGATCTTCGTGACGGTCTGCAACGCCGTGGCGTTCGCCCACGCGCGCGGGGTGGTTCACCGGGACCTCAAGCCGGACAACGTGATGGTCGCCGAGCGCGGGCAGGTCTACGTGATGGACTGGGGGATCGCGCGGCTCATCGGGCAGGTGGGCCCGTCGCCTTTCGCGCCGGCAGCTCAGGTGCCGCCTCGCGTGAGCGTACCCACGGGCGCCCTGTCCGAGCCGGGGATCATCTCGGGGACGCCGTCGTACATGGCGCCCGAACAGGCCTCGGGACGCGGGGCGGACCCGCGCAGCGACGTCTTTTCGCTCGGCGCCATCCTCTACCACGTGCTGGTCGGCAAGGCGCCGTTCGAGGGCGATACACCCGTGGAGGTGCTGATCCGCGCCGCGCGGGGCGACTACGAGCACCCGTGGCTGGCGGCCCGCCACTCCGTGCCCGAGTTTCTGTGCGACGTCGCGGTGCGTGCGATGCAGCGCGACCCCGCCGCGCGCTACCAGACCGTCGACGCTCTTCGGGAAGACGTGGAGGCCTTCATGCGCGGGCCGAAACCGTTGCCCGAACGCACGTTCCCCGCGGGAGCCGTCATCGTACGCGAGGGGGACGCCGCCGACTGCGCGTACGTCATCGTGCGCGGGCGGGCGCGTGTGTATAAGACCGTGGGCGGACGCGAGGTGCCGATCGGGGAGCTCGGGCCCCGGACGCCGTTCGGGGAAGCGGGGCTCTTCGGCACGGCACCGCGCGTGGCGAGCGTAGAGGCGCTCGAGCCCCTCGTCGCGAGCGTCGTGACGCGCGAGGCGCTCGAGCAAGAGCTGGGGCTCGCGGGCATGCTGGCGCCGCTCGTGCGCCAGCTGGCAGCGAACTTCCACGCGGTCGACGCCGAGCTCTCGGCGCGACGCATCGACGGCGCCTCGGTCCGGATTGCGCGGGCGACGCTGCTCTACGTGGCGACGCACGGCGCCGACGCCGGCGGCTCGCAGAGGACGGTCGCCTGGGCGCCGCTCCGCGAGCACCTCTGCCGCGCATGCGGGTGCGATCCGCGCGAGGCGACCCTGTCCGTCGGGTCCATGCCGGAGGCGAAGCTCGACGTCCCGAGCAACGTCCTCCGCATCGCGATGAATCACTACGGGGCTTGACCGCGGCCGGTCCTCCTCAAAGACACGTGCCCAGCACGACGCCTGCCACCTTGAAGGGCGTGCACAGCGTCCCGGTGGGGCACGGGTCCGTCGTCGACGCGCAGATGTCGACCTCGTTCGGCGCGCAGCTCGTGGCGCAATGCGAGCCTGTCAGGTTGGTCCCGCGGTCGAAGCCGCACACGGGGTCCGGCGCGACGGTACCGGCGGCGCAGCACGCGGGACCGGCGGCGTTGCCTTGGCAGTCGATCGGGCCATTGCATGCCCACGCCAGCGAGCCGGCGATCGGGCACGTCGTGCCGGCCGCTTCGCAGGTCGAGCCGTTCGTCACGGTGCTCGGCGTCTCGCAGCACTCCTGGGCCGCGGCGCAGTGGATGGAGCCGGCCTCGGTGAAGGGGCAGTAGACGCCGGGCGTCGTCTCCGGGTGCAGGACGGGGGCCGTCCCGCAGGAGGGCCCCGTGTCGGGACCGGCATCGGGGGTCGTCGTCGTCGTCATCGAACAGTAGCTCTCGGCGCTGAGGGTCGCCGACACGCAGTCGCCGCAAGAGGCGCAGGGAAAGGTCTCCCCGCTCGCGAAGACGACGGCGGCGTTGCACGCCCCGGAGCTGCTCGTCTCGACGCACGTCGAGTAGGGCGTACCGTCCTCGCACGCGCCGGCCGTCACGCACTGGGGCCCGGTGGCGGTGCCGCCTGCGTCGGAACCAACGTCGCTCCCGCTGGAGCCACCAGGGCAGGTGCCAGTGAGGGTGCACGGGACCCCGCCGTCGGTCCCGGTCCCGGGGTTGCCCGCATCGAAGCCTTCGGCCGTGCACCCGCCGGCCTGCACCAGGGCCGCGAGGGTCGAGGCGCAGGCGGAGCTCGTTGCCCCCGAGAGCGCGTCGTGGCAGCTCGTCGCCTCCTCGCCGGAGAGCGACGCGCAGCAGGTCTCGAGGGCGGTGCAGGCGCTCGATCCCGCAGGCGCATGGCTCGACGAGCAACCGAGGCCGGCTGCGACGGGGAGGAGAAAGACGGCAGCGGCCGCCGCGAGAGGACGCAAGGAATGGCGCATCGTGCCCGAACGCATACGCGCGCCGCGGCCGAAGCTTCCCTGCCGCTTGCCATTCCCGTCGCCGTCGCCGAACCTACGGCGGCAGACGCGCAGACATGGGGGGCTCGACCGCGGACATTCGGCAAATCCCCCCCCGGGCCATGACGCTCGCCATGGGCTCGATCGCCGGGCTTCTGGTGCTCTTCTACGCCTTTCGGACGATGACCCAGGGGGTCGGCCATCAGGCGGACGACTTCCACTTCTACTGCCGGCAGCAAGCCTGACCGTGTGCTCACTGCGGCCGCATGCACATCGCGGCTCGATCAGCCGCATACCCACCGGACGGTGGCGTCGATGGCTTCCTCGAGGCGCCAGGAGGGCGCAAAGCCGGTCGCTCGGAGGCGGCGAGTGTCGAGCGGGAAGCCCTCGCTGAGGAAACGCACTCCATGCATCGTGAGCGGAGCTGCGACGCCCAGGGTCGAGCATGCCGGCTCGAGGGAGCGAGCGAGCACGCGAGCCAGCGGGACGGGTACGTGGAGAAAGCGCGCCGGAACGCGCAGGGCGCGCGCGATGGTGGCGACAAGGTCGCGGTGTGACACGGGCTCGCCGTCGTCTATGAGATAAGTGCCGGAAGGGATGCGGCCGTCCACGGCCCGGACGATGGCGTCCACGAGGTTCTCGACGTAGACCCACGACCTCAGGGGGCGCCCGTCGCCCACTATCACGAACCGCCGCTTTGCAAGCCGGCGCACGACATGCTGGACGTAGTCCGCGCGCGATCCGGGCCCGTAGATGCCCGGGGGGCGAAGGATGACGGCGTCGCGGCACGCTCGCCGCAGGCATAGCTCCCCTTCGAGCTTGGTCCGGCCGTAAAGCGCGGTTGGTCCCGTGGGCGAGTCCTCGTCGATGGTGAAAGCGCTCGTTTCGTGAATGTAGACGTCGGTCGTCGACAGATGGACGAAGCGCGCGCCGTCTCTGTCCGCTCGCTCTCCGAGCGCCTTGGTGGCATCGACGTGGACTGCACGCGACCTTCGCTCCGCATCGGGCCCTCGTGGGAAGATCTCCGCAGCGCAATGAACGATGACGTCGGGAGGCGGGGCGGTGTGGAGCGCCGAGATGTCCGGCAAATCCGCGACGGCGACCGAGGCCAGGGTGCGATCGAGGGCGTGGGCCGAGCTCGGGCGCGCGATCGCGACGACCTCGTCCCCGCGCGCTGCCAGCCGACGCAACGCCGCCCCACCCACGAAGCCAGTCGCCCCGGTGATCCAGATCCGCATGGTCGGCGGGCGAAATCATAGCCCAGCTGCGCTATCGTCATTTCCGATGTCGGCTCAGGAGATCGTGCCCCGGCCGAGCGTCCTCACCCGACTCGACGAGCTGCGCCGGGAGTATTCGGCGCGGCGCAGGCTCGTCATCGAGGACCTCCTCTCCGCGGACGTGGCGGAGGCCGTCGCGGTGGACCTCCGACGTCTTCCCTTCATGCCCGTGGTCCACGTCCCCATCGAGAACGCGCGGAGCGCGCCGCCGCGCTTCTGGCATCACCATGCGATCGTCGAGGTCGACCCGCGCGCGCCTCGGTCGCCGGTCGAAGCCTTCATCGGCTCCCTCGCGTGCGGCCCCTTGCAGGAGTTGATCGCGGCCATCACCTCGCATCGCCAGCTCTGCAACCACCTCGGCGGACGTGGCCGCCCGGTCCTCGTGGCCCATGCTTATCCCCGCGGCGGTTACCTCGAGGAGCACGCCGACGACGCGGTCGACGCCGGATCGCGGCGCGCCGTCTCGCTCGTCTGGCACGCCTCGGCCCGGTGGGAAGCCATCTGGGGCGGGCACCTCCGGTTCACGGGGCGCACGGAAGAGACGCTGACGCCGCGCTTCGGAGCGCTCCACATCTTCGAGCCGCGCGAGCACAATCGGCACGAAGTCACGATGGTCACGGGTCCCGACGTCCGCTACACGCTGAGCGGGTGGCTCTACGAGCGCGCGTCGTGAGACTCTTTCGTCGGCACGCCGGCGTCGACTTCGAGTCCTTGCGCCCGGTGGCGGCTGTTGCCGCGGACGTCGGCGTCCTCGCAGCGCGGTTCGCCTCGGAGCGACGTGCCGCCGTCGAGGACCTGCTGCCCCGCGATCTGGCCGTGCTGGTCGCATCGGCGCTCCCCGGCCTTCCCCTGTCGCGCGTGTCGCCCGACCCGCGCGGGCTCGGCGGAACGGATCCGGGGTACATGTACTACGAGGCGCCGGTCCGACCGCACGAGGGATGTCGGCGCGACTGCGCGCCGGTATGCGCGCTGGCGCTCTCGCTCGAGGGCGGCCCCTTGCGCGATTTCCTACGG
The DNA here is from genome assembly GCA_036501935.1 of Polyangiaceae bacterium. Taxonomy (GTDB): domain Bacteria; phylum Myxococcota_A; class Polyangia; order Polyangiales; family Polyangiaceae; genus Palsa-1150. The sequence goes on along the minus strand of DASXZL010000078.1, from coordinate 171,757 downwards.
GTGATCACGGGTCACTCCGGCCTGCACGTCGGAGGCGTTTCCGTTCGGGCCTACGTGAAGGGCTCTCACGTCTCGCGAAGCGCGGGCGCAGAGGTACTCTGGTACGCGACGCCCGGCTGGGGCGAGAATGACGGCGGGCTCCTGCGCTTCCCTGGCGGAGAACGGTGGCTGCCCCGCTTCGGCGCGATGCACGTGGTCGAGGGTGACCCCCGTGAGGTGACCCTCGTCCCAGACCACAGCGCGCTCTACGTCGTGCGCGCGCTCCTGCGGACAGGATGATCCTCACCTGCCTGGGAGCCGCGCTGCTCCTGTTCCTGGCCGAGCTTGTGGGATCGGCGGTGGTCGTGGTGATTGCCCCGGCCCGCGGCGACCGCGGCTTTCTGGCGGCAGCGTCCCCTCTCCTCGGAATCGCGGTGCTGCTCGCGGTGCTCGACGTCGTGGAGCTGTGGCTTCCGTTGCGCACCGGGGCGTGGGTCGTCCCCGCGCTCGCGCTCCTGGCCGCGGCGTATCTCCTTTACAGGCGCGCCCTCCCGCGGCCGTCGATCGGCGAGGTCGCGGTCGTCGTCCTGGGCATCGCGGTAGGGGCACTCCCCACGGCGATCGTCGGGCGCGCGACCGCGGTGGCGCTCACGAACGACGACGCGACGTACTATCTCGCTGTCGCCGAGCGGCTGGTGTCCCATCCATGGCTCGAGCACGTCGACGATGGTGGAGCCACCCACTGCCTGACCGAGTCGGTCGTGCACGGGTGGCTCTGGCGGACCGGCGCCGCCAATCTGGCGGGGGTGGTGGTCGCGCTTGCCCGCGTCGACGGGACCGTGGCGATCGCCGTAGTCACCGCCACGCTGACCGGGCTGGTCGCGCAGGCGGCCACCGCGATCGGCGTGGCGGTCGGAGTGCCCCGGCGACCGTGGTGGCCCCGCGCGGTCGCTGCGGCTGCGGTCGTACTCTCGGCGGCGCCCATCTTCCTCGGGTGGCAACACCTGCTGGGGCAACTCTTCGCGTTCGCGTTGTTCCCCGTGGCGCTCGCGGCGCTGGCGCGCGTGTCCCTTCGCGGCGGCGTTCGGCGCGTCGTTCCCGCGGCTCTGCTCATCGGCGGAGCGATGAACGTCTTCGCCGACGCCGCGCCCATGATGTTTCTGGGTGTCGTTGCCCTGCTGGTCCTCGGTGGGGCGCGTGGCGTGGCGCGCCGGGTAGCCTGGACGGCGTCCGCAGGTGTCCTCGCGGCGGCGGCATTTCCGATGACGTTCTGGCGCGCGGCGTGGGCGGCGTTCGGCACGGTGGCGGTGCGTACACCGGCGGAGTCGGCCGGACTCTTCCCGCAGCGCGGATGGCTCGACCGCCTCCCCGTCGACGACCTCGCCACGCTGCTGGGCGTCGACCCCTGGCCGCCGTGGCCCGCTCCCTGGCCGCCCACCGCGACGAGTGTGGTCGAGTACGCCGCGGTGGCCGCCGCGCTGGCGATCTTGGCCGCTGTGATCTTCCGCGAGCGGCGTCGCCCGGGCCTCCTCGGCGCGGTCGGTTGCCTGGTGGTCGTCGTGGGCGTCGTCATGATCTTCGTGTCGAACCGGTACGTCCGCGCGAAGTGCCTTCTCCTCGAAGCGTCTCTCGTGATCCCGATGGCCGCGCTGACACCGTTCGTCGGTCGCCGTCGGCGGTGGATCGTACTGTCCTTCGGCGTGTGGGTCGTCGGGGATCTCGTTGCGGCTGCGCAGCTAGCCCGCCCGAGCGGATTCCACGTGGTCGACGAGCCGGACCACGACCGCCTGTCCGGCGCGCTCGCACGGCTGCCCCCCGGGTCGCTGCTGGTGCTCGACGGGTTCGGAGCGCCCGCCGACGTCGTTCACGACGAGCACCGCGCCATGAGGGCTGCGCACCGGAACGGCATCGTGCCGATCCAGCCGGGCCTCGATGGCGGCTTCTTCAAGCCCGTCTGCCAGGATCCCGCGCTCGGTGCCGTGCCGGACGTCGGGTGGGCCCTTCAGCGCGCTGGCGCCGAGACCATCAGCGGTGGCGAGATCGTCGAGCGCTTCGGCCGCTTCACGCTCCGCAAGATCGACCTGACGGACGACGATGGCGTCGTGGGCGCGTGGGCGCCGACCCACGGATGGATGCGCGCGGAGACGGACGCCGACGGGACCGTGTTCCGGTGGGGAGAACGGGTCGCTGCAGGCACGCTGCGCGTCGTGACCCGCGCGTCGTGCGGGCGGCTCACCGGCGACGTTCGGTCCGTGGATGCCGTCGGGAGCTACTCTTTGACCGTGGGCGGGGCGCTGACGACGTCGGGGAATCTCACGCCGATCTGGGCTCCGTTTCGCACGGGCACTTTCCTGGCGACGGACGCGGTCCAGGTCGAGCTCCACGCCTTTGTGACGGCGCGCGACGAGGCGCATGCGATAGCGCTGCGGAGGCTCGCCTTCACGCCCGCTCGTTCATGCCTCTCCACCGTCGCGCGACACGGTGAGGCGGCGCGCGACGACCTGTTCCCCGACGCGATGCACGCGATGACCACCTACGATGTCGGACCGGCCACCGGCGTGCGCTGCGGAGTCGTCACGGTGACCCTCGACGCGCCGGGGCCAGGCGGTGTGATCGTGGCCACGGGGAACGACCGGACCTTCACCGCCGTCGGGTCCAGACGAGTCGAGGCGAGCTCACTACCCGTGGACTTCCGGCGCACGACCGCGCTCTCGGTCCTTCGCGCAGCGGGGAGCGACACGGACGAGGAGTGGCGGGTCCTGGGGATGCGCGTCCGCCCCGAACCGTGTCACGATGACGTGCGGTGACCCTGCGCGAAGGCTTTCGTCTGGCGTTCCGCCTGCCGCGTCGCTTCGACGTCGCTCGCCTGGTCGACGATTTGGCCATCCTTCGGCAGTTTCCGCAGGTGCGACTCGCCAAGAGCTACGGGCGCGGGACGTGGACGGGCGTCAGCCTGTACGCGATGGAGGGTCGCACGGAGTCCCTGGCGTGTGGCAGCGAGCCATTCTGGCCGACCGAGGCGCTCGCAGCCTGCCACTACATGCAGGACGTGCTGCGGAGCTTCGAGGCGCCCATGCGCAGCGTGCGCGTTCTCTGCCTCGCCCCCGGGGCGCGAGTCTTCCAGCACTGCGATCCCGACTCCAGCTTCGACAGGGCCACCGTGCGCCTCCACGTCCCCATCGTGACCCACCCCGACGTGGACTTCTTCATCGCGGGCCGCCGGGTCGCGATGAAGCCGGGCGAGCTGTGGTACGGCGACTTCGCGTTTCCCCATAGCGTCCGGAACCGGAGCCCCGTCGAGCGCGTCCACCTCGTGATGGACATGGAGCTCAGCGACACCGTCCGAAGCCTCTTTCCGCCTGGCTACACGGATGGGATGGCGCTCCGGGGCGTTCGGCGCGCGGCGCAGTGCTGGCTGTCCGACCGGCGGGCGAGCGTCATGGGCCTGTTTGCGCGCGGACTGCGGTGACCACGATGCTCGTCACCCTGCGGAGGTCCGGTAACGGTGTTCCAGCGCGGGCGCCGGCCCGGGCGCCAGCGGCACGCCGCGTGGCGCTCGTGTCCGCTCCGTTCGGAGGCGTCGACACCCCATCGCTCGCGCTCGGCCTGCTCGCGGCGAGCTTGCGCCGGGATGGACACGCCGTCGACGTGCATCACCTCGACCTCGACGTGGTCAAGGCGTTCGGCCTCGAGAGCTATCGCTGGGTGGCCGAGGACTCCGGGTGGCGCCTCATGGTGGGCGAGTGGCTCGCGGCGGACGAGAGCCTCATGCCGGGCAGCGCGACGCGCGCCCGCTTCGAAGAGTTCCTGCGCACGGCAGGGACGGGGCCGTGGAGAGCCCGCCTCGGGTCGATGGGCCTGGCACGGATGCGGGGGCTGCTCGACCGGGAGCTCGCGCGCTTCGTCGAACGCGTGGCCTGGGACGCCTACGACGTCGTCGGCTTCACGGTCATGTTCCAGCAGCTCAACGCGTCGCTCCGCCTGGCGAAGGCGATCAAACGGGCGCATCCACGCGTGCGCGTCGTCCTCGGCGGAATCAACCTGGAGGGCCCCGCCGGCCCGGCTGTGGCGGCGCATTTCCCCTGGCTCGACGCCGTCTTCACGGGATACGCCGACAAGACCTTCCCGCGCTGGCTCCAGGAGCTGCCCCCCGGGACGGGAACCGTGATCTCGGGGGACGAGCCCATCGCGCTCGACGACGTGCCGATCCCCGAGTTCGGCGAGTACTTCCGGAAGCTCGACGAGCTGGGGCTCGCGTGGCGCGTGCGGCCGCAGGTGCCGCTCGAGATCGCGCGAGGTTGCTGGTGGGGGCAGAAGCACCACTGCGTCTTCTGCGGCCTCAACGGCTCCCAGATGGCGTTCTTCGACAAGTCGCCCGCGCGGGTGGTCGACGAGATACGCACACTCAAGCGCCACAAGCGGAAGCTCTTCCTCGTCGACAACATTCTGGCGCCGCGCGCCTACGACGAGCTCCTGCCCCGATTGCGCGATGAGGGAGCGAAGCTCGAAGTGCGCTGGAGTGTGTCGCTCAAGGCGAACCTCACCCGCCCCCAGCTCAGGCGGCTTCTCGAGGCTGGGATCGACGTCATCAATCCGGGCATCGAGAGCCTGTCCACGGATGTCCTGCGGCTGATGGACAAAGGGGAGACGTCCGTCCAGAACGTGTGGCTCTTGCGGGCGTCCCGCGAGCTCGGCGTTCGGCCCGAATGGCACTTGCTGTGGGGGTTTCCGGGCGAGGATCCTGCGGCCTACGCCGACCAGGCTGCGCTCATCCCGAAGCTCTCCCATTTGCCGCCGCCGCTCGCGTGCGTCGAGGTGGAGCTCGTGCGCTTCAGCCCGATGCAGAAGTGGCCGGAGCGATTCGGGATCACCAACGTCCGGCCGCACCGGGCGTACACGCAGGCGTTCGGCAACCACTCGATGCTCGGGGACGTCGCCTACCACTTCGAGTTCGACTTCCCCGGTCCGGTATCGCCCGCGGTGTACGCACGGCCCGCTCTCGACGCCGCCGAGGCATGGAGGAGCGGGGCACGCTCGGCGATCACGCGGCCGCGGTGCGAGGTCGTCCACGTGGGGAGGCGCAAGCTGGTGCTCGATACGCGGCCGGGTCGGACGTCTCGCCTGCACGGGCTTTCGGAGCTCGAGTGGGGGATGCTCGAGCGACTCGAACGGCCGACGCTGGAAAAGGCCCTGCCGTGCGATCCGGTGACGCGGAGCACGCTCGCCGAGCTCGAACGGCGCTGGCTCGTGCTCCACCGCGATGGCCGCTGGGTCCGGCTGGTCGTGGTCCCCGAAGAGTCGCGCCTCGGGCCGCGGCTGGTGAAGAAGGTCATCACGGCCGTGCGCCGTGCGATGTAGTCACAGGCGCCTGCGCAACCTCCGCCACGCGACGATCGCCTTCGCGTGGACCACTCTTCGCACCTCGGACCAAGGCGAACGATCCTTGCGAATGACGGCGAGACGCACGACGCGCCCGTCGCCGGCGGCAGCGATCCGCTCGTCGAGGAAGCGTGAGAGGAGCGGCTCGAAGGGCTCTATGCGCGACCACTTCTGCGCGAGCGCCTCCGGACGGATCGGACTCTCGATCGCCTCGAGGAGCGCCCACTCGGCGTCGGAGACGCGGCGCACGCGGGGCCAGGCGCGCCCCACCTCGGCACGACGGCGTGTGTCGTACAGCCATCGCGTGCCGCCCACGTCGACCACCTCGCAGCGCGGAGCGAAGGGCAGTCGCTTCAGCCGACTCCAGCGGCTGCACGCCTCGTCGACCGACCGCGTGTACGTCGCCGGGTTCCTGCCGTCGTCGTAGCCGTGCTCGAAGACGTAGGCCTGGTCCTCGAGGCGCGGGTGTCGCCCGAACGCGAGCTCGTACGACGGCCCGGGCCGGACATCGACGAAGCCGAGGTTCGCGGCGTCGGTGTGATTCGGGCTGAAGCGCAAAAGGTGGATCTTGCCCCAACCCGTCGGCGCCTCGAGGTGCGACAGATCGGGCAGGAGCGCTGCCATCGCGGCGTACTCCTCGCGCTCCTCGCGAGGGAAGCCGTAGAGGACGTTCCACTGGTTGTGGACGCCGAGCTCCTCGGAGGCGCGGAGGAACCAGATGTTCTGGATGCCGGTGACGCCCTTCCGCATGCGCTGAAGGAGCTTCGTCGAAAGGCTCTCGATGCCCGGCTGAAGGCGGTTGATGCCGAGCGCTGCGATCGTCTCCAGCTGATCGCGCTTCAGGTTCGACTTGATCTCGAAGAACGCCGGGAAACGCACGCCTTCGGCCTGCATGCGCGGGAAGAGATCCTGGAAGAACCCCATGTCGAGGATGTTGTCGGTCGCCCAGAGGGGGAGCCCGTAACGGGACAGCGCGCGCACCTCCTCGAGAACGCGGTCCGCGCTCTTCTTGCGGAAACGCATCTGCACGCCGTTCATGCCGCAGAAGGTGCAGTGGTGCTTCTCGCCGTACCAGCAGCCGCGCGACGTCTCCAGGAGGATTTGCGGCCTTATCCTGCCGCGCAGCCCGGCGTCGTCGACCGCGCCGAGGTACTCGTCGAAGGAGGGGATGGGCAGCTCGTCGAGATCGTACGGACCGTCATCGCCGATTGGCTCGGAGGCGCGCGGCGGAAGCGCCTCGACATACGCAGGGAGCGTGGAGTCCGCGTAGCCGCTGAAGACGGCGTCGAGCCACGGGTACCGGGTGAGGACGGCATCGCCCATTGGACGCTCCATGGAGGAACCGCCGAAGACGACGCGCGTGGCGGGCGAGCGACCCTTGATGCGTGCCCCCAGGCGCAGGGAGGCGTTGAGCTGCTGAAAAACCACCGAGAAACCGACCACGTCGTAGGCGCGCCAGTCGATCGTGATGGCCCAACGCTCGATGAGCGCGTCGCACTCGCCGCGCAGCCGCGAGAGGTCGAGCTCCGCGAGCCTTCGGGGAGCGCCAGCCGACCGGAGGTAGCCGTGCATGGCCTCGGCGTCGCTCGCGCCGGGCGTGATCGATGGATGCGCGAAAAGCCACTCGGCCACGTTGTGGAGCCAGGCGTCTTCGGCGCTGACGATTTCGTAGGTGTCCAGGCCGATGTTCCCTGCGGCTGTGACGTTGAGGGAGAGCACGTCGACGTGGTGACCTCGCGCGCGGAGCCCGCCTGACAGCGTGGCGACCGCCAGGGAGGGCATGCTCGGGTGATGCACCGGCATGACGACGAGCGCCACGCTGCGACGGTGGGCGACGCTGCGCGCGACACGATCGCGCGAGGGGCGTAGCTGTACGAGCATCGACAGGCTCAGGGTACCCCCCGCTCGCGACGCCGGCGCGGCGTTTGTTAGGATTGGCTCGATGCGCGTCCTCGTCATCGGTGCCACCGGCTTCATCGGCGGTCACGCCGCCCGTGCCTGCATCGAGCGGGGCGACGACGTGACCGCGCTCGCCAGGGACGCGGAGCGCGCGCGCGCGGACGTGCGTCTCCGCGGAGCTTCCATTCTGGAGGGGCGGGTCGGTGCGCCACCACGGATCGCTCCGCACGACGTCGTCATCTACGCGGCAGGCGCGTGGAGGCGCGATGATGGGGCGGCCGACGACGAGATCGATCGGCGATGCCAGGAAGTGTACGGGGATGGGGTCGCGAGCCTGGCCACGGCCGCCCGATCTTGGGGTGCACATTTCGTCTTCTTGAGCGGCAACAGCCGATACGGCACGACGACAGTACGGGCGATCACGGAGGACACGCCTCCTGGCGAGCTCACCCGGTTCGGTGCTTACAAGCGCAAGGCGGAGGTGACCCTCGCCGCAACGTCCGGGCTCCGCTGGACCGCGATCGTCGCGCCCGAGGTGTACGGCAGCCACGACCGAGGAGGCTACGTCCACTTCGTGTACCGGCGCATGCGCTCGCGGCGCTTCGTGCTCCTGGGCCGTGGCGACAATCGATGGTCGCTCTGCCACGTGGCCAACCTGACCGACGCGATCGTAGCGCTCGCCGCCGGACAGGGGCACGAGGTCCTCCACGTCGCGGACGCCGAGCCGACCTCCCACCGCGCCCTTGCCGTGGGGATCGCGCTGGCGCTGGGCAGGTCGCCGTTCTTTCCCCGCGTGCCGCGCTCGGTCGCGCTCGCCGCTGCGAGGCTCAACGAGCTCGTGCCACGCGCCGGCCCACGCCTCACGCCCCATCACGTACGAATCCGCACGGCGGACCGCATCCTCGACACGTCGAAGGCGCGCCATCTTGGAATCGTGCCTCGCGCGACGCTCGCGTCGGGCCTCGCCGAGGCCGTCGCCTGGTGGGAAGCACATCGCGGAATCGAAGGCTGACCGCTTCAGCGCGCCCGGATGCGCGCGAGGTCCTCCGGCGCCGCGTAGTGCCGGTCGATCGCACGCGTCGCCCGCGCCCACTGCTCCATCGTGCGCGCGTTCGCGAGCTGCTCCTCGACGAAGGGCGCGCGATGCCGCTCGCACGCGCGCGCCCACAGAACGTCGAATGGCTCCTCGAGCACGTGTCCCACTGTGCCCTCGTAAATGTCGACGGCGCGCATGCGCCCATCGGCCTCGATCTTCACGAGATCGTCGTTCGCGCGCCCTTGCCGTATCTGGGCCTTCGACATGCGAAACGCGGCGTTGTCGAACACGGCGACTCGCACGCCGCGCGGCGCCGAGTCGCGGAGCGCCCGAGAATGCGCTCGAAGCCTGGCGAGGCCTTGCTCGTCGAGAAGCTCGCGCGCCGCATACGCTTCTTCGCTCGCCAGGCCGGTGGGTATGGCGGCCCCGAAGTGGACGAAGTCGATGCGGCGGAACCTGCGCGGAAGGTCTCGCGAGAGTCCCTCCAGGTGTTCGAGGTTCGAGCGCACCACCGTGCACTCGATGCCGAGCTTCACGGGCCTGCCCCTGGCCGCCGCCTCCAGCTGCTCGAGCGCCCCGAGCGCCGTCTGGAAGGCTCCCCCGCGGCCGCGGATGCGATCGTTCACCTCGGCGGCGTCACCGTCGATCGATACCGCGATGCGGTCGAAGAGCCGCGTGAGGTCGTCTGCCAGCGGCGGACGGAGCTGGTAGCCGCTCGTGTAGAGCGCGAGCTTCGAGCCGCCGCGGCGAAGGCGCTCTGCGATCTCGACGATGCCCTTCACGAGCAGCGGCTCGCCCCCCGTGAAGACGACCTCCGGCACGGGCGACAGCGCGAGGAGCACGTCCGCCACGCGCAGGAGCTCCGCCTGCGCCAGCTGGCGCGAAGGGCGCCGGCCGGACTCCGAGTAGCAGTGCTCGCACCGGAGCGGGCAGGCGTACGTCAGGTCCCAGTTGACGAGCCGCGGAACCCTCGGGGGGCGCGACGCTCGAACCCTGCCGAGCGCCGCCCGGGCCATGCGCCGGAGGAGCCGCTCGCCGCGGCGTCGTAGATCCATGCCATTACAGGGTAACCCGCCGCAGGGTACCCTGGCATCCTCATGAGCGAGCCGACGCGGCGGTCGATCGCTCGCCGCCTCGCCGGCGCGGCGGGAGTGTACGGCGTCGCGTTCCTGGCTCCGCGCGTGCTGCGTTTCGTGATCATCCCGCTCGTCGTGGCCGCCGTCGGTTTCGGCGCCTACGGCACGTTCGTCCTCGTGTCCCTCATCATTCCCTTCGTGCACGTCGCCTGCGAGCTCGGCATGGGGACCGCCGCGCTCCGCCTCGCTCCCCATGAGCCGCCGGAGCGACGGGCCTCCGTCTTCGCCTCCGTCATCGCCGCGCGCGCGGTCGTGGCAGTCATCGCCGCGGGCCTCCTCGTCCTCGCGTCCGCACCGCTCTCGAGGCTCACCACCGGCTCCGCCGACGCATCGTTCGCCGTCGTATTCACCGCCGTCACCCTCGTCCCCTTCACGCTGACGACCGCGTTCGCGGATCAGCTGCGCAACGAGGAGCGCCACTCCACGCTGGCCAGGCTGGTCGTGGTGCGCGAGCTGATAGAGGCGGCGCTGATGTTCGTCCTCGTCATCGCGCTGCGCGACGGGCTGCGCGGCTTGCTCGTCTCTCGCCTGTGCGCGGAGATCGCGCTGGTCCTTTTGATGGCCGCCAGCTGCCGTCACACCTTCCGCGCGCGGCCGAGCCTCTCCATGATCGGGACCCTGGCCCGCCTCGGCGCGCCGATCGCCTTCCTCTATTTGCTCGTCTGCCTGCGCGACCTCGATCGCTACCTCATCAAGGCGATCCTCGGAGTCGCAGACGCCGGACGCTACGACCTCGCGCTGCGCATCGTGGGCCCGGTGGCGCTCGGGAACGCTGCGCTCGCGATGGTGTTCGAGCCCTTCGCCTTCCGGATGTACGCAAACCCCGCGGCCGGCGAGATCATCGCCATGTTCCTCCGCGTCTACGTCGTAGGCTTCGGCACCATGGCCTTCGCCGCGGCCGCCGTTGCGCCCGAGGTCTTCCCGCTCCTCTCTCCCGGCGCAGCGCCCGCCGCGGCCGTCATCGCTCCTGCGCTGATCTTCGCCTTCGTCGGGGACGGCGTCCTCCGCGTCGCTGGCATCGGCGCCGACTTCGCCAAGCGCACTGGCGCCTGGATCGTGGTCGCAGCCTCCCACCTCCTCGTCGCCCTGCCCGTCACGTGGCTGCTGCTCCGCACCCTCGGCATCTTCGCGGCGGGCGCAGCGCTGCTCGCCGGCACGCTGGTCGCGTCCGAGGTCGCCTTTGCATTCTCTCGTCGCCTCTACCCCCTCGAGCTCCCCGTTCATCGCGCGCTCGCGGTCATCGTCGTCGGAGTCACCTCCATGACGTTGCTCGTCGGGGGCGCAGGCGTCGTCGCCCCGCTCCCGATGAGGCTCGCGGCCATCCCGTTCTTCCTCGCTGCAGCATGGGCGATCACCGGGCTGCGCGGTCGCGACGCGGTCGAGGTCCTCGCGGCTGCCGGGAGCATGGCGACGGTGCAAGGAAAGACGCGCTGAATCGCTTCCCTCGCCGGGTCGCGCGTACGCTACTTTTGCGGGGTCGATGTTCCGCTCGATGCCGCGCCTGCGCAATCCGCCGCTCGAGGAGGTCGCGCCGTACGTCGCCCATCGGCTCCCGGTCGTCATCGAGGGCGCGCTCGACGGGTGGTCGGCCATCTCGAGGTGGACATTCGACCACCTGCGGCGCGCCGGGCGAGGCCGTCGCGTGGAGGTCCAGTCGCGGAGGAGCGACCACCCGACCGACTTCGCCTACCGCGACGTCGACTTCGACGCCTTCGTCGAATCGATCGAGGACGGCACGGGACGCGACTATCTCGCCGCCTATCCACTGATCGAGAACCTCCCGATGCTCGCCGGCGACGTGTCCGTCCCGCGCTACGCCTCGCCGCCTACCGTTCCGCCGCGTCTCTTCATCGGACCGCGAGGGTCCCTCACGCCGCTCCACTACGACCTCGGCCATAGTCTGGTCGCCCAGGTGCTCGGGCGAAAACGGATCATCCTGCTCGAGTTTCGCCGCCGGGACATCCTCCGCGATCGAGAGCTCTGGCGGCCAGGTTGGCTATCGTTCGCCGTCGACGCGGAGGGTGTCGACGCCGGAGGCGGCATCCGCGCCTCTCGGCGTTGGGAATGCATCGCAGCGCCGGGGGACCTCGTCTTCCTTCCCAGCCGCCGCCACCACTTCGTGCGCTCCCTCGACGACGGCGTGTCGGTCAGTTTCTTCTGGCACACGGCAGCGATGCGCGTCGCCCGCCGCATCATCAGCGCGGCCTGGTGGCCCATCGTGTGAGGACCATGGGCTCGAACAGCAAGACCCGACTCCTCCGAAGGGCATTGCCCGTCGCTCTGGTGGGATGTGGCCTCGTCTTCTCCAGCGAGTGGCGCTGATGGCTCGGGCGGACGCCGGACCCGAAGGCGAACGGCGTGCGCGCGTCGAGAAGATCGCTGTCGCCGCATGCATCTCGGTACTGGCTGTCCTCCTCGCATGGCGATGGCACCTCCGCGCTCATCATTTCTACGAATGGGACTCGGCCCAGTATGCGCTCGGTGTGCACGAATTCGATGTCTGGAAGCACCAGCCGCACCCACCGGGCTACCCGCTGTGGATCGTCGTGCTCAAGGCAGTCCACCTCGTCGTCTCCGACCTCAACCTCGCGCAGGAACTGCTGGACTTCGCGATCACCCTGACCGCGACCGTCGTCTTCTACCGTTGTGCAGTGCGCCTTCACGGACGTCCCGCAGCGCTCCTGGCTTCGGCGCTTCTCCTCTTCTCCCCCACCGTCGTCTTCTACGGAAGCATCGCGAGCACTTACCCTGTGGACCTCCTCACGTCCGCGCTCGTCGGCTCGCTCGCCTTGCGCGCGTGGCAAGGCGACGCGCGCGCAGGCGGCTGGGCGGTGTTCGCCACCGCCCTGCTCGCCGGCGTTCGCGAGAGCGGCGCGGTGATGATGGCGCCGCTCCTGGCCGCGGGGCTAATCCGTGCCTACGGGCGCGACGTCCGCGCGTGGCTCGTGAGCCTCGCCGTCGGCGTGGGGACGCTCGCGGCCTGGTATGTCCCTACCGGGATCTCGCAGGGCGGCGTCGTGCCGTACACGCTGTTCAGCGGCAGGGTGATCCGGGGCTACTTCGCCGACATGTCCGTGCTGTACGGCGCGCCGGCGGAAGCTCACCTCGCAATGCTGCGGAACGTCGCGACTTGGACCTGCGCGATGCTCATCGTTGCCGCGGTCGCGACCGCGATCATCTGGAAGACGGCTAGAATGGTGGGCGGCGTGACGACGGCCAACGCCGCGGCGGCGTCGCAGGGCGTCGCCTTCTTTGCATTCTGGATCGTACCCGACGCCCTATACGTCACGTTATTTCACGCGCCGAAACCCGGGTATCTCCTACTTCTCTTGCCTCCGTTTCTCCTGATCGCCGCCCGCGCCTCCTCTCCCGCCCTCGAGGCGCTGGGCGCTCGACTGCGGGTCACCGCCCTGTCCATCGCGGCTTGCTGGGCGTGCGTCACCGCCGCCGCTTCGACGGCGCTCGCATCGGCTCCGTACAGTAACGCGGCGCTGGGGCGAGACTCCCTCGCGAGCGCGCGCGACTCCGACCGGGACACGGACGCCCTGGAGCGGCTCGTGTCTACGGCGGCCGGGTCCAGCGACACGCTGATCGTCGTCTTCGACAAGGTGTGGAGCCACGGCCCGAACGTGAAATCGCTCATGCTCGACCTTCCCGAGACGAGAATCGCGGCACTCTGGGCCGACGGCTCGGCCGGACTTCTCCGCGAGTTTCGGAGGCTCCGGTTCTGGGACGACCGCGCCGAGCGCAAGGAGCTCGCTCCTGGGATAAGGACGGTGCTGTGGGTCGACCTCCCCGGGGCGCCGCTGCCGCCTTGGCTCTCGGCAAGCTTCTCCGACGCCCACCGTGTCTACGCCGGCCGGACGGTGACCGTGTTCCGGACGGACGTCGGCGATCGTCCTTTCGAGGCCACCGTGGTGCGCGACGGGCACTCGTTTCACCTCGGCAGGTATCCGCCGCGCTTCATGGAAACTCTGCTCGAAGTGAGCCGCGGCGACGCGCACTTCGGAGCCGGCTGGTACGGCGTCGACGTATCGAGTGATCCCGCCCAGCCCTTGCGTTCGGCGCGAGGCGAGGCACCCCAGGCTTGGCGTTGGATGGGGGCGACCGGCGAGATCGACGTCATGCCGGCGTCGACGAGCCGCGCCGTTCTGGTGAAACTGGAGGGCTTCGTCCCCGTCGGCGCCCTGTCCGGGCCGCCGACGCTCACCTTCACGCTGGACGGCACGTCGGTGGACTCCTTCGTCGCCCCGAGCGGCGTGTTCCGGAGGGCGTGGCGTGTCGCGCTGCCCGTGAAGAAAGGGCAGGAGATGAAGCTCGTCATCGCCACGTCCGCAACCGGCACGGCTCCGCCGGACCCGCGCCCGCTCGGCTTTGCGCTGACAGCGCTGTCCTTTCGGCCCGACGACCCGTGATGGCGACTCGGCTCGTCACGGGGCGTCCGGCAGACACGCACGCGTCGCGCGCAGCCCGGCGAGGACGCGCCGCGCGATCTCCGCGTGCCCTTCCACGTTGGGGTGGGGATCCGTGGAGCTCAAATGGTACTTCTCGTCCAGCGGATACTCGAACGGAGGGAGCACGATGCCGAGCTCGCGCTGGAACCCCGTGAACTCCTCCGCCGATGCCACGTACTTCAGCGTGGAGTAATCTGCGAAGTTCACGACAGTCGCGCCATTGGCAGCGGCCGCGCGCGCCAGCTCGCCGAGCGCGTGCCTGTAGCCGGTCAGCCCGACCATGTGCCGGTACTCGGGGGGCACCCAAGAGGCGTCCTCGTCCCGCAAGGACGAGCTGAGGGGCCCCTCGGCAACCTTGAACCATCGGTCGTCTCCAGGCGGCTCGCCCAAGGCACGAATCCCAGCGAGGAGATACGAGCCGTCCACGGGTCGCCACGAGGGGGCCGTCATGAGGTGCGGCACGGCGAGATCGTTGCCGCAAAAAAAGACTGCGACGCACTGGGCCTCGTAGCTCTTGCCGGTCGAGAGGTAGCCCGCCACCTCCATCGTGGTGTTGTAGCCCGGCACTGCGGCGTCGATGACCTCTACGGCTCTGCCGCTCGTGGCCGCGAGCTCCTCCTGGACGCGGGCTGCGAACGTCTGTTCGTACTCCACACCCCACCCCAGCGCGATCGAGTCGCCGAGCAAGAGAATGCGATACACGCCCGGCGGACGTGGCCGCGCGTAGCGGACGGGCGCCCGCTGGCCGTCTTCGTTGGTCGTGAGCCGCGCTCCCACGAAGCACGTGTCCACGTTCGGCTTGAGCTCGTAGACCACGTCGTGGACGCGGCTCGGCCGCACGATCTCTCCGAGGCCGGCCTGATGCCGCTGCACGTCGCACGCGTCGACCACCGGCGGCGGCACGGCGAGAGCGGCACGGCCGAGATCATCCCGCGGCGGGGACGCCGCCGCGCGCACGCGCAACCCGAGCTCGAGACAGACGGCCCCGAGGAAGACGCCCAGCACGACAGCCGCCGCCCGGAAGCTGCCAAGCCGGAGACGGTGGCGAAGCTCCCAGGCTCTCTCGGCGGGCGATGCGCGGGCGCGCACGCGAGCATCGCTCCTTTTCAACCAACCTCGTGCCCAGCGGAGCGCCGCCTCGTAGCGCTCGACTTCGGCTCGCTCGACGGGCTTCTCGTCGAGGTGGCGGCTGAAGAGGCCCCTCACGAAGACGAGATGAGGCGAGGCCGCGCTCTCGGGATCGAGGTGGGCGAGAACCTCCATCCCTCGCGCGAGCAGCGGCGATGTGTCAATGCTCCGCCGGCGGCCGTGCGCCTGGATCTCGCTGGCGAGCGCCAAGAGTCTCGCAGCGCGGGCGAGCATCGCTCGCGCCCGGCGGTAGTCGATGCGGGGGGCCACGTTCACGGTCCTCCGGTCACGCCCCAGTGCGAGAAGAGGCATGCGAACATCGCCTGGGTCAGGCCGAACAGGCCGCATACGACGAGATACGCCGGTCGCGCGCGGAGGCGCCAAGCGAGCCAGACGAAGAGCGGGAAGGTCACGGCGATCATGCGTCCGTACCCACCGAGGGTCACGGCGACGGCGACGAGGAACGGGACCGTGGACACGACGCCGAATGCCGCCCCGTACTTTCTGTAGACGGCGACGAGCACGACCAGCGTGGCGGGAACGAGCGCCAGGTTCCACATATGGGGGAGGCCCTGCGAGAGCGGTGGGTCGCCAGCGAAGAACCGGCCGACTCCTTCCCAGTGCTGAAGGCCCCAGGCTCCGTGCCACCCCGCGAAGTACTGATGGATGAAGACGACGGGATCCCCGTATCGCCTCACGAAGTACGCGATGAGCACGAGCGGAGCGGCGGCGGCGATCGCAAGCAACGAGGCGGCGCTCGGACGCGCCTTTGCGGGGGTGCGCCGATACAGGAGCATGAGGGCGGGGGCGAGGATCAAGCCCGGCTGCTGCGTCACTGCGGCGAGCGACGCGAGAGCGCCGGCCCACCGCCACCTGTTCTCGATCGCGAGCGCAAACGTCCACACGCAAAGGGCGAGGAAGAGAGACTCGGGGTACGCCGCCGAGAAGATGTAGGAGAACGGAAAGAGCGCCACGAGCCAGGTAGCGCGGTGGGCGACGTCGCGACTCTCGAGGAGCGTCGTGAGGCGGTGGACCCCGGCGAGGGCGAAGAGGAACGAGAGGTGTGAGATGGCGAGCGCGGCGAGGTAGTACGCGGTGTCGTCGGTCGTGAAGAGAGAGAGCGGCACGGATACGATGCTCGAGAGCACCGGGTAGAGCGGGAAGAAGATGACGTTCGGCGCGTTGCCGGACTGCAGGAGATCGTACCCGCGGACGACGACGCTGTAGTACCAGGCTGCGTCCCACCGCACCCAGCCGTCGAGGAGCGCGTTGTGAGGGAAAGCGCTCCAAGGCGGCTTGCTCACGGGAACGAAACGCAAGCCCAGATAGACGAGCAACATCAGCCCGACGCGGGTGACGAGAAACGCGCGCAGAGGTACGCGCCAGCCATCGCTCTCGAACACCGGCGCGGAGGACCCCTGGCGGCGACGGACACAGCGGGCGACGGTTTGCATCCAATCGGGAGACCACCGGAAGATCTCGCCGTATCGTTCCGAGCGCGCGCGCCCGGCCGGGCCGTCGTCGGCGCCGGGCTCCCACACCGCGAGCTCTGCAAGCTCGACGAGCCGCGCGCCGATGTCGCCTTCGAGGAACTTCGAGTCGGCATTGATGCGCTGGGCCTCCCGGGCGTTCTGTTCGTAGTCACCGGGCATGATGCCCCGCACCCGCAAGAGCACGGTCGTCGCCGCGTGGAGCGCCTTCTGGAGGAGGGGGGCGGAGTCGAGGCTGCCCTCCGTCCTGTCGTACGCCATACAAGCTATGTCGAAGAGATACCTCGCGTTCGCGAATAGCCTCCGCGCCTGCCTCTCCGAGAGCTCCTGCGTCATGGCGCGTCGAGCAGCTTCGTCTCGCGGATGAACTCGGCCACGGCGCGGGCGACGCGCCGGTGACCGGCCTCGTTGAGGTGCCCGTCGTACGGAAGGAAAAACTCGCGTTGCACGCGCCCGTCGACCGCGAACTTGCCCACGAGATCGAAGAACGGCACCCCCGCCGCCCGCGCCGCGACGTGGACGCGCTGGCGAAGGAGCTGGAGGAGACGACCGGTGTCGAGCGCCGGGATGGTGGTGAACACGATATGGGTCCCGGCGTCGCGCGCGGAGCGGGCCATCATCGACGTGGCGGCGTCGAGATAGTCGATGGCGAGGTGCTCGCCACGCTGGAGTGGGACCTCCTCGTCGAGCGGCGGCACGACCACGAAGTCCTCGGGGCTCGGCGCATCGTCGGGACCGGGCCGACGCGTCGCGACGAAGCGCAGCGCTCGAAGCGAGAGGAGGTGCTCGCCGATCGCGGCTCCGATGAACGGGGACCGCGGCCGGTACTCCACCGAGAGCTCCGCGCGCGGATGGACCGTCGCCTCGCGAGCCTCGCCCGTCGCGACGAACTTGCGAATCTCGTCCGGCGTTCGATCCAAGAGGATGTCGTCGAGGTCGTTCTCGAAGAAGAAGACGATGACGACGCGCGGGTGCAGAGGGAGCGCGTAGTTCCGGAGGCGCGCGAGATACTGGATGGGCGAGTCACCGGTCCATCCGAGGTTCACCACCGTGCGGTCCAGCTCCTCGCGGAGGAAGTGCGCCGCCGTCGAGGTCTCCTCCACTCCGTGCCCGTACGTCATCGAGTCGCCGAGGAGCACGACGTCCGCCTGCGCGGGCGACTCGGGGTTTCGATAGCCCAGGGCGTCGCCGTGGTGATGCCAGACGTAGCCGTTCCAGCTGCAGAGGTGGTCGACGCCCGGCTTCGGGAGGTTGATGAAGAGCTTTGCGCTCTCGAAGTGGATGTTCTCGTCGGCGTACTCCGACGAGTAGCACTGGAACAGCGCTGTCCGTAGGCTGCGAGGCATCGGACAGGAGGGGATCCGCAGCAGGACCTCGAGAAGCACGACCGCAGCGACGAATCCGACGCCGATCCCGGTCAAACGGATCCGGAGCGACCGCCGGACCCAGCCCGTTCGCCACCACCAGCGAGAAAACCCTCGGGACCACCCTTCGGCCGGCTGCATCCGTTTCAGCTCCGGGCGACGCCCAGCGACCGATGGTATCACGCGGGCAGGCCTTCTTGACACCGTCCGGGTGGTGGAGGCATGACTTACGAGTGGCGTGGCTGCGCTTACGCTTGGCGCAGATGCGGGAGGCAATCGGGCGGTCCTTGCGCGTGCCGGCGAACCTCGCGCTGGCAGCCATCGCGCTCTTCCTCCTCGCTGCGGCGGTCTCCGTGCCCGTCGACCGCAAAGGCGATGGCTCCGAGTACATCCTCGCGACCGAGAGCCTCTACTACGACCACGACCTGGTCATCGACAACACCGTCGACATCTTCCGCCACATCGACATCCGCCCGCAGTGGATGGACACCCCGGCCGGGCTCACGCGCATGCAGGGCACGGATGGGGTCGAACGCTATGGGCTCCACTCGTTCTACTACCCGGTGCTCTGCCTCCCGTTCTACGCGGCGTTCGGCTACCACGGCTTCTACATCCTCAACGCACTGCTGATCGTCGTCATCATCGCGGCCGTCTACGCCCACCTCGGCCGCACGCAGCCACGCGGACGCGCGCTCGCCCTCGCCGCGGGCGGCGTCTTCCTCAGCGCCGCGTGGTCGTACGTCTTCTGGACACAGACGGAGCCGTTCTACACGGCGCTCATCGCGCTCCATCTCTACTTCTGGCACGCAAACCGGCCGCTCCGCGGAGCGGCGTGCATGGGTATCGCCCTCGGCGCACAGCTCCCCCTGGCGCTCCTCGGAGTACCCCTCCTGGTGGAGTCGCTCGTGAAGCGCAGATTGAAGACCGCGCTCCTCGTGGCAGGAATCTATCTGCTCTGCGCGGCCCCGCAGCTTGCTTACGACGTCCATTATCTAGGCACGGTCGCCCCGATGATGCGGATGGGGCTCGCCAGCACACGCTACGTCTCGCTCGGCACCTGGTTCCGGATGATCTTCGATCCGGCGATGGGCCTCGTGTGGTTCTATCCAGTGGCTCTCTACTGCCTGGTCCGGTGGCGCCCGACCTGGCGGAGCGCGTCGCTCCTCCTCGCGACGGGCCTCGTGCTCCTGGCGATGACGTCCGTCTACAACGTCTACTCTCATCAGGTAGGCGCGCGTTACGCGTGCTACGCGCTGCCGGTGCTGTTCTTCTGTGTGGAGGACGTGGGCCTGGACGGGGTCTGGAGCCGCCTTACCGCCGCGTCCACGGTCGTGATCGGAGCCGGGCTGGCCATCAATCCGGTCGACAACTCCCGAGACATGGACCTGCGTCACAAGACGTTCCTACCCTACAGGATCGCAGCCGCGCTCGGCCTCTCGAACGAGAACCCGGAGGTCTTCCGCGCGTCGTCGGACGAGATCGTCCCTGGTCGCGTGTACGCTCGACGGGTGACCCGCGATCACTGGACGTGGGGGGATGAGCGCGCTGAGCTCATGCTCGTCGGGGTCGAGCCCGGAATCCTCGATCTGGATCTGCGCGCCTACGCCACGCTTTACGCGGAGGGGCCCGATCAGCGGCTGCGAATCGAAACGATGTCGGGCGCGAAGGTGGAGCGGTCGCTGCCCGCCAAGGAGGTCACCCGAGTCTCGGTGAGGCTCGACCCCGCCGATGTCCACGAGTACGTCCGGTGGGCGAAGACGTATACGTACGTCACCATCTGGGCGGACTCCTGGTCTCCCGCGATCACGATGGAGGGCCACCCGCCAGAGGCGCACGACATCCGCCGTCTAGGCGTCAACATCGTGCGCATCGCCCTCGGCGGCGAAACGCTGCTCGAACAGTAGGATCAGGTCGCCCGCGCCAGCACCTCGAGGCGGAGCTAGATGGCCGCCCCGAGAGCCCGTGGGCCTCGTAGAGCGCCGCCGAGCGGCCAAACGGAGGCAGCACGTCGTCGCTACTCAAGCAGGCTCAGGACGCGCGCGCCTTGCCAGACGTTCACGGGCATGCAGCGTATGCCGTATGCTCGCGGCCGCGCGGATGCCCTCGAACCGTTACATCCTGGGCATTTCCGCCTTCTATCACGACAGCGCGGCTGCCCTCGTCGACGGAGGCGACATCGTCGCGGCCGCACAGGAGGAGCGCTTCACGCGCAAGCGCCACGACGGGGCGTTCCCCGCGCACGCCGCCGAGTACTGCCTCCGCGAGGCGGGGATCGGCGCGGAGGACCTGGCATGGGTGGCGTTCTACGACAAGCCGCTCAAGAAGTTCGATCGCATCCTCGAGACGTATTTCGCCTACGCGCCGCGGGGGTTCGCCTCGTTCGCCAAGGCCGTTCCGATGTGGGTCCGGGAGCGGCTCTTTCTCTCGCGCCAGATCCGCAAGGGGCTCGACCGCCGTTACGGTGGGCGACTCGTGTTCATGGACCATCACGAGTCGCACGCCGCCTCGGCGTTCTTTCCGTCACCGTTCGAGCGCGCCGCCATACTGACCACCGACGGCGTCGGTGAGTGGGCGACGACGACGTGGGGCGTGGGCGAGGGGAACCGTATCTCTCTTCGCAAGTCCATCTCCTTTCCGCACAGCCTGGGCCTGCTCTACTCGGCGTTCACCTATTTTGCCGGCTTCAAGGTGAACTCCGGCGAATACAAGCTCATGGGCCTCGCGCCGTTCGGCAAGCCGGTTTACGCGGACCTCATCAAGGAGAAGCTCATCCACATCAAGGATGACGGGTCCTACCGACTCTGCATGGACTACTTCACGTTCCCCGCCGGTCTTCACATGACGGGGCGCCGGTTCGCCGATCTCTTCGGCGGCCCCCCGAGAAATCCGCTCGAGCCCATCACCCGGCGCGAGATGGATCTCGCGGCGTCGATCCAGAGCGTGACCGAGGAGGTGATGCTCCGGTGCGCGCGTCACGTGCACGAGCAGACGCAGCTCCCCAACCTGTGTCTCGCCGGCGGGGTCGCGCTCAACTGCGTAGCCAACGGGCGGATCTTGCGCGAGGGCCCGTTCGAGCGCCTCTGGATCCAGCCGGCGGCGGGGGACGCGGGCGGCGCGCTCGGGGCCGCGCTCTTCGTGTGGCACCAACTCCTCGACAACCCCCGATCTCCCAAGGCGAGGGACGCCCAGAAGGGATCCCTCCTCGGTCCCAGCTACACGACCGAAGAGATCGTCGCTGTCCTCGACTCGGTCGGCGCGAAGTTCGTCGTCCTCGAGGAGGCGGCCCTCCTCGACCGCGTCGCC
The DNA here is from genome assembly GCA_036501935.1 of Polyangiaceae bacterium. Taxonomy (GTDB): domain Bacteria; phylum Myxococcota_A; class Polyangia; order Polyangiales; family Polyangiaceae; genus Palsa-1150. The sequence goes on along the minus strand of DASXZL010000078.1, from coordinate 150,589 downwards.
GACCTGCTCGCGCGCGCCAAGATCGTCGGATGGTTTCACGGGCGAATGGAGTTCGGCCCGCGGGCCCTGGGTGCCCGAAGCCTGCTCGGCGACGCTCGCAGCCCGACGATGCAGCGGGCCATGAACCAGAAGGTCAAGTTTCGCGAGTCTTTCCGGCCGTTCGCGCCGTGCGTGCTGAGGGAGCGTGCTCACGAGATCTTCGACTGGGCCGAAGGAACGGAGAGTCCGTACATGGCGCTCGTCGCACCGGTGCGCGCTTCTCGGCGGCGGGCTCCCCAGGGGCGGAGCGAGGAGGGCTCGGACGACGGCGATCTGCTTCGCCGCATCGACGTCGCTCGGTCGGAGTACCCTGCGATCACGCATGTCGACTACTCGGCGCGCATCCAGACGGTCGACGAGGAGCGTCACGGCCGCTTCTACCGCCTGATGAAGGCGTTCGAGCGGCAGACCGGCTCGCCTGTCCTGGTCAACACGAGCTTCAACGTGCGTGGGGAGCCCATCGTGAACCAGCCCGCGGAGGCGCTGAGCTGCTTCTTCCACACGGATGTGGACGCGCTCGTGCTCGGGGATTGCCTTCTCTTGAAGGAAGAGCAGCCCATCGACCTTCGCAAGAAGGACGCGCGGAGCTACGTTGCGCGCTTCTCCCCGGACTGAGAATGAGGCTCTTCTCCGAGATCGACACCGAACCGTCCCGCGCCGAGCTCCTGAAGTTCGGCGTGGTGCTCCTCGTGGGCGCGAGCCTGAGCGCGGGCTGGATGTGGGAGCGAGGGCACTCCCGTGCTGCCGCCTGGCTGGTCTCGTTCGGCGGCATCATGCTCGTGATCGCGGTCTTGCCGGTCATCGGTCGCTGGGCATACATCGGCTGGATGACCCTGGGCGTCGCGCTCGGGCGAGTGACTTCGCCCGTCGTGCTGCTCGTCGTCTACGCGCTGCTCGTCGTCCCCGTCAGCCTGGCGTTCCGGCTGATGGGGCGCGATATTCTTCGTAGGCGCCGTGACGAGCATGCGTCGTCGTACTGGGAAGACTATCCGCCCGCGGAGGGCGTCTCGTCCTACCTGCGGCAGTCGTGAGGAGGCGAATCATGCCCACTCCTGAGCCCGAGAACGAGAAGCGGTCCGAGACGCTCGCTGACGTCGAGGGCGAACCCTCCTTCTTTGCCGAGCTCTTGTACTTTCTGCGAAAGAACAAGAAGTGGTGGCTGGTGCCCATGCTCATCAGCCTCCTCCTGTTCGGCATATTGCTCCTCTTGTCGGGTACGGCGGCCGCGCCGTTCATCTACACGCTGTTCTGAATGGAATCGCCCGCGGGCTCGCCGGGCGGCGTCAGAATGCGCCGCGGAGCCCGAGGGAGCCGGGACCGATCATGGGTTCCACGGTGGCTCCCTGCCTCGGCGGAGCCCCATCCCTGCGCGGTAGGAAGACCAACGTCAGGCCGACGCCGAGCCCGACGATTCCCGCTCCGCCGGCGATGACCGCGATGGTTTTCGCGCCGGCGGCCTGGCTGTCGAGGTTTTTCACCTGCTGCTGCTGGTCTGGCGGACAGTAGGTCCGGCATTGAAACTGGTCGTACTTGCTGTTGGCGGTGTTCGTGTTCGAGGTCGACATGAAGAAGAAGACGCCCCCCACGGCGAGGGCTGCCACGCCGACCCCCGCAGTCACGAAGCCGATGGTACGGAGCGACGATCCACCCTTTCGACCCGCCGTGTCCGCGACGGGCAGGGCCGGCTCGACCCCGGCGGGGGGCATCGACCCACTTCCGGTGGGGGAAGTCGCGACGTCCGCTGGAGGGCCTGCGACGTTGGGGACGAGCTCGAGGGCCACGTCCTGGTGGTCCCCCTCGTGGACGGTCACGGTCTTGGACACCGTCGTCATCCCGTCGGCCGAAATTTCGAGCGTGTGCTCCCCGGGATCGATCGGATAGGGGATGCCGACGATCGCCGGGGGAACGACGGCCGCGTCGATCTTGACGGTCACGGTCTTTCCCGAGGCTCCCTTCAGGGCGATGTTCAGGTACGGGACGCGAGACTCGAGGGCGGCCAGCTCGTTCTCCGCGTTGGCCTTCGCGTCACGAAAGGCCTGCGGCTTGGTCGGCGCGATGTCCGCTCTGACGAGCTTTTGGTAGGCCTCGCGTCCGCTCACCAGCTGTCCCATCTGGACGCTGCAGCGAGCGAGGTAGAGCAGATGCGGAGGCGCGTTCACGATCGCCTGAGCGCGACGGAAATGGTCTCTGCAGGCTCCCCAGTCCTTGCTGTTGAAAGCGTCGAGCCCCGCATCCGCTTCGGCGTGCGCCGCAGCGCGCTCCGAGTCGTTCTGCGCGTGGCTCGTCGCAGGAAGGGCGACGACGCCGAGGCTCGCGGCGATCGTGGCCGCTAGAAATCGTCGCGCGACGATCATGACCGCAAGGTAGCACGCGGCGCGTCGGGGCCGTGCTACACTTGGGCACACCGCCATGGCCCTCGAGATCGGGCAGTTGATCGAGGACAAGTACCGCGTCGTCCGGTTGATCGGCGAAGGCGGCATGGGTGCGGTCTACGAGGGCGAGAACCTCCGCATCCGACGGCGCGTCGCCATCAAGACGCTGCACGCGAACATCGCCCGGAACCAGCAGGTCGTCATGCGCTTCGAGCGCGAGGCGCAAGCTGCGGGTCGGATCGGAAGCGATCATATCCTCGAGGTGCTCGACCTCGGGGCCCTCCCCGGCGGGGATCGATTCATCGTCATGGAGTACCTCGACGGAGAGTCGCTCTCGGCTCGCCTCGCTCGAGCGGGTCGACTCACGGCCGCGCAGCTGCTCCCCATCGTGAAGCAAGTGCTCACGGGTCTCGGCGCCGCTCACGCGGCGGGGATCGTTCACCGCGACCTGAAACCCGACAACGTCTACATCCTCCGGCAGAAGGCGGGCATCGCCGACTACGTCAAGATCATCGATTTCGGGATCTCCAAGTTTCACAACGACCAGCAAGGCTCCGCCGCCATGACTCTGGCGGGATCGATCATGGGCACGCCGCTGTACATGTCCCCCGAGCAGGCGAACGGGAGCGCCGAAGCCGACGCACGCAGCGACATTTACTCCGTCGGCGTCATCATGTTCGAGTCCCTCTCGGGGACCACCCCTTTCACTTCGCAGAACCTCAACGAGCTTCTCTTCAAGATCGTCCTGTCGGACATCCCGCGGCTAGAGACCCTCGTCCATGGCATCGAGCCGTCGATCGCGAGCATCGTGGCCAAGGCCACGTCGAAGAAGCGCGAGGACCGATTCGCTTCGGCGCAGGAGATGATGGCCGCGCTCGATGCCGCGCGCGTGACGCTTCCGCCCCTCTCGGTACCGCTGACGCCTGGTCCGTCGTGGCGGTCTCCGCCTGCCGCCACGGTGCCCGTCGGCACACCGGCGCCCGTGGGCACACCGGTGCCAGCGACCCAGCACGTGTTCGTCCCGACGCCCCCCCCTGTTGCTCAGTTCACGCCGAGCGGCCCGGTAGCCCAGCCGCCGTGGCGCGAACCGGGGCATGTCACCGGGCCGACGGGGACGAGTGGAGCCTGGGGCAACCAGTCCCAGGCACCGGCTACCCGGTCGAAGGCGCCCCTCGTGGCGGGCGTGGCGATGGCTGCTCTGTTCGTCCTCGTGGCCGGCGGCCTCGCGGTCACGCGCGTCATCAACAAGCCGAAGGCGACGGAGGGCGCTCTCGCCCCATCGGCCCCGTCGGCAAGTCAGGAAGCCGTTGCCGCAGCAACGACCGCGGGCATGGTGCCGACCTCGCCCCCCGACCCGCCGGCGGTGACTCTTGCTCCTCCGAGCAGCGCCACGCTCGCTCCCCCGCCCAGCGCCTCGAGCGCACCCGTCGTGGTACCGCCTCGTGCGGGGCCGAGCGTCGCCGTGCGTCCCGCGGAGGCGCCGAAACCCGTTTCCATCACACCGGCGCCACATGCCAAGGCTCCCAAAAAGCCCGACTGGGGCTACTGACCAGGGCGCCTACGTGGTCAGCGGCGGGCTATCCCGAGGCTGGCGTCCGCGCGCGCCTGAATCGCAGGGAACCGTCAGCGCCGAGGGCGTACAAGGCGCGGTTCGTGAGCACGTACACGCCTTCCCCGCGGCTCCCCATCGGCGAAGCCGCGAGCACCTCGTCCTGCGCGACGCTGAATCTCCAGGCTATTGCGCTGTCGTTTCGGTACGCGACGACCAAGCGCGCTCCAGCGGCGATCACCACCATGCTGTCGAGCGTGACGGCCGGCGCAAGGAGATCTGCCGGGAGCTGCTCGGTATCCATCGCCAGCTTCCATCGCTGATTGCCGTCGGTGCCTATGGCGATGAGCGACGAACGACCGCGGACATAGCTCACGCTGTCCGGCGCCACGGCGGTCTCCATCACGCCGTCGCACTGCGGCACGATGATCGACCAGAAGGCGGCTTTCGAGGAGCCCTCGAAGCGGCTTGCGGTACAGTTCGCCGTGTCCCCGACCAGGACCGCGCCTCCGGGAAACGCGGCCATCGTCACCGCGCGCGTCGCCGCGGTGCTTCCGGCGCCAGGTTTCGCGCCCGTCGTCTCGATCGCGCCCGAGCCGGGCGGCGGGGGGCGATCGCACGCGGTCACCGCCGCGACGATCAAGAACGAGATCGCGAGGCATGACACTCGTCCGCGCATTCTGCGGGCCACCGTAGCAAGATCCCGCCTCTGATGCTCGACACCCGCCGGTTCTCTCGGGATGGCTACCTCGTCGTGCCCGGAATCCTGGACGAGACCCGCGTTCAGACGCTCCGGCGCGACCTGCACCAGGCACGCGTGCGCGGGGCCGCCGTGGGTGGAGGTCGCGTCCTCTTCGACCCGGGCGCGTCGATCCCGGCTGTCCGCGCGCTCTTCACGGATCCCGCGACTCTCGCCATCGCGCGCGAGGTCGTCGGCAACCTCGTCGTCGACCTCCATCAAAGCGCGGCGCACTTCGGCGCCGTCAACCGCGGATGGCACAAGGACTGCGCCGACTACATGCAGGGCAGGTCCGATGGTCCGGACTGGAGCGACGACTACCGCATCGTGCATTTCGCCTGGTATCTGCAGGACCACGCGCGGCACGGCGGCGGCATCAGCTTCCGGCGCGGCTCACACCGCATTCGCAACGATCGCGACGGCGAAGCCGTGACCCCCGCCGTGCGCGATGGCGACCTCGTACTCTTCGACCTCCGGACGACCCACTTCGGCAACACCATCCAGCTGCGGTGGCCGCGCCGCCCGGTTTTCCTCGACCCGCTCTGGCGTCTACCGAAGCGCTGGGCGGGGCTCACTCCGTGGGCGGCGGCCTCTCTCGCGACCCGAGCGCTTCCGGCCGTCTTCATGCCGGAGCACGGCGAGCGCCGGCTCGTTCTCTTCGCCATGTACGGGGCCGATGATGCGCACAGTCGCCGCTTCTTCGCATGGCTGCGGTCGCAGCCCGATCTCGCGCACGTGCTTGGCTACGACGGGCCGACTCCGCTCACGTGACGCGGACGGCGCGGAGCAGGATCTTCATCAGGTCGGCCGACCGTTGCCGGACCGTGTGGCGGATGTGCGCGGAGCGTGAAGGCTCCCACCACCACGAGACGGAGACCGACGGCTCGGGGGCGACCATCGCGTGCCACCACCGATAGGGAATGAAAAGAGCCTCGCCGGGGCCGATGACCGCCTCGTAGGGGGTCGTGCGATCGAGGCCCGGAAAGCGTGCGCCGTCGGGCCGCAGGAAGTCGAGCGAGGTCGTGCGGAAGATCGCGCGCTCGACGAGCCCGGCGATCTTCGACGAGTCCTCCGGAGGAAAGAGGAGAAGGCGCTTCTTTCCCACGACTTGCGCGAGGAGTATCTCGTTGAAGTCGAAGTGGAGCGGGTTCACCGTGCCACCCGCGCAGATCCAGGCATAGGCAGGCGATGCGTAGAGCTTCCCGACGGCGCCGGGCGCGCGAATGTCCGCGGCGAGGTGCGGCAGCGTTCGCGCGAGGTCGCACATCTGGACGTACCGTCGCGGGGCCTCGCTGCACGAGAAGCCGTCGATCACCTCCGCCAGCGGCATCCGCAGGAAACGGAACGCGCGCTGAGGGTCGCCCGCGAAGAGCTGAGGTGCATCCGCGTCCGACTCGCGAACGAAGACCTCGGCGTTTCCGTGCTCCGCGCGTAGGCGGGCAAGGGTCCAGGCCCCGAGCGCGCGCGGGCCTCCCAGCGCCTCGGAGATGACGACCGGGTGGCCAGGCGAGAGCGCCTCTCGCGAAGAAACGCGTTCAATCGCGCGCGCGCGTGGGAAGGGCACCTTATTCCTCCTTGACCGAGCCCGACGCTACACACAAAGTGTACTGGATGCGCCGGCTTGCCTCCTATGTCTCGCGCTTGCCGCGGGGAGTGCTGGTGCTCGTCTCGCTCGCGCTCGCCGGGACGACGTTCAGCGCATGTGCCGCCGAAGAGCGCGTCTTCGGCACGGACGAAGACGCCTCGTCGCCAGAGGGCGACGACTCGTCGGCGCCGATCGGAGACACGTCGGTCGGAGACACGAGCTCGCACGACGCCTTCGACGACATGCCGTCCACCAACAACTGACCGCCTTCGCGGTCGACGGCGCCGAGGACCAGGTACCTGAGTCCGAGGATCAGCCAGACGACGAGCGGCGCCAGCGAGAGGTTGCGCGGAAGACCGAGACGGACGCCGAGGTTCGACGCGCCGGACAGATGCGCGATTCGCCCCGTGACGAGCCCTGCCCATGCGTAGTCGATCAGAGAATTTCCGTGCTCGGGTGCCTCGACGCCGACGGCCGTGAACGCGAGCATGTTCGCGAAGGAGACGAGCGCCAAGGCGAACGTGATCGCACGCAACCAGCGATGCTGCCACGCCCAGGCGACGCCGAGCGCCAGAAACGGAAGGACGGGCACGAGGTGCCGGGGCCCGGTCGCTGCCCCTCCCCACCACATGTAGTAGCCGGCGTTGGCGACGAAGAGCACCATCGTGAGGAGCGCAGCGAGTCGCTCTTCGAAGCTCCCCTTCACGGCCCGCACGCCGAGCCCGAGCGCGCCTACGGCCGCGACCGGCGCCACGAGGAACAAGCCGCGTCTCGGGCCGACGAGGAGCCCGACGACGGCGGACGCCCTTGGCAGCGAGACTCCGAAGAACCCCTGCGAGTGACCACCGGCGAATTCGGCTCGCGGTAGAAACGCGTAGCCCGTCGTGAATGGATTCCCGAAGCAGGCCGCGTGATACGCGCCCAGCGCGACCGCGGGAAGCACACCGCCGAGGGCGAGATCGAGCGCCATCCGTGGCGCGGCGGCGCGCGCCCGACCGAGCGACGCCACGACGAGCACGGCAGCCGGAAGCGCCACGATGTACTCCGACCCAGATGCGAGCACGAGAAGAAGCCCGGCGCCGCGGATGGCCGCCCGGCTCGGCGCCGAACGCGTCAGCAGCACGAAGCCCCCGAGAAGAAACGCCGCGGCCACGACGTGCCCGTAGAAGCACGTCGAATAGGGAAATACGGGGGTCGCAAGGGCCACGGAGGCCGAGCCCGCGAACGCGGCGCTCGCCGAGCAGCGTCGTCGCAACCACAGGAGGACGAGGAGACCGACGGCGACCCCGGCGAGCGAAGCGGTGCTGATCGAGCACACGTAAAGAGACCGAGCGAAGCTGTCGTTCACCGTCACGCGGCGCGCCGGCATGTTCGGCGTCGAGAGGCTGACGAATTGCGGCGAGATCCCACGCAGCGAGTCAACCGTGTGGTCGACGAAATACGCTGGCATCGCCAGGAAGGACGGCACCGGAGCCTTGTCCGTGTACCAGTGGCCTCCGCGCTGGGCGCGGTCCCCGGTTGCCTCTGCCCATGGATCCACGTCGAGAACCCCGCGCTCCACGACGGCGCGAGTGAGGCCGAGGCGCGAAACGGGGCTCCAGGTCGACGCCGACATGAAGTAGGCGAACACGCCGAACAAGAGGACCGCGTACGCGACGTAGAACGCGCGCGCACGCGGGTCTTCCACGCCGGGATGGTCGAACGACAATCCGAACGGAGTCAACGGCAAATGGCGGATACTTCGGGCGGTGAGGAGAAGGAGCGGCTGGCCGTTGGCAGCGATCGTCGCCGCTACGCTAGCGCTCTACGCGACGGTCGCCGGTTACGACTTCGTCTACGATGACCACTGGACCATCGAGAGGAACCGCGGTCTCGGCGCTCCTCTCGCTCGCATCTTCCACGCGCTGCTCTACGGAGAGGGCGCGCGGCTGGGCCTAGCCGACAAGACGCGGCCCACCATGGTCCTCTCCATGTGGATCGATCGGCGCCTCTTCGGGCTGTCGCCTGCCGGGTTTCACGCCCACTCCGTTCTGCTCTACGTCCTCGCCACGGTCCTCGCGTGGTGGTCGCTCCGCATCTTGCTCGGCCGCCCCCGGGCAGCGCTCTTGGGCGCGCTCTTCTTCGCCGCGGCTCCCTTGCACGCCGAGGTCGTGGCTTGCGTCGACTACCGCGAAGACCTCCTCGTCGCCGTGAACGGGCTCGCCGTCTTTGCGCTGTTCTTCGCGGATCGGCGGCTCGGCGCACCGCGACCCGGGGCCCTCGAGGTCGCGGCCGTCGCGATCGCGATGCTCCTCGCCCTCGGCGCGAAGGAGAGCGGCCTGGTGCTCCCGGCGCTCATCGCCGCCATGGCGTGGGCGCGCAAGGATGACCTGGCGTTTCTTCGACGCCGCGAGGCGTTCGTCGTGGCAATCCTGGTGACCACGCTGGCGTTCCTCAACTGGCGCATCGGAGCGCCCGACGACGTCCCGCGCGCGCACGACCCAGGTCTGGCGCTGCGTGCTCTCGCCACGGCGCGATACGAGGTCCACGCGGTCCTGGGTGCTTTCGTGCCGTTCTTCTGGTCTCCCGAACGCGCCCGGCCGCCCGCCGCTTCGGCCGTCTGGTTGTTCCCGTTCGCGGCCCTGGTTGCGCTCCTGCTCTGGCTACGGCGAGCGCCCCGCACGCGCCCGTACGCCCTGGCGCTCGCCTTTGCGCTCGTCGCGCCCCTCGCGAGCTGCCCGATGGCCCTGCCCGCCAACGAGCTCGCCGACCGCTACCTCTTCCTCGGCGTCTTCGGCGGCGCGATCGCGTTCGGAACGGCCGTCGACCGCGCGCTCGAGCACGTTCGCTTGGTCGTCCGTCGGAGCGCCGCGACCTTGGCCGCGGCGGTGCTCGCGGTCGCTGCCGGGGTCACCCTGCATGCTCGAGCCGCTTTCCGGAGCGACGAAGACCTGTGGAAGGCCGCCGTGGCGCGGGCGCCCGACTCGCCGCGCGCGTGGACCGGCCTCTCTCACGTGCGTCGTCTCCAGGGGAAACTGACGGACGCGGATGAGGCGGACGCCCGCGCGCTCGCCCTCGACCCGAGCTACGCGCCCGCACGGCTGACGCATGTCTACAATCTGCTGGCGCGAGGGGACGTCCTGGAGGCCCGGGCAGAGCTCTCCGCGCTCGTCGACGAGGAGCACATCGCCGGCCTGCGCCGCGCGCGCGAGTGCGCCGCGCTCGAGTCGTCGCAGGCGCAAGCCTGCATCGGGCCATGACTATGCCGGAAACGCACGCACGATCTTGCGTAGCTTGCCGCGCCGGTTGAGCGCAATCTCGCTGACCTCGTGGACGTCCACCGACAGCGAGGGTCCCAGCACGCCGGCGATGGTCGACCGTACCTGCGACGGCACGGACGGATCGTCGTTGTCTCGTACGAGGAGCACCTCGATCCGGTCGGGACCGAGCTGCGTCACCCGGTATTGCAGAAACCCATGCAGCTCCTCGACGCGTGGCGCCAGCGCGCGTGCCCCCACGAGCCGCCCGTCAGGCAGCACCAGCACGTCATCGCTTCGGCCCTCGGTGAGCCGTATGAGCGGCAGGCCGCGCCCGCAATCACAGGGGTCGGCGACGGCGGAGCCGAGGTCGCCGATGCGATAGCGCACGAGGGGCATGAGCGTGTTCACGAGCCCCGTCACCACGAGCTCGCCCTCCTCCCCCGGCGCCGCTACCCCGCCGTCCCCCTCGCGCACGACCTCGATGAGGACGCTGTCGGCGTCCACGTGCAGACCGGATCGGCGCCCGCAATCCCAAGCCATCCGGTTGAACTCTTGGGCGCCGTACTGGTTTCGGACGTCGCACCGGAATACACGTCGCAGCGTCTCCCCTTGGTCGTCGGTCAGGAGCTCGCCGTGGCAGATGACGAGCCGCGGGCGAATGGGGAGCGGGCGCCCCTCGAGGAGCTTGGCGATGAGGAGCAGGGCGCTCGGAAAGTGGTAGATGACGCTCGGCTGCAAGGCGACGAGCTCCGCGAGCTGACACCTCGGATCCGGATGCACGGGGACGAAGCACTTGCGCATCAGCCCGAGGCGCTCGTACACGCGAAGGGGCCTGTCGGCTGCATCCCACCAGAAGTAGGCGATTCGATCCCACGGCCGGTATCCGGCGGCGAAGAGCGCGCGACCGTAGACGGCGTCGAGGAAGTCGTTGGCCTCGGCCGAGTAGGCGATGTTCATGAACATGCCCGACGTCCCCGAGGTGCGAAACAGCACGTCGTCCAGTCGCGGCTTGCGAGAGAGAATGCCGTGCGGATAGGCGGCGACCACCTCCTCGCGCGTCACGGCAGGGAAGGCCTGGAGATCGTCGAGCGAGGAGACGTTGCTCGGCGAGACCCCGGCGGCACGCCAGCGCTCCCGGTAGAAGGGCAGGGTCTCGGCGACCGCGAGGACGTGGCGGAGTCGACGGAGCTGGAGTGCTCGCAGGCGGGCCGGCGGGAGCCACTGCGTTGCGAGGACCTCGGCCAGCCGGGCGAGCTTGCGAGGTGTGCTCACTACGTCGCCTCCGACCGCCACCGTCGCCGAACGTCGACCAGCTCGCCGCGATCGAGGACGAGAAACGGCTCGGCGTCGAGAAAGGATTGGGCCGCGACCGTCGCGGCGGCGTGAAAGACGATCCGATCATGCCGGTGGCTCATGTCGCAAGCGATGGTGCCATAGCGCTGCTTGCGCCGGAAGATCCCGTCCCGAACGAACGGCGCGCTGCCGAGGTGATTGCAGCGTCGCATCCCGCGTCTTCGTGCTTCCTCGCGCGCGAAGACGACCGGCGCGGTCCGCGCGACCTCGTCGTCGGCGTCGCGCGCGGCGATGATCACGATCTCCATCGACTGGGGGTCCATCAGATCCGGAGCGATGAGAGCCCCGCCCACGACGGCGTTCCCCTCGCGTACCTCGATCAGCGCACCGCGTGCGAGGATGAGCTCGAGGACGAGCGTCGGGGTGGGCCGTGCGCGTGCGGCGTGGCGCGCGAGCACGAAGGGTCGGTAGAGGTCCCGAGCGAAGAGGGCCAAGGCGCGGGGGTCGCGTGTGAGCGTCGCCCGCATCCCGCGTTCCAGCATGCAACGACGCATGCGCCGCACGAGCGGCGGATCGACCCTGTCCAGGCGCTCCACGTGAGCGACCCGCTTCGGAACGACGAGAAACCCTGCGTCCACGAAGGGCGCGCTGCGGAAGTGCGGCACTTCGATGAAGGTCATGTCCGCCCCGCGGAGGGAGGGCTCGAGCGCGGAAGCGCGCAAGGACCCTTCGCGCGCGACTTTGGCCCCGGAGACGTGGCGGGAGACGCGCCACAGGATCTCGGCCCGCAGAGCCGCATCCCATGCGACCACACGAACCGCGATCGGCGCTCCGTCGATGAGCCCCCCGAGCGCGTGCACGTCGAGGCTCCGGTCCCGCGCTCGGTGCCCGACGCGCTCGACGGTCGCGAGGATTCGAGGCGCATATCGCCAGCCCGCTGCATACGCGGCGTACGTCAGCGCCGGCAGGACCTGGTCCTTCAGCACGGTTGCCGCTGACAGGCTAGCATCTCGGCCGGTGACCTCGATTTGCCGGCTCGCCGAGGCCGCCTGGGACGACGGCACGTTTGCCCTCGCGCTCCTCCGGCATCGGCGACCGGGCATGGCCAGGGTGATGGCGTTCGCCGCCGAGGTCGCGCAGCGCCCTGCCCGCCCGATCCGCGTCACCGAAGGGCCCGTTCGCCTCGCCTTCGCCGGCAGCGACCGTCAGCTCTTCGCGACTCTGGCGCGCACCTTCGGCGCCACGGGCACGACGGCGGCCGGTCGTCTCCCCTGGGGTGCCGCGGCGCGCCTGCCTCCCGCCGACGTAGAGGTCGTGGAGATCGGATGGTGGGAGGCGGCCAGCGCTCGCGCCGCCGGTGCGCTCGTCCTTCCACGCTGGGTCGGCCTCTCGGTGGACCTCGACGAGGAGCGACTCGATGCGCGTCGGCGCTCGCTCTGGGCCAAAGCGCAGGGGCGCGGACTGACGGCGGAGGTCGTCGCGGCGACGACTTCGATCGACGAGTTCGTTCGTCGCTACTACGAGCCCACCGCGCGATCGCGCCACGGGGAAGAGGCGCTCGTGCTGCGGCTACGCCACCTCCGACATGCCGCCCGACGAGGAGAGCTCCTGTTCGTCCGCCAGGGGAGGACGCGGCTCGCTGGAATCCTGCTCGTGTGGCGAAACGACGTCGTGGACGCGTGGGTGACCGGTGTCCTCGACGGAGACTACGCTTTCGCCGACGCGCCCGCACGGGTAGCCCTCTACGTCCTGGCGATGCGTCACGCGAAACAAAAGGGCGCCCGCAGGCTCGGACTGACCTCCGCCGCGCCTTTCCTCGGCGACGGGCTGCTCAGGTTCAAGCGTGCCTTCGGTGCGCGGGCGCACAGCCTCTCCTCTTACCCGACCGTCCTGCGTGTCGGCGTCCGGCGTGCCACGGCCGCGGTGGTCGCCGCGCTGGCTCGCTCGCCTGCAGTGCACCTCGCCGGTGAAAGGCTCGTCGGCATCGCCTTGAAGCACGGCGAGTCTTCGCTGATGCCGACCGCACGCCTCACGTTGCCCGGCGTGGACGGCCCCTACGTCCTCACCGGCCCCGAGGAGCAGCTACCTGCGCTCCTGGCCGCCTGGGCCGCTTCACATCCCCCAGACCACCCCTAGATTCGCCGCGACAATCTCGACGGGCGGCGACGACGTCCCCGGCGTCCCCTCCAGGAACCCGTTCGTCGCCAGCGCCTTTCCGGTGATGCCGAGTCCCAGCGTGAGGTCCAGCCCGACGGAGGTCGTCAGCATGTGCCTCCAGCCCGCCCTCACGTCGGGCACGAAGATCGCCGCGTTCGTCCCGGACTGGCTGACGTCCTTCGGCGTGAGAACGAGGTAGTCGAACCCGACCCCGAGCCCGAACAGGAACTGGTTGTCGTCCGGGGCGTCGAGCGGCACGCGGAGCTCGTACCCCAGCTGCGACGAGAAGCCCGAGATGGTCGCCACGTCGGTCGAGTTGAAGAGGATCCATCCGCCTTCGAGGATGAACGCGCTGCCGCGGCTCACCGAGTAACGGAGCTGTAGACCCACGGCTTCGGACCACGTGGTCGAATCGCCGAAGGAGCTCCCGGGCGTGTTCCACTTCTGCTCGGAGAAGAACGGGGCGAGCCCGAACCCCGTGCCCCCGCGGAGCGACGAGGACATCTCGTCGTGATCGTGCTCGACTTCCTCCATCGCGTCGCGCTTCGGCTGGCCGCCGATCGTCACGGTCGCTCCGGCCGAGACGGTGGAGCCCGATGCGCCGGAGCCGCCGCTCGGCTCGGGCGAATCCGTCGACTCGGAAGAGTGCTTGTAGACGTCCATCTCCAGGCGCGCGAGGCGCTGGCGTATCCCCTCGGCGTCCGCCGCGTCCGGAGCGTCCGTCACGTACTCGCGAAAGTCGTCGATGGCGGGGTACGGATCGCCGAGGCGCTCGTGGCAGAGGCCGCGGTCGCGATAGAGGGTCGGATCGGTCGTCGACTGAAGCGCGAGGTCGAAGTCGTCGAGCGCTCCGGCGCAGTCTCCGTTGCGCATCCGCGCGCGGGCGGCAGCCGCGAACGCATCGGTCCCGAGGGACTCGCGGTGCAGGTTCAGGGGCTGCAAGCGATACTTGCCCGAAGGCGCGCCCGACACGGACCGCCCTGGCCCGCTCCCGAGCGTTCCCTGGGTCGTCGACGAAGAAGCGCCTTGCGACGGCTGTCCTCCCCGGCCGCCTCCGCCGCCACGCCCTCGCGATTGCGCGCTCGCCGTACCTGCCGCGAGCACGAGCGCGAGCACCAGCGCGCCCGTGGCTATCCCATTGCGCATGCCTCGAAGGGTAGAGCATGCGGCTCCAGGGGGACGAATTTCGCGCGGGGGCGGCGACTACTGCGGATGAACCTGAAGTCGCGACGGCCCGCGAGGCATCATCAAACGCGGCGGAGGCATTCCCGCCGTCGACTGGGCACCCGTCGGAGCCGACGCCGAGGCGGAGGCGACCGGCACAGCCACACCCGGCACCGCCCAGGTCAGCTTTCCGAAGCGCGTCGCCTTGTGGAAGTTGCCCTGACCGAGGATGGGCGACCACGCGACGCCGGCGTTCTGCTTCATCGCGTAGAAGTTCACGCGCCACACGTCGCCCGGCTTCGGCGGGTGATTCGCCGCCTTGGTGTAGCCGGCCCACGGAATGGCGGCCTCGACGGTGTACCCGGTCGTCTTGCCGTCGGGCCCCTTCTTGATCTGCACGGCGCTCGTCAGCTTCGGGTCCCAGTCCTCGTGGCCGAAGGGGCCGTCGGGACCGCCGCTCGGCTGCTGCAGAGTGTCGAACTGCGACTTGAACACCTTGTTCTGCGGGTTGATCTGCAGCTCGTAGTAGTTCGTGTTGTTCCCGACGGCATCGGGCTCGGCCATCATCTCGACGGTATCCTTGGTCCACAGCTTCGGCTGGCCGGCCTTGGTGAAGTCCGCGGGCTGCGACTTGGCATCGGTGAAGCCCGTGTAGAAGTCGGCCTCCTTCACGTCGATGAGGACGTAGAGGTTGTGATCGTCCCAGAGGATCTTGGCCGACCCATTGACGGGAAACGAGGTATTCGGCTTACCCGTTCCCACGTCGACGAAAGGGCCGGTGCTCGCAGCGCCTCCCCATTCGGGCTCGTCGCCCTTGCCGTCGATCTTGATGGCGTCGTTCTTCGCGGCCTTGTTCACGGTGACGGACGGCACGTCGTTCGACGTGTGCTCGTCGGCGGTCTTCGGCTGGATACCCGTCTTGATCTTGCCGACGATGGCGCTGTTGTCGCCGTCGTTCGGGCCGCTGATGATGCGGAGGCGCGCGTCACCCTTCCAGATGCCGGTGTAGACCGTGATCTCCGTGCCGGTCACGTCGTCCGGGACCTTGTAGGCCTGCTCGTCGACGTAGACCTTGCCCTTCTCCCAGCGCTCGGGCCCGAGCACCTGGTGGGTGCCGTTGCGCTGGTCGCGCAAGGGCCCCGAGAAGTCGAGGTTGCCCATCTTGCCGCTGCCCTCGTCCTTCGTGTGCGTGAAGAGGAGCCAACCCTCGTCGAGCGGATCGTCGCAGCGCCAGTAGTAGGTGATCTTCACCTCCTGCCCGGGCTTCGCCGTTTCCGGATCGAACTTGTATCCGATGAGGTGGACCTTGTTCTCGAAGTTGATGTCCACCTTGTGCTGCATGTCCGCCGGCGGGGCGTCGAGGATGTACGCCTTCAGCTTGTCCTTGTCCTCGGAGCTCAGGCCCTTGCTGCCACCGACGCAGCCCACGGCGAAGGCCCCCGCCAGCACGATCGCCAAGAATCCATGGGAACGACGCATGGCGGCCTTTTACAACGCAATCCGGCCGTCCGTCGAGCCCTCGCAGGTCCCTCAGCGACGGCTCTTCTTGCGGGCTTCCTTCTCGCGCTTGCGCTGGGCCTTCTTGGCGTTCTTTTCGGCCGCCGACAGCGACCGCATCTTCGTCATGCTGTCGCCGCCGGCGCCGGGCATGCCCATCCCCGGCATGCCCATCCCGGGAAAGCCCATCCCGGGCATCCCCATGCCCGGCATGCCCATCCCGGGCATCCCGGGGAAGCCGCCCATCCCGGGCATGCCGCCCCCCTGGGCCATCTGCTTGCGCATCTGCTTGGCCATGGCGACGTTCTTCATCCCCGGGATCTTCCCCATGATCCCCATGTTCTGGCCGAGGCCCTCCATCATCTGCTTCATGAAGAGGAACTTCTGCACGAGCTCTTGCACCTGCGGCTCGGGCTGGCCCGATCCCTTCGAGATGCGCGTCACCCGGGTGGGCTCGCGGATGAGGGCGTAGGGATCTTTCCGCTCGAACCGCGTGAACGACTGGATGATGGCCTCGACACGCCCGAGCTCGCTGTCGTCGAGGTTCGCGCCCGGCGGCAGCATGTCGCCCATGCCGGGCATCTTCGCGATGAGGTCCTTGATGGACCCCATCTTCTGGATCATCCGCACCTGCTCGAGGAAGTCGTCGAGGGTGAACTGCCCCTCGAGCATCTTCATGGCCTTCTCGGCGGCGTCCTTCTCGTCGACGACCTCCTGGAAGTCCTTCATCAGGCCGACGACGTCGCCCATGCCGAGCACGCGGCTCGCCATCCCGTCGGCGCGGAACTCCTCGAACTTGTCGAGCTGCTCGCCGACGCCGGCGAAGCGCACGGGTGCGCCGGTCACCTCTTTGATGCTGAGGGCAGCGCCGCCGCGCGCATCGCCGTCGAGCTTCGTCAGCACGACGCCGGTCAGCCCCAGACGATCGTGGAACGCCTTCGACGTCTTGACCGCGTCCTGGCCGATCATCGCGTCGATGACGAGCAGGACGTTGCCCGGCTCGACCGCCGCCTTGATGTCGTGGAGCTCCTGCATCAGCGGCTCGTCGATCGCGAGGCGCCCGGCCGTGTCGTAGATGACGACGTCGTTCTTGCCGCCGCCGCGCGCCTGCGCCAGCGCTTGGCGGCAGATGTCGAGAGGCGTCGCCCCCGGGACGTTGAACACCGGGACACCCAGCTGCTCGCCGAGGATCTTCAGCTGCTCGACGGCCGCGGGCCGCTGCATGTCGGCCGCGACGAGGAGCGGCTTGTGCCCCTGCTTCTGCAACCAGCGCGCGAGCTTGGCGCACGTGGTCGTCTTGCCCGAGCCCTGGAGGCCCACCATCATGATGCCCGTCGGCGGCCCGGACTTTCCCGCATCGCGGGCCATCTCGAGCGGTGGTCCGTCGCCGGGCGACATGAAGGCGACGAGCTCGTCGTGGCAGATCTTCACGAACACGTCGCTGGCGGCGACCTTGACGGTCTGCCCTTCCTGCTTCGCGCGCGTCCGCACGACCTCGCCGAGCGCCTTCTCCTTCACGCGAGCGAGGAACGCCTTCACCACACCGAGCTCGACGTCGGCCTCGAGCAAGGACAGACGGACCTCTCGCAGCGCCGACTCGACGTTCTGCTCGGTCAGCTCGGTCAGTCCGGCGAGGCGGTTTCGCGCGGCCTTGAACCCTTTGGCGAGGGCGTCGAACATGGGTAGCCGGGCTTAGCACACACCCGGCCCGAGGACAGGCCGCAACCCGGCCCCTACCCGCCAAACGTCACGCGGAGGTCCGTGAGCCGCGCGTCGCACCGGACCATCCCGGCGCGCCCTTCCTTCAGCAGACGCTCGGCCTCGTCGAGCTTGGCCGGCAACGCCTCCACCTCGGGCGCGTCGGGCGCGAGGCGTTTCTGCTCGATCTCGACGAGGAGCCGCGCGGCCTCGTCCTTCAGCGCGAGCGCGCGCGTCGTCGGCTCGATGGCGGCGACGCACGCCTGCTTCGCGTCGCAGACGCGCGCGTCCGAGCAGGCCACGGCAGCGACGGCCTTGCCTTCGGCCTCCTTCGACCCATCGCTTGCCCGACGGTAGTGATCCACGGCGTCCGCCAGCGACGCCGCCTCACGCTTGCCCGGATTGCTGCAAGCGGCGAGCACGCAAGCGACGCCCGCGAAGACGAGGAACCGGACCGTCATGCCCCCGCGTTCACGCCGAAGTCGGCTGAAGCTGCGCCCGGATGGCCCCGGCCGCCCGCATCTTGAGCCAGCCGTCGAGCCCCATCTTGGCGCCGATCGACGTCACGGCGGCCACGGCGAACAAAGCAGGAGCCGCGATGCCCCCCGTCATGGCGACGAGAAGCGCCGCCGTAGCCGTCCCGGCCGCGGTCGCCAGGGCGCCCGTCCCCGCCTCGCGCGCGACATGCACGACGGCGTCCTTCTGCGTCATCGAGCCCGCCCGCACGCTCTTCACGGCCTCCATCGTGGCCCAGCCGCCGTCGACCAGCGCTCCCACGGCCGCCGCCGCCCCGACGCTCCGGAAGACCTGCCGCCCCGCCGCGCGGGCGCCGTGAAGGACGGCCGTCCGCGCGCTGTTGCGCTCCATCAGGCGTCCCGCGGCCGACGCGTGCTCCAGAAGGCCCGCGCCCGTGAGGAGCCTCGACGCCTGTCGCTCGACCGTGGACCGGACGGCCCGCTGCACGACCGCGGGAAGAACCTTGTACCCCCCAGCCTCGAACAGCGCCTGCGCCGCCGCCCGGACGGAGGCTCCTCCCGAGCCCGCGACGGCGCCGCGAACCGCGTCGACCCGGTGGATGCGAAGCTTCATGGATGGAGCTTAGCAGCCGCAGGCGGTCGGCGTGTCAGAGCAGCTGCGAGAGCTTCTCGGCGCCCTTCGCGACGACCTGCTGCCCGCGGTCGAGCCCGTGCTCGACCGGCACGAAGGGGGTGCTCACGGTCTCGTCGACCACGACCGGAAGTCGCTCGAACCGTGTCCGGCCGTCGGGCGCCTGCCCCTTCTCCACGAAGGCGAGCGGCTGCGTGCCCAGGTGGAGGACGGCGGTGCGCGGGATCGCGAGCGCGAGGAGCGGCGCCACCGACACGCGAACCGTCCCGTACATCTCCGGCTTCAGGGCGTGGCCGGGGTTGGCGATGCTGCAACGCAAGAGTGCCGTGCGGGTCTGCGGATCGAGCATGTCGGCGACGTAGTCGACTCTCCCGGGATAAGACCTGGCGATCCCCTCGACGGTGACCTCCGCGTGCTGCCCGGCGTGGACGCGCGCGAGATCGCTCTCGTAGATCTGCCCGAACACCCAGACCTCATCCAGGTCGCCTACCGTGAAGAGGTCCGGCATCGAGCCCCCCGAGTACGCCCCCTGGACCTCGAAGCCCGGCGTCACCGTGCGCGTCAGGATGGTGCCCTCGATGGGGGAGATGAGCGGGTAGCGGTCGGTGACTGCCCGCCCGGCGTGGAAGAGCGCGACTTTCTCCTGGGCCCGCTCGGCCTCGGCCCTGGCCCCCCTCCATGCATCCTCGGCCTGCTCGACGGCGGCGTCCGACGCCCCGCCCCCCGCCCGAAGCTCCCTGGCGCGTCGGAACGCATGCTGCGTCGCGATGAGATCGGCTTCCGCCTTCGCCAGCGCAGACGTCGCGTCGGCCAGATCGGGCGAACGGATGACGGCGAGGGTCTGCCCTTTCTTCACGTGCTCGCCGAGCGCGCCGTCGATCCGGACGACGCGTCCGCTGACCGGCGAGCTCAGGTGCGAGATACGTCCTTCGTTGAACGAAATGCGACCGGCCGCGACGAGCACGTCGCCCACGTCGCGCTCTTCCACCGGGACGGCGAGGATGCCGGCCTCCAGGACCTCGTCGGAGCGGAGCCACACCTCACCGGGTGGGACGTCTCCCGGCGGGGCGGCGGCGCTCGATGGCGTGCAGCTCGCCGCTACGATCGCCGCCACGAGGAGCGTGAAGCTCAGGACGCCGGAACGGAGCATCGAGCCCGATGCACGCAACACGCACACCAACGCGCCCTGCCCTGCAGGGGCCGCCCATCATGCATCTCGGCCGGAAAACGTGGGCCCATCCGTCCCGGCCCCTCACTCGGCCCTCACGACCGGCGGGGCTGATCGTCACGCCGCTCGGCAGCCGTCGCACACCGTCTTCTTGCGCGCCCCGAGGCGTCCGAGCGGCTTCTTGCAGTCGCTGCAAAAGGCGACGGCCGGACCGCACCCTTCGCAATAGAAGACGCCCCAGCGCTCGAACGACTCGAGCCTGGACGAGTCCTCCGCGCAGTGCCCCGGCGTATGGCAAGGCCTGGGGACCTTGACGCCGCAGCCTGCGCACACGCAGAGCGGGTGCTGCTGAACGAGACGGGTGAGCTCGTCGTTCACGCCGCTGAAGGGCGCGATGCCGGTCCCACGGCAGAGAGGGCAAGCCGTCGACAGCTGCCTCGCCACTGCATTGCGAATGAATTCGCTCTTGTTGGGCATCGCGTCGAGCAGGGCCGCGAGGTCCGGCTCGACCTTGAAGGCGACGATCTGCTTGTTGGGCTTGGGCTTGCGAGGCACGGTGGGAGCACCCCCGGTATGACGAATTCATAACCCATCGGCGGCCAAGGTCGAGGCCCGCGTGCCATTTCGCCGGCCGTCACGCTATGAAGCCCCCGTGCTCATCGACGAGATCAAGACCCGCCTGCTGGCGGCGAGGCAGGCGCGCGACCCGGTCGCCAACAACGTCCTCGGGCTCGCCCTCGGGGAGATCCAGACGGCCGAGGCGCGCGCGAACCGGGCGCTCGCCGAGGACGAAGCGATGGCGGTCGTGCGCAAGCTGGTGAAGTCGAACGAGGAGACGCTCGCTCACGTCGGCAACGCCGGCGGCGACGCTACCCGCGGCAGCGACCTGCGCCGCGAGATCGAGGTGCTGTCGTCGCTGCTGCCGAAGGCCCTCACCGCCGCCGCCGTGGCGGATGCGCTGGCGCCGGTCGCCGACGCGGTCCGGGCGGCGAAGACCGAAGGGCAGGCCATGGGGGTGGCGATGAAACATCTGAAGACGAGCGGGGCCGTCGTCGAGTCGGCGGCCGTGCAGGAGGCCATCAAGCGGCTGCGAAGTGGCTCATAGCGCGCCTGTGAGTCCGTTCCGTGGATCCGAGCGGGTCCACCGAGACGGGCCGTCGCCGGAATCGCGGTGCTCGTCAGAACACGAGCACGCCTGGTCCGACCAATAGGCGGGAGAGAATGGAGCCAGTACGCTGCCCCTTGCGGATGGAACGCAACATGGCGGAACGATAGCGATGTCGAGCAGCTCCGTCGGGACGCCGACCACGCTCCCCGAAGAGGATCGGGCGACGGCGGGAGCGGTCCCGGTGCAGACCGCCGCGGCAGCGGGATCGCCGCCGTCCCGCTGGCGCCGTGTCGGACACCGCGCCGGCGAGGGGGTGCGGTTCGCGCTCGGAGCGGCCCTCGGGCTCTGGGTCGGCGACGCGCTGGTGCTCCTCTACAGCCGCGGGGGAGCGTCCTGGGCCCAGTGGCTCACGGGTGTCGGGGCCGCATTCTTCGTCGCCGCGACCAGCGCGACTGTGGTGGGAGCGCTGCTCGGTCCCATCGTCGGCCCCATCGCCGAGGGGGGTAGCGCGATCGCCCGCGGCTGGTGGTCGCGGCTCGACGGCAAGGGTGGCGACCGGAGCCGGGCCCTGGCCGCCGTCACGCTGACGCTCCTCGTGCTGCTCTCGATCTGGTGCGTCGTCGCCACGCGCGTCATCTCGTTCATCCTGTTCGGCGTCGCGCGACCCGACACGACCGAGATCGCGCTCACGGCGTCGCACGTGGCCTTCACCGCAACGCTCGTCCTCGCCTGGCCGCTGGGGCTCCGGGCGGCGCGGTTCGTCGTCGATGCCGCGGCGCGAGTACCGCCGCTCCGATGGGTGCTCGACCGGACCTGGCGCGTCCTGGCGGCCTTCGCGTTGCCGATCCTGGCGCTGGCTGCGGCGGGGGCCGTCGTCTACCGGCACGAGCTCGGCGCGATCGCTTGGCTGGGGCTCGCGCCCTTGGCCTTGACGATCCCCGGCATCGTGCTCGTCCGCGAAGTGCCCCGTCTCCGTCCTCCGTGGGGGCATCGCCTGAGCCGCGCGGGTCTCGTCGCGCTCGGCCTCGGTTTCGTGGCGGCGTCGCTGGCCGCGATGCGGCTGCGCCCCGAGTCGACCACGGCGCAGATCATCGGCTTCCAGCGCGCGTGGAGCGGTCGCCTCGGCTACTCCGCGTGGGTGCTCGCGCTCGACTTCGACCGCGACGGGCAGATCAACGTCCTCGGCGGTGGCGACTGCGCGCCGTTCAATGCGCGTCGCCACGCCGGCGCCACCGACATCCCGGGCAACAAGATCGACGAGGACTGCGACGGCGTCGACGCGATGCCGCAGTCCATCCGCCCTCGCCCGAGGGGCTTCATCCCGGCGGGCAAGGTGCCCGAACGCCCGAACGTGGTGCTCATCACGATCGACGCGCTCGGTGCCCCGCGGCTGTCGTCGCTGGGCAGCCCCGTCGCCTTCATGCCCCACGTCGACCAGTTCGCGTCGACCTCCATGCTGTTCACGCATGCCTTCTCGCAGGGTCCGTCGACGCGACTGTCCTTCCCGTCGATGTTCACGTCGCGCTGGGATTCGCAGCTCGTCTTCAGCTTCGCTCCGCGCATCCCTTACTCGGTCGGGCCCAAGGAGAAGCAGGTCCAGGATCTCATCGACGACGCGGGCTACGACACGGTGGCCGTCATCCCCAACATCTACTTCGACAAGTCGCGCTGGCCGAGCGTCACCCGCGGCTTTCAGCACGTGGACACGACGGCCCTCTCGGGCGGAAAGCACAACGCGCCGCAGGTGACCGACGCGGCCCTGCGCGAGCTCTCCGAGCAGCGCGAGCGCCCGCTTTACATGTGGGTCCACTACTTCGACGCGCACCCGCCCTACAACGCGCTCCCCGGCGTCCAGTACCCCGAACGCAACGACCGCACCTACTACGAGGCGGAGCTCCGCTACATCGACGGCGAGATCGCCCGGCTGCTCGACGCGCTCTCCAAGAGACCCGATCCGACCTACGTCATCTTCACGGCCGATCACTCGACGGTGTTTCACCCGAACCCCGAGTCGCGCAAGTTCCACTACGGGTACGACCTCTACACGGCCACTCTGCACGTGCCTCTCATCGTCCACGGCCCGGGGATCGCCCCCAACCGGGACGACGACCCCGTGTCGACGATGGACATCGCGCCGACGATCCTCGATCTGATGAGGATCTCGCCGCCTTCCCAGTTCAACGGCACGAGCCTGATGCCGGAGCTCTTCGAGCGGCAGCACGACGCGAAGCGGTATCTCTTCCACGAGTACTACCTCCCAGAGTTCATCCTTCGGGGGAAGGACCCCCTTCAGATCGTCTCCGTGCGGGACGCGCGGTGGAACCTCATCCTCAACCGCGATCGGGGCATCTACGAGCTCTACGACTGGCCCACCGACTACTACGAGCAGCACGACCTCTACGAGTCCATGGCGCTCACGCCCGAGGTGGGGCACCTTCGCTCGATGCTGGGTGCCTTCCTCCTGCAGTTCGACAATCGACCCGACCTCGCCGCCCTGGGCCCCCCGGTCCCTCCGCCCGGCGAGAAGATGGAGCCGTGAGGGGCGTCGATCGCGTCGCTCTGGCCGTCGTCGTCGTCGCCACCGCGTGGCTCGGGTTCACCGCTCTCTGGGGCTTCGGGGCCATTCCGGGCGGTGGGCACACCGGCGCCGGGAACGCGGGCACGTTCATGGCCGCCGAGCAGATGATCCGGTGGCACAGCCTCTACCCGGGGCGCTCCTGGTACACCGGCATCCGGCCCGAGGGGGCGGCGCTGATGTGCCACCACCCGTACGGGCAGTACTACGTCCCGGCGCTTCTCTTTCTCTTCTTCGGGCATCACGACGTCCTCATCCACCTTCCGGCGGTGGTCCTCAGCGCGGCGATCCCGCCTCTGCTCTACGCGATCACGAAGGAGCGCTGGGGGGCGCCCGTCGGGGCGGTCGCCGCCGCCGGGTACGTCGTCGTCCCCATCGCGGTGGGGTTCTCGAGCTACTGGAACCTCGAGACCATCTGCATCTTCGGGTCGCTCCTCTTCTTCTGGGGCCACTCGCGCCACATGGACACGGGACGCCGCCGCTACCTCGCGGCGAGCCTCGCGGGGCTGTGTGTCGTCGTCTGCGGCGACTGGGTCGGCTACTTGCTCGTCGCGCCCACGATGGCGTGGGCGTTCCTCCGCGCGTTCGTCTTTCCCGCCCGCCTGACGCCGCGCTTCCGCACGGGGCCCTACGCGCGATGGTGGGCCCTCGGTGTCGTGCTCATGGCGGCGTCCCTCCTCTGGTGGGTCGGCCTCTTCGCGCGCGTCGATCAGATCCCGCAATGGCTCGGCGCGGAGGACTCGCGGGGTGGAGGCGGCCTCTCGACGCTCCACGAAGCCCTCCAGTCGCGCAAGGCCTGGATCGATTTCAGCTTCACGCCGCTCGCCATCCTGCTCGGCAAGATCGCGGCGCCGCTGTGCGTGATCCGCCTCTTCGTCGTGAGGCGCGACGAGGAGACCTACGCGCTCGGCCTGCTCTTCGGGGCGGTCGTCCAGTACGTGGCGTTTCGCAAGGGCGCCGACGTGCACATCTACTGGCCGCACTATTTCGCCGCGTACTTCGCTCTCGCGCTCGCGGAGCTCGCGGGGACGCTCGGCGTCGCCGTCGCGTGGATCGCGCGACGCATCCGTCCGACGGGCCTGACGCGCGTGCAGCTGGCGGGCGTGGCCGGCCTCGTCCTCGGCCTTCTCCCTACCCTCGTGATGACGCCCGACGCGGTCCGCTCCCTGGCCGTCTGGCGACGCACCGGGGGCCGCTACGACGAGCACGGCTCGCTCCTCCGCAGCCACGTCGATCTGCTCTACGTGATCGAGGAGGTCATCCTGCCGAAGACGCGGCGAGGGACGGCCATCGATGCGCACAGGAGCGCGCAGTGGGGCTGGGAGTTCCAGTGGAAGACCGAGGGCGTCGGCAACACCGTGGAAGCGCCGGTGGTGGGCGGCGCGGACGTGGCGACCCATCCGTTCTGGATCGCGCGCGCGAGCGGGATGACGGGCGACGAGCAGCGGAAGATCGCGGCGAGCGCGCACGTGCGCATCTACGGGGATGCCTGGGTCGTCGATCAGCGGGAACGCCCCGGTCCGGTGGACGCCTACTCGCTGAACGAGCGGGAGCCGAACCTGCTGGAGTGGTTCTTCTACGGCGGGACGGAGCCGATGCGCTCCATCGGCGCCGCGCCGGATCCCTGGCTCACGTGGGAGTGGCGGACGCACCTGGGTCAGCCCGCGGTGACCCCGACGGGCGAGCCGCACACGCTCGACGAGATGCGGATCGCGCACAACGTCGCCGTCGCCACGGGCGATCACGCGGGCGCCGACCGGTGGATGCAGGCGATCGACAAGGAGCTCGACCGCGGACCCGCGACGTCGTTCAGCGAAGGGCTGCGCCTCCTCGGCGTGCGCGTCACGGGCGGCGTGCAGCCGCGCGTGGAGAGCTGGTTCGAGGTCGCGGGCGATGCGCCGCTCGGCGACGCGTCCTTCGACGTCCGCTCCACGATGGAAGCGCGCGACCCGCTGAGCCTCATCCCACCCGATCCGACCGACCGCGAGATGGCTTACCCCCCGCGCATCCCGACGAAGCTGTGGCGCCCGGGGTTCGTCTACGTGACCGACGCCGTCCTCAACCACCGCATCGGCCGCGAGCGGTACTGGGGTCACTGGAAGTCGCGCGACGGAACCCCCGCGCCGCGACGAGTCGACAATCAACCGCAGACGACGCTCGCCACGGTAAAGTGACCGCGTTGCCGCCGAGGCCGGCCAGGATCGCACGATCCTGCCCCCGGACGCCCCGCGTCGACCGCCCCACGGGTCAATGCCGCCGGTGGACGGTCCGGTTCACGTAGTGCTTGGGCGCGGGCTTCGTGTGGGAACGTGGCGTGATCGGAGACCGAAGAGGTGGTGCGGCGGTCGCGCTGGCGGACGCCGGGGCCGAGTCGGCCGGAGCTTCGTCCTCGTCGTCCGCCGCCTCGCTCGCGGAAGGTTGCGGGGAGAGGTCGAGGCTGGGGATGGGAAGCGCCGTGGGGATCGCCGACTCCATCGCTGCGGTGGCGCTCGCGACGACGGAGGTCACCGTGCTCGCCGCGCTCTTCGCGGGACCGCGCAGCGACGAGACGTCGATCCTCCCCGTGTAGACGCCGACGCCGAAGACGCCCGCCGCGACGACCGCGAGGAGGACCAGCAACCCTCCCCCTCCCCGCTTGCGCTTGCGGTCGTCACCCCAGGACGCCTGCGTGCGCGCGACCTCGGCCGCCGCGCGCGGCAGGACCGGGACCGACGGCTCCTTCACCTTCGACGGCGGAGCCCCCAGCACCGCCTCCACGCGCTCGAGCGAGGCCCGGCCCCTCGGGGGGGCGAGGTCCACCATCGCGCGCGCCAGATCCACGAGCGTGGCGCGCGTCTCGGCCTTCTTGTCGAGCGCCGACAGGAGCGCCCGCTCGAGCTCGACGGGGATGTCCGCGCGCAGGCTCGACGGGGGCGCCGGCTCCTCGGACCCGATCATGAAGCACACCTGCGGGACGGTCTCGCCGCGGAAGGCAGGCTTGCCCGTCATCGCCTCGTAGAGGCACGCGCCGAGCGACCAGACGTCGGTGCGCGCGTCGACCTCCTTGGTCGAACGGAGCTGCTCGGGCGACATGTACGACGGCGAGCCCATGATGGTGGCCGTCGCGGTGAGGGCGGGGTCGGCGCTCTCGTCGTCCGGACGCACGGTGAGCTTGGAGATGCCGAAGTCGAGGAGCTTGAGCAGCGGCGACCCGTCGGAGCGGCGTGTGACGAAGAGGTTCGACGGCTTGAGGTCGCGGTGGACGATCCCGGCCGCGTGCACCTCGGCGAGCGCCTCGCAGGCCTGGAGGCCGAGCTCGCACGCCTCGTCGAGCGGAAGCCGCCCGGCGACGTCGATGACGGCGCCGAGGTCGTTCCCCTCCAGGTACTCCATCACGATGAACGGGACTTCGTCCCCCCCGTCCACCTCGACCTTGCCCACGTCGCTCACGCGCGCGACGTGCTCGCTCTTCACGCGGGCCGCGACCTTCGCCTCGCGCAGGAACCGCTCGACGACCTCCGGATGGCGCATCGCCTCGGGCAGCAGGAACTTGATGGCCACCTGCTGGTCGAGCTCCACGTGCGTCGCGGCCACGACGACGCCCATCCCCCCCTCGCCGATGACTCGCTCCACCCGGTACCGGCCGGCCACGAGCAGCCCCGGCGTCGGCTCGAACCGCTCCTTCGCGGGTCGCCTGACCGCACCTTCGCGCTTGGTCGGAGTGGGACTGCGCACGGCCCAGCGAGCATAGCGCGCGCGCCCCGACGCCGTGCCGCTACTCCTCGTCCGCGCGGAGCTTCGCGAGCACGCCGAGGTCCTCGAGCGTGCTCGTGTCGCCCTTCGTCTCCGTCCCTGCGGCGACCTCCTTCAACAGGCGCCGCATGATCTTCCCGCTGCGCGTCTTCGGCAGCGCGTCCGTGAAGCGGATGGTGTCGGGGCGGGCGAACTTGCCGATCTCCTTGTCGATGTGCGCCGTCAGCGCTTCTTTCAGCTCCTTGCCGACCTTCTGCCCCGCCTTGACCGTCACGAACACGCAGAGCGCCTGCCCCTTCAGCTCGTCCGGGCGTCCCACGGCGGCCGCCTCGGCGACCGCCGGGTGGCTGACGAGAGCGCTCTCGATCTCGGCGGTGCCGATGCGATGGCCGGCGACGTTGAGCACGTCGTCGATGCGGCCGACCACCCAGAAGTACCCGTCCTCGTCGCACCTCGCGCCGTCGCCCGTGAAGTACACGTCGGGGATGACGTCCCAGTACGTCTTCCGGTAGCGCTCGTCGTCGCCCCAGAGCGTGCGCGCCATCGACGGCCACGGCCGCCGGATGACGAGCTTGCCCCCCTCGTTCGTGGCGCAAGAGTCGCCGCGGTCCTTGACGACCGCGATGTCGACGCCGAAAAACGGCAGCCCGGTGCTCCCCGGCTTGGTGAACGTCGCGCCGGGCAGCGTCGTCAGCATGATGGAGCCCGTCTCGGTCTGCCACCACGTGTCGACGACGGGGCACCGCTCGCCGCCGATGACGCGGTGGTACCACATCCACGCCTCGGGATTGATCGGCTCCCCCACGCTTCCGAGCAGCCGGAGCGACGACAGATCGTGCTTCTTCGGCCACTCGTCGCCCGCGCGGATGAACGCGCGGATCGCCGTGGGCGCCGTGTAGAGGATGGTGACGCCATGGCGCTCGATGATGCTCCAGAAGCGACCCCAGTCGGGCGCGTTCGGGGCGCCCTCGTACATGAGGCACGTCGCGCCGCACGAGAGCGGGCCGTACACGATGTAACTGTGCCCCGTGACCCAGCCGACGTCCGCCGTGCACCAGTAGACGTCGTCGTCGCGCAGATCGAAGACGTACTTCGTGGTGACGTGCGTCCCGGCGAGGTACCCGGCGCTCGTGTGGAGCACGCCCTTGGGCTTGCCCGTGGATCCGGACGTGTAGAGCACGAAGAGCGGATGCTCCGCGTCGAACGCCTCGGGCTTCTTCGCGCGCGCGAGCGCGGCCGGGCTCGCGGGGCGGTCGAGCAGATCCTCCCACCAGACGTCGCGCCCCTCCTTCATCACGACGGGCTCGCGATCGTGGCCCACGCGGCGCAGCACCACGGCCTTCTGGATGCTCGGCGTCTGCTCGAGCGCGACGTCGGCCATCTTCTTCAGCGGGACGATGTTTCCCCGCCGCCACGCGCCGTCCTGCGTGAGCAGCACCTTGGCGCCGCAGTCGTTGATGCGGTCGCGCAGCGCGTCCGAGCTGAAGCCGCCGAAGACGACCGAGTGCGGCGCGCCGATCCGGGCGCAGGCGAGCATCGCCACGGCGGCCTCGGGGACCATGCCCATGTAGATGGCCACGCGATCGCCCGCGACGACGCCGAGGTCCGTCAGCGCCGCGGCCAGACGCACGACCTGCCGGTGAAGCTCGAAGTACGTGAGCGTGCGCGCGTCGCCCGGCTCGCCCTCCCAGACGATGGCGGCCTTGGTGCGATGCGCCGTCGCGACGTGCCGGTCGAGGCAGCTCTCGCTCACGTTGAGCTTGGCGCCGACGAAGAACTTCGCCTGGGGGAGGGTCCACTCCGAGAACGCCTTCCAGGGCTCGCGCCAGACGAGATCCGCCGTGTGCTCCCGCCAGAACGCGTCCGGCTCCTCGAGCGACTGCGCGTGCATCGCCGCATAGGCGGCGTGGGAGCTGAGGCGTGCGTGGTTGGCGAACGCGGACGGCGGGGGAAAACGGCGGTCTTCCTTGAGCCGCGACTCGATGCGGTCTGACATGACCCGATGGTGTGCGCGAGAGGCAGCGGTTGCAAGTGTCGCAAACGTTGCAGACGGCGGACCTTCTTGCGGGCCGAGGAGCGGCCAACTGCGCGCAGACAGGCCAGAATTACGTCATTTCGAACGGCACATCCGTTGCTCTGAGGTTTCCGTTGGACCACGTGGCACTTCCAACCGTTCGCGCCGCGTCGACGTGGCTCCTCGCCGTGGGCGCTCTGGGGCTCCTGGCGGCCTGCGGCTCCCCGAACCCGGCTGACCTGGGAAGCTCACCGGCAGGTCCGGACGCGTCGGCCGCCGGCCTTTGCGCGACGCCGAACACCGGGTGCCCCTGCTCGAATCCCGGGCAGACCGTCGACTGCGGCGACGTCGTGCAGCAGTCGGGCGGCTATGTCACCTGCTCGGAGGGGACGCGGACCTGCGGTACCGGCGGCTGGGGAGAGTGCGTCGGCCAGTTCACGACCACCAAGGCCGTTCCAAACGGCGGCGGCCTGCACCTCGAGGGGCTCAACCCGTCGATGCCCTGCGCCAACGACCCTTGCGATCCCGCCTGCAACACGTTCATCGACAATCCCACGGGCCTCGACGCCGGCACCGACTCGGGCCTCACCATCAACGAGGCCGGGGTCACGCTGACCGGGATGCCCATCTCGCAGGCGGTCTGCACGGGGCTGCAGATCACGCCCAACACGGCGCCCGCGAAGGATCTCCTCGTCACGACGATGGCGCCCAGCCCCAACACGGTCCAGTACACGGCGCAGATCATCCCCGCCTCCTGCTACGCGGGGACGCCCACGTTCCTGTGGACCATCGACCAGTACACGATCGCCCAGATCGGCTCGAACGGTCTGCTCACGCTCGCCACACCCATCGCCGGACCCATCACGGTCAGCGCCTACGCGGGAACGCTGAGCGCGTCGGTGGTGTGCAACGTGACGGTGAACGTCGTCGACACGAGCGGCGCGCCGTCGGGCTACAGCAACACGCAGTTTCCGAGCACCACGGGGGCCTCCGACAGCATCAAGGTGCTCTACCCCTACGCGGCGACGGTGTTTCCGCTGGGGCTTCCGTCGCCGCTCATCCAGTGGAACAACCTCGGCGTCTCCGCGAACGCGGTGAAGGTCACCCTCCGCTATCCCGCGACCGGCACGACCATCTTCAGCTGGGCCGAGATCGTGCCGGAGCTGCAAACCGCGCCGACGCCGACGCTGCCGGGCCAGCCGCGCGCCACGATCCCGCAGTCCGTCTGGCAGGACTTCCAGCAGACCGTCGTGCACAACAGCCCCGCGGGAGGCGACGCCGTGTTCGCCATCCAGCGTTACGTGGGCACCACCCTGATGGCCGAGGTGCCGACGACGATTCACTTCGCCAACGGGCAGCTCAAAGGCAACATCTTCTACAACTCGTACGGGACGAACCTCGTCCAGAATTTCGCGCCCACCAAGAACGGCGCGGCGTTCGGCGCCGCGACGCTGCAGGTGCCGGTCAACGGGACGAGCCCGACCGTCGTCGTCGGCTACAACGATCCCACCGACTCCGGCGCCGGGTGCCGCGTCTGCCACAGCGCCGCGTCCGGCGGATCCCGGATCCTCTCGGACTCGTATCTCACGAACGGAAACAGCGGATCGGGCGCGACGGAGTCGACGACGTTCACGTACAACCCGACCCTCGGCACGCCGGCGCTCATCCAGGGCTCGGAGTCCCCGTTGGGAGCCGCAGGGAGCGCGACGTTCACGTTCGCCGCGCTGTCGCCGGACGGCACGTACGTCATGACGAGCTCGGCCCCGCAGAGCTCGGGGGCTGCGAGCGCGCTCTTCACGATCGCGGGCGTCTCCATCGCGAGCAACATTCCCTCGGGGCTCCACGCCGCGACCCCTGATTTCTCGGCCGACGCGGCGCACGTCGCGTTCAACTTCTACTCGGGCAGCGCGAGCCCGCTCTCCGCGTCGTCGGGCGACGGCAAGTCGCTGGCGATGATGGACTTCGCCGCGCCGCACACGTTCTCGAACTTCCGCACTCTCTACACTCCGCCCTCGACCGTCGACTACTCGGTGTGGCCTACGTTCCTGCCCCCCGGGCAGAACGGCGTCGTCTTCGAGAACGGGATCACCGGCAACGGCCGCTCCGACGCGAACGGGGGAGCTGACTGGGCCGCGACGCGCTCGCAGTGCGACGGCAGCACCGCGTGCAACAACGTGGGCGCCACGGGCGAGCTCTGGTGGGTCAGCACGGGAACGACGCCCGTCGCCACGCGCCTCGCCAACCTGAACGGCGGAGCGTACATGCCTCGGGGGACCCTCAACGGCACCCTCAAGGTGAAGAACGGCTCGGCGTCGGTGACGACGACGATCTCGCAGGTTGGCCAAGTCGTGGCGGGAGCCCAGCTCAACTTCGCGTCGCAGTCGGGTACCTATTACATCGTGTCCTCCGTCTCGGCGACGACGATCACGCTGACAACGAGCTATTCGGGAACGACCAACAATTCCACGACCGCCGTGCAGAACTACCACGGCGCGTCGTCGAACGACGGGACCTTCTACGAGGAAGTCTACAACTACGAGCCGACGTCCCTGCCCGTCACCATCGGCGGCTACTCATGGGTTGCGTTCACGTCGCGGCGCCTCTACGGCAACGTGGCGACGATCAACCCGTGGTGGAGCGATCCGCGCTACCAGGACATCAGCGTCGAGCCGACCGCGAAGAAGATCTGGATCGCGGCCATCTCCGGCAGCCCGGCGTCCGGCACCGATCCGAGCTTCCCCGCGTTCTACCTGCCCGGCCAGGAGCTCCTCGCCGGCAACGCGCGCGCGTACTTCACCCTCGCCGCGTGCGAGGCGCCGGGCCCCATCTCCGCCGCCACCCTGTGCACGAGCAACCTCGATTGCTGCGGGGGGACGGCCTCCCCCCCGACGGCCGTGTGCCAGCTGGATCCGCCGCCGCTCGCCAACCCGCCGACGTCGCACTGCGTGGCCACGACCTCGACCACGTGCTCGGCGGACGGAGCCGCCTGCACGGCCGACGGGCAGTGCTGCAACTTCGCGCTGGGCTCGAAGTGCGGCAGCGGCGTCTGCCTTCCGCCGCCTCCCATCGACGTCTACGGCTCGTCACCCTTCCCGACCACCTACGAGGCGTCGTGCCCCTCGGGGACTTACCCGGCCTGGCGCTTTTACTACTGGGAGAGCATCACGCCGAACGGCACGTCGATCACCTTCACCGCGCAGACGTCGACCGACGGAACGACGTGGGGAGCTCCCGTCTCCATCGGGACGGCAGCGCCGCCGCCCAACGTGACTCCGACGTGGACGTCCGGACCGTTGACGGTGAGTCAGGCCCTCCAGGCGTCCAATCAGGCGTCGGGCCTCTACCTCAAGGTCATCGCGACGCTGATCCCGGACTCGACGAAGACGCTGGCCCCCACCCTCACCAACTGGCAATTGACCTACGATTGCGTCGCGTCGGAATGAGGGGCTCGTTCCCGCGCTTCGGCGCGTTGACGGCCCTGGTGCTCGCGGGCTTCGGCGCCGGCTGGGTCGGCTGCTCCTCGTCCGCGCGCCCCCCGGCGTCGGGCTCGACCGCGGGCTCGCCCGATGCGGCCACCCACGACAGCGCGGCCTCGCACGACTCCGGCACGACCGTCGACGGCTCCCCGGACGAGGGGACCCTCGAAGGCGGAGGACCGGAGGCCGCCGGCGACGCGGAAGGGGGCGCGCCGAATGACGCGCAAGGCACCACCGACGGCGGCGACGATGGCGCCCCGGTGGAGGCGGGCGATGGCGGAGGGTTTCCCCCCCCGCCCGACGCGGTCTGCAGTCCCACCGCATCGTGGGGAGCGGGCACGCTCCTCTCCGCCTCGTCGCCGTCCGACGACGAGCTGGACGCCATCACGCCGGACGAGCTCTCGATCGCCTGGACGGAGGGCTCCGGGAGCACGGCGACGCTGGAGTACGCCGACCGAGCCGTCGCCACCGACTCGTTCGGCGCTCCCCAGGTGGTGGCCGCGGGCTCGTTCTCGACCGCCCGCGCCGCCCTCAGCCACGACGGCCTTCACCTCGTCGTGGTCGACGCGGACGGGCAAGGCTTCTCGGAGCTCGTGCGCACGTCCCGCACGGCCCCCGGCAACACGTTCGGCGCGCCCACGGCGGGCGCTTACTCGAACTTCGCCGGCGTCCTGCCGGCAGGCGAGTCCTACGGCGATCCGGTCCTCAGCGCCAACGACAGCGCTTTCTATTACTCGGTGTACGGCGGCGGCCTGACCGCGACCGTCTTCCGTGCCGCCCGGCTGCTGCCCGGCGATGCCTGGCCCGTGGGCGCCGCTCTCGCCGCCTCCTCGGGTCTCGCCGCGCAGGGCTCGCTGCGTCGACTGCCGACGGCCATCTCCTCGGACGAGCAGACCCTGTTTTTCTGGGATCAGGTCCTCGGGACCGAGCGAATGGCCTTCATCGACGAGTCGACCGGGGCCTTCGACAACTTCGTCGACCTGGGCACGAGGGCGTGGGCGGCGCCGAGCTCCGCGTGCACCACGCTCTACTATTCGTCGGCAGGGGCAAGCTCGGTCGATCTCTTCGAAGCCACGCACTGATCCGCCCGCATCCGCCGGCATCCTTCAGCACCCCGGCGCCCGCGAGACTCCCATCTTCAGGCGCGCGATCTCCTGCAGCTCCTCCGCGAGCTCCAGCGTCTTTCTCGCCGCGGCACGCGCCGCCTCCTGGACCACGTCGGTCGTCGCCAGCCGCGCGAGGAGCATTCGCCCGAGCTCGTGGTGGTGCTTCTCGTCCGGCTGGATGACGTCGCGATAGAGGGCCGCCGTCGTCGCGTCGCCGCGGGACTCGCAGAATCGGATGAACTCGTCGTTTCGCACGACCGCCAGCGCTTCGCGCGTGAACTGCCCCGCCGCGACGCGCTCCACGGTGGTCTCCAGCGTCGCGAGCCACTGCAGGAGCGGCGAACGTGGGCCCGGCTCGAACGTCGCCGCGCTGCCCTCGACGCCCAGCTCGGCGAGCCGCTTCTCGATGAGCCGAAAGTGCTTCGCCTCGTCCCCCGCCTGCCTCGCCAGCGCCAGCTTCACGTCGACCTCGCGCGTCGACGCGATCCACATCGCCGCGCACTCGGTCGCCTCCAGCTCGTTCTTCAGCGCCATCGCGAGGAGGCGTGGCACCGTCACGTCCCCCGCGGGCTCCCGCGCCGCGGCGGACGCGATGCGCTCGAGGGCGCGGGCGTTCTGGGCGTCGAGCTCGGCGAGGAACGTTTCCGTCGGCGTGGGCATGGCCGGTGAGGCTACTACGCTTGCCGCGCCGAGCCACGCGGCCGACCCGTCATCCATGGGCCGAATCACGTTTTTACATGAACGACACGCCGAACGAAAATGTCGGGTACCCGATGCGCAGCACCAGCGCGACGTGCTCGTTGATGTGGTAGCGCCCACCCAGGTAGAACGCGAAGTCGACGCCCGTCGACGTGGGGTTTCCGCAGTTGAAGCCCGCGGGCGCGCCGCGGCAGTAGTCGAACCACCCGTGGTAAATGACGAGCCCCGGCTCGCCGAAGACGCTCCATTGCTTGGCGACGAAGAAGTTCCACTGCATGACGACGGGGAAGAAGACGTAGTTCGCGTCGCCGACGTCGTAGCAGGGGCCGTTGTAGTGGGGGCCAGCGTAGTCGTAGCAGTTGGCTCCCGAGTAGTGCAGCCAGTCGAGGCCGAACCCGATGGCGACGCTGTCGTTGATGCTGGGGACGAAGCCGTTCTTCACGATGGGGATCGAGAAGCGCGCACCGAGGCCGAAGCCGTCGTTCGGAGCATCGTCGTAGTGCGTCCAGCTCCAGAGGCCGTGGAGCTCGATCTCGACGGGATAGTCCGGGTGGTCGCCGGGGTGCTTGATGGTGTCGTCGGCGCGCGCCGCCGGCGCCGAGGTCAGCGCCGCGCAGAGGGCGGACGCGAGGAGCACGGCTCGCGACGCCTCGCGCGCGTTGCGGTGGGATGCGCTCATGGTCGGATCAGGTCTCCGTCACTGGTCTCGGCAGCGCCGCTCGTGGAGCACGCGGCGTTCCGCGGTCGCTGCGCCAGCAAAGTCGCCCCGTTACGAGGTGTCTTACACACGCCCCTCAGAGGGTAGTCGTCATCAGGTGGTCGGTCCGATGACCAGCGGAGAGCGGGGAGGTGGTCACTCGAGCGACCGTTGACGCTCGTCGAGAGCGCGCCCCACAATCGAACCTGGGAGAAGAACGCGCGCCGCGACCAGCGGTGGGCGAACGCGTCGTCCACGTGCCGTTCGACCGGCGGAGGCGCCGCGATCAGGGGGTTGGTCACTCCAGTGCCCTCTGTGCGCACCGCCCACACCTCGACGTAGACGCGATTGCGCAGCATCCGTGACCCGATTGATCGAGCGGCGGTACTTTGGTGGGTGATGAAGACGACCTACGGCAACGTGGCTCTGGTCACCTCGCTCGCGTTCGGCATCGTCGCGGCGTGCGGGAACACGGGCAGCAACAGCGGCAACGGCACGTTCACCGGCCAGGACGGGAGCGTGAGCGACAGCGGCTCCGGGAGCGACGTCGGGTCCTTCCTCAACGACGGCGCGGGCGGCGCGGACGGCTCCCCCGCCCTGGTCATCGACGCGAGCTTCCCGTGCGACGGGTGCGGCACGTTTCCCGGTCAAGGGTCGCCGGTCTGCTCGCCGCAGACGCTGGGGCCGTCGACGCTCGTCTACCCGCCCGACGGAGTCCTCCTGCCGCCGAACATGAACGTGCTCGAGGTCCAGTGGCTGCCGCCGCAGGGCGCGACGCTCTTCGAGGTCGACTTCACGAACGGCATCACCGACGTCCGGGTCGAGACGCCCTGCAACCCCGTGCCCGCCGTTCGCTCCGCCGCCGACGGCGGCATCGAGTACAGCGGCTGCGGGCTGACGCTCCCGCAACAGGCCTGGAACGACATCGCCAACACGAACCGCGACGGGGATCCGGTGCAGGTCGTCGTGCGCGCGATTCCGGCCGGAGGCAGCTGCGTGAGCGTGTCGCCGCAGAGCGTGAACGTCATGTTCGCGAAGGACAACCTCACCGGCGGCATCTACTACTGGCAGTCGGTCCTCTACGGCCAGGTCGCGGGTACGGCGGGCGGCATCTTCTACCACGACTTCGGGAGCTTCGACCCCACGCCGACCCCCTTCTGGACCGCGGGCGGAAAACAGAACACGTGCGTCGGTTGCCACACGCTGTCCAAGGACGGCGTCCAGATGGCGATCATGCAGGACGACGCCGACGCCGACGACGAGTACGGCGACGTGCGCCCGCTCGACGTGAACGTGCCGACGCGCACGGAGACCAGCGCGATGATGACGGTGGGCCCCGGCTTCCAGACGTTCACGCACGATCACGCGATGATGGTCGCCACCACGTTCCAGGCGGCCCCCGGCGGACCGGGAGGCCCCGGAGGCAGCGTCCCCGACACGTCGTTCAGCGTCTGGAACGGAATCGGCACCACGCAGATCACGACCAACGCGCTGGCGAGCGGGATGCAGGGCACCCAGCCCAACCTCTCGTGGGACGACAAGACGCTCGTCTTCGTCGCGCCCACCTACGGGACCATCGCCACGCAGACGAACGACGTGCAGGGTGGCCTCGGCGGGGCGGGCGGGGACGACCACTTCATGGGCGGCTCGCTCTGGATGGCGGGCTTCAACGCGACCTCGGGCGCCATCACGAACTACCAGGCGTTCCTCACCGCCACCGGCACGCAGAGCTTTTACTATCCGGATCAGTCGGTGGACGGCAACTGGGTCGTCTTCAACGAGAACGACGACAACTCGGCCGCCAACAACGACGGCGACTGCTTCTACAACCGGCAGTCGGTCGTCGAGATCATGCACTTCCCGCCGAAGAGCGGCGATGTCCCGCAGAAGCTGCCGAACCTCAACGTCGGCACGGGCCTCACGAACTCGTGGCCGCGCTGGAGCCCGGCGCTGACGAGCTACCACGGTCACGCCGTCCTCTGGGTGACCTTCTCGTCGAACCGCGACTATGGCCTGCACCTCAAGAACAGCGGGTTCGACAACTACTACCCGCCCGAGGGCCCCTCGTACGACCAGCCGCAGCCGGCCAGCAAGCAGAACATCCTCTTCGACGCCTACGCCGAGCCGCAGATCTGGATGGCGGCCGTCGTCGTCGATCCGAACCCCGCGCTCGACTCGACGGACCGGTCGTATCCGGCGTTCTGGCTGCCGTTCCAGGAGGTGTCGGCGCACAACCACTCGGCCCAGTGGGTCAGTCAGGTGCAGAGCGGCGGACCGGGTCCGGACGGCGGCACCGGCGATGACGGCGGCTCGGGCGACGGCGGCCCCACGTGCGGCGAGCAGGGGACGACCTGCGGGAGCGGGGCCGTCGTGTGTTGCACGGACGCCATTTGCTGCGCGGGCACCTGTCAGGCCGGTTGCGCGCAATGACGGCTCGGGCGGTCGCCGCGCTCGCGGTGGCCCTCCTGCCGGCGTGCGGCGGAAGGCTCTCCGCCTCGGGCGCGACGCCCGACGCCGGGGACGCGGGGACGGTCGACGCCGGCGCCGACGTCGACGCGGGCCAGTGCCCCGCGGGCGTGAGCGTCCCTTCGGCGGGGCAATGCAGCTCCGACGGCTGGTGCTGGACCAACCCCTCTCCGCAGGGCGGCGACCTCGATGCGGTCTTCGGCAGCGGACCGACGGACCTCTGGGCGGTCGGCCTCGGCGGCGCCGTCCTGCACGGCGACGGGCACGACTGGTCGCTCGCGGGCCTCGTGGGCAGCAGCACCTTGCGTGGCGGATGGGCCGCCAGCCCGTGCGATGCGTGGGCCGTCGGCGACGGCGGAACCATCGCGCACTTTGACGGCGCGCGCTGGAGCGCGTCGAGCGTCGCCTCCGTGCCTCTCGCCGCGGCGTGGGGCAGCGGCCCGGAGGACGTCTGGGCCGCCGGCAGCTACGGGACTGCGCTTCACTGGACCGGCTCGAGCTGGGTCTCCGTCGCCACCGGCTCGGCGAGCGATCTCCACGGCCTCTGGGGGAGCTCGACCGCGGACGTCTGGGCCGTCGGGAGCGCGGGGACGATCCTCCACTGGAACGGCGCGGCGTGGTCGCCTTCGAAGAGCGGAACCGGGACGCAGCTCGACGCCGTCTGGGGCTCCGCGGCGGACGACGTCTGGGCGGTCGGCGTCAGCGGAGCGGCGGTCCACTGGAACGGCTCGGCGTGGTCCAGCGTGCCCACCGGCACGGGATACGAGCTGACATCCGTCTGGGGCACGGCGGCCGGAGACGTGTGGGCCGTCAGCGCCGCCGGGACGGCCGTCCACTGGAACGGGGCCGCCTGGTCAGCGGTCACCCTGCCGTCGCAGGCGCCCCTCATGGGGATATCGGGCACGTCGAGCGGCGCGTGGGCCGTCGGTGGTTGGGACGGGACGATCCTCGGCTACGCGAGCGGTCAGTGGAGAGTCGTGTCGCTCGGGAACACCGCCTCGTTCAACGCGGCGTGGGGCTTCGCCTCCGACGACGTCTGGGCCGTCGGCTACGACATCATGCATTACGACGGGACCGGGTGGACCGCGGTCGTCACGAGCACGACGGCGGCCGTGGGCGACGGCTCGGGGACGACGGGGAACACGGACACGATGAACGCCGTGTGGGGAGCGGCGCCCGACGACGTCTGGGCCGTCGGGACCGACGGCGACGCCCTTCACTGGGACGGCTCGTCGTGGACCTTCTCGAACATCGGGACGGAGGCCGCGGGCAAGGACGCGCAGGCGATCTGGGGCACCGCCTCGAACGACGTCTGGGTGGTCACGAACTGCCACGCCGGCGAAACCCCGGACGTCGTTCACTGGGACGGCTCGTCGTGGACGGTGACGGTCCTCGATCCGAGCGTGACCCAGAACTACCTCTACGCGGTCTGGTCCGACGCCCCCGACGACGTCTGGGCGGTCGGCGGGGGCGGCGTGATCGTCCACTACGACGGAGCGACCTGGTCCTCCGTCGTCGCGGGCGACGGCTCCAATCCCACGCTCTTCAGCCTCTGGGGCAGCGCGTCGAACGACGTCTGGGCCGCCGGCGTGTCCGGGACGGTGCTTCGCTGGGACGGGACGGCGTGGAGCACGCAGGCGTCTGCGGGCTACGATCTCAACGACGTGTGGGGTCTCGGGCCGGGCGACATGTGGCTCGTCTCCGCGAACGGCGTCATCCTGCACGGCGACGGCACGAGCTGGGCGATGTCGGGCAGCGGCGCGGCCACGGATCTCGTCGGCCTGTGGGGGAGCGCCAGCGCGGGTCTCTGGACCGTCGGCGCCGGAGGGACCGCGCTGCACGACGCGCAGCCGCACTGATCACCGCCCGTCGAGATGAGCTCAACGTGGCTGTCATCCTGAGGCCGAAGGCCGAAGGACCCCACGACGTCATGAGCTCAAACGTTGCTGTCATCCTGAGGCCGAAGGCCGAAGGCCGAAGGACCCCACGACGTTGCAGTGGGGTCCTTCGCTGCGCTCAGGATGACAGAAACTCAGAGCGAGCGCGGCTCGGGAGGTCAGGGATGGAGCAGCGCCTGGCACTCGTCGGGATACGTAGCGTTCACGATGTAGTTGCAGTCCGAGTTGTCGATCGCCGACTTGCACGTGTCGACGTCGCTCTGCGACGACGTGGCCTTCGAGTCGCAGCTGTCGCCCGAGGAGCAGCACATGGGCATGCCGTTCGCGACGCAGTCCGAGACGTCGTAGGAGAGGTCGCAGCGGCTGAGGCCCTGCGAGCACAGCTCGGTGATGATCTGCGTGCACTGCGAGCCGATGGTGGATGTGTCCGTCGTCGCGTCGCTCGTCCCCCCCTCGTCGCCGCCGGCCGGCCCTTCGATCCCGCAGCCGTTGTTGCTGGGGTCGAGCGAGGCGAGGCCGGCGAGGAGGACGAGGGCGCGAATCATGGGAAAGGATCCCTCAGTGGGGTTTCTTCGGCGGGTTCGCCAGCGCGGCGCGCATCACCTTGATGCGCTCGAGCGAGAGCTCGCGGTGCAGATCGAGCACCTTCGGCAGGCTCGGGCCGATCGACTGGAAGAACTGCCCGATGGACTCGAGCTCGGTCTGCCACTCGTCGAGATCGATGTGCGTCGCGTCGTCGACGTCCTCGTGCGGGATGTCGAGGCCCGAGAGATCCAGATCGCCCGCCTTGGGGACCCAGCCGAACGGCGTCTCCTGCCCGCCGACGCGGAGACGCGCGCGGTCGACGATCCACTTGAGGACGCGCATGTTCTCGCCGTACCCCGGCCAGAGGAACTTGCCGTCTTTGCTCTTGCGGAACCAGTTGACGAGAAAGACCTTCGGCGGGTTGACGATCTGCGCCTGCATCGCCAGCCAGTGCGCGAAGAACTCGCCCATGTTGTATCCGCAGAAGGGCAGCATCGCCATCGGGTCGCGGCGCACGACGCCGACCTTGCCCGTGGCCGCCGCCGTCGTCTCGCTTCCGAGGGTCGCCCCGAAGAAGACGCCGTTCACCCAGTTGAAGGCCTGCATGACGAGCGGCACCGTCGTCGCCCGGCGGCCGCCGAAGACGATGGCGCTGATGGGCACCCCCTCGGGGTCGTCGTAGAACTTGCTGAGGACGGGGTTGTTCGTGCAGGGCGCGGTGAAGCGGGCGTTCGGGTGGGCGGCCTTCTCGGTCGACCCCTTCTTCCACGGGTTGCCCTTCCAGTCGGTGAGCTCGTCCGGCACCTCGCCGTCCTTGCCCTCCCACCAGACGTCGCCGTCCTTCGTCATCGCCACGTTCGTGAAGATCGTGTCGTGCGAGATCGTCTTCATCGCGTTCGGGTTCGTCTTCACGTTGGTCCCCGGCGCGACGCCGAAGTACCCGAACTCGGGGTTGATCGCGTAGAGCTTGCCGTCCTCCGCGACGCGCATCCACGCGATGTCGTCGCCCACCGTCCAGATCTTCCACCCCTTGAAGCGCTTGGGCGGGATCATCATGGCGAAGTTCGTCTTCCCGCAGGCGCTCGGGAACGCGGCGGCGACGTACGTCATCTCCCCCTCGGGCGATTCGACGCCGAGGATGAGCATGTGCTCGGCCAGCCACCCTTCGGTCTTTCCGAGGTAGCTGCCGATGCGGAGGGCCAGGCACTTCTTGCCGAGGAGAACGTTCCCGCCGTACCCGCTCCCGACGCTCCAGATCGTGTTGTCCTGGGGGAAGTGGCAGATGAAGCGCCGCTCGGGGTTGATGTCGAGAGTGGAGTGCAGGCCTCGGTTGAACCCGGAGGACTCGCCCAGCATTCCGAGCGCCGACCGGCCCATGCGCGTCATGATGCGCATGTTGAGGACGACGTAGATGCTGTCGGTCAGCTCGACGCCGATCTTCGACTTGTCCGAGCCGACGGGGCCCATCACGTAGGGCACCACGTACATGGTGCGCCCCTTCATCGATCCGTCGAAGAGCGGGCGGAGCTTCTTGTAGGCCTCGTCGGGCGCCATCCAGTTGTTGGTCGGCCCCGCGTCGTCCTTCGTCGGCGTGCAGATGAAGGTCAGCTGTTCGACGCGCGCCACGTCGTTCGGGTTCGAACGGTGGAGGTAGCAGCCGGGGAGCTTCGTCGGGCTCAGCGGGATGAGGACGCCCTTGGCGACCGCCTCTTCCGTCATCCGGTGGCGCTCCTCCTCCGACCCGTCGCACCACACGACGCGGTCGGGCTTGGTCAGGCGGGCCATCTCGTCGACCCACTGGAGGAGGTGCTGGTTCTTGGTGAGGGGCTTGCCGGATGGATCGGTGGGGGACTGGATGGCGGACGGCATGACGGGATGGGGCTCCTTCACTTCCTGGAAGGGGGGGAGGACGTGGAATACCGCCGGATGGCTGTACCTCCATTCGGGTAGGAACGCATCCGGCATGCCCGCCAACCTTCCCCCGCACGCTTCGCCCCGCCCGCATGGCCCCGAGCGGCGCCCCCCTGCTACATCCAAGGGGGACGCCCCGTTGACGACCTCCGTCCTCGCCCTTCTCGCGACGGCTTGCCTCGGCCTCGGCTTCGGCCTCGGCTGCAGCGCGGCGGTGCCGCCCCACCCGCCCCCGCAGCCGATGGCGCCGGTCGTCCCCGCCCCCCCGCCGAAGGACGACGGCCAGCCCTCTCAGGGCGGCGAGGGAGGGCAGGCCCACGCGGCGGCGCTCGAGCAGCTCCGCGTCGCGCGGGCGAGCTGGCGGGCGGACCGGCAGGGGAGCTTGCGCATCCAGCTGCCCGACGCCGCGCACTGGACGAGGGTCAAGTTCTGGGGCGTGAAGAGCCTCGTCGGCTACCGGTACGGCAAGGATCACCACGCCATCGTCGCGGCCTTCGTGGTCCACGTGGACGACGAGACGGCCCCGGGCGCGTGCAGCACGGCCTTCGAGCAGTGGGCCCAGCCGTACGTCGACTCGTTCGAGGTCGCCATCGAGCACGATCCGCCGCGCGCGGTCCCGTGGAACGGGAAGATCGTCGACATCGACGCGCTCGTCGCGCGGACCGCCACGCTCGGAGTGCACGACGAGTACGCCGTCGCCTACGCGACGTACCCGGCGTGGAAGAAGGCGTGCATCGTGATGGGCATCGCCATCCCCGCGCGCGACGAGCTCGAGCGGGCGAAGGCGGTGCGCGACCGGTTCGCGACGGACATCCTGCCGCACCTGCGCGTCCTCTCGGCGGAAGAGCCGAAGGAGCGGTACTGAGAGGTCCGCGCGCGAGGGGCCTACTCCTTCGGCGGCGGCACCTCCGCCAGATGGATCGCCGCGACGCCCTCGCGCCAGCGCACCTGGAGCTCCGACAGATCCTGGCCGAGCTGGATGTTCTGCGCGGTCAGCGTCTCCTCGCGGCTCGAGATGACGCCGAGGCGCGTCGTGAGCGACCGGCGCAGCGCGTCGGCCGCGCGGTTCTTTTCGATGGCGTGAAGGTCGGCCCGCTTCTGCGCGGCCTCCG
Organism: Polyangiaceae bacterium; assembly: GCA_036501935.1. GTDB lineage: Bacteria > Myxococcota_A > Polyangia > Polyangiales > Polyangiaceae > Palsa-1150. Next base: position 107,663 of record DASXZL010000078.1, on the reverse strand, counting down.
ACTGCAGCTGCGCGAGCTCGTTCTGCAGCTTGCTCCGCTGGTCCTGCTTGCCGACGATCTGCCCCCGCAGCGGCCACAGCGCGGAGAGCTGCTGGGACACCTTCGCGTCGGCGCGCGGGTCCTTCAGGTACGCCTTCACCGCGTCGTCGGCCGGGATGCCGAACCAGTCGGCGTACTCGGGCTCCGCGGCGCGCTCGTCGACGACGAGCTCGCGCTTCGCGTGCGCCGCGACCTCCGTGGGCACGAGGGCGCCCCCGGTCCCGACGTTGTCCTCGGTGCCGGGCGGCGGCTGGTAGAGGCGCGCGCCGCTCCGGCGCGGGTGCCGGACGAGGAGCTTCACGGCCAAGTCGCTCCCGTTCTGGAGGGCGTAGGTCGTCTTCACGACCACGTCGTGCTCGATCCACAGGTAGCCGTTTTCGATCTTGTGCAGGCGCGTGCCCTGGATGTCGGTCTTCTCCTGCGAGTCGACGCCGATGGCGCGCTCGAGCGCGAACTTCACCGTGGCGAAGGCGCTCGACGCGAGCGGATCGAGCAGCCCCTGACCGAGGAACGACCCGTCCTGGAAGACCGCGATGGGGCCGCGCTCGAGCATCCCGCCCGTGACGTTCCCGAAGCGCACGACGTGAAACGGATGCGACGCCGAGTCGGGGACCCCCTCGTCCGGCGCGAACAGATAGATGGCCTCGCCGGGAATGCGCCGCGCCAGGAGCATGACCATCGTGGCGTTCTTGTCGGGGATGGTGACGGCGCCGGCGACGTCGTAGCGCGTCGTCCCCCCCTGGACGGCGACGGCGGCGAGAGAGCTGAGGCTCCGCGGCGCCGAAGGCTGCACGTACCCCTGGGCTCGCGGCGGGCCGGCGTGGGGCTCGTCCCGCAGTCTCTTCTCCCCCGCCTTCTTCGCGCTCTCGTCCTCGGCGGTCGCCGCTCCGGTCGCCACGGCCCCGGCCATCGGCCCGGCGCTCGGGGAGGGGGCCGTCGTCGTGGGGGCCTGCGCGGGCTTCTCCTCGATGGCGTCCTTCGCGTCGGGGACGCCGTCGGAGTCCCGGTCGTCGGCGAGGCTCGTCTCGGACTTCGGGACGGCGATGATCACCTCGCCCGAGTCGGTGACGATGGGGCGCTCCGGGATGACGGGCGTCCCGAGGCGCGCGTCGAACGCGATGGGCGCCCCCGCGACGAGCGACAGCCGCACGCCGCTCCAGTCCTCGCCCGAGAGGTTCTGCACGATGCCCCACACCTGGAGATCCGCCTGCCCGCCGGGCTGCACGACGAGGCGGTAGGACGGCCGCCACACCGGCGCGGCGGCGATGTAGCCGACCTGGAGATCGTGCGCCTTGCCGTCGAGCGAGAGGACGACGTCGCGGAGCGCCGTGTCGGGCTCGGCGTCCTTGCCGTCCTTCGGCTTGCCGGTCTCGTCCTTCAACGGGAAGGCGGCCGATCGGACGCTGCTGCCTCCGGCCTCCATCACGGCCAGGGTGGCCAGGAAATCGCCGACCTCGGCGGGGCGCATCTTGAAGCGCACCTCGTTCTTTTCCACGTGGCCCGCGCGCTCGAAGTAGGCGACGCCGTTGCGGTAGACGACGACGCGCTGGATGGGCAGCTCCGAGTGCACCATCGCCTGATTGCCGCAGCCCGCCGCTCCGACGACGCACGCCAGCGCCGCCCCCTTCGTGATCCATCGCTCGAGCATGATGCCTCCGTGGTTGACCGAGAAGCATACGGGGCAGGGGGAGGCTCCGATCTCATCGGCGTTCTGCCTTCCGGCATCGAGCGAGAGCCCGCCGGACACTCGGTCCCCACCTTCGAGTCCAAGGTTGGAACGGCGGGTGCCAATTTTCGGCCCGGCGGGCTGAATTCAGGCACCTTCGGTACCTGCGTTCGCACTCCTGGTTTCACGTTTCAGACCCTCCGTGTCGACCGCTCCCGTCTCGAAGCCTCGGGAGAGCCCTTCAGCGTCGAAGTTGATCTCCTTGGCATCCACCGAAGCACTGGAAGTGCCTAACGACGCACTCGAGGTCACTCGATTCAGACCGAAGGTGCCAACGGCGAGGCCGCCGGCTAGGATGCTCTGTCCGAAGGCGTGTCCCGAGGCTCCGGACGCCACGACGTCGATCCGAAACCATGCGACGGCGACTCGACGCGCTGGAACCGAGGAGACAAAATGATGAACGCACCTGCCCGTCTGATGGACCTCCTCGTCGCGTGGCGCACACGAGAGGATTGGACGCAGGAGGACGCCGCCGAGTTCCTCTACATCTCGGCCCGCGTCTACGGGCTCTTCGAGAGAGGCCGCTGGCGACCCTCGGCGCGCGAGATTCACTTCTTCGCGCACACCCTCGGCGGCTTCGATCCGGCGCTCGGCGAGGCGGTCGCCTGCTTGTTCGGCATGACGCCGGAGGCGCTCGGCCTCGGGAGACAGCCGGTCCCGGCCCTCACCGACGCCCACGCCCGGGCGGCCTACGACGCCTCGGTGTACGCCGCCGCCGAGGAGGCGCGGCTCACCCCCACCGTCGCGCGGGCCTTCGCCGCCTCGCTCCTGGCGAGGCTCCGCGCCTCGGGGATCACGCTCGACCAGGCGGCGCAGCTCGCCGGAGCCGCGCCCGGGGCCGAGTAGCCGGCGTCACCAGGGGAGGCGCTGCCCCTTCGCGTGCCAGAAGCCGCCCGACGTCTCGAGCGTGAGCTCGTCGACGCGCGCGAGCAGGTCCCGCGCGGCGTCCTCGGGCTCCACCTGGCCGCCGTGGCCGCCGACCATGTCGGTCTTCACCATCCCGGGGTGCAGGATCGCGACGGCGACGCCGCGCCCGCGCAGATCGACGGCGAGGGATTTGCCCGCCATGTTCAGCGCGGCCTTGCTCATGCGATAGCCGTAGGCGCCGCCCGACGAGTTGTCGTCGATCGATCCCATGCGGCTCGTGATGAGCGCGACCTTCGCGCCCTGCCCGAGCCTCTCGCGGAGCGCGTCGGTCAGCCGGAGCGGCGCGAGCGCGTTCACCTCGAACTGCTTGCGGATGCCCTCGACGTTCAGCTCCCCGAGGCGGTCTCCCCAGAGGAGGATCCCGGCGTTGTTCACGAGGAGATCGATGGAGCGCGCTCCGACCGCCGCGACGAGGGCGGCGACTCCGCCGTCGGCCGACACGTCCACCCCCTCGACGACCTCCACGCCGAGCTTCGCGAGCTCGGGCGACGAGTGGCGACACGCCGCGAGGACGGTGTGTCCTCGATGCACGAGCTCGGCGACGAGCGCGAGCCCGATTCCCCGGTTGGCGCCCGTGACGACGGAGAGGGTCATGGGAGAGGGATAGAACGTCCCGAGTCGGCCGTCACGCGCGTCCTCCCCTCGCCCTCGGGCCGTGGCCCGTCAGCGTGCGGTCGCGTGCCACGGCGTGAACCCGCCCGCTCTCGGCGCTCTCGCGTCGAGATCGAGCCAGCGGAGCATGATGGCGCGCCCGAGGTGCACGCCGTCCGGTCGACGCATCACGCGCCGCACCGCCTCGGCGCCCGCGTGGTCGCCTCCCGCCTCGAGGCCCACGACGACGAGGTAGAGGTCCTCCAGATCGTCGTCCTTGGCGGGATCGACGCGCCTCGCCGCGGCCAGCGCCGCGTCCCGCTTGCCGTCGAGGGCGGCGAAGTACGCGTCGAGGATGGCCACCGAGTCGGGGAAGCCGATCGGGCGGTAGTCGTCGAGCGCGGCCTGCGCGTACTCGATGAGGGCTTGCTTCACCGTGCCGGTGCGCGACTCGGCGAGCATCCGCGTGAGGTAGGCGCGGTGCCAGCGGTCCTTCTGGAGGGCCAGCGTGGCGCGACGCTCCGGGTCCCACGTGCCCCGCGCGGCGCAGAGGGTCGCCTGATCGTTCTCGGCGAGCGCCGCGGCCGGATCGCCCTGCGCCTCGCGGATCATCATCATCGCGTTGTGGGACCAGAACTCGTCGGAGAGCTCCGGGTGCCGGGCCAGCGTGGGGATCACGCCGACGAACGCCGCGGCGGCGCGCTCGAAGTCCGCCGCGTAAACGAAGCGCTCGGCGCGCACGCGCGCGACGAGGTAGCCGAGGTGGGCGTCGTCGCCGGCGGCCGCGGCGGCCGTCGCGAGGTGCCTGTCGGCCATGGCCCCGTCGCCCTGGGCGATCGCCTTCCGCGCGGCGTCGAGCGCCTGCTGGAGCGCGGGAGGAGGAGGAGGAGGAGAAGGAGCGGCGGAGGCGGCGGCGGCCGGCGGCGCGGGCGGCGCGCCTGGGACACCGGCGACCGGGGCGGCTGGCGGCGCAACCGGCGGCGCGGTCGGCGAAGGCACCGCGCTCGAGCCGTTCGCGGTGGGTGCGGCAGGCGGGGAGGTTGCCGGTGGGAGGGGAGCCGGAGCGCACGCGGCGTGAAGGATCCCGAAGGCGACGACCGCGAGTGGGTGGATTCGCATGCGACGCAGGGTACCCCCGCGAGGACCGCCCGCGTCCGGCCAGGATGGTTGTAAACCCATCCGGTGCCTTCCCTTCCCCGTTCGCGCTCTTCCGAGGTGGCCCTCGTCGCCCTGGCGGCGTGCGCCTTTTCGACGGCGAGCCCCATCGCGAAGAGCATCAGCGGGCTCTCGTTCGCGGGCATCGGGGCGGGGCGATGCGCGGTGGCCGCGGTGGCGCTCTTCGCGCTCGCGCCCGTCGCGACGTGGAGAGCCGTCCGCGGGCTCGACGCGCGGCACAGGCTCGCCGTCGTCGGCGCGGGGCTCCTCCTCGGGGCGCACTTCGGGCTGTTTCTGGCGGGGCTCCTCTCGACGTCGCTCCCGGCGGCGTCGGCCCTCGTGGCGCTCGAGCCGGTCGCGGTCGTCGTGGCGGCATGGGTGGCCTTCGGGGTGCGACCGAACCGCCGGGAGTGGCTCGGCATCGCGGTCGCGTCGCTGGGGGCGCTCGTCGTCTCGCGAGGCGCGGGCCAGGGAGAGCAGCGGCTCGCGGGGGACGCGCTGGTGCTCGGGGCGGTCGTCGTCTTCGGCGTCTACGTCGCCTTCGCGCGCGGCCTGCGGGACGCCCTGCCGACGACGCCCTACGCCGCGTGCGTCTACACCGTGGCCGCCGTCTCGCTCGCGCCCCTCGTCGTCGTCTTCGACGCGAACGCGTCGCCCCTCCCCGCCTCCACGTGGCTCGGCGTCGCGGCCCTCGGCCTCGTGCCAACGCTCGTCGGCCACACCCTCGTGCAGAGGGCGGCGAGGCACGTGTCTCCCAGCCTCGTCGCCCTGGCGTCCCCCGGCGAGACCGTGGGCGCCATCCTCATCGGCGCCGCCACGAGCCACATGCCCACGCCAATCGAATGGACCGGCGCGGCCATCGTCGTCGCCGGCGCGGTCGTCACCGTCACGGGCACGAGGTAGCCGACGTCTACTTCGGCACGGACCGGATCGACGCGCTCTCGCAGGGGAGACGGTGCCGGGCGACGGCACCGTTCGCATCGGCGCGGGTGCCGGCGAAGAGACGTGGACACGGCGTCCTCGGCGCGTCATGGTGCGACGCCATGCGTCGCTTCTTGCTCCTCCTGGCCCTCGGCTCCGCGGGCTGCTCCGCCGCCTCCTCCTCGTCGCACGCGGGGCCGACCGCGGACGCCGCGGCCTCCACGGACGCGGCGAACGCCGACGACGCCGGCGACGAGGCCGAAGCCGCCGCGCCCTGCAGCGAGCCCCCCTCGATGCGCCCCGACGGGGGCACGTGCATCCTCGAGGCGACGGGGACCGTCGAGGACCTCGCCGGGACCACCCTGCCGCACCTCGTGATGACGATGTGCAGCCCGGCCATCTGCTACGGCTCGCAGGCGAACGACGCGGGCGTCTACACCATCCCGGTCGGCACCTTCCTCGACACGTCGGAGTACGCGGTCCACGCCGACGGTCGGCCCGATCACGCGGTCGACTACCACCGCCTCGCGGCGGGCGAGCCGCAGGTCATCGACGTCGACATGCACATCCCGGCGCTGCCCCCGAGCACCGTGTCTCTGCCGCCGGACGACGCGGGCGCGCCCTCGAGCGTCACCGTGGGCGACGTGACCCTCCAGGTCGCCGCGGGGACCTCGTTCGATCTGGACGTCGAGGACTACGGCATCGCCGCCGGGCGCCTGCTCCGCGTCGCCGCCGTCCCTCTCGCGAGCGCGCCGAGCTACGCGGCGGCCAACGACGTCGCCGCGATTTACGCGATGGCGCCGTCGGGCGCGGCGCCCTCCATGCCGATGGGGGTGACGCTCAAGAACTCGGCGAACCTGCCCGCGTCCGCCGGCGTCGACTTTCTCGTCCTCAGCGACAACTACTTCGATACGCCCCCGACGGTCGGCGAGCTTCTCGTGCAGGCGACCGGCCACGTCTCGGCGGACGGGACGACGATCTCGACCGATCCGGGTCAGGGAATCACCGAGATCACGTGGCTCGCCGTACGGACGAACGGAAAGTGAAGATGAGGACGACCTACTTCGTGGGCCTCGGCGCGATCGGCGCGCTGGCCATCGCGTGCTCGAGCAGCTCGGGATCTCCGTCGAACGGAGGGCCCGAGAGCGGCTCGGGGAGCGGCTCTTCCAGCGGGGGCTCCTCGAGCAGCGGCTCTTCGGGCAGCGGATCATCGAGTGGGGGCAGCTCCGGCTCGTCCTCGGGCTCGTCGTCCGGATCCTCGTCGGGATCGTCGTCGGGGTCCTCGGGGTCGTCGTCGGGGTCGTCCTCCGGATCGTCCTCGGGGAGCGGCGGCGGCGACGACGCGGGCTCGTACCCTCCGGGCCCCTACGGCATGTCGGCCGGGGGGAACCCCATCGCCGTCGGCTCGGTCTTTCCCGACATGCAGTGGATCGGCTACGTCGACCCGCAGGCGAACGCGCTCGCGACGACCGAGTCGTACGTGGCCTACACGATGAACGACGCGCGCACCTCGGGCGCCCACTGGGCGATGATTCACCTCGCCGAGAGCGATTGCCCCGGCTGCCAGGCGGCGGCGGGCCAGCTCCAGACGGGCGCCGCGGCGGTGGTCCAGGCCGGCGGCGTCGTCATCGAGGTGCTGGAGACGACGGGCTTCGTGGCGCAGGCGACGCAGACCAGCCTCCAGCAGTGGATCGGCAAGTACCAGCTGATGGTGACGACGGTGAAGGACCCGGACGGGACGGGCACGGTGACGCTCGACACGCTCGGATCCCGCGAGCACGCGTACATCGTCGATCTCACGACGATGAAGGTCGCCTACGTCTACACGGGCGACGACCTCGGCGGCGGCGCGGCGACGGCCTACAGCGCCGACCAGGCCATGACCGAGATGCACGTCCTGCTCGGCAAGTAGCCCTCTCAGGCCTGGTGGCCCGCGAGCTCGCGGATCGCCGCGACGACGCCGGCGAGCTGCGGAACGCTCGCGCGCTCGAGATCGTCGGCGATGCCCACGCCGGGCACGTGCGCTCCGGCGAGGAGCTTCGGCGGCGCGTGGAGCTCGTAGAAGAGCGTCTCCACGGTCCGGCGCATCAGGTGCTCGCCGAAGTTCGTCACCTCGGTGTCCTCGTTGAGAAAGAGCACGCGGTTGGTCTTTCGTACGCTGGCCTCGATGGCGTCCCAGTCGAGAGGGTGCAGGCTCCGGAGGTCGATGACCTCGGCCTCGACGCCCTCGCCCGCCAGCTCCGCGGCGGCCTGCATCGCCACGGGCACCATACGCCCGTAGGTGACGACGCTGACGTGCTTGCCCTCCCGGCAGGTGCGCGCCTTGCCGATGGGGATGAAGAGATCCTTCACGTCGGGCCACTCGGGCCGCCACTTCGAGCGATCCCCGAGCGGCGCGTCGATCATCTTGGCCAGCGCGCGCTCGTCGTCCGGCTCGCCGGGGATCCGCTCGTCGGGACCCGCCTTCGCGCGGAGGAGCGCCTTCGGCGAGAGGTACATGACGGGGTTCGGATCGAGGATGGCCGACAGGAGCAGGCCGTACGCGTCGAGCGGGTTGCTCGGCATGACGATCTTCCACCCCGGGAGGCGCGTCGCTTGGCCGTCGAAGGAGTGCGAGTGATACAGGCTGCCCCGGATGCCGCTGCCGACGGGCGTCATCAGCACCATCGGGCAGTTGTAGTCGCCCGCGGACGACCAGCAGATGCCGCCGGCGAGCTTCATGAGGTCGATGGCGTTGAAGGCGTAGTCGCAGAACTGGATCTCGGCGACGGGCCTCTGCCCCGCGAGGGCGAGGCCGATGGCGGTGCCGACGATGCCGCGCTCGTCGAGCGGCGAGTTCCACGCCTTGTCGAGCCCCTGCGACTGCGTGAAGACGCCGCCGAGCGGCGGCCCGACGTCCTCCCCGAAAATGTCGGTGACGCCGTGACGCGTCTCGCCCACGTGGAGCGCGAGGCGAATGGCCTGGACGAGGGTCGCCATCAGGAAGCTCCGTTCGTCGGCGCCGAAGAGCCGTTGGACCGCGCGCCCTCGCCGACGAGGTCGTGGTCGGCGAAGACGTGCTCCCAGATCTGGTCGCCGTCGGGCTGCGGCTCTTCCCTCACCCGCTTGCTCGCCTCGAGCAGCTCCTGGGTCGTCCGGGCGCGGAGCTCGTCCATCACGGCGCGCGAGAGGAGCTTCCGGTCTTCGAGCTTCTTCTCGAAGAGCGGCAGGCAGTCGGACTCGTCGGTGACGAAGTTCGCCCCCGACGCGGACGAGTGGCCGTAGAGCCGCGAGACCATGGCCTCGACGAGGAACGGCTTTCGCTCGGTGCGGACGTAATCCATCGCCTTCTTCAGCTCGCGGTACGCCGTCTCCGGATCGTTGCCGTCGATGACGGCCGTCTTGATGCCGAAGGCCCGGGCGCGGTCGGCGATGTGCTTCTCGCCATGCTGCTCGGTCGCCGGCGTGGAGATGCCCCACCCGTTGTTCGTGACCAGCATCAAGCACGGGAGCTCGTTGCCGGGGCGCGAGCACCAGATGAGGCACGTCGCGAAGTCCCCCTCGGCCGTCCCCGCGTCGCCGCCCTGCACGATGGTGATCCCCTTGCCGCCGGCGCGCTTGTTGGCGATGGCCGTCCCCGGGGCCATCGAGAACTGCACCTCGATCGGCGAGCTCACCGGCACGACGTTCCACTTCCGGACCGAGTAGTGATTGCAGAAATTTCTGCCCCCCGAATAAGGGTCGCTCGCCGTGCTCTTCATCTGCCGGAGCGCGTCGACCGGATCGGCGCCCATCGCGAGCAGGGTGGCGCTCGAGCGGTAGTGCAGGTGCAGGTAGTCGAACTGCGGGCCCTGGCCCTTGTGGACGAGGAGGCCGAGCGACGTGTTGAACGCCTCTTCGCCGGGGCCGCCGATCCAGAAGTACCCGTCCCCCTGCTTGTTCATCCGGATGAGGCGCTCCTCGAGGCAGCGCGCCCGGACCATGATGTCGTGCATGCGCACGAGGAGCTGCGGGGAGAGGGCGGTGGCCTCGTCGGTGTCGCCGCTGGCGGTCTCGCGGGGGATGGTCGTGGTCACGGGGCCACGTCTTAGCGCGTGCTCGCGCTCCTCGAAAGGACCGTCGGCGGCGGGCGTGTGGTGCGCCGCGTCAGTGCTTCTCTCGCCCGCCTAGTTGTTCGGGCCCGCTTCGCGCGTCGGCGTCGGGGTCGGGGTGCAGCCGCAGCCGCCGTAGTCCTGCTGGTTGTCGTCGCAGTTCGGGTCGTCCAGGCAGCCGCCGCACAACGCGTCCGAGCAACCGGGGCCATCGGGCACGAGCGACACCATCCCGCCGTCGGCCAGACCGCCGTCGAAGGTCGTGCCGCTGCTGCTCCCGTTGCTCCCGGAGCCCGAGCTGCTGCCCGTCGACCCGCTGCTGCTCGTGCTGGAGCCGCTGCTGCCCGTGCTGGACCCGCTGCTGCCCGTGCTGGACCCGCTGCTGCTGGTGCTCCCGCAGCCGCTGTCCATGCTCATCGTCGGAGGAGGCTGGGGCGGGCTGGGAGGATTGCACCCACCGCCGCCGCCGCCACTGCTCGAACCGCTGCCGCCGCTGGAGCTACTGCCGCCGCTGGAGCCGCTGCCGCCCGAACCGCTGCTGGAGCTCCCGGAGCTACTGGAGCCGTTGCACCCGCTGGAGCTGCCCGAGCCGCTCGAGCCGCTCGAGCCATTGCACGAGCCGCTGCTCGAGCCGCTGCTGCCCGAGCCGCTGCTGGAGCTCCCGGAGCTGCTGGAACCGTTGCACCCGCTGGAGCTGCCCGAGCCGCTCGAGCCGCTCGAGCCGTTGCACGAGCCGCTGCTGGAGCCGCTGCTGCCGGAGCTACTTCCCGAGCCGCTGCACCCGCTGCTCGAGCCGCTGCTGCCGGAGCTGCTCGAACCGGAGCTCGAGCCGCTCCCGCTGCTACTCGAGCCGGACGGGAGGCACTGCGCGGTGCGCGGGGCGGGGCCGCACTTGCCGATCGTCGAGACCCAGTCGGCGAGGTAGTCGACGCGGGACACGTAGAAGGTCCCCGTGCTCATGCCCTTGCCCGAGACGATGCCGTAGAGCGTGTTGGTGGCGGGATCGTAGAGCGCGCCGCCCGTGTCGGTGGCCACCTCGGCGAGCGAGGGGTCGACGGCGTAGGCGAGCGGGAAACCCCGCTCCTGGCCGACGATGATGGGCGCGGAAACTTCTTCGAACTGCGCCGTCGCGTCGACGACCTCCGGATCGACGCGGCGGACGCGCGCGAGGCGAGTCCCGTCGGGGAGGAGCGCCGTCCCGAGCGTCGGGTACGACTCGAGGAAGATGGTCTGGTCGAGGAGGATGACGCCGATGTCGGAGTGCTGCGGGTGGCTCCAGTTCGACTCGAAGTCCTTCCAGGTGGTGAAGGTCTGCGCGCCGTTGGCGGTCTGCTTGCCGTCGATCGTGCTGACCACGAACTGGGTGGCCTTCACCACGCAGTGCCCGGCCGTGAGCACCGTGCTCGAGCTGATGAGGATGCCGGTGCACGACCCGATGTGTGTGCCGGAGTCGTCGCGGAGATCGATGACGACGTTGGCCGGGTTGGCCGACGACGCGATCGTGATCTCCTTGGCGCTCGACCCGGCGCCGCACGCGACCAGGCTTCCGATGCCGACCACAACGCCGAGGACGCCGACTCGTACCGCGCGCTTGCTCATGGGACAGACCTCCGGGAGACGTCGGTGTGCACTGCATGCGCGAGGCCAGGCAGAGGTGACGTCGGATCCGCGGGAGTTGCGGGGAGCGACGCCCCCGGAGCGCGCGTGCGTGATGCGTGTTTTCGGCATCAGTTGGATCGCCGGATATCCAGAAACGATTCACGAAGGCTGCCGCGAAGAACGGAATCGCGGAGACGACAGCGGAATTCCACCGTGCGTGCTTCTTGCTTCGACGAGGAGTCACCATGCGCGCACTCCTCGCGATCGTCCCGGTGGCCGCTGTCTTCTCGCTCTCCGCCTGCAGCGGCACTTCGCCAGGCAACATCTTCGTTTCGACGCCTCTCGAAGCGGGGCCGCCCTCCGTGAACAACGGAGACGCCGGGAACCTCTTCAACGGGCCGCCCGAGGCGGGGACGACGAGCACCCCGGCGGAGTGCAACCCGCAAGCGATCCAGGCCTTTCAGCCGGTGTGGCAACCGCCCGAGCCGTGGAAGCAGAACGTTTGCACCACAGCGCAAATCTCGAGCTTCTACGACTCGTGTCTGACGCCGCCCATCTCGAAGGCCGCGTGCGATGCGTTCGTGCAACAGAACGCGAATTGCGCGCCCTGCCTGCAATCGCAGGATTCGGACGCCACGGCGGCGGCGATCGTCTGGCACGAGGAGATGCAGTACTGGACGGTCAACGTGGCCGGCTGCATCGCGCAGGCGACGGGCGACGCCACGGCGTCGGGCTGCGGAGCGTCGTACGCCGCGGCCATCTCGTGCCGGCAGTCGTCGTGCAACGCGTGCTGGGAGGCGCAGGGGACGAGCGCGACGTTCCAGGAGTTCTCCGACTGCGAGACGCTGGCCGGCTCGACGACCTGTCAGACGTTCGCCGAGGCCGTCCCCTCGAAGTGCGGCAACCTCGATACGCCGCCGGCGAACGTGTGCATGCCGAACTCGGGCGCGACCGCGCAGCAGGCGTTCATGCAGGTCGCGCCGCTCTTCTGCGGGCCGTGACGGGCTTCAGGTCGGGGCCGGCTCGTAGCCGAGGTTCGGACCGAGCCAGCGTTCGACGTCGGGGACGGTCATCCCCTTGCGGCGGGCGTAGTCCTCGATCTGATCGCGGCCGAGGCGTCCGACGTTGAAGTACCGCGCCTCGGGGTGCCCGAGATAGATGCCGCTGACGCTCGCCGCGGGGAGCATGGCGCCGTGCTCGGTCAGCGACATGCCGATGGCGTCTGCCTGGAGCAGGGCGAAGAGCTTCTCCTTCTCGGTGTGGTCGGGGCAGGCCGGGTAGCCGAAGGCGGGGCGGACGCCGCGGTACCGCTCGGCGAGGAGGTCCGCCTTCGGGAGCGACTCGCCCGGCGCGTACCATTCGCGGCGGACGCGCTGGTGGAGCATGTCGGCGAGGGCCTCGGCGAGGCGGTCGGCGAGCGCCTTGGCCATGATCGCGTGATAGTCGTCGAGGTCCTTCTCGAACGCCGCCGCCAGCTGGGCAGCCCCGATGCCGGCGGTGACCGCGAAGGCGCCCGCCCAGTCGGGCGTCGACCCACGCGGGGCGACGAAGTCGGCGAGGCAGCGGTACGGCTCGGGCTCGGGCTTGTCCTGCTGCTGGCGCAGCATGGCGAAGCGCGTCACCTCGGTCGCGCGCGACTCGTCCGCGTAGAGGACGATGTCGTTGCCGTCGCTCTGCGCGGGCCAGAGGCCGTAGACGGCGCGGGCGACGAGCTTCTTCTCGCGGACGATGCGGTCGAGGAGCGCGCGGCCGTTGTCGTAGAGCTCGCGCGCCGCGGCGCCGTGGCGCGGATCGTCGAGGACGGCGGGGAACTTGCCGGCGAGCTCCCAGGCCGTGAAAAAGAAGGTCCAGTCGATGTACTCGATGATCTCGCCGAGGGGGATGTCGCTCAGCGTGCGGAGTCCCGTGAAGCTCGGCTTGCTGACCTCGGCCTCGCCGAAGGCGATGCGCGGTCGGCGCTCGTTCGCGAGGGCGAAGGGGACGAGCGGCTTGGCGCGCTTGTGCGCGTGGAGGCGCCGGAGCTCGGCCTGGTCCTCGCGCGTCTTCGCGGTGAACTCGTCCCGCTGCTTCGGATCGAGGAGCGACGAGACCGTGGAGACGGCGCGCGAGGCGTCGAGCACGTGCGTCGTGGCGCCGTCGAACTCCGGGGCGATCTTCACGGCGGTGTGCTGGCGGCTGGTGGTCGCGCCGCCGATGAGGAGCGGCATCGTCATCCCGCGGCGCTTCATCTCCTTCGCGACGTGCACCATCTCGTCGAGCGACGGCGTGATGAGCCCCGAGAGACCGACGATGTCGCACTTCTGGTCGATCGCCGTCTGGAGGATCTTGTCGCACGGGACCATGACGCCGAGGTCCACCACGTCGTAGCTGTTGCACCCGAGGACGACGCCGACGATGTTCTTGCCGATGTCGTGCACGTCGCCTTTCACCGTGGCGAGCAGCACCTTGCCGTTCTTCTGCTCGGTGAGGCCGAGGCGCTCCTTCTCCTCCTCCATGAACGGGAGCAAGTACGCCACGGCGCGCTTCATCACGCGCGCGCTCTTGACCACCTGGGGCAAAAACATCTTGCCGGCGCCGAAGAGGTCGCCGACGACGCGCATCCCGTCCATCAGCGGGCCCTCGATGACCTCGAGCGGGCGCGCCAGCTTCCCGCGAGCTTCTTCCACGTCCACCTCGACGAACTCGACGATGCCCTGGACGAGCGCGTGCGAGAGCCGCGCCTCGACCGGAGCGTCGCGCCAGGCGAGGTCGAGCTCCTTCTTCTTCCCCTGCCCCTTCACGGTCTCGGCGAGCGTCACGAGCCGCTCGGTCGCGTCCGGGCGCCGGTCGAAGATGACGTCCTCCACGTGGTCGAGCAGCTCCCTCGGGATGTCCTCGTAGACCCCGATCTGCCCGGCGTTGACGATGCCCATGTCCATTCCCGCGCGGATGGCGTGGAAGAGGAAGGCCGAGTGCATCGCCTCGCGCAGCAGGTTGTTCCCGCGGAAAGAGAAGGAGAGGTTCGACACGCCCCCGGAGATCTTGGCCCCCGGGCAGGTGTCCTTGAGGATGCGCGTCGCCTCGATGTAGTTGCGCGCGAACGCGGCGTGCTCCTCGATGCCCGTGGCGATGGCGAGGATGTTCGGATCGAAGACGATGTCCGTCGGGTCCCACCCCTCGGCGACGAGCAGATCGTAGGCGCGCTTGCAGATGCCCACCTTGCGCTCGACGGTCTCCGCCTGCCCCTTCTCGTCGAACGCCATGACGACGACGCCCGCGCCGTAGCGGCGGATCTTCCGGGCCTTGGCGAGGAAGTCGTCCTCCCCCTCCTTGAGGCTGATCGAGTTGGCGATCCCCTTGCCCTGCAGGCACTTCAGCCCGGCCTCGATGACGCTCCACTTCGAGCTGTCGACCATGACCGGGATGCGCGCGATCTCGGGCTCGCTCGCGAGCAGGTTGAGGAACGTCGTCATCGCGCGCTCGCCCTCGAGCATCCCCTCGTCCATGTTGACGTCGAGGATGTTCGCGCCGCCGCGCACCTGATCGAGCGCGACCTCGACGGCCTTCGCGTAGTCCCCCGCCTTGACGAGCTCGGCGAACCTCTTCGAGCCCGTGACGTTCGTGCGCTCGCCGATCATCAGGAAGTTCGAGTCGGGCCGCACGACGAGCGGCTCGAGCCCGGACCAGCGCGTCAGCCGGTCACGCCTCGGCGGCGTGCGCGGCGTCGCGCCCTCGACGCGCGCCGCGATGGCCCGGATGTGGTCCGGCGTCGTCCCGCAGCAGCCCCCGACGACGTTGACCATCCCCTCGTCGGCGAGCTGGCGAAGGAGCGACGAGGTCGTCTCCGCCGTCTCGTCGTACTCGCCGAAGGCATTGGGCAGGCCCGCGTTCGGGTAACAGCTGACGAAGACGTCGGCGATGCTCGCGAGATCCTGCACGTAGGGCCGCATCTCGGCGGCTCCGAGCGCGCAGTTGACGCCGACCGACAGCGGGCGCGCGTGGGCGACGGAGATCCAGAACGCCTCGACCGTCTGCCCGGAGAGCGTGCGCCCGCTCTTGTCGGTGATGGTCACCGAGATCATCAGCGGGATGCGCGTCCCCAGCTCCTCGAAGACGTCCTCGATGGCGACGAGGGCGGCCTTGGCGTTGAGCGTGTCGAAGATGGTCTCGACGAGGAGGAGGTCGACCCCGCCCTCGATGAGCCCCCGCACCTGCTCGGCGTACGCGAGGCGCACCTCGTCGAAGGTCACCGCCCGGTAGCCGGGGTCGGCCACGCTCGGCGACAGCGAGAGCGTCTTGTTCAGCGGGCCCATCGAGCCCGCGACGAAGCGGGGCTTGCCGGGCGTGCGCTTGGTCCACTCGCGGGCGCTCTCCTTCGCGGCGCGGGCGGCCGCGACGTTCATCTCGAAGGCCGTGTCTTGGAGGGAATACTCGGAGAGGACGATGCGCGTGGCTCCGAACGTGTTCGTCTCGGCGATGTCGGCGCCGGCGTCGAAGTAGGCGTCGTGGATGGAGCGCAGCACGTCGGGCCGGGTGAGGGCGAGGACGTCGAAGTTGCCCTTCAGGTCGCTCGGGTGGCGCTCGAAGCGCGAGCCGCGGAAGTCCGCCTCGGAGAGGCCGCGCCGCTGGATCATCGTCCCCATCGCGCCGTCGAGGACGAGGATTCGCTTGGCGAGGAGCTCGCGGAGGATCGCGTCCGTGTCATTCATGACTTGCCTCGTTCGGATCCGGTGGCCAGCGCCGTGACCACGCGGAAGCACGGCGGGCGCGCGTCCCGGCTCGTGACGTCGCACGCGTCGACCCGGAAGCCCGCGCGCGTGAGCATGCGGCGCAGGGCGGCGGGGGAGAAGCCCGGGTGCACGTCGCCGTAGCCGCTCGTCGTGTCGGCCTGATCGTGCGCGTCGAGCGTCACGGCGACGAGGACGCCCCCCGGGCGGAGGACGCGGGCGGCCTCGGCGCACGCGCGGGCAGGGTTCTCGATCTGGCTGAGCACGTGAAGGAGGAGCGCGGTGTCGAAGGACGCGTCGCGCCCCGGGAGGCTCTGCGCGTCGCCGAGGACGAAGCGCACGTTCTTCGCGCCCGCGACGTGCGAGAGCCGCTCGCGCGCCGCGGCGAGCACGCGCTCGCTCCGGTCGACGCACGTCCAGCTTCGCGCCCGGGGAGCGAGCAGCTGAGCGACCGAGCCGTCGCCCGACCCCACGTCGACGACGTCCTCGAGGCGGACGAGGCCGGCCATCGCGCGCGCGAGCGACTCCCACGTGCGCCCCGGCGACCAGTGGCGCTCCATCTCGCCGGCCACGGCGTCGGGCCAGCCCGCCGCGCGGTCGCGAGCGCGGACGACGCGTGACGCCCGCTCGCGGTCCCCCTCGAGCAGCGCGTCGTGCACCTCGCCGCGGACGAGCTCCCACACGCGCCGGGCGGGAGCAGGCATGGCGCCGTCGCTCAGCGAATAGAACGTCGACGGGCCGCTCTTGCGGTCGCGGACGAGCGCGGCCTCGCGCAGCTTGCCGAGGTGCGTCGACACGCTCGACTGCGCCAGCTGGGTCACGGCGACGATCTCGGCGACGGTGAGCTCGTGCGTCGCGAGGAGCGCCAGGAGACGGACGCGTGTCGGCTCACCGATGAGCTGGAGTAGGTCGACCGCTGTGCTCAGGCTGCACGAAGCCATGCGCATTCATCCTTGTATCCCGATACGCCGATGCACCTTGCGCCAAGGCGCCGGCATCGTCAAGCCAGCTGCGGCCGAGCTCGAGGAGCGCCCGCGAGCCTTTGTCCGGCATCGCGTCGGCGTTAAGAGGCATACTGAGGCTCGAGCCGCCATGCCTCCGCCGGGGAAGAAGCGCCCCATCAAGTCGGGTCGCCACGCCTCCCGGGACCCTCGTATCGACAGCGCGCCGCCCGCGGCCGAGGAGGCGCAGGTGCAGGTCACCTCCCGGCCGCCCGCGAGCCGGATCGCGGCGCTCGAGGGCGAGCTCGAGCGCGTCAACAAGGAGCGGGCGGCGGACGCGGACGACCTCGCGACGATGCTGGTCCGCATCGCGGACGCGGAGCGCGGGAAGGCGGCGGCGACGCTCCTCGCCCAGGAGCTCGGCGACCGCGTGCTCGCGCTCGAAGCGCAGGTGAGCGAGCTGCGGGACGTGCCCCCGCGGACGGAGCCGGACCCGAAGGCGAGAGAGCTGGCCGGCGAGCTGGACGCGGCACGCCTGCGGCTCGGCGAGCTGATGGGGGTCGAGGCGAGGCTTCGCACGCGCGCCGACGAGCTCGAGGAGCGACTGACGGAGGCGCAGGCGATGACGAGCGCGCTGGGCGTGCGCGTCGTGGAGGGCGAGGCGCGGCTGCAGGCGGCCCTCGGCGACGTGCAGGAAGCCGAGCAAGCCGTGCAGATGGCGACCGGCCGCGCCGTCCTCGCCGAGAGATCCGCGGACGACGGCGCCGCGACGGTCGAGCGCATCCAGGCGGAGCTCTCGGCGGACCGTGCGCGCGTCGTGGACCTGGAGACGAAGCTCGCGCGCGTGAAGCGCGAGCATTCGGACGCGATGGAGGCCGCGAGCCGTGAGCTGGCGACCGCCCTCGAGGGGGCCGCGCGCCAGCGTGCGGAGCAAGCGGCAGGGGCGGAGGCGAAGCTTGCCGAGGCGCTGCGCACGCTCGAGCGGGAATCGGCGGACGCCGCGGCGGCCACGCGCGCCGAGAGCGCGCACATGGTGGCGGTCCTGCGCGAAGAGCACGCGTCGGCCATCGAGCAGAACCGCCGCGAGCACGCCGCGGAGCTCGACGCGATGGGCATGAGTCAGGCCGCGGAGCTGGCGGCGCTGGCGAAGACGCACGCGGAGGCGCTGAAGTCGCTCGAAGAGAGGCACGCGCACACGACGTCCGCGATGCGCGAGGAGCAGGCGGCCTCCCGGCGCAGCGCGGCCCGGGCCCTCGAGGAGGAGCGCTCCGCGTCGGCGCGGGCGAAGCTGCAGGTCCTTGCGCTGGAGGGATCGGTGACGTCGATGCGCGCGACGGCCGCCCGGGCGATCGAGCTCCTCGACGAGCTCGGATGCCGGGAGCAAGCCGCGGCGGCGGCGCGCGCGGGGGCCCTCGAGCAGGCGAAGCGAACGCTCGCGGGCGACGGCGTGGAGAAGGCCCGGCCCGTCGCCGAGCCGGCGCGGGAGGCGGGCTCGCTCGACGAGATCGAGATCGATCTCGACTGAGGCTCAGGCGAAGACGAAGGGGTCCCGGTCCTCGACGCTCCGCGACACTGTGACGCCGGGCAGCAGCTCCGACAGCCGCCGCTCGAGCACGCCTAGGACGGCGCGCTCGCTCGTCGAGTGACGCGTGCACACGACCGCGACGCCCGCCTCCGCGGCGCGGAGGGCGTCGTGATGACGGAGCTCGCCCGTCAGGAAGAGGCCTGCGCCCGCCGCGAGGGCTTCGCCGAGGAGCTCCCCCCCGCTGCCGGCGCACACCGCGGCGCGCGACACCACCCGGTCGACCGGCCCGGCCACCAGCACGTGGTCCGCGCCGAGCGCCGCCTTCACGCGGTCGACCAGGACCGCGACGGTCGCCGGAGCCACCGCTCCGACGCGGCCGAACCCGCGCCCCGTCGGCGGCGCGGCCAGGCGCACGAGGTCGAACGCCGGCTCCTCGTAAGGATGGGACGCCCGCAGCGCGTCCACGATCGCCCCCACGCGGCTCACCGGCACGACCGTCTCGAGCCGGACCTCCGCTGCCTCTTCCAGCCGGCCCGCCTCGCCGACCGCCGGGCGAGCCCCCTCCTCGCCGAAGAACGTGCCCGTCCCCGGCGACCGGAAGCTGCACGACGAATACTTGCCGATCCGACCCGCGCCAGCGGCGAAGAGCGCGCGGCTCACGGCGCCGACGTGCTCGGTGGGGACGAACGTGACGAGCTTGTGCTCGCCACCCTTTTCCTCCGTCGTCCCGAGCGGCACGCGGTCCGACATCCCGAGCGCGTCCGCGAGGACGTCGTTCGTGCCGCCGTCGGCGGCGTCGAGGGCCGTGTGCGGGCTGTAGAGCGCCACCCCGGCGCGCGCCGCCTCGAAGGCGATGGACCCTGCGACGAAGCGCTTCTGCGCGGCAAAGAGCGGCGGGTGGTACGAGACGACGGCCTCGCAGCCGTCCGCACGCGCCTCACGCAGGACGGCGCGCGTGCAGTCGATGGTCAGGAGGACCCGCGAGATCGCGGCGTCCCCGTCGCCGACCAGCAGGCCGACGTTGTCCCAGGGGGCCGCGAACCGTGCCGGCGCGATGCTCTCCATCGCGCCGGCCAGATCCGCGACTCGCATGGGGACCCGGGCTCACTCCGCGGGATCGGCCTTGGGCTCGGGCGCCACAGCCTCGGCCCGGATGCCGGCCTCGATGCGCATCCCGTAGAAGCTGCGCCAGACGAAGAAGATCATCACGGCGAAGCACACGGCCGCGACGACGGCCGTCGTCTGCCGCGCGATGGGGTGAAGCTCGTCGTTCGCGAGCTCGACGGCGAGGAGGCCGAAGAGCGTCGTGAACTTGATGATGGGGTTCATGGCCACGCTGCTCGTGTCCTTGAATGGATCGCCCACCGTGTCGCCGACGACGCACGCATCGTGCAGCGCCGTGCCCTTCTGCTTCAGCTCGACCTCGACGATCTTCTTCGCGTTGTCCCAGGCGCCGCCGGCGTTCGCCATGAAGAGCGCCTGGAAGAGGCCGAAGAGCGCGATCGAGATGAGGTACCCGACGAAGAAGAACGGATCGAGGAACGCGAAGGCGAGCGTGCCGAAGAAGACGACGAGGAAGATGTTGAACATCCCCTTCTGCGCGTAGGTCGTGCAGATCTCGACGACCTTCTTCGAGTCCTCGATGGACGCCTTCTCGGCGCCGTCGAGCTTGATGTTCGCCTTGATGTACTCGACCGCGCGGTACGCGCCCGTGCTGACCGCCTGCGTGCTCGCGCCGGTGAACCAGTAGATGACCGAGCCGCCGGCGATGAGGCCGAGGAGGAACGGCGGGTGGAGGAGCGACAGCTTCTGGATCTTGTCCGGGTTCGTGAGGCCGTCGGTGAGGAGCACGATGATGGCGAAGATCATCGTCGTCGCCCCGACGACCGCGGTGCCGATGAGAACGGGCTTCGCCGTCGCCTTGAAGGTGTTCCCGGCGCCGTCGTTCTCCTCGAGCATGTGCTTGGCCTTCTCGAAGTCGAGGTCGAACCCGAAGTCCTTCTTGATCTCGGCCTTGACGTTCGGGATGGTCTCGATGATCGAGAGCTCGTAGACGCTCTGCGCGTTGTCGGTGACGGGACCGTAGCTGTCGACGGCCAGCGTGACCGGGCCCATGCCGAGGAAGCCGAAGGCCACGAGGCCGAACGCGAAGACGGGCGACACGTCCATGTTGCCGACGGTCATCGTCGCGCCGAGGCCCATCTGGCTGATGAAGTAGGCCGTGCCCATCAGGCCGAGGAGCACGATGCCGAACCAGAAGGCGCTGAAGTTGCCGGCCGTGAGGCCGGCGAGGATGTTGAGCGACGCGCCGCCTTCCTTGGACGACGTGACGACCTCCTTCACGTGCGCGCTCTCGGTCGACGTGAACACCTTGATGAGCTCGGGGATGATCGCGCCGGCGAGCGTGCCGCACGTGATGATCGCCGAGAGCTTCCACCACTGCGTGTCGTCGCCCGCGAGGATCGGGATGAGGAGGTACGACGCGGCGAAGGTGAAGACGATCGAGACGATCGACGTCACCCACACGAGCTGGGTGAGCGGGGCCTCGAAGTTCATCTTGTCGGCCGAGCCGTAGCGGGCCTTCGCGATGGCCTCGTTGGCGAGGTAGCTGATGGCGCTCGAGATGATCATCAGGATGCGCATCACGAAAATCCACGTGAGGAGCTTCACCTGGACATCGGGGCTCTGCACCGCCAGGAGGATGAACACGATGAGCGCGACGCCCGTGACGCCGTAGGTCTCGAAGCCGTCGGCGCTCGGGCCGACCGAGTCGCCCGCGTTGTCGCCCGTGCAGTCGGCGATGACGCCGGGGTTGCGCGCGTCGTCCTCCTTGATCTTGAAGACGATCTTCATGAGGTCCGACCCGATGTCGGCGATCTTCGTGAAGATGCCGCCCGCGACGCGGAGGGCCGCGGCGCCGAGCGACTCGCCGACGGCGAAGCCGATGAAGCACTTGCCCGCGTACTCGTGCGGGACGAGGCACAGAATCCCGAGCATGAACGCGAGCTCGATGCTGATGAGCAGCATCCCGATGCTCATGCCCGCCTTCAGCGGGATGGCGTAGACCGGGAAGGGCTTGCCGCGGAGGGCCGCGAACGCCGTGCGGCTGTTCGCGAACGTGTTCACGCGGATGCCGAAGAGGGCGACGAGCGCGCTCCCGGCCATGCCGAGGATGCTGAAGAGGAGGATGACGACGACGATGCCGATCGACTCGCCCTTGAGGACGCCGTAGTAGACCGCGATGACCGTCCCCACGAAGAGCCAGAGGAGGCCGAGGAACTTCGCCTGCGTGAAGAGATACGTCTTGCAAGTCGCGTAGATGAGCTCGGACACTTCGAGCATCGACTTGTGAACCGGCGCATTCTTCAGCTGGAAGAAGATGACGATTCCGAACGCGATGCCCAGCGCGCACACGACCAGCCCCGTCAGGAGCAAGTGGCTGGCGGGCATGCCGAAAAAGAGCTGGGTATCGAGCCCGTCGGGGATCCGGAGCGAGTCCTCACCACCGTGATGGGCAGCGGCCGGCATCCCGACCGCGTGGGCGGCCTGGGCGAACGCCGAAACACCGAAGAGCGTGACCACGAGAAGCGCTACCGTTCCGAGCAGCGCCTTGATGGACTTCATGCGAACCTCTCGTTTAGTTTCGAGTGGTTGGCCGCCTGCATGGGCGCAGACGCTTCAGCACACGTCGTCTCGTCGATGCCCGACAATGACAGCGCCGACGAGCGCGCACGCCTTAGCAGGCTTCCGGCGACTTGTAAACCGACCCTCCCCCCTCCGGGGCGCGGTAGGGTACGCGCCGTGAGCCTCGATAGCCTCTACCTCGACCACGTCGCCGACCTCGAGCGGCGCTTCGCGGCCCTGCTCGCCGAGCAGGGATGGGACGCCGTCGTCGTCGAGTCCGGCACGCCGGCCAAGCGCAGCCGCTTCGACGACCAGTACTGGCCCCTCCGCTCCTGCCCGCACTTTCAGCACTGGCTGCCGCTCGCCGAGGCCGACTGCGCCGTCGTCGTCCGCGCGGGACGGAGGCCGACCCTCCTCCGCACGGCCGCAACGAGCTTCTGGGAGCGCCCCGCTCCGCCCGAGAGCACCGCCTTCGAGCAGGCCTTCCAGGTCGTCCGTGTCCGCGACGCCGCGGACATGAAGCAGCACTACGGCAGCGGTCGGGTCGCGTTCGTCGGTGAGAGCCGGGAGGTCCCGGCGGAGCTGCTGAAGGCGCTCGACCTCCTTCGGACGACCAAGACCCCCTACGAGGTCGCCTGCCTGGCCGAGGCGAACCGCCGCGCGCGCGCCGGGCACGAGGCCTTGCGCGAGGCCTTCCGGGCCGGGGTCGCGTCCGAGCTCGACCTCCACCTGCTTTACCTCAAGGCCACGGCGCAGGACGACGCCGAGACGCCCTACAAGAACATCGTCGCGCTCGGTGAGAACGCCGCGACGCTCCACCACGTCGCCTACGGCCGCACGGCCTACGCGCGGGAGGCCGAGTCGCTCCTCGTCGACGCGGGGGCGACCTGCCGGGGCTACGGGGCAGACATCACGCGGACCTGGACGAAGGGCGCGGGAGCGACGGCGAGCGGCTTCGCGCAGCTCGTGGCGGGCGTCGAGGCGATGCAGAAGCGCCTGTGCGCGGCCATCAAGGTCGGGATGCCGTACGAGCAGCTTCACGACGAGTCGCATCGTCAGGTGGGCGTCATCCTGCGTGACGTCGGCGTCGTCCGCGGGTCGGCCGACGAAGCGGTGGCCGCCGGCGTGACGCGCGCGTTCTATCCGCACGGGCTCGGGCATTCACTCGGCTTGCAGACGCACGACGTGGGCTGCGCGCTGAAGGCGCCGCGGGCGGACAACCCGTTCCTACGCAACACGACGGACGTCGCCGTCGGGCAGGTATTCACGATCGAGCCCGGGATCTACTTCATCGACGCACTGATGGCCGAGCTGCGGGCGAAACCCGAGGGCAAGCTCGTCGACTGGACCGTCGTCGAGTCGCTCTCGCCGCTCGGCGGCGTCCGGATCGAGGACGACGTCGTCGTCGAGGCGTCGGGCCTGCGAAACCTCACGCGGGAGCAGCTGCCGGTAGGCGGGGGCTGAGAGCGCACCCGCCTTGACCGGCTTCTGAACGACCTATTCCGGCTTGCCGTTGTCCGGACGACAGTGCGGATTCATGTCCGGGTGAAAGTGACACGCGCCTTTCCAGCTCTTGTCGTTGCCGTTGCAGCTGCCCCCTTTGATGCACGAGAGGCACAGCCCGCGGTCGCCCGACGTTTCGGTGCCCGGCAGGGCCTCGCACTGCGCCTTGGTCCGCGACTCGTGACCGGTGTCGTGCGCCGGCGCCACCGCGGCAGACTCGTGGCTGGCGCTGTTGGCGAATGCCACGGTGCCGAAGGCCGCCACGCCGACGACGAATGCGGCGCTCAGGATCTGCGAAAGACTCTTCTTCATCGCTCCCTCCAATCCAAGCATGGTCTCGCGGACGCGTGCCCCCCGCAAGCCCCATGGATGGCGCGGCGCCGGGACGAGGGGCTCGCCCGAAGGCCCCCGATAATCCTAGTCTTCCTTCCGATGCGCACCTCGCCGCGGCTGACTCGCGGAGCTCGCCTCTCGTGGCTTGTGGCGTTCGCGGTGCTCGCAGCGGCGCTGCTCGCAACCAGGGGCGCCGCCGCGCACGCGGTCGGCCTCTCCCACGGGGACTACGAGCTCGTGCAGGGCGTGCTGACGGTCCACGCGACGTTCCTGCAGGGCGAGCTGAAGGGCCTCGTCGATGGCCTCGACGCCGACGACGACGCAACGGTGTCCGCCGCCGAGCTCGAACGCGGCCGCCCGAGGCTCGCCCAGGCGACCGTCCCGCGCATCGTGGTCCACGACGGCGCCGTCGTATGCCCGGGGACGCTCGACGAGGCGCAGCTCGCGGGCAACGACGGGATTTCCCTGACCCTTCGCTACCGATGCCCGGGCGATCCCCGCAAGGTCGACGTCGAGTTCGCGCTGATCGACGACCTCGCGGCCGACCATCGCCACTTCGCGCGGGTCCCCAGCGCCGGGACGTGGACCGAGATCCTGCTCTCGAAGGACAACCGGACCTTCTCGGTCGCCAGCGACCGCGCCAACGAGGACAGCGGGCACGGCGTGCTCTCGTTCTTCACGATGGGCATCGAGCACATCCTGACCGGCTACGATCACCTGGTCTTCCTGCTCGGCCTCGTCGTCATCGGCGGCAAGCCGCGCTCGGTCCTCGTCGTCGTGACGGCGTTCACCGTGGCGCACTCGATCACGCTGGGGCTCGCCGTCCTCGGGGTGTGGGCGCCGAGCCCGCGCCTCGTCGAGCCGGCCATCGCGCTGTCGATCGCGTACGTGGGGGTCGAGAACTTCTTCGTCCGGGACATCTCGAAGCGATGGCGCATCACGTTTCCCTTCGGGATGATCCACGGGTTCGGCTTCGCGGGCGCCCTGCGGGAGGCCTCGCTGTCGCGCGCGGACGTCGCGCCGGCGCTCGTGCTGTTCAACCTCGGCGTCGAGGCCGGACAGATCGCGGTGCTCGCCCTGCTCCTGCCCGCGCTCTTTCTCCTGCGGAAGGCTCCCTGGTTCCGGACCCGCGGCGTGCAGGTCGTCAGCGCGGCGATCGTCGTGGCGGGGCTCGTCTGGTTCGTCTCCCGCGTGAGGTGACGCCCGCGAAGAGGCCTATCGTCGATGCCGCCGCGAGGAGGTAGCCTTCGCTCCATGCCGAAGAAGGTCGCCGTCTTCTGGCCCGGCGATGCGCGGGCGAAGCCGAACGAGCTCGCGCTCCCGAGCGTCGAGGAGGCCACGGCCCAGCTCGAGGCCGCGCTCCGTCACCTCGGACGGACGCCGTACCGCATCCCGGGCTTTCTCGCGAAGCCGCACGAGGCCATCGAGAAGCTCGGACCGGTCGACGATCCGATGGTCGGCCTGTGCGTCCACTGGCTCTACGGGCCACACACGACCGACGGCGTCGTCGGCAAGGACAACCCGTTGCTCCTCGCGAGCAACTTCAGCGGACGCTGGCCGGGCCTCGTGGGCCTCCTCAACACGGGGGCGTGCCTCGAGTCCGTCGGACGGGCGCACGCGCGCGCGTGGACGGACTCGCCGGACTGGACGAAGGACCCGGTCTTCATGGAGCGCCTCGACGAGTGGTGCCAGACCGGGCGCATCGCGTACGCGGAGGACGAGCTCGCGTACGCCGCCCCCGTCACGCCGGCGGCGCTCCGCATCGCGCGCGACGCGGCGGCCGACATCCGCCGGCGGCGCGTGCTCGTGATGATGCTCGGCGACACGTCGATGGGCATGATCAACGGCTACTTCGGCCCGCGCCTGCTCAACCCGCACGGCTTCACCGAGCACAAGATCGATCAGGCCTGGATCATCGACCGCGGGCGTCGCATCGACGAGAAACGCATCGACGACGCGTTGCGGTTCGTCAAGGACCGCGGCGTCACGTTCCACTGGGGCGAACGCGCGAAGGGCGCGCCGCTCGGGGCCGAGGACTTCGACGAGAAGGCGACGCGCGAGCAGCTGCGGGATTACCTCGTCGTGCTGGATCTCGTCGCCGAGTACAAGGCCGACTGCATCGGTTGGCAGTACCAGCTCGGGCTCATCCCGCTGCGGCCGCCGAGCGATTTTGCCGAGGGCCTGCTCAACTCGAGCTGCCGTCCGGAGTCGAACGGGCAACCCATCGCGACCGCGACGGAGGCCGACCAGGGGAACGCGGTGCCGATGGAGATGCTGAAGCGCCTCCTCGCGAAGAAGGGGCTTCACCCCGCCGTCATGTTCCACGACGTCCGCTGGGGGGCGATGCACGACGGGCGCTTCCTGTGGGTCCTGCTGAACAGCGGCTCGTGCGGCGCGTACGCGTTCAACCACGACCCCGGCTCGCTGAAGGGCGTCCACTCGTGGCGGCAGCCCGCGCTCTACTTCCCGACCCCGGGGGGGACGTTCGCCGGCGAGAGCCTGCCCGGGCCGATGACCTGGGCCCGCTGCTACATCAAGGGCGGCGCGCTCTGGATGGACGTCGGGCGCGGCGAGGTCGTGAAGCTCCCGCCCGAGGTGCGCGACGCGTGGTGGGAGGGGACGACGCGCGAGTGGCCGCTGATGGTGGCGGACCTGGGAGTGTCACGCGACGCGCTGATGGCGCACTACCTGTCGAACCATGTCGCGGTCGGATACGGGGATGTCTTCGAGGAGATGGTCGCTCTCAGCCAGGAGCTCGGGTTCAAGGTGAGGGTCGTCGGGAAGGCGTAGCTCCCTCACTGCGTCGGCTTCTGCGTCTCCCACAGATCGCGCAGCACCTCGGCGACCGCCTCGTAGAGCGCCTCGGGGATCACCTCTCCCGGTTGCAGCTCGACCAGCGCCCTCGCCAGCGGCACGTCCCGCACCACCGGGATCCCCCAGTCCGCCGCCGCCGCGACGATCCGCTGCGCGAGCTCCCCCTCCCCGCTCGCGACGACCACCGGCGCCTCGTCGCCCTCTTTCTCGTCGTAGCGGAGGGCGCACGCGAGGTGCGTCGGATTCACCACGACGACGCTCGCCGTCCGCACGTTTCCCACCGTCGCCTGCGCCAATAGCTCGTGGTACGCGCGCTCGCGCGCCGCCTTCTGCTGGGGATCGCCCTCGGAGTCCTTGTGCTCGCGCTTCACCTCGTCCTTGCTCATCCGAAGCCTCCTCAGCCACGCGCCGCGCGTCACCACCACGTCGAGCACCCCCAGGGCGACGCCGACGAGCGCCGCGCGCCACGCGAGCGCCCCTGCCACCTCCGACACCACCGTCCCCACCCACGAGAGCCGGCCACCGAGCCTCGCCAGGTCGACCAGGTGATCGCCGAGGCCGCGCACCGCCAGCCACGCGACGAGGCTCCCCGCGAAGACGGCGCGGACCACCGCGAAGAGCCGTGTCGCCGAGAAGAAGCTCCGGAAGCCCGCGAACGGGTTCAGCCGCTCGAGCTTCGGCGTCAGCCGACCCGTCGCCACCGTTCCCCCGGTCTGGACGACGTGCGCGATCCCCCCCGCGAGGCCCACCGCCACCAGCACCGGGAACGTCAGCCCCACCACGGCCGCCGCCAGCGACTCCGCGTCGAACCGCGCCTGGCCCGGCGCACCGGACGCCGCGATCGCCGCGCGGAGCGCCCCCGCCGCCCACGTCGCCAGCGCCCTCACCGCCGACGGCACGAGCGCGACGGCGACGACGAACGCCAGCGCCTGCGCCGCATACGCGCTCGCCCCGCTGTCGCCCTCCTCGCGCGCCTTCCGCAAGCGCCGCGGGGTGGCCTCTTCGGTCTTGTCGCTCACGGTCTACTTTGCGGTGCGGGTGCGCTTCTTCTTCGCCGGGGGCGCCTCCGGGACGGCGGACGCCTCGGCGTGGGACAGAGCGTACAGCTCGAAGAGCACCTCGCGAACCCCCGCCCCGGTCGGCGCCGAGAGCAGCTTCAGGTCGACACCGCGCTTCTTGAACTTCTTGCGGAGGGCCGGGTAGGCCTCCTGCACGTCGGGGAGGTCGGCCTTGCTCATCGCGACGACCTGCGGGCGCTTCGCCAGCGCCGGATCGAACTTCTTCAGCTCCGCGTTGAGGGCGTCGAAGTCCGCCAGCGGCTCGCGCCCCTCGCCGGGATCGAGCGACACGAGGTGGAGCAGCACCCGCGTCCGCTCGACGTGCTTCAGGAACCGCACGCCGAGCCCGACGCCCTCGGCCGCGCCCGGGATCAGGCCCGGGATGTCGGCCAGGACGAAGCTCTTCTCGTCGGCCACGGCGACGACCCCGAGGTGAGGGACGAGCGTCGTGAACGGATAGTCGGCGACCTTGGGGCGCGCGCGGGAGACGGCGCGAATGAATGTGCTCTTGCCCACGTTGGGGAAGCCGAGGAGGCCCACGTCCGCCATGAGCTTCAGCTCGAGGCGCACCTTCCGGTCCTCGCCGAGCTCCCCCGGATCGGCGCGGCGCGGGGCGCGGTCGAAGGGCGTCGCGAAGTGGATGTTCCCGCGGCCGCCGCGCCCTCCCCGGGCCACGACGACGCGCTTGTGGCCGGCGTCGACGTCGAAGAGCAGCGCGTTGGTCTCCGCGTCGTACCCTTGCGTCCCCACCGGGACGAGGATCTCCAGATCCTCCCCTCCCCGGCCGTACTGGTCCTTCCCCCGACCGTGCTCGCCGCGGTTCCCTTCGAGCTTTCTCTGCAGGGCGACGTCGAGCAGCGTCGTCTTTCCCTCGTCGCCGACGAAGACGACGTCCCCCCCCTTGCCGCCGTCGCCGCCCGAGGGGCCGCCGAACGGCACGTACCGTTCGCGGCGGAACGCGATGCACCCGTTGCCGCCGTTCCCGGCGACGATCCTCACCTCGCACGAGTCGACGAATTTCACGGCGGGGCGTGCTCTAGCACATCACTGGATGCAGTCGTTCCAGGCCTTCGTGGTGGGCGCCTTCACGGCGCAGTCGAACTCGGCGATCGTGACGTCGGTCGTGCACCGGTCTTTCACCTGCTGGACGTCCGAGTCGCTCAGCACGTCCATCGCGATCTTGCCCCGAAGGTGCGCGCGATCCTCGGTCGAGAGGCGCGGGGCGGCCGGATCCTCGGAGAGCTTGAGGTCGATGTACCGGTTGAGGAGGTGCTCGCACTGCGCGGCGGACGCCATGGGCCGGCCCTTGCACCCGACGGCCGCGAGGGCGACGAGCGCGAAGGGGAAAAGCCGCGCCACGAGGCACGCAAGCGCGCGGATCTCGATGCGGAACAGCCCCACGACGGGAGCCATACCACGTGCTACTGCGGCCACCATGGCGTTCGCGAGCGGCCCCGGTGGGGCGCGCATCTACTACGAAGTCCGCTCCGAGCCGGAGGGCGCCTCGGCGAGGGCGGTCGTCCTCGTGCAAGGGCTCGGGCTCTCCTCGCGCTTCTGGTTCGATCTGCCCGAGCGACTGGCGGCGGGGGCGAAGCCTCGGCGCGTCGTCGTCCTCGACAACCGCGGAGTCGGTCGGAGCGACAAACCGCGCGGCCCGTACCGGATGGCGACGCTCGCCGACGACGTGGCGGCCGTCCTCCAAGCGGCGGGCATCGAGAAGGCGGTCGTCGTCGGGATCTCGCTGGGAGGGATGATCGCGCAGCACGTGGCGCTCCGTCACCCCGACCGGGTGGCGGGCCTCGTGCTCCTGGCGACGACGGCGGGCGTCCCGCACGCGCGCCTGCCGACCGCTCGGGCGCTCGCGACGCTGCTCGGCCTACCCGTGGTGGGACGGTTCCGTCCTCCCGCGCAGGTCGGGCGCGCGCTCGCGCGGCTGCTGCTCGCCGAGAAGGACGTGCCGCGGGCGAGCGAGCTATTGGCCCGCTGGCCGGCGGCGATGCGGGCCGAGCCGATGGCGCCGGCGTCGTACTTCGCGCAGCTCGCGGCGGTCATGACGCACTCCACGGGCTCGCGCCTCCGCCGCATCGCGTGCCCCACGGTCGTCGTGACGGGCGACGAGGACGTCCTCATCCCGCAGCACAACAGCAGGCTCCTGGCGCGCCTCGTCCCGGGCGCGCACCTCGACGTCGTGCGCTCGTGCGGGCACGCGATCCCCACGAGCGACCCCGAGTGCATCGAGCGCGCCCTGGTCAAGCTCTCGGCCTGAGGTGCGGTGCGAGAAAACCGCTGAGGGGAGAAGACTGCTCCCCCCTGCGGCTCTCTCTCGGGGCTGAGCTACATGCTGAGAGCGCCGGTCCGCAGCAGGTAGGCGAGCTTCGCCCTCTGCTCCGGCTCGAGGAGCTTGTGGATGCGGCCAAGCGCCTTCGCGACGGCCTCCTCCACGCGCTCGGTGCTCTTCACGCGGTCGCCGGTGACGGCCCTCGCCTTCGCCTCGTCGAACGATTCGGCGGCGACGACGTCGGCCAGCGCCGAGGTCGACCTCCGCTCGTCGACGGCGGCCTGGGCGCGCTCGGTCTTCAAATCCGCGAGGATCGCAGCGAGCTCGGTCACCTGCGGCTCGTCGAGCTCGAGCTTGTACGCGAGGAAACGCAGCGGACGACGGACGCCGAAGCCGCCGCCGCCGAGATCGTCCCCGTCGCCGCCGCCTCCGTGGGAGTGCCCGAAGTGCCCTCCGTGCCGGTGACCGCCGCCATGCGAGCCGCAGCTCGCGCCTTCGCCGCACGCGCCGCCTCTGCGCGCGTGCCAGAACGCCATCGGATGCATTGTGTTTTTGCCTTTCGGCCGGGGCTTGTCGCTCCCGGCGGGTCGTGACGCACGCGGGCAACATGCCTCGCGCGCAGCCTCAATGTGGATCCGCGCCCGGGACTGTCAACCCGGCGGAGAGGGCTACTCGCGTCCGTCGAAGAGGCCCGCGCCGCTCTTTGGCTTCGTCGTCGCGGCCGGCGGCGTCGTGGCCGCGGGCGGCGCGCCCGTCGCGACGGCCTTGCTCGCGCCCGGCTTGACCCCCACCGGCTTGACCGCGGCCGCCGGCGCGGACGCCACCGGGGCCGGCGCGGTCGAGGCGCTCGGCCCGGCCGCCGTCGCCGGCATCGCGGCGGTCGCCGACGCCGACGGAGCCGGCGCGTTCGGCCCCGGCGCCGCCGCCACGACCGGCGCGACCGTCGCCGCGGGCACCGTGTGCCAACGCAGCAGTCCGAAGACCGCGCCTCCCGCCACGATCCCCATGGCCGCCACCACTCCGGCGATGCGCAGGCTGCGCTTCTCCTCGCGGCGCGTGTCGCCCCAGGCGCTCGCGGTCCTCGTCGGTCCCGGTGTGGCCTGCCCTCCCGGCGACGGCGGCAACACCTTGTACGCAGGGTCCGACAGCACCGTCGGCGCGACCGCCGCCGCGATTCGCGCGACCCGCACGGCCGACGCCTTCGACGAATCCCGCGGTGTCACCTTCGACAGCGCCTCGGCGAGCGACGCCACGTCCGCGAAGCGGCGCGCCGGATCCTTCTCGAGGCAGCGCAGCACGATGGCCTCGAGGTCCGCCGGCGCCTCGGGACGCAGCCGGCGGAGCGGCGTCGGCGCGTCGCGGATGATCTTGGCCGACACGTCGGCGTTGGACTCGCCGTCGTAGGGGGGCGTGCCCGTCATCAGCGCGTGGAGGATGGCCCCCATCGACCAGATGTCCGCACGCGCGTCGACGTCGCGCGTCGACCGGAGCTGCTCGGGCGACATGAAGCAGGGCGTACCCATCACGGTCGCCGTGCTCGTCAGCCCCGGCGCCTGATTGGCCGCCGACTCGGCGATCTTCGAGATCCCGAAGTCGAGCACCTTCACGAAGGCCGCGCCGTCGCTCGACGAGGCGAGGAAGAGGTTCGCCGGCTTGAGGTCGCGGTGCACGATGCCGAGCGCGTGCGCCGCCGCGATGGCCTCGCACGCCTGCATCACGTAATCGATGGTGTCCTCCACCGGCAACGGGCCGTCCCTGTCGAGCAGTTGCCCGAGATCCTGCCCGTCCAGGTACTCCATGACGATGTACGGGCTTCCGGCCTCGTTCCTTCCCACGTCGAGCACACGGACGACGTGCTCGTTCTTGATGCGGATGGCGGCCTTGGCCTCGCGGAGAAAGCGCGCGGCGGGCTCGCCAGTGGCCGGCAGGTGCGGCAGGAGCATCTTGATGGCGACGCGCTCGTCGAGCTCGATGTGGCGCGCCGCCAGGACCGCCCCCATCCCGCCCATGCCGATGAGGCGCTCCACGCGGTACTTCCCGGCGATCACGTCGCCGTCCCGGGGCATGCCCGGGGGCGTCATGATGCGCGTGGGTTCGAGCGGAGGATTGCCCATGACGAGAGAAGGCCCTCCTTAGACGTACCACGTGGGCAGAGGCTTCATGCGTTACCCTGAATTCGTGACCCTCACCCTCCGGATGGTCGCTCTCCTCGCCGTCCCGGGGCTCGCGCTAGGCCTTCTCGGCGGGTGCGCGAAGGCCAAAAAGGCCGCGAAAGGCGGCTCGGCGCCCGTCCTGTCCGTCGACCCGGTGGAGGTCGCCGAGAGGGCCGGCCCGGCAGCGTCGTCGTCGGCCGGGTTCGAGGCTTTCCACAGGGCGTTCACCCTTCACGACACGGCCTGCGCCGGCGGCGACTTCAGCCAGTGCGTCGACCTCGGCATCGACTACGAGACGGGCCGCGGGGTCGACGCCGACCCGGCGAAGGCGGCCCCTCTCTACGAGAACGGGTGCAACCATGCCATCTACGCGGGCTGCACGAACCTCGGGCAGCTCGCCGACCGCGGCGCGGGAGTCCCGAAGGACGTCGCGCGCGCCGCCGCGCTCTACAAGAAGGCGTGCGACGGCGGAAGTACGACGGGCTGCTACGACCTCGCGCTCGACTTCAAGGACGGCCTCGGCGTCGCGAAGGACGAGCCGCACGCGGTGAAGCTCTTCACGAAGGCGTGCGACCTCGGGAACGCCGACGCGTGCGCGAACCTCGGCTACATGCGCTCGACGGGGCGCGGCGCGCCGCAGGATCCCGTTGCCGCGACGGAGCTCTACCGGCGCGCATGCGACGGAGGGAGCGGTCAGGGGTGCCACAACCTCGGGTACCGCTACGAGAACGGCCTCGGCGTCGCCAAGAGCGAGCGGGACGCGCTGCCGCTCTACGAGAAGGCGTGCTCGCTGGGCATCGCGGGCGGTTGCGACAACGAGGGGGCCCTCTTCGAGCACGGCAAGGAGATCCCGAAGGACTTCGCGAAGGCGGTGGCGCTTTATGCGAAGGGCTGCGCGATGAAGAACGCGACGGGATGCAACAACGTGGGCCACATGTACGAGGCCGGCCACGGCGTCCCGCAGGACGACACGAAGGCGGCCGAGTACTACGGGCGAGCGTGCGACGCGGGGCTCGCGCTCGGATGCAGCAACCTCGGGCAACTGCAGCAAGCGGGGCGCGCGAAGCCCTGACGGAGCGAGAGAATGCCGGGCGAGAGCGCGCGGCACGCGCGGCTACCTCGTGACGTCGCTCAGCCCGACCCCCAGGACGCTCTTCGCGAGCGGATCCAGCATCGCGGGGTCGCCTACGACGTGGAGCGTGCTGTGCACGTGCCTCATCGTCTCACCGGGCGCGAGGGCGGCGGCCGGGGAGCTCGTCTCGATCTCGTAGAAGCCGCCGAGCGACGGCTTTCCCGGCTCGGTCGGGCCGTCGTTGTACGCGTTGACGGCGTCCCCCCCATAGGGGTCGCGCTGCTGCGCCCACGCGCTGTTCACGTAGCCGTTCGGGGCCTCGTGCGGCTTGTCGTAGTGCACCAGCGTGAGCAAGCGCGCGCTCGGCGTGAAGCTCCCGAGCGCCGCACGCGCCCTCGCGGGGCTCACCCCCAGCTTGCCGCGCTCCTGCCCGTCGGCGACGAGCCCCATCCAGCCCTCGCGCTCGTGCACTTGCAGCCGCGCGGGGGCAATCTTCCCGAAGTAGGCGTCGTTCACGACGGGGCCCGCGCCCGCCGGGTCGAACGGGACGACGACGCGCGCATCCGCGGCGGGAGCGTACATGCCCAGGATCCAGATGCTGAGCAGGCCGGTCTCGCGCGTCCAGGGGCGCGAGCCCGCGTTCGTGATGGCGTTGTCGCTCTCGAAGGCGACCCACTTCGCGCCGGTCGGCGGGCCGTCACCGAAGCGTTGGCGCACCTCGTCCGCCGACAGGATGCGCACCGTGCGCTCCACGGCGACGTCGAAGGTCGTGCCGGACCAGCTCTGCACTCGCATCGTGGCGGCGAACGTCACGTGGCCGGCGTCGCGCGACCGGACGGTCCACTCGCCCTCCTGCAGCGCGTGGGGCGTCTGCCACGACCCGATGACGAACGGCGCGCCCGGCGGGAAATAGAGGCCGAACGGACCACCCTCGGGGCCGAGCCAGAAGCGGTCCTCCCCGCCGTAGTTGTCGAACGCCGTCCCGGTCTTGCCGGCCTCGAAGAACCCGCGGTGGATGAAGCCGAGGCTCGCGCCGTGCGGCTCCACGGCGCTCGTCATCACGCGGCCCTGCCAGCGCGCGCTGACTGCGACGACGCCGCCCGTGGGCGACGTGAGGACCTCCACCGGCCCGTGGCGGCGCAGGAAGGCGAGGTCGTCGTCGATGGTCCGCGACGCGGGGCTCGGCGCGGCCAATGGAGGGACCTTGTCGGCGCAGGCCGCGAGGGCGAGCGCGGCGAGGAGCGTAGGGAAGCGCACGCCGCGAGCTTAGCGCGCCGCGGCCACGGCCAGGAGAGAGCCGATCCACGCCAGAGCCACGGCCGCGAGCCACGCGTGCTTGCCGAAGAGGCTCCGCGACGCCGGCACGGGCGTGCCGTGGAGCGTCAGCGCCTCTCGGTCCCCCCGCTCTTCCTCGACGCGCTCTGGCTCGCGGAACCACCCGTCGTCGAGGCCGCCCGCCGCGAGCGCCGCCTGATCCACGCCGATTCCCTGCTGCTTGGCGAGCGCCGCGAGAAGGTCCGCCTGCGTCACGAGCCCCATGTCGACGAGGACCCGGCCCAAGAGGCAGCCGCTTCGGCGCTGCTCGCCGAGCGCCCGCGCGAGGTCCGCGGCCGACACGAGCCCCTCCGCGACGAGGAGCTCTCCGAGGCGCGCGCGACCGGGCGGCGCTCCCGCCGCAGCCTCGGCCGTGCTGTTCGCGGTCCCGAACGGAGCGAGCGCTTCGACCAGATCCTTCATGCTCTGGAACCGCTCGTCCGGCTCTCGCTGCAGCGCTCGGAGGACGACGCGCGCGAGCTCGGGGGGAATCGCCGGGCGCACGTTGCAGGGCCAGGGAACGGGGTCGACCATGACGCGCGCGATGACCTCGACGCCCCCGCCGCGGAACGGTGTGCGGCCGGTGAGAAGCTCGAAGAGCACCACGCCGAGCGACCAGATGTCGCTCCGCGCGTCGGCGGCCGCCGAGTCGCGGAGCTGCTCGGGCGCGGCGTAGTGCGGCGTCCCGATGTAGGACGAGCTGGCCGTGATCTTCGGCTCGCCTGTCTCCACGCGCGAGATGCCGAAGTCGAGGATCTTCATGAAGCGCCGGCCCTCGGCGCGGCACACGAAGAGGTTCGACGGCTTGAGGTCGCGGTGGACGATGCCGAGGTCGTGCGCCTCCTTCATGGCCTCTGCGACCTGGACGACGACGTCGACGGCCTCGGGGATGGGCAGCGGGCCCTCGCAGAGGATCTCCGCCTCGAGGTCGCGCCCATCGAGGTACTCGAGGACGATGTAAGGCAGACCGCTCGGGAGGCGGTCGATGTCGATGACGCGCGCGAAGTGGCCGGAGCGAAGCTGCGCGGTGATCCTCGCCTCGCGTTCGAACCGCGCGAGGAGCTCGCCGGCGTCGCTGGTCTGAGGCCGGAGGACCTTGATGGCCAGGCGCATGCGCAGGCGCAGGTGCATGGCCTCGTAAACGACGCCCATGCCGCCCTCGCCGACGCGACGCTCGAGAGCGTACTTGCCCGCGATGATGTCCTCGCAGGCAGGGAGCTCGGCGGGCGGCACGTGGGGCGTCGGCATCTCCACGAATGGGTACGGCGCGCCGCTGGACGGGGTTTAGCCCAGGGTCTGGCCCCGGCTTCAGCGCGCCCTGTGACGCAACCGGTCGACGGCCACGGCAACCACGATGATGCCCCCGGTCGCGATCTCCTGGACCCAGTTGTGGACGCCGACGAAGGTGCAGCCCGTGCGGATGACGGCCATCAGCATGGCCCCGATGATCGACCCCGCGACGGTCCCCTCCCCGCCCGAGAGTGACGCCCCTCCGATGACGACGGCCGCGATGACCTCGAGCTCGAGGCCCACCGAGTCGGTCGGATCGCCGACGGTCAGCGTCGAGAACTCGAGGACGCCGGCGAGGCCCGCGAGGGCACCGGCGATCGCGTAGACGAGGATCTTCGTCCGGGCCACGTCGACGCCGCAGACCCGCGCGGTCGCCTCGCTGCTGCCGACCGCGTAGAGGTGGCGGCCGAAGCGCGTGTAGCGGAGGGCGAGGGCCCCCGCGACGGCGACGGCGACCGCCATCCAGACCCCGGGGGGCGCGAGAGGCCAGCCGGCGGACGGGGCGAGCAGCTCGTCGAGGCCGCGCGGATCGCAGTCGATTTTCTGCTCGTTGGCGAGGCCCTTGGCAGCGCCGCGGAGGATGCTCATCGCGCC
This sequence comes from Polyangiaceae bacterium, assembly GCA_036501935.1. Lineage (GTDB taxonomy): Bacteria > Myxococcota_A > Polyangia > Polyangiales > Polyangiaceae > Palsa-1150. The sequence goes on along the minus strand of DASXZL010000078.1, from coordinate 71,430 downwards.
GAGCGTGACGATGAAGGGCGCCATGCGGAGGCGCGCGACCATCGCGCCGCACGCGAGGCCGCTCGCGGTCGCCGCGCCGACGCCTGCGAGCACGGCCACGAGGGGGCCGTGGCCGGCCTTGAGGGTGGCGGCGACGACGACGGTGGTGAAGGCGACCGCCGAGCCGACGGAGAGGTCGATGCCGCCGCTGACGATGATGAGGGTCATCCCCACGGCGGCGATGGCGACGACCGTGGTCTGCCGCGCCATCGTGACGAGGTTCGACGCACGCATGAACGTGGACGGCGCGAGCGCGGCGAAGAGGACCCACGTCGCGGCGAGAGCGGCGAGGGGCCCGAGCTTCGCGCGTTCGAAGAGAGCTTTCACGGACCTGGCCGAGCCTCGGGAGCACGGGTCTCGTGATCCACGAGACCGATGGCCTCCGAGAGAAGGCTCGCCTCGTCGTGCTCCGCGGCGGGGCGCGCGATCCCCAGCTTGCCGCGGCACATGACGGCGATGCGGTCGGCCATACCGAGGAGCTCGGGCAGCCAGCTCGACACGAGGACGACCGCCTTGCCGTTCGCCGCGAGCGAATCGACGAGCGCCGCGATCTGCGCCTTGCTCCCGACGTCGATGCCGCGCGTCGGCTCGTCGAGGAGGAGCACGTCGACGCCGTGGTGGAGCAGGCGGGCGAGCTGGACCTTCTGCTGGTTGCCGCCCGAGAGCTCGACGACGCGCTGATCGGGGCCGGAGCATTTGATGGAGAGCTCGGCGATCCAGCGGGCCGACTCCGCGTAGAGGCGCGCGGGCATGCCGAACCCGGCGCGGCCCAGCCGCGAAAGCGTGAGGTTGTCCGCGACGGAGAGCGACGTCGCCAGCCCCTCGCTCTTCCGGTCCTCGCTCGCGAACCCCACCCCCTGCGCGAGCCTCCGCGACGGCGAGGCGGGACCGAGGACGGCGCCGACGCGGATCTCGCCGCGCCGGACGCGGTCGAGCCCGAAGAGGACGCGGAGGAGCTCCGTCCTGCCGGCGCCGACGAGCCCCGCGACGCCGAGGACCTCGCCGCGCCGCAGCTCGAAGCTCGCCGCGACGGGGAGGCGCGTACCGGCGAGGTCGCGCGCGGAGAGGACCACCTCGCCGGGGCTTCGCGGCGTCCTCGGGAAGGCGCTGGCGATGTCGCGCCCGGCCATCATGCGGACGATGGAGTCCATGGAGGTACCCGCGACGTCCCCCGCGCCGACGGTCTTGCCGTCGCGGAGGACGGTGAAGCGCGTGGCGATGCGGGCAACCTCCTCGAGGAAGTGCGAGACGTAGAGCACGGTCGTGCCGGCGGCGGCGAGGTCCTTCACGAGCGCAAAGAGGCGGTCGACGTCGGAGGCGCCGAGGCTGCTCGTGGGCTCGTCGAGAACGAGGACGCGCAGCGCGCCGCCCGAGACGCTCGCCGTCGCGAGGGCGCGAGCCACCTCGACGAGCTGTTGGTCGGCGACGGAGAGGTCGGCGACCGGCGTGCGCGGGTCGACGCGGCGGTCGCCGAACGCGCGGGCGAGCGCGTCGTCGACGAGGCGCGCGGTCTCGCGGCGACGGACGAAGCCGAGGCGGGTGGGCTCGATGCCGAGCGCGACGTTGGCGGCGACGTCGAGGTGCGGGCAGAGGGCGAGCTCCTGGTGGACCATGGCGAGGCCCCGAGCGCGCGCGTCGGCGGGGCCGCGAGGCTTCCAGGGGGCGCCGTCGAGCGTGAGGCTGCCGCCGTCGGGGGTCTCGACGCCGGCGAGGATCTTGAGGAGCGTGCTCTTGCCGGCGCCGTTCTCGCCGAGGACCGCGTGCACCTCGCCGGCCTTTGCCTCCAGGTCGACGCCCCCGAGCGCGACGGTCGAGCCGAACGACTTGCGGAGGTCGCGGAGAACGACGCCGCGCGGACCACGCGGCACGGACTCCCGATGGTCGTCCAGGCGCGGGGCGCTCACCGGCTGGTGATATCTCGCCCCCACCACGCGGGCCAACCTCCGCGAGGGCGGTGTAGGCTACCCGCACGGCGGGGATGACACGGGACGAGCTCAAGTTCCGGGCGGCGCTGTCGCGCTTCGCGGTCGGCGTCATCGCGCTGGCGGTGCTGCCGACGTTCTACCCGGAGACGCGCCGGCACGTCTGGGTCTGGTTTCTCTACCTCGCCATCGCCGCCGTCGAGCAGGTGCTCATCCGCAAGCACATCGGGGGACGCGTCCGGCCCGTCGTTTCGGGGCTCGTCGACCTGGCAGTGCTCACCTACACGGTGCACGGGCTCGGCAGCGTCGTGACGCCGATGGCATCGCTCTACCTCTTCGCCGGCGTGGCCAACGCGCTGGTCACGAGCCCGCGCGTGGCGTGGACGCTCGCGATCGTGGGAGGCTCGCGTACGACGCGGTGGTCTGGTCCGAGCACGCGGGCTGGCTCGCGTTCGCGCCGGACGCGCCCGACATCGCGGCGCTCGGGCCGCCGCCGCTCGCGCACACGCTGATGGCCTCGATCTTCGTCTCGGTCTTCGTCCCGGCGTGCACCGCGATCGTGACGGCGCTCGTCCACGCCGTTCGGCGGCGCGAGGCCGACCTCGTCGTCGCCAACGAGCGCCTCGAGCAGCTCAGCCAGCTCGATCCGCTGACGAACCTCTACAACCGGAGGCACCTCTTCGCGCGCATCGAGGCCGAGCTGGCGCGGGTCCGGCGCGGACGGCCGCTCGCGATGCTGATGCTGGACCTCGACAGCTTCAAGAAGGTCAACGACACGCAGGGGCACTTGCGGGGGGACCTGCTGCTCAAGGAGATCGCGGCCGCCCTCGCGGCGACGACGCGCACGACCGACGTGGCGGGCCGCTACGGCGGCGATGAGTTCGCGGTCATCTTGCCCGACACGGAGCTGGCGCAGGCGCTGGCCGTCGCCGAGCGCGTGACCAAGTGCGTCCGCGACGTATCGGCGAAGTTCGACGCGCCGCGCCCGGTGACGGCGAGCGTCGGCGTGGCGCTCGCCGACCCCACGGATACGGTGGCCGCGCTCCTGCGCCGCGCCGACGAGAACGCCTACCGCGCGAAGCGCGAAGGCGGCGACCGCGTCGTCGCGTAGCCCTACTCCCCGAGCCAGGCCTTGAGGTCCGGCTTCACGAGGGCCTGCACCTCCGGCGTGTCGAGGTTGTCCTTCGTGACGAGCGTGGACCCCGTGTCGATGCGCTTCTCGACGGCCTCGCCGTGGATGTGGGCGACGATGTTCTTCACGGCGAGGTAGCCCATCTCGAAGGGCCGCTGCACGACGAGGCCGTCGATCTCGCCGGAGCGGACGGCTTGCACGAGCTTGTCCGAGGCATCGAAGCCGACGAGGTGCGTCTTTCCGGCGAGGCCGGTCTTGCGGAGCGCGAGGAGCATGCCGAACGTCGTCGACTCGTTGGGGGCGAAGACGCCCTGGACGCCGCCCGAGTCGGCGCCGAGCGACGCGAGCAGGTTCTCGCCGGCTTTTTCCGCGGTCTCGGTGGTCGCGCCGCCGTACTGCGAGTCGCTCGCGAGCTTCACCTCGGGGTGGGCGTGGATGGCGGCGACGAACCCCTTCTCGCGGTTGGCGGTGCTCGCCGAGCCCTCCTGGTACCGAAGGAGGACGACGTTTCCCTTGCCGACGCGTGCGGCCAGCGCGTCGCCGGCGGTCTTTCCCGCGGCTTCGTTGTCGGTCGCGACGAAGCTCACGTAGTTGCCCCCGGCGAGGTCGGAGTCGAAGACGACGACGGGGACGTGCGCGTCCGTCGCGGCCTTGACGCTGCCGACGAGGCCCTTGTCGCTGAGCGGCGCGAGGACGATGCCTCCCACGCCCTGCGCGACGAAGGACTGGACGACGTCGATCTGCCCCTTGAGGTCGTCCTCGCGCAGCGGCCCCTTCCAGACCACGTCGATGTCGAGCTCGCGCGCCGCCTTGACCGCGCCGGCATGCACGCTCTTCCAGAACTCGTGCGTCGTCCCCTTCGGGACCACCGCGATCGTGAGCCTCGGCGTAACGTCGGCCGAGGGGCTGCTCTTCTTGCACCCCGGGGGCCCTGCAAACACCGAGAGAATGAACAGGAAGACGGGAAGCCGGGAAGGATGGCTCATCTCATCGTCTCCCGGTAGGCGAGCTGGTCGTCGTGCATGCGGAGGAACACGGCGTGCTTCGCGTCGTGGAATCGCGCGACCACGCCGCGCGCCGGCTCGATGGTACGGCCCGCGCGCGTCATCGCGTGCATCGCCTCGACGATGCTCGGGCGGTCTCCGCTGGCGACGGCGCCGAGGATGGCCGCGCCGAGGAGGACCGCCTCGGGCTCGGCGGGGAGCACGACGCGGCAGCCGGTCGCGTCGGCGTGCTCGCGGAGAAAGACGTCGTTCTTCGTCCCCCCCCCGCAGGCGAGGACGGTGTCGAGCGGGTAGCCGTGCGCGCGCAGGACGTCGACGATGTGGCGCGTCCCGTGCGCGACGGCCTGGACCGTGGCGAGGTAGAGGAGCGCCAGCGAGTCGAGCGAGTCGGTGAGCTTGAGGCCCGAGACCATGCCGCGCAGCGTGGGGTCCGCGCGCGGTGAGCGGTTGCCGTGGTGATCGGGGAGCACGTGCAGATCGCGCGCGAGGGCCGCCGGGAAGGGGCCGCCGTGCGCGAGGGCATCGAGGCGCTCGTTGAGAAGGGCGTAGACGCTCGTCCCGCGCGCCTTCGCGTCCGCGTCGAGCTCGGCGCCGCGCGCGTGCGAGAAAATGACGTGATCGACGAGCGCGCCCGTCGCCGACTGCCCCCCCTCGGCGAGCCACATTCCGGGGACCATGGCCGAGAAGTACGGCCCCCAGACACCGGGGACGAAGCGGGGCTCGCGCGCGACCGCCATGTGGCAGCTCGACGTCCCGCCGATGAGCGCGAGGCGCGACTCGAGCGCCTCGGTCGTCGCGGCAGCCCCGTCGAGGGCGGCCCCGAGCGTCCCCAGCCCGCCGGCGTGCGCGTCGATGATCGCGACGGCGACGGGGGTCCCCTCCGTGAGGCCGAGCTCGCGCGCGCTCCGGTTCGTCAGCGCCCCGGCGCGCTCGCCCATGGGCCGCACGTCCGTCCCGATGCGCGTGAAGCCCTCGGTCGCGAGGTCGCCCAGGCCCACTTGCTCGAAGAAGTCGCGCTGCCACCCGCGCCCGTCGTGCCCGAGGTACGTCCACTTGCAGACGGTGGTGCAGAGCGAGCGCACGTCGGCGCCCGTCGCGCGGTAGACGAGGAAATCCGGGAGATCGAGGAAGCGCGCGGCGCGCCGCCACGTCTCCGGAAGGTTCTCCTTCAGCCAGAGGAGCTTCGGCGTCTGCATCTCGGGCGAGACGACGCCGCCGACGTAGCGGAGCACCTCGTGCTTCGTGTCGTTGATCCGTGCGGCGAGCGCGGTCGCGCGGTGGTCCATCCAGACGACGACGTTCCAGGTGTCGTCCTCCGTCGGGCTGACCGTGACGGGGCGGTCGTGGGCGTCGAGCACCACCATCGAGCACGTCGCGTCGAAGCCGACGCCGGCGATGCTGTCGGCGCTGGCCTTGGCCTGCTCGAGCGCCGCGCGCACCACGACGCCGCAGGCCGACCAGATGTCGTCGCTCGACTGCTCGACGAAGTCCTCGCGCGGGCGCTCGGTGCGGATGGGGTGCGTGCCCATCCCGCGCATCGCTCCGCCCGCGTCGAAGACCGCGGCCCGCACGCTCCCGGTGCCGACGTCGATCCCGAGGTACAGCCGCTCGGCGGCCATTCAGGCCGCCCCCGACGACTCGCGCAGCGCGGCGGCCTCGCCGGTCATCCCTGCGGACGAGTAGAGCTTCGCGAGGAGCGCCATGCAGGCGCCGACCGCCTTGGGGTCCTGCCCCTCGCGGGCGCGAGCGAGGGCGTCGAGCGCCTCGAGCAGCGCCTCCTCGGGGCGCCCGGCGATCGCCAGCGTCATCGCCAGCGCGAGCGCGGCCTGGCACCGCGTCGCCGGCGGCCCGCCCTCGACGCGAGCCCGCGCGCGTCGCACGTCGGAGAGCACGTCGCCGGCGTCCTTCGCGTGCTCGCCGCGAGCGAGGCTGCGGACGCGGTCGGCGAGCAGGGTGCGCTCGGGGCGGACGATCTTCTCCGAGTCGGCAGGAGGCGCGTCGTCGGCGGCCCCGGCGGCCTCGACGATCTCGAGCGCCTCGTACGCGGCGAAATCCTCCGTCGAGAAGTCGGCGATGGGCATCTCCTGCGTCGCGCCGAGGTCCTGCGGCGCGGGCGGCGCGTCCGCCTGCGGGAACACGAAGTAGCGGTCGGTGGCATCCGGGCCGGCGGCGGCGTCGGCGGAGCGCTTCCACGGGTGCTCGAGGTCGAGCCTCCAGCCGCGCACGCGCTGGCCGGCGTCGGTCGCCGCGCGGGCGCCGAGGAGGGTCAGCTGGCCCGCGCGGAGGGCCCGGACGTCGCCGTCGACGAGCAGCTCGCCGGGCTTCGCGACGCGCGCCAGTGAGGCCGCCGAGACGAGCGCGTCGCCCCACGCGAGCTGCATGCGCGCGCCCTCGGGCGACAGCGGCTCGAGCTCGCCCTCGGCCATGCCGCTGCTCCACGCGCGCTCGGCCGAGAGGGCCTCCTCGCGGATGCTCGTGCCGAGGAGGAGCGCCTCTTCGATCGAGTCGGGATCCCACGCCATCGCCAAGAGCGCGGCGCTCCACGCCACGAGCCTCCCCCCCAGCGCCTCGCCGCGCGCGCACATCGAGCGGGCGCGCGAAAGGTAGGCGCCCTCGGGGCCCGGCGTCATGCCCGCCGGAGGCATCCGGAACGCGACGACGATGTGCCTCGCCACGGCTCAGACGCGGATGCGCTTCTTGAGCGCCGCCAGCTCGTCGTCGATGTCGCTCGACTTGCCGCCGTCCTCGCCCTTGCCGCCGGTCTGGCGCTCGAGATCCCGGAACTTCGCCTCCAGATCCTCGCTCTTCTGGCCCTTGCCGAGCGCCTCTTCGACCTCGGCCATGGCCATGCCCTCGGCCTCGCGGCCCTCGATCTTCTCTTCCATGCGCCGGAAGTTGTCGAACGCGCTGGACCCCCCCTTCGAGCCGAGCTGCTCGGAGGTGGACCCGCCGCGCGCCTGCTGGGCGCGGGCGACGATGGTCCCTTTGCGCATCTTGAGCTCCGCGAGCTTCTCCTTCATGCGCTCGAGCTCTTCCTTCATGCGGACGGCGACGTCGCGCTGCTCGACGCGGACCTTCTCGGCCAGCTCGGCCTCGCCGGTGGCGCGCTTCTTCTGCTTGAGGGCCTCGCGCGCGAGCGCTTCGTCGCCGCTCTTCAGGGCGAGCTCGGCGCGCTTGTCCCATCGCTCGACGTCGGCCCGCAGCTCGTCCGCCTTCTTCTTGAGCTGCTTCTCGGCCGCGACGGCTTGGATGACCTCTTGATGGCCGGACTTGATCTGCCCGTCCATCTCGTCGAGGTTGAGCTCGACGAGCTTCTTGTCGTCCTCCGCCTTGTCGAGCAAGGAGTTGAGGTTGCTCTGAATCACCTTGCCCATCCGGTCGAAGATACCCATGGCATGGTCCCCGCGAATGATGCGGCGCTGGTCCTTGTCGCGCTGCGTCTCTCGCCTCAATGTAACACGCGGCAGAATCCGTCTATGCTCGAGGTATGGACGATTGGCATCGTAGGCTCGTGAAGGAGCTCGTGAAGGAGACGCCCGCGGGCGTCCTCCCCGACTCGGCGGCGTCGCTCGAAATCGGCTTCGGCCAGGCCCGCAGCGCGCTCACCTACATGCTCGAGCTGGCACGCGCCCACAGGATTCCCGCCACGGGAAGCGTGACGGGCGACGACCTCTGGCTGCAGCTCGGGGAGGGCCGTCTCCGCTTCACGCTGAACCGGCGCGAGGGGTGCGTCGTCGTCGTCCGCCCGGGACACGAGGAGAAGCAGGTCCGACCCGGGGGCGACGACCTCGGAGCGATGGCCCGCGAGGCGATCGACGCCCTCGTCGCAGCGTGGCGCGCCGGCCCCCCACAGCTACGCTCGCCGAGCGCCCCGCCTCCGGAGTTCGAGGACGAGCCGACGAAAGGGTGAGAGACGCCATGCCGACGTGCAAGCAGTGCGGCGACGACGCCGACCAGCTCGTGACCGTGAAGGTCGACGGCAAGTCGAAGAAGATGTGCGAGGACTGCGCCGACCGGGCCCGCGAGCAGGGGGAGATCGCGGAGGCGAGCGAGTCCGTCGTTCAGAACATGATGGGCTTCAAGGGACGGCGATAGCCCTCCCCGCCCGCGACGCCTGCGGTCCTGAAGAACCGAGCCTCAGCGGCCGACTTCGCGGTTGAGGACGTGAATGGCCTGGCCGAGCCCGTTGAGGCTCGCCTCCATCATGCCCTCGCCGAGGGTCGGGTGCGGGTGGACGGTGAGGCCGACGTCCTCGAGGAACGCGTGCATCTCGAGGGCGAGCGCGCCTTCGCTGATGAGGTCCGTCGCCTCGGGGCCGACGATGTGGATGCCGAGGATCTCGTGGGTCGCCCGGTCGGAGACGACCTTGATGAAGCCGTCGGTCTCGTTGACGGCCATCGCGCGCCCGAGGGCGCTGAACGGGAACTTCCCGATGCGGACGTCGAGCCCCTTGGCCTTCGCCTGCTCCTCGCCCAGGCCCACGGTGGCGATCTCGGGATCCGTGAAGATGGCGGCCGGCATGGCCACCCAGTCCTTGGCGGCCTTGTGGCCCGCGATCACCTCGGCGACGACCTCCCCCTCCTTGCTCGCCTTGTGCGCGAGCATCGGCACGCTGGAGCAATCGCCGATGGCGTAGATCCCCGGCACGCTGGTCCGGCCCAGGTTGTCGGTGGGCACGAACCCCTTCTCGACCTTGACCCCCAGCTCTTCGAGGCCGACGCCCGCCCCCATCGGCCGCATGCCGACGGCCACGATGACGACGTCCGTCACCAGCGTCTCGGCCTTGCCGCCCACCTCGACGCGCACCGCGAGCGAGCCGTCCTTCTGCGGCTCGTAGCCGAGCGCCTTCGCGTTCTTCAGGATCTTCGCGCCGTGCTTCGTGTACGCGCGCTCGACGACCGCCGCGACGTCCGCGTCGACGCCCGTCAGCACCTGCGGGAGCATCTCGACCACGGTGAGCTCGCTGCCGAGGTGCTGGTACGCGCCGCCGAGCTCCATGCCGATGATGCCGCCGCCGATGATGAGCAGGCGCTTCGGCACCTCGCGCAGGCTGACGGCCTCCTTGGCGCCGATGACCTTCTTGCCGTCGAACTTGAAGCTCGGGACCTCGATGGTCGACGAGCCCGTGGCGACGACGATGCCCTTGGTGGCCTCGATGGTCTCGGTCGTCCCCTCGCGGGTCTTCACGGTCACCGTCTTCGGGCCCGTGATGCGCGCCTCGCCGTAGAGAAGCTCGACGCCGTTGCCCTTGAAGAGGCCGCGGACGCCGCCGGTGAGCTTCTTGACGATGCCGTCCTTCCAGTCCTGGAGCTTGCCGGCGTCGATGCGCGGGTTGTCGACCATCAGGCCGTACGAGGGGCCGTTCTTGACCTTCGAGAAGGTGTGGCTCGTGGCGATGATCGCCTTGCTGGGGACGCAGCCCCAGTTGAGGCACACGCCGCCCACCTCGTCCTTCTCGATGCAGAGGACCTTCTGCTTCAGCTGCCCGAGGCGGATGGAGCAGACGTATCCGCCGGGTCCCCCGCCGATGACGATCGCGTCGTAGGTCTTGTTGGCCATGGTGCTCTAACCGTGAGTAGGTGCGCTGGCGGTTTGGTGCAAGGTCTCGAGCTGCTCGCGCAGGTGCCACGGCAGCTCGGCGTAGACGTCTTCGAGGAGCGACGCGCGGTCCGGCGCCGGCATCGCCTCCACTTCCTCGACCGCGGCCGCGATCTCGGCGGCGAGCTCCTTCTCGAGGGACGCGTCGCTCGCGTCGCTCACGAGCCCGAGGTGCACGAGGTGCCGGCGCAGGCGGTCGAGCGGGTCCTTGCGCGCCCACGCGTCGACCTCGTCCTGCGAGCGGTAGCGCGACGGGTCGTCGCTCGTCGAGTGCGCGCCCATGCGGTAGGTGAGGGCCTCGACGAACGTGGGCCCGCCGCCCGAGCGCGCGCGGTCGAAGGCCTCGCGCAGCACGCGGATCATCGCGAGCACGTCGTTCCCGTCGACGCGGACGCCGGGCATGCCGTAGGCACGCGCCTTCACGGCCAGGGTGCGCGACGCGGTCTGCTTCTCGGTCGGGACGCTGATGGACCAGTGGTTATTCTGGCAGACGAGGACGCACGGCGCGCGCCACACGGCGGCGAAGTTCATCGCCGTGTGAAAGTCCGCCTGGCTCGTCGCCCCGTCGCCGCAGAAGCCGACCGAGATGGCCCCCGTCTTCTTCGCGCGCATGGCCCACGCGGCGCCGACGGCCTGCGGCAGCTGCGGCCCGATGCACGACGACCAGCTCACCTGGTTCACGGCCCGGCCCGACTGGTGGCTCGGCATCTGCCGGCCCTTCTGCACGTCACCCGAGTTGCCGAAGACCTGGGCCACGAAGGCCCGCAGCGGGAAGCCGCGGACGAGCATCACGCTCTGCTCGCGCAGGGCCGGGAACACCCAGTCGTCCTTGCCGACGACGAGGCCGGTCGCGATCGGCACGGCCTCCTGCCCCTGCGCCGCGCCGTAGAAGCCGACGCGGCCCTGGCGCTGGAGGAGGATCATGCGCGCGTCGAGGGCGCGAAGGCGGCGCATCTCGCGGTATGCGCGGAGGAGCATCTCCCCGGGGAGGCGCGGATCGGTCGCGGGATCGGCGGTGCCGTCGTCCCGGAGGACGCGCATCAGCGCGATGTCCGGATCGTCGTCGCGTAGCTCGAGCTCGTCGGCGTTCATCGACGCCCCGCTTGTAGCACGACTGGAGTTGTCGAATCGTTGCCCTAGGGTCGGCGGGCAGTCCGGTCTCGATCGATCCCCGAGGCCCCCACACGCACGAACGAGACCGCCCTGGTCCGCCTGAAGTCTCACGAGGGCCTCGTGATGAAGACGAGGCGCCCACTCGGGTCGACGCGATGGAGCATCGGATGCGCGTCGTGGTCACGCGCGACGACGAAGTGCGTGTCCGAGTGCTCTCGCCGAGGCTCGTTCCCCTTTCGGCGCCGCGTTCGTCGAACCGGATGCGGCCCGCGGGTCGACGAAGGAGCCGTCATTTCGAGCAAGAGCGCCATTTTGCTCAATGAAACCGTCGTCGTGTCGAGGAAGAGCGGCTCCTCGTTCGACGAACGTGTCGTCTTGAAGAGCAACTGTGTCGTCTTGAAGAGCAAGTGCGTCGTCTTGAAGAGCAAAAGCGGCTCCCGAGTAGACGGGAGACGCAGCGACAACTCACGATGCGCCTTCTTGTCCTCGAGATGCATCACCTTGTCTTCACGACGACACGTCGCGAAGACAAGATGGCGCATCGGCTCGACGAGATGCGGCGTCTTGTCGAGACGATGACGCTCCCGAGTCGTCGGAAGCGGCTTCTTGGGCTCGAGACGGCGCAACGCAAAGACAAGATGCCTCCTCTGGTCTTCAGCGAGACACGCCTTGTCGACCGAGAGGCGCAGCTTGTCGACAAGCAGCGTCTTCCTGTCTTGAAGACGCGTCGTCTTGTCTTCAAGTCGCATCATCCCGTCGACAGGGTGCGGCGCCTCGAAGACAAGATGGCGCAGTCGGTCGAGACGATGTGCCGCCTCGAAGACAAGATGAGGCATTCGGTCGACAAGACGACGCAACCGAAGGTCGAAGCGTCGCGCCGGCGTTCTTTCCTCCCCGAGCGCACCCCGTAACCAGCTGTATCGCTGCACGTTTCCGGCTCACGCGGTGTTCAGGGTACGCAGACGCCGAGCCACGCCGGGAAGATCTGCGTCGCCGTGGCGCACTGCTTCCCGGCGTTGCAGCCGCCGGTTCCGGGCGTCATCCCGAGGGCGCCGGCGTCGAACGGCGGCGTGCCCTTGCCGGTGGAGCACAGCATGAAGCACTCGTCGACGGTGCCCCCCTCGGCGCCCGAGGTCGTCAGGCACATCAGCCCCGACTGGCACGAGTTGTCGTAGGTGCAGGGGTCGCCCTCGCCCTCCGCGGGCGCGCCGTTGTTGAAGATGGGCGAGCACTCGGCGCCGCCGGTCGTGCCCTCGACGAGGCACGTGTACCCGGACGGGCACGGCAGGACGCCCAGCGGCTGGCAGATGGGGGCGTACTCGCAGACGTCGTAGAGGGGCACGCCGGCCTCGCCGACGATGCCGAGGTCGCAGTGCCCCGCGAACCCCTCGGGGCTGACGCCGCACGGCGTGTCGTCGCCGGCGCAGCAGTAGGGGGCGCACCGGCCCCCGCCGGCGTCGCCGACGCACGGCTCGCCGACGCACGTGAGGCCTGGGAGGCACGGGTCATCGGCGGGCGTCGTGGGGAGACAGCACGGGTAGCCGGCGGCGATGTGCTGGACGCCATGGGTCGGGCCGCAGGTCGTCGTGTAGCCGCCGTCGGGTCGCGGCTCGGTGACGCACTGCGATCCCGAGGGGCAATCCTGCAAGACGAGGTCGCAAGACCCGTCGACCGGCTCGCATCCGCCCTTCTTCGAGGACTCCGCCGGCGCGTCGGCGGAGCCGGCGTCCATCGACGCCGCGGCCTCCGGCGAGGTCGCGTCGGGGGTGCCGGCGTCGACCCCCGCGGCCGGAGACGGGGAGCCACTGCTGCAGGCCACGGCGAGGATGCCCGCCGCGCCGCACGCGAGAAGGGCCGCGAGGCAGGCCAGGCGACGGCCGGTCATGCGCCCGAGGATAGACCTACTCGTCGCCGGCGCCTGCGTCGCGGAGCAGGAGGCGCCCGACCGGCGTCATCGGGCGCGGGCGAAAGCGGCCGGGGCTGGCGCCGGGCGCGGTGTGGGACTGCGACAAGTCCTGCGGCTCGGAGCTGTCGGCGACGCACGACTGACATGCCGAGAGCACGAGCACGGGCGCGAGGAGGAGAGCTCGAAAAACGAAACGGCGAAGCACGGCCAGAGCGTCTTACGCCATCGCCACCGGCTCGGCAAATCACTCGCTCGCGGCGTCCCCGACAGGCACCCCGGCCGCGTCGAGAGAAGGCGCGCCGGCGTCCGTCCCCACCGGCGGACCGCAGAAGGCCGGCACGACGACCTGGTAGAAACTCATGAAGTCACCGAGGCAGGCCGCGCCGAGGGCGCTCGCGTCGGCCTCGGAGTCTGCGCATGCCGCCGCCGTGGCGTACATCTCGCAACCCGTGGACTCGACCGTCGTCGCGCACGCGTCGTACTCCGCGAGCGAGGCCGTGTCGTGGACGGCGCAGTTGGCCTCGCACGCCGCGAGCTCGCACCCCGCGAGCGCCTGCACGGTCTTCGCGCACGGGAGCTCGCTCGCGTCGGGCTGCTCGTCACCCGCGAGCTCGAGGCAGCCCGCGACGTTGGCCGTGACGAAGCCGCCGTGGTTGAGGATCGGGCCGTACTTGGCGGCGGTCTCCGGCGTGAGGATGCAGGCGACGCACGCCTCGTTCATCTGCGTGAAGGTGTTGCAGCCGTCGACGGTCGCGTCGGCGGCCAGGCACGCCTGATAGAAGCCCGTGATGGGATCGCCGCCTGCACCCGACACGCAGAGGCCCTGCCCTGCCCCGCTGGCCGGGGTGTACGGGGGAGGACGGAACGTCGCCAGGCTCCCCGGCTCGCAGGCGTCCGCGTCGCCCCCGCCGAAGCCTCCGCTGCCGGAGCTGCTGTTCGCGCCGGCGTCCATCGCCGCGGAGCCGTCCCACGACGGTGGGTTCTCGGCGGCCGTCGTCGCCACGGAGCACCCGTCGGCCCCCAGCACGCCGACGGCGCCCGCGAGGAGGAGCGAGCCGACGCTCGACGCATGGAGCCGCGAAAACATCCGAGACACGTAGAAAAGCAAGTCCCGGGAAGTATGCCACGCACGGCCGGGGCACGCGAATTCGCACGGTCGAGCTCGACCGCGCCGAGGAGCGACCCGGGCCGCTCGCTCAGTCCTTCGTGGCGGCGCCCCCGCAGAACACGGTGGCGATGGAGAAGAACTCGTCCTGGAACGTCTGCCCCGTCACGCACGCGGCGGCGGGCCCCGCGTCCTCCGCGTTCACGCACGCCGCCGACTGGAGGTACATGAGGCACTCGCCCTGCGCGGTCGCGTCGATGCAGGCCACCCAGTCGTCGTAAGAAGCCATGTCGGCCACGGGGCAGACCGTGTCGCAGGCCGCGTGCTGGCACTCGTCGGCCAGCTGGACCGACATCGCGCACGAGAGCTGGGATGGGTCGAGGATCTCCACGCAGCCGGCCACGTTGATGGCCACCGTGCCGCCCGCGCCCCCGTCGCTGCCGGTGCTGTAGTCGACGAGGGGGCCCCAAAGGGTCGCCGAGCTCGGCGTGAGGATGCAGTTCTGACAGGTCGCGTGGGCCGCGTCCTCGCCGGCTCCCCAGTTCTGCTCGCAGGTGTCCGACGACGAACTCGGCCCCAGGCAGGACGCGAAGTAGTCGTTCATGAGGAGCTGGTTGCAGGCCGCGGGCTGGATGGGCTGCGCGTGGTGGTAGCTGCCGGCGTTCCACTCATCGAGGTTTTCGGGCGGACACGCCAGGGGCGCGTCGGCCGCGCCGCCGCCGTCGGTCGGAGCGGAGGAGTCGCCCGAGGGCGACGCGTGCGGCGACGCGCCCTTGCTGCTGCACGCGGCGAAGCCGAGGGCGAGGGGCACGACCAGCCCCGCGCCCGAGAGGATTGCCGCGAAGCGGCGTCGCGCGGGGCTCGTCATCATACGACTAGGCGCCGATCACGGCAGGCAGTCGGGCCCCTCGAGGGTCTCGAGCAAGCACGACGAGTTGGTCGGGCACTGCTGGCCCCCGTCCGCGCCCGCGCCCGCGTCGGCCACGGCGCACGGCTGGATGCACGTCCCGGCGACGCCGGTGTTCTGCATGGTGAGCGCCGGCGTCGAGGCGTCCCCGAAGACCAGCGGGCCGGAGGGGTAGAACGCGTCGCACACGTACCCGTTGGGGCAGGCGTTGCCGCCGACGACGCACGCCGACGAGCAGTAGCCGACGTTGGTCGTGTTGTTCCCGACGCAGTTGCACGCGCCCGTCGTGCTGTCCGACGTGGCGGCGGTGCCGGAGGTGCACGCGGTTCCGATGGCCTTCGAGCGCGTCTTCTGCGCCGTCGCCTGAGTGCAGAATCCGATGTCGACCTGGCAGACCCACCCCGTCCCGAGACCCGAGCAGTCGGCGTCGGCCTGGCACGTCCCCTGGATGAAGCCGAGGCCAATCACGGTCCCGGTCGTCTCCTCGAGCCACGTGTACGCGACGCACGTGTTCGGCGCCGTCACGCCGGTCGCCTTCGAGCCGTCGAGCGGCATCTGGCAGCGCGGGATGCAGGTGCCCTGGTTCGCGACCGGGGCCGTCGCGTCGTTCGGGAGGCAGAGGCCGGGCGAGGTCGTCGGATCGAGGGTCGTCGGGTCCGAGTCGCAGCCCCAGATGGCGCCGTCGCTGCAAGCGCCACCCGCGGAAATGCCGCACGGGTCGCAGTTGCCCCCGCCCGCGGTCATCGGCAAGGCCGGCAGGCAGATGGGCGACGGCCAGAACTCGACCTTCAGCCCGGTGACGGTTCCCTCGTAGTCGATGCTGCACTTGTTGACGCCGGCGCCACCGTTGCAGTCGGCGTCCGTCATGCAGGCCTTGCCCGAAGTGCCGTCGAAGCCGACGCCGGCCTCGCCGCCGCTGTCATCTCCGCTGCTGGAGCCGCTGCTGCTGCTGCCGCCCGCCTCCTTGTGGACCACGACGCCGGTGTCGCTGCCGCCATCGCCTCCGCCGCCAGCGCCCGCGCTGCTGCTCGAGCAGCCGTTGGACACCGCGACGACGCCCACGAGAGCGGCGGAAAACGCCAGCCCAATCACCTTGTTCCACATGACGGCCTCCTCCACGAAAAAAGAAGAAACGACGGACCCAGCCCTCAGCGTGCCGCCATCCTGCGCGTACCCTGACGCCCCGCCCACGCTCGTGCAAGACGCCGAGCGGCGATCGCCACGAGGCCCGGACCGCCGGATCCCCGCCCAAACGCGCGGCCCAGGCTACTTACGGCCACCTACCCCGTCAACATGGGTTCCGGCGACGTTGCGCTGGCGCAACGTGTCTAGTCGCGGGCGGGAGCCGGGCCCGGGAACGACGTCACCACGTGGAGCACGACGACGACGACGAGCAGCGCCACCTCGGTCTTGCCGAGGAGCTCGGCCACGTCGTGCAGCTTCGCGAGCTCCATGCCCGCGCTCCCCATTCCGCGGATCGCCCCCTCCGCGTGGAGCGCCGCGATGCGCGGAGACACGCTCGCCCCTTCGTACACGGCGGCGGCGGCCGCGAGGGCCGACACACCGGCCCGGAGGTGATCGAGCCGCCGGAAGGGCACGCGGCCGACGGCGCGCATCGCCTCGCTGAGCAGCACCGCCGCGGCGCTCCCCATGGCGACGGCGTCGAACCGCTGGAAGACGACCGTCATCGCGTCGGCGCTCCACGGCATCGACACGCGCGAGAACACGACCGGCGCCACGAGCGCGCCGAGCGCCACGAGCCCGCCGAGCCACAGCGCGAGCGCCAGCATCGCCACGATCCCGGCCACGCGACGGAGCGTCATCGGTCGGTCCTCGGTCGGCGCCGCTTCACACGTACATCCGGACGCCGTGGTGGGGGTCGCGCGTGGCGAGCTCCAGCGCGGCGCGCTCGGAGCGGAGCGTCTTCGGGGCGCGGCCTTCGATGCGAACGGTGAGCTCGGCGCGGGCGAGCTTCGAGTTGAGGCAGTAGCAGACCGTCCCGTCCGGGTTCGGATAGAAGAGGCCGACGAAGTCGTCGGTGTCGGCCCACATCTCGCCCTCGATGGAGACGCGCGCGCCCTTGCCCTGGAAGCGCCACCGGCGCGCCGAGACGGAGGCGCGGTTCTGCGCGAGGGCGGCGAGGCCGCTCAGCATGTAGCTCGTCCCGTGATGGCGGAGGCACAGCGCGGTCGTCGTCGGCAAGAGCACGCCGCCGGCGCGCACCCGCGCGCTGAACCCCTCGAACACGACGTCGTCCCCGTCGTCCCACGCGTTGCAGTGACCCCACGCGTACGACTCGGAGTTCCCCGCGCCCCAGTTGTGGCCCACCATTCCGGGCCACGCGTCGAGCGTCCACGTCTCGGCGCCGACCATGACGGTGCCCGAGATGCGCGCGTTGGGGATGGGCGAGACGATCTTCTGCTTGGGGAAGCCGCGCTCGTACATCCAGGGCTTCTGGAAGTGGACGAGCGGCGCCTCGAGCGACGCGATGGTGAGGTCGTAGGCGATGGTGCGGCCGCCGCTCTCGACGCGGCCCTTCGCGGCGTCCGCCGAGAGCGTGCAGCCGTCGACCGTGGCGCCGATGGCCCCGCTCGCGAAGTGGGCGCGCTCGAAGGGGACGGTGGTCTTGGTCGCCACGTGCCCGCCCTCGCCGCCGAACGCGATGGCCCACGCCTCGGCGACGGCGTGGTCCCGCCCGCCGGCCCCCGACCAGATGGTCCACTTGAGCCACACGGCGCGGCGGGCGCGCGGATCGTTGGCCTTGAGGAACCAGCTCTCCACGTGACCCCGCGGCGACCGCGCGGGATCGAAGCGCAGGCCGTCAGTCCAGCGCGAGACGGACGAGGGCTTCGTGGACCAGAGCCGCATCGACTGTGCCTCCCAGGTTCTCCAGCTTGCCACGCGCCTCGCGGATGCGCGCGCGTCCAGCGGCGACGACGGCGGCTTCCCGCGTCTCGCGCCGCCACGAGGCCAGGTCGTCCACGATCTCCGCGCGGGCCCTCTCGTGGCCCATGCGGGCCAGCGCGATGCGTGCGTGCCAGGCGCAGCTGCGACGGTCGCCCGCCCCCCAGGACAGAAGCGCGCGCACGGCCCGGCGCGTTCCCCACGCGCGGCGCTCGAGGTGCGGGATCGCGTCGCGAAGGAGAAGCTCACCGGCGAGCTCGACGCAGGCCTGCTCGTCCTCCAGCTCGGGTGTCCGGCGCGCCTCGGCCACGACCTCGAGGACCACGGTGCGTCCCTTCTCCTGCCCGAGCCGCGCGAGGTAGAGCGCCGCCACCACCGCGGCCGGGTCGCGATCCTCGTCGACGAGCTTTTCGGCCCGCGCGAGGAGACGCGCGTCACGGAGCGGCTCGCCGTCGCTCTGGAACTCCTCGGCGAGGCGCATGGCGATGTAGCGGATGGCCTCGTCGTCGTCGTCGAGGGCGCGCGCCAGCGCCGAGGCGACGGCCGCGCCGTCGTCCCTCGCCACGCGGGAGAAGGCGATGATGGCCTGGTAGCGGACCTCGGGGCGACCGTCGCGGAGGGCACGCTCGAGGCGCTGCGTCGCGCGCGCATCGCCGAGCTCCCCGAGCGACGAAAGGGCCATCTGGCGCACGTGCGGATCGTCGTCCTCCACCGCGACGAGCAGCGACGGCAGCGCCTCGCGCGCGCCGACGTCGGCGAGGGCCACGGCCGCCGCCGCGCGCACCGCGGGGGCCGCGTCGTCCCTCAGCGCATGCTCGAGCAACGGGATGGCGCGGGCGCGCGTGGCGTCGCCGCGGAGCGCGTGGCGCACGACGTCGCGAATGGCCGAAGCGCGCGTCGCCGGCTTCTGCGAGACCAGATCGCGGAAGCTCGCCTCGAGGTTGCGGGGCAGCGGCGAGGGCGAGAACATCGCGGCCCCGGGTCTAGCGCTCCGCCGCGCGACCCGCCACCAGCATGGCCGCGCTGGTCACGAAGACGGCGACCGCGCCCACGACGAGAACGTGGGGCGCGCGCAGCATGGCCGCGACGCCCTGATCGAGGACGCCGCCGAGCGACACGCCGTCGCGAGGTCCCAGCCCGACGAACGCGAGCGCGGCCTCGCTGACGACGATGGCCGCGCCGGTCGAGCCGAGCTGCACGGCGACGACGCCGAGCAGGTTGGGCACGATGTGTTGCAGGAGCACGCCCGCGCGCCCCCGCCCCAGGGCGACCGCCGCCTCGACGAAGGGCGCGTCCCGCAGGACCCGCGTCTGCGCGAGGGCGAGGCGCGTGAAGGGCGCCCACGCGGTGAGCGCGAAGACGACGCCGATGTGCACGCGCGATGGCGCGCGCACGGCGCTGAGGACGGCGAGCGCCAGGATGAAGCTCGGGAACGCCTGCACGAGGTCGCACGCGCGATCGACGGCGCGCTCGAAGCGTCCTCGCGCCAGGGCCGCGGCGGCTCCGAGCGGCGTCCCGACGGCGAAGCCCACCAGCCCCACGACCACCGCGAGCGCGATGGCGCCGAGCTCCGCGGAGGCGACGAGGGGCAGGAGGTCGACGCCGGCCTCGCCGCAGCCGAGCGGCCGCGCCGCCGAGGGAGCGCACCACGCGCGCACCGGATCGAGGCGCCCAGCGGGGCCGGCCGCGAGCGCGGCGCCGAGCGCGCTGGCCCCGACGACGACGAGCAGCGGGAGCAGATGAAGGGAGCGGGCGCGGGCTCGCGGGCTCATGAATCGGACCTCGCGCGGGGATCGAGGGCGAGGTGCGCCGCCGTACCGAGGGCCTGCGCGGCCACGAAGAGGAGGCCCGCCGCGACCACCGCTCCTTCGAGCACCGGCAAGTCGCGTGTCGAGTACGCCTCGAGGATGAGCGTGCCGAGGCCCCAGCGCTCGAACATCCGCTCGAGGACCACCGCGCCGCCGAGCAGCGCGCCGAGCTGCGTCGCCACCGTCGTGACGATCGGCCCCACCACGGCCGGCAGCGCGTGCACCAGCCATACCCGCACCGGCGGCGCCCCCTTGGCGCTGGCCACCGTGAGGAACGGCGCCCGCGCGACCTCGGCCAGCGAAGCGCGCGCGATGCGTCCGACGTGCGCGGCGAGCGGGAGGGCGAGGAGCGTGCTCGCGAAGAGGAGCCCCTCGAAGCCCGAGTCGGGATCGCCCGGGAGCGGCACGAGGCGCGCGCGCGCCGCGAGGCCCCACGTGAGCACCGGGGCGAAGGCCACGAGGGGCGCCGCCGCCACCCCGACGAGCGCCCGCTCCACCCACGCGCGCGCCCTCGGCCGCAGCCACGGACCACTCGCCGCGAGCGCCGCGGCCACACCGAGGAGCGCCCCGATGCCCACGGCGAGCGAGGCCAGGGCCGCCGTCGGCGCGAGCGCGTCGCCCACGCGCGCCATCGCGCTCGTCCCGGGCCTCCGGAAGGAGTCGCCGAGGTCGAGCGTCGCCAGCCCGCGGAGGAAGCGCGCGTACTGCGCGAGGAGCGGCTCGTCGAGGTGCAGCGCGGCCCGCACGCGGGCCAGATCCGCCGCGGTCGCCTCGTCGCCGAGCACGAGGCGCGCGGGGTCGCCGGGCAAGAGGCGCAGCGCGAAGAAGACGAGCGACGCGAGCGCGACGACCACCACGAGCGCCTCGAGCGCGCGTCCGAGGACGAGCCGCGAGGCCCTCGCCGCGTCAGTCGCCCGACGCGTCCGCGCCTGCATCGCCGCCGTCGACCGTCCCGAAGTACGTCACCCCGGCGTCGATGGCCGGTACGACCGGCCCGGTCGTCTGGCAAACGGCGGCGTCGACGTACGAAGCGATTGCCCCGCCGTCGAGGTAGTCCGGCTTCTGGACGCATACGAGCTGCTGCTGGTCGTCGTCGACGATCACGCCGTTCCACGGGGGCTGGCGCGGGTCGGCGCAGACATACCCCTCGTCCTCGCGGCAGTCGGAGTCTTTGTGGCACTGCTCGAGGCACATCGTGCGGGCGGTGCGCTGGGGCGAGTTGTAGTCGTTGTAGGCGCAGCCCGGGATGGCCGGGGCGAAGGCGACGCACGCGGCCTCGTTCTGGCAGGTGTCGGGCACGCAGTTGAAGTACGTGCAGTAGCCGTAGGGCTGCGAGTTGTCGCAGACGAGCGTCCCCGTGGTCGAGCAGTCCGTGTTGAGGACGCACGGCGAGCCGATGTGCGCCTTGCAGCCGGTGACGGCGCCGAGGAGGCCGAGGAGACCGAGAGAGACCGCGAGCTCGAAGCGATTCATGGGGGAGGGGGTAAGAGCGGCGAAGCGCGCCGCGACCCTACCGTCGTAGCCCCCCGAGGCGCAAGCGGGGCAGTTTGACATCGAGGCCCGCGATCCCTACGTTGCGAGGCCGAATTCCAGGGGCTAGACAGCCCGAGAACCGACATGTCCACGTTCATCACCTCCGACTGCATCAACTGCGGCGCTTGCGAGCCCGAGTGCCCCAACGAAGCGATCAGCGAGGGGGATGAGATCTACGTCATCGACCCCGAGCTCTGCACGGAGTGCGTCGGCTTCTACGACCACGAAGCGTGTCAGGCGGTCTGCCCCGTCGAGTGCTGCCTTCCCAACCCGGACCACAGGGAAGAGGAGCAGCTCCTGCTCGAGCGCGCGGTCAAGCTTCACCCGGACGACGAAGAGCTGAAGAAGCGCGTCGCCGTGAACTCGTTCCCCTCGCGCTTCCGGAAGTGACGCCGGGGTCAGCCGGTGCCCGAGAAACGCGCGCTCCTCGCGATCGCGGCGCTCCTCGCGTGCGGATGCGGCGGCGGCCTGCCGCTGCTTCACCCGGCGCGCACGCTGCCCGCGGGTGAGGTCCGCGCCTTCGGTGGCTTCAGCGGCAACGTGCCGGTGGGGTCGCTGGCCACGGCCATCCGCAACGCCGAGTCCGACCCGAACGGAGGCACGGCGCCTCAGGGGGGCGACCCCACGTACGCCAAGGGCGCGCTCGTCGCGGCGTCCGTCGGTCCCGGCCTCGCACCGGTGGGCGGGGCGCGCGTCGGCGTGGGGTGGCAGTCCGAGGGCGGGCTCGCGTACACGGGGCGGGCGGTCCGGGCCGACCTCCGCCATTCGATCGATCTGTCGACCCACTGGTCGCTCTCGCTCGGCCTCGCGGGATCGGCCGCGCTCTATGGTCACCAGGAGGGGAGCTCGCTCGAGAACGTCTCGCTCGAACAGCTCCATGGCTGGGGCGCCGACGTCCCGGTGCTCGTCGGCTACGAGAGCGACGGCGGGCTCTACATGCTGTGGGCCGGGGCGCGCGCGGGCGGCGAGCACGTCGACATCAGCGACGTGACCAGCGTGCCCAAGGCGGTCACGATCGGCACCCCCCCCATCGCGCTCAGCGCGACGCGCTTCTGGGGAGGCGGTCTGCTCGGCTTCGCCGTGGGGTTCCGCCACGTCCACGTCGCCTTCGAGCTCGACGTTGCCTACGCGACCATCTCGGGCAGCTACAACGAGACGCAGGTGACCGTCGCGGGGCTCACGGTCGCGCCAGCCACGGCGCTGTGGTGGCGCTTCTGAAACGAGACGGGCTCGTCGTCGAAAATATTGCCTAGGCTCGCTTGCGCGTCCCCTCCGCGCGACGCAGAGTCGCCGTTCGTCGACACGTCGGTGATCCTCGAGAACGGAGGGGTGGGCAAGATGAGCCTGGAAACGGTGGTGGGTCGGCCCCCGCTCGTGCTGCTGGTGGATCCGGTCGTCGCGTCGCGTCACTGGATGTGGCGCGGCATGAGCCGGGGTTTCGGAGTGCTCGAGGCCGGCAGCGGCGAGGCGGCGCGCGACTGGGCGCTCCGCCGGCCGGACATCGACGCCCTCGTCGTGGAGGACGAGCTACCCGACGGACGCGGCGTCCAGCTCGTGCGCGACCTGCAGGAGGCGCACCATCCGGCGGCATCCCGCTCCATCGTGCTCGCCCGACCCGGCCTCGAGTGGACCGGCATGGCCTCTCGCGGGACGACCGTCGTCGAGCGAGGCGATCTCCGCGCGGTGCTGTCGAAGCTGGCGGGATGGTTCCTGACGCGTGACGTATGGCTCGCCCGCGCCGTCCTCCGCGAGGCCGACCGCCGCAACTGAGCCCGGGCTCAACGCGCCGTTCTTCTTCGCCTGCTCCTCCACGCGACGAGCGCGAGCGCGAGGAGGAGGCCCGCACCGAGGGCGACGGCTCCGTCGAGCCTGGCACTCGACCTGCCCGGCGGCATGGGAGGGGGCTGCGCGGCGCCGGGCCCGGCGAGAGCCTCGTCGAGGATGCCGGCCGCCACGAAGTCGCCGAGGGGGATGCCGTCGAGGCTCGGAGCCGTACGGCTCGACGGAAAGAGCGCGAGCGCCGGAGCGAGTCCCTCGACGGACACGCGGGGCGTGTCGGGGATCGCCGGCCGGTAGAGGCCCATCAGCGTGTGCAGGTGACGCCGGTCGAGCGACGGGAGCGCGCGCATCACCGCCTCTTCGGCCGCCGCAGGGTCTGCGTGCACGAGCTGCTCGGCGCGGGCGACGGCGCGCACCATCGAAAGGACGACCGGCCGCTGCGACGCGAGGAAGTCCCGCCGCACGACGAGCGCGTGGATCTGCCTCATCGCGAGCGGCGGCGCGTCGCCTGCCGACTGGTTCACGAGGACGACGGCGTCCTCGTCGTCGAGCGCCGTCTCCACGTAGGGCGTGTGGGCGTAGAGCGCGTCGCACTCGCCGTGCACGAAGGCTGCGTTCTGATCCGGGCCACGCCGCACGACGAGCTGGATCGTCGCATCGGCGTCGAGCCCCTCGGACGCGAAGAGCGCGCGCAGCCGCACCGGAGGACCCGGCGCGACGGCGACGCGGAGGCCCTTCAGCGACAGCAGCCGCTCGCGCAGCGGCGCCGTCGCGCTCATCTTGCGCTCCTCGAAGAGCGAGCGCCGGACGACGAGATCGATGGGATCGTTCTGCAGCAGGTTCGCGACGAGCTCCACCGGGAACCTGTCCGCGATGAGCTGCAGGTACACGGGGGGCGGGAGGACCGCGACGGGCGCCTCGCCCGCGAGCACCTTCGCGATCGCCTGCGCCGGAATCTCCGGCACGACGAGCTCCGTCTCGACGCCCTCGTCGGCGAAGTAGCCCGCTCCCCGGGCTGCCCAGAAGGCCAGGTACTGCAGGTTGTCGCCGTCCGGGACGAGGACTCGAACGTGGACGAGGGGGGCCGGAGCCGGCTCGTGGCCTTGTGGCAAGGAGGTTACAAGCACGGTGATTTCCCGACGAAAATGAGCGAGCATCGCCTGCATCGTCCCCCAGGAGGTCTCGTGCGATCCACGGCTTGGCTGCTCGTCCTTCCGCTCTCTCTTCTCGTAGGTTGCGACAGCTGCAACGAGAAAGCGACCTCCGCCACCCCGAGCGCGAGCGCGGTCGCCTCGACGGCTCCGTCGGCGAGCGCCTCCACGCCGCCCTCCGCGTCGTCCGCCGCCCTCGCGCCGAGCGGCAAGATGGCGCATTGCCCGAACGCCGTTACGGGCGCGACGACCGTCATCGCCGACGTGCCCGGCGGCGTCGAGATCACCGTCACCTCCACCGACGCGACCGCGATGGCGGACATTCGCGCGCGCGTACAGGCGCTCGTCGTGGCGCAGAAGAACGCGAACCCCAACGTGAAGCACACCGGCCAGGGCGAGGGCGGGGGTCTCCTCGGCCGGTGCCCCATCGTGCTCAAGGACACGACCATCACGACGGCCGAGGTCCCCAACGGCTCGAAGATGACGGTCGCCGCCAAGGATCCGCAGGAGGTCGACTGGCTGCGCCGCGAGACGCGCGACCGCGAGGAGGACCTGAAGCTCGCCGGAAGCCCCGCGGGCACCGGGAAGATGGCGCACTGCCCGAGCGCCATCGCCGGCGTCACGACGACGCTGAAGAACACGAAGGACGGCGTGAGCGTCCTCATGACGGCGAAGGACGATCCGACGACGAAGTCGATCCGCGAGCGCGTGGCGCATCTCGTCGAGGTGTCGAAGAGCCCCGACGCCGGGGCGGCCGCCGCCGCGGTGACGCACACGGGCGAGGGCGGCGGTGGCGGGAGCATCGGGCGGTGCCCGGTGGTGCTGCAGGAGACGTCGCTGACGGCGAAGGACATCCCGGGCGGCTCGCAGGTCGACGTGAAGGCGAAGGTGCCCACCGCCGTGGCCGCCCTCCAGGCCGAGGCCAAGGAGCGGGCGGCGAAGTTCCAGCTGCCGGCCCCGGGAGCCAGCGGCTCGGCGACGCCGGCTCCGTCCGGCAAGCGTTGACGCGGTCGTTGTCGCGGGAGCGCGAGTCGCGCTAGCCATCCATCCCTGGTCGCCGCCCTCGTCTTCGTCTTCACGTACGTCGCCTTCTCCGTCGGGCGCATTCCGGGCCTGCGCTCGGACCGCGTCGCCGCCGCGGTCATCGGCGCCGTGCTCCTCGTCGCCCTCGGCGTCCTCTCGGTCGGCGAGGCGCAGGCCGCCGTCGACGGATCCACGCTGGGCCTTCTCTTCGGCATGATGGTCCTCTCGGCGGCGCTCGACCTCTCGGGCACGTTCGCCCTCGTCGGCTGGTGGGTCACGCGGCGCGCGCGCACGCCCCTCGGGCTGCTCGTCGCCGTGTCGCTCGCCGCCGCGGTGCTCTCGGCCTTCCTCATCAACGACGTCGTCTGCATCGCGTTCACGCCGCTCGTCCTCCGCATCGCCGAGACGCTCGACCGCAGCCCGAGGCCGTACCTCATTGCGCTCGCCACGGCCTCGAACGTCGGGAGCGTCGCGACCATCACGGGCAATCCGCAGACCATCCTCATCGCGTCGCTCTCGCACATCCCTTACGGCCGCTTCGCGATGTTCCTCGCCCCCGTGTCGGCGCTCGCGCTGGCCGCGAACGTGGGCGTGCTCTGGCTCGTCTGCCGCAAGGAGCTGGGCGGCCCGTTCTCGGCGCGAGCGGCTTCGGCGAAGCCGCACGTCTACGACCGGTGGGTGCGGAAGAGCGGCCTCGTGATGCTGGGCGTGCTCGTCGCGTTCGTGGTCGGCGTGCCGCCGGTCATCGCGGCGCTGGCAGGCGCGTCGCTGATGCTGCTGACGCGGGCCGTGAACCCGAAGCGGCTCTACGTGCGCGTCGACTGGACGCTGCTGGCGCTCTTCACGGGGCTCTTCGTCATCGTCGCGGGCGTCGAGAAGGCCGGGCTGGCCGAGAGGCTCCTTCCCGTGCTCGGTCCGCTGCGCCCGCAGAGCGTCGTCGGGCTCACGGTGGTGACGGCGGTGCTGTCGAACCTCGCGAGCAACGTGCCCGCGGTGATGGTGCTCAAGTCGCTCGTGCCGCACCTGCCGCATGAAGAGTCGGCGTGGCTGACGCTCGCGATGGCGTCGACGCTGGCGGGCAATTTGACGCTGCCCGGCTCGCTGGCGACGATCATCGTGGTGGAGCGGGCGCGGGGGAAGGCGTCGGTGTCGTTCGTGGACTTTCTCAAGGTGGGGTTGCCGACGGGGATCGTGAGCCTGGGGGTGGGGGCGGCGTGGTTGTCGTGGGTGAGGCCGTAGCGGCGGGCGCGGGCGTGGGCGTGGGCGTGGGCGTGGGCGTGGGCGTGGGCGTGGGCGTGGGCGTGGGAGGCGCGGGCGCGGGCGCGGATTCGGACGCGGACGCGGACGCGGATCCGGACGCTGTCGCGGACGCCGGCGCGGTCGCGGGCGCGGGCGCTGTCGCCGACGCCCGCGCAGCCCCTACCGGACGACCTTTGACAGCACGGCTCTCACGTGATCGAGCCGGTCGAGCAACAAGGCATCGACCGCTTCGACGTAGCCCATCGCCAGGGCCACATCGAGACACGCGCCGACTTCTCGCGCCGACCCGAGCGCCGTGCGGTACCGCACGTTTCGCGTGCCGCCCATCGCACCGCTGGCCTCCGCCAGGTTGAGCGACACGCTGCTCGATGCGCGACGGAGCTGATTGCCGAGATCCCTATCGTGCTTCTCGATCTGGGCAATCACCGGACGAAGCATCCGCAGCACACCGAGCATCGTTTCGTAGATCTTGAGCATCGCAGCCTCCTGAGTGCGCCCACGCGGTTCTCGCGAGGGCGAACCCCCGCGCCGGCGCGCGCAGCCCAGGTCAAGGCTGCGGAGCGGCCGTGAGGCCGCGGAGCACCGCCGCGCTGCGCGGCGGCTCGGCCTTGACCTGGGCGAGCACGGCGGCACCATCGACAAGCCGAGCGAGCCGACCCTGAGAGGGTGGGAGTCTGGGAGCGGGAGCGGCAGCGGCAGCGGCAGCGAGGGCGGCGGCGGGAGCGTCAGCGACGGCCGAGGGGAGCAGGCATCCTGCAGACGTGTCAGACACTCGGCCGTGCTGAGGGAATGCGCTGTACGAGATCGGGCGTTGCGTGACCCCATGGCTGACATTCTCCGCGCCGTCACTCGACGCGACATGCTCGTGGGCCTCGTGGTCACTACGGTGACCGCCTGCGCGCACGACGCCGGTGCGCCGGCGGCGAATGCAACCGGACCGGCGAGCGAAGCGGCGGCAGCTCGCGAGCTCGCGGCGATCGAGGCGTCGGTGGGAGGCCGCGTCGGTGTCTTCGCGCTCGACACCGGGTCGGGCCGCTCGCTCGCGCAACGCGCCGACGAGCGCTTCGCGATGTGCTCGACCTTCAAATGGGTGGTGGCCGCGGCCGTGCTCGCGCGCGGCGACCGGGGCGAGCTGTCGCTCGACCAGCGCATCCCTTATGGCGAGACCGACTTGCTCGACCACGCGCCCGTCGCGAGCGAGCACGTCGCCGAGGGCGCGCTGCCCGTCGAGACCCTCCTGCGCGCTGTCCTCACCGTGAGCGACAACACCGCCGCCAATCTGCTCCTCGCGCAGGCGGGCGGCCCCGCAGGGGTGACGGCGTTCGTCCGTCGGGCGGGCGACGCGGTCACGCGCGTGGATCGCACCGAGCCGACATGCAACACGAACGAGCCAGGCGACCCACGCGACACGACCTCACCGCGGGCGATGGTTGGCCTGCTGAAGGCCGTGCTCTGCGGGGACGTGCTGAAGCCCGCGTCGCGCGACCGGCTCCTCGACTGGATGAAGGCATGTGAGACGGGCAAGAAGCGCCTGCGCGCGGGCCTGCCGGGCGGCTGGGTGATCGGGGACAGGACAGGCACCGGGGAGAACAACGCCGTCAACGACGTGGCGATCGTGGTACCGCCCGGGCGCGCACCGATCCTCGTGGCGGTGTACATGAGCGAAGGGCGCGACGAGGACGACGGCGCGATCCACGAAGGGGGACACGCGCGCGTCGCGAGGCTCGTGGCGAAGGAGATGGGCTGAGGCGGCGGCGGTGCGGTAGCGACGTCCGCGTCCGCGTCCGGCGCAGTCTCCAAGCGGACAAGACGGACGCGGTATGACGTCGCTGCCGAAGGAGATGGGCTGAGGCGGCGGCGGTGCGGTAGCGAGGAGCGCCCCCTTTCGAGGGCGCTCCCCTTGTTCCACCGCTACCTATCGAAGCAAGCCGTCACCGCACGCCTCAGGAGTGCGGCGTCGACGTGACGGGCTGCGAAGAAGGCGCTTCCGTCGTCGACGTGATGGGCGTCACCGTGACGCCGACCACGTTTCCGGTAATTTCCGCCTTTTGAACGGACCCCTTGGTCCCACGAGCCTTCCTCGTCGCCTCGCGCTTGGCCTTCGCCGCCACGAGCTGCTCGGCGGTGGGGGCCTTGCGCGCCTTCTTCGGCGCCAGGCCGAAGTCGGCAAGCACGTCCGGCGACTGGCCGAACGTCGCCTTCACGAACGCCACGTAGGCGGCCATGAAGACCAGGAGAGGAGCCAGCTGCGCCCTCTCCGCCGCCACCTTGGTCTTCGCGCTGACCTGCGCGGCGACCGTGGCACTGCGGAGAGAGACGATCTGGCCCAACTTCGTGTTCACCTGAGGAACCGTGTACGTCGTCCCCCCGATCGTGAGCGACTGGCTCGCGTCCGGGAAGTGCTTGGTCGTCCCGGCGGAGAGATCCTCCGCCGTGGACGCCGTCGTCGTCTTATTCGTCTTCTGGATGGCCATTGGTTTTCCCTTTCTTTCCCATGAGGAGCGTCGAGGCCGGCGGAATTGCCGGCTTGTCCGCGCTCCCCTCACCCTATGAATGCCTTTCGAGACCGTTTCAGTCGGAGGCGGCGTGTCGATTTCTCACTTTCTTGCGGATGTCGAGCAAGCGACGGCGCACGTGGGCCTCGGTGAGCCCGAGCTGCGAGCCGATGTCCCTCGCCGAGGCTCCCTCGGCGACGCCGAGGAGGATGGCCTCGTCGTGCAGGCCCGTCGTCGCGGTCGCCAGCTCGCGACGCACGTCGAGGGGCTCGCAGTCGCGGCCCGGGGAGCGCTCGATGGGCGCGTGCTCGTCGGGGTCTTCGCAGAGACCCGCGTGGTAGAGGCTCCGGGCCTTGCGGCGGAGGCGCTCCTTGATGGCCATGCGCTTCGCGATGGTGCAGGCGAGCGCCTTCCAGCCGTCGACGTCGGTCGGGCACGGGCCGTCGGCGGTCGCCTCGAGGGCGCGAAGCTGCGTCTCGGCGACGCCATCGCTCAGGTCTTCGCGGTGGACGCCCTGCCGGCGGAGGCTGCCCTCGATGGCCCGGACGACGTCGGGGTGGGCAAGGAGGACCGCGGAGTGGGTCGTGGCCTTCACGGCCAGGGTCGTCGCCTTCGTGGCGAGGGTCTCGGTCATCGGGGTCTTCATGGCAGGCGTGTCCTTTCGTCGACCCGGGATGGGTCGGAGTGGGTGGTTGAGAGGACAACGTCTGGAAATGATTGACGTTGGGCGCTGGGCTCAGCGCTCGGTGCGTCGCTCCGTCGTCCCTATCTGTATAGGGACTCGGTTTTCGGGAGATTTGCCGTCGGCGAGTACGATTTCCGATCTTTTTTCGTCTCGGGGCCCTCGAGCCTCAGGGACGGCCCCTCGAAGCTCGATCACGCGTCCTCGAACCTCGTCGCCTCGTGATCGAAGCTCGATCACGGGCTGACCATGTCTCATGGCCTCGTGATCGAAAGACGATCGCTCGCGATCGAGTTACGTCGGGGCATGATCGAAGCTCGGGGACGCATGATCGAACGATGATCACGCATGATCGAGACTCGATCGGGCATGATCGAACGATGATCACGCCCGATCGAGACTTGGGCGTGAGCGCGGGCGCGGGGCTGGCGTCGGCGTCGTCGTCCCGCGTCCGTCTTGTCCGCTTGTAGACTGCGCCCCTATGCGGTCGGTCATCGCGCAGGGCGCCCTTCTCCTCGTGATGGCGATTTCTTGTGCACCGCCCCGCACCCGGACGACGACTATCGTGACTCCGCCCGGTGCGGCGGCCCCCTTGGTAGACGCTCGTCTGGGAGAAGCCATCGATGCCTACGTGGCTGGCTTCGGGCGGAGCTGGGGCGACGCGTTCGCGTTCAGCGGCTACGTCGCCGTTGCCCGCGATGGGCAGATCGTCTTCGGCAAGGGCTACGGTCAGGCCGATCGCAACTGGGGCATCGTCGCGGGCCCCGACACGCGCTTCCGGATTGGCTCGACCAGCAAGCCTTTCACGGCGATCGGCATCCTGCAGCTCGAACAGGGAGGGCTCCTTCGACTGGAGGACCCCGTCCGGAAGTACCTCCCGGAGCTGCCGCCGATGGCCGATCCGGTGACCATTCACCACTGCCTGACGCACACTTCAGGGCTCCCGCCGCTCCCCGACGACGACGCGCTCGTCGCCGAGACCGGACAGCCGCACCCGGTGGCGTCGGCGTTCGCGAGCTACAAGGACAAGGCGCTGATGTTCCCGCCGGGCGAGCGGTTCGAGTACTCCAACGCAGGGTTCACCGTCCTCGCGGCGATCCTCGAGCGTGTCTCGGGCCAGAGCTACGAGGCGTACATGCGCGAGCACGTATTCGGGCCCGCCGGGATGGCGCACACGACGACCGTGAGCCGCCCGAGCCCGCCTCCGGAGACCGCGGTCGGCTACGACATCGATGCGCGCGGCAACATCTCGGTCGCGAAGGACCCCTGGTACGTGCTCTTCGGTTGCGGCGCGATCCTCTCGACGGCGAACGATCTCGTCGCATTCGACCGCGCGCTCTCCGGGACCCTTCTCCTCGGGGAGGCCGCCAAACGACGGATGTTCTCGCCCGAGCGAGACGTCGGGGGCATCGTCGAGACGCCCTCGCGATACGGACTCGGGTGGCTCGTGTCCGAGGACGCCGGGCACCAGGTCTTCTGGCACCCGGGAGGCATTCATGGCTTCGAGACGAGCTTCGCGCGCGTTCCGGATGCGAAGCTGACCGTCGTCGTCCTCTCGAACCGGTTCGACGATCTGGGCCTCACGGGCAAGATTGCGGAGGCGGCGCGAGAAACGGCGCTCACCGGGAAGGCCCCGCCGCCGAACGAGGAGCCGGTGGCAGGTCCTCTCGACGCGTCGACCGTCGCAGCCCTCGCCGGCGACTACGGAGTGGACGCACCGAGCCGCGCCATGTTGCTGGCTAAGTTCACGCCCGACATCGTGGAGCGGTGGGCGGGGCTGTCACTGACGGCCGAGAATGGCCACCTGTTCGTCGCGGTCGGCGAGCCCGGCCCCGAGGTCTTCCGGGGTGTCGACGGAATCTTGTTCGCGAAGCAGGACGACCTACGGGTCACCGTCGAGCGTGACGACGCAGGTCGCACGCGCGCGGTCGTCCTGACGCGCGCTCATCCGGGCGGTCTATCCGTCCGCTACTTGCTTCTCGGCGCTGCGATGGATCCACCCCCCGCGGGCACCTGTCCAACCGGCATGGTTCGCCTGCCCGGCGGCCCACTTGCGGGGGCGCACGGTGGCCTCGTCGCGCCGTTTTGCATGGACGTCAGCGAGGTGACGGTCGGAGCCTACTCCGCGTGCGTACGGTCTGGACGCTGTCCGCCGGCGCCGACGACGGCGATGTTCGAGGGCATCACGGACGAGCTTCGCGCGAAATGGAACCCCACGTGCAACGGTGCGCGCAGGGACCGGCTCGATCACCCGGTCAACTGCGTCGACTGGGCGCAGTCGTCGACCTACTGCCGCGCGGTGGGCAAGCGCTTGCCGACGGAGCAGGAGTGGGAGTGGGCCGCGCGCGGCGGCGACCAGTCTCGCGCCTACCCCTGGGGCTATCGCGCCCCGGCTTCGCAGCTTTGCTGGTCGGGTGCCGAGAAGAGGATGAGCACGTGCTCGGTAGGCAGCTTCCCCGCGGGGGATGCGCTCGGCGGCATCCACGATCTCGCCGGCAACGTCGGCGAGTGGACGTCCACGTCGACCGCCGGCGGTCACGTGGTCAAGGCGGCTGGCTGGAATGCGGACGTGCCGGCGCAAGCCGAGGGGGTGACGCGCGAGATCGGCATCCCCATCTTTCGCGGGCCTTCGACGGGCTTCCGATGCGTGCAGTAGGGCCGTCCGGCAGCAGTGCCTCGCCCTTCGCCCTCACTCACGCCCACGCCCTCGCTCACGCTCACGCCCTCGCTCACGCCCCCGCGCCGCTCACGCCTTCGCCTGTCCCCTCCCCGCCCACCACGCGCGCCCGAGCGCGAGCGCCCCCGCCGACGCGAGCAGCCCTCCCAGCAGCCCGAGGCTCTCGCCGAGCAGCATGTCCGCGCACCGGCACGCGACCAGCGAGACCACCGCGACCATCGCGCCGCCCGCCGCGCGCGCCCACTCGCTCGTCGTCCGCAGGCGCGGGAGCGTCGCCGCCACCACGAGCCCGAGCACGGCGCCCGCCGCGACGCACATCTCCGGCATCGAGCAGCTCGCCCCCTTCACCATCGTCGCGCAGCAAGGCCGCAGCACGGACACCGGCACGGCGAGCGCGCCGAGACCCGCGACCAATCCGCCCAGCGCCCCCCTCCACATCAGCGCCCCGCGCCACGCGACGAAGACCCAGACCGCGAAGATGGGCGCGAGCCACGCCGCGGACGGCAGGCTCGTGGCGCCCACGACGGCGAGGAGCGCGACGAGGCCCGTCACGAGCGCGGCGCGCATCACGGCGAGCCGCAGCATCGCGCCCTCGTACGAGCGGCGCGCGCGGGCCCTCGTGACCTCGGCGAAAGACTCAGCGCGCAACGTGGCCTCCGAGAAGCACGCGGAGCTTCGCGTACGCGCGCGAGACGCGCTTGCGGAACGCGGCGTCGTCGATGGCAGGGCGGTCGGCCTCGCCGAGGAGCGCCGCGATGGCTTCGGCCGAGGAACCGTCGAGAGCCTGCAGGGCCTGCGCCACGGCGGCGCGCAGCTCACGCTCCACCGCGAGCCCCTCCGGATCGCCGTCGGCGACGAGGGCCGCGTCGGCCGCCTCCGCCTCCACCTGCACCTCCACCTTGCCCCGCCTCTGCACGGCGCGGATCTCGTTGGCGGCGATGGCGTAAAACCACGGCAGCACGGGCGACCCACGGTGAAACTCCGGCGCGCGCGCGAAGAGCTTCATCATGGTCGCCTGCGCCGCGTCCGACGCGCCCGACGCCTCGAGCCGCCGCTTCGCCGCGGCGAGCGCGCGCGGCCAGAGCGCCCGGAAGAGCGGATCGAACGCGTCGCGATCGCCGTCGGCGAGTCGGTCCATGAGGCCGTCGAGGTCGCGCTCCCGGGTCACTTCCCCGGGGCGGCGTGGTGGCAGCAGGGCGAGCCGGGATAGCAGCACGGCGAGCCGGGCGCGCAGCAGTCCCCGCGCATCGCGCGGTACACCTGCGAGCCCCCGGCTCCGAGGATCGTGAGGGCGAGAATTCCGGTCGATACCTGGCGCCAGCGCGAGCGGAGCAAATTCAGCATGGGATCGAGTCTCCTTGATTGTTCTAGCAAGGAGGAGAGGTTCTGTGACCGCGGGCCCGGGGGAAAGGCTGACGGAAGAGGTACGAACCGGTGAAAGCCCGCCATCGACGGGTCGGCGCGGAGCAGCGGCGGGGGGTTCCTCCCGAATTCCCGCGCAAGCTTCGCGAAGCGAAGCGCCGCGCGGGGGAGGTCGGAGGGACCCGCCGCTCCGAGCACCGACCCTCGATGGCGGGCGTGGTCATCCCGTCCGCAGCTTCGTGCACGTTCCCCCTCGTCCCTATTGCGTCGGCACCCGCTTCTCGTCCCAGTCCCACCTCACCCCCGCCACGATCTGCCGGAACCCTCCGACCCGGATCCCGTCCGGCCGCAGCGCGTAGATGAACGTCTCGTTCATCGCGTCCTTGATCGCGAGCTTGAACGTCAGCCCCGTCCCCCGGAGCTTGTACCGACCCATCACGTCGACCGTCTGGTAGGAGGAGATCTTCCCCACCCGGCCCGTCGCGTCGAGCGCCTGCGTGTTCTCCGCGTCGGTGAACTGCGCGCCGACGTACGTCCACGCCACCTCGCCCCCGATGCCCGACGGGTGCTCCACGTCGACCGTGCCCACGAGCAGCGTGGCCGGCGCGTACGGCAGCCAGTTGCCGTTGAAGGGTCCCCCGTCGAAGTATGCGTGCGCGAACGTGTAGCGTGCGCCGAGATCGATGACGCTCGGCCGCAGGTTCAGCGCCTCGCCGAGGCCGAAGCTCGCCGCCCCTTCGACGCCGTAGTGGCGCGTCGCCCCGCCGTTCGTCAGATCCGTCACGCCCGACGTGGCGAGGTCCCCGCTGCTCGAGACGACCTGGTTGTTGAAGTCGATGAGGTACGCCGTCCCCTCGAAGTGCCAGAGGCGCTTGTAGGTGAGGCGCGTGCCGAGCTCGTAGTTGATGCTGCTCTCGGCCTGCAGCTGCACGACGTCCGTCCCGGCCTTCGGGCTGATGGGGCTCGTCACGCGCGGCGGCGCCCAGCCCACGTGCGTCCCCGCGTACACGTTCGCCGTGGGCGTGCCGGCCACGATGCCGATGCCGGGGATGACGCCCCCCGCCTGCCCGTTCACCGTCGGCTGCACGACGTCCATGTCGGCCTGCCGCGAGACGTTGCTCTGGAAGAACGCCTCCTCGAAGCGCACCCCGGGCGTCACGAGCAGCCAGTTGCGGACCTCGAGGCGGTCCTCGGCATAGGTCGCGAAGGCCCACGTGTCGTGGTCGAACACGTAGTCGAGCGTCCCGTCGTTCGAGTACGGCGTGCTCCCCGTCCGCTGCTCGTAGTGCGCCGTCTCGTAGAGCATGCGCGCGCCCACGTTCAGCGTGTGGCTGATCTCGCCCGTCGCCGCGCGCCACTCGAGCCGCGGCTCGACGCCCGCGACCTCGTAGTGCCGGTCGAGGATGGTGTCCGTGTTGCGGAAGTAGATGGCGCCGCCGGTGAGGCCCTGGTCGCCCACGATGTAGTCGTACTGGTTGAGCGGGAGGATCTGCGCGTCGGGCGTGTTGCGGTCGTAGTTCTGCCGGTTCCAGATGCGCTGCGTGCGATACGCGTAGGCGATGGTCGTCAGCTTGAGGTTCTCGTCGAGGTGTTGCACCTGCGTCAGCGAGATGTCGTAGCGCTGCTGGCTCGTGTGGTCCGCGGGCGCGCGGGTCGGCTGGCGCGGGTTCACGGCGTACATCTCCTGCGTGAGCCCGTTGTCGTCGGACATGTCCTCGTCGTCGTGGAAGCCGAGCTTCAGCGTGGCCTCCCCGTGCTCCGACGTGTCGAAGACCACCTTGCCGAGCGCGTCGGTCTGGTGGAACGCCTCGGCCTGGACCCCCTGGCTGTCCTTGTGCAGCACTTGAACGAGGTAGCGGACGTGCTCCGACGGCGCGTCGCCGTGGCTCGCCATGACGCTCTCGTAGCCCATCGGCTTGTTCCCGAGCAGGCACAGGCCGCTCGACCCGCAGCGGTCTCCGGCCCAGAAGCCCGCGTCGAGCTCCGCCATCTCGTGCCGGTGATCGGGAGGCACGAGCGTGAGGAAATTGATGACGCCGCCGATGGTCTGCGGGCCGAAGAGGATGTTGCCGCTGCCCTTCACGACCTCGACCCCGCGCATCCGCTCGGCCATCGGCACGTAGTAGACGTCCGGCTCCGAGTACGGATTGACCGACACCGGGACGCCGTCCTCGAGGATGAGCACGCGCCGCGAGCGCCCCGGATCGAGCCCGTGGATCCCGACGTCGAGGCGCAGCCCGCCGCCGGTCTCCGACGTGGCGGTCAGGCCCGGCACGCGCCGCAGGATCTCCGAGACGTCCGCCGGCTGCTCGCGCTCGATCTCCTTGGTCGTCACGAGCGTCCCCGACCCGGGCACCTTCTGCAGCGCGTCCGCCCGATCGCCGATGACGCGCACCTCGGCCACCGAGTCCTTCGGCGCGGGCGCGGGGGGCGACGGCGGCGGATCGTCGGCGCGGGCCAGCGACGGCACGAGCAGGCCGAACGCCGCGAGGGTGAGGGCGAGGGCGGTCCTCACGGCGCCTTGCAGACTCCATTCATGTTGCAGCCGGGCGACGGCGGCGGGCAGTCGGTCGCCTCGGTGCACTTCTTCGAGCAGAACTGGCCCTTGGCGGGGAAGTCGTCGCACGTCGTCCCGGGCGGACACGGGGGCGAGCCCGAGGTCGTGGTGCACGCGGACATGAACATGAGCCCCCCGTCGCCTCCGCTGCCGTCCGCCTCGTTCGCGTCGGTGCTCGCCTCCTCGGGCTCGGGCAGGTACGGGCTCGCGTCGAGGTCGCAGTTGCACGCGCCGTAGCCGCCGCCGCCATCGGGCGCGCACACGGTGAAGCCCTCGCGCCCGTCGTCGCAGGCGCACCGCTCGACGTCCTCCGGCAGGCACGCGGTGCTCGACGTGCCCTCGCTACACGCGACGACGAGCAGGATGGCCGTGAGCCCCGAGAGCCCGGCGAGCGCTCGCCGCGTGTCACTCGCTTGTAGCCTGGGCATCGCCCCGCGGACCATCCTACCGGGAAGGAGCAACCATCGGTCCAGTCCGGCGACACCGCATTCCAGGCCGAGAAGACGCATGCGCGTCGCTTTCGCCTACATCGGAGCCGGGGTGCCGCTTATCCAGCGCTGGATCGCCTGTGACTTCGATGTAACGGCGTCGCGTGCGCCACGACAGCAATTCTCCTCGGGAAATCCAGGGGTCGCAGGGGCGCCCACCGGACGGTACGCACCCTGCACTACGTGGCTCCGATGCGAGCCTGGACCTTCGGAATCGCGACCTCGGCGAGCATGTGGAGGTGGGGCGCCTTCGCCCTCGCGTTCGGCCTCGCCGCGAGCGACCCCTCGACGCCGGCGCAGGCGTCGTCCGCCCCGCGGCGGCCCTTCGTCCTGGCCCCTCTCGCCACGGTCACCCCGCAGGCCGAGGGGCAGCACGGCGAGGGCAAGAAGGGCGGCAACTTCAAGGAGAGCGTCGTCTACGTCGACGGCCGGGCCCGAGGGATCCTTCGCTACTCGGAGCTGCCGTCGACGATCAAGCCGTCGGCGCTCCCCGAGATCGACGGCCTCGACGTCGCTCGTTACTACCGCCTGGCCGACTACCTCGAGGGCATCGGGATCGATCTGGCCAAGATCCGCGAGATGCAGGTCTACGGCTCGCACGACCGCATCGCGATCATCACCGGCGACGAGATCCGCACTCTCCGCGCGGGGCTGGTCTTCGACTTCACGCAGCAGACCGGCGGCAAGGCGCGCGCGCGATGGGCGCAGACCCACGTGCTGCCGCACCACCCGATGGTCGACGTGATCATGAGCATCTCGATCTACGTCGACAAGGCGGCGCCCACGCTGTCCCACGGCGACATGTGGCTCGACGGCAAGGTCGTCGATGACCCGATCCCGTACGTGGGCGACGGCGTTCCGAAGGGCACGCGCGTCTACGCCGACGGCAAGCTGGAGGGCTGGGTGCGGAGAAAGCAGCTGCCGAGCAAGCTGATCGCCCCGAACAGCGGCGAGGCGCACGCCAAGT
The DNA here is from genome assembly GCA_036501935.1 of Polyangiaceae bacterium. Classification (GTDB taxonomy): domain Bacteria; phylum Myxococcota_A; class Polyangia; order Polyangiales; family Polyangiaceae; genus Palsa-1150. The sequence continues at coordinate 34,018 of DASXZL010000078.1, read as the reverse complement.
TCTCCACCGACGCGTTCGCGGCCTGGCTCGGCGCGGACACGCGCGACCTGAAGGCGATCGACTTCTTCGACGGTGACTCTTTCCTCGCCCGGGTCGACGGGAAGACCTGGGCGAGGACCAAGGGGGAATACGTCTTCGAGCTGCCCACGCGCAGTCACGGGCAGGTCCGGCAGTACTTCCCCGGCGACAAGGGATCGCGGGTCACGGCCATCCAGGTCTACGTCCGCACGACCCCCCCCTCGCGTCAGCCCGATCCTGCGGCTCTGGAGCAGCAAGGTGGATCGGACGATCCCCAGAACAGTGGTGGCGGGCAGGGAAATGGCGACGGAAATGGCGGAAACAACGGTGTAACCCCCGTGGCACAAGGCGTGAATAACGGCTCTGCCACGGCAGACGACGACCAGTTCTGAGCACGGACCGATTCCGCGCTCGCCCGAGAGTTTCAGGAGGCACGCAATGTCACTCAATTCGAAACGCACGCGTCCGTTGGTCGGCCTCCTCGCGGGGCTGGGTGTGGTGGCCATTGCGGGGGTCGCAGAAGCAGCGACGGTACAGCTCTCGACGGGCGTGTTGCTCGTCAAGCAGTCGTCGAACGCGAAGGTCTCGCGGGGGACCGGCGCCGGCATCTTGATGCCGAGGATGGCGCAGCTCGGTGGCAACAAGCTGATGGCCATCTGGATGGACTCGGCTCCCGATTCGATCGTCCCCAAGTCGGACGCGGACGACAACAACGGGTACTGGGAGGGCAAGGTCTCGGTCATCCAGCTGAACGCCGAGGCGGCCCCGACCATCGTGAACACGCAGCAGTTCACGAGCTTCACCGGAGACCGGCCGTTCAATCACCCGCGCCACGCGGCGGGCGGCTCCGGCGACTACGTGATCGTCGCGTTCGCCTCGACCCTCGAGGATCCCAACACCACGAACGAGTACGTGATGGCCCTCGACTCGACGGGCGCCGTCCTCGGCCTGACGGGCAAGTCGCTGAACGGCGACAACCAGGTCACCGACAGCAACGGCAAGGCGCAGCCGGTCCTCAACATCGGCCAGAACGACGGCGACAACCACGGCGCGTCGGACATCATGTTCACGGGCACCGACACCGCGGGCGTCGACCACTTCCTCGGCACGTACCAGCACAACAACAACGACATCTACGCGTACGGCCTCGCGGTGACGCGAAACGCCACCGGCGCCGTCAACGTCGTCGAGTCCTGGAAGAACAAGATCGTCACCCCGGCCAACATCGGCCGCGGGACCTGCGCGCAGACCGGAGCGACGACCGCCACGTGCTGCTCGGCCAAGGGCAACAACCGGCCGCCCGAGATCGGCATCGAGTGCGTCGCGCTCGACGTGACCACCGGCGTCGTCTCGAACAAGTCGATCGTCGCGGCGTCGAACCCGGACCAGAAGGTCTACATGAACCAGCCGTCGCTCACGTTCCTCGGGAACGGGACGTGCGCCCTGGGCTTCCAGATGTCCGACGGCACCGGCCGCAGCCAGAACGGCCACTTCCTCAGCGCGAACACGAGCGAGGCCTACACGATCGACTGCACCGCGCTGACGATCAAGAACTCGCAGACCGCGGTCGCGCCCTTCCAGCGCCACGCGACGATGTCGAGCTCGACGTTCGGCAATCAAGGCCAGCGCTTCATCGCCTCGCTCGGGTGCTCGAGCACGGGCGCCGGCGGCGCGGGCGTGCAGCTCATCGGCGTCGACTCGAACGGCATGATGACGGTGGACAAGGAGAACAACATGCTCCCCGTCATGTGGCAGTGCGACACCGCGTGGCTGTCGTACAAGGGCCTGCGCAACCCGAACAACCAGGGCCGCGACTTCCTCCACACGATCGGCGACGTGCCCAACCCGGGCTACGGCGACCCGAAGGGCTGGATGCCGGAGGTCTCGAGCTTCGCGGTCGCGCTCATCCCGGCCGTCCACGACTCGTCGGCGACCCGCAACAGCCTCTACATGTCGGTCATCCCCATCGCGTGGGACAAGAGCGTCCAGGTGAGCATGGGCGCCGCGGTCGACGTCAGCCAGATCCCGGCGGGCCCGTCGCCGGTGGTCGACACGCCAGGCGCGCCGGTCGTCGGCAACGGCGACTCCACGGTCAACGGCGACCAGCCCGGCTCCGGCTCGGGGACCGGAACGGGCACCTCCGGCGGCAACACGGTGCATCACAGCGGCTTCCTCGGAATGTCCGACAGCGGCGGATGCAGCGTGAGCGCGGTCGGCAGCGGCAACGACGAAAATCTCGAGGGTCTCGCGCTCGTCGGTCTCGGTCTCGCGTTCGCGGCCTCGCGCCGTCGGAGGGTTTGACGATGATTCCCAGGACCATGACAGTCACCTTCGTCGGCGCGCTCATCATCGGCGCGTACGCCGCGGGCTGCGGTAGCGGAGACGCGACGGGAACCGGCGATTACGGCAGCTACCACGGCGGTGAGCCCGCGACCGGCAGCGGCAGCGGCAGCGGCGGTAGCTCCAGCGGCTCCAGCAGCGGGAGCACCTCCAGCTCCGGCGGGAGCAGCGGGAGCAGCGGGAGCAGCAGCGGCAGCTCCTCCGGCGGCACCGCGGAGGCGGGCGCTCCGCCGGTCGAGGCTGGACCGGCACCGCTGACGCTCGACGAGGCGTTCGCGCAGTTCGCCTCGTGCATGTCCTACACGAACTTCACGACCAAGGGCGCGAGCGGCGCGGCCGCCTCGGACATCGCCAAGTCGCAGACGACGCAGTACGGCGACTGCAACGCCTGCCACAACGCCGGCGACGGCGGGTTCTGGGCGAGCTACGGCACCGTCCAGGGCCAGAACATGACGCAGACCATGTTCCAGCAGACCCAGATGTTCCCCTACATCGCCAAGTGGGTCACGGGCACGGTCGACGCGAGCGGCAACTTCAAGGATCTCGCGCCCTCGAACGCCATCGCGGACCAGGCCACGCTGGCCTCGCAGTGCACGGCAGGCACGCCTTGCCACCCGAAGTTCCAGCTCGACCCGGCCATCGTCCAGGCCATCTCGGACTTCGTCACGACCACCATCACCGACTGGCACAACAACACGTGCACCGGCAGCGGCCTGCCGTCGGACGCGGGAATGGGCGAAGGCGGCTGAGACAGAAGGAGCCGCTACACTGACCTCATGGCCTCCGAGAGCAGGGTCGATCCGCGACTACGGGTCCTCTACCTGCTCTCGGTCGCTGGTGGGGTCTTCGCCTTCCATCGGCTCGACGTCCTCGGAGCGCTCGTCGTCCTTCAGGCCATCCTCTGGCTCGTCGTCGGGCTCGGGCCCCGCCGGCTCGTCCGGCAGATCACGAAGCTCTGGTTCTTCACGTTCTTCATCGTCGTGTCGTACGGGCTGACGTCGGAGGGCGGGGCGACCGACCACTGGGTGAGCTTCCACGTCCTCTCGAGGGCGGTGTCGTTCAACACGGGCGGCGCTCTCGCGGGCGTGGTCATGGTGCTGCGCATCGTGTGCGTCATCCTCGCGGCCCAGGTCGCGCGCTCGGGCGATCCGCGCGCCGTCGCTGCGGGTCTCGCCAGGCTCGGCGCCCCACGCCTCGTCGCGGCCTCCATCGACGCCGTGCTCGCCCTGCTGGGAGGCGGTGGGGGCGGTGGAGGTGGAGGTGGAGGTGGAGGTGGTGGTGGAGGCGGCGGTGGGGGCGGGGGCGGTCGTGGACGTGGTCGCGCCGTCGCGCGCGACGGGCAGGGATTCTGGGCCGCGCTGAAGCGCATCTCGCGCGGCGACGTGGCGCCCATCGTCGAGCGGATCGACCGTCACATCGAGCGCGTCGAAGAGCACCTCGAGGAGCAGGGCTTCCAGCCGCACGAGCGCGTCGTCGGCCGCGACGTGGCCGTCATCGCCGGGGTCTCGCTCACGATGCTCGGCATCAAGGCCCTCAAGGTCCTTCCGAACATCCCCTTCGCCCCCGGCTACAAGACCGTCGTCCTCACGCCCCTCTACATCGTGGCCCGCCTTCGGACGCGCTCGCGCCTCGGCGCCACCGTGACGGGTTTCACGATGGGCCTCGTCGCCTTCCTCGGCGGCGACGGGCGCTACGGTCCCTTCGAGATCCTCAAGCACACGGCGCCCGGCGTCGTCTGCGACCTCGTCGTCCCCGTCATGGTCCGCGGCGGCCGGAGGCCCGGGCCCGTCGCGTGGTCGCTCCTCGGGGCGCTCATCGGCGCCGCCCGGTACGCGACGATCTTCGGAGTCATGCTCATCGTGCAGCCGCCGCGACTCGCCTGGGCGCTCTTGCTCCCGGGCCTCGCGCTCCACACGACGTTCGGCGTGCTGTCGGGCTGGGTGAGCTGGCAGCTCGTGCGCGCCATGGGTCCCGGCACGCCGCCCGATGGGGAAAGCCCGGCCGCCCCCGGCGTGGTATCGAAGATACCCGTGGAGAGCGCAGCCAAATGAGCAAGCTCGTGGCGGACGACGGACGCACGCACATCCAGTCGCGCCTCATGCGCGAGTCGCTCGTGGACCGCAAGGTGATCGCGCGAACGAGCTCCGAAGGCGAGTTCGAGATCATGCCCAACGTCGTCCTCATCGGGATCGGCGGGCAGTCGATCTTCGATCGCGGCAAGGGAGCGCTGCTCCCGCTCGTGGCGGAGATCTCGGCGCTGCGCGGCAAGCACAAGATGATGATCGGCGTCGGAGGCGGCACGCGCGTGCGGCACACCGTGTCGATCGCGCTCGATCTCGGCGTGCCCACCGGAGGCGTGGCGCAGCTCGTCGGCGCGATGGAGGAGGCCAACGCCGTCTTCCTCAACGCGCTCCTCGCCAAGCACCGCTCCATCGTCATGCAGCGCGAGCACTTCTGGGAGCTGCCGCTCTACATCGAGAACGGGATGCTCCCCATCGTCATCTCGATCCCGCCGTACCACTTCTGGGAGCCGCCGCCCGAGGAGGGCCCGCTGCCGGCGCACGGGTCGGACTTCGGTCTCTTCATTCTGGCCGAGGTGCTGGGGATGAGCCGCGTCGTCTTCGTGAAGGACGAGGACGGCCTCTACACGAAGGACCCGAAGACGCACCCCGACGCGACGCTCATCAAGCACACGACGCTCGACGCGCTCCTCGCCGACATGCCCGAGGAGCTCATCCTCGACCGCGCGCTCTTCACGACGTGGAAGGCCGCGCGCCACGTGAAGCGCGTGCAGATCGTCAACGGCCTGAAGAGCGGCGAGCTGACGCGCGCGCTGGCGGGCGAGGACGCGGGGACGGTCATCGACAGGCACGGTGCCCCGTGAGCGAGCGCCGCGTCATCGAGAACGCGCTGGGTCAGTCGGCCCTCACGTCCACGGGCTGGAAGGGCTTCGAGTACGACCGCGTCGCCATGATGCCCGACACGAAGGTCATCAAGGTGGGCGGCCAGTCGGTCATGGACCGCGGGCGCGCGGCGCTCTTTCCCATCCTCGACGAGATCGTGGCGGTGAAGGACCAGCACAAGCTCCTCCTCTGCTGCGGCGGCGGCACGCGCGCCCGCCACATCTACGCGATGGCCAGCGACCTCGAGCTGCCGACGGGCGTCCTCGCGGCCCTCGGCGGTTACGTGCCGCGGCAGAACGCCCGCATGCTGCAGATGCTCCTCGCCAAGCACGGCGGCCTCTTCATCATGCACGACGACTTCGAGAAGCTCCCCCTCTACTTCCGCCTCGGGTGCATCCCGATCATGACGGGCATGCCGCCTTTCGGGTACTGGGAGAAGCCGACCGAGGGCGGGCGCATCCCGGCGCACCGCACCGACGCGGGGGTCTTCTTGACGGCCGAGGTGCTCGGCGTGAAGCGCGCGCTCTTCATCAAGGACGAGGACGGGCTCTACACGGACGACCCTAAGAAGAACCCGTCGGCGACGCACATCCCGCGCATCGGCGCGAAGGAGCTCCGGGCCCTCGACCTCGACGACATGGTGCTCGAGCGCGTCGTCATCGAGTACCTGTCGCGCGCCACGTTCTGCCACGAGCTGCAGATCGTCAACGGGCTGAAGCGCGGCATGGTGACGCGCGCGCTGGAGGGCGAAGATGTGGGGACGATCATCTACAAGGACTGAGGTCCTCGCCCTGGCGCTCGCGGCCTGCTCCGGCGCCTGCCACAGGGAGGCCACGCCGGCGGGGCGCGAGCCGCTGAAGGTCGCCGCCGCGGCCGATCTGTCGTTCGCGTTCAAGGACGTGGGCGAGGCCTACGAGAAGAAGACCGGCGAGAAGGTCGTCTTCTCGTTCGGCGCGACGGGCCTCCTCGAGAAGCAGGTCGCCGAGGGCGCGCCGTTCGACGTCTTCGCGGCGGCCAACGTCTCGTACGCCGACGACGCGGTGGCGGCGGGCGCGTGCCTCGGGGACTCGAAGGCGCTCTACGCGTCGGGCCACATCGTCCTCTATTCGGCGAAGGACGCCGGCTTTCATCCGAAGACGCTGGCGGACCTCGCCGACCCGCGCGTCGCGAAGATCGCCATCGCGAACCCCGACCACGCGCCTTACGGCATGGCCGCGAAGCAGGCGATGACGCGCGCGGGCGTGTGGGACCAGGTGAAGGCGAAGGTCGTCTACGGCGAAAACGTGCAGCAGACGCTCCAGTTCGCGCAGTCGGGCAACGCGGACGTCGCCATCGTGGCCCTCTCGCTGGCGACGGTCACGCCGGGCGAGGCGGCGCCCATCCCGACGAACCTGCACGAGCCCATCGATCAGGCCATGGTCGTCTGCACCCACGGCAAGGCGGGCCCCGCCGAGGCGCGGAAGTTCATCGCGTTCGTGCAGTCGGCCGAGGGGCACGCGGTCATGCGCCGGTACGGGTTCCTGCTGCCGGGCGAGTCACCGGAAGCGAAAGCGGAGACGACCAGGCCTTAGACCGGGGCTTCCTTCGAGGTACGGTGGCTCCAGTGGAGCTCGCGCCGCTCGTCCTCTCGTTCCAGATCGCCACCGTCGCGACCCTCGTCGCGGCGGTGCTCGGCGTGGGCCTTGCCACGCTGCTCGCGAACACTCGCTTTCCGGGGCGCGACCTCGTCGACGTCGTCGCGACGGCCCCCATCGTGCTGCCCCCGACGGTGCTCGGGTACTACCTGCTCGTGGCGCTGGGCCGTCGCAGCGCGCTCGGGCACGCGTTCGAGGCGGTGTTCGGGTCGTCCATCGTCTTCACGCGCACCGGAGCCGTGGTCGCGGCGACCGTCGGCGCCCTGCCGCTCGTCGTGAAGAGCGCGCGGGCGGCCCTCGAGGGCGTCGAGCCGACGCTGATGCGCGCCGCGCGCACGCTGGGGGCCGGGCCGGCGCGCGCGTTCTTCACGGTGCAGCTCCCGCTCGCGGGACGCGGCATCGCGGCGGCGCTCATGCTCGCCTTCGCGCGATCGCTCGGCGACTTCGGCATCACCCTCATGGTGGCCGGCGACATCCCGGGCGAAACGCAGACCGCCTCGCTCGCGATCTACGACGCCATCCAGGAGCACCGGGACGCGGCGGCCCTCGGCATGGTCCTCACGCTCACGACCGTCGCCGTCGCCATCCTCTACGCCGTCAACAAGCTCACCGGGGGGCGCGATGTCCGGTGAGATGCTCAAGGTGAGCGTGCGCGTCGACAGCGGGTTCGCCCTCGACGTCGCCTTCGACGTGCCGCCCGGGGTGACCGTGCTGTTCGGCCCCTCGGGCTCCGGCAAGAGCACGACCCTCTCGGCCATCGCGGGCCTCGTGCGACCGAAAGGCGGGCGCATCTCGATCGGCGACGACGTGTGGTTCGACCCGGCGACGAAGACCAACGTCCCCGCGCATCGCCGTCGCGTCGCGTTCGTCTTCCAGTCCCTCGCGCTCTTTCCGCACATGACGGCGCTGGAGAACGTCGTCTACGGGATCGACCGCGCGCTCGACCCTCCCGCACGTGCCCGGCGCGCCCTCGCCCTCCTCGAGCGGCTGCGCGTCCCCCACCTCGCCTCGAGAAAACCGCCTACGTTCTCGGGCGGCGAGGCGCAGCGGGTCGCCGTCGCCCGCGCCCTCGCCACGAGCCCCCGCGTCATCCTCCTCGACGAGCCCTTCAGCGCGCTCGATCGCGAGCTTCGCATCGAGCTCATCTCCGATCTGCGCGAGTCCATCCGCGAGCTCCACGTCCCGGTCCTCTTTGTGACCCACCACCGGCAAGAGGCGCTGGCCCTCGGCGAGCACCTGGTCCTGCTCGAGGCGGGTCGGGTGCAGAGCATCGGCAAGGTCGCCGAGCTGCACGGCGGAGGGCGAGACGCGACGTTCGACGAGACGCCGCTCGACGCCGACAAGGCGCTCGGCCCCTGAGTCCCTTCGTCAGCGCCCCCCCGGGCGCTTGCACATCCCGCGCGCGCCGCAGCGTCCGTTCGAGGGCGGCGTCGGACAATCCGCGTCGGTGTTGCAGCGCAGCGAGCAGTACCCGTCGTGCTCGACCGCGTCGCCTCCGCCCCTCCTCTCCGGTCCCGAGTCGGCGCCCTTGAGCCGCTTGTGAAAGCACACCGCCCCCGCGCACTCCTGATCCTCCACACAGAGCTCCCCAAACGCCTTCCCCACGCTCCCGCTCCCGTTCGCGCCCATGCTCCCGCTCCCGTTCGCGCTCACGCTCCGGCCCACGCCCACGCTCGAGCTCGAGCCCGCGCCCACGCCCACGCCCGCGCCCGCGCCCACGCTCGAGCCCGCGCCCGCGCCCACGCTCGAGCCCGCGCCCACGCCCGCTCCCGCGCTCCCTCCCCCGCCCTCCCCCCGCGTCCCCTTGGCGGCACGCGCGCACCCTCCCGCTCCGACGAGCGCCCCCACGCCCACCATCACCACCACCACCAGCGCTCGCATCCAGCGTCCTTCCTTCATGCGCCCTTCCGAGTGGCCACCACGCGGGCCACCGCCTTCACTCGCCAGAAGCAAGGTCGCTCGGGCACCGGTTGCCATACCAGGTCCCGTGTCACGACGCAGACGTAGCCCGTGCGGAGATCGCTCCCGTCGATCCCCGCCGGCTGCTTCGAGGCGATCCGAAACCCGTCGTCGGCGACGAAGTCGAACCGGAGGCTCATCGGCGAGCCGCCCAGATGCGAAGCCGCCCACAGGACCTCGAGCGGCACCATGTCGACGCCATGCACCCGCACGGCGACGAGACGCGGGAGCTCGACCCGCGCGCTCGATCGGCCCGTCGAGAGATCGATCCACCAGCGTCTCGTCGCGTGAGTGCCGCTGACGGGGCTCGCGTTCTCGCCGTTGTGACGTGCCTGTCGACATCCGCAGGTCATGGCCCGAGGAATTGCATCGCGTGGGCCAGGAGGTCGCGCGTCCAGATTGGTGAGCCTTTCCATTCGGCCCGTGGTCTTCGCGCGATCCAGGTTCCCCTTCGCAAATACCGCATGAAACAAGGAGGGAACGCGCCATGTCGCTCACGTGTCACATCTGGGCGCGCATACCCATTGCTAAGATCGGTCTCCCATGAACCCTCGCATCCCCGTTGCCCTGGTCACCGCCACGTTCGCCGCGGCGTTCGCGTTCGCCGGATGCAGCAGCAGCTCCGGGGAGCCCGGAGGTCCCGACTCCTCGTCCGGGAGCGGCTCCAGCTCCGGGAGCAGCAGCTCCGGAAGCAGCTCCGGCTCCAGCTCCGGGAGCAGCAGCTCCGGAAGCAGCAGCGGCAGCTCCACCAGCTCGGGCAGCAGCTCCGGAAGCAGCAGCGGCAGCAGCTCGGGATCCAGCTCGGGATCCAGCTCGGGATCGAGCTCGGGCAGCAGCTCGGGCTCGAGCTCGGGCAGCAGCAGCGGCAGCAGCTCCGGGGGCGCGACGAGCGACGGGGGCAGCCCTGGCTACGGCCAGGTCTGCACCGCGGGCAGCACGACCGACTGCACGGACCCCGTCTACGACTCGTGCCAGATGATCCAGCACGTGTACATCTGCACGAAGGCCTGCACGAACGACGCCGACTGTCCCGATCCGCCGACCAGCGGGTCGTGCAACGGCATGGGCTTCTGCAAGTAGCCGAGCCAAACGCGTCCGCGGAGCGCACGGAATTCGACCGGAAGGGCGGTATTGGAGCCATGATGACGGCGAGCGAAGTCATGGCGGCCCCCGTTGCGACCGAACGCATCCTGCTCGTCGACGACGAGCCCGACCTCCGTCAGCTCGTCACCTTCAACCTGCGCGAGGCAGGCTTCGAGGTCGACGCGGTGGGCAGCGGTCAGGCCGGTCTCGCGCTGGCCGCGAAGATCCGCCCCGCGGTCATCGTGCTCGACCTGATGCTGCCGGACGTCTCGGGCATGGAGGTGTGCCGCGCGCTGCGCGCCGATTCGCTCCTCGGCGAGGTCGCCGTGCTGATGCTGACGGCGCGCGGCGACGAGTACGACCGCGTTCTCGGGTTCGAGGTGGGGGCCGACGACTACGTCGTGAAGCCGTTCAGCGTCCGCGAGCTCGTCATGCGCGTCCGGGCGCTCGCGCGTCGCACCTCCGAGAGACGCGCGGCGAGGGCCACGACGGGCAGCGATCGCAAGCTCCGCTGGAAGGGGCTCGAGCTCGATCCCGTGCGGCACCGGGTCTTCGTCGAGGGCGCCGAGCTCCAGCTCCGCCCGCTCGAGTTCAAGCTGATCCAGGTCCTGCTCGAGCACCCGGGCCGCGTCTTCACCCGGGGGCAGCTGCTCGAGGAGGTGTGGGGCATCTCCGGCGACGCGAGCTCGCGCACCGTGGACACGCACGTGCGAAGGCTCCGCGAGCGCCTCGGCGTCCACGGCGAGGCCGTGGAGACGGTGCACGGGTTCGGCTACCGGCTGAAGGAGCCCTGAACAAACGCTGTAGCCTGGGGCGGTCCGCCATGACCCTGACCTTCCGCGCCAAGCTTCTGGCGAGCCACCTGGCCCTGGTCACGGCGATCCTCCTCCTGGTCGTACTGGAGCTCAACCGGACGCTGGGCGGCGACCTCGTGCGGCAGCTCGACGACCGGCTGGAGCAGCAGGCGCAAGGAGCGGCGCAGTGGGTCGGCGAAGGGCGACGCCACCCCGACAAGCTCGCCGGGCGGCTCGGTCTCGTGGTGCACGCGGAGGTCACGCTCTTCGACCGCGACGGCAACGTCCTCGGTGACTCGTCCCTCCAGGACGTCACGGGCGCGCCCTCGGGCGCGGACGATCCCGAGTTCCAGGCGGCGCAACGCGGAGAGATCGGCCGGGCCACGCGCGCCATCGAGGGCGGCGAGATGCGCTTCGTCGCGGTGCCCGCCGCCGACGGGATGGTCGTGCGTCTCGGCGCTCCTCTCTCGGACATCGACGCCACGGTCGGCGCCATGCGGCGCCGCCTCACGTTCGCCATCGGCATCGCCATCGCCGCAGCCCTGGCGCTCGGGTGGCTCGCCTCCCGCCTGGCCGCGCGGCCTCTTCGCGCGATGACCGAGAGCGCGACGCGCATCGCGCAGGGCGACTACGCCATCGTCCCCTCGACGTCGCCGGACGACTTCGGGATCCTGTCGCGGACGCTGGCGTCTCTCGGGGCGCAGCTCGAGGCGAAGCTGCGCGAGCTCACCGAGGAGCGCGACCGGCTGAGCGCGATCCTCGCCGGGATGGCCGAGGGAGTGCTCGTCGTCGACGCGACCGGCAAGGTGGTGCTCGCGAACCCCGCGGCGGAGATGATCCTCGGTCCCGCGCTGGTCGGAAAGGGCGTGGCCGAGGCGGTGACGTCGCCGGCGTTGCGGGCGGTGCTCGAGAACGCGGCGACCACCGGGCAGCCCCACGAGACGGAGGTCGAGGCCGGCTCTCGCGCCATCGCGCTCTACGTGAGGCCGCTGGCGGCGCGCGGCGGAGGCTTGGTGACGGTGCTCCGCGACATGACGCGGCTCCGCAAGCTCCTCGTCGTGCGACGCGACTTCGTCGCCAACGTCAGCCACGAGCTGCGAACGCCCGTCACGGCGATCCAGGGCTACGCCGAGACGCTCCTGCGGGGCGCGGTCGACGAGACCACACGCAAGCAGTTCACCGAGATCATCCACCGCCACGCCCGCCGCCTCGGAGCCCTCGTCGAGGGGCTGCTCACCTTGAGCGAGCTCGAGGCGCGCCCTCCGGAGCAGGCGGTCCGCGAGCGCGTCGAGGTGCCCGCCATCGCCGAGCACGTGCGCGCGACGCTGCGTGAACGGGCAGCGCAGCGCGAGACGGGCGTCGACGTCGACGTGGCGGCGGACGTCATCGCGCGCGGAGACCCCGTGGCGGTCGAGCAGGTGATCGAGAACCTCGTCGACAACGCCATCAAGTACGGAAAGGACGGCGGGGGACGCGTCCGGATCGTGGGCCGGAGGCTCGGCGACCGGGTGCGCCTCGACGTCCTCGACGACGGACCGGGGATCGACGCCGAGCACCTGCCGCGCCTCTTCGAGCGCTTCTATCGCGTGGACGCGGGACGCTCGCGCGAGCGCGGCGGGACGGGTCTGGGTCTCGCCATCGTGAAGCACCTGGTCGAGTCGATGGGCGGCACCGTGGAGGTCGACAGCGGGACGGGCCGCGGGACGACCTTTCGCGTGGAGTGGCCGGCCTGGGACGCGACCGCGTATCCTCGCGCGTCGTGATCCGGGTCGAGGGCCTTCGCAAGCACTACAAGGTCCACGAGCGGCCTCCGGGCGTCGGCGCGGCCTTCCGGTCGCTCTTTCACCGCGAGTACAAGACCGTCGCCGCCGTCGACGGGATCGACTTCACCATCGAGCCCGGCGAGCGCGTCGGGTTTCTCGGCCCCAACGGCGCGGGCAAGACGACCACCCTCAAGCTCCTCGCGGGGCTCCTTCACCCGACGTCGGGCGTGGTGTCGGTCGACGGCCACGAGCCGCGACGCCGGGAGGACGCGTACCTGAAGAAGATCATGCTCGTCCTCGGGCAGAAGCAGCAGCTCCTCTGGGACCTGCCGCCGAGCGAGACGTTCGAGCTCAACCGGGCCGTCTACGGCGTGCCGCGCGCGCAGTTCGCGGAGACGATGCGCGAGCTCTCCCTTCTCCTCGAGCTGGGGGACCTCGTCAAACGTCCCACGCGTACGCTGTCGCTCGGCGAGCGCATGAAGTGCGAGCTCGCTGCGGCCCTCGTGCACCGGCCGAAGGTGCTCTTTCTCGACGAGCCCACCATCGGCCTCGACGTCTCGATGCAGGCAACTGTGCGCGGCTTCGTCCAGCGCTACAACGAGCGGTACGGCGCCACGCTCATCCTGACCAGCCACTACATGGAGGACGTGCAGCGCCTCTGCCCGCGGGTCATCGTGATCGACAAGGGCAAGCTGGTCTACGACGGCGCCCTCGACGAGCTGGTGACGCAGATCCGGCCGGACAAGCGGATCATCCTGCGGTTCTCGCGGCCGGTGGAGGAGGCCGACGTCGCCTCTCTCGGCACCATCGTCCGCGGCGCCGAGGGCGCGGACGAAGGGCACGGCGCGAAGGCCGGGACGCCGTCGTGGTCCTTCGCCCTCGACGTGCACCTCGACGCCGTGAACCGCGTGGTGACCGAGTCGCTCTCGCGGCTGCCCGTGAGGGATCTGACCGTGGAGACGCCGCCGCTGGAGGAGGTGATGAGCGAGCTCTTCGCCCGCGGCAAGGCAACCCCGTGAGCCACCTCGGCGGCACGCTCCGCGCTTTTCCCACGCTGCTCCGCATCGGCTTCATGGACGCCGTCGCCTACCGCGCCGAGCTCCTCGTGTGGACGCTCGCGACGACGATGCCCCTCGTCATGCTGGCGCTCTTCACCAGCGTCGCCGCCACGGGCCCCATCGGCCGATACGGGCAGCCCGAATTCATCGCCTACTTCCTCGCGACCTTCATCGTGCGTCAGCTCACGGGCTCCTGGGCCTTTTACGAGATGAGCTTCGACGTCCGCAACGGCACCCTCGCCATGCGCCTGCTCCGCCCCGTGCACCCGCTCTGGGCGTACGCCGCGGAGAACCTGGCGGCGCTGCCGATGCGCTTCCTCGTGTCGCTGCCGGTCGCCGTCATCGCCTTCGCCTGGGTCGGCGCCCGGCAGGCCAACCATGATCCGGTCCTGTGGGCGCTCTTCCCCGTGTCGCTCCTCGGCTCGTGGCTCATCACGCTCTTCGTGAACTTCGCCGTCGGGTGCCTCGCGTTCTTCGTCGAGAGCAGCATGAAGCTCATGGACACCTGGCTCGTCTTCTTCTTCGTGCTGAGCGGCTACCTCATCCCGGTCGAGCTCTTCCCGCACGGCGTCCGCGTCGTCGTCGACTGGCTGCCGTTTCGCTACCAGATCGGCCTGCCCGTCGAGCTGATGACGGGAGCGCACGGCGCGGCGCACGCGCTCTCGCTGCTGGCCCGGCAGTGGATGTGGGTGGCGATCGGGCTCGGCACGACGTCGCTCCTCTGGCGGAGCGGTCTGCGGCGCTTCGCCGCGTACGGGGGCTGAAGCGATGCGGTACGCGCGCCTCCTCCTCATGCAGCTCCGGGCCTCGACGCTGCTCGCCATGCAGTACCGCGCCGAGTTCCTGCTCGACGGCTTCGTCGAGGTCTTCTGGATGGTGCCCGCCATCGTGCCGCTCGCGGTCGTCTTCCGGGTCCGACCGAACCTGGGCGACTGGAGCTTCGGGGAGGCGCTGATGGTGGTGGGCTGGTTCACCTTCCTGCAGGGAGTCCTCGAGGGAGCCATCAACCCGAGCCTGGTGACGGTGGTCGATCACATCCGCAAGGGGACGCTCGACTTCGTGCTGCTGAAGCCGGCCGACGCGCAGTTTCTCGTCTCGACGGCGCGCTTCCAGCCCTGGCAGTCCATCAACGTGCTCACCGCCATCGGCATCTTCGTCTGGGGCTTCGTCGTGCTCGGGCGCGCCCCGGCCGCGGCCGACGTCGGCGTGGCGATGCTGGCGATGCTGGCCGCGGTCGTGGCCCTCTATTCCGTCTGGATCCTGACCGTGAGCGCCGCCTTCTACGTGGTGCGCATCGACAACCTCTCGCAGCTCTTCAACGCGGTCTTCGACGCCGCGCGCTGGCCCGTCAGCGTCTTTCCGCGCCTCGTGCGCCTGCTCTTCACGTTCGTCGTTCCCCTGGCGTTGATGACGACCTACCCGGCCCGGGCGCTCCTCGGCTCGCTCCCCGCCGCCACCCTCGCCGGCGCCCTGGGAGGCGCGATCCTGGCCTTCGGGGTGGCCCGTCTCGTCTGGAACGCCTCCATCGCGAGGTATACGAGCGCCGGAGGCTGAGCCCCGGTACCATGGGGGTGATGTGGAACGCACGCGCGGCGTCGTTCTTCGCGCTCACGGCGTCTTTGCTCGTGACCGCGTGCGGGCTCGATTTCGATCGGTACGAGCCCTCGGGCGACGCGTCGGCCGACGCGAGCGTGGGCGACGGAGGCCGCGACGGTAAGGCGGACGGCGCAGCCGCGGACACCGGCACGACCGAGGCCGGCGGTGACGCCTCGGGCGGGGACGACGCGACGGGCGGCGACGCGAACGGCGCTGACGCCCCCGCGGAAGCGTCGACCACGGACGGGGGCCCCTGCGGCGAGCCCGGACAGAGCTGCTGCACCGGAGCCACGGCGTGCGCAGGCGGCGGCTGCTGCTCGGGCGGGACGTGCTTCGCCCGAGGGGCCTCGCCGAACCTGACGAACGTGTGCATCGACGGGAACCTCCCGGCCTGCGGCGGGCCGAACCAGCCGTGCTGCCAGAGCTCGACCTGCGGCGGCAAGCGCTGCTGCGTCGACGGGCTGTGCCTCAACGTCGGCACGAGCTGCGGCGGCACACCGCCCCTGGGCGTGTGCGCCAACTCGGGATGCGGCCTGTGCGGCGGGGACGGGCAGACGTGCTGCGCGGGTACGTCCGGCCCGGGGAGCGACGACTCGAGCTTCTGCACGACGTCGGGCGAGGCGTGCTCGCCGACCACGAACAAGTGCACGGCCTGCGGCGGCAGCGGGCAGCCATGCTGCGACGGAGTGTGGTGCGGCGGCGGGGCGTGCTGCGATCAGACGGTCAAGACGTGCGTGGCCAACACCGCGACGTGCGGAGGAGGCCAGGGCAAGTGTTTCGACGGCGCGTGCATGGGAGGCGGCTGCGGCGGGATGGGCGAGGCCTGCTGCGGCGGCGGCGTCGAGTGCACGGCGCCCTTCTCGGCGTGCCAGGCCGGCGTGTGCGTCGGCTGCGGGGGGACCGGACAGCCGTGCTGTCCCGGCAACGACACGGGCGGGGCCTGGTGCAGCAGCGGCGAAGCCTGCGTGTCGGGCAGCTGCGCGACCTGCGGGGGGACGGGCCAGGCTTGCTGCCCCGGCGGCGAATGCAAGGCGGGAGCCTGCGCCGGGGACAAGTGCCCGTAGGGAAAGCGTGGAAGGGATGAGCCGTCCGGCGTGCGACGCGCGACTACACGTTCATGCTGCCCGCACGTGGTCCGGGGAACGCCGGTTTCGAGGACGAGGAGTGGCCGTCCGGCGTCGTTCGTCGCGGGCGACCTCCCTCCAATTATCCTCGCGAGCTGGCCCGCTGGTTCGGTGAGCCTGCCGCGCCAGCCTTGAAGGCGGTGGGCACGGACGACGTCGCGTCCGCGCGCATCCCGTTCCTCATCTTCTGAGCTACTGCCGGCGGCGCGTCAGTGCGCTCAGCACGGCGACGAAGAGCGCCGAGCCGACGATCGACCACAGGACGGGGAACCCCTCGTTCCCGACGTGCCACACGAACACCTGCGGCAGGCGGAGGGCGCGCGCGATCCACACGCCGAGCAAGGCCCCGATGAAGCCGAGGGCGATCGAGCCGAGGCAGCCGACGTGGCTGTAGCCCGCGAGCGCGCGCCCGATCGAGCCGCAGATGCCCGCGACGAGGAGCAGGACGACGAAGTGGGCGAGGGTCATGGCAGCGCGGATCCGTCGCGGAGGATGGCCCCGGTGAACCGCGCTCGCAAGTAGAAGCCGCGCGGCACCGTGGCGACGAGCTCCCCCTCCGCGGCGCGGACGAGCGTCCGCACGCGACCGTGCGCCGCCTTGGGACGAAGCTGGAGCCACCGGCCGAGGCGAGCGGTCACGCCCTCGACGTCGCCGAGACCGACGCGCCCGAGGATCTCCTCGAAGTCGCCGGCGAGAACGCGCTCCTGCTCCGCCGACGGCGACCACAGGCGCGCCTGCCCGATGCGACGCGCGCCGCCCGGGTGCACCTCGACGGGCACCCAGAGCACCCGGGAGAGCTTCGCGCGCACCCACGAGGTCGCCCACTCGGCGCGGTCGGCGTCGGCGAGCGACACGGCGCACACGAAGGTCGACTCGCGCGGGCCGCCCCGGACGGCGTCGACGGGGATGGTCTTCAGCTCGACGCCGAGCGCCGGGAAGTCCATGGTCGCCGTCGAGCCTCCCGTCGCCCCGAGCGCACGCTCGACGCGCTCGCCCACCTTGCCCTTGCGATGGACCCCCGTCGCCTCCACGGGCATCCCTCGAAGGGCGAGGGCCCGCGCGAGCAGCTCGGCTTCGTCGCGCGGCGGTGCGATCATCGGGCCGATGGTACAGCGCCCCCGTCCACGCCCCCACCCGGGCCGTTCCCCCGAGCGACCGCGCGACACGCCGCGAGAATCGTCCGAGACCATCCACGGCCTCCGCGCCGGCCTGGCCGTCCTGAAGCATCGGCGTGACGACGTCCTGCGCGTCGCCCATTCGCGCGAGGTGCGCCACGAGCTGGGGGACGTGCTCCGCGGGTCCGCTTCCGCGCGCGTGCCGTGCGAGGAGATGACCCCCTCGGAGCTCGAGCGCATCGCCGAGAGCGCGCAGCACGAGGGGCTCTGCGTCGCCGTTCGACCGCGAAGGTGGCTCTCGACGAGCGACCTCGCCGACCTCCTGATCCGCGCCGGCGGCGCGGCGATCGCCCTCGATCGCGTGCGAAACCCGTACAACATCGGCGCCATCCTGCGGAGCGCGGCCTTCTTCGGCGTCGACGCGCTGCTCCTCGGCACGCCCGCGCCGCACCCGGGCCTCGCTCCGACCGCCGTGCGCGTCGCGGAAGGGGGCGCCGAGCACGTGCAGCTCGCCCGCACGACGGACCTCGCCGACACGCTCGGCCGGCTCCGCGCGCGGGGCGTGCGCATCGTCGGGGCCGACGGACAGGCGACGACCGGCGCCGCGGGGTTCGCGTTCGGGCGCCCGGCGCTGCTGGTCGTCGGCAACGAGCGCGAGGGGCTCGGCGACCGGGTGCGCGCACGATGCGACGCGTTGGTCGCCGTCCGCGGCGCCGGAAGCGTCGAATCCCTCAATGTGTCCGTCGCAGCCGGGGTCCTCATGGCGGAAATGACGCGCGTCTCGTGAATCGAGGGGAGAAAAGGGACGCTTTGCGCGTATCACCGTCACGCATGCGCGTCTCTCTCGCCCTCGGCCTGTCTTCCATCCTCGGCGCGGCGGCGGTCCTCGCCGCCTGCAGCGGGGCGAGCGACCCTCTCGGCGGCTCGCACGACGGCGGCGCCGACGCTCCGACGACCAGCTCCAGCGGCGCGAGCAGCGGCTCCGGCAGCGGGAGCGGGAGCGGAGCGAGCTCCTCCTCCGGCGGAGGCTCGGGGAGTGGAAGCGGAAGTAGCTCGGGCGGGAGCAGCGGCGGCAGCAGCGGTGGGGGCAGCGGAAGCGGGAGCAGCAGCGGCAGCGGTGGATGTCCTCCTTGCGACCCGGGCAACGTCAACCTCCCCGGCAACGCCTGCGATCTCGACTGCAGCGGAACGACGAAACCGCCTGGCTCTTGCGACGCCTCGCTCGCGGCCGCGGGCCCCGCGAGCGACTTTGCGAAGGCCCTCGGCATCTGTCAGCTGGCGACGGGCGGCTCGTGGGGCCTCGTCTCGGCGACGTACACGCAGGGTTACAACAGCACGACGGCCCCCAACGCGGGACAGCACGGGATCCTCCCGGGCTTCGGGACCGCCGTCCAACCGCGCGAGGGCAGCAACCTCGGCGTGATGAGCTCCGGCTACGCGATGGTGTGCGACGACCCCTCGGCGACGGCGGTCTGCACGGCCAGCGGCACCGGGGATCCCTATTTCAAGGGGGCGCAGACCGCGATGGATGCCGCCAACGGCGTGGCGCCGCCCGGCTATCCCAAGTCGAGCAGCGTGTGCGCGACGCCGCCCGGCGCCATGATCTTCGACACGATCGGCGTGACCCTCCAGATCCAGGTTCCGAAGAACGTCTCCGGCCTCTCGTTCGACTTCGACTTTTATTCGAGCGAGTGGCCCGAGTACGCCTGCTCCACATTCAACGACCAGTTCGTCGCGTGGCTCCAGTCCGAGGCGTGGCTCGGCAACGTCGGCGATCTGAACGTCGCCTTCGACACGGCGGGCAACGTCATCAGCGTCAACACGCCGTTCATCACTCGATGCACGCCCGGCACCCCCGTCGGCTGCGACGGGACCCTGGTGGCGACCTCGACCTGCTCGGCAGGCCCCACGGAGCTCGAGGGCACCGGCTTCTACAACCTGGGGACCTACTGCACGAGCCAGAGCACCGGCGGCGGCTCGACGGGATGGCTCACGACCACGGCGCCCGTGAAGGGCGGCGAGACGATCACCCTCCAGCTCCTCATCTGGGACACGGGCGACTCGAACTGGGACTCCAGCGTGCTCGTCGACAACCTCAAGTGGTACGCCGCTCCGCAGGTGGTGAAGACGACGCCGTCGCAGTGACACGCCCTCGCCGTTGACGGCCGTCTCGCCGTCACATCTCGCCGCGCCGCATCCACTCGCCGAAGCGCTCGCCCATCATCAGTACGGTGAGGTTCGTGTGCGCGCTCGGGATGGTGGGCATGAGGCTCGCGTCCGCGACCCAGAGCCCCTCGACGTGCCTCACGCGGCCGCGCCCGTCGGTCGCCACCTCGGCGTCGCTCGCGTCGTCCGCGCCCATCGGGACCGTGCTGCAAGGATGGTAGCTCGAGTCGCAGACGCGCCCGAGCCACTGCCCGAGCCGCTCCCGGCTCTTCACGACGCTCGGCGGCGGCCAGAAGAACGTCGCCAGGGCGCGCATCGCGGGGGTCTCCGCGAGCTCCACGGCGAGCTGCATGGCGTCGAGGGCGCGCTCGCGATCCCGGTCCTCCATGAAGAGACGCGACTCGATGCGCGGCGCCGAGCGCGGGCTCGGCGAGGTGAACGTGATGGTCCCCAGGCCATGGGACTTGCCGACGCTCTCCATGATGCTGACGAGCGGAAGATCGGCATAGGGATGCGGCACCGTAGAGCCGGCCTGCAGGAACACGTCGTTGCGCGGGCCCGACTTCGACGTCGTGCGGAGCACCGTCTGGATGAAGTGCTCCCCGGGCACGCGGTGGGCTTGCCTGGGCCGCAGGAAGATGGCCGACCCCGGATGATCGAGCAGCTTCGCTCCGACCGCCGGCAGGTCGACGACGAGGTCCACCCCCAGCCGCTCGACCGCGTGGCGCGGGCCGATGCCCGACCGAAGCAGGATCCCCGGTGTCGACGTCGCCCCCGCGCAGAGCACGACCCGCGACGACGCGATCGTGTGCACGCGCCCGTGGGTCTCCACCTCCACGCCGACGACGCGCCGGTCGCGGAGCAGCACCCGGCGTACGAGCGTGTCCGGCCGGATGACGAGGTTCTCGCGCCGCCGCGCCGCCGCATCCAGGTACCCTCGCGCCGCGCTCATGCGCACGCCGTCGACGAGGTTCATCGCGTGGGGTCCCGCGCCCGTCGTCGTCGGATCGTTCGAGTCGTCGCACCGCGGGAAGCCGAGCGCCGCGCACGCCTCGAGGAAGGCCGCCTGCCAGGGCGCCATCTCGCCGGCCGTGTGCCGCCGGATGGGGATCGGCCCCTCCTGGGAGTGCCACTCGTTCTTCACGTCGAGGTCGTTCTCGAGGCGCTTGAAGGCCGGCAGACACAGGTCCCAGCTCCAGTCGCGGAGGCCGAGGGATGCCCACTCGTCGTAGTCGTGCGGCTGGCCCCGGAGGGCGATGCACGTGTTGACCGCCGAGGAGCCGCCGACCACGCGTCCTCGAGGAAACCAGAAGAGAATCGGCGACCCGGGGCGCGGCCGGTGCTTCTGCCCCCAGTCGTGATGACGCATCGAGTTGCGCGTGCCGTTGCGGAGGTCCGCGGGCAGACCCTCGGGATCCGGGTAATCGGGGCCCGCCTCGACGAGGAGCACTTCGCGCTCGCCCCCCTCGGTCGCGCGCGAGGCGAGGACGGCCCCCGAGGAGCCCGCACCCACGACGATGGTCTCGGCCCGCATGCGTCGTGTCCGTGGGTGGGCAGGATAGTCCGGCGCCGGAGACTTCGTTTAGCCCTTCCATAAGTCCGGGCCTTCATTAATATCTCTGCCCATGTCCACCCGCCGCTCTCGTCCCCCGCGCGCACGAAAGGCTCGAGCCTCCGAATCGCCGCAGAACGACGTGGCCCGGCTCCCCGCCGCCGTCGATCCGCTCGCGCAGCTCTCGCGCAGCGTCGATCCCACCGAGACGAGCCAGCTCCGCGCGCTCGAGGCGGGGTGGGACGAGCTTCTCACGTAGCGCACGCTGCCCGCGTCTGGCGTATCGGGGCGGCTTTCCGTTCTGCTAGGCTCGGTGCCATGGGCGAGCTCTCCAAGCCGATCATGACCCCCGTCGGGGTCGCCTACCGCAGCATGCACGACAGCGTCGAGCCGGCGATGAAGTCCGCGCAATGGGCCATCAAGCTCTTCGGCGGCCTCGCCCCCGTGACGGCGTCCGAGCTGCACATCATCGGCCCGGGCAAGAAGGGCAAGTACGAGTCCGCCGTCCTCACGGTCATGCCGGCGGGCGCGGCCTGCATCCAGGCCCGCAAGAACGCGGACACCTCGTGGTTCCAGACGCCGGAGCTCGCTTACGTCCTCTTCGACGCGCTCGAGACGCCCATCGTCTTTTACTTCCACAAGCGCGATCTCTTCCTCAAACCGGGCACCAAGCCGCCGGTCTACGGCTACGGCGAGATCTCGCTCGATCAGGTATAGGGACGGCATGCCGAATCCCACCGCCCGCCTCGAGACGTCCCTCGGCAACATCGACATCGAGCTCTTCTCCGACAAGATGCCCGTCACGGCGGGCAACTTCGTGAAGCTCGCCAAGGCGGGCTTCTACGACGGCCTGCACTTCCACCGCGTCATCAACGGCTTCATGCTGCAGTTCGGCTGCCCGTACAGCAAGGACCCGAAGAGCACGCGCGCCGGCACGGGCGACGGCCCCGACGGGACGATCAAGGACGAGCACCCGCCGGACGCCAAGCTGTCCAACGAGCCGGGCACGCTCTCGATGGCGAACACCGGCCGCCCGAACAGCGGCAGCTGCCAGTTCTTCATCAACACCGTCCACAACGCGTACCTCGACTGGTTCTCGCCGGGCGCCAGCAAGCACCCGGTGTTCGGCAAGGTCATCGCGGGGATGGACGTCGTGCAGGCCATCGAGAAGACGAAGACCGACGGCGACGACCGCCCGCTGACGCCCGTGAAGATGAACAAGGTCACCGTCACCGGCGCGTAACGGCTCGGGTCGTCACGTCCACGGCGTAGGGCGTGGACGATCAGCGCAGACAAGAACTCGCTCCTCGTCGGAGAGCCTGGGGGTAGACCCCTCGGACCTCAGCGCGAAGCGTCGAACACCTCTTTGCAGAAGTCCGCGCGGATGACCGGTCCGCACATCTGCTTCGCGACGCCCTCGAACACGGGACGCCACTGGTTCTTCTCGGCCTCCGTCGGCTCGTACGCGACCTTGGTCGCCTTCAGCCGCGCGAAGGACTGGGCGTCGAGGTTGCGGATGGTGTGGGAGAGCTTGTCGTTCGCGGCCTGCCCGCGCGTGAGGAACGGCGTGCGCTGCGCGTCGGTCAGCCCGCGAAGACGCGACGACGACATGATGAGCCCCCCGATGCCGAACGCGGTGGTCGTCGTGTTGATGTGCGTGATGCGCGACGCCCACTGGAGCTGCTCGGCGACGAGCGGCGGCACCGTGAGCACGTTCACGTCGGCGCCGAGGTGGGTCAGGATCTCCGGCACGGCGAGCGAGCGCGGCGTCAACCCCCCGACCGCCGCGAACACCGCCGGCGAAATGGGGTCGCCCGGAATGGTGAAGACGCCCTTCCCCTGGAGATCGTGCGGCGTGCGCACTTCGAAGCCGATCGACATCGTCTTCGCCGCGCCGACGTCACCCCACCCGAGCAACGTGAAGCCCTTGGCCTCGAACTCCCGGGCCAGCTCGTCGTGCACCACGTCGCGCGCGTGATCGAGCTTCGCCCAGCTCGTGAAGAGACCCGGGAGCTGGAAGGCCAGGACATCCATGACGCCCGTCTGCCCGAGCCCGATGGCCGTCACGGCCGCCCCGTCGAGCTGCCCCGAGCGGATCTTCTCCACCATCAGCTTCTCGTCGCCCGCCTGCCCGTTCCACGCGAAGTCGAGCGTCAGCTCGCCACCGGTGTCCGCCGCCACGGCCGCCGCCCAGGCCTTGAACTCCTTTCCCCACGGCGAATCCTGCGGGGCCAGGGTGCCTATCTTGAGCGTCGTGGCGGCCTCCGCGGAACCGGAGGCGAGGAGAAGGGCGAGACCAGCGAAGAGACCTGTCGGGAAGCGCATCGCGGCAGTGTAAGGCCGACCGCGGCCCGACCGTTCCTGCTTCGCCATGCGCCAAGCCCGAACCCTCCTCGCCGCCGCCGCCCTGCTCCCCTGCCTCTTCGCCGTCCGGCTCGCTCACGCCGACGACGCCCCCGTCGTCGCCGGCGCCGAAGCGTCGCCCGGCATGGAGGCGCCCGCCCCCGCCTACGACTGGGCCATCCTCCACGCCGGGATCCGGCCTCGGCTCGCGACCTTCGGGGGCGTCGGCACCTTCGCCCTCGCCCAGGGCCGCGTGCATCACTTCTACGGCGCCGCGAGCTTCGCCACGGTGCGGCAGGACGCGGGCGTCTTCGTCGGCGCGACGGAGCTCGCCCTCGGCCAGGCCAACGCGGAGAAGTTCTACGGGGTGGCGCAGGTCGGCCTCAGCAAGAACCTCGCGGGCCACTTCGCCGGGGTGACGCAGCTCTCGCTGGCGCACGACGACGCCGAGGAGTTCGCGGGCGTCTTGCAGCTCGCCCCCTACGATCGCGCCGGCGACTTCTACGGCCTCGCCCAGGTGGGCGGCTATGGCCGCACCGAGCGCGACTTCGTCGGGGCGCTCCAGCTCGGCGTGGCCCACGACGAAGCGGACCGCTTCCGCGGCCTCGTGCAGGTCTCGGTCGCGCACGCGGCCAGCCGCGAGTTCGGCGGCGGCCTGCAGCTCGCTTCGTACGCGCACACGAAGGATTTCGCCGGCGTCGCGCAGCTCGGTCTGCTGTCGCGCGACGACGAGGAGTTCGCGGGCGGGTTGCAGCTCGGGCTCGTCAACGAGGTCGGCTCGGGGACCGTCTTCGCGGGCACGTCGCGCGACGGGAGCTTCGCCGGTCTCGCGCAGGTCGGCGCGCTCGACTGGAACGACGGCCGGTTCACGGGCGTCCTCCAGGCGGGGATCCTCGATTACACGAGCAAGGGTTTCACCGGCGTCGCGCAGGTGGGCCTCGCCTCCGTGACCGACGGGGACATGTGGGCCCCCGTGCAGCTCGGCGCCGTCTTCGCCTACGCCGAGGAGTTCCACGGGCTGGCGCAAGTGGGAGCGGTGACGTTCTCGGAGCACGCGCGGGGCGCGCAGCTCGGCGCCTTGAACATCTCCTCGGAGGACCACCACGGCCTGCAGGTCGGCGTCGTCGACTACAGCGGCGACATGCGCGGCGCCCAGATCGGGCTCGTGAACGTCGCCGACAAGGTGCGCGGCGTGCAGATCGGCCTCTTCAACGAAGCCACGAGCCTGCGCGGCCTCCAGATCGGCGTCGTGAACCACGCCGAGGACGGGAGCCTCGTCCCCTGGAGCACCATCCTCAACATGGGCTTCGGCTCCGACGGCGGCGAAGCCCCCCTCGCCGCGAGCAACTAGACGAGCGCCGTTTGCCGTCCTCGTGAGGCCGAAGGCCGAAGGACCCCACGGCGCAAATGGGGTCGTTCGCTTCGCTCACGATGACAGCAGGGCGCTAGAGCCCCGCGGTCGACAGGGGTCCGGTCTGGACGGCTTCGAAGTCGTTGCCGGTGACCTTGTCGAAGTCCGACACGAGCTGGTCCATCAGGCTGGTCCATCCGTCGTCGCTGTCGCCGCTGACGTACCAGTTGCTGCCGTTGTCCGCGAGGATGAGGCCGTACTCCTTCATCGCGGTCAGGATGACGAGCGTCGGCCCCTTGAAGCTCGACGTGTCGAAGCTCGCCTTCAGGCGAAGGCGCAGGCCCATCGGAGGCAGCGACGTGTTGGCGTCGCCGGCTGCGTGGGTCGCCGGGTGGATGTACGCCTGCTGCGACTTGGACACCGTGAAGCGCAGCGCGTGGTTGATGACGCCCGCGTTGACCTCGGACACCTTCACGAGGCCCGGCAGGATGGGAAGACCCGCGGCGTCCGCCGACGTCCACCCGTCCGGGCGGAGCGTGTTCGACGTGAGATCGAACTTCGCCCCCGAGCCTGCCTTCCATCCCGGTCCGACGTACGTGGTGCTCCACGTCTCGTAGAGCGCGCACGCCCCCTGCTGGACGACGAGGACGTGCATGTCCCCGCCCGAGTTCGCGCCGCCCTCGACGAGCGCGTTCGGGGGGAAGGGATACGGCCCGGGATCGCTCTCGTCGGCCGTGTCGAAGGTCATCGGTACCATCGCCTGCGACGAGGGCACCGTCTGCCACGGGATGCCGTAGTGGTCCGTCGACCAGTCGCCCCAGTCGGGGTGCAGGTGCGTCGTCGGGCTCATGTTCGTGATGTACGTCGCCGAATTCGGGTGCACCGGGTAGGTCGTGGTGTCGTCGATGCGCGTGTTCCACGGGTTGTCGGCGGGGAAGACGCCGCAGCCTCCGAGGGTCGGCACAGGACCGCCCGCGCCGCCGCTGCTCGAACCGCTGCTGCTCCCCGAGCTGCTTCCCGAGCCGCCGCTGCTCCCACTGCTCGAACCGCTGGAGCTCCCGCTCCCGCTGCTCGAACCGCTGGAGCTCCCGCTCCCGCTGCTCGAGCCCTTCCCCCCGCTGCTTCCGCTGCTGCTTCCGCTCCCGCTGCTGCTTCCGCTGCCGCTCCCGCTCCCGCTGCCGCTCCCGCTGCTCCCTTCCTTGTCCGCGGAGGGATCCCCCTGCCCCGAGCCCGACGCGCACGCCGCCAGGAGACCCGCGCTCACACACACAGACAGCACCACGAGAGCCCGCATGAGAACCTCCGGCTTCCCCCCTCTGCGAGCGCCGGACCAGCCGCCCCGCCCCTCGCGCGGCCACGAATCGTCGAGGATTCGCGTGCGTGCGCCCTGCGCCCACATGATCCCGCCGATCATCCCTCGATCGACGCGATCACCTCACCCCCGCCCTGACTCCCCCCACCCGAACTCTCCACCCTGACTCCCCACCCTGACTCCCAGCCTCACCTCGCGCCGGCCCTCAGACCGTCCCCTTGGCCTCCACCGCGATGACGGAGCCCTTCAGCCCCGCGATCTCGGCCACCACCTCGGGCGGCGGCATCCGCGTGAGCCGGATGGCGGCCACCGCCGTCTTCGCGCCCTGGAAGATCGTGTTGCTCATCTCCTCGACGTTCGCGCCATGGTTGCGCAGGATGGTCAGCACCGACGCCAGCACGCCCACCTGATCGTGGTGGCGCACGACGAGCTGACACTCCGCCGGCGCGTGCTCCTCCACGTTGACCACGTTGGGCACGCGGCCCGTGTTCAAGAACTCCCGGCAGATGCGCACCGTCTCGGCGGCGATGGCGTCCTGCGCCTGCTCGGTGCTCGCCCCGATGTGGTGCGTCCCCACGAACGTCCCCGCGCTGGCCACCGCGGGCCGGAACTCCGACACCGCCGCCGTCGGCTCCGGCTCGAACACGTCGAGCCCCACGCGCAGCCCGCGCTCGCGCATCGCCACCGCCAGGGCCGCCTCGTCCACGATCCCGCCGCGGCTCGTGTTGACGAAGATGGCCCGCGGCTTCATCCGCGCGAACACGTCGGCGTTGAAGAGGCGCTTCGTCTCCAGCGTCTGCGGCAGGTGCACGCTCACGACGTCGGACCTCTCGACGAGCTCGTGCAGGGTCGCGCACGCGCCGATGCCGTGCGCCGTGGCCGCCTCCTCGTCGAACGGGATCGACCACGCGATGACGTGCATGGCGAAGGCCCGCGCCCTCCGCGCGACCTCGACGCCGATGCGACCGAGCCCGGCGAGGCCCAGTGTCCTCCCTTTCAGGCCGTCGGCCTGGCCGTACTCCTTCTTGTTCCACTTGCCGGCCCGCAGATCGTTCGTCCCGTCGACGATGCGCCGGTCGAGCGCGACGATGAGCCCCATCGCCAGCTCGGCCACGGCGACGCTGTTCTTGCCCGGGCAGTTGCTGACGAAGATCCCGCGCTCGCTGGCCGCGGCGACGTCGATGGTGTCGTACCCGGCGCCGGCGCGCACGATGAGCCCGAGGCGCGCCCCCGCCTCGATGGTCGCGCGCGTCACCTTGGTGCTGCGGACCACCAGGATGCCCGCATCCCCGATGCGAGCCGGCAGCTCGTCCGCGCTGCACTTGGGATCGAAGACGACCTCGAGGCCGAGGGAGGAGAGGGCGTCGAGCGACTTGGGGGGGAGCTCGTCGGCGATGAAGAGGCGCATGGCGACTACGCTATCTCAGGAGCGGCCTCGGTTTCGCGCCGGCACCAGCGAGCTTTGCAGTAGGCTCGGAAAGCCATGGCGCGAACGGCCTTCGTGACGGGGGGGACCGGCTTTGTCGGACGCCACGTCGTCGAACAGCTGACGGCGCTCGGCTGGCGCGTGGTCGCGCTGCATCGCCCGACGTCCGACGTGACGCACCTGAAGGCCTACGGCGTGGAGCTCGCCGTCGGCTCCATCACGGACGCGGCTTCGCTGGCGCGCGCGATGCCCGAGCGCTGCGATGCGGTGTTCCACGTCGCGGGCAACACGAGCCTCTGGTCGGGCGGCGACGCGCAGCAGACGCGCGAGAACGTCGACGGCACGCGCTTCGTCGTCGAGGCCGCGCTCGCGCGCAAAGCCCGGCGCCTCGTGCACACCTCGACGGAGGGTGCCTGGGGCGAGCAGCACGCGGTCTTCGACGAGACGGCGAAGTCGAACGCGCTCGCCTCCAGCGTGAACTACGAGCGCTCCAAGTACCTCGGCGAGCTCGAGGTCGACCGCGGCGTCGCGCAGGGACTCGAGGCGTGCATCCTTTGCCCCGGCCACATCGTCGGCAAGTACGACACCTCGCAGTGGGCGCGCATCATCACGCTGGTCGACCGGGGCAAGCTCCCGGGCATTCCTCCGGGCAAGGGCACCTGGGCGCACGCGGGACAGGTCGCGAAGGCGCACATCGCCGCGGTCGACAAGGGGCGCAGCGGGGAGCGGTACCTGCTCGGAGGCGTCTGGGGGACGTACCTCGAGATGGTGACCCTCATCGGGCAGCTCACGGGCAAGAAGGTGCCGAAGCGGCCGATGCCGGGGTGGATCATCCGGGCGCTCGGGCGCGTGTCGCAGTGGGGGTCCTACGTCACGAAGCGCGCGCCGACGGTGACGCCGGAGATCGCCGTGGGGACGAGCCGACCGCCGCACCTCTTCAAGAGCGACAAGGCCATGCGCGAGCTCGGTTACGCGGCGGTGTCCCTCGAGGACATGCTGCGCGAGTCGTACGAGTGGCTGAAGGCCGAGGGTCTCGTCGGCTCCTGACCGGGAAGCACGAGCGTCGTCGTCCGGCTACGATGCAGCATGCTTTCTTCACACGCTCGCGCCCGCCAGTACGGGGCGCTCCTTCTTCTCGCCCTCTCCTTCCCGGCCACGCTGATGGCGGGGGCCTGCAGCTCCGCCGAGGCCGGGGCATTCGGCCCGAGCAGCAGCAGCGGGGGGGGCGACTCCGGAAGCAGCTTCGACACGAGCGTCCCCGAGACCTCGCTCGCGGACACGGCGGTCGCGCAGGACGGCCCGACGCTCGCGCCGACGACCGCGCTCCTCGTTCAGGCGTCCCCGAGTCTTCCCGACGTGCGCCTCTGCTGGGCGACGAACGGCGTCGTGGCCCCCGTCGTCCCCTTTCCCGGCGACGGCGTGATGCCCGGCAGCAACTACCCGGGTGTCCCTCTCGGCGGCGTCGCGGCGATGAGCGACGCGACCTCCCTCGTCGGCGACGGCATCACGCTCTACGCGCTGGACGCCGAGAACCTCGCGCGGATCGAGCAGGGGCAGACGGCCCCGCAGTCGACGTGCGATCTGCTGGTGTGCGGCAGCGCCTCCAACCAGCCGCCGCCCTGCCTCCGGTACAACCTCGACTACTGGCCCGTCGCGACCATCGCCGCCGGCACCGGGGTCGTGACCGCCCGCGACAACGTCGTCGCGCTGAGCGGCTGCCTGCCGGGCGCGCTCGACCCGAACGCCTCCACCACGCTCTGCGGCCCGAGCTGGAGCGCCTCCAGCGGCAACCTCCACGCCGACGTCCTGCAACTCTCGCCCTCTTCGACGACGACCGGCTCGCTCCTGTCCCTTCAGGCCGCGCAGCTCTCCCCCGCGCTGGCCGCGCTCGAAGGCGACGGGGGCACGGCCCTCGTGTCCTTCGGCGCGGACGACGCGGACGCGGCCATCCCCGTGGCGATCCTCCACGGCGAGGGCGATCTCGCCGCGCCGACGGGCGTGCCGCTCGATGCGGGGCTCGTGGGCTACGGCCAGCTCGGCTTCACGGTCGACGTGCCGGGCGCCGGAGGGGCGGGTCAGCTGTGGATGTCGCTCGCCGAATCGCAGCAGCTCATCGACCCGACCGTCGATCCCACGCTGTTCTTCGGCCAGCCGCGGACTTACCTCGTCGCGGTGCTCGGCGATCCGAACGCCCCGCACGCGTTCGCGCCCGTGACGGGCGACGCCGGCTACGACGGCAAGGGTCTGCACGTGCTCGTGGTGGCCGCGCCATTGCCCGAGGCTGGTGTGACCGATGCAGGGACCGGTGATCCGTGACCCAGGTCCTCGTCGTGGGCGCCGGCCCGACCGGCCTCGTGCTGGCGCTGTGGCTGAAGCGGTTCGGCGTCGACGTGCGCATCGTCGACCGCGCGGCCGAGCCGGGGACGACGTCGCGCGCGCTCGTGGTGCACGCGCGCACGCTCGAGCTTTACCGGCAGATGGGGCTGGCGGACGAGGTGGTCGAGCGTGGCGTGAGGTTCACGGCCATCAACCTGTGGTCTCGCGGCGACCACGCCGCGCGCGTCGACATCGGCGCCATCGGCCAGGGCTCGAGCCCCTTCCCGTACGTGATCGTCTTCCCGCAGGACCAGCACGAGCGGCTGCTGGTCGAGCACCTGCGGCGCGCCGGCGTCGAGGTCGAGCGCCGCACCGAGCTCGTGGGCTTCGAGGAGCACGGCGACCGCGTCGTCGCCCGGCTCCAGCGCGACGGCGGCCAAGTCGCCAGCTGCGAGGCCGCGTACATCGCCGGCTGCGACGGCGGCCACTCCCAGGTGCGCGAAGGGCTCGGCATCGGGTTCCCGGGCGGGACGTACGAGCGGTTCTTCTACGTGGCGGACGTCGAGCTCCGGGGTCCAGCGTCGAACCATGAGCTTCACGTGGCGCTCGACGACGCCGATCTCCTGGCCGTCTTCCCGATGAAGGGCGAGCGCGCGGCCCGGCTGATCGGCACGGTGAAGCAGGCTTCCGAAGAGAAGCGCCACGAGCTCACGTGGGACGACGTGAGCCCGAAGATCCTCGACCGGATGAAGCTGACCGTCGAGCGCGTCCACTGGTTCTCGACCTACCGCGTGCACCACCGGGTGGCGGGCCACTTCGCGCGGGGTCGCGCGTTTCTCCTGGGGGACGCCGCCCACGTGCACAGCCCCGTCGGCGGACAGGGCATGAACACCGGCATCGGCGACGCCGTCGACCTCGCGTGGAAGCTCGGCGCGGTCCTCGGGCGGCGCGCCGACGCGACGCTGCTGGAGAGCTACGAGCCGGAGCGGATCGCGTTCGCGCGGCGCCTCGTCGCCACGACCGACCGCGCCTTCACGATCGCGAGCAAGGAGGGGCCTCTCGCGCGGTATCTCCGCGTCGACGCGATGCCCGTGGTCCTGCCGCGGCTCGTCGCCCGGCCGAGCGTGCGGCGGTACCTCTTCAAGACGGTGTCGCAGACGCTCATCCACTACCGTTCCGGCCCGCTCTCCGAGGGCAAGGCCGGGCGGGTGCACGGGGGCGATCGCTTGCCGTGGGTCGCGCCCGACGTTCCCGGAGGGGCGGACAACTTCGCGCCGCTCGCGTCGCTCTCCTGGCAGGCCCACGTCTACGGAGAGGCGCCGACCGAGCTCACCGCGATGTGCGCGCGCCGCGGCTTGCCGCTCCACGTGTTCCCCTGGAGCGGGAAGACGGCGGCGACGGGCTTCGCGCGGAACGCCGTGTACCTCGTGAGACCCGACGGCTACGTGGGGCTCGCCGACGCGTCGGGGAGCGTGGCGACACTGGAGAAGTACGCCGACCGGCGCGGGCTGCGCTTCGGGCATGCCGCCGTGTGAGCCGTCAGAGCCAGACGCAGTCGCGCAGGTGGGTGACGAGGCCGCGGCCCAGGCCGATGGCGACGAGGACGTCGGCGGCGACGAAGATCTCGAACTTGTCCTGCGAGGAGCCCCATCTGCGTCAGCTCAGGTCGGGGCGCTCACGGCCGCGATGCTACCGGGCCATGACGAGGGCGGCGATGACCACGAGAGCAAGCAGGATGGCCCCCATCAGGTCCGCGTGGCGCTCGCTCGACGGCGGCGCAGGAACGACGGGGCGCCTTCGTCGGGCGCGTGCGGCCGGCCATGGGGCAGGCGCGGGAGCGGGCAGCGTGGGCCGGGAATCGCCGCGGGGAACCGCGCTGAGATCGAAGACGAACGACGCCCGCGAGGATCGGGGCGACTCCGCGGGAGGGGCGTCGCTGTCGGGTCGTCGAAGCTGCGTCGTCGGCTCGTCGTCGTCGCGATCGACCAGGGTGTCCCTGTCCCGCCACACGAGGAGCGAGTGAATGAGGAACTCCCTCAGCGTCGCCGGCCGCTGGAGCTGGGCCATGGCCGGCTGCGTTGCACAGGTGGGTCCAGGAGGCGAATCGCTGAGGAGTCGAGCGGTTGCGTAGCGGGAGGGAGTGGAGGCGGGGGCGGCGGATGGGGGGAAGGCGCCCCATGGAGACGGGCAGCGGACCCCGACTCCGACCGCGACCGCGACCGCGACCGCGACCGCGACCGCGACCGCGACCGCGACCCTCGAGCGCGAAGGACCCTCGAGCGCGAAGGTAGTGCGGCGCTTCGACTACGGCGCAGCCTCGCGCCACGCGGGAGCGTGGCACTGCGGCTGCAACACACTTCGGGCTGCTCGACGGGTCTGGAAGCTGGAGCTCATCGGCGCCGTGGATCTCGCGGACGCCATCGAGGCGGTCGACACCGCGGTCGCCGCGAAGCTGCTGTCTCTCGCAGTTCGTCTGAAGCGCATGCTCTGCGCGCTGCCTCGCGAGCGTGCTCGCCGGGCTGCGCGTCGCCGTGACGCGCACCCCGAGTGGCCGCTACCGAATCAGCCCCGTCGTCAGCGCGACGAAGCGGTCGGCATGAGCCATCACCGCGCTCAGCGCGCCCTCGTCCGCGTCGCCGGCCCGAACGGCGATCTCGACGCACGCCGCCGCCTCGCACGCCTCGCCGCGTGCGATGGTGAAGGCGCGTGCCTTGTCGGCCCTCGAAACGCGCCCGGCACCCTCGGCTGCATTGAGGCAGGCGCTCTTCGCCGCGCGCATCGCGTGGTCCCGGAGGTAGCTGTCGCGAATCTTGGCGTCACGCACGGACTGGAGAAGCTCCAGCGCGACTCCGTAGGCAACGAGCTTGTGATGGGGAAGATGAGGGTGCATGGCGGCGCGCTCCTTTTGCCCCGTCGGAAGGAGCGCGCCGCCATGCTCGGGAGCCCACCAAGTGCCGAGGCCCGAACCTCGATTGCAAGCGACGTGACGCGCGAAGCGCGGCGCGGCGCTTGTCACCCCCCCTTCTTTCCCTCTTCCTGCCTCTTCCTCCCTCTCCCTTCTCGACGCTCACCGCTCGCTGACGCTCGCGGTGCTGACCGGCTTCGCCGGTCTTGTGTGCCCCGACCCCGACCCCGACCCCGACCCCGACCTCGACCTCGACCTCGACCTCGACCTCGACCCCGACCCCGACCTCGACCTCGACCTCGACCTCGACCCCGACCTCGACCTCGACCCCGACCTCGACCTCGACCCAATCGCGACGGGCGCGGGCCTTCGACCTTCGCGCAGCCTCGCGCCATGCAGGAGCGTGGCACTGCGGCTGCAACCAGGTTGACCGGCTCGACGGGTCTGGAAGCGGGAGATGTTCATGGTGTTCGGCCCCCGACGGGGCGGAGGGCCGAACACCATGAACAACTCACTTCTTCCGTTTCAGAAGCTCGATGCGTACGTCGTCGCCAAGGAGCTTGCGAAGCTCACCCATCAAGCCGGGATTCGCGATGCCGAGCTGCGAGACCAAGCGACGCGCGCGGCGAAGAGCGCGTTTCTCGGCCTCTGCGAAGGGCTGCCGAGCGACGCGTCGGGGATCCGCCGGCGTCACTTCGACATCGCGAACAATTCGCTGCACGAGCTCATCGGCGCGGTCGACCTCGCGGACGCCATCGAGGCGGTCGACAGCGAGGTCGCCGCGAAGCTCCTGTCTCTCGCGGTTCGCCTGAAGCGGATGCTCCGGGCACTGCCTCGCTAGCCGGCTCGCCGGGCTGCGCGTCGCGGTGACGCGCAGCCCGAGCGGCCGCTACCGAATCAGCCCGGTCGTCAGCGCGACGAAGCGATCCGCGTGCGCCATCACGGCGTCCAGCGCGCCCGCGTCTGCATCGCCGGCCCGAACGGCGATCTCGACGCATGCCGCCGCCTCGCACGCCTCGCCGCGTGCGATGGTGAAGGCGCGCGCCTTGTCGGCCCTGGAGACGCGCCCGGCACCCTCGGCTGCATTGAGGCAGGCGCTCTTCGCCGCGCGCATCGCGTGGTCCCGAAGGTAGCTGTCGCGGATCTTCGCGTCCCGCACGGACTGGAGAAGCTCCAGCGCGACTCCGTAGGCAACGAGCTTGTGATGGGGAAGATGAGGGTGCATGGCGGCGCGCTCCTTTTGCCCCGTCGGAAGGAGCG
>DASXZL010000077.1:0-180691 GCA_036501935.1 Polyangiaceae bacterium | reverse complement strand
CGCGGCGGGTCCCTCCGACCTCCCCCGCGCGGCGCTTTGCTTCGCAAAGCTTGCGCGGGAATTCGGGAGGAACCCCCCGCCACGGCTGCGCGCCGACCCGTCGACGGCGGGCTCTCGGCTCGGAGAGGGGCTCGGGGGGCGAGGGGAGCTTCTCGGGCGAGCCTGGGAACGACGCCGGCGGGGTGCAGGAGCACTTTTGCGGCTTCGTGTCGGATCCCGCGGTCGAGGGGAGGGACTCCGGGGTTCCGGGGCCGGACCCGCGCGGGCTGGAGTGAATCGCGCATTTCGTCGAGGACCACGCGAGCGAGGCCGGGAAGCACCCGAGCCGGATCGCCAGGGACCGGACGGGCGGGAACAGCCACGTGACACGACCGGGATGGCTCGCGGGGTCGGCGGAGCGCGTCTCCGAGGTGGTTGCCTTCGACGCGAGGCGGCTGCAGGGCTTCGCGTGGCGGGCAGGGTTCGACCCCCGGGCGATGGGGTGCTTCTCCAGGGTGTCGGAGTGGGATCCCGGGGCCTCGGAGTGCTTCTCCAGGGGGTCGGAATGCCTTCCCGAGGCCCCGGAGTGCTTCTCCAGGGTGCCGGCATGGAATCCCGGGGCCCTCGAGTGCTTCTCCGGAGCCTCGGAGTGCTTCTCGGAGGCCTCGGCAATTCACTCGACGGCCCTCGAGTCCATTCCCGAGGGGTCGGAGTGCTTCTCCGGGGCCTCGGGATCCTTCTCGGGGGTCCCGGGCAAATCGTCCGCGCCCCCGAAAATAGTCTGCAACAAAAACGGGTCTCGTACGGCCTTCTCTCAGGAGGACTCGATCGGAGCCCAATCCGATCCGGCCCTCGTGGGAAATCGTCCGGCCGCGGAAGAAAGTTTGTCACACAACCGCGAGCCGGATGCCATTCCCTCTTTGTTGGTTGCGGGGGGCGAGCAGCATGGTGCTGCGCGCTCCCCGTGCGCCCACGGTTCGTCGTGTTCGAAAGGTAGGTGACCCACATTGGCTACCAAGAATAGGCCGTCCGTCCTGACGCTCTTCACGAGCGTCCAGGCGGGCATCGACAAGCACCTCACGGCAGGCGTGACGCTCGGCGGCGTCACGTACACCGCCGTGTCGTTGAAGGCCGTGTTCGCGCTCGCGATCACGGCCATGACAGCCGCCGAAGCACTGCGCAAGCAGTGGATGGACGCAGTCGCCACGGCTCATACGGCAGAGGCCACCGCCAATGCCCTCTATGAGCTTCTGCGCAACTACGTCATTTCGCAGTACGGAAAGACGGCAAACGCCGTGCTCGGAGACTTCGGGATGCCTGTCCCGCAGCCGAAGGGCCCGAAGACCGCCAAGGTCAAGGCTTCCGCCGCCGCGAAGAGCGCCGCGACTCGACAGCTTCGCGGCACGACGAGCAAGCTCACGTCGACCATGGAGGTGCCCGTCACGGCGGTCACCACCGTGAGCCTCGTGATGCCTGCTTCGACGACGACGTCGACCACGCCCGCGCCGAGTCCGGCGCCGGCGACGACGGGGTCGTCTCCCAAGCCCGGTAGCTGACGGGCGCTCGGCTCGGGGGGCGGTGCAACGAGGGCACCGCCCCCCGCGGCTGGTATGGGCCGGCGAGCCCCGCTCCTCCAGAGGGTCGCGTACGTCTACCGTCCGTAGGCGCCGGCGCCCCGCTCGAGCAGGGCGAACGCGAGGTCGCACGTCTTCTTGAGCTTGCGCTTGGCGGAGGCCAGTCCTTCTCCCCGCAGGACCGCGGCGCTCGCGTCGGCGACGAGCACGCGCTCGATCGAGACGAGCAGGCCGGCGACGACGCGCGGCGTCGGGTCACCCTTGGCGGCGTGGGTCTCCTCGGCGATGGTCCGGGCGAGCGCCGCCTCGATCTGCTCGAGCGCGAACCGGGCGCGCGCGCGCAGGGCGGAGCTGGCCTCGATCGTGCGCAGGAACTGCCCGCCGCCGGTGAGGAACCGATGCATCGAGGCGTCGTCGATCGAGGCATGGAACGCGCGGCGCATGGCCGACGGGATCGACTCGCCCTTCTTGCGGTCCCGGACGAAGCGCACGTGGGCGGCGAGGACCTCCGCGTCGCGGTCGAAGAAGAGGTCCTCCTTGGTCTCGAAGTAGTTGAAGAGGGTCGCGACGGAGACCTCGGCGGCCGCCGCGACCTCGGCGACCGTCACGGCGTCGAAGCCGCGTTCCTGGAACATCTTCGTCGCGATGCCGGAGATGAGGAGGCGCGTCTTGGCCTTCTTCCGCTCGCGGAGGCCGGGCTCGTCGGGGGTCATCTCGTCGCAGCATAGCCTGGGCTTGCGGAAACTTGGAGTGACTCTATGATTGTACCCGGTGGAATCATCCGGGACGAGAGGGACGCCTTGCTCTACGACGTGATCATCGCGGGGGCGGGCCCGGTCGGCCTGTTCCTGGCGTGCGAGCTGCGGCTCGCGAAGCTCTCCGTGCTGGTGCTCGAGCCGCTGGAGGATCCCAGCTCGCCCCTGAAGCGCCTCCCGTTCGGGATGCGAGGCCTCTGGGGGCCGAGCGTCGAAGCGCTGCACCGGCGCGGCCTCCTCGAACGAATCGCGTCGTCACCTCGTGCCGGTGAGGGCGGCCCCGGCGCGCCGAGGCCTGGATCCATGGCCGCAGGCTCCGAGCGCCGCGGGCCGGCCGGCCACTTCGCGGGCATCCCGTTCGACTACGGCCACATCGATTCCTCGCGGTGGACGTACCGACTCCCGGGCCCGGCCGACACCCTCCTGGGGACCGAGATGGAGCACCTCGAGCGCGTCCTCGCCGCTCACGCGCTCTCGCTCGGAGTCGAGCTCCAGCGCGGTCAGGGCGTCGAGGGCTTCGAGCCTTCGGATGACGAGGTCCTCGTCCGCGCCGGCGACCGACGTGTCCGCGGGCGCTGGCTCGTGGGATGCGACGGCGGACGCAGCACGGTGAGAAAGCAGGGGGGCTTCGACTTCGTGGGGACCGATCCCGAGTTCACGGGATACTCGGTCGAGGTCGAGCTCGCCGATCCGGAGAAGCTCGCCCTGGGCCGTCACTACACGCCGACCGGGATGTACACGCAGTGGCTGCCGGGGGTGATCGGGATGGTCGACTTCGACGGCGGCGCGTTCCATCGGACCCAGCCGCTCACCTGCGAGCACGTGCAGACGGTCTTGCGGCGCGTCTCCTGCACGGACGTGACCCTCACGGCGTTGAAGCTCGCCTCGACGTGGACCGACCGCTCGATGCAAGCCACGACCTACCGCAAGGGACGGGTGCTGCTGGCGGGCGACGCCGCGCACGTTCACTCGCCGCTGGGCGGACAAGGCTTGAACCTGGGGCTCGGCGACGCCATGAACCTCGGGTGGAAGCTGGCCGCGACCCTCCGAGGCGACGCCCCGGACGGCCTGCTCGACAGCTACACCGCCGAGCGCCATCCGATCGGCGCGCGCGTCCTCGACTGGACGCGGGCCCAGGTCGCGGTGATGCGACCGAACCGAGGCTCCCGCGCGCTCGAGGCCATCCTCCGCGATCTCCTCGACACGCGCGACGGCGCGACCTACTTCGCGGATCGCGTCTGGGGCGTGTCCCTCCGCTACGACCTCGGCGAGGACCACCCGCTCGTCGGCCGCAGCTGCCCGGACTTCGAGCTCGACGACGGAACGCGGCCCGGCACGCGGCTCCGGGAGGGAAACGGCTTGCTGCTCGACTTCGGCGGGCGGGCGTCGCTCCAGGCGCTCGACGGCCTCTGGGGCGACCGTGTCCGGTACGTGGCCAGCGACGCCGAGGATCGCCTCGGACTGAGCGCGCTCCTCGTGCGCCCCGACGGGTTCGTCGCATGGGCGACCGAGACGACTCCGCGGCCCGAGGAAGTCACGCGAGCGGCGGGGAGATGGTTCGCGAGACGCCCTGCGGGCCGCTAGATGACCGAGCGCGATTGTCGATCAGACGCCACCCGCTGCCGCGCCAGCGGCATCAGCACCGCGAGCGTGAGCGAGCGGCGAGCGACCCAGGTCGCGGCGCGGAGTGCCGTGTGCAAGCGGCGCGGCTCACCGCTCGCTCACGCTCGCGGTGGTGACGGCGGCTCCGCCGCCCGTCCGAGATCCATCGAGAATCGCGCTCGCTCACTCAGCGCCCTCTCCTCTCCCCCCTGCGCCCTCCCGGGATCTTCCCGATCCGCGCATCCCTCCTCTTCACGAGCTCGCACGCCAAGAGGACGCTCTCTTCGAAGTCGTCCGCCTCCGCCGGCAGGATCTGCCACCCCGTCACGCCGCCCCCCGCGAGGACCGTGATGGACCTGAGGCTCGGGAAATCCCGCAGGAGCGCCCCGTGGTGCTCGCGCGTCGTCGCCACCCAGACCCCGTCGTCGTCCGGCGGGTCCTTCTTGTCGCGCAGGATGAACACGATCTTGTCGTCGACGTACACCGCGTGGCACCCGAACATCGGCCGCGTCGTCGGCCCGAGCTCCTCGAGCTCCGCGAGCACGAACTCGAAGGGCAGCTTCTTCGCCGGCTTCTTCGCCGCGAAGAGCGCCTCCGGATCCCGGCGGACGACGCGCTGCCGCTTGGCCACGCCGCGAGGATAGCGCACCATGCGCGGCGTCCCATGCGACGCCTGCTCCCCGGGCTGCTCCTCCTCGTCGGCCCCGTCTTCGCGAGCGGCGCCTGCGACCAGAGCGGCAACACGCTCCTCCCGCAGCTCGGCGACGGGCTCCCCGCCTCGTGCAGCCCCCTGCGGACGCCCGGCGCCTGCATGATGCCCTGGCCCAACGCCATCGACCTCCAGCCCGACCCGACCACCGTCACCGGCTACCGCGTCGCGCTCACCGCCGACCAGCTCCCGGTCGTCGCCACCACGGGCGAGACCCTCGACCCCACGCGATGGAACATGGCCGACGGCTTCTCGCCCGCCGGCACCCTCCTCTACATGTTCGCCGAGCGCATCGATCCCGCGTCGCTCGTCCCCGAGACCAACATCGCGGCCAGCCTTCAGCCCGGCTCCGCCACCGTGCTCGTCGACATGACCACCAACCAGCGCGTGGCCCACTTCTCGGGCGTCGACGCCAACGTCGTCCGGGACGACGACCGGCAAGCGCTCCTCATCACCCCCGCCGCGCGCCTGCTGCCCAGCCACCAATACGCCGTCGGCATCACGAACGCCGTCACGACCCTCGACGGAACCATGCCCACGCCGCCCCCTCTCTTCCAGACCATCGCGACCGGCACCGCCCCGCCCGACGCGCGGTCGCAGGCCGAGGCGGCGCGCATGCCGGCGATCCTCGCTTCGCTCGCCGCCGCGGGCGTTCCCGAGAAGGACCTCGTCGTCGCGTGGGACTTCGTGACGGGGAGCGACGAGGCCATCACGGGGCACGTGCTGTCGATGCGCGATCAGGGGCTCGCCGCCGTGGGACCCCAGGGGGCCGGCTACACGGTGACCGCGGTCGACGAGAACCTCGACGCGGAGGTGCTCCGGCGCGTCCGCGGCACCTTCACGGTCCCGCAGTTCCTCGACAACGCCGACGAGACGAAGGCCGAAGCGGAGCTCACGTTCGACGCCGCCGGCAACCCGCAGCTCGTCGGCACCTACCAGGCGCCCTTCACCATCCTCGTCCCCGCGGTCGCCGCCACGAAGGGGCCCCTTCCCGTCGTCCTCTACGGTCACGGCCTCTTCAACACGGGAGAGCTCGAGCTCGGCGACGCGACGGGCTCGTACGTGCAGGACTTCGCGAACCTCGAGGGGTACGTCGTCGTCGCCACCGACTGGATCGGCCTCTCGGCGCACGAGAACCCGCTCTCGTCCGACACGAACCAGGCGCTCTCGTACGCGCTCACGGACTTCAACGACTTCCCGTGGATCACCGATCGGCTCCAGCAGGCGCTCGTCAACGCGATGGTGCTGGCGCGCACGATGGTCGGCGCCATCGTCACGGACCCGACGATGACCGTCACCGGGAAAGCCGGCGGGGCGCCCGTCGCCGATCCGACGCGCCTCACGTACTACGGCATCTCGCTCGGCGGCATCATGGGCCTCAGCTTCATGGGGTACGACCCGGACGTGACGCGCGGCGTGCTCGGGTGCGGCGGGGGGTTCTGGGCCTCGCTCTTCGAACGGTCGGTGAACTGGAAGGAGGCCAAGCTCATCATCCCGGCGTCGTATCCGGACTCGCTCGACGAGCAGCTCCTCCTCGAGCTCGCGCAGATGCAGTTCGACTACAGCGATCCGGCGAACGTCGCGCCGCACGTGCTCTCGTCGCCGCTGCCCGGCGTCCCGGCGAAGCAGCTCCTCATGCAAATGGGGCTCGACGACGCGCAGGTGTCGAACGTGACGACCGAGATGATCGCGCGGACGACGGGCATCCCGCTGCTCTCGCCTGCCGTGACGCAGCCCTACGGGATGACGCCGGTCGCGGGGCCGCTCGCGAGCGCGCTGACGACGTGGGACGTCCACGGCATGCCCATCCCGCCGGACACGAACCAGACGCCCGACGAGGACAACGAGGTGCACGAGGCCATCCGGCGCATCCCGCAGGCCGAGCAGCAGATCGAGATGTTCAACGCGACGGGCGCGGTGCTCGACACGTGCGGCGGGCAGCCGTGCGTCGAGCCGGTGCCGCCGTCGACGCCGGAGGCGGGGACCCTATAGGGCGCGCTTCGCGGCCTTGCGGCGGCGCAGGCCGAGGGTCGCGGCGAACCCGAGGAGGGCCGCGAGGACGCCGGGGCTGCCGGAGGAGGTGACGACGCTGCACCCGCCGCCGCTGTCGGAGCTGGGGCTCGACGCGGTGCCGCCGTTGCCCCCGGTGGGGTCGGCGACGGGGTTGCCGGAGCTGCCGCCGGAGGAGCCGGTGCTCGAGCTCGAGCCGCTGCTCGCCCCGCCGCTGCCCGAGCTGGCGCCGCCGCTGCTCCCGGAGCCGCTGCCCCCCGAGCTGGAGGAGCTTCCACTGGAGCTGCTGGTGCTGCTTCCCGGTCCGCCGCCGCTTCCGCTGCCGCTCGTGCTGCTGCCGCTGAAGCCCGCGTCGCTGGAACCGGTGCTGGCGTCTTCCGAGCCGCTGGAGCTGCCGGAGATGCCCCCGTCGTCGGGCTCGGCGCTCTCGCAGGTCTCGAAGGAGAAGGAGATGTTCTCGGGGGTGCCGTCGGGCGCGGTGCCGGGACCGCCGCCGCCGCCGCCGCCGGTGCAGCTCGTCCCCGGGCCACACGAGCCGGAGGGCGAGCAGAGGGGCGCGCCGACGAAGGTGCAGACCGCGCAGGCCCGGCTCACCCCCGTGCCGCCGCCGCCCGAGGAGGTGCTGGAGCTCGAGCCGCCCCCGGAGCTGCTGCCCCCGGAGCCGGCGTCGATGGGGTCCACCGCGCAGCCGCTCGGGTCCTCGCAGCACGTGGCGGCGACGCAGGTCC
This sequence comes from Polyangiaceae bacterium, assembly GCA_036501935.1. GTDB lineage: Bacteria > Myxococcota_A > Polyangia > Polyangiales > Polyangiaceae > Palsa-1150. The sequence goes on along the minus strand of DASXZL010000077.1, from coordinate 173,334 downwards.
CGCCCGAGCAGGCCTGCCCGATGTCGGCGGTGGGGCACTCGACGAGGCCGGAGGCGGACGCGGAGCCGGTGAGCGTGAGGCCGACGGCGAGGAGGGGGAACGCAAGCCAGGCGCGGATCATGGGCCCGGCGGGGAGCACAGCCCGGGCCACGCGGGAAAACAAGGGCCGCGGGCAGGGGAGCGACGCGCCGCACGAGCCACGGGGATCGCGGTCGGCATGGTCCGGCACACGGGAGAGAACGCGCGCAGCTTCGTGCGCAGGCCCCTTCAGCCGGTTCCCTCGACCGTCCGGTGCCGTCGTGAGTGCACCAGAAGGAGCAGCACGCCGCCTGCGACGACGAGGATGTCCGCCACGTTGAACACGGGCCAGAAGCGCACGTGGATGAAGTCGACGACGTGCCCGCGCGAGACCCGATCGACCGCGTTGCCGAGGGCTCCGGCGACGACCAGCGCGAAGCCCGCCTGCTCCGGCCACGACCCGCGCCGCCGGCGGTACCACAGGGCGAGGAGCGCCGAGGTCGCCACGACGGCGACGGCGAAGAGGGCCCACGCCGGCGGGTGCAGCGAGAGCCGCTCGAGCGCGCTGAAGGCGATGCCGTGGTTCTCCGTGTAGGCGAGGTCCATCACGCCGGGCACGACGTGGAGGGCGGCGTGGTCGCGCAGCGCCGTCTCGGCGGCGAGCTTGGTCGCGTGGTCGCAGCCGACGAGGCCGAGCACGCTGAGGAGGAGGGCCACGGCGCAGGCGCGGGATCGTTGCATCCGGGAAGCCCAACCGCCGGGCGGCGGGCGGCATTCCGGGCGGGCGCGTAGGATGAGGCGGTGATCTTCCCGATCAGCCACGAGCGGATGACGTCGCGGCGCTGGCCCGTCGTCACGACGCTGCTCGTGGCGGCGTGTCTCTTCGTGCAGGTGTTCCTGTCGATGCAGGGCAGCGCCGGGAACGGCCGCGAGGAGGACGCGCGGGCCAAGGCGGTGGAGTACTTCGCGCAGCACCCGTACCTCGCCGTGAAGCCGGGCGTCATCCCGGAGCTCGACGCGGAGACGGTGACGATGGCGCACACGGCGGCCGCCGCCGTCGAGGTGCCCGACGACGAGGCGAAGGCCACCGAGCAGGCCGAGCTCGACGCGCGCCTCGCCGCCGCGACCCACGTCGCCACGGGCGACCCGGTTCACCGCTTCGGGTACATCCCGGCGCACCCGTCGGTCGTCGCGCTCTTCACGTCGCAGTTCATCCACGCGGGCTGGGTGCACCTCGCCGGGAACCTGTGGTTTCTCGTCTTCTGCGGGATGACGCTCGAGGACCGCTGGGGGCGCGTCGTCTTTCCCCTCTTTTATCTCGCGTCGGGCGCGGCGGCGGCCCTCACCCACGGCCTCTTCAACCCGCACGACACGGCGCCCCTCATCGGCGCCTCCGGGGCCATCGCGGGGTGCATGGGGGCCTTCGCCGTCGCCTTCGCCCGCACGCGCGTGCGCTTCGCGCTCCTCATCACGTTTCGCCCGCGGGTCTTCTCGGCGCCCGCGTACACGGTGCTGCCCGTGTGGGCGGCCTTCGAGGCGCTGTGGGGCTGGATCCTCCCGGGCGAAGGCACCGCGCACCTCGCGCACATCGGCGGGTTCGTCTTCGGGATCGCGGCGGCGCTCGTCCTGCACTGGACGGGGATGGACCGCCGGCTCGACGACTCGGTCGAGCGCGCCGCGACGCTGGGAGGCGACCCGCGCATCGACGAGGCGCGGCTCCTCGTCCGCGGCGGAGACGCGAAAGTGGCGCTCGCGATGCTCGAGGGCCTCGCGCAGGAAAAACCCGACAGCGCCCACGTGCAGGAGGCGATCGCGGAGGCCGCCCGGGCGCTCGGCGATGACGCGCGGGAGCAAAAGGCACGGCAGCGCGCGCTGCGGTTGAGGGCCGTGCCCTAGAGGTGAGAGACTGGGCCCCTCGTTGGTCCAAGGAGGCCCCTCATGAAGCTCTTGGTTCTTGCAGGCATCGCGTCTCTTTCGTGCGCGGCCGCCGTGGCGGCGTGCTCGAGCAGCAGCAACAAGGGCAGCCCCGGCGGCGGGGACGCCGGCGAAGGCGACAGCGCCAAGACGGGAGGCGACGGCGGGAGCAGCAGCGGCGGCGGGACCAAGACGTACGCCGGGACCATCACGGCGACGCGGACTCCGACGGCGATGACGACCGTCTACACCATCAGCGGCGCCTTCGTCTCCACGCCGGACGTGAGCGTCCCCGACGCGAGCGCGGCGGCCACGTGTCCGTCCACCGGCACGGTCTCGGGGAGCTGCTGCTTCGTGCCGCCGGCCGCCGCGAGCGACGCGGGAGCGGCCGACGCCGGCTCGGTGATGTTCGACAGCGCAGGGACGATCACCGTCTCGGACGGCACGACGGCCGTCGCGGCGCTGATGGCGGCCTCGAACGGGGGCTACGCCATCAGCAGCGCGAACAACCCCTCGGTGAAGTGGACCGGCGGCGACACGCTCACCTTCTCGGCCGCGGGCGGGGCGGTCGACGCCTTCATGGGGAGCCTCGTGACGGTGGCGGACTTCGCGGGGCTCACTCCGGCGCTGTCGTACACGGCGGCGACGACGGTGCCGCTCGACGCGGACTTCGTCGTGAAGTGGACGCCCGGGACGGGGACCGGCGTGCACCTCTTCGTCGACGCGCTGAAGGGCACGGCGCAGGAGGGGGCCATCACGTGCGACGCGTCCGACTCGGCCGGGACGGTGACCGTGCCGATGGCGCTGCTCTCGAAGCTCGCCACGGGGGACACGGGCGTCGTCACGCTGACGCGCTCCAACCTGGCGACCGCGTCGGACGACAACACGACGGTCGACCTGCTCTCGACGACGACGACCGGCGGCACCACCAAGTTCCAGTAGCGGTCGGGGCCGCCGCACCGCGGCAAGAGATCACTCGCGCCGCGCCCCCTGGCGGGGGCGTGCCCGGGGGCGTAAAACCACCCGCGCGTGCCGCTGCCCACGTTCCCCGAGCGATTCAACCTCGCCGATTACTTCCTCTTCGAGCGCCTGCGCGAGGGGCGGGGCGGCAAGGTCGCGCTCCGCTTCGGGGCGCACGCGTACACGTACGAGGACGTCGCGCGGCGGACGCGAGCGTTCGCGGCGGCGCTCGAGGAGGCGGACGTGCGTCGCGGCGAGCGCGTGCTCATCGTGCTGCCCGACGTGCCGCCGTTCGCGTGGGTCTTCTTCGGGACGCTCGCCCGCGGATGCGTGGTCGCGATGGGCAACCCGGACGCCCCGATGGAGGGCCTCGAGTACCTCATCGATTACACGCAGGCGACGGCGATCGTCACGGTCCCGCGCGTGGCCACGGCGCTCCGCGAGCGGATGCGCAAGGGAGCCGTGGGGCGTGACGTGCGGCGCGTGTGGTGCGTGCGCGACGCGGCGGCGTTCTCGGGCGGCGAGGACCCCGCGGGGACCTGCGACATCGGCGACGGCATGTTCCGCTGCCTCGCCGGCGATCTCGCCGCCATCGACCCGACGCGCGCCCCGGCGGTGACCCACCGCGACGAGCCCGCGGTGTGGCTCTTCACGAGCGGCTCGACGGGCGAGGCCAAGGCGAACGTCCACTCGCACCGCGACTTCGCGTTCAACACCGAGGTCTACGCGAAAGGCACGGTCGGCTACGCGGAGGGTGACGTGACCGTGAGCGTCCCGCGCCTCTACTTCGGCTACGCGACCGGCACGAACCTCATGTTCCCGTTCGCCGTGGGCGCCACCGTGGGCCTCTTCAGCGAGCGGCCGACGCCGGAGTCGCTCGAGCGCGCCATCGCCCTCTATCGCCCCACCGTCGTCACCAACGTGCCGACCATGCTCGGCAAGCTGCTCGATCACGACCAGGCGCTGCGCGACGCCGGCAAGCCGGGGCTCGACCTCGCGAGCGTGCGCTTCTCGCTCTCGGCAGGCGAGGCGCTCCCGGAGACGCTCCTCCGCCGCTGGCTCGAGCGCTTCGGCAGCGACGTGTACGACGGCATCGGCTCCGCCGAGATGTTCCACATCTACGCGAGCAACCGCCCGGGCGACATCAAGCCGGGCTCCCTCGGCAAGTCGGTCGAGGGCTACGAGCTTCGCATTCTGCCGGAGGAGGCGGAGGGTCCGGGGGCCGCGCCCGTTCCGCCCGGGGAGATCGGCGTCCTCTGGGTGAAGGGCGACAGCGTGAGCCACGGCTACTGGCTCGATCGCGACAAGAGCTGGCGCGTCTTTCACGGCCACTGGTGCCGCACGGGGGATCTCTTCCGGATCGACGAGGACGGGTACCTCTACTTCGCGGGCCGCGCGGACGAGCTGCTCAAGGTGAGCGGTCTGTGGGTGGCGCCCGTCGAGGTCGAGGAGTGCCTGATGCGCCACGAGGCGGTGCTTCACGCGGCGGTCATCGGGGTGGAGGACGAGGGCCTCCTCAAGACGAAGGCGTTCGTGCTGCTCCGGTCGGGGATGACGCCGGGCGCCGCGCTGGGCGTCGAGCTGCAGGAGTTCGTGAAGGCGCGTCTCGCGAAGCACAAGTACCCGCGCATCGTGGAGTTCGTCGAGGATCTGCCGAAGAACGACCGCGGCAAGGTGGACCGCAAGCTCCTGCGCGCGCGCGAGCGCGATCGCCGGCCATGACCGACCCGCGGCGGCTGGCGGAGCTCACGACCGCCGAGGTGCGCGCCCTCGTGGCCAATCCGCCGACGGCGGTGCTCGTTCCCGTGGGGAGCGTGGAGCCTCACGGGCCGCACCTGCCCCTCGGGACCGACACGCTGCTCAGCGACACCGCCGCGATGCGGGCATGCGACGCGCTCGGCGCGAAGGGCATCCGGGCGGTCGTCGCGCCGGGCGTCGCGTACGGCGTCACGGACTTCGCCGAGGGGTTCGCGGGGGCCGTGAGCGTCCCTGCCCCGGTGTTGACGGCGATGCTGCGGGCCATCGCGGCGAGCCTGCTCGCCGACGGGTGGTCGCGCGTCTGCTTCGTGAACAACCACCTCGAGCCCGCCCACGACGCCGCGGTCCGTGCGGCGGTCGAAGGGCTGGCCGGGGCGTCCGTGGCGTCGCCGCTGCGGAGGCGATGGGCGAGCACGCTGGGCGAGGAGTTTCTCAGCGGGGCTTGCCACGCGGGCCGCTACGAGACGTCGCTGGTCCTCGCCGCCGGCGGCCGCGTGTCCGACGAGCACCGCACGCTCCCCGCGCTCGGCATCAGCCTGCTGGAGGCCATCCGGGCCGGGCAGAGCCGCTTCCGCGACATCGGGATGGACCGCGCGTACACGGGCGCTCCGGCCGAGGCGTCGCGCGCCGAGGGGGACGAGCTCTACGAGAAGCTCGTCGCGATGATCGTGGGCGAGATCGCGCCGTAGCTCTTCCGCGGGGTGGACTCCGCGGGGCGAACGCGGGCGCGTCCACCGGCCGGGCTCGCGGCGGCGCGAACCGCAGGAATCTGCGCGTTTTCCGCGCCCGCTCGCGCTGGTGTCCCGCTTGCAGTGGGGCTCGACCATCATGGCCCGCTCGACCGTTCCCTTCCTCGTGTCGACGCTCGCCGCGTCCGCGCTCGCGAGCGCCGTGGCCTGCCACACGGGCGGCAGCTCCTCCGCCTCGAACGCCGGCGACGGCGGTGACGGAGGCGAGGCCGAAGGCGGCCTCCCCTTCCAGGCCGATCCCGCGACGGTCTACGTCGCCAAGGTGAAGAACGTCCTCGTCGGCCTCCCGCCCACGGACGCCGAGATCGCCGCCGTCGAGAGCGATCCGACGCAGATCGGGCCGCTCATCGACGGGTGGATGCAGCTCCCGCAGTACCAAGAGAAGATGCTGCGCTTCTTCCAGCTGGCGTTCCAGCAGACGCAGGTCACTTACACCGACTTCGCGGACCTGACCTACCCGAAGCAGATCGCCATCAATTCGACGACGATCCCGCTCCTCATGCAGAACGCGCAGGAGAGCTTCGCGCGCACCATGCTGCAGCTCATCGCGAACGGGCAGCCGCTCACGCAGGCGGCGACGACCACGCAGCTCATGATGACGACGGCGATGAAGGAGCTCTACGCCTTCCTCGACCAGTACGAGGTCGACGACGACAGCAACGTCACCGACGGCTTCAAGGCTGCGCACCCGAAGCAGATGATCACCGTCGAGGCGGCCGAGGGGCCGATCCCCATCTCGGAGTCGATCGACCCGACCAGCCCGAACTTCATGCACTGGTACGATCCGGACGTCTCGACGAGCTCCAGCGTCGCCGGGTGCACGACGGACCCCGTCGTCCTCGGCCCGAGCTCGGCCAGCCTGCACTACCTTCTCTACGGGTCGATCGACGGCCGCAAGGACCCGAGCAACTCGAGCACCAACTGCCCGCCCGTCAGTGGCACCGCGGCGGCGCCCCAGCTCCAGACGAGCGACTTCTCGGACTGGACGATGGTCACGCTCCGCGCGCCCAACGCGGGCGAGAGCACGGCGACGTTCTACGATCTGCCGACGTTGCGTCAGGCGACGACGCTGGTCCTCGCGCTGCCGCGCGTGGGCTTCTTCAGCACGCCGGCCTTCGCCGCCAACTGGCAGACGAACACCAGCAACACGATGCGGGTCACGACGAACCAGAGCTTCATCGTGGCCCTCGGCTCGATGGTCGACGGCACGGACACGACGACGCCGCCCGGCACGCCCGGGCTCGACACGGTGCACGCCAACCAGGCCGCCTGCTACGGCTGCCACAAGATCCTCGACCCTTCGCGGTCGATCCTCGCGGCCACCTGGTCGTGGAACTACGGCAGCCAGCTCGACACGACGTACTTGGACCAGCCGGGCGTCTTCGCGTTCCGCGGCGTCATCTCGCCGGTGAAGAGCATCGGCGACTTCGGCAACGCGCTCGCGACGCACCCGTACTTCGCGCCCGCGTGGGTGCAGAAGCTCTGCTACTACGTCAACTCGTCGGCGTGCGACGCGGACGACCCGGTCTTCAAGCAGATCGTCAGCGACTTCACGAGCTCGAGCTACTCGTGGAACGGCCTCGTGAAGGAGCTGCTGTCGTCGCCCATCGTCACCAACGCGGTCGAGACGCTGACGGCGAGCACCGACGGCGAGGTCGTCGCGGTCTCGCGTCGCGACCACTTCTGCGCCGCCCTCGACGCGCGCCTCGGGTTCACCGACGTGTGCGGGCTGGCGGACCTCTACGCCAAGGGAACGGCCACGACGCAGACCATCCCGGAGATCGTCTCGGGCCTCCCCTCGGACGGCTACGGGCGAGGCGCCGTGGCGCCCGTGCTCCCCAACCAGCCGACGCTCTTCTTCCGGGCGGCGACGGAGAACATCTGCGAGGTGGTGGCGACGCAGGTCATCGACGTCCCCACCGCCAAGCAGGTGGCCGGCGTGAAGCAGTGGTCGAGCTCGCAGTCGACGGCGGCGATCGGCGACTTCGTGAGCCTGCTCATGGGCCTGACGACGCCGGACCCACGCACCGCGCCGGCGACCGCGCTGCTCGAGCAGCACTACCAGTCGGCGCTCCAGCAGAAGGGCATCACCCCGACGCAGGCGCTTCAGTCGACGTTCATCGCCGCGTGCCTGGCGCCGACGTCCGTCTCCATCGGGATGTAAGGGAGGATCGTGCGATGAGGGTCTCTCGACGTGACGCTTTGATGTCCACGCTCTTCGGCGCGAGCTGGGTCGGCCTGCGTGCGCTCGCCACCGGCCTGCCGGCGTCGTTCCTCGTGAACCCGCGCGAGGCGCTCGCCCAGACCGCGGGCTCGGGGGCGGCGTGCGCCAACCAGGGCAAGGCGCAGTACGTCATCTTCAACACGTCCGGGAACGGCGACCCGATCAACGCGAGCGTGCCCGGCACCTACGAGGACTCGAACATCGTCCACAGCACCGATCCGACGATGGCGCCGGCGCCCCTGACCGTGGGCGGGCAAAATTACATGGCGGCGATGCCCTGGACGACGCTGCCGGCGAACGTCCTCGCGCGGACGCAGTTCTGGCACATCATGACCAACACGCCGGTGCACCCGAAGGAGCCGGACGTCCTCGAGCTCCTCGGTGCGACGCCCTCGGGCGAGATGCTCCCGTCGATGCTCGCCAAGTCGCTCGCCCCCTGCCTCGGCACCATCCAGACGCAGCCGATCAGCATCGGCGCGTCCTCGCCCTCCGAGGCGCTCAGCTTCAGCGGGACGACGCTCCCCATCGTGCCGCCGCTGGCGCTGAAGGCGACGCTCGCGAACCCTGCCGGGCCGCTCACCAACCTGCAGCCGCTCCGCGACCAGACGATGAACCAGCTCTATTCGCTCTACAAGAACGGCGCGAGCCCGGCGCAGCAGCAGTACATCGACTCGATGGTCACCTCGCAGCAGCAGGCGCGAAACATCAAGCAGAGCCTCCTCGACGTGCTCGACTCCATCAAGGACAACACCGCGGACTCGCAGATGACGGCCGCCATCGCGCTCATCCAGATGAACGTGTCGCCGGTCATCGCCGTGCACATTCCCTTCGGGGGGGACAACCACCACGACGCCCTGCTGGCGACCGAGACCTCGCAGACCGTGTCGGGCGTGGCGACCATCGTGAGCCTGATGGCGGCGCTGCAGTCGGCGGGGCTGCAGGACCAGGTGAGCTTCATGACGCTCAACGTCTTCGGCCGCACCCTCGGCGCCGGCAACACCAACGGGCGCTCGCACAACCCGAATCACCAGGTGTCGATCACGATCGGCAAGCCCTTCAAGGGCGGGGTCATCGGCGCCGTCGGACCGGTGTCGCCCGACTACGGGGCGCTCCCCATCGACTCGGGCAGCGGCGCCGGGACGAGCGGCGGCGACGTGAAGGCCGTCGACACGCTCGCGGCCTACGGGCAGACGATGCTCGCGGCGGTGGGGGCCGATCCCACGGTCGTCAACAGCATCACGAGCCCCGCCGGGAGCGGCAAGGTCATCACGGGGGCGCTGGCCTAGGGGGCGCTGTCATCCCGAGGCGAAGCCGAGGGACCCCACTCCTGTGGTGGGGTGCTTCGCCCTTCGGGCTCAGCATGACAGCAGCTAGGTTGGCCGCTACTGGCCGGCGGCGTCCTTCGCGCCTCCGTCCGTGGCGCCGGCGTCGACGTCGACGATGGTGAAGGTGAGGCTGATGGGCGCGCCCGCGTCGCCGCCGAGGTTCGTGGCGGAGTAGGGCGTGGCGGTCAACGTGTGGAGACCGACCGTGAGGACGCTCGCGCACGACGTGACGACGCCCGCGCCGTTGTCGCTGCAGAGCATGTACGGCGCCGTGTCTTCGGTGTGCGTGTAGGTCGCGTCGAGCGCGAAGGCGACGCTGCCGACCAGCGCGGGGATCGTGTTCGCGCGGATGCTGAGGGCCGAGCCGACCGTGGCGAGGTTGATCGTCGCGCCCGTCGCGATGGGGTCGTAGCCCGTGACGGGGGAGCCGTTGACGACGGTGGTGACCGTCGTGTCGATGAGCGTGAAGTCGGGGACGGCGGGGGCGGCCTCGGAGGGCGCATCGGCCGCGGCGTCGATGTCGATGACGCCTCCCTCTCCGCCCGCCGCGGCGGCGTCGTCGCCCGAGCCGACCGGGCTGCCGGGTGCAGCGTCGCCGTTGCCGATGGGTGGAGTGCTCCAGCTCGCGGCGTCGTCGCCGCTGCCGCTGCCGCTGCTCGTCGTATCGGCGCCGAGCGGCCCTCCCCCGCTCTGGCCCCAGCCTCCCGGCGAAGCCGATCCCGAGCTCGCACTGCACGCCGGCGTCATCGCCGCACACGTCGCTCCAAGCGTCAGACCGAGGAGCCACGTGAACGTCGACAGCGCACCGCTACGCCGATCGATGTTCATGATGTACCCCTTCGTGCAAGAGCCGCTCCGCGCGAAGTGCGCGGCGACCCGCGCGGCGGCCGTGGGGTCGACGCGGCGGGCGACGCCCCGCGCGATGGGGCAACGACGCGAAGATCGGGGACAAGCCGGGCATCGGTGGAGACCGAGGTCGTCTCACGTCGCGGCACTCGAGACTGCTTCCGCCATCCATCGTCGCTGGATGTGCGCCGAATCATCTGGCGCGCCCGCGGGGATCCGGCTTCACTCCGCCTCCATGAAACCGCCCCCGAAGGACTGGCCGCGCATCGCCTCTGCGGTGTTCTACGAAGACCCCGCGACCGCCATCGAATGGCTGTGCAGCGCGTTCGGCTTCCGGTGCCGCATGAAGGTCGAGGGCGCCGGGGGGCAGATCGTGCACTCGGAGCTCGTGCTCGACGGCGGCGTCATCATGGTGGCAAGCACACGGTCGGAGCACCGTCCCGACGCCACGTACCCGCGCAGCCCGCGGCAGCTCGGCGGCGCCAACACGCAGACGATGATGATCTACATCGACGACGCGGACGCTCACTGCGCCCACGCGCGCGCCGCCGGCGCGACGATCGTCAACGAGCCGCAGACGACCGACTACGGCGAGGGCTACTGGGCCGACCGCAGCTACCAGGCGAAGGACCCCGAGGGTCACCACTGGTGGTTCGCGCAACGGATCAGCGGCTGAAGCGCCTCAGGGGCCGGCTTCCGTGCCTCCGTCGAGGGCGCTGTCGATGACCGTGAACTGGAAGACCGTCGGCGGCTGGTAGGGAGCGCCGCCGAGGTCGGGCAGCGGGTACATCGTCGCGGTCAGCGTGTGCGGGCCCACCGGGAGGACGCACGGCGTGAAGTTGCCCTTCCCGTCGTCGCCGCAGAGCGAGTACGGCATCGCGTTCGACGTGTGCGTGTACGTCGCGTCCAGCGCGAAGGCGATGCTGCCCACGGTGCCGATCGGCGGGGGATCGGCACGCATGCTGAGGTAGAGGCCCACGGTCCCGAGGTCGATGGTCGAGCCGTAGGTGATCGGGTCGAAGCCGGAGATGGGGGACCCGACGGGGTCGTCGGTGATCTGCGCGTTGATGAGCGTGAAGGCGGCCACGGTGGTCGTCCCGAACGAGCCGACCGCCGCGTCGCCGCCGCTGCTGCTGCCGCTGCCGCTGCCGCTGCTCCCGCCGCTGCTGCTGCCGCCGCCCGACCCGCTGCTCGACGACGTGCTGCCGCCGGCGTCGGGGCCGACCTTCGTCGGCACGGCGGAAGCGGGGCCGCCGCCACCTCCGTGGTCGGGGAACTGCTCCACGCCGTTGGAGCCGCAGGCGGCGACCGCTGCCGCGCAGGCAACGCCCAGCGAGAGGGTGACGAGCCGGGCAAGTCTCATGGAGCCAGACCAGTGCAAGACCCGCTCCTCGCGGCCCGTCGGCGGTCGTCGAAGCTGCAAGCCGTCGGGATCGCAGGAGGAACAGCGCACCATGAGGCCCGTGCTTCCCGCGAAAGCCTGGTCGAACGTCCGCGGTGAGTGGATCAGTCGAACCACGGTGCACGGGCGACCGCGGGTCCATCGCCGCCACGCATCGGCGCATCGTGTCGAATCTTTGGCGGACGAACACCGTCGAACGCGAGAGTCCGCTGGTGTAGTCATTCCCTTTCCAAAGGGAGGAGCCCGTCCATGTCGCGCATTCTTGTCATCGCCTCGATCGTCGCTCTCGCTGTCCCGGCCATCGGCTGCGGAGGGAGCCCCCCGCCCCCGCCGCCGCCGCCGCCCCAGACGGGGTCGGCCGAAGTCGTCGTCGAGACGGAGCCGCCGCCGCCGCCGCCCGTCCAGGTCGAGACCGTTCCGCCGCCTCCGTCCGCCGAGTTCTACTGGACGCCCGGCTACCACCGCTGGGTCAACGGCGCGTACGTCTGGGCGCCCGGCCACTATGTCCGCCGCCCCTACGCCAACGCCGCCTGGGTCCCTGCCCACTGGGATCACCGCGGGGGTCGGCACTACTGGGTCGAAGGCAGCTGGCGCTGAGTCCGTGACGAGCGTCCTCCCGAGCGGGCAGGCCAGGGCGCGCTCATCGAGGCGCGTGCTCGCGGAGCGCGCTCATGGAGGAAGAAAAAGTGCTGTCATCCCGAGGCGAAGCCGAGGGACCCCGCTCCTGCCGCGGGGTGCTTCGCCCTTCGGGCTCAGCATGAGAGCAGGGTGGATCATCGAAGGCTGAAGCCCGGAGCCCGGCGGCGCGGTAGCCTGGCTCCCCGATGAACACGCCGAAGACGTACGCGAGCAAGAGCGAGATGGACGCGAAGATGATCGCGACCCTCACGCAGATGATGGAGAGCCAGGCGTACCGCGAGCTCGCGGCCGCCCAGATGTTCGGCTTCGGTCTCCAGTTCGTGCCGGAGCTGAAGTGGCTCAAGTTCATGAGCTGGCACATCCGCGAGGAGATGGAGCACTACGAGGTCGTCGTCCGCCTCTACAAGGACTTCACGGGCGAGAGCGTCGAGCCTCACGTGAACGCGCGCCTCGCGAAGAAGCCCATCGACTTCGCGGCGAGCTGGTTCGAGCTGGCGATGGCGCAGTTTCTCTACGATCGCGGCGGCTTCTGGCAGCTGCGCGAGTACGAGCAGTGCGCCTACGTGCCCTACCGCGACATCATCCAGAAGATCCTGAAGGAGGAGGCCGGCCACCAGGGCCTCGGCGAGCGCATCGTCGTCGAGCTTTGCCGGAGCGGCCGCTTCGACGACGTGAAGCAGGGCTTCTTCGACAAGTGGCTGAAGCAAGGGATGCTGTCCTTCGGCCGCCCCAACACGGAGGGGAACCGCTACGCGATCGACGTCGGGCTGAAGAAGCGCGAGTCGGGCGCCGTGATGCAGGACTTTCTCGACGACATCAAGCCGGCCGTGAAGGCCTGCGGCCTGGGCTTTCCGCGGCCCGAGGCCATCGGTCTCGAGTGTCCGGCGACGCTGCAGTGGTCGCTCGAGGGCGTCGACGAGAAGAAGGCCGAAGGCTACGTGGCCTGAGCGGCGATGCGCTCGAGGCGGACCTTGCGCGCCGGAGCGTAAGGCACGAGCGCGGCGAGCACCCCCATCGCGAACCGTTCGCCCGCGTCGCTGTAGCCGGCCTGCGTCTCGGCGGGCAGCTCCACGTCGAAGCCGCGCTGCAGGGCATCGGTCGCCGTCGTCAGGAGCTGCACCTCCGTGGCGCAGCCGGTCATCACCAGCGTGTCGACCGCCAGCTCGTCGAGCACTTCTTCGAGGCGCGACGCGAAGAAGCTGCTGTACGTCGGCTTGGTGACGATCTTGTCCCCCGGCTTCGGCGCCAGCGGCGGCCACACCTCGGCCCCTTCGGTCCCGGCGAGCGCGTGCGCCCCCCACTCGTCGAGCTCGGGATCGTCGGCCTCGTGCTGATCCAGGACGTAGACGATGGGCAGCCCCTCGGCGCGCGCGGCGTCGATGCGCCTGGCCACGGCGGGGACGATGGCGCGCGCGCGCGGGACCTCGAGCGGGCGGCCCGGGGTCAGGTGGTCGACCAGCATGTCGCAGACCAGCAGAGCCCGCCGCGGCCGTCGCGCCAGTCGCGCCTGCGTCGAGGCCACGATGCGCGCGCGGAGCCCCTCGCTCGGCTCCACCGGCTCTTCGGCGGAGGCCAGGGCCGCGATTCCCTCGGCGACCTTGCCGACCGCGGCCCGCTGCTCGCGCGGCATCTGCGCCACGGCCGCCTGCGTCAGCCGCTCGGGGCGGCCGGCCAGCACGAAGGCGAGCAGGTCGGCGAGCGTGTTCTCGTCGGTCATGCGAGGGGTCCCGGGGATTACGCGCGACAGCATAGCGCGGCTCCCGGGTTCTTCCTGCTCGCCCCGCCGGTTCGCCTGTAGCCTGGGGCTCGTGCAACCCCCCATCTTCGGCTTCAACCAGCAGCGCGACGCCATCGTCGAGGAGGTCGTGCAGCGCGTGTGCGATGGCGTGCGAGACCCGTTGCTCGTGCTGAACGAGGCGGCCTTCCTCGAGGTGAAGCGCCAGCGTGCGGCCGGGAGCGACGACATCGTCCCCTACGCGCAGTGGCGGGCGCTCGCCCGGTCGCTGGGGCGCATCAGCCAGGAGGAGAGCCGCGACAAGCTGCGCGACATCGTCCGCCGTTACGCCAGCGACGTCGCCGGCAACTTCGATCCGCGGGTCTACAAGTTCGCGTCGCGCGCGGCCGCGCCGATCATCGGCCTTCTCATGTCCCCGATGCAGACCCTGCGCCACCTCGGGGGCGCCTTCGACCTCCGCGCCCTCGACGGGCGGGTCGTCATCGAGGGCCCGGTCGGCACCGTCCGCGACCTGTCCCGCAAGGGGACCGTCGTCTTCGTCCCGACGCACCTCTCGAACCTCGACTCGGTGGTCTTCGGCTTCGCGCTCGAGCGGGCCGGGCTGCCCCCCGCGACCTACGGCGCCGGCAAGAACCTCTTCGCGAACCCCGTCCTCTCCTTCTTCATGCACAACCTCGGGGCATACCGCGTCGACCGCCGCCTCAAGCACGGGCTCTACAAGGACGTTCTGAAGGCGTATTCGTGCGTCCTCATCGAGCGCGGGTACCACTCGCTCTTCTTCCCGGGGGGCACTCGCTCCCGCTCCGGGGCGATCGAGCGCAAGCTGAAGCTCGGTCTGGCGGGGACGGGCGTCGAGGCGATGGCGCGCACCGCGGCGCTGGGCACGGCGCGCCACGTGTACTTCGTGCCCGCCACCATCAACTACCTCCTCACGCTCGAGGCCGAGACGCTCATCGCCGACTTTCTCCAGGAGGAGGGCAAGCACCGGTACATCATCGAGGACGACGAGTCCTCGCGCCCCGGCCGGGTGGCGGCCTTCGTCCGCAAGCTCCTCGGGCTGGATGCCGGTTGCGTCATCCGTTTCGGTCGGCCGCTCGACTGCATCGGCAACGAGGTGGACGAGGACGGCGTCTCCCACGACGCGCGCGGTCACGTCGTCGACCCGCTGACCTACCTGAGGGACGCCGACGGCCGCGTGGGCCACGATCCCGCGCGCGACGCGCAGTACACCCGCGAGCTGGGGGAGGCCATCGTCGCCTCGTACCTCCGCGACACCGTGGCCATGGCCACGCACCTCGTCGCCGCGTGCGCGTTCGAGAAGCTGCGCGAGTCGATGCCCTCGGGGGACATCTTCGCGCTGCTGCGCTCGCAGGACGACGTGGTGGTGTCCCGGACCGAGCTGGCGGACCGCGTCGAGCGGCTCCGCGACCGCGCGCGCGCGCTGGAGGCGAAGGGCGGCATCGTCCTCGGACCGAGGCTCGGCCGTGCTTCGGGGCGCGAGATCCTCGATGAGGCGCTTCGCGCGTTCAGCGGCTATCACACGACGCCGGTGCTCGAGCCGAGGGGCGATACGCTTCTCCTCGTCGACACGCGGCTCATCTTCTATTACCAGAACCGTCTCGCAGCCCACGGGCTCGCGGTCGAGCCCTGCGAGACCACCCCGTCGCAACATGCCCGTCCTGTCTTCGACTTGACGGGAAAACCAGCGCAGATTGCGCTAGGCTCTCGCGCCCCTTCCCCCTGACTCCATGACCACAACGGAAACGCCCACCGACAACTCGACCCCCGACGCCCCGGATCCCGCGGCGATCGGCGAGTCGAACAACGCGCCCCACCAGGGCGAGCCCGCCACCAACGGCGAGGCTCAGGCCGCGGCCGTGCCGTCCGTCGACGAGTCCGCCGAGGGTGACCCCTCTGCGGAGCACGAAGGCGAAGGCGAGGAGCACGAGACCGGCGCGGCAGAGGCGGGCGACGCCCAGCCCGGCGCCGCGGGCGCCACCGGTGACAAGAAGAAGCGCCGCCGCCGCCGCAAGAAGAAGCCCGCCGAGGGCGGCGCCGACGCGCGCCCCGAGGGCAGCAGCGAGGAGCCGCCCGCCGAAGGCGCCGAGGCGACGCACGAGGAGCACGCCGCCCCGAAGCCCCGCGACAAGAAGAAGGAGAAGAAGCACGGGCCCCCGCGCGAGCGGCCGCCGGTGAACGCGGGCGACATCGTCTTCGGGAAGATCATCGACATCACGCCCGAGGCGATCATCATCGACATCCCCGGCAAGGCGAAGGCGATCTTCGACCGCCGTGAGATGCTCCTCCCGGACGACGACGACCAGCCCCCCCCGCGTCCGCGCGCCGCCTCCTTCGACGAGGCGGACGAAGCTCCGCCCGCCGCCGCCGAAGAAGCCTCCGCGACCACGAGCGAGGCCGTCGCCGAGCCCGAGCCCGCCGCGGCCCTCACTCCCGAGCCGGCCCCCGAGCCTGCGCCCGCCCCCGAGGCCGCGCCCGCCCCCGAAGCCGCTCCTTCCGCCGAGGCCTCCGAGCCTGCGGACGCCTCTGCCGATGCCGCTCCTCCTCGCGAGCCCAAGGTGCCCCGCGTCACGCTCGAAGTCGGGGCCGACTTCATCGCCGTCGTTCACAACGACGGAGCGCGCGGCGGCATGGTCGTCCTCACGCACCACCCGCACCGCGCCGAGCGCGCGAAGCCGATGGTCGAGAAGGCGTTCAACGAGAAGACCGTCATCGAGGGCCTCGTCACGGGCGTCATCAAGGGCGGCGTCGAGGTCGACGTCGACGGCTTGCGCGCGTTCGTCCCCGGCTCGCACATCGACATGCGCCTCGGCGCCGACCTCACGTACCTCCTCGCCGAGCGGCTGACCTTCGTCGTCACGCAGTACGCCAAGCGCGGGCGGGACCTCGTCCTGTCGCGCAAGGCGATGATGGAGGACGAGGCGAAGAAGGCCCGCACCGAGGCCCTCGCCCGCCTCAAGATCGGCGAGGAGCTCGAGGGGACGGTTCGCAGCGTCGTTTCCTTCGGCGCCTTCGTCGACGTCGGCGGCATCGAGGGGCTCGTCCCGCTCCAGGAGATGAGCCACAACCGGGGGGACGGTCCGAGCGACGTCTTCAAGGCGGGCGAGCCGACGCGCGTGAAGGTCCTCAAGATCGACGAGCGCGGCAAGGTGTGGCTCTCGCACAAGGCGACCATCCCGGACCCGTGGCAGCAGGTCGCCGACAAGTACGCGGCCGGCACGAAGCACTCGGGCAAGGTCGCTCGCATCCAGCCCTTCGGCGCGTTCATCGAGCTCGAGGCGGGGATCGACGGCCTGATTCACCTGGCCGATCTCTCCATCAACCGCATCGAGAGCCCGGGTGAGGTCGTGAAGGTCGGCGACCCGATCGACGTCGTCGTCTCTCACGTCGACCCGAGCAACCACAAGATCGCCCTCCACCCTGCCCCCACGGGCGAAGCCGCGAACGAGACGCCCCAGCGCGTCCAGCCGCACAAGCCCGTGAAGTGCAAGGTCGTCACCATCGAGAGCGGCGGTCTCGTCGTCCGCATCCTCGGCGTGACGGGCCGCAACTCCCGCGGGTACGTCACCTCCGCGGGCACCGGCACGCCGCGCGGGACCGAGCTGCGAAAGGCCTTCAAGGTCGGTCAGGAGATCGACGCGAAGGTCATCGAGATGGATCCTCGCCGCGGCGAGGTGAAGCTCTCCATCAAGGCGCTCAGCGAGGAGCAGGAGCGCAGCGCCTACCAGCAGTACCGGCAGCAGCTCAAGGCCGAGGCGCGGTTCACGTTCGGCGATCTGCTCGCGAAGAAGGGTCCCCCGCCCCAGCGGTGAGGGGCGCGGGGGCGGACGTGTCGACCCCGCTCGATCGGCCGCTTGCGCCCCGTGCGCGTCATTCGACGCGCATGGCCCTCGGCCGACTCGGGCTCGTGGCGCTCGTCGTGGGCGCGGTCGCCCTGCTGATCTCGCGCATCGACTTCCGGCACGACATGAGCCGGATGCACGTGCGCATTCTCTCGGGCGCGCCCGAGGGGAGCTACTTCGCCTCGGTGGCCCGGCTGGGGGAGGCCGCGGCGAAGCGTCGGGGTACCATCGAGGACGTCGGGACCGCGGGGTCGGCCGAGAACGTCGCCCGCCTCGCCGACGCCGTGCACGGATGCTCCGTCGAGTTCGCGCTGGCGCAGGACGGCGCGACCTGGCCGCCCGGCCTCCAGCTCATCGGGCGGTTCGCGAAGCCCGAGTCGGTGCTCTTTCTCGGCCCCAAGGGCGACGCCGTGCAGGGCTTCGCCGATCTCCGCGATCAGCGCATCGGGATCGGCCCCGCCGGCAGCGGCACCGACGTCGTGGCGCGGCAGCTCTTCGCGCTGCCCGAGCTCGCGCGCCTCGGCGTGACGCTCTCGAACCATCCCATCGAGGAGCAGCTCGGCATGGCGTCGCGTGGGGAGCTCGATCTCGCCGTCGTCGTCATCGACGCGGACGCGCCGCTCATCGAGGAGTGGGTCGGCCGCCGCGGGCTGCAGATCGCGAGCTTCCCGACGGCGCACGCGGTCACGCGCCGGCTCCCGCACGTGAAAACGGGGACCGTGGGCGCGGGCAACTACGACGCGGTGAAGGGATTGCCGAGCACGGACCGCACGGTGATGAAGATCGAGACGCTGCTCCTCGGCAACGGCTGCGCAGGTCGCGTGGCGACCGTGGATCTTCTGACGCTCGTGTCGAACGAGCACCCCGAGTTCCTGCGGCACAACGAGGAGACGCCGAACACCACGGGCCTGCCGCTGGCAGCTCCGGCCGCGGATTACTTCGCGAACGGCGGCCCGCAGCTGGCCGACGAGTTCGTGCCGTGGCTGGTCGACGTGATGCCCCCCGCGAACTGGGCCTACGTCGTGATGGCCGTCAGCCTGCTCTTCAACGCGATGGGCGCGGGTCACCGCTTCCGCCTGTGGCGCATCGACGCGGCGCGCGTGAAGCTCGAGGGGGACCTCGGGCGCCTCTTTCCGCCGTCGACCACGCTGGGCGACATCCAGCGTACGGGGCCGGACAAGGCGACGACGACGCCCGGCATGCTCGAGGGGATCGATCACGTCATCCGCGGCCTCGAGGAGCTCGCGGCGCGCTCGCGGCGCTATTCGCTGAGCATGCTCGTGCCGATGGGGCAGGAGATGGCCTACCGCTACCAGGAGGGCGTCATCTACGAGACGATCGCCGTGCTGCGCGAGTACCTGCGAAGGTGCGGAGGGTAGGGCGACCTCGAGCGCGACCCCGTTGGCGAGCGAGTTGCACTGATCCGACCCATCGCCATGCGTCGGCTCCTCGCCGCGACGACGCTCCTGCTTCTGCTCGCGCCAGCGAACGCGGCGGCGCAGGCCTACGGCGGCGGGGCCACCGGCGGGTACGGCCACACGCCCGTGACCGCGCCACCAGCACAAGCGTCGCCGAATCAGGTCGCGGCGCAGGCGGGCGCAGACACCGCGGGCCTGCTTTTCCTCTACATGAGGCAGCTTGCCACGAGCGGCCAGCCGCCGACGCAGGCCGACATCGATGAGGCCACGCGCCAGTACTTCACGAACGGCGCGGCCGTGTACACGGTGCCGTCGAGCGGTCCCGGTGCCGCCTACTTCCAGAACGGCGCCGCGGCCGTGGGCTACGGCGCGACACCCGCCGCGACCGCGACCGCCAGCGCGCCTCCCGCGGCGCCCTCGTCCGCGCCCGCTCCCTCGTCCGCGCCGGCGCCTTCGTCCGCGCCGGCGCCTTCGCCCTCGTCCGCGCCTGAGCCCTCGCCCGCCGCGGCGCCATCCGCCGCGCCAGCAGGCGCGCCTCCTTCAGCTCCTCCGCCCGGAGCCACACCCCCCGGCTACGTCGGCCCGGCGATCCCCGAGATCCCCGCGCCCGCTCCGGCGCCCCCGCCGCAGACCTCGCCCGAGCAGGGACAGGGCGCCGGAGGCGCGGGCGGCGCCAATCTGTCGTTCGGCGTCACGGAGGCTCAGGGCACGAACCAGCCGGGCCAGACCTCGCCGCCTGCCGCTGCCGCACCCAACGCGCCCACTGCGCCCGGCGCATCGACCGCGACAGGCCCCCTCCCCACGACGCCGTTCGTCCAGAACATCTTCGTCCCCAGCCCGGCGCCTCCGCCGGGCGCGCGGTGTCCCCCCGAGCCGTCGCTCTTCTCGCGCATCGCTCCCGCGATCGGCGGAATCCTGTTCGGCGGGCTCGCCGTGGCGCTGTGGACTCGGCCGCGGATGCTCCGCGAAACGCGCCCGTGATCCGCGTTCAGACGCCCGCGATGCGCGGCATCCGCGGCGGTCCCGGAATCGTCGACGGGCTCGCGTCGTCGTCCGGCTGGCTGTCCGAGCGGCGGCGGCACGACGACGGGGGCGGAGCCGGCAGCGTGTCGACCGGCGCGTCGGGATCGCGGGGTGGCGGCGGGAACGGCGTCGACGCGCGGAGGGCTTCCTCCGTCGGAGGGGCGGGCAGCGTGATCCGCTCGTCCGTCGCCCTCGTGTCGCACAGCGCCCGGATTTCCGACTGGAGCGTCGGCTGAGCAGCCCTGTCGTCGTCCGCGAGGAGAGCCGGAGCCACCGGTTTCATGGTGAGACCGTCTACCACATGACCCGCGGCGTGCCACGTCCCGACCGCCGCGAGCGAGTCATTCACATGCCGTTGAAATGGTTCACTGTGGCGGCGGCTCGGAGCAGACCCCGTTGATGCACGTCGTCCCGCTCGACGCCCCGCAGCAGTCGCTCGACTGGCTGCACTTGTCGCCGTCCTGGGCACACCCGCTGCTCGACGACGCGCAGACGAAGCCGCCGCCGTCGCCCGCCCCCGCGTCCCCCGCCGCCGGCGCGCAGTATCCCCCGCAGCACTGCGTCCCCGACTGGCATCCGAGGCCGTCGCCCTCGCACGGATCGAGCGCCCAGTAGCCGCGCATGTTGAGCGTCGTCGAGTCCTGGCCCGGCAGATAGAACGCCGAGTGGCTCGGGTCCTTGCCGGCGGCCGGCGCCTGATCGAACGCCGCGACCCAGAGCTGCTTCACGCCGGTGCCCTCCGCGACGAATGCGGGCCCCGTCAGCGCGTTGCCCCACGTGCGACGCGAGTGGAAGACCACCCAGAAATAACCGCCGGCGGCCACGGGCGCGAAGGTCGGCTCGTAGTCGAGATCGCGGTCCCTCGTTCCGGCGGCGAACGGGTAGGTGGCGCCGTTCAGGCTGGCGAGCGCGATCTCGGTCCCCGGGCTCGCGACGCTGGCCACGTAGAGATCGCCCGGGACACCGAGCGAGCCGAGCGCCGTGCCGCGTCCGTAGATGATCCACAGGTGGTCGGGCGATACCGTCGGGAACTGGATCTGCGGCTGCGCGGCGTTGGATGCGGACGCCACGATGAGGCGATCGTTGGTGGCCTTCAGGCCGACCGGGTCCCAGTCGTACGCGCGAAGATCGTGCGTCGTGGCGTCGACGTACGCGAGCAGCTTGCCGTCGGGCGAGAACGCCGGCATCCAGAGCTGGTTGCCTTCCAGGCCCGTGCTGGGAATGGCGACGCCGGTCGATGCCGTGAACGCGCCCGTCTGCGTCCCGATGTTGCCGCGCAGCGGCGCCCAGTTCTCGACGACGACCGTTCCGTCGGGCGACACGCCGGGGAGAGCCCACTCCGACGCGCCGTTGTTGTTGCTCGAGAAGCCCGAATACGCCGTCGACGCCGCCTTCAGGTCGTAGTCGAACGACGTCTCCTGCGGCCAGAGCCCCTCGTTCATGAGGAGGCTCTGCCCGTTGGCGGACACCGTGTGGCACGAAGGGCACGTGACCGACGCGCCGAGAAAGTCGTCCGGCGCGGTCGCCCCGGGCTGGATGCGCATGACGCGCCCCGTGTTGATGGCCCAGTAGTAGATGGTGCCGCGCATCGAAGCCGGGGCGACGGTCCAGTGGAGGTCCGTCGCGACGGTCGCCGTCGTCCCGTTCCAGCGGCTCACCTTCAGCTCCGCGGAGCCGCTGGTCGAGTCCGTGAACTCCTGCCAGGTCGTCGCGTCGAAGTCGTAGCGGCCGGTCGCGGCGGTCACGTAGGTCTCGAGCTCGAAGGTCGCGCTGGTGAGCCTCACGAGGTACTGGTCGGACGCCGCGCCGTTCATCCACATGAGCGGCGCCTCGCCGACGCCGCGCGGGAACACGGTGCCGTCGTACGGGTACGCCCACGTGACGGTGGTGTCCGTCGCCGTCGCGGCCTGGAGAGAGCCCTGCACGTTGCCCGCGACGTTCCCCGGGTTTTGCTGGATTTGAAGCTGCACGAGGAGCTTCGCCGTCGCGGTCTGTCCCTGGTAGGTCGCCGTCAGGTCGACGACGCCTCCCTGCGAGCCGTTGGCCGTGTAGAGCCCCGTGCCCGCGATGGCGCCGACCTGCGGATTGTCCCTCGACCACGCGGCCCCCGGCACCGGCGAGCTCGTTCCGTCGCTGAACTGCGCGACCGCCTGGAACTGCTGCGTGGACGGCGCCCCGTCGAGCGACTGGATGGTCACCTGCGACGGGGAGATGGAGAGCCCGGTCACGGTGCGGTTGCTGATGAAGCTGGAGTCGCTTCCCCCGCCGTCGCCCGTCAGCGATCCGTCGAGGCCCGTGCCCCCGCCGTCGTCCCCGGCGGGCGGCTTGAACGTGCTTCCGCCGCCACCCGAGCCACACGCGACGGCGGACACGGAGGCAACGACCACGGCGGTGAGGGCGTAGCGAGCGCGGGCGGTGGGCATGAAGGGTGGAAATTTACCATGCGAACGGGAGCGCGCACGCTCGGATGTCAGGGCGGGTCGCCGCAGCGGTCGTCGGGGAGCTTCACGCGGGACCACACCTGCCCGCGCCCGCGAGCCCCTCGCGGCAGAAAGGAGAGCGTCACCTTGGTCCCGGCGCGCTGGACGGAGAGCTTCATCGGCGCCGTCGCGTCCCCGTCACGCGCCTGCATGCTCTCGATCAGGTCGCCGTCCTTCAAGCCTGCTTTCGCCGCCGGACCATCGGGCCGCACGCCGGAGACCTTGCCGTCGGACGACGCGCGCGCGGCCTCCAGGTCGAAGCCCGGGTCGAACGCCGTGTACTCGCCGGCGGACGCGCGAAAGCAGGGGCCGAGGGCGTCGGGCGGCAGGGCGATCGGCTCGCCGCGCGTGACGAGGGCGTCGAACGTCTTCTCCGCGTCCGGATCGTTCTTGCCGACCACGCCCAGCCACGTCGAGAGAGGAACGTCGTGCTGCTTCAGCCCCTCGGCCTGCACGAGGAGCACGCGCAGCACGTCGGCCAGGCTGTGCTGGCCCTTGCTCTTCGTGCGCAGGACGGCGGCCTCGTCGAGAGCGTAGAGCGCGCCGCGCGCCATCAGCGTCGCGCGGGCCACTTCGTCCTTCGCCGCGAGCGCCGAGAGGTGTGCGTTGTCGAGCGACCGATGCGGCGACGTGGCGAGGACCGAGAGCTCCCCCGCGACCGCGTCCCGCACCTCGTCCGGCGTCAGGAGCCCGATGCGCGCCAGATCGAGCATCGCCACGTAACGGGACACCCCTTCGCCGAACCACCAGCCCTCGGGCTCGTGCCGCGACACGGCGAGAGCGCCACCGATCCAGCGGCGCACGAGCTGCTGCGCGACGGACAGCCGGAGCCCCGCGCCCCATGGCTCGGAGGGGCCCACCTGGAGGAGGATCGACCGCACGCGAGGCGTCGTCGTGAAAGAGCCGAGGGGGCGCGTCTGCGCGACGACGAGGTACGCGTAGGCGCCCGGGTCCTCCCCGGACTTGAGCAGCTCGCGGAGCGAGGAGCGGATCTGCGCGATCTCGGCGACGGTGGGACGCGGGTCGAACGCCGTGTACCCGAGCCACGCGCCTTCGTCGTGGCCCGTCGCGGGATCGTCGATGACCTCCACCCCCAGCGAGCCCGCCATGAAGCTCAGGCCCCGGAGCGATCCCGGCGCAAGCGTCGTCCGCCGTGCCGCGCCGACGCCGACGCTCGAGGCGGCGCCGGGCGCGCGAAGGGCCTCGCCGTCGATCCGGATCAGCGTGTTCTTCGGCACGTCGATCTGCTCGGCGCCGACAGGCAGCGCGACGAGGCTCTCGCCGGCCCCGCGGAAGCGGTCGTCGAGCACGAGGACCCCCAGCGGATCGTCCGGTGCGTCGCCGCCCGCCAGCACGTCGTAGGCCACGGTGACCGCGCCCTTCGAAGGCCGCGCGAGGCGCAGCTCGATCCCCGCGGCGCCTGCGGTCACCTGGACCCCGAGGTCACCGGCCGCGTCGTGCCCGGTGGCGTGCGTGACGCGCTCGACCGCGCCCCGCGCGATGCTCCAGCTCGACGGCCCCGCGCCCGGCAGCGCGAAGGTGACCTCGACGTGGACCCTCGCCGGGGAGGTGGCCGGGAGGAGCCGCAGCGTGACGTCGGCCTCCGGAGCGGGGGGCACGGCCGGCGCGGGCGGGGCCGTGACCGTCGGCGCGAGCGTGGGGGGCGCGCCCGCGGGACACGGGACGGGCGCGGCTCCGCACGCGATGAGCCCGATGCTGCACGCGCCGACGAGGCCAGGAAGCGGTCTCACGACGGAGGAACATACACGACAGTTCGCGCCGCCTTGGCTAGCCGAGTCGTGAGTGAGGCTGTGTCCCGGCGCGTCAATCGCGTTTGCGTCTGGCACCCTCGGCATGCCCCGACTAGATTCCCGGCCAGCACGCCCCTGCTGAAGAAGGATGGGAGGCGACCCGATGGTCGACAAGGTCAAGAAAATCTGGCTCGACGGACAGCTCATCGACTGGGACGCGGCGAACGTCCACGTGATGACGCACTCGCTGCACTACGGCCTTGCCGCCTTCGAGGGCATCCGCGCGTACCAGCGCGCCGACGGGGGCACGTACGTCTTCCGGCTCCGCGAGCACGTCGACCGCCTGTTCGACTCCTGCAAGATGTGCCTCCTCAAGCCCGAGTACACCCGCGAGCAGGTGATCCGTGTCTGCGGCGAGATCCTCCGCGTGAACGGGATGACGGAGGGGTACATCCGGCCGATGGTCTACGTCGGCGAGGGCGCGATGGGCATCTACGCCCCGAACAACCCCGTCCGCACCGCCGTCATCGCGTGGAAGTGGGGCGCCTACCTCGGCGAAGAGGCGCTGAAGAGCGGCATCCGCACGAAGATCAGCTCGTTCGCGCGCCACCACATCAACGTGAGCCTCGCCAAGGCCAAGATGACCGGGCAGTACACGAACAGCGTCCTCGCCAAGCGCGAGGCCAAGCTGGGCGGGTACGACGAGGCCATCCTGCTCGACAGCAACGGGTACGTGAGCGAAGGCTCGGGCGAGAACATCTTCGTCGTGCGAAAGGGCGTCATCCACACGCCGGACCTCTCCTGCTCCATCCTCGAGGGGATCACGCGCGACACGGTCATCACCCTGGCGCGCGAGCTGGGGATGACCGTGGCGGAGGACCGCATCACGCGCGACCAGCTCTGGCTGGCCGACGAGGTCTTCTTCACCGGCACGGCGGCCGAGGTGACGCCCGTGCGCGAGATCGACAACCGGACCGTCGGCGACGGCACGGTGGGCGTGCTCACGAAGAGGATCCAGCAGCGCTTCTTCGAGGTCGTCCGCGGCAGCGACACGTCGCACCCCGAGTGGCTGACGAAGGTGTGAGAGGGGCGCTTCTCCTGCTGGCGCTCGCAGCGTGCGGACCTGCGGCGCCGGCCACGACCGTGGCCATCCCGAAGGCCGCGGCCGTCTCGTTTCCGGACGATCCCCGTCCGCTGCCCCGCTATCACTCCGCGCGCCTGGCCCTCTCGCTGCCGCTGCCGGACGGGCATGCGTGGCGCATCGACGATCACTCGGAGGCCGAGCTCGTCTCCACGCACGCGCCGACGCGTTCCCGCGTGCTCCTCGCGACCTTCCGGACGGAGGCGCTCGTCGGGCGGTCGCAGTGCGAGGCCCTCGCGCACGATCGAAGGCTCGTTCCGCCGCTCGCCGACCTCCACGTGCTGGAGGACGTGAACGGCCTCACGCAGGAGACCTTCGACACGCGCACCGTCGTCGCCATCGCTCCGGGAGCCGGGCCCGACCAGCCGCTCGTCGGCCACGTGATGGCGTTCGGGGGGTTTCTGCGAAAGTGCTTCGTCTTCGACTTCTCCACCGAGGTGGACGGCGCCGCCGACGAGCCCGTCCTCTCCGCCCGCCTCGCGTACGCGCGCGCGCGCATCCTCGGCGGCCTCGCGCTCGACCCCTTCGCCGCCGTGAAGCGCGAGACCCCCGTCGGCCCCGAGCCTCCGCCGCACTGAGATGCGCATCCTCGCGGTCTGCCTCATCTCGCTGGCCTTCGGTTTCTTCGGCTCCATGCCGCTCGCCGGCCCCATCGCGGTGATGGTCTTCTCGCGCGCGTCACGCCGGCGCTACGGCGAGGCCCTCTACATCGCGCTCGGGGCGGCCGCCGCCGAGGCCATCTATGCCGGGGTCGCCTTCTTCAGCTTCACTTCGCTCCTCGCCGACCATCCCATCGTCGTCCCCATCTCCCGCGGCGTGACGGCGGTCGTCCTCTCGGCTCTCGGCGTGCGCTTCGCCCTGTGGAGCCAGCACGAGAAGAAGGACAAGTACGAGCAGCGAAAGGGCACCTGGCTCGTCGGCTTCTCGCTGTCGGCCATCAACCCGACTCTCCTCGTGACCTGGAGCGCCGCGGTCGCCTTCCTCTACTCCAAGGGCCTCGGCGTCTCCTCGGGGCTCGTCGCCGTCCCGTTCGGCGCTTGCGCGGGCGCCGGCATCGCCGGGTGGTTCGCCATCCTCGTCATGATCCTGCGAAGGTTCGAGGGAAAGCTGCCCATCGCCGTCCTCACGTGGACCATCCGCGTGCTGGGCGTCGCGCTCGTCGGCCTGGGCGTGTGGTCGGCGGTGCAGCTGGTCCAGTGGCTGGAGGGTGACCGCGGCACTCCCGGACAGGGCAGGGTGTCGCTATGCTCCCACCCGTGCAGCAGCCCGGGGCAGCCCAGCTCGATACCGAGGTCGCCATCGAGACCCCCGAGCACATCGTGTTCCGGCACCGGGTGGCGGGCCCCTCGCGACGCTTCCTCGCGTACTTGCTCGATCTGATCATCTGCTACACGGCGTTCGTCGCCCTCGCGTTCATCGTCCTGCTCGTGGCCATCGGCATGGCCGCGGCGACCAACGCGGCCGAGAGCGCCCTCGCGGCGGGCGTCGGGCTCCTGCTCGTCGTGCTCTTCACCATCCAGTGGGTGTACTTCGTCGTCCTCGAGGCATGGCGGGGGCGGACGCCCGGAAAGGCCGCCCTCGGGCTCCGCGTCGTCTCGACGACCGGAAGGCCCATCGGGTTCCGGGCCGCCGCGCTGCGGAACGTGCTCCGCGCCGCCGACGCGCTGCCCCTCACGTACACCGCGGGCCTCCTCTCCATCGCGGGGCTGGCGTCGATGTCCACGACCCGCCGCTTCCAGCGCCTGGGCGACCTCGTCGCCGGGACCATCGTCATCATCCCGGAGCGGGCGACGGCCGCCGCGCCCCTCGTGCTCTGGCCGCCGGCGCAGCCCTACGAGCTCGCGCAGCTGCCCGACGACGTCCGCCTCGACGCCGACGAGCGGCTCGCCATCGAGATGTTCCTCCGTCGCCGCGCCCGCCTCGGTCGCCCGCGCGAGCTCGAGCTGGCCACCATGATCGCCGGGCCCCTGGCCGACCGCTTCGGCTTCCGTGGGCAGGACGCCTCTCGCACGCTGGCCCTGCTCTACGACCGCGCTGCCAACGCCGGCCGCGTCGACGCCCCCGCGTCCTCGAAGACCCCGGGCTCATGGCGATAGTCTCGGCCCTCACCGAGCGCGCCTTCGCCGGACGCCGCCAGCGCGACTGGGAGCTCTGCGACAGCCTCGTTCGCACCGTGCAGGCGCGGGGCCTCCGCGCGCTCTTGCCCGAGCAGATCGCCCAGCTCTCCCCCCTCTACCGCGACGTCTGCGCCGATCTCTCGCGCGCCGAGGGCGCACGCTACAGCGCGCCGCTCATCGACTACCTCCAGGGCCTCGCCGCGGCCGCGCACGCCGTCCTCTACGGCCACGCGCGGGGGCGCTGGAGCGCCGTCGGGGGGCGCGGCTCGAGCGTGTCGACCGTGCGCCTCTTCGTCGAGGCGTTCCCGCGCGCCGTGCGTCGCCACAAGGTGGCCATGCTCCTGGCCTTTCTCCTCTTCTTCGTCCCGTTCTTCGCCGGCTTCTTCGCGACGATGCTCGATCCGGGCTTCGCGCTCCGCATCGTCCCCGAGGCCCAGCTCCGGCCGCTCGTCGAGGCGTACAAGGAGGGCTTCTCGTCGGCGCGTGGGGCCGGGCTCGACGCGGCGATGGCCGGCTTCTACGTGAACAACAACGTCGGCATCGCCCTCCGCTGCTTCGCCACGGGCCTCTTCTTCGGCCTGGGCTCGGCGTTCTACCTCGTGCAGAACGGCCTCGCGACCGGCGCCATCATGGGATACGTCGCGTCGCACGGCGCGGGGGACAACATCCTCACGTTCGTCGTCGGCCACGGCTCCCTCGAGCTCGGCGCCATCGTCCTCGCCGGCGGCGCGGGGCTGTCGCTCGGGTGGTCGATCGTGGCCCCGGGTGACAAGACGCGCATCGCGTCGCTCCAATCGACCGCGAAGAGCGTGGTCGTCGTCGTCTTCGGCGCCGCGGTGATGCTCTTCATGGCCGCCGCCGTCGAGGGGTTCTGGTCGGCCTCCACGCTGCCGTCCATCGTCAAGCGCGGCGTCGGCGCGGCGATGTTCCTCGTGGTGACGACGTACATCGTGCTCGCGGGCCGCGGCTCGGACGAGGCCGCGGAAGCCGAGCGCGCCGAGGGGATCGACCGATGGACCTGATGCGCGCGCGGGTGGCGCTGCGCGAGCGGCCGCTGCTCGATACCTTCGATCTCGCGATCCGCTTCTGCGCGGCGCACGCCTGGGCCTACGGCAAGCTGTCGCTCGTGGTGCTGGTGCCCGCCTTCGCGGTGTCGTGGGGCGCGGCGCGCCTCGGCGGCTGGTGGCTCGGGTGGCCGGTGACGGTGGTGGTGACGGCCTTCGCCGGCGCGCCGTTCGTCGCGCTCGCGTCGCGCCTGGTCTTCGCCGACGCGGTGGGGACGCGCGAGGCCCTCGGCATCGCGCTCCGCGCCGTTCCGCGGCTCATCGTCGTCCGCATGGTGCAGGCGATGGCCCTCGGCGCGAGCCTCATCTTGCTCGGGCTCCCGTGGTTCTGGCTCGGGACCATCCTGCTCTTCGTCGTCGAGGTGCTCGTCCTCGAGCAGGGAAGCGTGGGCGGCACGCTCGGCCGGGCGCAGCGCGTCGCCAACGCGCACTTCGCGGACGCCGTCCTCACGATGCTCCTCCTCGGCGCGGCCCCCGTCGCCGCCGCGATGCTGGCCGACGTGGCCGGCCGCGAGATCCTGCAAGGGCTGCTCGAGTTCAAGCCGCCTCCCTCGATGTTCCACGCCGGCGGCAGCTGGCTCGCGCTGCTCGGCTGGTGGGCGACCATTCCCCTCCTGCAGACCGCGCGCTTCTTCGTCTACCTCGACGTCCGCACGCGGACCGAGGGGTGGGACATCCAGACGCGCTTCGCCGCCATCGCGGCGCGAACGGAGGCGGAGCGCGCGGAGGCCGCAGGGCTCGGCGCCGAGCGAGCGGCGAGAAGGCGTGCCGGCGCGATCGTCGCGGGCGCGATGACGCTCCTGGCGCTCCTCGCCGTCGCGCGGCCCGCGCACGCCGTCCTCGATCCGTCGCGGGCGCAGGCGGACGTCGACTCCGCGATGCACGAGGGCGACTACTCGTTCTGCCGCGCGCCCCGGCTTCCGCTCTCGTACCAGGCGCGTCAGCTCTGCCCCCACGCCTCCGAGATCCCCGGCTGCGCGGGCTTCCTCGCGGAGTGCACCAAGGCCACGGCGCCGCCGCCGGCGTCCTCCTCGTCGTCCTGGTCCTGGCCGAGCTGGTTCAAGGGCTCGCTCTCCATCCCGTCGTTCGTCGGCGCGGGGTTCGAGATCCTCGTCTGGTTGCTCGTCGCGGTCCTGGTCGCCGCCATCCTCGTCCCGATCGTGCGGGCCATCGTGCGCATCCGGCGGACGAACGATCCCGGCGCGAAGGACAAGAACGCGAAGGCCGGCGGGCCGTCGAAGTCCGACGAGCCCATCTCGGTGCTCCCGATGATGACCGACGAGGAGCTCCTCCTCGCGCGCGGCGACGAGCTCGCGCGGGCCGGACACTACGCCGCGGCCCTGCAGCACTACCTCGCCGCCAGCCTCCGCGCGCTCGACAAGCGAGGAGCCGTGCGGATCACGCGGGACCGGACCAACGGCGAGTACGTCCGCGGCTGCGGCGACGCCACCGCGAAGCCCGCGCTTCGCGACATCGTGCGCGAGGTCGACCGCGTCCAGTTCGGCGGCGAGAGCCCGACCCCCGACGGCGTGACGCGCGCGGCGCAGAGGGCCGTGGCCATCGTCCGCGCCGTCCCGGTCATGCTCGTCGCGCTGGTGCTGCTGCTCTCGACGGGCTGCGGCGGCGGGGGAGCCACCACCGTGCCGCACGCGGGCGACGATCCGGCGGGAGGGGAGCTCTTTCGCGACGTGCTCCGGAAGCAGGGGGTCAGCCTCTCGACCCTCGAGACGTCGCTCGCGTCCTTGCCGCTGCCGAAGGCGGGCGAGCGCGCGCCCGCGGTGATCGTCGACGTGGAGCGAACGGCGCTCGACGACGACACGCGCGACCACCTCGTGGAGTGGGTCGACGAGGGGGGCGTGCTCGTCCTCGTCGGGAGCCCGTACTCGTGGCCCAAGGCGTTCGGCGCGACGACCGCCGTGGCGACGGCGCCGTACAAGCTCACGGTGAAGCGGCTGCTCGCACGCAGCCCCGCCGCGGAGGCCGATGACGACGACGAGGACGAGACGCCGGAGCGGACCATCTACGCGCGCACGACCGAGCGGGGCGTGGTCTCCGTGGGCACGGCGCTGGGCTTCAGCGGCACGACCGAGCGCGTGGCGTCGTTCGACGACGGGATGACCTACGCGGCGGTGCTGGCTCACGGCAAGGGCTACGTGCTGGGCATCGCGACCAACGAGCTGCTGCTGAACGCGCCGCTGGCGCGGCCGGGCAACGCGGCGGCGATGGTGTCCATCTTCTCGAACACGGACCGGTCGGAGATGCGGATCGCGGACCCGGAGGACGGGGTGGCGCCGCCGTCGACGCCCATCGGGGCCCTGCTCCGCGCGGGCCTCGGGCTCGGCCTCGGGCACGCGCTGCTCGCGACGGTGGCCCTCTTCTTCGCGGTGGGCCTGCGCCTCGCGCGTCCGAAGCCGGCCATTCCGCCGCGCCGGCGGGCGTTCGCGGAGCACGTGGAGGCGGTGGGGGCTCTCTACGCGCGAACCCGCAACGCGCCGCACGCGCTCGCGGCGTACGCCCGGTTCGCCGACGATCGCCTGCGGGCGCGGATGCCGCGCGGCGCTGGGGACGTGGCGGCGTTCCTGGCGTCGCGCGCGAACATGCCCATCGAGGCGTGTCAGCGGCTCTGGGCGCGCGCGGTGCAAGCGAAGGCGGGGGCTCCGCCGCTCGGGGACGAGCTGACGGTGTTGCGCGAGCTGAGCGCGGTGTACGCGGCGGCGATGGCGCAGGGTGATGTTCCAGGACAGCGATAGGAGAGGCCGAGAGTGGACGCGAACCTGTTTCAGCAGACGTTCGACCGCATCAAGCAGCAGATGGCGCGGGTCGTGGTGGGTCAGCAGGAGCTCGTCGAGGGGGTGCTGGTCGCGGCGATCGCGAAGGGGCACGTGCTCGTGGAGGGGGCGCCGGGGCTGGGGAAGACGCTGGTGGCGCGGACGTTCGCGATGGTGAGCGGGTGCGCCTTCAAGCGGATCCAGTTCACGCCGGACCTGATGCCGAGCGACATCACGGGGTCGAGCGTCTACAGCCGCGAGACGGGGAAGTTCACGTTCGTGCCGGGGCCGATCTTCGCGCAGTTCCTGCTGGCGGACGAGATCAACCGGGCGCCGGCGAAGACGCAGAGCGCGCTGCTCGAGGCGATGCAGGATCATCAGGTGACGGTCGACGGGGTGTCGCGGCCGCTGCCGGCGCCGTTCGTGGTGGTGGCGACGCAGAACCCCGTGGAGTCGCAGGGGACGTACCCGCTGCCGGAGGCGCAGCTGGATCGGTTTCTGTTCAAGCTGACGGTGGGGGATCCGCCGCCGGAGATCGAGCGGACGATCGTGCGGCACCACGCGGACGGGTTCGATCCGACGGATCTGTCGTCGTTGCAGGCGGTGACGTCGCCGGAGGAGCTCCTGGCGATGCAGCAGCTGGCGAAGGGGGTGCACGTGGACGACGCGGTGATCGCGTACATCGTGGAGCTGGTGCGGCGGACGCGGGACGACAAGTCGATCGAGCTGGGAGCGAGCCCGCGGGCGAGCATCGCTCTCTTGAAATCGGCGCAGGTGATCGCGGCGAGCGAAGGCCGGACATTTTTGACGCCGGACGACGTGAAGCCGATGGTGGCGGCCGTGCTGCGGCACAGGGTGATGCTGCACCCCGATGCGCAGCTTCAAGGGATCTCGGCGGACGAGCGAATCGAGGAGATCTTGCGGGCTGTGCCCGTTCCCAGGTTGGCGGCGTGAGCTGAGTCGGCTGATCCACCGGGGAGGACCACGCCCGCCATCGACGGGTCGGTGCTCGCGGGGGCGGGTCCCTCCAACCTCCCCCGCGCGGCGCTTTGCTTTGCAAAGGTTGCGCGGGAATTCGGGAGGAACCCCCCGCCCCCGCTCCGCGCCGACCCGTCGACGGCGGGCTTTCTCGGCCCCACAGGGGAAGTGTGAAGCGAGCAACGCTCGCCGGGCCGTGAGCTAGGATCGGTGCGTGCGCTCGCCTGTCCTATTCGCGGTGGCCGTTGCGCTACTCGGCTGCAACTCGTTTTCCCCGACGCGGGCGACGCGGCCGCCGGCTTGCGCTCTGCGACGAACGCGCAGTTCCGCTGCCACGCCGTAACGAAGACCTGGTCGGCCGACGAGAGCCGGCCGACGTCCTTGCTGCTGACCTGAGCGGGAGCGCCTGGGATCTCGAGGGGCGGTCGTATCGTCATGACGGGACGACCGCTCTTCGTAAGTCGCGGTGGTCGCGAAGAGATTCGACGACCGCGCATCGAGATCTGCGGTCGCCTCGTCGAGATCTCCCGACCGCGGATCATGATCTGCGGTCGTCTCGAAGAGATCTCCTTACCGCGGATCAAGATCTGCGGTCGTCCCGTC
Organism: Polyangiaceae bacterium; assembly: GCA_036501935.1. Classification (GTDB taxonomy): domain Bacteria; phylum Myxococcota_A; class Polyangia; order Polyangiales; family Polyangiaceae; genus Palsa-1150. The sequence goes on along the minus strand of DASXZL010000077.1, from coordinate 140,561 downwards.
TCGAAAGGACGACCGCGCGTCGAGATCTGCGGTCGTCTCATCAAGACGATCCGACCGCGCATCGAGATCTGCGGTCGTCCCATCAAGACGATCCGACCGCGCATCGAGATCTGCGGTCGTCCCGTCGAGACGATCGGCCCGCGCATCGAGATGATCCGACCGCTCTTCGAAATTACGGCCTGTCTCGGTGGGGAACCCGGTGTCATCAAAGAGGAAACCGTCGACATCGGTGTCGACCCCGCTTCTCTCGTTCAGAACGGCCGAAAGCCCGCCGTCGACGGGTCGGCGCGGAGCGGGGGCGGGGGGTTCCTCCCGAATTCCCGCGCAAGCTTTGCGAAGCAAAGCGCCGCGCGGGGGAGGTCGGAGGGACCCGCCCCCGCGAGCACCGGCCCGTCGATGGCGGGCGTGGGTTCAAGTTGCCCGCCGGCACCGCTCCCTACTCGAACACCACTTCGACTTCGTCGAAATCCGCCGTCTCTTCGAGCCGTGGCGGGATCGCCCGGAACAGCCGCTCCAGCTCCGCCGCCCACTTGCGCCCATCGTCTCCCGGCGGCTCCAAATCCCTGGCGATACGCGCGAGCTCCCCCTTCCGCGCCGCCGAGAAGCCCATCAGCGACGCCGCGCGTTCCAGAAGCTCCTCCTCCTTCGGGTCCACGTCCTCGTCGACGCCCGCCATCCACGCCGCCGCCACGTACACGAAGGCCCGCTCCTTCGCCGACAGCGTGTCGAACAAGATCTGCTCGACGGGGACCGGCTTCTCGAGCAGGTCGTTCACCCGGTCGCGCAGCTCCTTCGACAGATTGAGGATGCCCGCCGCCGCCCGGACGCCGGCGCGCTCGGTCTCTTCGAGGCGCCCATCGGCCCAGGCCATCGCGACGAGCATCGCGAGCGTCTCGACGCACGCCTGAACGGAGATCGTGAGCCTCTTCATGCGGCGGAGGATACCCGCGCCGCCGCTCACATGACTACGCCGATCCGCAGCAGATCGACCGTCGGGATCACGCTCTGGCTCAGCGTGTGCGTCAGGTCCGCCGCGCCCGAGGGCGGCGATACCCCCGCGGGCACCGTGCTCGCCGTCGACGTCAGCACCGGGATCTGCACGCCCGCGTCGATGCCGATCGCCAGCGCGTGCCAGTTCCAGAGAAAGCCGAGCCGCGGATTGAGGAACGTCGTATCCGCCGTGTTCGACGCCGAGGCCGTCACGCCCGACACCGTGAGCGACGCGGTCTCCCCCAGATGCTGCTTGCCCGCGCGCAGACCGATGAAGAACCCATTGCGGAAGGGGAAGACGCGCGCGTCGGCCGCCAGCGCCCACATGCTCGTGTCGACGCCCGAGAAGTTCACCGTCGGCAGTGCGCTGTACTCCGCGCCCAGCAGGATCAGCCGGTCGAACTCGATGACGCCCTCGATCGCCAGCGGCCTCGGAAACCCGACGCCCCCCAGGAGGCCCACGTGCGCCGAGCCATCGTGGTGCGCCGCGTCGGTGTCCCTCGGGGGCGGCGGATCGTCCTTGCGGGACGGGGAGTCGCTCTGCGACGGATCTTGCGCGAACGCGGTGCTGCTGACGACGAGCGAGGCCAGCGCGAACATGGCCGCGCCGAGGAGCGACTTCGACTTCACAGGGTCACCTCTTCGGAAGAAGGGTGGAGACGTTGGGTGGCTGCTTGGTTCGATGCGGTCACCGAGTGGCGGATTCAAGGATTCATGGATGCGATGGCCGTGCCCGCGCGGACCCGTCGGCCGGGGCCGCATGCGACGGCGCCGCGGCGCGCTACCTGCCCGTCTCCCTTGGAGAAACGCGCTCGGGCGCGCGAGGCTCGTGAGGGCGGAATGTGCCGGATGGACCTCGGCCGACCAGGGGGCGAGGACGGGCGCCCTCAACCGACCGGTTCCGCGGGCGCGCCCCGCCGCGCCTGGCGTAGGATGCCGGCCCCATGACGCGCAGCGCTCTCCTCCTCCTGGCCCTCGCGGCCGCTTTCACCAACGCCTGCGGGGCCGGCGAGCCGCCGCCGCCGCCGCCCCCGCCCCCGCCGCCAATGCCCACGCCGGTGGCCACGGCGATGCCGCCGGCGCCGCCGCCGAAGGTCTCCCGCGCCGACTTCAATCGCTTCGCGCTTCGCCTGAATGCCCCCGTCTTCTGGGCCGCCGACACGAACGGCGACGGCGTCCCCACGCGCGACGAGGTGAAGACCCTCCTCTTCTATCCAGCCTCCGCCAGCGTCGACGTCGACCGCGCCATCGCCGCCATCCTCGCGTTCGATCCGTCGGCGCTGCCGGCGGGGCTGCCGGCCGACGAAGTCGCGCGCCGCAAGCTCGTGGCCGACGATCTCGATCAGGGCGCGCCGAGCCTCATCTACACGGACCTCCGGGCGAGCACCCCGGCGGACAAGGCCTTCCTCCAGCACATGCTCGTCGCCGCGAAGGCGCTCGACGACATCTACGCGACCGTGAAGGGCGCCACGCCGCTCGCCCCGCGCGTCCCGGCCGACGACCTCGCCAGCCAGAGCCTCTTCCGCCGCGACTGGGGTCCCGCCTGCGCGGGCGCAAAGACGCCGAAGGACTCGATGTGCTCGGCCATCCCGGGCAACCCGAAGCCGACGAACGACGACTATCCCGCCGCCCTGCAGAGCGACAAGGACTTCTGCGCCGCGCTGCAGAAGCGCCCCGACGCGAAGGAGGCCATGAGCGACCACTTCTCCGTCGTGCGCGAGAAGAACGGCAAGCTCGTCAACGTGCCCTACACCGAGGCGTTCGCGGGCCCGATGCACGCCATCGCCGCGGAGCTCCACGCGGCCGCCGCCGACGAGACCGATCCCGGCGAGGCCGCCCTGAAGGCCTACCTCGAGGCCGCCGCGAAGAGCTTCACGACCAACGACTGGGGGCCGGCCGACGAGGCGTGGTCGCGCATGAACGCGCAGAACTCGCGCTGGTACCTGCGCGTCGCCCCCGACGAGGTGCTCGCCGATCCGTGCAACGTGAAGGCGCAGTTTCACCTCGACCTCGCGCGCATCGACCAGGGCTCGGTGCGCTGGCAGAGCAAGCTCACGCCACTCGAGCAGGACATGGAGGGCGCGGTCGCGGCGCTCGTCGGCGCGCCGTACGCGGCCCGCAAGGTCACGTTTCACCTGCCGGACTTCATCCAGGTCGTCTTCAACGCGGGTGACGACCGGCAGCCCGTCGGCGCGGTCGCGGGCGAGAGCCTCCCCAACTGGGGCAAGGTCGAGACGCAGGGCCGCGGACGCACCGTGGCGATGACGAACATCGGCACCGATCCCGACGGACGCGCGATCAGCCGCAAGCGCGTCGAGTCGCTGTTCGACCCGGCGTCGGCGGCGGTGTGGAGCGACGCGGACGAGCCCGGGCTCATCGGGACCATCCTGCACGAGGCGACGCACAACCTCGGGCCGACCTACACGTACACGTACCGGGGAAAGAAGGGCGCCGCGGTCTTCGGCGGGCCGACGGCGGCGATGCTCGAGGAGCTGAAGGCCGAGACCGGCGCGATGTTCTTCATCGACTGGATGGGCAAGAAGGGCGTCGTGCCGCCGGAGCTCGGACGGCAGGCGTACACGGCGTGGCTCGCGTGGTGCCTGCGCCATATCGCGGTCGGCGTGCACTCGGGGACGGACGACCAGCCGTACGCGCAGCTCGCCGCCATCCAGGTGGGCTTCCTCCTCGACGAGGGCGCGCTCGTGTTCGATCCCGCCGCGCCGGCGGCCGACGGCACGGACAAGGGCGCGTTCTCGATCAAGTTCGAGAAGCTCCCGGGCGCGTTCGACAAGCTGATGAAGGTCGTCGCCACCATCAAGGCGAAGAACGACAAGGCCGGCGCCGACGCGCTCATCGCGAAGTACGTCGACGGGCCGGTCGTCCCGCAGAAGCTCATCGCCGACCGCGAGCTTCGCTTCCCGCAGACGAGCTACGTCTACGGCGTCGACCGCTAGGCGGGGGGCAGGGGAGCCGCCGTGGAGACGCGTCGCGCGCCCATCTCGTTCGTCGTCGACCGGGGTCACTACGAGGACGTCACGCTCGCCATCGCGCGCGCCCGCACGTCGGTGTGGATCGCCACGGCCAACGTGAAGCAGCTCATGACCGAGGCGCCCATCGGCACGCGGGACCGCGCGCGCGGTCGCTACGTGCCGATCCTCGACACGCTGCAGTCGCTGTGCGATCGCGGCGTGCAGGTGCGCATCCTCCACGCGACGCCGCCGTCGGGCCCCTTCCGCGACGAGCTCGCCGGCCGCGCCGCGCGGCTCACGCGGCCGCGGTTCGAGATGCGGCTCTGCCCGCGCGTCCACATGAAGATGATCGCCATCGACGGCGCGCTCCTCTACCTCGGCAGCGCCAACTTCACGGGCGCCGGCCTCGGCGCGAAGGGCGACGGGCGCCGCAACTTCGAGCTCGGCATCGCGACGGACGACGAGTGGATGCTCGACCGCGCGCAGGCCCGGTTCGAGGCCATCTGGCGCGGCGGCGAGTGCGGCGCGTGCAAGCTGCGGCGCGAGTGCCCGGGGCCGCTCGACCGCATCCCCCCCGTGGTACGGTAGCGGCCCACGCGGATGGTGCCGACCCGTCGCTTCGCCGTCTTCGCGATGCTCGCCACGGCCCTCGCGCTGGTGGCCGGGTACTTCCCGCCGGTCCGGCCCGCGATGCTCGTGGTCGACGGCGTGCTCGTGCTCGGCCTCGTCGTCGACGTGCTCTTCGCGCTCGGGCGCCGCGTCGACGTCGACCGGCAAGCGGGGGCCATCTTCTCCGTCGGTCGACCGAACCTCGTCACCTTGCACCTGCGCAACCGCGGCTGGCGGCCCCTGCGCGGGATGATTGCCGACGATCCCCTCGAGGCGTGCGACGCGGTCGGCAACCCGGGCGTCTTCGAGGTGGGATCGCACGACGCGACCACGGTGCGCTACGAGGTCACGCCTTCGCGCCGCGGCCGGCGCACCTTCGGCGCCGTCACGGTCCGCTACGCTTCGCCGCTCGGGCTGATGGCGCGGCAGGAGCGCGTCGAGCTGCCGGCCGACGCCGACGTGTACCCCGACGTGCACGCCGCGAGGGCGCTCGAGCTCTTGCGGCGTCAGGGGCGGCAGGACGCGCGCCTCGGCAGCCTTCGCGTGCGCGGCGGCGACACCGAGTTCGAGCGGCTGCGGCCCTACCAGGTGGGCGACGAGAGCCGGCACGTCGACTGGCGGTCGAGCGCCCGGCGCGACGATCTGACGGTGAGGCAGTTCCAGGCCGAGTCGAACCAGAACGTCGTCTTCGCGCTCGACGTCGGGCGGAGCATGCGCGGCGACACGGGCGGGCTGACGGCGGTGGACCACGCGCTCAACGCCGCGCTCCTGACGGCCGACGTCGCCCTCCGCGGCGGCGACAAAGCCGGGCTCATGGTCTTCGACGAGACGCCGCGGCGCTTCGTGCCGCCGACGGGCGGCCGGGCGGGCGGGCGCAAGCTGACCCGGGCGGTGTACGACCTCGAAGCGGGGCTTGGCGCCACGGACTACGGGGCGGCGATGGCGTTCTTGCGCGCGCAGGTCCGCGTGCGTTCGCTGTTCATCGTGTTCACGAACCTGCTCGAGCCGCGCTCGGCGAAGGAGCTGGCGGCGTCGGTGAAGGGCCTGCTGCCGAGGCACCTGCCGCTCTGCGTGCTGCTCCGCGACACGGACGTGGAGACGCTGGCGACGGCGCCCTCGGCGACGGTCGATGATCTCTACGTGCGGGCGGCGGCGGCGGAGTCGCTCGCGTGGAGGGACTCGCTGATCCGCGGGCTGCGCAAGGCGGGCGTCCTCGTGCTCGACGCGAGGCCGGGCGACCTGACGCCGGAGCTCGTCAAAGGGTACCTCGAGGTGAAGGCGCGACGGCTGCTGTAGGGCCAGATCCTGTAGGGCGCGGAGGCGGGAGCTCGACGGGGCGCCCGGGGGGCATGGCCCGTGCACGCGAGGCCTGCCCATGAGAACGACCTGGAGACCGCACGAGAAGCACGGCGATCTGACGGAGCGGGGCGACCTTCCGTCGAGCGTCTACGCGTACCCGAGCCGGCGCAAGGAGCCGATGACGGACCCATCCCACGTTCGCAACGCCATCGCCCGCTTCGATCAGGTCCGCGGCGTCTCGGACGACGAGCGCACGCTCGCGTTCGCCAACATCAAGAAGGCCGCGCAGTACTACGGCGTCGAAATGAGCGAGGGCGACTGGCAGGAGCTGGGGCGCCGCCCGAGCACGGGGCGTCCCGCTTCGGCGCGCAAGGCCTCGGCGCGCAAGGCGGCGGCGACGCGAACGCAGCGCGGGACGGGACGCGGGACGACGGCGGCCCGCAAGCGCGGCGCCGTCCGAGCGGCGGCGACACGCAAGAAGACCGCGAAGAAGGCCTCGACACGCAAGGGCACGCACGCGTCGCGCGCCTGAGGCTCGCGCTCACGACGCCCGCCCGGGCTTTCGCCCCAGCCGGTAGTGGGGCTCGTTCAATCGCTCTCCTGCGAGCCGGCGGGAGTGTGCGGAGATGACGTCGCTCCTCGTGATGATCCCGATGACCCGGTCGGGCTCGTTGCGGGCGACGACGGGAAGGCGGCCGACGTTCTCCCGGGCCATGTGATCCGCGGCGTCGCGCAGCGACGAATCGTCGAAGACCACGGCGGGCGCGCGCTTGATCGCTTCGCGCACGGTCGTGGCGACCACTCCTTCGTCCAGCAGGTCGCGGCGCGTGACCACTCCGACGAGCCGGTCATCGTCGTCGACCACCGGGAAGCCCTGGTGCGCCGAGCCGACGACGTGCGTCGCCATCCAGGCGCGTACGTGCTCGATCGTGTCGTCGGCCCGAACGATCACGACGGGCGCCGCCGCGACGTCCGCCACGACCAGCTGGTCGAGGAAGTCGGCCACGTAGTCGCTGACGACGCGCGCGCCGCGCCGGGCGATCTTCTCGGTCATGATCGAGTTTCGCATGAGCATCGCCGAGACGAGGTACGCGGTCGTGCACCCGCCCAGGAGCGGCAGGAGGCCCATCGGCTGACGGGTCGTCTCGAACGCGAAGACGACGGAAGCGAGCAGCGCGCGGGATGCGCCCGCGAAGAGCGCGGCCATTCCGACGAGAGCGGCGACGCGCACGTCGATGCCCGCCGAGGGAAGCGCCCACACGGCCGCTGTCCCGAGAGCCGAACCGAGGCCCCCGCCGATCGTGAACAGCGGCGCGAGCGTGCCGCCCGACGTGCCCGAGGCCAGCGACAGGCACCAGGAGACGAATTTCAGCGAGCAGAAGAGGATGACCGCTCGGCCCGTCAAATCCCCTCCCAGGATGCGGTCGATGTTGTCGTACCCCACGCCCATCGTGTGCGGCGAGAACCAGCCGACGACCCCGACGACGACCCCTCCGATCGCGGGCCACCACACCCAGTGGATCGGCAGTTTCTCGAAGGCGTCCTCCACGGCGTAGACCGCGCGCGTGACGAGCATCGAGACCACTCCGGCGGCGACCCCGAGCGCGATGTAGAAGGCCAGCGCCGAACCGCTCGGCGACGCCACCGTCGGCATGTTGAACGCCGGCTGCGATCCCACCATGGCGACATGGGCGCCACAGGCGGCCGCGCTCGCGAGGGCGACGGGGACGATCGAGCGCAGACGATACTCGAACAGCAGGAGCTCGACCGCGAGGAGCACCGCGCTGACCGGGCTCGCGAAGGTCGCCGCCATCCCCGCTGCGGCTCCCGCGGCGAGCAGCGTCTTGCGCTCCTCGGACGACACGCGAAGCACCTGTCCGACGAAGGAGCCGAGCGCGCCGCCGGTCGCGATGATCGGACCCTCGGCACCGAAGGGCCCGCCCGTGCCGATCGCGACCGCGGCGGAGAGCGGCTTCAAGAAGGTGACGCGCGCCGGGATGCGGCTCTCGTTGAAGAGCACCTGCTCCATGGCTTCCGGGATCCCGTGGCCCCGGATGGCCTTGGAGCCGTAGCGGGCCATCACCCCGACGACCAGCCCGCCCACGACTGGGATCACGACGACCAGCAGACCCAGGTGATTTCCCGCCGGGCTCGCGAACGCCGTGGACCACCGGCCGTGGAACGCAAGGTTGGTGATGAGCCCGATGATGGCCGTCAGGATCCGCGCGATTCCCGCCGCCGCGAGGCCCAGGCCGATCGTCAGGCCGCAGAGGGCGAGCACGCGCTTGTCGACGTTGGCGCGCTCGAAAGGAACGCTCAGCGTTTCGAGCACCGGCCCGAGCGAAGGGGCGATCGGAAGCCTGGGGACGCTGCGCTCGCTGTCCCGAGCCTCGTCGTCATCGCGGTTCAAGCCGAGCCTCCCTTCGTCCCGTCGAGGAGCGCTTCGAACGATCGCAAGAGCGTCGGCGCAGCGGAGCGAAGCTCGGAGCGGTGGGCCAGGCTCAGGCTGCGGAGCACGCGTTCCCCCGCGGCCGTGATGCGCAGCGACGCCTCACGGCGATCCACCGGGCTGGTGCGCCGCTCGATCAGCCCCCGCTCGACCGAGCGCTTGACGAGGTCGACCGCGCTGTTGTGCCGGATCTGAAGGCGCTCCGCCGCGAGGCCGACCGTGGGCTTCTCGGGCGTGCGGAGCGCCTTGAGGACGAGCAGGAGCTGGTGTTGCTGTGGCTCGACGCCGGCCGCGCGCGCCGCTTCTTCGCTGAAGGTGAGGAAGCGGCGAATCTGGTAGCGCAGCTCGGCGAGAGCCCGGTACTGGCCGGGGCGGATGTCACGGGCCTTTGGCATGAAATGTATCGGCTCACGATATATATGAGCCACGCCCGTCGCGCCAGGAGACTCCTTCGTGCGCTCGAGGCGGAGCGCGCAGCTCCTACGGGAGCCCCGCCGAGCTTCGGAGCGCCTCCAGATCGAAGGCGGCGAGCGGCACCTTGAGGGCGCGGTAGGTCGTGTTGCCGTCGGGGAAGGTCAGGTCGGCGAGGTCGTTGCCGTCGACGTCGACCTCGGTGAAGCCGGCGCCCGGGATGTCACCCCAGCCGATGATGCGCGAGCCGTCGGGGAGGATCCGGAAGCTGCCCATCGCGAGGCTGGGGCCCGAGCCGACGCGTTGCCACGTGATCGTCGCCGTGCCCGGCGCGGCGCCACCTTCGCCGCAGCCGCCTTCCGGCGTGCCCCCCGCGTTGCCCGCGTCGCCCGCGTCGCCCGCGCCGATCGCGCCGACGTCGAGGTCGTAGACGACCGCGCGCGCCGGGGCGATCTCGTCGGTCTGGTCGTCGAAGAGCGAGATGTGCCCGCTCCCACCGCGGCACGACGGCGACCAGTCGGACTGGAAGCGCGCGTCGTGCTGCTGGACGAACGGATCGGCGACCGCCACGTAGGTCGCGCCGTCCTTGCTGGCCTGGGCGCCCCCCATCTTCCACAGCACCTTGCCCGTTGCGCGCTCGATCAAGAACACCGAATTCATCTGGCGCGCCGAGACGAGGAGGTTGCCCGTCACCGGCTCGACGTCGATCGAGTTGCAGTGAATGGGGTCGATGACGAGGGCTGCATTGGGTCCGTAAGGCAGAAACTGCGGGATGACCGAATCGGCGAGGACGTCGAAGTGGTCGGTGGCGTTCCACGTCCACACGACCGACCCGTCGGGCGCGATCTCGAGCAGGTTGCACGCCATGATCGACTGCGTCCCGGTGACGGTCTGGAGGCCTCCGTCGAGCTGCAGCACCTGCATTCCGTTCACGTCCACCCCGGCTTGCAGCGGGCTCGAGATGACGAGGTAGTCGCCGTTCGCCAGGAGGAGCAGCTCGTGCAGATCGACGTTCAGCATGCCGTCGGGCGCCACCCTCGTCTTGATCGGAGGGCTGAGCTGATGGACCTCGAACGCGGCGGGAGAGTCGACGACGGAGTCGAACGAGACCGTGCCGGGGACGACGCTGTCGACGTCGAAGATGCACCAGCCGAGGGCCGGCAGCGCCTGCGTGTACCACACGGGCGCTCCGTTTCCGTCGAGCACCATGGCGTAGCAGCCGCTCGTCGTCGGCTGGTCGGTGCCGACCATGTAGTAGCCGGGGGTGACCGTCCCCGCGTCCGGGTGGACCGCCCACTGCAACTGCGGAAAGTCGGGAGGCAAACAGCGAATCCAGTACTCGACCGTGGCGGCGCCGTCGGTCGCGGCTGCGACGACCGCCTGATTCTCGAGGACGCTCACCGAGAACGTCTGCTGCGCCCGAGACGGGGACGGAATCGGCTGGAGCAGCAGGCTGCTCGCGCCGTTCGACGCCGTCATCGCCACCGTGAGATCGTTCGAACCGGCCGCGCAGCGCACGGAGTAGTCGTGCACGTTCGGGGCGAACGGCGGCGCCAGGGCGAGAGGCGCAGGCGAGCCGCCGTCCAGCGACGCCGACACGGTCAGCGTGATCAAGGAAGGCGCCCCGGGGGACGCCGTGGAGTCGAGCCCGACGTCGGCGCTCGCGTCGATGCCCGGCGAGTCGGGCGCATCGCCACCGGCGTCGGACGCCGTCCCCGTCGTCGTGCCCTCGCTGGAGCACGCGACCGCCGCCGAGCTGGAGACCCAGGCGGCGATGGCCAGCGCGGCCAGGCGTCGTCTCGCTGTCATGACGCTCGCCATGTTACTTCTCCGTGCCGAGGGGCGCCGCCTCCGCCTCGTCGTCCCTCGCGCAGGGACCCGGATCGGCTCGGTCCGTCGCGGGCCATTCGGCGTCGGGCTCCCGCTCGTAGAGGGACCACTCCCTCTCCTGATCGATGCGGCGCCACCGGGGGCCCTGGGGGTGCGTGCGGAAGATGTCCCGCGGCGCGCGGACCAGGATGTAGTCCGCGCTCGGTCCGTCGTAGGCATTTCGAAAGGTGCACGGGGCGAGCGTCCAGAAGAGCGGGCGGCGCCCGTCCTCGAAGGCCGGTCGATCGCGGATGGGCCAGTGGCGGATCCGCGTGAAGGACATGTCCGCCTCCCCTCCGGCCCGTGCCAGGTGATACGAGCCGAGGAACACCCACGGCGGCCAGTGCGTGTGGCGCGAGGTCAGGTGCACGGGGAGCGTGAGCACACGGGCGCCCCGCGGGATGCGCTCGAGGAGCCGGTCGACCTGGCCGAGCTCCTCGCTCTCGGCGCGGTGCACCTCGATGGCAGAATCGGTGACGCCCACGAGGTGGCTCGCGAAGAGGGCCAGGAGGGGCGCGGTGCTCGCGATCCCCGGGCGCGGCGTCAGCACCAGCGGCGCGAAGAGGATGACGAACGTGGCCATGCGCGTGTCGAGCATCACGGCCGGTCCGACGTTGTACGGAAGGACGGCGTACGCGAGCCCGGCGACGACGAGGGGCGCCCACGCGGCGCGCGCGAGCCATCGGTCCTCCGGGGCCCGGCCTCGCTGCAGGGCGAGCAGCACGAGCACGACCGAGAGCACCACCGCGCAGCCTTCGTCGACGTGCGACCGCCAGATGTCGTGCGCCCAGATGGGGAGCTGCTGGACGAGCGTCCGGGTCGACGTCCACGCGATCTGAGCCATCTCGGGCGCGCCGGCGGAGGGCACGACGAGGCTCCGTCGCAAGGCCCAGGCCGCCGTCAGCGCCGCGCTGGGTGCCACCCACGCGAGAGCGCGCGCGATCGCGGCCGGGCGCCGGTAGAGGGGCAACGCGACGAGGACGACGGACCCGAGGAAGACGAAGTACGCGCTGAGGTGCAGGCCGAAGAGCAGGCAGGCCAGGCACGCGAGCCCCACGCGGCCAGTGCGCGACGGGAAGCGCGCCTGGCGTACGAAAAGGGCGATGGCCCACGTCGCGACCGGCACGGCGGCGACGTACGGCACGAAGCCCATCATCAACGGAGCGCTCCAGAACGCCGGCGCGGCGAACAGCGCCAGGCGCTCGTCTCGGCCGAACGCCGCAAGAAGGGAGCGGAGCGCGTAGGGGAAGGCGACCGCGACGAGGGTGAGCAGCACCCGGTTCGCGGTCTCGGCGCTTCCCGTGACGAACGAGAGCAGAGCGCCGGCCGCGTGGTACACGAAATACTGGCTGTCGCCGACGTTGAGCGCGTACCGGCTGGTGAGGTGAAGCGCGGGGTCCCCCCAGTGCCGGAGCATGCCGATCGCCGCGACGTGCTGCGGCAGGTCGGCCAGCGGTAGGAAACGCGCGCACCAGAGCGGGACGGCGCTCGCGACCGCGGCGAGCAAGAGCACGGCGCGCCACAGGCGCTCGGGGCGAATCGTCACGGATGCTCGTGCGGGCGCGCCGTCGACGGAGGCGTCACGGCCTCACTGGACACACCGCACGGCCCCGGGCTGCGTCGCGTCGTAGATGTCGACGGTTCCGTCGGTGAAGTCCACGTAGTAGGCGAACCCTTCGTTCACGAGCAGGTAGGGCGTCGACGTCCAGACCCGCCCGCTGCTCGGCGTGCTGCTCGCCGTGGGCCCGTAAAATACGGACGTGTCGATCGCCGGCGGCGTGGTCGCCGTGAGATCGCTCAGGGTCCGCAGCTCCTGCACGGTCGGCGTGCGCCAGGGGGCGACACACTGGCTCTGCGCGTCGACCCAGGACCAGGGCCCTCCCGGCTGCTCGGTCTGACTCCACACCAGGTTCGTCTCGGTGTCGGTGACCACGCCGTTCTCGACGGTGTAGCGGCCCGGAGGCGCGTCGGCCCCGGCTCGCGGAACGACCGTGACGATCGCGACGAGGATGCCGGCGAACGTGAGCGCGATGGGTCGATGCATCATCCTCTCCTGTCAGCGAACGCAGCGAACGTATCCGGGCGTCGTCACCGTCCGGCAGTAGACGCCGCCGACGCCGAAGAGTTGCCACGCGGAGCCCGGCTGCTGGGCGCAGGTCGTCGCCGACCAGGTCGAGTGGTTCTCCGGGGACTGGAAGTCGAACACCGTCGTGTCGGCCAGCGGGGTCGTCGTGCGCGAGTAGTCGACCAGCGACATGAGCTCGTTGCTCGTCGGAAGGCGCCAGTCGGAGAACCCGGCGCGGCGCGAGCCGGTGCACACGGCCGAGGCTTGGACCCACGTGTACGTGCTTGGCTTCTCCAGCCGGTCCCACATGAGGTGCGAGCCTTCGTCGACGACGACGGCCTCGCCGCACAGCGTGAGCATCGTGTAGCGCGAGGCGGGGATGCCCGTGGCGGGCGGCGGCGGCCAGCACGCCCACGTGTGATTGCCCGGGGGACAGCCGGGCGCGGGCGGGTAGGTGGTCGTGCTGCTGACGCAGGACGAGTCCTCGTGCTCCGCGTCCGCCGCATGCGCGTCGATCGCTCCGTACGCGTCGCCATAGCTCATGCCGTCCGCGCGGTCCGTGGCGGAGTCCTCGGACGGCGAGGCGTCCCTCCGTCCGCCGTCCTCGGGGCCGGAGTCGTCGACGGTGCCGGTGCAGCTCGCCTGGAGGGCGGACGCCGTGATGATGAGGCCCAGCGCCGCCACCGGAACGCGCGGAAGCAGCACGGCGAAGCTGGACGGGCGACTTGCGGGCATGGGCTCCTTCTATCCCGTCGCCGCATCATGCAGAGCGGCTCCGGCCGGTGCAAGACGGGAGCGGCTTCGATGGAACGGACGCATCCGAGGCTCCATTTCAGAGCGGTTGATCGAGCTGGAAGACGCGATACGGCTCACCGGGGCCCGCGACCTCGAGGACCAGCGCGAGCGGTCCTGCTGCCTGGTAGTACGGGACGCGGATGGTGTGCCGGCCGGCCGAGATCTGCGCGGCGGCGAGGGCCATGCGCGGCGGATGATAGCCGTCGTTGTCGATGACCAGCTTGTCGTCGACGTAGAACTGCGAGCCGTCGTCCGAGGTGAGGCGAAAATAGTAGAGCCCCGGATGGGCGACCGTGAACGTGCCCTGCAGGTCGACGGCGAACCAGCGGTAACGGTCCCTCATCCCGGGGAACGCCGGGAAGACGCTTCGGCGCGGCGTCACGTCGAGGCGATCGAGGCAAACCGTCTCGACGGGCGATAGCTTGCTGAAGTCGGGGATGAGCCTCGTCTCGAGTCCCACATAGTAAACCTGGCCGCGGAGCCGATCGGCCGGGAGCTCGCTCGTGTCGCACCCATCGGTCAGCCCGGGGGCGACGCCGGGGGAGACGCTGACGGTGAAGTCCGGATACCCGGGGATGGAGATGATCTCCTCGGTCTGCGAGGCCGCCGCGCAGCCGGCCTGTGTCGCGCATACGACGAGGGCGAGGAGAGCGAGGTGCGGGAGCGTCCGGACGAGCGAGGGGACTTGCATGTCGTTACCCTGACCTCGTCCTAGCAACGGCCGAGCCGTCCCGAGTAGCAACGGTTTCCGGCAGTTGCGCGGAGCCCGGCGCCGTCGAGTGTCCTGATCCCGGACGCGGCGTCGCGCGCGGAGACACCCGCCCGGCGTCACTTCTCCTTCCCGGTGGCCGCGTCGATCGCGGAGCTGTGCCCCGGGACGAACAGGTGGAACAGGCCCAGGAGGTCGACGCTGGCGGACACGAAATACCCGACGCGGAGCTCTTGCGCCGTCGCCCCCTGGATGGTGGTACCGGCCGGCAACGGCTGCCCGATCGAGTAACCGTCCCGCAGCGTCAGCGCGTACTGCAGGTACGGCCCGCCCACGATCGACCCGACTCCCGTCCAACCCAGGCCCGCCCCACCGAAGAAGTTCTGCGTGGGATTGCGCGTGAGCGGCAGCGCGAGCACGGGAAAGCGCACCAGCCCCGCCAGCGGCTTGTCGGGCCAGAGAAAGCGGGCGGGCTCGAGCTCCACCAGCGCGAGCCCCACCAGCTCGTCGACGGGCTTGCCCTGGATGGTCGCCACGCTCGACACGTTCTCCACGTACGGGGTGAGCGGCGTTCCGCCGGACAGACCGAGCCCCGCTTCGATGTCCACGAAGTGGCGCCCGACGACCGGGAAGCGCGCGGTCGTCTTGCCGACGTTGGCGTGCACCTGGGTGTCGCCTGCCGCGGCGATGTCGACCGGCGTCGCGTCGATCTCGAGCTCGGCGTTTCCGGCGCCGGCGTAGGTCGAGAGGTAAATGGGCACGCCGGGGCGGATCGCGTCGATCGAGCGGAGGGCGACGCGCAGCTCGGCGACGTCGCGCGACAGCGCCCGGCTCGACTCGCGGAGCGCGTGCGCCGCAGCGACGGCCCCCGACGCCGCCCGGCGAGCGTCGTCGAGCGCTTTGACCGCTTCGTTCACCCCGTTCGCGTCGTCCGGGCGGGCCGTGGCCGTCACCATCGCGTCACGGGCCTTGTCGCGCGCTCGATCGAAGAGCGTCGCCTCCCCCTCGAACGCCTCCACGTCGCGGTCGAGCGCCCCTTCTTTCAGCTCGGGACCGGCGCACCGCGCGTGAAGAGCGGTCTCGACGTGCGCGCGCGACGCCGTCTCCGCTCCGATCTCGTTGCACCAGCGCCTCACGACGCTCGCGATCACGGGCAGCTCGGTGGCCTCGCCGCGCACGGCGTGCAGCGCGTCGAGATAGCGGGCCGGCACGTCGCCGGCATACCGGGCTCGCGCGGCGGCGAGCGGTCGCAGGGGCGAGCTCGCTCCCGCTGCGGCGTCGAGGGGAACGGGGATGTCCGAGATCGGCACTCCGGCGTGCTCCAGATCGCGCAGCCCGCTCGCCACCCGGGTGGCTTGCTCCTGCCACGCCGCGAGTCCCGTGTGCGACCAGGCGTTGCCCTGGCCATGCACGCGAAAGTCGAACATCGAAGACCCCGCGGTCGGCGTCACCTGGAAGTACACGGGCCGGCCCGTCACCACGTCGTCCTGCTGCGAGCCTCCGCGGCAGATCGTGAACGACGATGGCGGCTCGAACACGATGACCGTGTCCCGGAAGTGCTCCTGGACCGAGCCGCACGCCGCCGGGCGTTGCTGCGCCCGGGCGCGACCCTGCATCCCGACCATGACGGTGAGCGCGCACGCCCCTACTGCGACGCGTCGAAGCATCGACGATCCTCCCAGTCGTGACGATACTCCGGGTCGCGTCGCGCTTCCCACTTCGATCGCCGCGGCTCCCCGCCGTGGATGCCGAGGGCTCAGGGGAATCGCTTCCGTTGCTCGCAACCCGCTGAGTCGCCTCCCGTGCACGCCTGCTCGTAGAGGGCGGCCGCCCGCACGTCGTCCTTCGGCACGCCAATGCCTCCCTCGTACAGGGTGCCGAGGTTGAAGCAGCCGTGCGCCTCCCCTCCGTCGCAGGCTCGCTCGTCGAGGGCCAGCGCGAGGGCGTCGTCCTTGGCGACGCCGCGGCCCCGCGCGACCATCGAGCCGAGGTTGCCGCAGCCGTGGGCGTCGCCACCGTCGCAGGCTTGCCGGTAGAGGGCGACGGCGCGCGCGTCGTCGTTGGCCACGCCCCGGCCTGTCTCGACCATGAAACCGAGGTTGCCGCACCCGTGCGCGTCGTGACCGTCGCAAGCTCGCCGGTAGAGCGCGACCGCGCGCGTGTCGTCCTTCGCCGCGCCGCGGCCCGTCTCGACCATGAAGCCCAGGTTGCCGCAGCCATGCGCGTCGAGGCCATCGCAGGCTTGCTGGTACAGGGCGACGGCGCGCGCGTCGTCCTTCGCCACGCTGCGGCCCGTCTCGACCATGAAGCCGAGGTTGCCGCAGCCGTGCGCGTCGCGCCCGTCGCAGGCTTGCTGGTAGAGCGCGACCGCCCGCGCCTCGTCCCTCGCGACCCCCTTGCCTGTTTCGTACATGAAGCCGAGGTTGCTGCAGCCCTGAGCATCGCCGGCCTCGCAGGCGTCCTCGTAGAGAGCCGCCGCGCGCGCGTCGTCTCGGGCCACGCCTTTGCCGGTCTCGTACATCAGGCCGAGGTGGACGCAGCTCCCGGGGTGCCTCTCGCGGCACCGGATGGTGCAATCGGCCATATCGCCCAGCTTGCATGGAGCGGCGTCGGCCGGCGCCGTGGCGGTGTGCGCATGAATGCTCGCGACAACCGGGCCGCCGTGGGTCGCTGCGCCGCAGCCTGCGCTCGTCGTCTGGACCGCGGCCGTCGCCACCAGGCCGGCGCAGATCTCGAGCCAACGCGGGCGGACCATGTCAGCGGCAGCTCTGCGCGCCGGAGTACTGGCACGTTCCCGTCGTCCCGCCGTCGCCGATGCAGCGCGCCGGCGTGGCGCACGTGGGACCGTTGATAGTGTCGCAGGGAGCCCCGTCGGCCGCCGCCGCGGTGCATACGCCCGGCGTCGTGCCGTTCGCACCCGTGCAGACTCCCCCCGCCTGGCAATAGACGGGCTGGCCCCCGAGGTCGTTGCCGCACGGCTGCCCCGCGGCCGCGATGATCACCTGCTGACAGGTCCTCGGCGGGATCCC
Source organism: Polyangiaceae bacterium (assembly GCA_036501935.1). Taxonomy (GTDB): domain Bacteria; phylum Myxococcota_A; class Polyangia; order Polyangiales; family Polyangiaceae; genus Palsa-1150. The sequence goes on along the minus strand of DASXZL010000077.1, from coordinate 123,367 downwards.
CGCTTCTTCTGCGCCGGCTTCCGTGCCCGCCTCGGCGCCGCCGTCGTCGTCCGCGCCACCGTCCGCCGACTCCGTCCCCGTGTTGCACACGAGGCCCGCATTCCTGTCGCACGCCGAGTGGGCCTTGCTCGTCGGATCGCAAGCCGTCCCGACTTCTTCACCCGCCTGCTCGCAGGTCCCCTGGGCGCCCGGGTCTGCCCCGACGCACGAGAGTCCAACCCCGCAGAGGGACCCCCTGCCGCACGCGGCGCCCCGGGCCCCGAAGAGGACGCACGCGAACGTGTCTGCGGTGCACGCTTGGCCCGGGCCGCACGCCGTCAGCTCGGCGCACGACGCCCCGACCTTCGGGACGGCTGCGCACGTTCCGCATGCCGACCCGGGAACGATTCCGCAGAACCCGCTCTCGCACTGGCCGTCGATCGCGCACGACCCGCCGTCGACGATCGGCCCGAGCTGTTGCCGGCACGCCTTGGGGATGTTCTCGTCGCTCAGATATTCCGCGCACGCCCATCCGGCATACGCGCCCGCGCAGGCCTCGAGCGCGTCGGGGGTATTGCCGTTCAGGGGCTCGGCGAGTGCCGTCGTGCAGTTCTCCGCTTCGCGAGTCTCGCAGGTGCCCTCGCTGCCGTAACGGAGCAGCACGTCGGTGGGAGAGCAGCTCTCGAGCTGGGTGCAGCGCGCGTGGGCGTTGTCGGCGCATGCCTGCGCGGCGCTCACCCCGCTGCTCGGCGGGCCGCTGCCGTCGCTGCATGCCAGAGCGAAAAACCACCATGTGGCGACTGCTGCGATCCTCCGCGACATGAATGGGCAGCTTAGCGCTCCCGGCGGCGCACATTCAAAAGCACGGTGTCCGCGTGCTATCGGAGGTTTGGCCGAGGGCCGAGGGGCTTCAAGATTCGCGCTCGACCAGGAATCGCTCGATGTACGCGATCAGCTCTTCCGGCTCGCACGGCTTCTGGACCAAGCCGTCGAACATGGCGGCATCGTCGCCTTCCCAGAACGCCGTCCAGGCGATGACCGGGATGTGCTCCGTGCGAGCGTTGTTCTTCAGCAAGCGTGTTGCCTCGATGCCGCTGAGCGCCGGCATTCGCAGATCCATGACGATGACGTCCGGGACTGACGCAACGGCATGCTCGATGGCGTCCAGGGCGTTCGAGGCAGCCTGCACGTACCACCCGGTGGCGCGCATGCACCAGGCGTGGATCTCGCGAGCGTCGTCGCCGTCCTCCACGAGGAGCACGCGGGGGCGGCGCCTCGCGCCCGCGTCCGGGACGAGCTTCGAGGACCACCCGGGAGGGCGCCCCGACGGCGGCCTGTCCGCCTCTCCAGGCTGCGCGTACGACATCGGAAGGGTCAACATCCGGCCCCCGTGGTTCGCGCGCAACCACGATGTCACATGAGCCCGTCAGGCTGTGTCCGTGCGGGCTTCCCGTCGAACGACGAGCTATCGCGCCAGGGTGAGCCGACGGATGGTCTCGGTAACCTTCCCGAGCGGGACGCTGTGGTCGCTCAGCCCCGCCTCGTCGACCGCGCGCGGCATCCCGTAAACGACGCACGAGGACTCGGCCTCCGTGACGATGCGCCCGCCCCGCTCGCGGATCGCGCGCGCCCCCTCCAATCCATCCGCCCCCATGCCCGTCAACACGACGCCGAGCACGCGCGGTCCGTGCGTCTCCGCCGCGCTGCGGAAGAGGACGTCGACCGCAGGCCGATGCGCGGTGTCGAGCGGCGCGACGTCCAGGCGGACACGTGCGTCTCCCGGCGCGCCGACGAGCTTGAGGTGCATACCGGCGCGCGCCACGACGACGAGCCCGGGCCGGAGAAAGGCTCCATCGTAGGCCTCGACGACGTCGACCGCCGACGAGGCGTCCAGGCGCTCGGAGAGCGCTGTGGTGTACCCGACCGGAATGTGCACCACGATCGCCAAAGGCACCGGAAAATCGGCCGGAAGCTCACCGAGGAGGCGCGTCACCGCCTGCGGGCCGCCCGTCGACGCGCCGAGGACGACGAGAGCGATTCCGGAGCCAGGCGACGAGGGGCTCCGGAGCCCGTCCTTCGGCGTCCGGACCGTGGCCTCGGGCTCGGGCTGACGAGCGCGCGAGGCGACCTTCACCTTCTCGACGAGCTCCGTCGACAGCTCGTAGAGCTGATCGGTCGCGAGCGCCGTCGGCTTGTGGACGAGGTCGACCGCGCCCGCCTGGAGCGCGCGTATCGCGAGGTCGCTCTGATCGTCGCTGGTGCTGACGACGATGCATCGCGGTCCCGGTCTCCCTTGCAAGGCACGGAGGACTCCCAGACCGTCGAGGTTCGGCATCCTCAGATCGAGCGTCACGACGTCGGGCTTCAGCTCGCCGATCTTCTCGAGGGCGTCGAGGCCGTCGCGCGCGGTCCCGATGACCTCGAGGTCGCGATCGCTCGACAGGATCTGGCGCACGACCTTTCGCGCGAACGCAGAGTCGTCCACGACGAGGACGCGGGTGCGCGGGCGGCTCACGCGCCCACCTTGCGGTAGAAGAACGATCCGCCGCGTTCCTCGCAGGCGAAGAGAGTCCCGAAGCGCAGGAGCGACTCGGACGCGCCGACGAGAAGGACGCCTTCGGGTCGGAGCGCCGCACCCAGGTTGGCCGCGACGTGCGCGACCGTCGGCTCGGAGAAGTAGATGAGCACGTTGCGGCACAGCACGACGTCGAACTGCCCGAGCTCACGAATGGCACGGTCATCGATCAGATTCAGGGCGGTCCATGTGATGGGTCGGCGAAGGAAATCCGGGACACGCATTCCCGTCGGCGTCTCCTCGAGCAGACCGGAGGTGGCGGTGAACGGCGGCAGGCTGCGCAGGGATCGACCGGCGTAGACTCCGGTCTGGGCCTTGGCCAGCGCACGTGTGCTGAGGTCCGAGGCGACGATCTCGACGCGATCGAGGAGGTCGATCTTCGAGAGCATCATGGCGAGCGTGTAAGGCTCTTCGCCGGTCGCGCAAGCGGCCGACCAGATGCGGATGCGGGGTCGCGTCCGGAGCATCTCGGAGATGATGCTCTCCACGAGCACCTCGAGCGGGGCAATCTCGCGGAAGAAATACGTCTCGTGAACGACCAAGGTCTCGGCGAGCACCTGGAGCTCGTGCGCGCCGCCGGGGTCGTAACGGAGGAAATAGTAGTAATCGAGCATCGAATCGAGCCCCAGCTCGGTGGCGCGGTCCGAGACCCTGTCGGCGAGCAGATCGGCGCTGGCCGGCTCGTAATGCAGCCCCGTACGCTCCTCGATGAGATGCGCGATGATCGAGAACACCTGCGGGGACAGCGGCAGAGGCATCAATTGCCCAGGACAGCGGCACACAGCTCGCGCACTTCGACATCCACGTCCTCGCGGGCCGCTCGCTCCAGTCGTCGGCGCGCGGTCGCCGTTCCCAGGGCGGCCAGCGCGGGAACGACCGCGCGTCTCACATGCGGGCTGTCCTCGATGAAGGCCTCCTCGAGCGCGGCAGTGGCCTCGGGACGCCGCATCCGGGCCAGCGCCGACACGAGCCGTGGAGCCTCCTCCGGGGACGCGCAGCGAAGGGCGACGACGAGCGCGTCGACGCGTCCCTCGATCGGATGGGCAAGGGCTTGGATGACCCGATCCTGAAGCGAAGCATTCCCGAGCTCCGCGACGAGCGCGCGCGTCGCTTCCTTGCCGGGGCGCCCCGCGAGCAGCGTGATCGCCGCGCTCCGGACGCTCTCGTCCTGATCCTTCATGCCGTCTCGCGCGCTCGCCACGGCCTCGTGCTCGTCGAATTCGGCCAGGGCGGAGAGGGCCACGAGGCGGGTCGCGGGATCCGTCGAAGCGAGCGCGCTCCGGAGCAGCGGCAGCGACGAGGAGCTCTTGACGCCGCCGAGGGCGAGCAAGGCTGCCCGTCGGATGTCCGGATCGTGCGACTCGGCGACCGCGTGGAGCGCCCCGATGGCGTCGCTCCCCTCGAGACGCGCGAGCGCCTCGATGGCCGCCACGCGAACTTGCCCCGCGGGGTCGGCGAGGAGCTTGGCGATGGGCTCTGCGGCGGTCTCGTCGTGGAGCCGGCTGAGCGCCTGGCACGCGTAGTAGCGGACCCACGCATCCGGATCGGACAGCGCGGTTCGCAGTCGTTCGCGCACGGCCGGTACGTTCCGCGTCTGGCCGAGAGCCCTCACGGCGGCGGAGCGTGCCCTCGTGGACGGTCGCGAGGAGGCCGCGATGAGCGCGCCGAGCGCCCGCTCGTCATCCAGCGCGGCGAGGCCCGCCGCCGCCACGTCCTGCAAGCGCTCATCCGGCTCGTCGAGCGCCGCGAGGAACACTTCGAGGCTGGAGGGCCACCCGAAGTACGCGAGGATCCGGAGGGCCGAACGGCGCACGCGCGGGTCGCCCGTACGCGCCGCCTCGAGGGCCCTGCGCTCGGTCTCGACGCCACCCAGCGACTGGATCGCCGAGGCGGCCGACTGGGCGACTCGGGCATCGGTGTCCCCGAGGAGGGCGAAGAGACGCGGGACGGCCACGTCGTCGCCGATCTTCCCGAGCGTGTCGCAGGCCATGGCGCGGATGCTCGGGTCTGCGTCGTCGAGACAGACCATCACGTCCGCAACGGCCGAGCGGCTGCGCGAGAGGAGCGGCAGAAGAAGCAGGCGGCGTTCCGTGCGGCTCTGCCGTAGAGCGGCCAGAAGGAGCGGCTCCGCGTCGGAGACGATGTTCGCGATCGCCAGCGCCGCGGCATGGGCGGCAGCCGGTTCTGCGTCGAGGAGCTCGACGAGAGCTTCCACCGAGTCGGGCTCCCCGATCCAGCCGAGGACGCGGCAGAGCGCCGTGCGCTCGCCGGCGTCGGCACCCACGAGCGCGCGGATGAGGCGCCGGCTCGCGGTGCTCTCGGACACCTTCGCGAGACGCGAGGACACCGCGCTGCTCGGCCCGTAGCGTTCCGTGTGGCGATCGTGAATCTCGGCCAGCGCCACAGCAGTGACGCGCGTGAGGGCGTCATTGGGCCTCGTGAGCAGGGCGGCCAACGCCGGCACGGCCTTCGGTTGCGCGGCGTGTCCCAGTGCGCGCGCCGCCTCGAGCGCGTAGTGCGGCTCGTCGAGCAGCGCCGAGAGAGGCGTCACGACGCGGGGATCTGCCGTGCGCCCGAGGACGTCGATCGCGGGAAAGGCGCGGAAGAAGCTCTTGCTCTGGACGGCCGTGATCAGGAGCTCGATGGAGGCGTCGCCTCCGATCCTCCCGACGGCCTCGATCGCCGCGAGCGCGACGTTGTCGTTTCCGTCCTGCATGAGGGACCCGAGCCGGGCCATGGCGCTGATGCACTGGCGCCGTCCCAGCACCTGGATCGCGTCGCACTTGACCCCGGGATGCGTCGACGCTTCCAGCAGCTCGAGAATCGCGTCGTCCGGCTTCGCGTACGAGGCGACGAGGGCCTCCACCGCGGCCGCCAGACGCGCCTCGTCGTCGCGGAGATTCCGGAGAACGTCGATGAGAGGTGCGACCGCCGGCTCTCCCAGACGGGCGAGCGCCGAGACCACCGCGCGCCGGACAGTCCAGCTCGGATCGGTCAGGCGCTCGACGAGCGCCGGCACCGCGCGGTCGCGGAGGAGGCCGTCGACCTCCGCGGTTCGCGCTCGTTCCGCGTCGGAGACGTTGAGAGAGGCTTTCATCCGAGCCCGGCTTCCGCCCCCTTGGCTTCGAGCGTCGTGGCCACGGCAGACATCGAGGCGACGTGCTCGAGGCTGGCTTTGCCGATCTCGGCGGCCTTGGCCGCGACGTCCTCGATGTATCCGGAGACCGCGCTGGCTCGCTTGCTCTGCTGCACGGTGGCCGCCGCGACGTCCCGCATCTGCCCGCGCATGCTCTCCGCGGCACGCGCGATCTGCTCCACGGCAGCCGCTTGCTCCGCCGTCGCCTTGGCGACGACCGCGATGCTCGTCGCCGTCTTCGTGCTGACACCGGCGATGGAGGTCAGCGCGTCCGTCTGCTCCTCGACGCCCCTCGCGGTCTGCTTGGCGATGCGGCGCACCTGGTCGCCCGACTGCACGAGCGATTTCATCGCATCGGCTTGTTCGGCGCTCGCCTTGGTCACCTGAGCGGCGAGCTGCGACGTCTGACGGGCCGCGGTCTCGATCTGCTTGACCCCGCGCGCCTGCTCCATCACGGCCTTGGCCGTCATCGCCGCTTGCTTTCGCGCGTCGTCCATCGTCCGCGCGACCTCCGCCGCTCCTTTGGCCTGCTCGCCGAGCCCGCTGATCGCACGCTGCGTCGCCGACGAGACCTCTTGCGCCTGCTGACCGATGGCGGTGACGGCGCGGCTCTGCTCCACCATGGCCGTCGACGTGTTCTGCGTCACCGTCCGCATCTGAAGGACGGCCTTGGAGAGCTGCGTGGTGGCCGCCGCCTGCTCCTGGCAGGCACGCGAGACCTGCTCGGCGCTCGTCGACAGCTGGCCGTTCGTGCGCACCACGTCCCGCATGGCCCGCGCCTGCTCCGCCGTCGCTTGCGTCGTCTGCTTCGCCATCTTGCGCATCTCCGCGCTCGCCTGGGCGAGCGTGTGCGCCGAGTCGGCCTGCTCGGCCGAGGACTTGCCGATCGCTTGCGCTTCCTCGCTCACCTTCGCGACCGCCTGCGCGACGGCCTGGGTCGCCGCGACCTGCTCCGAGGTCGCCTTCGAGACTTCGCGGATCGAGGCGCCGACCTCTTCGATGCCGCCGATGATCGTGGTGAGGGCCTTCTCCGCGTCCGTGGCGAGGACCGAGCCTTCTTCGGCGATGCGGAGCCCCTCCGAGGATGCGCCGACTGCCTCCCTCGCAGAGGACTGGAGGCCGCGCACGATCTTAGCGATCTCGGCGCTGGCGACCGCCGCCCGGTCGGAGAGGGCACGGATCTCCTCGGCGACGACGGCGAAGCCGCGCCCGTGCTCACCGGCACGGGCAGCCTCGATGCTGGCGTTGAGCGACAGGAGGTTCGTTCGGTCGGCGATCATGTTGATGGTCTGGACGATGTCGCCGATCTCCTCCGCGCGGGTCCCCATCTCTTTCACGACGCCCGCGGAGCCGGCCATCGCCTGCCGAATCTTCGTGAAGCCGGCGATGGAGCGTCCGACAGTGGTCCCGCTGTCGCGCGCCAGGGTCGTCAGCCGTTCTCCCGTCGCCCGCGCCGCGTCGGTCTGCTGGGCGATGCGACGCGTGCTGGTCTCCAGCTGCACCGCCGCTCCTGAGGACGCCGCGGCGGTCGCGCTGATGGCCGAGATGCCCTTCGAGACGGACTGAGCGGCCCTCGCGATCTGTTCCACCGCGGCCGCCGTGGAGTCGATCGTCGATGCGTTCCGTTCGGCCGTCGCGGCCACTTCCTCGACGGACGCTGCGATCTCGGTCGCGTTCGAGGCGGCCGCCTGCGCATTGTTCTCCAGCTGTTTCGCGTGGTCGGCGACGCTCCGGATCGACCGGACGAGCTCCTCGGTCGTCGTGGACGTCTCCTCCACCGAGCTGGCCATCTGCGTCGCGCCGGCAGCGACGGAGCTCAGCGCTTGTCCGATGGATCCGACACCCGCGGCGACGGCGGCCATGCGCTCGCTCACCGACTGGGCGTCGGTCGCCAGCCGTCCGATGCCCTTGGACATCTGCTCGATGGTCGCGGCGACCTCCTCGATCGAGGCGGCGTTCGACTGTCCGCGCTTCGTCATCTCGTCGGTGTTGGCGACCGACTCCGTCGTCGTGGCCAGGAGCTCTTCGCTCGCGGCGGCGAGATCCTCGGCATTGGCGCTGACGCCGCGTATCGAGCGTGCCACCTCTTCGATCGTGGCCGCCGTCGCCTCCGCGGACCGGGCCAAGTCGACCGCGTCCTTCTTGATCGACGCGATCGTCGCGGTCACCTCGGTCAGCGCGGAAGAAGTGGCATCGCTTCCCTGCTGGAGCGACTTCGCCGTGTCGGCGACCCCTTGCTGCGACCGAGCGAGCTCCTGCACCGAGGCGCCGGTCTCCTCGATGCAGGTCGCGATGGATTCGACGGCCGAGCGCAGCTGTTCGGCCAGGGCGGCCTGCTCGTTGCTCCCCCCCGCGATGCGCCGGACGCCTTCGTCGATCGCCGTGGCCAGGGGCGTCGTCTCGCGCATCGAGCGAAGCATCGCCTGGATGCGTGCGCGCGCATGGTCGAGCCGGCCGACGCCGTTTCCGTCCTCAGTTGCCATGATCTGATTCCTCTCCGATGACCTTCACGAAATCGATGAGCAGAAGCAGGCGCTTGCCGAGGTGGGCGACCGCCTTGACGAAACCGTCGGCGCCATCCATGACCCGCGGCGGCGGAGCGATCTGCTCGGGGGCGAGCTTGATGATCTCTCGAGCGCTGTCGACGAGCAGCCCCACCGTTCTGTCCTGAAGCTCGACCACGACGATCCGGCTGTCGAGCGTGGGCGTCGCGGATGGCAGCCCGAAGCGCACGCGCAGATCGACGATGGGCACGACGCGGCCACGGACCTGGACGACGCCCGCGACGTAGGGCAGCGCTCCCGGCACCGGCGTCGCCCCCTGGTAGGACTCCATCTGGAGGACATCTGCCGCGGCGAGGGCGTACTCGGCTTCGGCGACCTTGAAGACGACGTGGAGAGCGGTCATGCGCCCCCCTCGGCGGGGGTCGGGGACACTTGCGCCGGAAGAGCCGGGCGCGAGAGCGGAAGCGGAAGGGCGAGCGCGCCGCGACGGCTCTTCTCCGAAAGGGCGATGAGGTCGAGCACCAGCGTGGGCCGACCTTCACCGAGATCGGTGGCCGACGAGATGCCCGGCACGCGGACGAGCGGGTCGACGAGCGGGCGGATGACGGCTTCCTGCTGTCCGCGCACGGCGTCGACCAGGAAGCCGACGGGCTCACCGGCCCGACGGACGACGAGCGCGCGCCGCTCGACGGGGGCACCGCCGCGAAGGCCGAGCAGCGCCGCGAGCGCGTAGAGGGGCAGCGTCTCCTCGCGTCGTCCGATCATTCCAGCCGGGCGAACGATGGTGTCGCCGCCGCCGCGATGCGGGGGAGGGATCAGGGTCTCGGGAGTCACCTCGAGGATCTCCTCGACGAGAGACACGGGCACGACGAACCTGTGGCCGGCGCATTCCACGACGAACGCGTCGATGACGGCCACCGTCAGCGGGATCTGGAGCGTGAACCTCGTTCCCACGCCGAGGTGCGTATGCATGGAGACCTCGCCGCCGAGCTGATCGACGACGATCCGTTTGACGATGTCCATGCCGAGGCCACGGCCGCTCGTGGTCGTGGCTTCGTCGCGCGTGGAGAAGCCCGGCTGGCAAAGAATGTCGAGCAGAGCGACGTCCGTCTCGGGCAGCGCGACTCCGAGCCGTGCTGCGATCTTGGCGCCATCTACCCCGCCGCCGTCGTCCTCGATCGTCAGCTCGAGCCGGGTGTCGGACTGCGCGGAGCAGGTGATGCCGATCCGTCCTTCCGCGGGCTTGCCGATCTGCGCGCGGACCTCGGGAGGCTCGATGCCGTGGTCGACGGCGTTTCGTACGAGGTGGATGATGGCCGGGAAGATGCGCTCGGCGACGGCCTTGTCGAGCTCGGCCCCGGCGGCCTCGGTCTCGAGCCGCACCTGCTTGCCGCTGCTGCGCATGAGCGCGCGGAGCATGAGGGGCATCCGGTCGAGGATTTCCGTCAGCGGGACCATGCGCACTTGGAGGATCGAGGAACGCAGATCGCGAAGCTGCCGAGCGTTCTCCCCGGCGATCTGGACGAGCTCGCGCGTGTCGGAACCCGCCGCGGTCAGCTTGGCGATGGCCCGGGTGAGGCGCGAGCGAGTGACCAGCAGTGTTCCCAGGCGATCCATCGCGTCGTCCACACGAGCCGCGTCGACGCGGAGGAGGTTGCGGCGGGGCGCCTCGTCCTGCGGCAAGTCGGCTTCGGGGAGAGCCTCGTCCACCGGGACGAGCGCGCGGGTCTTCTCTCGGGCGCGGGTCTCCATCTCGACGATGGGCGTGACCGAGGAGACGTCGACCCCGGCGGCCGTAGCGAGCTCCTCGTCGTTCCGGGTCGAAAGCAGGAGCATGGCGAACGCGATGCCCGTCGAGCCGGGCAGCGAGACCGGGATCACCCGCACGATCTCCGCGACCGCGCCGACCCGCTCGCGGACGGTGTTGATGTTCAGGCCCTGCGCCGCTCGCGTGGTGCTGGGGGCGTAGTCGAGGCGTACCGCGCGTCGGCCCTCCTCGGCGCCCTTGAGAAGGAGGTCGCGTTCGAATGCGTCGAGCTTTTGCTCGAGCGCCGGATCCAGCGTCAGCCTCGCGGCGCCCCTCGGCGCCGACGCGTCCTGCGGCTCGAGCGCGTCGAGCGCCGACAGCAGCGCGGGAGGGGGCTCCGGAGGCGTGCCTTTGTCGACCGCACGGACGCATTGCTCGATGCCTCGCACGCCGCGCAGGATGAGGTCGATGGCCTCCAGCGACAGTGTGCCGCCGCTCCTGTCGGCGACGCGCAGAGCCGACTCGATTCGGTGCGCGATCCCGACGATCGGCTCGATCCCGACCATCGCCGAGAGGCCCTTGATCGTGTGCATCGCCCGGAAGAGATCGCGCACCGTACGCGGCTGGCGCTCGCCCTTTCGCGCTGCAGCTTCGATGGCGAGAAGCTTGGAGATGGCGCCCAGCAGCTGCTCGTCCACCTCGGTGATGTAAGCCGCTTGGAACTCGGCGAGGTCGACCCGCATCGTCAAGGGGCACCTCGCGGTTCGAGCAGCTGCTGCACCTCTGCCAGAATGGCGTCCGGCGTGAACGGCTTGGTCATGAAGCGCGAAGCGCCCGCTTGCAGGGCGCGCGCCCGCGACGTCTCGTCGCCGCGTGTCGTCACGACGATGATGGGCAGCGTCCGGAGCTTGTCCTGGCCGCGGACGAACTCGAGAACCTCTAACCCGCCGATGTCCGGCATGTTGAGATCGAGCACGACGAGGTCGAACGGCTTGAGCGACAGGCGCTCGATGGCCTCGAGCCCGCTGGAGGCATGCGTGAACGCGAGGTCACCACAGGGTCGCAAGCAGGCGACGATCATGTCGCGCATGACCTTGCTGTCATCGACGACGAGGATTTCGGGCACGACGAGCGCTCCGCCGCAACTCGGGGATGAAGAGGGCTGCCCCAGCAGGGTGCGGTCTGGCCTGCTTTCGAGTGAGTAGCTGACCGGCCCCAGGTGTCACGCCTTTTCGGTGCCTGAGATCGCCAGGAGTTCGGCCCCAGCACCGCGATTGCTTTCCTGATCTCGCTGCACCAGGATTGCGTTGCGTACCATGACTCCCGACATTGCTGCTCTTACGGCCTCGGCTGTGTTGCCGAGGATATGGATTGTCGAGGACAGCCCGCTCGAGGCGGAGATCGTGCGGCGGGCGCTCAGCTCGGTGTACCGGGTCGAGGTCTTCGCGGACGGGCCATCGGTCATCGAGCAACTCGCGAATGAGCCGCCCCCCGATGCTGTCGTTCTCGACTGGCGGATGCCGGGAATGAGCGGCATCGAGGTCTGCGAGTTTCTGCGCGGAAGGCCGAGCACGCAGTCGATTCCGATTCTCATGCTGACCGTCCAGCACGAGACACCCGATCTGGTCCGATGCCTCGCCGCGGGCGCCGACGATTTTCTCGCCAAGGGGTGCGACGCCGCCGAGCTCTGTGCGCGCGTGGCAGCGCTCGTGCGCTGGAAACGCATGCACGAGCGCGTCATGGCCGCCGAGCGGGCCGTCCGGTCGCTGCTCATGCAGCTGCCCGAGGCCGTGATGTGCTTCGACGCTTCGGGGCGATTGACGTTCGTGAACCTCGAGGCCCAGCGGGTGCTCGGCGCCGAGGCTCCGGCGCTCGTCGGCAAACCGGTGCGAGAGATCCTGCCCGGCTTGCCCATCGAAGCGATGCGACCCGCCGGCGCCGAGCCGGTCCCCTTGTCGGACATCTTCCATGGGGACCGCGTCTTCGCGCCGGCGATCCGCGTGTACGCCGGGATCGAGACCACCGAGACCACGCTCTCCCTCCGTGACGTGACGACCGTACGGCGCCGCGAGGACGAGCGTGCCCGGCTCCTCGCAGCGGAGCAGCGGGCGCGCGTTCAGGCCGAAGAGGCGAGCCGCGCGAAGGACGAATTTTTGGCCGTCGTGTCGCACGAGCTACGGACGCCCCTGAACGCGATCGTGGGATGGACTCGAATGCTCCGCACCGGCCAGCTCGGCGCCGAGAGCACGGCGAAGGCGCTCGAGACGATCCAGCGCAATGCGGGCGCGCAGCAGAAGCTCATCGAGGACATCCTCGACGTCAGCCGCATCATCTCCGGAAAGATGCACCTTGCTTCGTCGACCGTCGACTTCGCGCAGATCATCCGGGCCTCGGTGGAGGCTTGCCGCCTCGCAGCGGAGGTCAAGCCCGTCGGGCTGATGTTCGAAGCGGTGGAAGGCGCGCGGGTCTTCGGCGACACGGATCGATTGCAGCAGATCGCGTCGAACCTGATCAGCAACGCGGTGAAGTTCACGCCCCGGGGCGGATCCATCTCGGTCTTGATCGACGTCGACCACGAGTGGGTGCGCCTCCGTGTCGTCGATTCGGGTCAGGGGATCGAGCCCGACCTTCTTCCCCACGTGTTCGAACGGTTCCGTCAGGGGAATACGGGAAGCAATCGGTCCCACGGAGGCCTCGGTCTGGGGCTGTCGATCGTCAGGCACCTCGTCGAGCTGCACGGCGGTACCGTCGCGGTGGAGAGCGCCGGCTCGGGCAAGGGCGCAACCTTCACCGTGTGCTTGCCGCTGGCTCCGCTCGGTTCGGCGGCCGGCTGCGAGGTCTTCGCGCCGGCGACGGCGGGCGCCCGAGCCGCGGCGTCGGACTCGCTCGCGGGAGTTCGGGTGCTCGTGGTCGACGACGAAGCCGACGCGCGGGACCTGCTCGTCGCCATGTTCCAGCAGCTCTCCGCCGAGCCTCTGGCGGTGTCGTCCGTGGCCGAGGCGATGGCGAGCATCTCGACGTTCCGTCCCTCCATCGTCGTCTCGGACATCGGGATGCCGGACGACGACGGCTACGAGCTCATCGCGCGCCTGCGCCTCTTGCCCGAGGGCGGCGCGACGCCGGCGATCGCGTTGACCGCGTTTGCCGCGCCGCAGGACGCGGCGCGTGCGCTGGGCGCGGGCTTCAGCGCATACCTTGCGAAGCCAGTGGACTCCGACCGGCTCGTGGCGATCGTGGCAATGCTCTGCGCGTCGGGCTGACGCCCCATGAGCCCGCCAGCGCGCGTCGCCGGCCCATCCGAGCGACGCGCGAGATATTATGGAGCCCGTGCGCGCCGATTGAACGCTGGCCGCACGCATCACGCGACGCAGGAACCCCATGTCCAACATCCCCGACACTCGCGAAGGGGTGCCCGATCCTCTTCAGCCGGCCACTCTCGACGTCCGCAATGGCGACGACGTCGTCCGAAAAGCCAATCCCGGCGACTTCTCGCGCGACCTATTGAGCGCGCTGCTCCATTTCAAGGACGGCGATTTCGCGATCCGGCTCGCCTCGGACTTCGTCGGCATCGAGGGGAAAATCGCCGACGCTTTCAACGCGATCATCGGCGTCAGTGCGCGCCGCGCCGACGAGATCGCCCGCGTCTGCCGCGTGGTCGGCAAGGAGGGCAAGCTCAAGCAGCGCATGAACGTGCCGGGCGCCGTGGGCGGCTGGGCCGACGAGGTCGTCTCGCTCAACACGCTCATCGACGATCTGGTCTGGCCGACGACCGAAGTGACGCGCGCGATCGGCGCGGTCGCCAAGGGCGATCTCACGCAGGCGATGGCGCTCGAGGTCGACGGGCGTCCCCTCGAAGGCGAGTTTCTCCGCTCTTCGCAGCTGGTCAACAAGATGATCGATCAGCTGTCGGTCTTCACGTCGGAGGTGACGCGCGTCGCGCGCGAGGTCGGCACGGAAGGGAAGCTCGGCGGACAGGCCCAGGTGCGGGGCGTCTCGGGCGTGTGGAAGGATCTGACCGAGTCGGTCAACCAGATGGCCGGCAACCTGACCGCGCAGGTCCGCAACATCGCGGAAGTCACGATCGCCGTCGCCAGCGGCGATCTGTCGAAGAAGATTACCGTCGACGTCCGGGGCGAGATCCTCCAGTTGAAGGAGGCCATCAACACGATGGTCGAGCAGCTCCGGTCGTTCGCCTCGGAGGTGACGCGCGTCGCGCGCGAGGTCGGCACCGAGGGCAAGCTCGGTGGGCAGGCCGTCGTCCCGGGCGTGGCAGGCACGTGGAAGGACCTCACCGACAACGTCAACTCGATGGCGTCGAACCTGACGGGGCAGGTCCGGAACATCGCGGAGGTGACCACGGCGGTCGCGCGCGGCGACCTTTCGCGAAAGATTACCGTGGACGTGAAGGGCGAGATCCTCCAGCTCAAGGACACCATCAACACGATGGTCGATCAGCTGAACGGCTTCGCTTCCGAGGTCTCGCGCGTCGCGCGCGAGGTGGGGACCGAGGGCAAGCTCGGCGGACAGGCCCAGGTGCCGGGCGTGGCCGGGACGTGGAAGGACCTGACGGACAACGTCAACTCGATGGCGTCGAACCTCACCGGGCAGGTGCGCAACATCGCCGAGGTCACGACCGCGGTGGCGAGGGGGGACCTTTCGCGAAAGATCACCGTCGACGTCAAAGGCGAGATCCTCCAGCTGAAGGACACCATCAACACGATGGTGGACCAGCTGAACGGCTTTGCGTCGGAGGTCTCGCGCGTCGCGCGCGAGGTCGGCACCGAAGGCAAGCTCGGGGGGCAGGCGCTCGTCCCGGGCGTCGCCGGGACCTGGAAGGACCTCACGGACAACGTCAACTCGATGGCCTCGAACCTGACCGGACAGGTCCGAAACATCGCCGAGGTGACGACCGCCGTGGCGAAGGGCGACCTCTCCCGGAAGATCACGGTGGACGTGAAGGGCGAGATCCTCGAGCTGAAGAACACCATCAATACGATGGTCGATCAGCTGAACGGCTTTGCGTCGGAGGTCTCGCGCGTCGCGCGCGAGGTCGGCACCGAGGGCAAGCTGGGGGGTCAGGCGCTCGTCCCAGGCGTCGCGGGGACGTGGAAGGACCTCACGGACAACGTCAACGCGATGGCGTCGAACCTCACGGGGCAGGTGCGCAACATCGCCGACGTCGCGACCGCCATCGCTTTCGGGGATCTGTCCCGAAAGATCACGGTCGACGTGCAGGGCGAGATCCTCGAGCTGAAGAACACCATCAACCGCATGGTCGATCAGCTGAACGCCTTCGCCTCGGAGGTGACGCGCGTCGCGAAAGAGGTGGGCACCGAGGGCAAGCTCGGCGGACAGGCCGAGGTCGAGGGCGTCGCCGGCGTCTGGAAGAACCTCACCGAGAACGTCAACTCGATGGCGTCGAACCTGACCGATCAGGTCCGCAACATCGCGGAGGTGGCGACGGCGGTCGCGCGGGGCGATCTCTCGCGCAAGATCACGGTCGACGTCAAAGGTGAGATCCTCGAGCTGAAGAACACCATCAACACGATGGTCGACCAGCTGAACGCGTTCGCGTCGGAGGTGTCGCGCGTCGCGCGCGAGGTGGGGACCGAGGGCAAGCTCGGCGGCCAGGCCCAGGTGGGCGGCGTCGCCGGCACTTGGAAGGACCTCACGGACAACGTCAACTCGATGGCGTCGAACCTCACCGACCAGGTGCGCAACATCGCCGAGGTGACCACCGCCGTCGCTCGCGGCGACCTCTCCCGCAAGATCACCGTGGACGTGAAGGGCGAGATCCTCGAGCTCAAGAACACCATCAACACGATGGTGGACCAGCTGAACGGCTTCGCCTCCGAGGTGTCGCGCGTCGCGCGCGAGGTGGGCACCGAAGGGAAGCTGGGCGGGCAGGCCCAGGTGCCCGGCGTCGCGGGCACGTGGAAGGACCTCACCGACAACGTCAACTCCATGGCGTCGAACCTGACCAACCAGGTGCGCAACATCGCCGACGTCACCATCGCGGTCGCCAAGGGCGACCTCTCGAAGAAGATCACGGTCGACGTCCGGGGCGAAATTCTCCAGCTGAAGGACACCATCAACACGATGGTCGATCAGCTGAACGGTTTCGCCTCCGAGGTGTCTCGCGTGGCGCGGGAGGTCGGCACCGAGGGCAAGCTCGGAGGTCAGGCCCAGGTGCCCGGCGTCGCGGGCACGTGGAAGGACCTCACCGACAACGTCAACGCCATGGCGTCGAACCTGACCGGGCAGGTCCGGAACGTCGCCGATGTCGCGACGGCGATCGCCCGCGGCGATCTGTCTCGCAAGATCACCGTCGACGTGAAGGGCGAGATCCTGGAGCTGAAGAACACGCTCAACACGATGGTCGATCAGCTCAACGCGTTCGCGTCGGAGGTCTCCCGCGTCGCGCGCGAGGTGGGGACGGAGGGCAAGCTCGGCGGCCAGGCGGTGGTCACGGGAGTCGCCGGGACGTGGAAGGATCTCACGGACAACGTCAATTCCATGGCCTCGAACCTGACGAACCAGGTCCGCAACATCGCCGACGTGACGATCGCCGTCGCCAACGGCGACCTGTCGCGCAAGATCACCGTCGACGTTCGCGGCGAGATCCTTCAGCTGAAGGAGGCCATCAACACGATGGTCGAGCAGCTGCGCTCGTTCGCCTCGGAGGTGACACGCGTCGCACGCGAGGTGGGCACCGAGGGGCGGCTCGGCGTCCAGGCGGTCGTCCCCGGCGTCGCCGGCACGTGGAAGGACGTCACGGACTCGGTGAACGCGATGGGGACGAACCTCACCGCCCAGGTCCGCAACATCGCGGAGGTGACGACGGCCGTCGCGCGGGGTGACCTGTCCCGCAAGATCACCGTCGACGTGAAGGGAGAGATCCTCGAGCTGAAGAACACCATCAACACGATGGTCGACCAGCTACGGTCGTTCGCTTCCGAAGTGACGCGCGTCGCGCGCGAAGTGGGTACGGAGGGCAAGCTCGGCGGCCAGGCCGACGTCCCTGGGGTCGCGGGGACCTGGAAGGACCTCACCGATTCGGTCAACTTCATGGCCGCGAACCTGACCAATCAAGTGCGCGGGATCGTCCGCGTCGTGACTGCCGTGGCCACCGGCAACCTTCGTCAGAAGCTGACCGTGGAAGCCAAGGGAGAGGTCGCGGCGCTCGCGGACACCATCAACAACATGACGGACACGCTCGCGACGTTCGCGGAGCAAGTGACGAACGTCGCCCGCGAGGTCGGGGTCGAAGGACGCCTCGGGGGCCAGGCGAACGTGCCGGGCGCTGCCGGGACATGGAAGGATCTCACCGGCAACGTGAACTTGCTCGCGGCCAACCTGACCAACCAGGTGCGGGCCATCGCCGACGTCGCGACCGCCGTGACGAAGGGGGACCTCACGCGCTCCATCCAGGTCGAGGCGCGCGGCGAGGTCGCGGAGCTCAAGGACAACATCAACACGATGATCGACAACCTGCGCGGCACGACCGACCGCAACCAGGAGCAGGACTGGCTCAAGACGAACCTCGCCAAGTTCACGCGGATGCTCCAGGGGCAGCGCGACCTCGTCACCGTGGGCCAGATGCTCCTCTCGGAGCTCGCCCCCCTGGTCGACGCCCAGCAGGGGACGATTTACCAGATGGAGAAAGGCGACCCGACCGAGGCGGCCGATCAGGGCGCTTCGAAGATGCTGCGCCTCCTCGCGGGGTATGCCCACCGCGAGGACCAGCCGCTTCGCATCCCTCTCGGCATCGGTCTCCTCGGGCAGGCCGCGGCGGAAAAGCAGCGCATCCTTCTGACCGACATTCCACCGGGATACACGATCATCCAGTCGAGCCTCGGCTCGGCCGTGCCGACCAGCGTGGTCGTTTTGCCCGTGCTCTTCGAGGGCGAGACGATGGCCGTCATCGAGCTGGCGGCGCTCCGTCCCTTCACCAATACGCATCTCCAGTTCCTCGACCAGCTCACGCAATCGATCGGCGTCGTGCTGAACACCATCGAAGCGACGATGCGCACGGAGAACCTGCTCCAGCAGTCGCAGCAGCTCACGACCGAGCTTCAGACGAGGCAGATCGAGCTTCAGCAGACCAACGAGGAGCTGGCCTCGAAGGCGAGGCAGCTCGCCGACCAGAACGCGGAGGTGGAGCGCAAGAACAAGGAGGTCGAGCAAGCCCGCCGCGCGCTGGAGGAGAAGGCGGCCGAGCTGGCGCTGACTTCCAAGTACAAGTCCGAGTTCCTGGCGAACATGTCGCACGAGCTCCGCACGCCGCTGAACTCCATCCTCATCCTCGGGCAACAGCTGGCGGAGAACGTCAACGGCAACCTGTCCGGAAAGCAGATCGACTTCGCCAAGAACATTCATTCGGCAGGCACGGATCTCCTGACCCTGATCAACGACATCCTCGACCTCTCGAAGATCGAGTCCGGCACGGTCACGGTCGAGCCCGAGGAGATCACGTTCTCGAACCTGCGGGAGAACGTTCACCGGACGTTTCACCACGTCGCGGAGACGAAGGGGCTCGGCTTCAACGTCGACATCGATCCGTCGCTGCCACGTTCGCTCGTGAGCGATCCGAAGCGCCTTCAGCAGATCTTGAAGAATCTGCTCTCGAACGCGTTCAAGTTCACGGCGCAGGGGTCCGTCGCCATGTACGTCCGACCGGCGGCGTCGGGCTGGAACCCCGACCACCCGGTGCTCGGCGCAGCGGCGTCGGCCGTCGCGTTTGCGGTCGCCGACACCGGGATCGGCATCGCGCAGGAGAAGCAGAAGCTGATCTTCGAAGCCTTTCAACAGGCCGACGCCGGCACCAGTCGGAAGTACGGAGGCACCGGCCTCGGCCTCGCGATCAGCCGCGAGCTCGCGAACCTTCTCGGCGGCGAGATCCGCCTCCAGAGCCAACCCGGGACCGGCAGCACGTTCACGCTCTACCTCCCTGTGGCGTACACGGGGCCGACGCAGCGTCAGCTCGCGGTGCCGACTGCATCGTCGCACGCGCTGACCCCCGCGCCCGTGCTTTCGATCGCCAAGGTCGAGGAGATGGTGAGCGATGACCGCGAGGACATCGGGCCAACCGATACGGTCTTGCTGATCATCGAGGACGATCCGCATTACGCGCGGATCCTTCTCGGGATCGCGCGCGCCAAGGGGTTGAAGGCCATCGTCTCGAACCGCGGTCAGCAGGCGCTTGGGCTCGCGCGCGAGTACCTGCCGGCTGCGGTGAGCCTCGACGTGTTCCTGCCGGACATGCTCGGCTGGACGGTGCTCAACAACCTGAAGCTCGATCCGCGAACGCGGCACATCCCGGTGCAGATGCTGTCGGTGGAGGAGCAGCGCCAGCACGGTCTATCGCACGGCGCGTTCGCCTACCTGGTCAAGCCGGCCACCACCAGCGAGCTCGAAAGCGCCTTCGAGAAGCTCAAGTCGTACATCGAGCCGCACAAGAAGCGGCTCCTCGTCATCGAGGACAACGGGCGCGAGCGAGACAGCATCGTCGCGCTGCTCGGTCATGACGACATCGAGATCGCCGCCGTCGGCACGGGGAGCGAAGCGCTGGAAGCGCTCCGCCAGCAGCGCTACGATTGCTGCGTCGTCGACCTGCGATTGCCGGACATGAGCGGATTCGAGCTCCTCGAAAAACTGCGGGCCGAGCCCGAGCTGCACGAGATTCCGATCGTCGTGTTCACTGGGAAGGAGCTCACCCAGGCCGAGGAGGCCCAGCTGCACACGGTGGCCAAGAGCGTCGTCCTGAAGGACGTGCAATCGCCCGAGCGCCTCTTCGACGAGACCGCGCTGTTCCTCCACCGCGTCGTCTCCGACCTCCCCGAGGACAAGCGGAAGCTCATCGAGCGCCTGCACGGCTCCGGCGAAGCGCTCCGCCGCCGCAAGGTGCTCGTGGTCGACGACGACGCGCGAAACATCTTCGCGCTGACCACCGTCCTCGAGAATCAGGAGATGGAGGTCGTCAGCGCCACGAACGGCCGGCAGGCCATCGAGCTCATCGAGCAAACGCCCGATCTCAGCGTCGTCCTCATGGATATCATGATGCCCGAGATGGATGGCTACGAGACGATGCGCGAAATTCGCAAGGATCCACGATTCCGCACACTGCCCATCCTCGCCCTCACCGCCAAGGCCATGAAGGGCGACCGCGAGAAGTGCCTCCAGGCCGGCGCCTCGGACTACATCGCGAAGCCTGTGAACACGGACCAGCTTCTGTCGCTGCTGCGCGTCTGGCTGCACCGCTAGGAGGTCGAGAGATGCCCGACCCCATCTGTATCCTCCTCGTCGACGACGAACAGCGGAACCTCGACGCGCTCGAGGCCATCCTCGAGGACCCGGACTATCGGCTGCTTCGCGCGGGCGACGCCGACAAGGCGCTCCGGCTCCTGCTCGAGAACGACGTGGCGGCCATCGTCCTCGACATCAAAATGCCAGGGGTCAGCGGCTTCGAGCTCGCGCAGATCATCAAGGGCACGAAGAAGTTTCGCCAGATCCCCATCGTCTTCCTGACGGCCTACCACGTGGACGATCGGGACATCGTCACCGGATACGGCGCCGGCGCGGTCGACTACCTGACGAAGCCGGTCAATCCGGAGATCCTCCGGCACAAGGTGGCTGTGTTTGCCGAGCTGTTTCGGAAGACTCGGGCGCTCGCCGAGCTCAATGAGCACCTCGAGGCCCGGGTACAGGAGCGTACGGCCGAGCTGGAGCGCTCGGAGACGGCGCTGCGCACGGCGAACGTTCAGAAGGACGAATTCCTGGCCACGCTGGCCCATGAGCTGAGAAACCCACTCGCCCCGCTCCGGACCGGGCTCGACGTGCTGCTCCGTCAGCCCGGACCCGAGACCGCGGCGCGTACGCTCTCGGTCATGAACCGGCAGCTCGACCACATGGTCCGCCTCATCGACGATCTCCTCGACGTCTCACGCATCGGGCAGGGCACGCTCGAAATGCGGAAGGAGACCTTCGAGCTGTCGGAGATCATCGGTCGCGCCGTCGAAACTGTGCAACCTTCGCTGACGCGCCGTGAGCAGGCCGTCTCCGTCGACGCTCCGGAGCAGGTCGCGGCCTTCGTGGACGGTACCCGCATCGTCCAGATCGTCGGCAACCTGCTCAGCAATGCTTCGAAGCACTCGGCCCTAGGAGCGACGGTGCGGGTGCAGCTCCGTTGCGACTCCGACGTGGCTACCATCCGGGTCGTCGACCAGGGCGCCGGCATTCCTCCGGGCCAGCTCGCGCGCGTGTTCGACCGGTTCGCGAAGATCGAGCGCTCGACGCCGACCCAGAACGACGGCCTCGGGATAGGCCTGTCGCTGTCGCGTCAACTGGCCGACCTTCACGGGGGAACACTCACCGCGGCCAGCTCGGGGGAAGGAAAGGGCGCGACGTTCACCCTGTCGCTCCCCGCGCTGGACCGCGACACCGTCCCCGAGCCGGTCCCGAAGAACCGAGTGACGTCGAACGGGTCTCCGGCCGGCCTGAAAGTCGTGGTCGTGGAGGACAACGAGGACTCCGCCGAGATGCTGGCCACCTGGCTCCGGACGCTCGGCCACGACGTGCGCGTCGCGACGACGGGAACGGATGGGGTCGCGCTCGTCCTGGCGACGCGGCCAGACGTGGTCCTCTGTGACCTCGGCTTGCCAGGGATTGACGGAGCGGAGGTTTGCCGCCAGGTCGTCCTCGGAATGTCCGTGCCGCCGTTGATGGTCGCGTTGACCGGCTGGGGCATGGAAGGGGACCGCGCTCGCACCGGCGAGGCCGGGTTCGACCACCACCTCGTCAAGCCCGTCGAGCTTGATCAGCTCTCCGACGTCCTCCAGTCGCTCGAAGAGCCGTAGGGTCGCCTCCGCCGATTGTGCTCACGCCCCCGCCAGACCCGCTCGGTCGTCCGCGCATTCTCCCTCGACGTCATCGCTGCTCGACGACGGGCCCGCCCAGCCATCCAGCTTCCGATAGAGCGTGCGCCGGTCCATGCCGAGCACGCGCGCGGCCTGCGCCTTGTTGCCGCCGAGCGCGTGCAGAACCTTCCCGACGTAGCGGCGCTCGACCTCGTCGAGGGAAACCAACGAAGCGACGCTCGCCGCTTCGATCTCGAACCGCATCGGACTGTACTGACTGACGTGCTCGGGCAAGTCCTCGAGGCCGATGTGATCGAACTGGGCGAACGCCACGGCCCGCTCGATGCAGTTTTGCAGCTCGCGAACGTTGCCAGGCCACGGGTAGGCAGCGAGCCGCTCCGCCGCGTGGCTCTTCAGACCGAGGACCTTCGCGCCGCCCTTGTTCTTGGCCCGCTGGAGGAAGGTCAGGGCCAGGAGCAGGACGTCGCTCTGGCGCTCGCGAAGAGGAGGTACGTCGATGTGCACCACGTTGACCCGATAGTAGAGGTCCTCCCGGAAGGTCCCCGCGCGCATCGCGGCCTCCAGGTCTCGGTTGGTGGCCGCGACGAGACGCGTGTCGAACGGTATCTCCTCGTCACCGCCGACCGGACGCAACGTGTGCTCCTGGAGGGCCCGGAGAAGCTTCGCCTGCATGCCCATGGGCATGTCGCCGATTTCGTCCAGGAACAGCGTCCCTCCGTTGGCCTTGACGAAGAGTCCGGGTCGCGCCGTGCGCGCATCGGTGAACGCTCCCTTGGTGTGCCCGAATAGCTCGCTCTCGAGGAGAGACTCGGGCATCGCCGCGCAGTTGATGGCGACGAACGGCGCCCGGGCGCGCGGACTCCGGCGGTGGATCGCTCGGGCGACCAGCTCCTTGCCCGTTCCGCTCTCGCCCGTCACGAGGACCGTCGCCGGGGTGCTCGCCACGCGCGTGATCAGATTGCACACGCTCGTCATGGCGGCGCTCTCGCCGATGATCTCCTCGAACGGCTGGAGCTCGCCGATGGTTCGTTGCAGGCGCTTCACGTCCTCGCGAAGGTCACGATTTCGGCGGGCGCGCGTGATGGTGAGGATCAGCGCGTCCATGTTCAACGGCTTTGTCACGAAGTCGTAGGCGCCCGCGCGGATGGACGCGACCGCGGCCTCGATGCTGGCAAAGGCCGTCATCACGATGACGGGAGTGTCCGCGCGTACGCGGGCGACCTCGTGGCACAGATCGACGCCGCTCATGCTTCCCAGATTGATGTCGCTGAGAACGAGGCCGAAGTCCTCATCGGCGAGCATCCGGAGGGCTGCCTGCGGGGACGTGGTGGCGGCGTTCGTGTAGCCCCTGAGCCGCATTTCCGCGCCCAGCACTTCGAGCGTGCTCGAGTCGTCGTCGATGATCAAAATGCGACGTTCCACTGGTCACTCCTCGCGGGCGACCACCTCTGCAATTCTCAGACCCCCCTACGAAGGTCCGAAAACGGCAGGCGACGCAGCACTCTTTTCTTCCTGCTCGGCGTCCGCCCACGCTGGTCGAACGACGGCCTCGGCATCGCCGCCCACCGGCTTGGATGCCCCTTCCAGGACGGCGGCCACGGCCTTCTCCACCACCGTCGCGTCCTTCCGCTTCAGGAGCTTGAGCAGCGGCACGATCGCCACGAAGAGCGCGAGCGGCGGGGCGATCAGGTCGAACGCCACTGCCGCCACGATGCCCCCATAGAAGCCCACGGCGCGCGGCCAGTCGACGTCGATTGGCCCGACACGCGTGGTGAACCGCCTGTCCTCGTCGTGGTCGCCCATGGTCGTGGCTCAGTGCCTGTGCACGGCCTGTTCCGGCCATGTCTGCAGGCCCGAGCCATCGTCATCTTTCTGCGGCGCCTGCTCGGCATTTTGCGACGACGGCTCGGCCCACAGGCTCGCGAGCGCTTCGTCCGCGGAGGTCCGCGCGAACGTCGACGGAACGAGCGCGTCGAATCCCTCGGCCTTGGCGTCCAGGAAAGCTTGCTCCAGCTGGTCCCCGAGCGACTCGAGAAGCTCGGCGTCCATCTTCCTCTCGACGGATGGGAAAAGCTGATTTTCCTCCTCGTCGACGTGATTGAGGATGAGGTCTTCCAGCGTCGTCATTCTCGCGTTGAACGTCGGGTCGCGCGGCTCCACGGCGAGCAGGCGCTTGAGGGCGAGCTCCGCCATCGCGTGCTCCTGGTAGCTCTCGTCGATGAGCTCCGGGTCCGCCTCGCGGACGGCCGGGTAGAAGATGTTCTGCTCGATCGCCATGTGCGCCGAGAGCACGTTCGCGAGCTCGCGCAGAAGGGAGGCGTCTTGCCCCTTCTCCAGCTCGTCGAAGAGCTGCTCCACGTGGCGATGCTGCTCCTGGAGGAGGGATGTGGCCTTCATGGCCCGGGCGAGGGAGCAATCGGCGAGCCACTGCGGCCCGGCCTTCGCGCGGTCCGGGTTGAAAAGGCGTTTCCGCCTCCTAGCAACGGTTGCGTGCGCTTGGGAGAGCCACTACGTGGGGAGGACGCGCTTCCGGAGATCGACGGCAGCGCGATCCGAGCCGCGAGACATGAACATTCAGCAGGGGGGGACGAGCGCGGCGCAACCGAAGGTACCGATCCTTCTCGTCGACGACCATCCCGCGAACCTCGTCGCCCTGACGGGGATCCTCGCGTCGCCGGACTACGAGATCGTCGCGGTCCTTTCCGGCGCTGAGGCCCTGGCGCACGTCGAGCAACGCCCGTTCGCCGTCGTCCTCCTCGACGCCTCGACGCCGACGATCGACGGCTTCGAGAGCGCGCTTCGGCTGAAGGCTACGGCTCGAAATGCCCGGCCGACGCCCATCCTCGTCGTGACGAGTCTGGACGGCTGGCGATCGCGTGTCCTCGCCGCCTACGGGCAGGGCGCGATCGACTTCATCCAGAAGCCCCTGGACCCCGCGGTCCTGCGTTCGAAGGTGGCGATCTTCGCCGAGCGCTATTGCGCCCGGGAAAGGCTCCTCGCCGAGCAAGCCAGAGCGCACGAGCGCACTCTGTTCGAGGCGATGCCGCAGCCCGGGTGGGTCGCCGACGCCGACGGGTGGATCGGGTACTACAACCAGCGCTGGTACGACTACACGGGCACGACGCCCGAGCAGGTCGAAGGCTGGGGGTGGCAGGCCGTCCACGACCCTGTCGTGCTTCCTTCCGTCCTCGAGAAGTGGCGCGCCGCGATCGCGAGCGGCGAGCCTTTCCAGATGCCCTTTCCGCTGCGGCGAAGGGATGGCGTCTTCCGCTGGTTCATGACCCACGCGATCGCGCTGCGCGATCCGGGCGGCAAGATCGTGCGATGGATCGGGACCCACGCGGACATCGACGATCAGCGGCGGGCCGAGGCGGAGGTCACCTACGAACGGATGGCAGCGCGCCTGCCGGTCGACCTCGCCGCGCAGGTCCACGCGAATCGCTCGCTGCAAGGGCTGGCCGAGCTCGGGCTCGCGCTGTCGAGCGCGCGGTCGCTGGCCGAGGTCGCGGCCGTCGTCGTGGAGGAGGCGGCGCGCGCCGTGAACGCCGACCGTTGCACGCTCTACCGGCTGGACGCGAACGGAGCCACGCTGCATCTCATCGGGCATCGAGGGGTTCCGGAAGAGACGCTCGCCCAGATTCGATGCCTCGACGCGGCGAGCCATTCCGAGACGTTTGCCACCCTTCGTACCGGAGAAGGAGGCTGGGTCGAGAGCCCCGAGGACTACGCGCGATTCGCTCCGGCGCTCGCCTCGACACGAGCCAAACTCTCGCAGGCCTTCTGGATCATGCCGCTCGTCGCCGAGGGGCGTCCGGTCGGGCTCCTGTCCATGGCGTACTCGAGCGCCCGTCGCTTCTCGGCGGCCGAGCGCGCGCTGGTGGCTCTGCTGACGCGACAATGCGCCGAGTCTCTGCTTCGCGCCGTGCGCCTCGAGCAGGAGACCCAGGCGCGCGCCTGGCTCGCGACGACTCTGCGGAGCATCGGCGACGCCGTCATCGCGACCGATCCCGGGGGTCACATCACTCTCATGAACGCCGTCGCGGAGTGGCTCACGGGGTGGAACGAGGGCGAAGCGCTCGGCCGCCCGCTCGGGGAGGTCTTTTCGGTCGTCTCGGTGGACACAGGCGCCGTCCGGGAAAGCCTTGCGACCAGGGGCCCGGGCGCGGGGGCCGTGGTCGGCTTCGCCAGGGACACCGTGCTGCGGGCGCGTCACGGCGGCCGGCTCACGATCCAGGTCAGCACTGCCCCCATCCGCGATGCCGGGGGTGAGCTCTTCGGTGCC
Organism: Polyangiaceae bacterium; assembly: GCA_036501935.1. Taxonomy (GTDB): domain Bacteria; phylum Myxococcota_A; class Polyangia; order Polyangiales; family Polyangiaceae; genus Palsa-1150. The sequence continues at coordinate 97,268 of DASXZL010000077.1, read as the reverse complement.
GTGCTCGTCTTCCGGGACGTCAGCGCCGAGAAGCGCGAACAGGTGCGGCGCGACTTTCTGGCACGTGCGGGTGCGGCCCTCGTGGCATCGGTCGACTATCGATCCACGCTTGCGACCGTCGCGCAGCTCGCGGTGCCCGAGCTCGCCGACTGGTGCACGGTCGACATCCTCGAGCCGGGGGCGGCCGCGCCGAAGCCACTGGCCGTGGCGCACGTCGACCCCGGGAAGGCGCAATGGGCGCGCGAGCTGGAGGAGAAGTACGCCCGCGATCCCGACGCGCGGAGGGGCATTCCCCAGGTCGTCCGCACCGGCAAGTCCGAGCTCTACTCCGAGCTGACGCCGGAGCTGCTCGCGGCGTCCGCGCGGGACGCGGAGCATCTCGGCATCCTCCGCGGGGTGAAGCTCGAATCCGTGATGATCGTGCCCTTGCGCGGGCGAGATGGCATCGTCGGAGCGATCACGTTCGTCTACGCGGACTCGGGCCGCCGATACACCGAGGACGATCTCGCGTTCGCCGAGGACTTCGCGTGGCGCGCGGCGATGGCCATCGAGAATGCCCACGCGCTGAAGGACGCAGAGGACGCGCGCGCCGAAGAGCGCCTCCTGCGTCGCGAGGCGGACGTCGCGAACAGAGCGAAGGACGAGTTCCTGGCGACCGTGTCCCACGAGCTGCGAACGCCGCTGAACGCCATCCTCGGGTGGACGATGACCCTGCGAGAGCGCCACCCACCCGCCGACATGGAGCGGGCGCTCGCCGTCATCGAGCGCAACGCCATGCGGCAGGTCCGCCTCATCGAGGACGTCCTCGACGTCTCGCGGATCATCAGCGGCAAGCTGGCCCTGTCCATGGGGCCGACCCACCTCGTCGAGGTCATCGACAACGCGGTGGAGTCCGTGGCGCCGGCAGCGCAGGCCAAGGGCGTGATCCTCGACGCCGACGTCGACGATTCGATCGTCATCACCGCGGACGGCGACCGTCTGCAGCAGATCGTGTGGAACCTGCTGACGAACGCGGTCAAGTTCAGCCCGAACGGCGGGAGGGTGTCGACGAAGGCGCACCGTGACGGGTCCGAGGTGCACATCTCCGTCACCGATGCCGGAGAGGGGATCCACCCGGACGTCCTTCCCTTCGTATTCGAGCCGTTCCGGCAGGCGGACTCGTCGACGACCCGAAAGCACGGGGGCCTCGGCCTCGGGCTGGCCATCGTGAAGCAGCTCGTCGTCGCGCACGGCGGCGCGGTGAGCGCGAGCAGCGGCGGAGAGGGAAGAGGGTCGACGTTCATCGTCCGCCTGCCGGCCGACGCTCCGGTGGCCAATGCGACCGAGCCGCCGACCTCGAGGCCGAAGATGAAGCGCGCGAGGGCGGTGCCGCGGCTCGACGGTCTTTCCATCTTGGTCGTGGACGACGAGGAAGACGCCCGAGGGATCGTGGAGCAGGTCCTGCGCGACCAGGGCGCGAGCGTCACCGCGGTCGGCTCGGCGGACGAGGCGCTCTCCACGTTCGCGGCCCTGAAGCCGGATGTCCTCGTCAGCGACATCGGCATGCCGGACATCGACGGCTACGCGCTGATCCGCAGGGTGCGGGCGCTCCCGCTCGACCGAGGTGGGCGGACGCCCGCGGTCGCGCTCACCGCCTACGCCCGGAAGGAGGACGCTCAGCGGGCGTTCGCGGCCGGCTTTCAGATGTACGTTGCGAAGCCCGTCGAGCCCTCGCAGCTCGCGACGGTCGTCGCGAACCTCGGCGGTCGCAGCATGGACGACATCGACGCGCGGCCCTGAGCGGCGCGGAGCGGTCCACACGAGCGCCGCAGGCACAGCTGTGAATCCGCGCGGTCGAGCGCGAAGGCTCTTGCGCCTTCGACCGATCGGTATGCCATCTCGATTCGTATAGTTGCGCCGGGCTCGTCCGTGGCACGATGCTCGCTGGGGCTCGCGAGGTCCGAAGAGGGGTCCACCATGCCGCTTCGTTCATCGTCGTCGATCGTCTGGCTACTGCCGCTCTGCGGCATCCTCGCTTGCTCCTCGCCCTCGCCGCCCTACGCCGACCTCTCGCTGCGCGACGCCCTCGGCGCCGATCCGTCCGTCATCGCCGCCTTGCCCGCCAGTGAGCAAGAGACCATCGCCGACCACTTCGAGCAGCAGCGCGCCGAGGAGATCGATGACGACGGCGTGCCGCTGCCGGGACCCGCCACGCCCCAGGAGGTGCTCCGCGCAATGGACGAGGCGCGGCGCGCGGCCGGGGACGACGCGCTCGTCGTCGCGGAGCTGCGGCCGGCGGGAGCCGCGCTCGGAGTGCGGGCGCTGCCCGGCGCCGCGGTGGGGCCGAGCGCTCCCGCGGCGTTGCCTCCGCTCGAGGGAGAGCCTGCGACGGACACGCAAGAGGCCGAAACGCGCGCGCTCGACGGGAAGGCCGGGCAGATCGTGAGCCAGGTGCTCCGAGAGACCGCGGTGAAGCGGCTCGTTCGAGTGACGCAGTGGCCGACCGCAGTGGTGGCGGTCGACGGCGTGGCGTACGTCAACGCGTCGTGGCTCGTGGCGATGTCTGCGCTCGAGCCCCGCGACGGGGGAAAGCCCCGGCCCGTGCTCCTGGGCGTCCCCTTTCCGCCGGCCGTCACGTTGACGCCGTTGACCCTTCGAGGCAGCCCCTTTGCGACGTACCCGACGCTCGCGTCGTGCGTCGCCGACGTCACCAGCCGGTGCGAGACCTGCCTGGGCGGCGGCGCGTGCGACGCGAGCGCGACGCTGAAGGACTTCTCGAACGGGCAGAGCGAGTGCGGGTTTCTCGTCAACGACGGGGGAAGCGCGCAAAGCATCGAGGAGCTCTGCCTCCTCGCGCTCACCAGCATCGACACGGTCGCCCAGTGCGTCGAGGCCGACGGCTGCACGCCGCCGCCCACGAACAACGACACGGTGGCGGGTCTGCCGTCTGCCGACACGTTCCTCGCCAACGACACGTGCGTCCGGTCGCTCAACCTGTGCCTGTCCGGCCAGAACGATCCGATCGACGCGGGCGCTACGAGCACGAACATCGACGTGCAGGTGAAAGGCTGCCTCGGCCCGTTCGAGGCGTGCGCGTCCGCGTTCCAGGCGCTGGGCGACGCCTGCAAGTCCGACCGCTGCTCCGGCCATGGCGGCCCCTCGTGCAACTCCTGCAGCGGATGCGCCACGTGCTCGTCTTGCTCGTCGGACACGCGGACGGGGACCGGCACCGGCTACGGAAGCGCCGGGACGGGGCAGAACCCGCACCCGGCCGGCAGCTCGAGCGGGAGCAGCAGTGGAAGCACGGGCGGCAGCAGCGGCGCCGGCAGCGGCGGCGGGAGCAGCAGCGGCGGCACGAGCGGAAGCGGCGGCGGGAGCGGAAGCGGCGGCGGGAGCGGAAGCGGAAGCGGAAGCGGCGGGGGGAGCGGTGGAAGCAGCAGCGGAGGAAGTGGCAGCAGCGGCGCGGGCGGGAGCACGAGCGGCGGTGGGGGCAGCAGCGGGGGCGGAGGAGGTTGCACGGGGGGCGGCAGCAGCGGCGCTGGGGCTTCGACGTGCGCAGCGTGCTCGGGGGGCGGGTGCAGCAGCTGCTCCAGCAAGAGCGGCTCGTCTTCGTCCTCGTCGTCGAGCGGGGGCGGTTGCCAGGGTTGCGGCGGGAGCAGCAGCGGCAGCTCGTCGGGGGGAGGCAGCAGCAGCAACAGCTGCAACCAATGCGAAACGGCCCCGTCGCGCATGCGCGACGTCCCCGAGCCCCCGCTGTCACTCCTCTGGATGGCGCTGCCGGTGCTCTACCTGGGGAGAACGGTACGCCGCCCGAGGAGCCGCTCGTGAGGCCGCTCGTCGTCGAGTGGCTGGTCCGCCATGGTGTTCCAGGGTGGCTCGCGCCGGGCTACGCGACCATGGTGGGGCTCGCCGCCATTCTGGGCGCCATCCTCACGATGCGCCTCGTGCGGCGCGATGGGGAGGACGCCACCGTGCAAGCGCGGGCGCTGCTCCTCGCGTATGTCGCGGCGCTCGTCGGGGGGTTCGCCTTCGAGTGGCTCCGGGCGCTGCCACTGGCCATTGCGCTCGGCTCGCCGGCTCCGGTCGTCTTCGCGGGTCGAGCCGCGTACGGAGGCCTGCTCGCCGCGCTCGTCGCTCCCGTGCTCTACCTGCGCAAGCGGGCCGCGGTGCTCGGCTTCCTCGATCGCGCCGTCATCCCGATGGGCCTGTCGTTCGGGTTCGTCCGCGTCGGCTGCTTCCTCGAGGGATGCGACTATGGAAGGCCGACCGCGCTTCCCTGGGGGGTCCGCTTTCCGCCCGGCAGCCTGGCGGCGCATGCCCATGCGGCGGCGGGATGGGTGCCCGAGGGGACGTTCAGCCTGCCCGTCCACCCGACGGAGCTCTACGAGTCGCTCCTCGGCCTCGGCGCGCTCGCGCTGGCCCTGCCGGTTCTTCTGCGTCGGCCCGCGAGGGACGGTCGGGCGTTCGCCGTGTGGATGACCGTCTACGCGCTCGGTCGGTTCGCGCTGGAGCTCCTCCGCGCCGACGTCGACCGCGGCATCTACGCGGGCCTCAGCTCGGCGCAGTGGGTCTCTCTCGCGATCCTCGCGGTGCTGGCCGTCGCTGGCCTCCGCCGCCACGGAGCCCGCGCCCGCCTCGGCGTCGCATTGGCCGCATGGCTCGCACTGGTCCTCACGTCGACCTCCGCGAGCGCAGGGTCCGCCGACGCCCTCACGCTGAAGGACGGGACGAGGGTCGCCGGCAAAGTGGTGGAGCTGACCCCCGGCGATCACGTGACGCTGCTCCTCCCCACCGGCCACACGAGAACGTTCCCCTGGGCGACCATCGGCCGGGTCGAGCTCTCCGGCGTCACCATGACCTACGACACCCCCGCGCCCACGCCCGCGCCCGCGCCCACGCCCGCGCCCACGCCCACGCCCACGCCCACGGCCGCGCCTCCTCCCCCGCCCGAACCCCCGCCCACCCCCCTCCTCCCCCCGCAGCACGATCGCATCCTCACCTTCCGCGCCGCCCTCGTCTCCTCGGTCGTCCTTGCCCGCCCCGACTTTCCGAGCGGTTTCGCCACCGAGCTCGACGCCCTCTACCGATTGCGTCTCGGCGATCACACCCGCTTCGAGGTCGGCCTCGAAGGTCGCTGGTTGAGCAACGTAGAGGCTACCGAGTGGGCCCTCGGTATCCCCCTCGAGCTGGTCTTCGAGGTCGGCCAGCACGTGGAATTCAACTTCGACCTCGTCCTCTCCAACACCTGGTTCCTCTGGCTGGGAGACGCGGCCCTCTACTACCCGACCACGAACGCCTACGGCCTGCGCCTCGGCGGCGGGCTGCAGCTGGCCATCGGCTCGCACCTACTCCTCGGCGCCAGCCCGTTCACCTTCACGACGGTGTCCTCGGAGACCGTGGGCGTCATCACGGCGTGGGAACCGAGATTGTGGGCGGGGTTCGACCTCTAGTACCCTCGCCCCGTGGGCTTCCTCATCGGCTTCGCGCTCATCGGCATCGTCATCTGGCTCATCACGCGCTCGGCCTCGGGGAACCTCCTCACGAGCACCTCGGCGATCGACTCGCTTGCCGCGAAGGGTCTCCGCGCCCGCGGCCTCGTCATCACGTCGAACAACCTCTCCTTCGGCGTGACCATCGGCGGTCGCCGCTTCGAGCGACGCACGATGACGCTCGACGTCGAGATCCCCGGCCGCGCCCCGTTCATCATGAACGGGACCTTCCTCGTACCGCGCGGGATCGTCGAGGCCACGCCCGGCACCTCTCTCGAGCTCGCGGTGAATCCTTCGGATCCCACCAAGATCGCCGTGCTGGGCCCGGGCGGGTTTACCGGCCCGTGGCTCAACTTCGGGCCGCCGAACACCTACTAGAGCTGACGCCGGGCGCCCGAGGCTGTTACCGTCGCGGGCATGGCGCAACAGTACGTCCAGCCCGGCGCGCACAACCTCCCGCAGGGCCACGAGCTCCCGGCCCACGCGCGCGAACGCCTCGCGGCGATGCGCAAGAAGCGCTTCTTCACGAGCGACCTCTCCGTCAACGAGTTCCTCCTCATCAAGGAGGCCGGCTTCTCGCCGCTCGGCCTCGTCATGGGGAGCAGCATCTACTCGATCAGCGCGCAGCATCTCCAGACGGCGCAGCCGGGCGAGGTCATGGCGCTGACGCAGTCGCTCTACCAGGCGCGCGAGCTCGCGATGGAGCGCATGGAAGCGGAGGCCGACGAGCTCGGCGCCGACGGCATCGTCGCCGTGCGCCTCACGGTCGCCGTGCACGCATGGGGAACGAACATCATCGAGTTTCTCGCCATCGGAACGGCGGTGCACCACAACGAGGCCCAGGGCTCCTTTCGCACCCACGAGGGCAAGCCCTTCACGAGCGACCTCTCGGGCCAGGACTTCTGGACCATCCTCAACGCCGGCTACCGGCCGCTCGGCTTCGTCATGGGAAACTGCGTCTTTTACATCGGGCCGCCCGCGAACCAGGCCATGCCGAACGGCGAGCTCCCGGGCCCCACGCAGGCCCTCTACGACTCGCGCGAGCTCGCGATGGAGCGGATGCAGGCCGAGGCCGAGGCGTTGAACGCCGAGGGGATCGTCGGCGTGACGGTCGACGAGACGAACCACACCTGGGGACCCACGGTGCTCGAGTTCAGCGCCGTCGGCACTGCCGTCGTCGCCATCCGCGCCGACCACCAGGTCCCGCGGCCCACGCTCGTCCTTCCGGTGACCGGCTGATGGCTCACCGGCAGATCGACATGGCGAAGAGCCTCGCGCACGTCGAGGCCGGAGGCATCCCGCTGCGCGCCGAGGAGCGGCTGGCCGAGGAGGCAGGGCCGCACAGCAAGCTATTCACGAGCGACCTCTCGGTGAACGAATTCGTCCTCGCGCGCGACGCAGGATGTCACCCGATCGCGCAGCTGATGGGGAGCTCGATTTACCACATCGGCCAGATCCCCGACTACAAGGGCAAGACGGCGGAGCTCACGATCATCAGCGACGGCCACCGCGTCTCGCGGCGCCGCGCCCTGGCCCGGCTCTGGCGGGAGGCGGTGCTCGTGGGCGCCGACGCGGTCATCGGGATCAAGCTGCGCGACCGCATGATCACGATGGGCGCCCGCGGCAAGGGCGGCGACGACGGGGGCGAGGTCCTCGAGTTCACGGTGGTCGGGACGGCGGTGCGCGCGCCCTTCCTCACGCATCCCAAGGGAGAGCCCATCGTGACGGACCTCTCGGGCCAGGATCTCTGGGCCCTCGTGCAGGACGGCTGGGAGCCGTGCGGCTTCTTCTTCGACTTCTGCAAGTTCCACGGCTGGCACGTGACCTCGGGGCCGAGCGGCGGCGGCGAGATCACGACCGCGAACGCCGTCGTGGAGACCGCGCGCAAGCTGGTGATGGAGCGCGTGATCGCCCAGGCGAAGGCCGCCTCCGCCGAGTTCGTCGTGGGCAGCGATCTCACCATCGAGGTGGGCGAGGTCCCGTGCGGCTACGGCGGGTGCAAGCTCGACGATCTCGACGTCAACGTGAGCTGGTTCGGGACTGGCATCCGGCGCATCCCGGACTGGAAGGAGCAGCGAGGCGACGTCCCGCCGCTGATGCTCTCGATGATGTCCGTGAAGAAACGCCGCGACACCGACCTCGACGAGGAGGACGACGACGCCGCCGAAGTGGAGCGCGCCGCCGAGGAGGCCGAGGAGAACGCGCTCGCGCTCGACGAGTACAACGAGAAGGACGACGACGGCGCATGACCCAGGATCTGCCGCAGCACGCACGCGAACGCCTCGCCGAGATGCGGAAGAGGAAGCTCTTCACGAGCGACCTCTCCGTCAGCGAGTTCCTGCTGGTGAAGGAGGCTGGGTTCGATCCGCTCGGCCTCGTGATGGGGAGCTCGATCTACCAGATCGCTCCCACCATCCCGACGCTCGCGCCCGGTCAGCCGGGCTGCGAGATCATCGACATGACGCGCGCGCTCTACCACGCGCGCGAGCTGGCGATGAACCGCATGGAGCAGGAGGCCGCCGAGCTCGGCGCGGACGGCATCGTCGGCGTGCGCCTCACGCTGCGCCTCGGCACGAACCTCACGAAGCAGCAGTGGATCCTCTACCGCGAGTGGCAGGACTGGGCGCGAAGCACGGGCTTCCCGCGGTCGTCGACGATGCTCGGCTCGAACTGGCAGTACTGGCCGCAGGTCGCCGCGCAGATGTGGTCGCACTACTGCCGGCAGCTCAACTGGCAGCCGGAGCCCATCGCGCCGTGGAACAGGCCCCGCGAGCAGACCGGGTACGCCTTCGGCCAGAACGCCGCGGAGTTCCTCGCCATCGGCTGCGCGGTGCGGCACCGCGGCGGGGAGAGCTACAAGAACGTGCACGGCAAGCCGTTCCAGTCCGATCTGAACGGGCAGGATTTCTGGACGCTCATCCGGTCCGGGTACCGGCCCGTCGGCTTCGTGATGGGAAACTGCGTCTACTACGTGCCCCCGGCGCTTCTCTGGGCCCAGCCCGCGCAGAGCTGCGAGCTCGGCGCCTACACGCACTCGCTCTACGATGCGCGCGAGCTCGCGACCGAGCGCCTCCAGGACGAGGCCGAGGCGCTGCAGGCGACCGGCATCGTCGGCGTCACCTTCGCCGAGCGGGAGCACTCCGGGCGTTTCGCGCCCTGGAACGCGGGCAACGGCGCGCTGCAGAGCGGTGAGGTGATCGAGCTGTTCGTCGTCGGCACGGCCGTGGTCCCGTCGGACGGCGGCGGCGGCCTGCCGAAGCCCTTCCTCGTGCTGTCGGCCAACGACGAGTCCGACGCCGAGGCCAACCCCGAAGAGCTGAAGGGAGATTGACGCGTGCGACCCACCCCGGCCCTCAGCGAGCTCTCGGTCACCGAGTTCATCACGCTCTCCCGCGCGGGCTACTTCCCGCACGGTCTCTGCATCGGCTCGTGCATCTACGAGGCGGGCAACCAGTTCGACTGGACGGTCGCGACCAGCGAGGTCACACAGCTGAGCAACGCGCTCCGCCAGGCACGCGGCCTCGCCATCTCGCGGATGCGCGAACAGGCGCAGCAGCTCGGCGCCGAGGGCGTCGTCGAGGTGCGCATCCAAGTGGAGCACGACGTGTGGCGCGGATCGCGCCAGGTGGCGAAGTTCGTCGCGATGGGAACGGCCATCGGCTTCGACGCCGGCTACGCACGCCCGGAGCATCGCAGCGCGCCGTCACTCCGTCTCGCGAACGGGTCGCCGTTCACGAGCGATCTCACGGCGCCGGACTTCGTGAAGCTCCTCCGCGGCGGGTACCGCCCGGTCACCGTCGCGATGGGCGCGTGCGTTTACGGCCTCGATCCGCGGCACCTTCGTGATTACCGGACGCGTGACGCCGAGGTCTCGGAGTATACGCAGGCCTTCTTCGACGCTCGCGAGACGGCGATGGACCGGCTGCAGCAGGATCTCTACCAGCATTTCCCCGACGGCACGCCCGATGCGCCGGCGGGCATCGTCGGCGTATCGGTGAGCGAGTCGGTCTACGGCGGCGGCCAGAGCGCGCCCATCGTCGAGTTCACGGCGATCGGAACGGCGGTGGCCGAGCTCGCGCCGAGCGATCCACGGCGCGGCCCCGCGCACACGCGGCCGAACCTGGTGGTGCCGCTGGATCGGTGAGAAGAGGCGACTACCGATAAGCCCCGCGCGCGATCCACAGCGCCAGGAGGTGCGCCAGGAGATCCACGCCGGCCTGGGACGACGTCTTGACCGTCGTGCTCGCGCCACCGCCCGACAAGGAGGAGCGCTCGGCCGCCTTCCGCGTCATCAGGCGGTCGTCGAACGTCGCCGCAGGTGACCGCTCGCGCAGCGCCGCGACGGCGAGCCGGTAGTTCTCGCTCTCTGACGGCGCCAGCGGCAGCCCGAGGCCCACCCACGCCGTGCCGCGCTCGCGGAGAAGCCACGGCGGCGCGCCGCTTCTGCGGAAGACGTAGAGCACGACGTCGCGCTCCTCGGTGGCGTTGCGCGTGTTCGTCTTCACCGTCTTCGTGAAGGCCATCCCGCCGGTCATCACCGCGCGCCCCATCGAGAGCTTCGTCTCGCGCGTCTGCGTCGCCGTCTCGAGGCGGCGCTGGTGGACCGCCGGGAGCAGCGCGAGGATGTCCGAGTAGGGGAGGGTCTGCCCCGGCCGGTCGTCGAGGGTCGCCGCCTCTGCGTCGAGCCGCGGGCGCTTCATCGCCACCATGTCCTCGGAGGAGACGACGGCCGCCGCGTCGCAGGCCACGGCGCCATGCCCGCGTGCCCGGAGCCGCGAGAGCAGCTCGAGCGCCGCTCCCTTGTCGTGCGTCGTCTTCACGATCGCCGGCATCCCCGCCGCCAGGAGCAGCCGCGCGTCGTAGGCCGTGGCGCCCAGGTCCGCCGCGAGCGGCGCGGCCTCGTCGTCGAAGGCGCCGTGAAGCTCGGTGAGGGCGACGACGAACACGCGCTAGCCTCGTCGCGCGTCGGCGTTGAGGCGCACGTAGTCGAGCTCGAACGGCGGGTCGTCGTGGCTCGCCTGCTCGACGAGGGCCTCCACGTAGCGACGCCGCGCGCCATCGTCGGGCAAGCGGGGGAGCTCGTCACGCAGGATGACGTGCGTCAGGAACTCGGTGAAGCTCGCCGCGTCGTCGAACCGCGCCGGCGCGGGCTCGAGCCAGGCCTTCGCGTCGACGAAGCCCGCCCGATCGAGCCGTGCCTTCGTCTCCTCGGGGGTCGCGTAGTGCCAGGGCTCGTGGAAGCCCGCGAAAAAGCGCGCGTACTCCTCGCTTGCGCGGAGGCTCGCCGTCCGCCCGCGCAGCCGCCCGAGGTTCGGCCCTCCGCCCCACTGGGCCACCAGCAAGCCGCCGCTTCGAAGCGTCTCCCGAAGGCGCGCGAAGAGCGCGTCGTGATCGAGCACCCAGTGAAACGTCGCCGTGCTGAAGACGGCGTCGACGGGTGGCCGCACGACATGCGTCGCGAGGTCCGCCCGCACGAACGTCACCCGTTCGCCGAAGCGCGCGAGGCGTGCCCGCGCTTCGACCAGCATCGTCTCCGAGACGTCGAGCGCCACGACGCGCCCCCGCGGCAGTCGCTCGAGCAGGAGCTCCGTCAACCGCCCCGCGCCGCAACCCGCATCGACCACCGTCTCGCCGCCGGCCAGTGGCAGGCGCTCGAGCACGCGCTTGCCCCACTCGAACTGGGGCCCGGAGACGCGCGCGTAGATCCCGGCGTTCCAGTCGGCCACGGGATCACTGTGGCGCGGTGGTCGGCGCGCACGTCGACACGCCGGCGCCGACGATGTCGAAGCCGATCGCGGTCATGAACATGGTGTTCACGGTGCCGCCGACAGGATCGTAGTCGGTGACGTTGCTGCCGTTGCCGCTGCCCTGCCCCTGCGACGTGTAGAGGTAGAAGTGTCCGCCCCAGAACGAGAACGCCCAGTCGTTCGGCACCTTCACGCCCGTCATCGGCACCGGCGTCATCGTCGAGCCGTTGGCCTTGTCGATCTGCGCGACTTCGACGGGGCTGCTCGTGAAGAAGCCGAAGAGCGTCCCGGCGCCGGTGCCCGTGAGCTCCGCGTTCTGACCCGCGAGCGAGCCGGTGAACGGCCCGATGGGACCCACGGTCTTGATGCCGAAGTCGAGGAGACCCAGGCCCATGCCGCCGCCGACGCCCGCGACGTAGAGAGTCTCCGTCGTCGAGCCGGCGTTGTCCGTCGAGTAGCCCATCCCGACGCGCTCCCAGCCGGAGGGCAAGGTCATGAGGGGGCCCGTGCAGCTCGCGTCCGTCGTCGACACCTGGAAGATCTGGCCCGTCGAATCGTCGTCCGCGACGTAGTTGACGTAGGCCGTGGCGTTGCGGTCGACCGCCATCGAGTTGGGGGACAAAGGCGTCGTGCAGCCGAGGGGGCCGATCTTGGTGAAGAGCTTCTTGTCGGGAGCGAAGCTGTAGAGATCATTCTCGGCCGAGAGGACGTACACGAAGTCGGCGGCCTGCCCGGTGCAGTTGCTGCCGCCGCTGCTGCTGCCGCCGCCGCCATCGCCCAGAAGGCCCCCGCTGCTCCCGCCCGAGCTTCCGCTGCCGCTGCTCCCGCTGCCACCGCTTCCACTGCTCCCGCTGCCGCCGCCGTCGAGGCTCGCGAAGCCGTTCTCTTTGGACGAGGTGCCACCGCAGGCGATCGCCGCCGCGACCACGCACGCCCCGAGGCCCTTCCAAACCGCCCGCATGCCCGGAAATTAGCATGGCCGTCCGGATGGGCATCCGTCTGCGCGCCGTCTCAGCCTGAGCGGCTTGACGCGGCCCGCGGCGGCCGCATGTTTGGCGGGGACTGCCATGGCGCCGATCTGCCCACAGTGCGGCCGCGAGGCGCCCATCGTGTACCGCGGCGTCGTCCCGTACTGCACCGCCTGCGGCGCGCTTCGGGCTCCTCTCTCCGGGCCGTCCATCAACCATGCCGGCAAGCCTTCCAGGGTCGGAGGCACGTTCGCCAGCGTGCTCGGCTGGGTGGTCCTGGTGTGCGGCGGCTCCCTCACGCTGTTCATCGCGCTGCTCTTCCTCGCCTTCCACGCGCTGGCGGTCGGGCTGGCGGTCGCGCTCCCGGTCGCCATCGTGGTCCTGGTGGCCGGGATCTCGCTGCTGCGGAGCGGGCGGTCTCTCAGCACGTCGGGGGAGGAGAGGGCCCGCTCGACGCGCGAGCAGGCGCTCCTCGCCGTGGCGGCCCATCGCGGCGCGGTCACGGCGGCCGACGCGGCGCGTGCGCTCGGCGTGGGGACGGCCGAGGCGGACGCGATGCTGACGGCGCTGGCCAAGCGCGAGCCCGAGCGGGTCGCGGTCGACGTCGACGACGAGGGCGTCGTCTGGTACCGGGTGTCGGCGGCCCCCGGTGAGCCCATCCCGCGCATGCGCGTCGGCGATGGGGTCCGTGTCGAGGGCCGCGACGAGGTGCAAGCTGCGGTCGATGACGTCCAGGGTCCAGTCGCTTCGCGTGCTCCACGGTGAGCTCGACGCGTGCCGTGCATGCCCGAAGATGATCGGACCGGTGGTGCACGGGCCGCCCGTCGCGAGCCGGGTCGTGCTGGTCGGCCAGGCGCCGGGGCCGCGCGAGGGCTCGTTTGGGCGCCCCTTCGCGTGGACGGCCGGCAAGACCCTGTTCCGCTGGTTCGAGGAGTCCATGGGCGTCGACGAGGCGGCGTTCCGCGCGCACGTCTACATCGCAGCGGTGGCGCGGTGCTTCCCCGGCAAGGCGAGCGGTGGGGGCGACCGACGACCCGACGGCGGCGAGATCGAGCAGTGCAAGTCGTGGCTGGTCCGGGAGGTGGACATCCTGCAGCCGGAGCTGGTCATTGCGGTGGGGACGCTGGCCATCGAGCAAGTCCTCGGCGAGAAGGCCCCTCTGGCGGAGCTCGTGGGCACGACGCGGCGGGTCCGATGGCACGGGCGCGAGGTCGACGTCGTGTCCCTCCCGCACCCGAGCGGTGCCTCGCCGTGGCACAAGATGGAGCCGGGCAAGACGCTGCTCGGCAAGGCGCTGAAGCGGCTGGCGAAGCACCCGGCGATGCGAGAATGGACGGCGAAATGAGAGGCGCCGAAGGCGACCCGAGCCTTGCCCGGCGCGCCGAGGGCGCCGTCGATCCCAGGGCCCGGGCCGGGTGACGCGGCTGTGGCATCCTACTCCTCGATGTCTCCCTTCTCGCGCCGACTCCTTTCGGGCGCCGCCGCGACCGTCGACCGTGCCGTCGTCGCCGCGATGCAGATGCGAAACCGCGGCGTGCGGTCCCGCGCGGAAGCGATGTCCCACGACGAGCGCCTCGAGCGGCTGGCCCTCATCCGCGCCACCTACGGCGCGCCCGAGCTCGTCGCACAGCCCGACGCTTTCTTCGTCCCGCCCTCCACCACGAGCCCGCGCCTGCGCACGCTGCGCCGCATGCCGTGGGGCGCCGAGTGCGTCGAGGCCGCGTGGGAGAGTGCGTTCCAGCCCTTCGCGCCTGCCGTCCGCGACGCCTACCTCGCGCACGTGCCGAACCGCACCGCGCACGCGCGCCTCTATGCCGGGGGGGGACCACGCCCCGCCGTCATCCTCGTCCACGGGTACATGTCGGGCCAGTGGGCCGTCGAGGAGCGCGCGTGGCCCGTCCGCTGGCTGAACCAGCGAGGGCTCGACGTGGCGCTCGCGGTGCTCCCGTTCCACGGCGTTCGTGCGCGTGCCGAGGGCGGCGCGCCGCCATTTCCCGGCGCCGACCCGCGCTTCACCAACGAAGGCTTCCGGCAGGCCGTATCGGATCTGCGCGTGCTCATCGGGCTGCTGAGGGACCGCGGCGCAACGGGGGTGGGGCTCATGGGGATGAGCCTCGGCGGATACACGACGGCCCTCATGGCCACCCTCGAGCCCGGCCTCGCGTTCGCCGTGCCCCTCATCCCGCTCTCGTCGCTCGCCGACTTCGCGCGCGACCAGGGAAGGCTCGGGAGCGGCCCCCAGGCGGCCGCGCAGCACGCGGCGCTGGAGGCGGCGAACCACGTGGTGAGCCCCTTCGCGCGCCCGAGCCGCGTCGCTCCCGAGCGCGTGCTCGTCGTCGGCGCCGAGGCCGACCAGGTGACGCCCATCACGCACGCCGAGCGCGTGGCCTCGCACCTCGGCGCTCCCTTGCTCCGCGTGCCCGGTGGTCACCTCGTCCAGGTGTGGCGTCGCGAGGCCTTTCGCGGCGTGAGGGCGATGCTCGTGAAGAACGGGATCATCTGACCCCGGTCATCCTCGCCGTGGCCGTCAGGCCGCGTGTTCCACGGCCTCACGCACCCTCCCCGCGATTTCGGCGGCCGCGGCGTCGCTCGCGTACTTCTGCCGGGGCCAGAAGAAGCCGCGCAGCCCGTCGCCCTTGCGGCGCGGGACGACGTGGACATGGGCATGGGGGACGCTCTGGCTGATGCGGTTGTTCATGGCGACGAAGGTCCCCTCGGCGCCGAGGGCGCGCTCGACCGCGGCGCAGATCCGACGCGCGGCACCAAAGAGGATCGCCACGTCGTCCGGGGGGAGGTCGACCAGCGTCTCGTGGTGGGCGCGCGGCACGACGAGCACGTGCCCCGGAAAGATGGGGCGCGCATCGAGGAACGCGACGCACGCGGGCTCCTCGAGGACGAAGTGGGCCGGCGCCCGCCCCGCGATGATCTCGCAGAAGATGCACGCGTGGGCCGGCATGGCTCACGAGCTCCGCGCGCCCGACACCTGCCGCCGCAGGCGCGTCCTCAGGACGAACGCCGCCCGCCGCCAGAAGGGGCGCAGGTACGCAGCCTGGAGCAGGACGGCCAGCGCGATGAGCGTGGCGCGCACGCCCTCGGTGCGCCGGTACAGCTCTTCGACGTCGAAGGGGACGTTGGGGTCCGGGGTGTGGATGTTCTTGTAGAAGATGTCGAAGGCGAGCGTGACGCCGAGCTCGTTGAGGATGAGCGCGACGGCGATGCCGTAGGCCAGCGCGATGGCGCGGCGCCAGGCCGGGCGAAACGTGAGGAGCGCCGCCGCGGCGCTGAGGCCGAGCAGCCCGAAGCCCGACATGTATGCAGTCCGCAGGATGTCGAACGGCGCAAAGTCGAAGCGGAACGCCAGATACACCCCAGCTCGCACGACGAGCAGCGTCGTCACGAACGCGGCGAACGTGAGAAACGAAAGGTCCCTCTTGCGCCCCACGACCAGCTCGCGCCACGCCCGCCCGATGGACCCCCGCCCGCGCTTCACCTGCGCCTTCGCCGCCGCCTTGTCGGCGTCCTGCGGCGACACGAGGAGCGTGTCGATGGCTCGCTCGGCTCCGGCGAGGCGCTCGGCCATCATGTGCACCAGCGCCACGGCGACGCGCGGCCGCCGGGCGCGGAGATCGTCGAACACGTCGTCCGCCATGATCAGCGCCTCCACGTCTCCCAGCGCGATCACCGTGGCCGAGCGAAGCTCGCCAGTCAGCGACGACATCTCGCCGAACGCTTGCCCCGGGCCCAGGCGCCCCAGGACCTCTTTCTCACCGCCCTGTCCCTCGAGCGATACCTCGGCCTCGCCCCGGAGCACGACGAAGACATCCGCCCCGAACTCGAGCTCCGTCACCATGCGCTCGCCCTCGGACCATCGACCCCGGCGCGCCACGCTCGCCAATTCGTGCAGCGTCTCGTCGTCGACCGGCGCGAGGAACGGGACCCGCTGGACGACCGCCAGCTCCTCCGGAGTCAGCGCCGTCATCGCGCGCCCCGCAGGGTCAGCCACGCGCGCCGCACGACGGCCCCCCAGAAACGCCGGAACCACACGAGCTGCACGAGGACGGCGGCCGCGCTGGCTGCGGCCACGACGCTGGCGGTCTGGGCGTACTCGGGGTTGAGGTTCCAGAAGATCGCGAACTCGTCGAACACGAGGCCGCAGCCGAAGCCGAAGGCGAGCGCCAGCACACGCAGCGCGCGCCGCCCGAAGGGAACGAGCGCGGCGAGGCCCGAGAGACCGATGAGCACGAGGCCGTAGTTGAAGTGGTGCACGTGCATCGGGTTGGGGTCGTTCGGGGACTTCACGAGGGCGAAGAGCTGCTGCTCCAGGTGAAAGTGCAGGATGAGGAACACCGTGAGCCGCGCCAGCCCGAGCGAGACGATGAACCCGACGAGCATCCAGAACGGCGGCTCCGCGCCCTGCTGGACGACGAACCGGCGGAACATCGCGCGCGGGCCCGTTCGCACCACGCGGGCGCCGCGGCGAGCGAGCGCGCGGCGGCGCTCGTCGACGGCGGCGCGGAGCTCCGCGTCGGGGAGGCCTTCGGCGTGGACCTCGAGGAGCTGACGCGCCACGTCCTGGCGGGAGCGCAGCTCGCTGGCGAGCTCGATGGCGAGCGGGAGCGCGGCGGCGGGGAACTCGTCGAGGATGGCGTCGAGACCCTCGCGGTCCACTGTGGCCATCACGGCGTCCTCGCCCTTCAGCGCCGTGGCCCGCACCACGTGCGGCATGCGCGTGAGCAGCGCCACCTCGCCGTGCCGGTCGCCGGGCTCGAGCCGTGAGCGGAGCGTCGCCGCGGCGGAGTCCACCTCGATGGACAGGTGTCCCCGCACCGCGACGATGAGCCGGGACGCTTCCGGCGTCGCCTGGAAGACGCGCGTGGCTCCCGCGGCCAACGTCTCCACGTGAAAGCGTGCGGCGATGCGGCCTACCTCGTCGGGTCGAAGGTGCTCGAAGAGCGTCAGCTGCGCGATCACCGCTTCCAGCTCCTGCATCGGGACAGACGATCGTAATCTAAGGGCGGTCCCCATGACGAGCGAAGCCAATGCGAGCGGGCGTGTTCTGGTGGTCGGTGCCGGCCCCGTGGGTCTCACCCTGGCCTGCGAGCTCCTTCGACGCGGCGTGGACACACGCATCGTCGATGCCTGCGCGGCGCCAGCGAGCCAGTCGCGGGCCCTCGGGGTGCAGGCCCGCACGCTGGAGGCGCTCGACGCGATGGGCATCGCGGATCGCTTCGTCGCGGCGGGCCGCAAGATCCACGGCGTGAACTTCTACGCCGACGGCTCCCGGCTCGCGCACGTCAGCCTCGACGACATCGACTCGCCCTACACGTACATGCTGTCCTTGCCGCAGAGCGAGACGGAGCGACTGCTCGCCGAGCGCCTCGTCGAGCTCGGGTGCCGCGTCGAGCGCGGGGTGAAGCTCACGGCCCTCGACCAGGGGGCCGGAGGAGTGACGGCGTCGCTGGCGCACGCCGACGGCGAGGCCGAGACCGAGCGGGTGGCGTGGCTGGTGGGCTGCGACGGCTCGCACAGCGCCGTGCGCCACGCGCTCGGGCTCTCCTTCGACGGAATGCCTTACGAAGAGTCGTTCGTGCTGGCGGACGTACGCATCGCGTGGGATCTGCCGGACGACGAGACGCACGCGTTCATCGCGCCCGACGGGGCCATGGCCGCCCTGCCTCTGCCGAAGGGGCTCTGGCGCCTCGTCGGCGAGGCCGGGATCCCCGAGCCCACCATCGACGACGTGGCGCGGCTCCTTCACGAGCGCGGCGGACCGAAGGCCACGGTGACCAGCGCGGGCTGGGTCGCGCCCTTCCGCATTCACCGGCGCATCGTCGCGCGCTACCGCGAGGGGCGCGTCTTCGTCGCCGGCGACGCGGCGCACATCCACAGCCCCGTCGGCGGGCAGGGGATGAACACGGGCATGCAGGACGCCTACAACCTCGCGTGGAAGCTCGCGCTCACCGTCCACGGCGCGGCACACGAGGGCCTGCTCGACTCCTATGATCCCGAGCGGCGCCCGGTGGCCGCGTCGACCCTCCTCGGCACCGACCTCGCCACCAAAGTGGTGACGCTCCGCAACCCGGTCGCGCGCGCGGTGCGAGACCGCGTCGGGTCGATGCTGGCGGGCCTCGAGATCGTGCAAAAGCGCATGCTCGCCCAGGCGAGCGAGGTCGCCGTCGGCTACCGGGGCAGCCCCATCGTCGACGAGCACCGCGCCTCGGTGGCCCGAGCCACCGTGGGAAGGCGCGTCGGCGAGCAGCCCACGCTGGCCGACTGGGTGGGCTTCGGCGGGGCGCCGCACCCGGGCGATCGCGCCCCCGACGCGGCGGTCGACGACGCGGTGACCGCGTTCTCGCTGCTCCGGCACCCGGGGAGCACGCTGCTCCTCTTCGACGGCGCGGCGCCGACGCCGGAGGGGTACGCGAACCTCGCGGACATCGCGCGCCGCGCGCGCGAGCGGTGGGGCGCGCACGTCAAGACGTGGATCGTCGTGCCGCGCCGAGCGCGTCCGGCGGAGCTCGCGGGGGACGAGCCCGTCCTGCTCGACCCGAAGGCGGCCCTCCACCGCCGCTACGGCGCCGGGAGCGAGTGCCTCTACCTGCTGCGGCCCGACGGCTACGTCGGCTTCCGGAGCCAGCCCGCGTCGTGGAAGGCGCTCGAGGAGCACCTGTCGCGCATCCTCAAGTAGCGCCGTCAGCGGCAAGTAGCGCCGTCAGCGGCGCAAGAGCACGTACACCGCTCCCTCACCCCCGTCGGCCAGGCTGGACGTCGCGAACGCTGCGACGTGCTCGCTCGACCCGCCCTGCGAGAGCCACGCGCCGATCTCTCCGCGGAGCACGGGCACGCCGCGCGGCGAGTGGTCGCCCTTGCCGTGGATCACCAGCACGCAGCGCTCTCCACGCGCGCGCATCGTGCGCAGGAAAAGCTCGAGCTGTCCCCGCGCCTCGGGGACGCCCATCCCGTGCAGATCCAGCCTCCCGTCCACCGGAACGAGACCCCGACGCAGTCGCCGCAGCGCTTCGGCCGGGAGGTCCACCCGGCGCCCTTCGACGCGCTGACCGTCGTCGGTCACCTCGAAGCGCGCGCGCCCCTCGACCAGCGACCGCAGGTGCTGGTGCACGGCCTCGGCCTCGGCCTCGGCGACCTCGCGGACCTGCTTGGCCTGCTCGTCGACCGACGTGGAACGCTGCACCTTCTGCTTCGGGACGCGGTCGCCGCGCGACCGATCGAGCGGCTGCACCCCCGCGAACAAGCGGTTCAAGAGCATCGCGTCGTCCTCCGGCTCGGCGGTGCTCGCGCGCGGCGGCGGTGCGGGCGGAGCCTTGCGGACCGGTGCCTCTTGCTCCTTCTTCTTCAGCTCGTCCTTCAGGCCTCGAAGGGCCTCGAAGGGCCCGCGCGCCTTGCTCTTCTTGGCGGCCATGGCTCAGCCCTCCCCTTCGCGCCGTCGCGCCCGCACCGCCGCGAGCACGCACTGCACGCCCGCGAGGAGCCCGTCCTCGTACTGCCAGTCGGGATCCGCCAGCTCTGGAAAGTCGTGCGGATTCGCGACGTCTTCGAGCGTCAACCCCGGCCGCAGGCGCCGCGCGAGGTCGAGCACCTTGCGGCGCTGCTGCTCTTCGAGCTCACCGACGAAGGTCTCGACGTCGCGCCAGGTGGTCGTCGTTCCCATCGCGGTCCCTCGCGAACGTAGCATCGCCGTACGCGGCCATACACGTGCCCCGGACCCAGCCCGTGGATCCGGACGGATCCACGAATGAGCCGGTCGGCCCCGGCAACGTGCGAGAAAGGCTGAACATCCGGAAAACGCGCCGAGGCGCCGCGGCGCGGTTCGATGGTTGCAATCCAAGGATGCGCCGACACGACTGATCGAAAGCCTGTCATGGCCCGTCCGACCCCGTTGATCCCTCCTCCTCGCGACGACCTCCCCCTGGGCGGAGGACGCACCTTGCGCCTGGGAGCGCAGGTCGGGCGGGGAAGCATGGCCACCGTGTACCGAGGCGTCGTCGACGGAGGGTTCGGCGTCGCGCGCACCGTGGCGGTGAAGGTCTACGACGTCGTCGCCAGCGACGAGCACGACGCGGTGCTCTCGGCGCTGGCCGGCGCGGCGCGGCGCTCGGCGTGCGTGCGCCACCCGAACGTCGTACGCGTCGAGGAGTTCGGCCTGGTCGGTCCCGCGCAGCCTTACACGGTGGAGGAGCTCGTCGAGGGGCGTTCGCTCGCCCGGTTCGCGTCGTACGCGGCCCGACACGGCGAGCGCTTCCCGATCGACCTCGCCCTCTTCATCGGCGCGGAGGTCGCGGAGGCGCTCGCCGGCGCTCGCCTCGCCTGCTCGCCCGACGGAGTCCGCCTCGGGCTCGTGCACGGCGAGCTGTCGGCCTGCGACGTCCTCCTTTCATGGCACGGCGAGGTGAAGGTCGGCGACTTCGGCGTCTCGGCCGCGGCGCGCGCGGCCTCGTCGGTCCACAGCACGCGTGCGCTGGCCCGTCGGGTCCGGGCGCTCGCGCCGGAGGTGGCGCGCGGGCAGCTCGGGGACGCGCGGTCGGACGTCTTCTCGCTGGGCGTGATGCTGCGCGAGATGATGGTCGGCCCGCGCTTCCCGCGCATCGTCAGCGACGCGGAGGCGATCGTGTGGGCGCGCGACGGCGTGGTGCACCAGAGCCTCTTCGAGCCGCAGCTCCCGCCGGTGCTCCAGGGCATCCTCAGCCGCGCCGTCGAGCGGGATCCCGCGCACCGCTATCCGCACGCGGGCGCCCTCGGCTACGAGCTCCGCCGCGTCGCCCTCGGCATGGGCGTGGGGGACTCGCGCGCCTTCCTCCGGATGGCGCTGTCCCGTGCGTTCGGCGACGACCGCTCGGACGACGACGACGAGGAGGTGACCGGCGAGATGCAGCACCTGCCTCCACCGCTGCCTGCCCCGCGGCCTTCGGGCGTCGGCATGACGGATCGCTTCGCGCGGCTGCGCGGCGAGGACGGCGGGGACGGCGAGGCCAAGCCCCCGCCCTCCCCGGACGACAGCGAGACCTTCCCGCTGACGCTCCCGCTCGAAAGCGGCACCGTGCTCGCCGCGGGTGCGACCTCGGACGACGACGACGACGAGGCGGGCGAAGGCTAGAAGGCCCGGCTAAGCTCTCCCCAGAGAGTCGATGCCGATGCCGTTCCGCTGGGTGAAGGAGCTGTTGCAGGTGGCGGAGCTCGTCACCGAGGACATCCGCTCCATCAAGGCCAACGACCCGGCCGCCCGCTCGACCCTCGAGGTCGCGCTCGTCTACCCGGGGCTCCACGCGGTGTGGCTCCACCGCGCCGCGCATGCCCTGTGGCAGCACGACGTGAAGCTCGGCGCGCGTCTTCTGGCGCACACCAACCGGTTCGTCACGGGCATCGAGATCCACCCGGGCGCGCGCCTCGGGCGGCGCGTGGTCATCGACCACGGCATGGGCATCGTGATCGGCGAGACGGCCAGCGTCGGCGACGGGTGCCTGCTCTACAAGGGCGTCGTTCTCGGCGGCACGTCGCTCGAGCGCAAGGTGCGTCATCCGCAGGTCGGCAAGAACGTCGTCATCGGTTCCAACGCTTGCATCCTCGGCAACATCCACATCGGGGATCACGCGCGCGTCGGCTCGGGGAGCGTGGTCGTCAAGGAGGTGCCCCCCGAGGCGACGGTGGTCGGAGTGCCGGCGCGCGTCATCGTGCCGGCGCACGCCCGGTGGGATGCGGCGCTCGACCACGCGAACCTGCCCGATCCCGTCATCGAGATGGTCCGTGCCCTCGCGGGGCAGAACGAGATGCTGCGCGAGCGGGTCGCGGTGCTGGAGAAGAAGATGGGCCTCGAGCACGAGATGCCGCCTTTCCACCTGCCGTACGACGGCGAGGAGCTGCCGCGCGCCGACGGAGGCTGACGGCCCGCGCGTCGCTACCAGCCGAGCTCGACGATCTGCGTCGTCTCGTCGTAGTGCGTGATGACGGCGCGCGCCGCCTGCCCGACGCAGAGGCCCAGCGTCGCCCGCATGATGGCGGGCGTGGCGAGCCGGTAGCAGGGATGGTCGGCGAAGGGGTGGTGCGTGATGCTCATCGTCGCGGCGTTCTCGCGCACCTCGACCACCATCCGCACGGAGCCGCGCCGGAGCTGGCGCAGCGCCGTCGGCAGGAGGCGCAGGAGGTAGCGGGGCGTCGTCACCGAGACGAGCATCTGGAGAAACCAGTGGGTGCCGAGCACCGTGCACCGCTCCATCGCGCTCGTGAACTTGTCGGCGTCGCGGTGCGCGACCTCCCGGAAGAACGACTCGAGCGCGTCGCGCATGACGGTCTCCGGATACCACCGCGACACCACGGGCTCGGCGAGGGCGTCGCGCGACGCTTCGGGCGCGGCCTCGACGTAGCGGGCGAAGACGTCCTCCCCGAGATCCTGCAGGATGTACCGGCGGGCCGTCACAAGCCACGCGCCTTTGACCTCGCTGCCCGGCATTCGCCAGGGGCATCCTAACCGAGGATGCGCTAAGCAGCGCACTGCCATGGCCAAGGTCGAGGCCGAGAAGCTCATCGTCAAGAACCGTCGCGCGACGTTCGACTACGACATCAAGGACCGGTACGAGGCCGGGATGTCGCTGGTCGGCAGCGAGGTGAAGTCGATGCGCGCCGGCAAGGTCGACGTGACCGACGCGTACGTCGCGATCGAGCGCGGTCAGGCGTGGCTCAAGCAGCTCTTCGTGGCGCCCTTCCAGCAGGCGAGCGCCTTCCCGCACGAGACGCGGCGGTCGCGGAGGCTCTTGCTTCACGCGCGGGAGATCGAGGAGATCCACCAGGCGCTGGCGCGCGAGGGGGCGACGGCGATCCCGCTCAAGCTCTACTTCAAGGACGGGCGGGTGAAGGTGGAGATCGGCGTCGGGAGGGGGAAGAAGTCGTTCGACAAGCGGGCCGACATCGCGAAGAAGGACGCGGAGAGGGAGACGCGGCAGGTGGCGAGGCAGGCGCGTCGATGAGCGGGGAAGGGGAGGGGGCGGGGCCGCGCGGACGGGCGCATGTGCGGTGGCTGAAGGGAGGAGAAGCGCGGGTGGTGAGCATCGACGCGCAGGCCATCGTGCTGCGGTCGACGGTGCCGTCGCCGCCGGGATCGCGCATCGAGGGGAAGGTCGTCGGGGAGCCAGCGGCGGCGCTGCGGGTGAAGGTGCACGGGTCGAAGAAGCAGCCGGAGGGGGACTTCGTGCTGGAGGGGAGGCCGCTCGACTTGCCGCGGGAGACGAGAGAGCGGATCGAGGGAATGGTGAGGGAAGGGTAAAAGGGGGAGGTACCCTGGTCACCGTGCGTCTGTCCCCGTTCACCGCCGCCTTCTGCGCCGTCACCGCAGCCTGCTCGGCATCCAGCCCGGGCGCCGTCGGGGCGGATGCGTCCACCTCCGACGCGCCTCTCCGGAACGACGGCGCGACCGGCGATGCCTCCGCGCCCACCGGCGGCGACTCCGGCACGGAGGCAAGCTCCTGCGCCTGTTCGGCCGCGGGCAGCTGCGACACCTTCGGCTGCCCCCCCGACTACGGCGGTCCTTCCTTCGCGGCGTGGTGCCAGAGCGCGCAGACCGTCGCGGCGGGTCACGTCATCGCCATGAGGACCTGCGGCTCGCTCCTCATGATGACCTACGGCACGGACGGCGGCTGCGAGCGCGGCTACGTCGTCGACCAGCCCGGCGGCGCCCTCGTGGCGACCCTCGACGAGTGCAACGGCGCCGTCTTCACGTGCGGCTCGCTCCAGCCGTCCGCCTGCGTCGCCGGATGCTGCCTCGACAAGTCTTGCACCCTCGGCGTCTCGTCCCTCTGCCCTCCCTGGAGCCCCGACGCCGGCGGAGCCGACGCAGGCAACGACTGAGGCCGCACCTTCCACGAACGAAAGAGCCCTCGCCGTCGCGGCCACCGCGGTCGCCGCCAGGGGAACGGCCCTCTCCGTCGCGGCAAGGGCGTTCGCCACGACGGAAAGAGCCCTCTCCGTCGCGGCAAGGGCGTTCGCCACGACGGAAAGGGCCCTCTCCGTCGCGGCAACGGCGCTCGCCACGACGGCAAGGGCCCTCGCCATCGCGGCAAGGGCGTTCGCCACGACGGCAAGGGCGTTCGCCATCGCGGCAAGGGCGCTCTCCACGACGGAAAGAGCGCTCGCCATCGCGGCAAGAACGTTCGCCACGACGGCAAGGGCCCTCTCCGTCGCGGCAAGGGCGTTCGCCACGACGGCAAGGGCCCTCGCGCTCCCCGTCTACTCCCTTCCCGCCCTCCTCACCGCCACCGCCACGCACGCCGCCGCGATCACCACGAGCGCCAGCGCGCTCGCCCTCCCCGACCAGTCCATCGGCGCCGTCCCTCCCAGAAGGTTCCGCAGGTGTGCCCGTGGCGTCACCACCGCGAGCGCGCCTCCCGCCAGGCCGAGCACCCAGTCCACCACCAGCAGCCCGGTCCTCCCGCCGCCGCGCTTCCCGAAGCTCGCCCCCATCGCGAACCACGCCACGTACGCCGCCCCTCCGAGCGCGCCGGCGTACGCGCTCTCCAGCGCGTCCCGGGCCACGGGCGGATCCCCGGCGCCATGCGCCACGACAGCGACCACCGCCCCGAGCCCCGCCGCGAGCACCACGCCTCCCAGCAACGCCACCCCGACCGTCACCGCTGCCGCGCGAGCCGGGGCGGCCCCGAATCGCGCGAGCGGCGCCGTCGATGCCGCCAGCGACCGCGGCCCCAGCACCGCGCCGACCAGCGTGTACGCGAGCAGCGGCAGGACGAGGGCGCCGTACGCGCTCACGAGCACGTGGTCGGCACCGTTCGCGGACCCGCCTGAGCGCGCCGCGACCGCGAAGCCCAGGCCGAGCACGCACCACCCCCCCAGCGCCAGCAGCGCGCGCGGCGTGCGAAAGACGCGGGCCACCGGGGGACGGGCGAGCGCGCCGATCACGACGGCCCCCCGCTCGACGGCGCCGGCGCGAGCGCTGCCCGAGTGCGCGCATAGGCCGCTTCGTAGGTCGCCGTCGAGACCCCGGCGGACGCGGCGCGCGCCTCGTCCATCGACGGCGGCTCGACGCGCATTTCCGTCACGTCGACGCCCGAGGCTCCCACGGCGCGGCCCACGGCGGCCGCCAGCGCCGCCGCATCGTGCCCGCGCGCCACGACGGCGCCGTCCCTGCGCGCGACCGCGTCGACGGCCGGCTCGCGCGCGATGGCCGCCAGCAGCGCCTGGGGATCGCTCGCGACGATGCGCATGCGTATCCCCTCGGGCGCGAACGCCGACAGCTCTCCGAGCGAGCCGGCGGTTCCCGCGACGGTCCCTCCTCGCAGCAGCACGTGATCGTCGGCCACGTCGCCGGCATCCCGCAGCGACGCCGTCGCGACGAGCACCGCTGACCCGGCGCGCCCCCGGGCCCGCAGGAGTCCCGGCAGGCGCGACACGGCGCGAGGATCCACGCACGCCAGCGGCTCTTCGAGAAGCAGGACGCGGACGCGCGTCGAAGTGAGCGCTTCGGCGATGGCCACGGCGCGCGCCTCCTCGGGGGCGAGCGTCCGCACGCGTCGCGGGGCCAGCGCCTCGAGGCCGAGCGTCGCGAGCCTCGCCACGGGGTCGCGCGCAGGCTCGCCCCGGAGCGTCGCCGCCAGCGTCAGCACCTCCGCAACGCCGAGCGCCTCCGGCAAGACCGGCTCGAGCAGGACGAGCGCGACCTCCCGCCGCACGACGGCGTCCGCGGGGCTCGCGTCGAGCACGCGCACGCGGCCGGCCCGGAGCCGCGCCTTGCCGGCGACGAGCTCGAGGAGCAGGGGGCCTCCGTCCGCGGGTGTCCCTACGATCGAATGCACGCCGGGGCCCCAGGTGAGCGACAGCCGCGCGAGCGTCAGCGGGGCCCGGCGCGCGGCGACGCTTTCGAGGGTGATCACGGTGCTCCTCGTCCTTCCGCGCGTCGAACGCGGGCGGCGATGACGACGAGCGACAGCGCGACGACCGCGGCGAGCCCCGCGAGCCCCCGCGCCATGGAACCCGCCATCGCCGCTGGTGCCGCCACGCCGGCCCGCACGGCCGCGAGCGCCGCCGGGATGGAGGTCAGCTCGTGCCAGCCGCGCGGCAGCAGCGCCGACGTCCACGGCGAGACCAGCTCGGGCAACGCGAGGACCGCCAGGAGCGTGAGCAGCCCGCCGGACCGGGTGCGCGCACCGAGCGTGGCCATCGCCACGGGACCCAGGGTCACCGCGAAGGCGAGCGCGTAGGCGACCGCGGCGACGCTCGTATGGAGGGCCGGCAAGGGGGGGTGCGCCGCCGACGTCGCCGCGACCCCGGCGACCAGCGTCGCGCCTCCGACCGCGACCGCGAGCACGAGCACCAGGCCCCCGACGCGCCCCCGGACGTAGCCGTTCAGGCGCCCTCCGCGCGCCCGGACCAGCGCCACGATGCCCTGCTCCCGATCGCGGCGCAGGGCGTGCACGGCCGCGCCGAACGCCAGCACCACCCCCGCGGTCCACGCGATGGCGCTCGACTCGAGCAGCGGGAGCTCGGCCGCCACGCTGCTGCCGGACAGCGCGACCGCGGCCACCACCGAGGCGAGAGCGCCCGCGATGGCCAGCGCGAATCCCACGCCGGCCATGGCCCCGCGCGTGGCGAGCCACGTGCCGAGCGCGAGGGTCCTGGGACGCATGGGGACTCCAGGCTACAGGCTACGGGCTTCGGGCCACAGGCTTCACGCAGCGGCCACTTCTGCAACGAGCCGCCAGCCGGACACGAGCTCTGGCTGTAGCCTGAAGGCCGTAGCCCGAGCCTGGAGCCCGTAGCCCTCCCTTGTCCGCGTCGATCCCTTCTCCTGCCCCCTTCGCGCCCCCGGGCGCGACGCCGGTCGTTCCGTGGCGACGCCGGCTGCTGCTGCTGGCCACGGTGGGGTACGTGGGCGCGCTGGCGGTCTGGGTCGACGGGGCCGCCGAGCCGCGAGCGTGGATGATGGCGCTGCTCGCGCTCGGCATCGCGTCCTTCACCGCGCGCTGGACGGGGCTCGTGGCACGCGCGCTCGGGTGGGGCCTCGCGGTCGTGGTGGCGTCGCTCGGGGCCGTGGGGGACAGCCGCGGGCTCGACGCGTGCGGGGAGCTGGGGGCGATGGTGTGCGCGGTCGCGGCCTGCGTGGCGGTGGCGCGCATTCCGGGCGGAGGGGGTGTCGTCCGCGCAACGCCGATGTCTCCGCGCCCGGCCGCCGCCGCGGTGGGCCTGCTCTGGCTCCTTGCTCTCGCGGCGCGCGTGGCGCCGGAACGCGAGACGACCGCGTGGCTGACGGACTCCCCGCGCGCGTGGGCCCTCGCGGCGGGCGTGGCGAGCGTGGCCGTGCTGCTGCTCGTGACCGAGTGGACGCTGCTGCGCCGGCGGCTCGAGCTCGGTGTCGTCGAGCGGGCGCTCGGCATGCGCGGTCTGCTGGGCACGGCCTGCGCGGCGGCGCTCGTGACGGCGCTCATCGGGCGCGCGCACGGCGACGCGCTGGCGAGGGGGCTCGTCGCAGTCGTCAGCGTGGTGCTCGGGGCCGCCGCGCTCGAGCGGGACGCGGTGCGCGTGGCGCGGGTCACGCGGAGAGTCGTCGTCCTCGCGATCGTCGGCGGAGGCGTGGCACTGCTCGGCGCGAGCGCCGCGGAGGGGCGCTCGTGGGGGGCGGCGCTCGTCACGGCGGTGCTGGTCCTCGCCATCGGCGCGGCCACCCCCGTGCTCGAGTCGCCGCTGCGCCCGGCTCGTGGCGTGTGGCTCGACGCGTGCGTCGAGGCGTGCATCCAGGCGGCACGAGGAGATCCGGACGACGCGATCCGCAGCACGCTCCTCGCGCTGCGTCTGCCCGGGGGAGCAGCGGCGGCCTCGCCCCAGCTGTGGACCCTCGGTCCGACGCGCATGACCACCGTCGACGCGGCCGGCTACGCGCGTGAGCGTGAGGCCGAGATGCCGGAGGAGCTCGTCCTCGTGGCGGGAGGCGAACCGGAGGCCACGCTGCGCGCGGACGTGCTCGACGCGCTGGAGGTCCGCCGTCCGGAGCTCCGGCCGCTGGCGAGGTGGATGAGCGACCGCGGCGCGCTCCTGGCGATCGTCGTCGCCTATGACGGGGATACGGAGGGGCTGCTCGTCATGCCGCGCGTGGCGCGCGAGGAGCCCGTGACGCTCGAGGAGCTGCGCGCGCTGAAGGACGCCGCGGATCGGCTCGCGGCCGCGTGCCGTGCGCGCGGCGAGCAGGCGCGCATGTTGTCGCGGACGCACGAGGCGAGGCTCCGCGCCGACGCCGCGGAGGAGAGGACGGCGAGGCTCCAGCACGAGCTCGACCTCGACGTGGGCCGCCACGCCCTGGCCGCCGCCCGCCTCGCCCGTCCGGCGATGGTCGGCGTCTACTCGGCGGCGTCGCGGATGGCGCTCGAGGCGCTGGAGCGGCGCACGTCGGTCGGGGCGCCCATCGCGATCCTCGCGCCGAGCGGGGTCGATCCCGTGCCCTTCCTGGCGCGGGCGCACCTCGCGGGAGCCCGCCGCGACGCACCGCTCGTCCTGGTCGACGCGACGAGCGCGCGCGAGCACGATCCCGCCCGCTGGACCGATCCGGGCGCCTCGCCGCTGGCGCTCGCGGACCGCGGGATGCTCGTCCTCCTCGACGGCGCCGCCCTTCCTCTCGAGGTGCAGCAGCTCGTGGCCCGCGCGCTGGCGGAGAAGCGCACGCCCTGGGAGCGCCCCGACCCGCTGGATCTGCAGCTCGCGTTGACGGCCGTCGCGCGGCCGGACGAGCTCGTGGCGGCCTTCCGGCTCGACCCGGCGCTGGCGCTCCGGCTCGCCGACGCGTGCGAGGCTCCGGTCGAGCTGCCACGCCTCCGCGATCGTCCCGAGGACCTGCGCGCCATCCTGACCGATCGGCTCGCCCGCGAGGGTCTGCGGGTGCTCGGCCGTCCCGTGGGCATCGACCACGCAGCCTACGCCCGCCTGGTCGACCATCCGTTCCCGGGGGAAGACGCCGAGCTTTCGGCCATCGTGCAGCGGCTGGTGGCCCGCTGCAGCGGCGATGTCGTGCGCGCGGCCGACGTGGACGCGCTCGGGCTGAGCTTCGCCCCAGCGCCGCGCCGCAAAGATCCGCTCTCGGCGTGACCCCCCCTGCCGCGAAGACGCCCTTGTATCGCGGCTTTGGCGCGTGTTACTCGTGCAAA
This sequence comes from Polyangiaceae bacterium, assembly GCA_036501935.1. Taxonomy (GTDB): domain Bacteria; phylum Myxococcota_A; class Polyangia; order Polyangiales; family Polyangiaceae; genus Palsa-1150. Next base: position 67,938 of record DASXZL010000077.1, on the reverse strand, counting down.
GCCCGGATTTTGGCTGCCGAGGGAGACGAGATCGAATGCACACGTTGGCCAGACAAGCGCTGCGCACGCTCGGAATCGCGGTTGTCCTCGCGGCCGCCGCCGGCTGCGGTGGGGACGACAACCCGTACAAGCCGCAGCCCGCGTGGTCGGGCAAGAAGGCGAACCTTCCGGCACCGCCGACCTTGCCGAGCACGCCCATCAAGTCGGGCGACTCGTACACGGTCTACGGAGCCATCCACCAGCTCCGTAGCCTCCTTCACGGAAAGGAGGTCACCGCGAACCCCATCACGGTGACCGGCTACATCGTCGACTCGAACGTGGGCCGCGCCCCCGAGTGCGCCATCCACAAGACCGGCAAGGCCGACCCCGACAAGTGCGCGCCCGAAGTGCCGAGCTTCTGGATCGCGGACGACAAGGGGAACATGAAGGGGACGAAGATCCGCGTCGTCGGCTGGGCGCGCAACTTCGCCGTCATCTGCGACGCGATGAAGGCCTACAACAAGCTGAAGCCCGGCGAGCAGCCCACGAAACCGGTGAACGACGACATCCTGAACGTCGCCGAGCCGAACCCGCTGCCGTCCATCGGCGCCAAGGTGAAGATCACGGGCGCCTACAACGTGACGAAGACCGTGGTCTCCGACATGGTGAGCGAGCCGCTCGGCGGCGTCCTCGCCATGCAGAAGATGGAGACCGTCGAGCCGGCCCCGGCGCCGGCGGCCTTCTCGGTGAAGAAAGCCGACTGCGGGAGCTGAGCGCCTCAGAATCGCACGCCCAGCTGGCCGTGCATGGTCAATGACGCCGGCGCATTCTTCGGCGTGAACGCGCTCTGCACTGCGACGACGAGCAGGTTCACGTCGACCCCGACGAACACGTACTTACCCAGCGCCAGCAACACCGTGGCCCCCGGCTCGACATAGGGGTAGCTGACATCGCCGCCGCACCAGTGGTCGGAGCACGATACCCTCGCCAGGCCGGCGCCGACCTGCGGGCGAAGCGTGAGCGGCGCGAGCGGCTTGATGTCGTAGCCGAGCGCGATTCCGTACAGCAGATCGTCGACGCCGAGGCTGGCGGAGGTCGAGGACGTGGGCGCGCCCGGCCCGTTGGTCGGCGGTGCCGTCGGCTTGGTGCTGCCGAAGTACTCGACGACGGCGACACCGAAATAAAGGGACGCAATGGACGCTCCCGCCCGCGCCCCCACGGCGGGCGCGGGAGGCGTTTCCACGCCCGTTCCGAAGCCCGCCTGGGCGGCAACTTCGAGTCCCAAGGGCTCGGCATGCGCCGAGGCCGGGAGCGCGCACGCGAGGAGCGCTGCTCCCGCGGTGGTGACGAGGCGAGGCATGGAGGTGGCACGCTACCGCGCCGCGAGAACAAGGCCGTGTCCTCCGTCGGGATGACACCCCGGCGCTATCGCCGCATCGCCGCTTCCAGCTCGTCGGCCGCCTCGCTCGCGTAGACGGCGAGGCGCTGCAGGTGCGGCACCGTGTCGCGGCAGCCGGTGAAGCCGAAGTCGAGCTCGCCGTCGTAGCCGCCGACGGTGATGTTGAGCCCGTAGCCGTGAAACGGGATCGATAGCGGGTAGATGGCCTCGAGGCGCCAGCCGCGGAAGTAGAGCGGCTTCGTGGGGCCGGGCACGTTGGAGACGACCACGTTGAACGCCGGGCGAACGCGCCCCGCGGCCCCGGGGATCTGCGAGAGGAGCATCGGGGCGAGGATGAGCGCCGAGTACTGCGTGAGCGCGCTCTTCGACATGCCCTGGAGCTGCTCCTTCGCGCGCCGGGTCGACGCCACGATGGCGCGGAGCCGCTCGCGCGGATCGGCGACGTCGGTCGCGAGGGAAGCGAGGATGGCGCCCACTTCGTTCCCGCCGCCCGTCGTGTCGCCCTTGGGGCGGATGTTGACGGGGACCATCGTGGTCAGCGGCTGGTCGGGGAGGGCGTCCTGCTCGAGGAGGAACCGGCGAAGCGCCGCGGCGGTGAGCGCGAGGACCGCGTCGTTGAGCGTGCCGTCGTGCGCCCGGGAGATGCGGCGCAGGCGTTCCGCGTCGAAGCGTTGCGTGGCGAAGCGCCGGTTGCGGCTGATCTTGCGGTTGAGCACGCACAGGGGGGCCTGCAGCGGCGTGACGAGCGGGCGCTCCTTCGAGCGGGCGGACCGGAAGAGGTTCATCGCGGCGCGCCCGACGTCCCGCGACGCGCCGACCTGATCGCGGAGCAGGTGGATGAGGTGATCGAGCGTCGCCTCGTCGGGCTCGTCGGCGCGCTTGGTCCGTTCGGGCGGCGCCCGCGCGAAGAAGAGCGGCGTGTCGACGTCGGACGCGTCGCTCGAGAGACTCCGCGTGAGAAGGCGCATCCCCGTGAAGCCGTCGACGAGCGCGTGATGGACCTTGAAGTAGAGGGCCATGCGGCCGCCCTCGAGCCCCTCGATGAAGTGGACCTCCCAGGGCGGACGGTGGAAGTCGATCTTGTTGCTGTGGAGGCGCGATACCAGGATGCCGAGCTCGCGCTCGTCGCCCGGGGACGGCAGCGCCGAGCGACGCACGTGGTACTCGACGTCGAGGTCGTCGTCCTCCACCCACGCCTGGAGCGGGCTCGCGAGAAACTCCGGGTGACGCAGCTTGAGGGTCCAGGGCGGATAGGCGCGGGTCTTTCGCTTCAGCTCTTCGACGAGCGAGCGGAGAAAGTCGCGCGGCCGCTCCTCGGGCGGGGAGAACGGCGCGAGGACGCCCACGTGCATCATCGACTCGCGCGTCTCGCCGGCGAGGAAGGTGCGGTCGAGAGCGCCGAGAGGTCTGTGAGCGGCCATGGTCGAGTCCCCCCTAGAACGTACCCGCCAGGCCGAGGCCGCGCGCGGTCAGGGCGCCGGTCGGTAGCGTGAGGATCTGGAGCTCGCCGACCGCGCTGCCGCCGATGGCCTGCTTCGCCGCGCCCGACCAGTCCTTGAAGGCGAGCCCCAGCAGCAGACCGACGGCGATGTTGCCACCGATGACGAAGGCGTGGGCGAACCAGCCCGTGGCGAACGCCTGGTCGTGGGCGTCGCGCAGGAGCAGCTCGCGTGCGCGCGGCAGGACGATGCACGGATCGCCGAGGCGGCCGTCGACGGTGGTCGCGTCGATGCGTGCGTCGAGGAGCGGCGCATCGGCCAGGACGGCCGGTGGCTGCAGGAGAAGGACGCTCGGGATGAAGACGCTCGTGGCGGCGCCGGCGATGAAGTCCTTCTGCGTATTGCCCGTCGTGACCGCCGCGAGGGTCGCCTGTCCGCCGATGAGCGCCAGCCCCGCCGTCATCCAGGCCCAGTACCAGACGTGCGCGCGTCGGGCGTCCCTGTCGAGCGTGCCGGCGAGGACGTGGACGCGCGCCTCGCAGGCGGACGTCTCCTGCGCGCGGGCGAGTGAGGGCGTGCTCATCGCGATCGCGAGCGCTCCGACGAGGAGGCGTTTCAAGCGCGTTCACCCAGCATCGCCGCGGCCTCCTGCGCCGCGGGCGAGCGCGCCGCGGCGTCGAGCGCGTCGAGCAGGCGCCGCCGGTCGTTCTCCGGCCACACGGCGCCAGGCGCGTCGAGGAGGGTCACGGCCGCGACGGCGCCGAGCCCGCGCGCGAAGCTCGCGTCGTTCCGGGACGCCTCGACGTTCTCGGGACGCCCGGCGTGCCCCGCCGCCCTCGCCAGCGCCCGCTCGGCCAGCAGCGTCACCGCGGGGGCACCCGATGCGCCGCGCGTCGCGAGAAGCTCGCGGGTCGCGCGTCCGAGCGCGCCGTCGACGGGCGCCGCCGGCAACCGCGCGAGCACCCGGAGAGCCAGCGTCCTGCCGGGACGGGTGGCGAGGAGCGCCAGCGACGCAGGCCCCCACGTGAACGGCGGCGCTTCGCGCGTGCACGTCGCGATCTCGGTGAGCGGCGTCCGCGTGAGAAAGAGGGCCACCGCGTCGGTCAAGCGCGCCCGGTCGACCGCGAGGGGGCTCAGCTCGAGGAGCGGGTGGGGCGTCGCCACGACGTTCACGCGTCGTAGATCGGGCCAGGCCTGGAGGCGCCGCGGCGCTTCGACGCCGAGGTACGTGCGCGACCCGCTCCACCAGGAGACGGTCGTGTCGGTCCGGGCCACGTCGAGAACGCGCGCGAACCAGGTGTGGCGCGAGAGCGCCTCGAGCACGTTGGCCGGCTCGGGCACGCACTCGATGGCCTCGCGGGCGAGAGCGAGGATGCGCGCGGCCGCCGAGCGTCGCAGGGCCGCGTCGAAGATGGGGTTGGCGGCCTGGAGGACGTCGTGGAACGCCGCGGCGAGGGTCCATTCGGCGGGCGTCGCCGTGGCCACGCGGTCGATGGGCGCGAGCCGCCGCGCGCGTCGGATGCGTGCCACGAACACGTCCGCCTCGAGGTCCGGATCGATGCCCGTCCTGTCGCCCGCCCCGAGCGCCAGCGCCGCCCGCGCGCCGATGGCGTGACCGGGCCGCACCGGCCCGCCGAGGACGAGCGGCGCCATGACGCCCTCGAACAGCTCCTGCGCGACGGCGCCGAGATCCACCGCCACGAGTCAGGCCTCCGCTTTCGGCGGCGGCTCCACCCCACGGAGCGGCAAGAGCCCGATGGGGGTCACCTTCAGGTCCAGACTTGCTTCCTCCAGCCCGCGCTCGATGGCTTCCGTGACGACGGGCTCCCACGGCGGCGCATCGAGGAGCGCCGTCTCCAGCGGCGCGAAGGCCGCTTCTTCCACGGCGAGCGCGCGCGCGTCGGTGCCGACGAAAAGAACCTGCGACGCCGGCGCCCCGAGCGCGCGCGCGAGCACCTCCGGCGCCACCGCGGGGACGACCTCGTGCCCCGCGGGGACGTAGAGGTTCGGGTGGACCTCGACGTAGAACGTGCCGAGAGGGATGGCCTCGATCCCTGCGCTCGAGCGGACGAAGGCCCCGCGTGTCGTCATCGCCACGCGTGCCTGTGCGATCGTCGCGTGCGGCAGCGCGTATGCGAGCCTCCGCAGCAAGGGGACCTGCGCCGGCTCGATCCACGTCGCCGTCACGTTCCTCCACGCGCCCGTCGACGGCGAGACGCGCAGCGGTACGCGCACGAGCTCCGGCTGCGCCGTGCCGCTCGCCGTGGAGGCCTCGGCGCCCGTCGTCCGCATCTCCACGCGCGCGAACGCCGTCAAGGCGCCCATCGGCGGCAGCTTCGGCAGCGTCCAGGGCTCGTCGCCGCGTCCTCGCACGAGCACCAGCCCCGCGGGATCGAAGATGGGGCACGCGCGCAGCTCCACCGGGTGCCGGTATCCGGCCTCGACCGCCACGCCGGGGCCCGACGGGATGAAGGACGTGAGCCCGGGCGTCCCGTGCACCAGGGCGCGCATCCGATCCGGGACCTCGGGGATCCGGAAGATCCACCTGCGCACGGGCACGTCGTCGAACGGGCTCTCCGGCGGCCACTCGGCGACGCCGACCTCCCCGTCCACGCGCGACCGCACGAAGTAGTGCACGAGGGCCGGCCCGAGCCCTTGCTCGGCGACCACGATGCGCAACCCGGGCTCGAGCTTCGTCGAGGGGTCGACGTGGGGCATGAGCCGCAGGACGAGCGGCCGCAGCTCGATGGCGCGCTCGACGTCGTACGTCTGCGAGAAGCGGTCGTGATAGAGCGCCAGCGCCGCGTCGGTGGGCAGGAGCTCGGTCGCGTCGTACCCGAAGGGCGCAGCCGCGTCGCGGTACTGAACGAAGTGCCGCGCCGTTCCGGTGAACGTGAAGCCGCCGACGAGTCGCGCCGTTTCTGCGAGGCGATCCATGCGGTCGCTCGACTCGGCGGCGAACTCGAGCGTGATCTCGCGCGTGCCGAGCTTCGACTTGACGACCCGCATCGCGAGGCTGGGCATGAGATCCTCGAGCGACCGTTCCCGCGTATAGACCGACAGCAGCGCGACCAGTCGGTCGATGGAGGGGAGGAGGACGAGCCCCTTGGCGCCCAGCGCCACGCCTTTCGCGTCCAGGCCCAAGCCCGGCGTGTGGAGGCGCGTTTGATGCAGAGCGATTCGTTCCAGCACGGGCTTCGCGTGACCGAGCATACCGCCGGGGAGCCTCACGTAGGGGGCCCCACCTTTTCCGCGCTCCGCAGAACGGACGCAGGCCGAGGCGAGAGCGGCAGTCCCGGTTCGGGCGACAGGCATGGCGGTCGGGACCTGCTAGATCAAAAGTGATCGCAAAGTGAGCGTTGCTTTCGGGGAAACGGGTCGTCGTGGCTGCGCGTAGGACAGGACGAGGACACAGCGCATGGTGAACCGGAAGGTCAACGTTCCCCGCACCGCAGGGCCCTCTGCTCGCACCCGGTCGGGCCCGCCTCCTCGCACCGCTTCGTACACGCGCATTCTTCGAGTCGACGAGGAGGCCGCCGGGGCTGGCGCCCCCTCGACGTTGCCCCCGCCCCCCTTCGAGCGCGAGACGTCCGTCGTGGGCCTCGAGTGGTGGCTCGATGCACACATGGGCCTCGCCTCCGGGCTGCTCTGGCTCGCGCAGCTCCTCGAGACGGTGCCGGAAGGCGATGCGCACGCGGAGACCGTCCGACATCTGGCTGCGAGCACCGAGGCGGTGCGAGACGCCCTCTACGAGCTCTATTGCGACGCGGCGGACGACCGCGCTGTCCCGCTGATGGGGCGCGGGACCCCGCTCGAGCGGCACGTCCGGGACAGTTATGGCTGGTGCGTGCGTGTGGTGGGACTCCTCGCGACGGTGACGAACGGGCTCCGGTCGCAGGCGCGGCCGGACTGGATCATCGCCAAGGGCGAGTTCCGGGCAGCCACGCGCCACTATCCCGTGGCCCTGCCGGGCCTGCGCTCCGCCATCCAGGCGCTGCCCATCGACTTCTCCAGTCCCATCGAGCCCCTGCGAAACCTGCCCCAGGACTTCGACCAGCTCATCGCGGCGACCGTGGAGCTGCAGACCATGCTGGCCAAGCGCTTCGACTGAAATCGAGCCTATTCGAGGCCGCTCCAGACGCGGACCGCCCCGAGGACCGCGGCCGCCACGGTCTCGGTGCGCAGCGCGAACGGACCGAGCGACACGACGAGCCAGCCGCGTGACCGCGCCAGGTCGACCTCGGCGCCCTCCAGGCCGCCCTCGGGACCGCAGGCGAACGAGAGGCCCGCGCCGCGAGCGAGCGCTTCGAAGAGCGGCGGCGCCAGAGGAGCGCTCGCCTGCTCCCAGAGGCAGAACCGCACGTCCTCCGCGTCCGTCGACGCCGGCACCACGCTGGCCAGCGCGTCGGCCCACGGGCACGGTGCGTCGACGAGCGGCGCGTCGCTGCGACCGCATTGCCGCGCGGCCTCGCTGGCGATGCGAGCCCAGCGCGCCTGTCGTTCCGCTCCGCGCGCGGCGTCGAGCTTCACCACGCTCCGGCGCGTCGTCGCGACCAGGACGCGCGTCGCCCCGAGCTCGGTGGCGTCGCGCACGACCGCGTCGCACTTGTCGCCCTTCGCCAGTCCCTGGATCCAGGTCAGCGGGCGCGCGGCGCGAGCCACGCTCTCGCGCAGGGCGCCGAACTTCACGGTGATGGTGTCCTGGTCGGTCCACACCGTGACGGCGTCGGCCTCCCGGGCCGTCGCCGGATCGAAGGCGACGAACGCGTCACCAGCCCGCAGCCGCAGCACGCGGGCCAGGTAGTGCGCCACGGCTCCTTCCAGCCGGCGCTCCCCCGGGGCGAGCTCGGGAATGGGGGCGCGGGTCACGGCCGTCTCAGGCACACGGCGATCCACTCGCCCTTCGTGCGCACCTGCTCTTCGGTCAGCGATGCGAACGCACGCCGGATGTCCTCGAGCTGCGTGGGCATCGCCGCCGGCGAGAGAATGCCACTCAGCACGAGGAGCCCCCCGGGCGCGACGCGTGCGACGAGGGCGGGGGCGAGCTCGACCAGCGTCTTCGATTCGATGTTCGCGAGGACGACCGGGTAGGTCCCGGAGAGCGTCTCCAGGGGTGCCTCGTCCGCATCGACGCGCTCGGCGACGCCGTTGCGCTCCGCGTTCTCGCGCGTCACCGCGACGGCGTCCGGATCCACGTCGATGGACCGCGCGCGCGTCGCGCCGAGCGCCAGGGCCACGAGCGTCAACACGCCGCTGCCACACCCCACGTCGAGCACGGTCGCGCCGGCGAGCGGCGTCGCTGCCAGGACCTCCGCCACGAGGCTCGTCGTCTCGTGCAGGCCGGTCCCGAACGCGCGTCCCGGCTCGAGGATCACCACGCGCTCGCCTGGCGCCGCCGCATGCTCGCGCCAGGGCGGCCTCACCATGACCCCTTCACATATCCGGAACGGCTCGAAGTGCTTCTTCCACTCGTCGCGCCACGCGTCGCCCACCACCTCTTCGATGCGCGGCGCCCAGGCCGCGGGGAGCTCGGCGGTCGCCGCCTGGGCGTCGGCCAGGTTCCCGAAGCTCGCCACCAGGGTGACCTTGCCGCTCGCGCCGCGGGCCAGCGTCGTGGCGTCGCGTTGCTCGACGCCGTCCGCGCCGAGCTCGAAGAGCAGCGCGCCGGCCTCGTCGGCGTCCTCCTCGGAGACGTCGACGGCGACGTAGGGATAACGGGGAGGCGCGCTCGTGCTCATCCGGCTTTCTCCGCTAGCGAAACGACATCACGCCGATGCTGACCGTCGACTGCCCGCCCTTCGCGCCGCTCGCTCCCCCCTTGAAGACGCCCGCGAGCGCGAGGCTTCCCAGCACGATCCCCGCGGCGCCGAGGACGCCTCCGCCGATCGCGATGGGCAGGACCCACCCCCCCGAGCTGGGCTCGGAGACCGGGATCCGCAGCGGGGCGTCGGCGTCGCCGCTGCCCGCCAGCGGAAGGCCGCTCGCGTCGGTGACGAGCAGGTAGTAGGCGACGTAGGGCGGCTGCACCGCGCTCCCGGGCAGCGTGGCGCGCACGGCCCCGTCGTCGGGGGAGAGCTGCGCCGCCGTTGCCGTGAAGGGACCGTGGGAGCCCGCGCGGTAGAAGAGCTCCACCGCCCTTGCGCGGTGGCCCGGATCGTCGACGCTGGCCCTCAGCGGGACCTCGCGCCCGGGCGACGCCTCGGACGGCGAGCTGTGTTTGATGGTCAGGGCGCGCTGAGGGTTCTGCTCGGTCACGAGGCCGGGCCTTCCCGCGGCCTCCCAGCGGGCGCGCGCGGCGGCGAAGAAGTCGCGAAAGCGAGGCGACTCGGTCCGCGGGAGCTCGTAGCTCGGTTGGATCGAGAGGAGGGCCCGGACGAAGTTCTCCGCCTCCTCGTTGTGGCCGAGGGTGATGTGGTCGAGCGCGAGCAGGCGGTGGATCTCGATCTTCTGCTCGAGCGTGTTGTCGGGCCGGACGAGGGCGCCCGACAGGGTCTGGATGGACTCCTGGTACTGCTGATCGTCGAAGAGCTCGCGCCCGCGCTGGATCAGATCCTTTGCGGGCTGGGCGCCGCTCGGTCGCGGCTGCGCCAGGGCGGGGAGGACGGCGAGGGTCGAGGCCTGCACCGCGAGCACGAGCGCCAGCGCCAGGGGGACGACGGGGCGATCGGCACGGGCCCTCATGGCGGCCAGGGTAGCGGGAGACGCAACTCTTGGCGCGGGCGTCCGATAGGGGGGCATGAGAACCTCCGCCGCGCTCGCCGGCCTCTTGTCCCTGGGCCTCGTCGTCGCCGCCTCCACCCCCGCCGCGGCTGCCGAGGGCAGGGCCGACCGGGAGACCGACCACATCGACGCCTTCGACGACGGCGGCCCGCGCTCCTTCGGCCTGCTCTTCAACCCTGGCGCGCTCCTGCTCGGCACGATGGCCGCGGAGGGGGACTTCGTCCTCGGCGAGGCGGCGGCGTTCAGCGTCGAGGGCGATCTCATGTCCGGCGGAGCCTCGAGCGCCTATGGAGTGGCCGTGGGCGTGCCGCTCTTTCCCTGGCGGGTGGTCTTCCACGGCCTCTATTTGCACCCGCGCCTCATGGCCGCGCGGGCGACGAGTGCCGGGGTCGCCGCGGACGTCGTGGGCATCGGGGGGACCCTCGGGTGGCAGCAGACCTTCCGCTTCGGCCTCACGCTGCGGATCGGCGGCGGGGCCGCGTACGAGGCTGCCTTCGGCCAGGACGCGGGCGCGAGCTTCGCCGTGACCGGCGTGCGCCCGCTGGTCGACGGGGACCTGGGATGGGTGTTCTGAAGACAGGCTGTGTTGCATGTGCTCCACATGCAGTTACGCTTGCGTCATGAGCACGATGATCCAGATCCGGCATGTGCCGGACGAGCTACACCGCCGCCTCAAGACGCGCGCCGCACGAGCGGGGATGTCGCTCTCCGACTATCTGATGCAGGAGCTTCGACATGCCGCGGAGCGACCGACTCGCGAGGAGCTGCTCGAGCGGCTCGCCAAGCGCGAGCGGGTGAGCCCGAGGGAGCGGCCGGCGGCAGCCGTACGCGCAGAACGCGACGCCCGATGATCGTCCTCGATGCCTCGGCCGTACTGGAGCTGCTGCTGCGCACGCCGACCGGGGCGAACGTCGAGCGCCGGATCGCGGCTCCGAGGGAGAGCCTTCACGTCCCCCACCTTCTCGACGTGGAGGTGGCGCAGGTGGTCCGCCGATACGAGCGGAGACGAGCCATCACGGCCGCCCGCGGGCGCGAAATGCTCGAAGACCTCTCGGACCTCGACGCCACCCGCTACCCACACGACGTCCTCCTGCGGCGCATCTGGGACCTCCGGCAGAACCTCACCGCGTACGACGCGGTCTATGTCGCGCTGGCCGAAGCTCTGGCGGCGCCCCTCTTGACCTGTGATGCAAGTTTCGCTGGCGCCCACGGCCACGCCGCGAAGATCGAGCATCTGACGGCGTGACGGCGGAGGGGAAGTGAGGGCGCGCGCCCAGCCACATCACGCGACGGGCAAGGTCGGCGGGGTCAACACGAGCGCACCGTCTGTACCTTCGATGACGCCCACCGCCTCGAGCGAGTCGCCTGCGCAGGGACCCATGACGCACTTGCCGTCGTCGAGGCGGTACAGCGCGCCGTGCTGATGGCACAGGAGATACCGCCGGTCGTCGCTCATCGGCGAGTTCGCGCCGAGGTCGAGCGGGAGCGCGCGGTGGCGGCACACGTTCGAATAGGCCCGCCAGGCGCCGGCCACGCGACCGACGAGGAATCCTTCCCAGGCCCCTGCCACGCGCACGAACTCGCCCCGCGCGACCGCTTCGCGCTGCGCCTCGCTGAGAACGACGCGCGTCATCGCTCGAGAGGGCTCCCCTTGCCTCCGAAGTACTTGCGCATCGCCGGGACGCTCTTCAGCAGCGGCCGCACGGCGTCGCCGCGGGGCATCGGTTCGCCCTCGTCGAGCACCAGGGCCGTCAGCTTGCCGCCGTAGACGCAGCCCGTGTCGAGCCCCGTCGCCCACGCGTGAAGCTGAGGCTCGGGTCGGGCGTTGTGACCGAAGACGACGTGCGGGGGGCCCGTGTATCTCGTACCCCAGAGCGGCCCGGCGTCGGCGTCGTCGCTCCAGGCGCCGCGAGCGTCGAGCGTGCGCATCTTGAGGAGCGCCTCGGCGGGCGTGGCATCGACGGCGACCCCGGGGACGACGCCGGCGTGCACGATGCGGGCGTCGTGCTCGGGCAGGTCGAGCCACAGAGGCAGGGCCCCGAGCAGGCGCCAGTCGTCGTCGGTCAGGACCTTCGCCACGCGCTCGTGGTCGGAGCCCAGCGCCTTTCTTCCCCGACGCCACGCGAGGAGCTTCTCCTCGTGGTTGCCGCGAACGGCGCGCGCTCCGACGCGGCGGACGAGCGCGAGGACGCCATGCGTGTCGGGCCCGCGAACGAGCAGGTCCCCCACGAGGACGAGACGGTCCTTCCCCTCGACGAAGCGCACCCGCTCGAGCAGCTCCTCGAGCTCCCCCGTGCACCCGTGCACGTCCCCCACGACGACGGTGCGGCCAGCCACCCCCGTCATCCGGCGTCGAGCTTGGCCCGCTTGGGGATGACCACGATGCCGCCGTCCGTGACGAAGAACCGCTGCCGGTCCGCCTCGCGATCGAAGCCGATGACCGTGCCCGAGGGTATTTCCACGTCCTTGTCGATGATGGCGCGGCGGATCTTCGCGTGGCGGCCGACGCGGACGCGCTCGAAGAGGACGCTCTCCTCGACCTCGCTGAACGAGTTCACGCGGCAGCCGACGCCGAGGACGCTGCGGTGGATGCGCCCCCCCGAGATGATGCAGCCGTGGCTCACCATCGAGTCGGTCGCGATGCCGACGCGGGCCTGCGCCTCGTCGCGGAAGACGAACTTCGCCGGCGGGTCGTGCGTCGCCCCCGTGCGGATGGGCCAGCGAAAGTTGTAGAAGTTGAACTGCGGATGGATCTCGATGAGGTCCATCTGGGCCTCGTGGTACGCGTCGACGTTCCCCACGTCGCGCCAGTAGCCGCGGTTGTGCTCGTCCTCGCCCGGCACGGTGTTGGTCGCGAAGTCGTACGCGAACACGGCGGCGCCCTTCTTCACCATCCGCGGCAGGATGTCGTAGCCGAAGTCGTGGTGGCTCTCCTCGAGGCGGTCGTCCTCCTCCAGCTCGCGGAGGAGCACGTCGGGCTTGAAGACGTAGTTGCCCATCGACGCGAGGCACACGTCGTCCCGGCCCGGCATCGGGGGCGGGTTCTCCACCTTCTCGTGGAAGCCGACGATGCGCCCGTCCGGCGCGATCTCGAGCACGCCCACCTCACGCGCCTCGCGGCGCGGCACGGGGATCGCCGCGACCGTGGCGTCGGCGTGCGAGTCCTGGTGGTAGGAGAGCATCTGGCGCACGTCCATCTTGTAGACGTGGTCCCCGCCGAAGATGCACACGAGCTCCGGGTTCTCGTCGTGGATGACGTGCTGGCACTGCCACACGGCGTCGGCCGAGCCCCGGTACCAGGTCTTGCCCGTCCGCTGCTGCGCGGGGATCGCCTCGATGAACTGGTCGAGCACGGGCGCCAGACGCCAGTTTCGCGCGATGTGCTCCTCGAGCGACGCGCTCTTGTACTGCGTCAGCACCTTGATGCGCGCGAGGCCGGAGTTGACGAAGTTCGACAGGACGATGTCGATGATCCGGTAGCGGCCGCCGAACGGCACGGCCGGCTTGGCGCGGTCGAGCGTCAGCGGGTAGAGGCGCTTGCCCTCGCCGCCGGCGAGGACCATCACCAGCACCTGAGTCGTGTCGAAGTTGAGCTTGCGCCCGTCCATCGTCGTCGCTTCCGCCAACGGCGATGGTAGCCCGGTGTCGCGCGAGCGTCAGGGCTTGATGAAACGGAGGACGAAGCGGTCGCTCGTACCGCGGCGTTCGCCTGCCTCGCGCGGCGAGTCGTTCCAGTCCCTCGTGTCGGCCTGGTTACGGAGAAAGTCGCTGCTCCCGGCGTGGTGGAAGCCGGCGCGCTCGACGTCGCGGATGACGAAGAGCTCGTCGATCCTGTGCGTCGTCTTCACGTCCTCGGTGCCGGACCCTTCCGGTGCGCTGTGATCGATGACGACGTACTGTCCGCCGTGGCGGAGCGCGTCGAAGACGGCCTTGTTCATCTTGTCGCGGTCGACGCCCATCCAGACGGTGTCGTGGTAGAAGAGCGAGATTACGACGGCGTCGAGGTTCTTCGCGTCGGGGGGCAACGGCGCGTCGAGCTCCCTTTCGACACGGACGACGTTCTTCATCGCCGGCTTCTTCAGGCGCTCGGTCCAGGGCTTCTCGGCGAACTTCATGATGAAGGCGTTGTTCACGCCCCAGACCTTGCCCCGGGGCCCCACGGCCCGCGCGAGCAGCTCCGTCGTGTAGCCGCCGCCGGCGGCGAGCTCGGCGACCCGCTCCCCCGGCTTCAGGCCGAGAAAGGCGAGCAGCTCACCCGGGTGGCGGCCGGCGTCGAGCTTCCTGTCGTCCTCGCTGCGATCCGGGGCGTCGACGAGCGCCTGCACCGCCGGCGGAACGGGGATGTGGGTGGCCGGGGGACGCATCGGCGCCGGGCCCTTGGCGACCGGGGTCGCCGTCGGTTCGCCGGTCTTCGGGCAGTGCGCCGCCGTCCGCGTCTCGGGCGGGATGGGCAGGACGAGCTGCGGCGGGACGGAGGCCGCGTCGGACCCCCCACACGCGATGAGGAGCATGGCCAGGGGGAGCAGGGTCCGCATGAGCCGGGATACTACTCGAAGCGAGCAACCGCGGGACAGCAGGGGGGACGACCCCCGCTCGGTGATTCAGCTCGAGGCGGTCGCGTCTGATTCGAGCTGCTGGAACAAGGGTCCAAGCTCGGGGCGCGCGCGGAGCGGCTGGCAGAAGCTCGTCGCGAACTGCACGAGCTGACTCTCCGCGCGCTCGGCGCCGGCGTTCAGCTCCACCAGGTGCTTCTGCGTCGCGTCGCGGTCGCGGTCGATCCCGTGCTCGTGGTTCGCGAGCCCCTGACGAAGCTCGGCGATCTGGTAGTCGAGGTCCGTCACCATCCGCTCCTTCTCCTCGACCACGGCATGAGCAGCGCGCTCCAGCGTGCGCACCGCGAGCCAGCCGTCCACCGCCTCCGCGCAGGCACGATGCGCGCGCGCGAGCTGTGCGTACGGCTCCTCCCCGCCGGAGCGGCCCTCCCACGTGATGACCTCGCGCTGCGTCTCCTTGTAGGCCTGCGCGGACCGCTTGGAATCCTGAGCGAGGCTCTCGAGGGTGGTGCGGGCGGCGCGCACCTCACCGCGGGCCTTCGACGCGTCGAGGCCCAGGGCGTCCACCGCGAAGCCGAACCGCGTCCGGCCGTCGCGGCCACGGGCGTCGATGTCCTCCAGCTTGCGCTGCTCGGACGCGCTCGACTCGCGCAGGTTCGACAGCTCTCGCACGAGCTTTCTCACCTCGCCGAGCGTCCTGTCGAGCTCCCGCCGGGGCGAAGCTCCGTCGGCCCGCGCGAGCATCTGCTCGAACACCTCGACGCGCCTCACCCACTGATGCACCCCCGCCGGCGGCAGCGTCGCCGCAGGGGGCCTCGAGCTCTGCGGATCGTCCTCCGGCTCGGGAGGGACCGGGATGCCGAGCTGGGTCGACAGGACCACGAGCTCCTGCTCGATGCGGTGGGCGTCGACGGGGCGCGCCTTCGGGTCCTTCTCGAGGAGCTGAACGATGAGCGTGTCGAGCTTCTCCGGCAGGCGCGGGTCGATCGCGCGCGGCGGCGGAGGCTTCTCCTTCATGTGCTTGATGAGGAAGGTCGTCGGGTCGCTCGCCTCGAAGGGGAGCTTGCCCGTCGACATCTCGAAGAAGATGACGCCCAGCGCGTAGAGATCGACGCCCGGCCCCGCCTCGCCACCCGTGATGCGCTCGGGAGCCAGGTACTGCGGCGTGCCGAAGAGCTCCCCCGCGTTCGTGAGGCGCGTGTCCCCCCGGGCCTTCGCGATGCCGAAGTCGAGGATCTTCACGAGGTCGGTCCCGTCGAACGGGCGCCGCACGATGAAGATGTTCTCGGGCTTGAGATCCCGGTGCACGACGCCGAGGTCGTGCGCGCGCGCGATGCCCCGGGAGATCTGGATCATGATGGGGATGGCGCGAGGCAGGGGCATCGGCCCCGCGTCGGTGAGCTCGGCGAGCGTCTTGCCCGCGAGCAGCTCCATCACGATGTAGGTGGTGCCGTCGGGCGCCTCGCCCTGGTCGAAGATCTCGATGACGTTGGGGTGGGCGAGCGTCTGCGTGCTCTTGGCCTCGCGCCGGAACCGCTCCCTCGTCGTGGGATCGCTCGCCAGCGCGGGGTTCATCACCTTCACGGCGCACGGCCGATCGACCAGCGTATGCCGCGCCCGGTACACCGTCGCCATCCCACCCTCGCCGATGACGTCCTCCACGAGGTAGCGCCCGGCGATCGTCGTCCCGATGAGCGGATCGCGGATCGCCTCCAGAACGGCGCCGTCCAGGAAGCAATAGACGGACTCCGTCGGATAACGGATGTGGCACTGAGGGCAGGCCTTCATGCGCGCGTGCAGGAAAAGCGGACCTGATTGCCCGCCGTTTCGCAAGGGCCACGTTCGAGCGGCCCTGCGGCCGCATCGGGGGCACGGTCCGGCGCGTCGCATTTGGCGTCCCGCCCGGGATGACGGATACTCGTCGAGGGCGTTCAGCCGGGGAGACCACCGTGGGCCGCAAGCTCCTGCCGCGACTCTGCGTCATCGCTGCCCTGGCCACCGCCGGGGGGGCGGGGGCATGGGTGGCGTGCGCGCGGTGGCTGCCGCTCGCGGTCGGGGGGGATCCCGGGCGGGCGCTTCCCGGCCTGCGCATCGACGGCGAGACCGTGACGGGGGACGTGCGCTCCTTCGTCGAGGCGCGCGCCCAGGCTCTGACGACGCGGCGGGTGCGCCTCGTCGTTCGCGACGGCGACGCGGTCCGCCCGGTGACCGAGGGCACACTCGGCGAGCTGGGCGTCTCGGTCGACGTCGACGCGGTGACGTCGCGGGCCCTTCGCCTGGGGCGCAGCGATGACGTGCTCACGTGTGGGCACCTCGCCGACCGGGCCCGCCGCGGGGACCTCGACGTCCCCCTCGAGCCCCGCCTCGAGCCCCGCACGCTCCTCGAGCGCGTCCTGCCCTACAAGGAAGAGCTCGACGTCCCGCCCGTGGCCGCGCGGCTCGACCTCGAGCGGCACGAGATCGTCCCCGAGCACGACGGGCGCGCCCTCGACACCGACGGGGCCGCCGCGCAGCTGGCCCGTGCGTCGCTCGACGCCAGCGTGGTCGAAATCGAGCTTCCCTTCGCGGCCGTCGAGCCCCGCGTCACGCGCGAGTCGCTCGCGCGCATCGACATCTCCCACGTGATGGCGTCCTTCGAGACCTATTTCTCGCGCACCGGCGATCAGGGGCCGCGCGCGCGCAACATCGAGGTCGCCGCCTCTCACCTCGACGGCGCGGTCATCGAGGGCGGGCAGGCCGTCAGCTTCAACGAGATCGTCGGTCCGCGCACCGAGGAGAACGGCTTCAAGCACGCGTTCGAGATCCTGAAAGGCGAGATGGTCGAGGGCACCGGCGGGGGCACGTGTCAGGTGGCCTCCACGCTGCACGCCATCGCGTTCTTCGGAGGGCTCGACATCGTGCAGCGCCTGCCCCACTCGCGCCCGAGCGGGTACATCCCGGCCGGCCTCGACGCGACGGTGGTCTACCCCATCGTGGACCTGAAGGTCCGGAACCCGTTTCACTTCGCGGTGGTCGTTCACGCGAGCGTCGCGGGCAACAAGATCAAGATGGAGCTGCTCGGCGCCGACAAGCCGGTCGACGTCTCCTTCGGCCGCAACATTCTTTCGACGACGCCGTTCACGCGCAAGGTGGTCGAAGATCCCGCCGTCACCAAGCCGAAGCGCAAGCAGAAGGGGATCGAGGGCATGGAGCTCTACCGATCCCGGGTCCTCGCCTTCCACGACGGCCAGAGGAAGGTCGAGGGAGGACGCGACGTCTACCCTCCGACGACGGAGATCTGGCACGTTCCCCCCGGGTTCGACGAGAGCACCCTTCCGCCCCTCGGCATGGACATGCCGAAGCCCGACGAAGCTCCGAAGCCGCAGGCGCAGGCCGGGGGCAGTCTACCGCCCGGGTGAGGGGAATTTGACCACATGGCTCTCGCATGCGACGGTTCGCAGCGATGGCGAAGTCACCCGCGCGGCTAGCGGCCACCGGGATCGGCGTCGCGTTGCTCGTCGGCCTGTCGACGGCGCGCGCTGCGGATCCTCACGCTGCGCACGCGCGGAACGCCGGGCACTCGCACGATCCGAAGGGCTCGTCGAAGACGGGTGCCCACAGCTCGGACCCGAACGCGCGACGCGCCATCGCCGGCGGCCCGACCGGAGAGGACACGGCGGCGGGTGTCGAGAGCGCCGAGCTGTCGGCGCTTCGCGAGGCGGAGCGCCAGCTCTTTCCGCAGGCGGCGCCCGCGCCCGGCAATCCGTGGCCCTCCGAGCTTCCACTGAGCTTGCCCGGCGACGACGCGCCGCACGTCCACGCGTCGGGCCTGCCTCCGGCCGAGCCGACCGCGCCCCCAGCTCCCGAGGGGACACGCGACCTCTCCTGGCTGACCAAGCTCGAGATGCCCGACCTACCGGTCCGCTGGGACGACCGCGTCGTGCGCTACCTCGAGTACTTCCGCGACGACCCTCGCGGACGCGCGACCTTCGCGAACCTGTTCCGGCACTCGGGGCGGTGGCAAGCGATGATGCGGCGCGCGCTCCGCAAGAAGTCCCTCCCGGAGGACCTGGTCTGGGTGGCGATGATCGAGAGCGGCTTCGAGCAGATCGCGCGCTCGCCGGTCGGGGCGGTGGGGCTCTGGCAGTTCATGCCGGAGACGGCGAAGATCTACGGACTCACCATCGATCGCTGGCTCGACCAGCGCCTCAGCGCGCCCGCGGAGACCGACGCCGCGGCCGAGTTCCTCGCGGACCTGCATCGGCGCTTCGGGAGCTGGGAGCTCGCGCTGGCCGCGTACAACATGGGGTACGGCGGGCTGTCGTCGGTCGTGCGGCGGTACAACACGAACGACTTCTGGTCCCTGGCGCGAACCGAGGGGACGCTGCCCTGGGAGACGACGCTGTACGTGCCGAAGATCCTGGCGGCGGCGGTGGTCGCGCACAACCTCGGCGCGTTCGGCTTCTCCGACCTCCAGGCGGAAGGGCCGATCGAGACCGACGAGGTGACGGTCCCGCCGGGCACGCCGCTCGCCCTCGTGGCGCAGGCCGCCGGGTGCTCGCCGAGGGACGTGGAGTCGCTCAACCCGGAGCTTCGCGCCGCGCGCACGCCGCCGCTCGGCGAGGGCGACACCGCGTATCCCGTGAGGGTGCCGGCGGGCAAGGGCGCGACGGCGACGCAGGCGTTGGCGAAGACGCGGAGGAACCAGCCGCCGCTCGACCGCTACGTGGTCCGCTTCGGAGAGACGCTGGAGCAGGTCGCGGCAACGCACAAGACGACGACGCAGAAGCTCGTCGAGATGAACGCGGTCGCGCCGGGCGAAGCGGTCCGCGGAGGCGCCGTGCTGCTCGTGCCCAAGGTGGACGCCGCGGCGGCGGGGGTCACGGTCCCGACGGGGCCGAAGCAGAGCGTCGTGGTCCCGGCGGATCTCTTCGTGTACCCGGACCGCCGGCGCGTCTTTTACCGCGTGCAGATCGGCGACACGCTGCGCGAGATCGCGAGCGCGCTCCACGTCGGGGTCGACGATCTCGACCGCTGGAACGACATCGATCCGGGCGCGCGGCTCCAGGAGGGGATGACGCTGCAGGCGTTCGTGGCCGAGGACCTCGATCTGTCGCACGTGGTCGTCGTGCCCGAGAACGACGTGCGGGTCCTCGCGGTCGGATCGGACGAGTTTTTCGCGGCGATGGAGCGCGAGCGCGGCTTCAAGCGGGTGACCGTGACGGCGCGGTCGGGCGATACGCTGGAGTCGATCGGCAGGCGGTTCGCCGTGCCGGTCAGGACGATGGAGCGCGTGAACCGGCGTGGGCGCACCGACGCGCTGAAGGCCGGCGACACGGTGGTGGTGTACGCGCCGAGCAGCATGCCGGCGTCGGTGAACGGCGCGACGGCGTCGAACGCGCCCGTCCCCCTCGGCCCCCTTCCGTCCCCACCCGTGCCGGACCTCCTACCGTCGCCCTAGCGGCCCGCGCGGTCAGAAGCGGTACTGCATTCCGACGCCGAGCACGTCGGCACGCGCGCTGTAGGTGCCCCCGTTGACCGACGCCGTTTGCGTCGGGTTGCCCATCACGGGGTTCACGCGTGGCACGGCCGCTTCTTGCGCCGTGACCGTGACGTCGCTGGCGAAGACGTGCGAGTAGACCGCGTCGAGACGGAGGTGCTCGCCGATGTAGAGGCCGCCGCCGAGAGAGACGAGCACCTTGTTGCTGTCGATGGTGAGCGGCGACACGTACGCGGTCTGGATGCCGCTCGTCTCGTAGGCGAAGCCGACGCGCGGCTCGAGCTTGTAGTCTCCGACGGCGAACTTGTACTCGCCGCCGAGGCGCACGCTGTTCGAGTCCTGCCCGCCGCGGGGGATGGAGATGCCCGACACGGCGAACGGGCTGGGGAACCCGGTCACGTGGAGGAGCTGGATGTTCTCGGGCGTGATGTCGATCGACTGGTGCACCGACCAGAACTCGCGCACGTACGCCACCTCGATCCGCAGATCGTGCTCGTCGTCGAGCGGGCGGACCTCGACCCCGAGCCGGAAGACGGGCGGCAGCTCGAACCCCACGTGCGCCCGGTCGCCCTGCTGCGAGGCGTTGTCGAACACCACCGCCGTCGGGAGGCGCACGTCGACCGTGGCCGGTGAGCTCACCCAGAACGGAAGCTGCCCGCTCACGCCGAATCGGATGACCTTGGCCGGGACGTAGGTGACGCCGGCGTTGCCGCTGGGCGCGAAGATGGGGCCCACCTTGAGCTGGCTCAACGCGTCGTACGAGGGGTTCTCCGCGGCGCAGACCAGGTTGTCGGGCGGGCACGCGCTGAAGTCGACCGTCGACTTGAACGTCCCCGTCAGCATCTGGACGCCGAGGCCGATGCGAAGCTGCTCGATCGGCTTGTAGGCGAACCAGAGGCCGACCACGACGAGGAGTGAGCCGTCGAGCGAGATGAGCGAATAGCGCTGGGGCGCCGGCGCCTGCGAGCCGTCCGGGTTGGTGACGGTCATCGGGTAGCTCGTGACCGGCGTCATCGGGGCGTACATCCCGCCCGCGATCGCGTACTGCTCGCGGTCGCCGAATCGATACGACGCGGCGATGGTCGGCACGGGCAGGATCGACGTCTGCCCGTGCACCGTGGGAAACCCCTGCACGAACGTGGTCCCCGTGGCGCTCGTCGTCAGCGCCTGGCGCGTGTAATCGCTCGAGTAGCTCAGCCAGGACGCGTCGAAGAGAAAGCTCGAAGGCGCATCGACGATGCCCGCGGGGTTGTACCAGATGGCGCCCAGGTCGTCGGCGCCTGCCACGAACGCGCCGCCACGCCCCAGCGGGCGCACGCCGCGGTCCGAGAAGTAGAGCCCGGCGGCTCCCGCGTCCGCGGCCGCCGCGAGCGTGCCGAGGAGCACGAGGGCGGCGGTCACACTCGTCGCTCGCGTCATCAGTGCTCGGTCCCGTTCCGCACGATCTGATAGAACTGCTCGAGCCCGCGCTGATCATCCAGCAAAAACTCCGACAGCTCGTTGGCCATGTTGGCGTAGTCAGGCCCCTGGAGCTTGGTCGTCGCGCCGGGCGAGGCGCGGTTCACGTCGGCGATGGTGTCGACGATGACCTCGAGCGGCGTCTCCGTGGGCTGACCGTTGCTTCCCTTCATCGGCGTCACCAGGTGCGCCAGCGCCACGTTGAGCACCGCGTCGGGGTCCAGCTCGTTGGCGCAGATCTCCACGTTGTTCGCGTCGTACGCGCGACCCGCCACGCGCGCGAGGAGGGCCGTCGTCGCGTCGACCACGCCGCGCTGCAGGTTGCCCTGCGAATCGGTCGTCGTGGGGACCATCGCCGAGGACATCACATGGTAGAAGGGGACCATGTTGGCGTCGTCGCTCATGATCTGAATGAGGTCGTCGCTCGACGCCAGGAGCTCGGCGAGCGCGTCGTTGCCCGATCCGGAGTCGACGAGGTACGTGAGAAGCTGCTCGGTCGACGTGCGGCCCGTCTGGTTCTGCCGGATGGCTTCGTTGAGATCCATCGCCCCGGCGAACGTCGGCCCGCCGATGGTGGTCGCCGCGTTGCCCGCGAGGGTCGTGCTCGCCCAGGGACACGTCGTCGATCCGGGAGGACAGTGCGACCAGAGCTGCGAGCGCGCCGCGCCGAGGATCACCGGCAGGACGTGCTGAAGCGACGGGTCGGCGAAGGTCTGCATCGTCGTGTTCTGGCCGTTGACGCCGAGAAACTCGTCGACCAGCTGCGACCGCGCGGATTGCCACTGCGCCTGGCGCCCCGTGTCCTTCGGGTTGGCCTGGGCATATTGCGCGAAGGCCTGGTCGATCTCGTTCAGCGTTTCGAGCACGAGATAGAGCGGCGTCACCTGAGGGTTCGTCGTCCCGTCGTTGCGGACCGACGTCACGTTCCCCTTCCGATCCTTCAGCCCCGCGGCCTTGGCGACCGCCGGGTTGACGAGCGCGTTGGTCGCGTTGGCGAGGACGGTGACGCCGTCCTCCGCCGTCCCCGCCTTGGTGCACTTGCCGGTCGTCGGATCCGTGGCCGCGCACGTCGGGACGCTGATCCCCTGGAGGATCTTCACGAGATCGTGCACCGCCGGAAGCATGTCCGACGAGAAGATCTGGGCGAGCAGCGGCTCGTAGCTGTCGGCGCCGTCCTTCGTGCAGTCGAGCGCGGGCGAGATCTGCAGCGTGCACTCGCTGGCCGTGCCCTGTCCGGTCTGCCAGTGCTTGTCGAGGGCGTTCATCAGCGCGATGAAGAGGTCCTCCCTGTGGCGCGGCTGCCCCGTCATCGGGTTCTTGGCCAGCGCGAACGCCGACACGAGCGGCGTGATGGCGCTGTAGAAGCCGAAGTCCTCCCAGACGAACGTGGCGTCCTGGTCGCGCTGGAAGGCCCAGTCACCGTCGGGGCACGTTCGCA
Source organism: Polyangiaceae bacterium (assembly GCA_036501935.1). Lineage (GTDB taxonomy): Bacteria > Myxococcota_A > Polyangia > Polyangiales > Polyangiaceae > Palsa-1150. The sequence goes on along the minus strand of DASXZL010000077.1, from coordinate 45,473 downwards.
GGCCGTGGACCTTGTTGTCGCTCGCGACGTCGGGCGCGCCCGAGCACGTGCTGCTGCCGCCCGGAGCGCAGGGGTCGGCAATGATGCGCTCGGGGCAGATGCTCGTGCCGATCTGCGTGCCCTGGAGGTCCGCGAGAAAGTGGTTCGTCGTGTAGTTCTTTCCGGCCGACGTCGGGCTGTCGCCGGCGATGTCGAAGAAGACGAGGCGGTCGAGCCATCCCGGCTTGGGGCGGAAGGTCTGCGAGCCGCTCGTGTCCCAGAATCCCGGCGTCGTGAGGTCGGCGCCGTTGTACTGGTCCGCCGCGCTCGCGTCGTAGCCGATGGCGCTCGACTGCTCGATGAGCCCGACGGTGGCCGCGCCCAGGCCGCCGACGCTGCCGTTGCGGATGAAGTTGTCGCGGAAGTAGAGGTTCGCGTCGCCGACGATCGAGTCGAGGTAAAATGCGGCGAGGTTGTCGATCTTGAACACCTCGCACTCGTTGAACGTCTCCTTGCTCCCGTACGCCGCCGCGAGGACGACGTCGGCGAGCGCTCCGTCGGCCGGCCCGCTCGGGATGTCGACGGACCCGAGGAGCGCCACGCCCTGGGCGTGCACGACGGCGCCCTGCTTGTTGCAGGCCGTGACGCCGTTCGTGTCGTAGATCGCCTGGAGGAACCGCTGCATCTCGCTGCGGTTCGCGCCCGTGTCCGCCTTCGAGCGATTGACCGGCGTCATCGGCGGCGACGTATTGTTCGTGTTGAAGTTGTACGCGGGCCCGTTGAGGTTGCCCCGGTCGTACGAGATCCGGTCGAGGTTCGCCTGGTACCCCGAGAACGAGGTCGCCAGCGGGAGCGACGCGTCGTCACCCAGCGCACGGATGACGTCCGCCAGCAGCCCCGGCTCCTGATCGATCTGGATGGTGACGTCGATGACGTCGTCCCACAGCGTCGAAGCGGCCGGGATGTGCGCCGTCGTCGCCTTGTCGGCCAGAGCCTTGGAATAGAGCGCGTCCCCCACGAGGCGCGCCACCGCGTTCGGCTGCTGCGAGACGAGCGTGCTCGCGAACGACAGCGTCGGGTCCGCGGTGGGATCGGCCAGGATCTGCCCGAGCGCGTAGAGCAGATCGACGATCGGCGAGCTCGCCGTCTCGAACGCGTCGTAAGGCACCTTCTCGCCGTCCGCATACGTCTTGGTCGACTTGGGCGAGCCGTCGCGCGTGCCGAAGAGCACGTAGGCGCCCGCCATGAAGTTCATGAGCGTCTCGTGGTCGTCGGCCGGGTTCGAGTCGAGCAGCGGCTCGAGGTGGTGCATCAACGTGGCCGAGTAGGTCTGGCTCGTGTCGATGAAGCCGTAGAGGAGCTGTCCTCCCGGCGCGTTCAGCGCGCGGCTGTACGTGTCCCGCGCCAGCGCGTCGGTCGCGCCGACCGCGAAGAACGGCGACGGCGCCGCCTTGCCCGTGCTGGTCACGAACTGCCCGAGCGCGTCGACGTCGGGCAGGCCGTCACCGTCGGCGTCGACGAAAGGCGCCGGCACCTTGCCGTTCACGAGCGGCACCGCCGCGTACCCTCGCCCGTCCCGCTGGACGATGTACTCCGGCGTCCCGCCCCCGAACGACGGGTCCTGCGCGTAGAAGAGAGACTGCATGAACTCGAGATCGGTGCGCGGCCGATTGAGGACGGTCGCGCCGGTCGTCGTGTCCGTCGCCTGCGTCAGCGGCGGGATCGGCGCGTCGGCGGTCGCGTTGAAGAGCTCCGCGTGCGCCACGGTCATCATCTGCGAGAGCTGCGGATACGCGGGGCCCGGAACCGGGATGCGGTTGCCGCCGGCGTCGACCTGCGGGTTCAGCTGGTACGGCTGCGAGTCGGCCGAGAGCAGCGACAGCGTGGCGTTGGAGAAGTCGCGCAGGCCCGGGTACGCGATGGTCGGCCGGGCGGCCCCGAGGGCGATGGTGATGGGCCGATACCCGGCGCGCGCGTCGAAGCGTGCCCAGGCCGCCTGCGCGTCGGTCGCCGCCTTGAAGGCGGTGATGACCCGCGCCATCGACTCGGTCGACTGCGGGATCGTCCCGTCGTTGTAGAGGTCCTGGAAGCGACCGAGGAGGTTCGACAGCTCGGTGTGGAGCGATCCCTCGCCGCTCGCGGCCGGCGGGTTGCACGATTGGGTGGGATCGGGGTTCCCGACGTCCTTCACCGCGATCTGGATGTCCGGGAACGTCGCGTCGAGGGCGGCGATGAGGTTCGTCCGATCCTGCGCGAGCGTCTGCATCCGCGCCACGGCGTAGGCGCGGTCCGACTGCTGCTGGGCGAGGGGGACCGGCTGCCCGTCGACGTTGACCTGTCCGTCCACCATGGTGGGCAGCAAGCTCTGGTCGACGGTGTTGGAGAATGTCCCGTCGGCCTGTGGGTGGCAGATCCCCGCGTACGACGCGCCCGTCAGGTCCTCGTGCAGCGACTGGCCGCCGGCGCGATCGCAGACGACGCCGAAGAGCTCTTCGCCGAGAGTGCCCCGGGGAGGGATGGTGCGCGAGGTGTCGAAGTCGTTGCTGCACGCGGCGCCGAAACCGCCCACCACCAAGGGGACGAAGATTCCCAGCACGCGCCGTAAGGATGCGCGCGTTCTCATGAAAGCCTCCAGAGCGAGCGGTAGATTGTAGCCGGGATCCGCGACCGCGCTTGCTAGAAGAGAGCCCTGATGAACACGACGACCGCCATCATCCTCGCCGCCGGGCAGGGGACGCGCATGAAGAGCGCCCTGCCGAAGGTCATGCACGCCGTCTCGGGCCTTCCCATTCTCCATTACGGGGTGCAAGCGGCGCTCGACGCCGGGTGCGAGGAGGTCGTCGTCGTCGTCGGACACGGCCGGCAAACGGTGGAGGAGTATCTCGCGCGCACCTTTCCCCGCGATCGGGTGACCACCGCCGTGCAGGAGCAGCAGCTGGGCACCGGCGATGCCGCGCGCGTGGGCCTGGCCGCGGTGCGGAAGGCCGCGGCGACCATCCTCGTCATGAACGGCGACGTGCCGCTCGTTCGCGGCGAGGACCTCCGCGCGGTGCTCGCCCCTCTCGAGGTGGAGAACGAGCCGGCGCTCTCCTTCGCCGTGTGCGTCCTCGACGATCCGAGCGGGTACGGCCGCGTGGTCCGCAAGGAGGGGAAGGTGGTGTTCATCCGGGAGCACCGCGATCTCCGGGACGAGGAGGAGCGCGCCGTCCTCGAGATCAACGCCGGGATCTACGCCGCGAACGTGGCCCTGCTCGGCGAGGCGCTGGCGGAGCTCGTTCCCAACAACGCCCAGGGGGAGCTCTACCTGACCGACATCGTCCCCTTCGCGTGCAACTCCGGCGAGCGCATCGACACGGTGGAGCTCGGCGCCGACGTCCTCGTCGGCGTCAACGACCGCGAGCAGCTCGAGCAGGTCGATCGAACGATGCAGGCGCGGATCGTGCGCCACTGGCGAACGTCGGGGGTGACCGTGCGGGAGGGGGCGCGCATCGAGACGGGCGTCGTGCTCGAGCCGGACGTCACCGTCGAGGGCGGGGCGGTGCTGCGCGGGCGGACCCACGTGCGGCGCGGGGCGCGCGTCGACGTGGGGTGCGTCCTCACGGACGTCGACGTCGGCGAAGGGGTCACGTTGAAGCCGTACTCGGTGGCCACCGGCGCTCGCATCGCCGCGCGAGCGCAGATCGGGCCGTTTGCGCACCTCCGCCCCGAGAGCGACGTGGGCGAGGACGCGCACGTCGGCAACTTCGTCGAGACCAAGAAGACGCGCATGGGCAAGGGCGCGAAGGCCAACCACCTCGCCTACCTCGGCGACGGCGTCATCGGCGCCGGGGCCAACGTGGGCGCGGGCACCATCTTCTGCAACTACGACGGCTTCCGGAAGCACACGACGACCATCGGCGAGGGAGCCTTCATCGGGAGCGATTCCCAGCTCGTCGCGCCCGTGACCGTCGGCGACGGCGCGTACGTCGCCACGGGAACCACCGTGACGCAGGACGTGCCCGCCGAAGCCCTCGCCATCGGTCGAGCCAAGCAGGTGAACAAGGAGGGGTACGCCACCCGACTTCGCGCGAAGTTGAAGGCGGGCCAGGAAAAGAAGTAGCGTGGGCCATGGACGCCATCCGCATTCGCGGGGGAAACGGCCCGCTCCGCGGGACCGTACGCATCAGCGGCGCGAAGAACGCCGCCCTCCCCATCCTCTGCGCCACGCTGCTTTCGGACGGCGCCAGCCGCCTCCGGAACGTGCCGGCCCTGCGCGACATCGAGACCACGGCCGCGCTCCTCCGCTTTCTCGGCCGCGGGGTCACGGTCGCGGCTCCCGAGGTCGAGGTGGCCGCAGGATCCGACGTCCGCCCCGAGGCGCCGTACGAGCTGGTCAAGCAGATGCGCGCCAGCGTCCTCGTGCTGGGTCCCCTGGTCGCTCGCTTCGGAAGGGCCAAGGTCTCGCTCCCCGGCGGCTGTCAGATCGGCGCGAGGCCCATCGATCAGCACTTGAAGGGCCTCGAGAGCCTCGGCTGCGTCATCCGCCTCGAGCGCGGCTACGTCATCGCCGAGGGACCCGGGGGCGGCGGGAGGCTCCGCGGCAACGAGGTCTACTTCGACATCCCCACCGTCACCGGCACCGAGAACCTGATGATGGCCGCGGCGCTCGCCAAGGGCCGCACGACCCTCGTCAACTGCGCGCGCGAGCCGGAGGTCGAAGAGCTGGGACGCGTCCTCAACAAGATGGGGGCCGAGGTCGACGGCGCCGGCACCGACGTCATCCACATCACGGGCTCGGAGCGCGGCGAGCTGGCGCCGTTCGATCACGCCATCATCGCGGACCGCATCGAGGCCGGGACGTACATGGTCGCCGCGGCGATCGCCGACGGCGGGGACGTCATCCTGGAAGGGGCCGAGCTCTCGAACCTCGAGGCGCTGGTCGTGAAGCTGCGCGCCGCCGGCGTCGAGATCGCGAGCGAAGGCCAGAGTGTCCGCGTTCGCCGAAAGGGCCCGCTCCGCGCCGTGAACATGACGACGGCGCCGCACCCGGGATTCCCGACCGACATGCAGGCGCAGTTCCTCGTGCTCATGTCGCTCGCGCGGGGCGAGAGCGTCATCAGCGAGACCATCTTCGAGAACCGCTTCATGCACGTCCCCGAGCTGCAGCGCATGGGGGCGAGCATCGCGCTCCGCGGGAACACCGCCGTCGTCCAGGGCGTGGATAAGCTCTACGGCGCCAGCGTGATGGCGACGGATCTCCGCGCCAGCGCGTCGCTCGTCATCGCCGGCCTCGTGGCGGAAGACGAGACGGAGGTCCGCCGCGTCTACCACATCGATCGCGGCTACGAGCGCATCGAGGAGAAGCTCCGCGGCCTCGGCGCGAAGATCGACCGTGTGCGCGGCGCCGAGTCGTGACCGATCTGCTGACCATCGCGCTGCCGAAGGGGCGCATCCTGCGGGCCGTCGCGCCCCTCTTCGCGCGCGCAGGCGTGGATGCAGGAGCTCTCCTCGCCGACGATCGTTCGCTGGTGCGCGAGAGCCCGGCCGCGGGGCTGCGCTTTCTCCTCTTGAAGCCGGACGATGTGCCGACGTACGTCGAGTACGGGGCCGCGGACCTCGGCGTCTGCGGGCGCGACGTCCTCATGGAGCGTCCGAGTGACATTTACCAGCCGCTCGATCTCGGCGTGGGTCGTTGCCGCATGGTGGTCGCCGGCCCCGCGGGCAAGGACCCTCCGGCGGGTGTTCCGCGGGTGGGCACGAAGTACCCCCGGTGCGCCGCCGAGCACTTTGCCCGCCGGGGCGTGCAGGCCGAAGTGATCTTCCTGCAAGGCTCGGTGGAGCTCGCCCCGCTGGTGGGTCTCTCGGATCTCATCGTCGATCTCGTCGAGACCGGGGCGACCCTCGCGCAGAATGGTCTGGAAGAGCGCGAGGAGGTCGCCCGGATCTCGAGCGTGCTGGTCGTCAACCGCGCGGCCTACAAGAGGCGGAACGACCGCGTGCGACCCCTCATCGAGGCGCTTCGGCTCCCCCCTCCGGCAGCGGCGGCGGATCGAGCCGCACGAGGGGACGCAGGCGCCTGAGCGTCGTGCGGCCGACGCCCTTGACCTTGAGGAGATCCTCGATGGCGTGAAAGCGCCCTCCGAGGCGCGTGCGAAGGGCGATGGCGGCCGTCGCCCGCTTCTCCCCGATGCCGGGAAGACGCCGAAGGTCGTCGACCGTGGCCGTATTGAGGATGACGGGATCGTCGGGAGTCGCGCGCGAGCTGGAACGCGAAGCGGACGTGGACACCGGCGGGCTGGCCGGGGGAGGCCCCTGCGAAGCGGCCGGCTCCGAGGCCTGCGTGGGTAACGGCGGCGCGGCCGACGCGAGGGCGGCCGCGCTGACGACGGCCGGAACCGTCCCGGTCCCCGTCCCGATGGCCCCCGCCACCGCGGTTTTTCCGATCAATGCGAGCAAGAGGAGGCCTGCCGTCGCGAGCGCGACACGCGCGATCGGCTTCGCGAACCGCGAGCCGACCACGCGCGCCACGACGCGCGACGACGCCTCCCGCACCTGGCGGAGCATGGCGTCGTTCTCTCCTTTCTCAGATCAAGGCGTCGTCCGCGGGTGTCCCGACGGGTGCGCGGGGACGTGCCCTGAGGGGCGGCTCGCCGGCGTTTCCATCCGGTCGACGTTCCATCGGCTCCCACTCGCGCACCTGAAGGTTCCCGCTGATCGGGATGCAGTCGAGGCGCAAGTTGATAGATCCGTCGCGATTGACGAAGCCGACGCCGACCTTCGTCCAGAAGGATTTGGTCGCGCCGTTCGTCGTGCGCTCCGTGATCGTCCACACAACCTTCATGTTCTTCTCGTCCATGGCTGTCTCCGTGGCGCGCGGGTCCGAGTGCTGCGTTCGCGCGCCGGACAGCACGCATTGCGATCGGCGTGCCGGGCCGGGAGAGGCGGGATTGCCGACAAAGGACGCAACGTGGCCTGTCCGGGACAGTTCGAGGGGTGTCCCGGGACAGTCTGACCGGGCTTCAGACGGCGGTGTTCGTGAGGGGCTGGAGACGACTTGCCGCGCATCGTGTAGCGTGGTCCCAATGAGGATGGCGGGGATCGTGGGGGTCATAGGGTGCGCGCTGCTGATGGCGTCGTGTGACGGGACGGCGGCGTCAGGCAAGGACGCCGGCTCGGGCTCGGGGTCCGGCTCGGGCTCGGGGTCCGGCGGTGGCTCAGGGTCGAGCGGTGGCTCAGGATCGAGCGGTGGCTCGGGTTCGAGCTCGGGCTCGGGAAGTGGCTCGAGCTCGGGCAGCAGCTCGGGCATGGACAGCGGGGCGGACAGCCCGTTCGAGAGCGGCGGATCGAGCTCGGGCAGCAGCTCGGGCAGCAGCTCGGGGTCGAGCAGCGGTTCGAGCTCCGGCGGGTCGGAGGCGGGCGCCTGCATGCTCACGCTCTCGGGGAGCATCAGCGGCACGTATCCCTGCTCGGTGACGCTCGCGGCCGGCAGCGGGAAGAGCGCCTTCACGCTCGACACCGCGACGGGCTCGACTCCCTGGTACACGACGGTCGCCATCAACCAGCCCGGCGCCCCCCCGACGTCGGGGACGTGGACCCAGGCCAACGCGACGCAGGGGGGCATCGAGGTCGACTCCATGCCTGTGAGCGAGGACGACTACGAAGTCTGTCAGTGCAACGACTCGACCCAGTGTGGCGTGGCCAACTGCATGATGGGTACGTACACGATGAACATCACGGTCAGCGGCGGCCCCATCCTCTTCACGGCGCACGGGACGCTCACCGCGTCGCTGGTGCCCGATCCGGGCGGCACGGCGACCGGCACGGTGACGCTCGAAGCGACGTTCTGACGCGTTCGCTCAAGGGTACGGCTTGCCGTCCTTGTGCGAGAAGGCGAGCTTGCCGTCCGGCCCGGGGAGGAGCGCGAGGTCCACGTCGTTGTAGACGGGCCGGTCGGCCTCGTCGCGGTTGCTGATCTCGAGATAGCGCGCCGGGCGATCGCCGCGGTTGACGAGCTGGTGGCCGTCGTGACTGCCCGCGGGGAATCCCGCGCACTGGCCGGGACCGAGCCGCTGCTCGCCTTCGTCGGTGACCAGCACGACCTCCCCCTCGAGGACGAAGACCAGCTCGTCCTCGTGGGTGTGATGGTGCCGCATCGACGACTCCTTGCCCGGCGGCAGCGTCGTCAGGTTCACGCCGATCTTCGTCAGCCCCGTGGCATTCCCGAGCTGGCGCTTGTCGCGCGGAAGCACGCGCGAACGGAACGGCTCGGGGTAGCCGGTGTCGTTGCGAACGGGGAGGGTGAGCGGATCGACGGCGGGGAGTCGGAGCGCCATGGCTACGTCCGTAGCACATCGTCGCTGTCATCCCGTGCGTAGCGAAGGATCCGACTGGGACAGGGACCACGTGCCGTCATGCCCGAAAGGGCGAAGCGCCCCACGGCAGGAGCTCGTCGCTCGAGAAGGTCCACGGGCGCGCGAAGATCCCCCGCGGGTCCGGGCGCTACGTGCTGCACGTCGGAACGCCCGACGGTTTCCGCAGCAGCGCCATGCGCGCCTGCTGCCCCACGATGCGAATGCCTGGGGAGCCAGTAGACGGCGTTTGCGTCGACGGCGAGCGTGGAGACGCGCGCGGCCCCGAGCGCCTCGTAGGCGAGGACGACGATCGAGCCAGCGCTTACTTGCCGAGCTTCTCCACGGTGCTCACCTGGGATCCGGAGACGGTCCGCTGCCGCAACCTGCGAGGGGGCAGCGCTGCGCCCACGTGCCCGTCGACTCCTGCAGCGTGCCGTAGACGTCGTTCGTGGTCGGGTCGTAGTCGAGCGAGGTGAGCCGATTGCAAAGTGCGGGGCGTCACGCGGTCGTCGGGCTGCTTCGCTTCATTTCCCGCGGCCTCGCCGCGCCGGCGCAGCGGTCCGGACTTCTCGGCCGGTCACGGATACGATGGGACCGTGAGCGTGACGGAGCTTCGGTGCACGAGCTGCCTTGCGCCGGTCGATCCTGCGCGCGGCGCGACGCAGCGCTGTGCGTACTGCGGCATGACGTTGGTGCTCGGCGACGAGCCCGCGGTCAGCTCGCTTCGGCTGGAGGCGTGCGGTCCGAACAAGATCCAGGTCATCCGCGTGATCCGCGAGATCACCAGGCTCGGGCTGAAGGCGGCGAAGGAGCTCGCCGAGAGCGCGCCGTGCGTGCTGGCCGAGTCGATCGACGCGACGCTGGCTGCGCGGTTTCGCGCGGAGCTCGAGTCATTCGGCGCGCGCGTGTCGGGTGGCGGCGCAGTCACGCCGACGCACCGGGCGCCGCCGGGCGGGAGTGTGCTGCTCGAGGACTGCGGTCCGAACAAGATCGCCGTCATCAAGGTGATCCGCGACCACACCGCCCTCGGGCTGCGCGATGCCAAGGAGCTCGCGGACAGCGTGCCGTGCGCCATCGAGCCGCGGACCACGCGCCCGACGAGCCTCCGCGACGATCTCGTCGCGGTGGGCGCGCGCGTCCGCTGATTCGCGCCTCGCATCGTCATGGTCACGCTGTCCCGGCGAGGAGCGCCCTCACCATTTCGACGGCGCGGTCTTCGCCGAGCAGCGCCTCGAAGCCGTCGTATCCGGCAATGAGCGGCTCTCCGGCGCGCGCGAGGTCGTCGAAGCGTCGAGCGGCCTCGGGGACGGCGCCGGGAACGAGCTGCGCGAAGCCGATCGCCGTGTAGCCGTGTTCCAGCCAGTCGCTCGTGCTCTCGTTCGCGAACCACGCCGACCAGCGGCGAGCCGCCGCGTCCACTACCGCGCGACACGGCTCGTCGAGCGCGACTCCCCGGCTGCGCAGCCCGACGATCGCGGCCCGGAGCTGGCGACTCGCAAACGCGTGCCTGGCCCAGTCGCGCTCCGGGGACGACGCCGGGGGACTCGTCGCGAGCGTCGCCACGTGCTCGACGACCAGCTCGACGAGCCGCGCGCGCGCGGCAGCGCGTAGGTCCTCGGGCGCGTGCGCGTTGCCGACCAGCTCGCCCAGCGCCTCGCCGGCCCTCGCCTCCTCGAGGATCCGCGTGAGCTCGGCCCTGGCGGTCCGGTCGAGCACCCGGCCCGGCCGCGTCAGCCAGCGCGCCAGGTACACCGCCGGGTCCTCCTGATCGACCGAGGCCTTTGCCCAGACCGTGAAGCGCGACTCGAGGTCGGCCATGTGGCCGGGAGGGACGGCGTCGACGATCCGCGCGCACTCCTCGAGCTCCTCGGCGTTGAAGACTTGCGCGAACCGCCCGCCGCGGTGCTCCACGTACGCGAGAGCCTGCGCCACCTGGGCCGCCCGAGCGAACGTGCACGCCATCTCGAGCCCGGGGTCGATGGTGCCGTACGGGTAGTCGAGCCCCTCGTAGTCGCCGCGCGCGTCCTCGGCTTCGTAGGCGCTTGCGAGCCGCACGAGGGTGCCGTCGCGCCGGGGCGCAGGCAGCAAGTGGAGCGCGACCTTGGCGCCGTCGAGCAGCTTCAGCGTGGTGGTCTTCGCGTCATCGACGAGCGCCTCGAGCTGCGCGATCACCGCCGTCGTCCACGCCGGCCGGTCGGCGGGTCCAAGCCGCGGCCACGCCTCTTCGAAGAGCTGGAACGACAACCCGCGGCCGTCGCCGAGCGCGTCGGCGAACCGCCCTCGGCGGACCAGCTCGCGCTCGACCGGCAGGAGCGGGCCGCGGACGTTGCCGGGCGTGGGGATGCGGCGCAGCACTTCGAGAAGCGGCACGAGGTCGCCCTCGTCGAGAAACGGTGGCAGCGCCCTGGCCAGATTGGCGGCCTGGAAGACTTGCGCCGAAGACAGCTCTGCGAGCAGCGCCGAAAAGGGCACGAGCGACCGGCGCAAGGCGAACGCGACGAGGGGCGAGGGTTGCTCGAGGAGCATGCGGCCCGATTACATCTATCCGAACACCACCTACACCGTGTCGTTCTACGCGGGCGGCCTCGCGACCTCGTGTACTCCCATCACCGTCGAGTTCCAGACGACGTACGACACCACGCCCACCTGCGTCATCGACCACGACTTCCCCACGGATCGGGGGGACGGCGACGACGGCAATCAGGGCGATTGCAGCTCGGGCATGGACTGCTGGCCGAACGGGCTTTGCTGGAACGCCGACGACCCTGAGCAGAGCCGCTCTAGAGCGTCGATCACCAGGCCGGCTGAAAGAGCTGGATCAGATTCCCGCAGGTGTCGTCCAGCACGGCGATGATCGACCCGGTCACCTTGGTCACCGGCGTCGTGAACTTCACGCCCTTGGCGGCGAGGCGATCGTGCTCGGCCTGGACGTCGGTCACGAGGAACTGAGCGGCGCGCACCTTCTGGCCGTAGAGGGCCTCCTGGTAGGCCTTGCCCGCCGGGTTGGCGTTCGACTCGAGGATCAACTCGGTGCCCTCCGGATCCTCCGGGGAGGCGACGGTGAGCCATCGGAAGGAGCCCTTCGAGAAGTCGCCCTTCTTCTGGAAGCCGAGCACGTCCGTGTAGAACCGGAGCGCCTTGTCCTGATCGTTCACGTAGACGGTCGCCCACTTGATCTTCATGACCTCTCCTCCTTGCCCCCCGTAGGTGCTCCCTACTGCGGGCCGATGGTCATGTGCAAGGGAGCGTCCCCTCCGGGCGGCGCGTCGTTCGGGCCCGCGGGCCGCGGGCGGTGGCCGTCTCGAGGCCGCTGGCGAGCACGTCGGCGGCGGCCTGCGTCGCGTCATCCGCGTCGCGGGCGACCTCGCCCACGGCGTAGGCAACGCGCTTGACGCTGCCCGCCCGGACGTCGCCGACGGCGAAGACGACGCAGCCGGGCAGGCACGTCGAACCCGCACTGCATCCAGACACGAGGACCGTCGAGGGCCTATCCAGCCAGTCCCTTGAAGAGCACCCTCACCGCCGCGCGCGCCACCTCGCCGGGTTCTCCTTCCACGCCGGCGATGGCGAGCTGCCCGTCGACGACGAGCCACGCGAGCCCGTGCACCGTCGCCCACGCCGTCAGCGCGAGCTTTCTCGCGTTGCCGGCCCGCACGACATTCGCCTTCTGGGCGTCCTCCACCGCGCCGAGCACCACTCCGAACGCCTCGGCGTACGCCGCCGACAGCAAGGGCCGGGTGCGTTGCTCGACGAGGTCGGGCGCGCTGAACAACCGGAAGTGCGCCCTGTGCGAGACGGCGAAGGCCACGTAGGCGAGCCCGGTCGCCTCGAGCCTCTCCCCGGCCGCGCGGGCGCCATCGCGAGCCGACCGCATCCCACGGGCGAGCTCCCGCAGGCCTTCCTCCGCGGCCGCCTCGAGGAGCGCCGCTCGATCGGCGAAGTGGTTGTAGCTGGCCTGCGGGGAGACCCCCACCCGCCGCGCCACGGCGCGGAGCGACAGCGCGCCGGTCCCCTCCCGTCCCACGATCGCGAGCGTCGCGTCGAGCAGCGCCCGCCGGAGCTCGCCGTGATGGTACTGGCCGGGGCGCTTTTTCTGCACCCTCGGAGCGAGCGACGACCGCTTCGGCATCGTCGACGTCTAGCACGCCGAGGTGGGCCGTATATTGACAATGTTCGTATGGCAGCTAGGGTGAGGGTCACGGAAAGGGCGCCCATGTACCACTTCTTCGTGCGACGCCGGCTGCGCATCATCCTCGCCCGGCTGAACGCCGGCGACTTCGCGTTCGTCACCAGGCAGTTCCACCGAAAGGCGAGTCACTCCTTCTCGGGCAAGCACGCCCTCTCCGGCACGCGCACGACGCCGGAGCGCATCGCCGAATGGTACCGGCGCCTCGCCGCCGTCTTCCCCGGCATCCGCTTCGACGTTCGGCGGCTCTTCGTGGCGGGTCCGCCGTGGAACACGCAGGCGGCCATCCAGTGGGTCGACGAGGTCCGGGACCGTGAGGGGCGCCCGCTCCCCAACGAGGGCGTCTTTTTCATTCGGCTGCGGTGGGGCAAGGCCACCGACCTCCACGTCTACTGCGACACCGCCCTCATCGAGAAGAACCTCGCCATTCTGGCGTCGCAGGGCGTGAGTGAGGCGAGCGCGGCGCCGATCGTGGGCTGACCGTGACGTCATCCCCCCGGCGAGGCCCTACGACGACTTCGTCGTGCGCTACGGAGTCCATTGCCGAGGCTGAGGGGCGCGCTCGCAGACGCGCACGAAAACCGCCCATCACCGCGAAGACGGCTTCGGCGCCGGCGGCGTTGCCGTCGTCCCCCCGCTCCCGTTCCCGTTCCCGCTCCCGCTCCCGCTCCCAGCTCCCTGCGGGCTCGGCCCCTGCGCGCCGCCCTTGCCCTTGCCGGCCCCTGCCCCTGGCGCCGGCACCCTGGGCTTCAGCGGCGCCCCCGTCGGCTCTTCCCGCGTCGGGTACGCGATGTCCGGCGGCGGGTCGGCCGAGGCCGTGGGCGCGGGACGTAGCTGCGGGACGTCGTCCACCGGTCGCGCCTCATCTCGTCGCGAGCGCGTGACGAGCCACATGAGCATCCCTGCGAACGCGACGAGCACCACGACGCCCGCAACCTTCGCCGCCTTGATCCAAGCGAGCACCATCGCGTCGCGCTTGCGCTTGTGCTCTTGCCACTCGGCTTCGTACTTCTTGCGCAGACGATGGATGCGCAAGCTTATCGCGTTCGCCGTGGTGCCGCGCTCGGCGGCGATGGCAGCGTACGTCTTCTTCGTCCGCGCCTTGTAGGCGAGCAGCTCGAGGAGCGCGCGCTCGTCCGCGTCCTTGTTCGCGCGTGAACGGAGCCAGGGGCTCAGCAGGAACGCGTCGGGCGTGGCCTCGCCCGAAGAGTCGGGCGCGTCGGCGTCGGCGGAGTCGATCGCGTCGGCGGCGTTCGCCGCGTGCCCGGCGGTTCGCGCGCGTGCGCCGTCGGCCTCGTCCTGATCGCGGCTGCCGTCGTACGCATCCGCGGCGCGCCCGTTCGCGTCGGCGTCGCCCTCGCCGAGCACGGGCCTGCTCGTGAAGACCTTGCGCTCCTCCTTCTCGTCCTTGAAGCGCGCGCGCACGATGTTGCGGGCCACGCCGTCGACCCAGTCGGGCATGGTCTCGAGGCTCTCGGGCCGGGTCTCTCCGTCGAGGATCGTGAGCTGCGTCTCGCCCGCGAGCTCCCCCACGAGGTCTCGCGTGGCCCTGTCGCGGAGCGCTCCGGCCACCACGTTGCGCAGGCGCTGCTGCGTCTCCTTGCGCGAGAGGTATGCGCGCAGATCCGCGTCCGTCACCGCGGGGGAAGCAGGCGGCGGTGGCGGCGCCGAAGGCGACCGAGGCGTGAGGGGGCCGTCGTCGGCGACGAGATCGGGATCCTTCGACGTGGGGGAGGAGACCGCCGCGGCGGGGACGGGGGTCTCTCGGTCCGAGGGGGGCGGGTCGTCGATGGGAGGCATGAGCGGATGGGAAAGGGGAGCACGGCGATGGACGTTGGGGGAGGAGGATCGTTGCAATGGGGGAGCGAGTCCCCGGCGCGGGGGCGGTCATTCGTGCGCGCGGGGGAGATCGCGATCGAGCCGGGGGAGCGAGGTCCCCCGCGCGGGGGCGGTCGTCCATGCGCACGGGGGAGATCGCGATTGAGCCGGGGGAGCGAGGTCCCCCGTGCGGAGGAGGCCGCCCTTGGGGGTGGAGCCCCTCGTTTTTCCGTTCGACGGGCTCGGCTCACGGAGGTCGCGTCGAGGCCCTCCGCAGAAATCGACATCCCCTACCACCATGATCCATCTCCCCTTTCGGACGAAGCCGCGATCGCTCACCGACAGATCGGAGCCCAGATCGCCACTCTTCTACAGGAGGGCGAAGCACGAAGGTCCGGCATCCCGCCGGGTCCGCCGACCCCTCCTTCGAAGGCAGGCACCCCATGGCGAAGACAGGAAAGGCAGTGGTAGCAACCCGCGCTGAAGATCTCGGCACGGGCACCTCGAAGCACTTCACGAACCCGGCGCAACTGCTGGCGTTCGACGGTGGTTCGATCGCGGTCTCGGACGTGACGACGAAGCTTCAGCGGGTCGTCACGCTCCGGGGTAACACGGAGTCGGCGCAGAACGCTGCGCACGAGGCCGTGCTGACGGAGGAGAATGAGCTCCCCGCCCTGCTGGTCTTCATGACGTCCTACACGGCGTTCGTGAAGACGACGTTCGGCAACACGCCGACCGTTCTCGCCGACTTCGGGCTCGCGCCGAAGAAGGCGCCCGTGACGCCGACCGTGGAGGCGAAGGCAGCGGCCGTCGCCAAGCGGGAGGCGACGCGCACGGCCCGACGCACCACCGGGCCGAAAGCGAAGCTGTCCACAAAGGGCAACGTGACGGGGGTGGAGATCACCCCGGTCACCGCGCCTTCCGCGGCGGCTTCCGCTCCGGAGCCCTCGCCGCAGCCGGCGGCGAGCGGCGGATCGGCGACACCGGCGAATGGCGGTACCCCGCCCGCGCACGGCTAGGAGCCCGTAGAGAATTGCCCTTCGGGCAATGTGTCACGACGGAGGCCGCCTGAACGACTTGCCCGCAGGGCAATCCACTACGGCCTCCTAGGCGAGTCGCGAGCGAGTCTGGCCGCGTGCGTGACGTGAGATGAAGGTAGAAGGGCGCGCCTCGAGGTCATGGGGCGCGCCCTTCCGCTTCTCGGCGTGAGCATCGACGCTCCGCATTCCGGGCCGCTCAGTCTCCGTAGTACACCTCCACGTACGGCGGCTCGTACGGCTCGAGCGGGATGAGAAGGCACGAGCTCGTCCACTGGCACGGGAAGGGGCGCGTCCACGCCGGCTCGTGATGAGGCGGCGTCGGCAGCGTGCCGATGGGCTGGTCCCCGAGATAGCCGAGCGAGCGGCTGGGCGGATGCTCGGCCGGAGGCGTGATGCGCAGGAAGAGCGCCATGGTCTGGTCGAAGTGGTCCTCGACGGGGGTCGCGCGCGTCGGCATCGGGTCGTCGAGGCGCGCGTCCCGTGCCGTCCGCGGGCCGTTCACGCGCTCGCCGCCGCCCGCGCACCCGCAAGCCGCAAAGGCGAGGCCGAGTCCGACGGCGAGGCGCATCGGCCTCGCGCGGTGCAAGGTTCCTTCCAGGCGCCCCGCGACGCACAAGTCCTCGTTTTCGCGCGCCCACACGCGCCGCATGCGGGACCGCGCGCCCCGTCGTCGCGCGCGCAGGGGCCGGCCCTGGTACACGGCGCTCGTGACGAAGGTGGATCACGTGCGGGCAATGCTCTCGGCGCCCGGGCCTTGCGACGAAGGTGCGCCCGTCAGGCGGGCCCGTGCTCGAGGGGTAGCCCCGCGCTCTCCCAGTCCTCGATGCCCCCCGCGTACCGCCTGACGTTCGTGTACCCCTCCTGCACGAGCCGGTGGTAGGCCGCCACACTGGCGAGGCACGGCGGGTTGGTGCAATAAACGACGATCTCGTCGTCCTTCCTCAGTGCCGACAGCATTTCGGACGCATCTTTGAAATGCAGCGATCCCGGGATGTGCTTGGTCCGAAACTCCCAGTCGCCCAGCGCCATGACGAGCTTGAACCGCGGATCCTTCGTACCGACTTCGCGCCAGAGCTCGTCGCGCTCGATCGTTCGGACGGGCACCTCCGAGGACATGGGGCCGTGAATCGGGATGGGCATGGAGCATCAGGATAGCGCGATCCCCCCTAGTCACTATCGCCGCCGCCGCCGCGGTCGCTGCCCCCGCCGCGGTCGCCGCCGCTGCCGCGGGCGCTGTCGCCGACGCCGGGGCAGCCGCCTCTTCTTCCGAACGCTCGCAGGAAGTCAGAGTCAGCGCGACCACTTGCGACCAGCGGCAAGGGCGACCAGGGATTCACGGGGTTCGCGCGATCGGCTCCAGGACGAGCCGGCCGTACGCGACGAACGCCATGAGGAGGCCCAGCACGCCGCTCATGAGGATGGGCGTCCTCTCGCGGTACTTGGCGTGCACCCCGACGAACACGACGCTCTCCGTCGCGAGCAGCGCGGCGGCCACCACCGTGAGCGCTGGCAGCCAGTGGCACGCATCGGGGACGATCAGCCCGACCACGCAGACGAGCTCGAGGACGCCGAGGGCCGTCCACGCTCGCCGCGGCAACGCACCAAAGGACGGGACCCCCTCGCTTGCCTTGTCGTACAGGAAGACCTTCATGTAGCCCGACGCTGCATAGAGGAGCGCGGCGAGGACCTGCAGGACCCACAACAGGATGTTCATCGAGCCCTTTCTTACAGCGAAAGGCCGATCACCGCGCTCCGTGCTGCGGGCCCATGCTCTTCAGAAGCGCCTTGCAGGTCTTGCCCGGGTTCGCGTCCTTCGATGCCAGCCCGTTCACGCGCGTGTAGACGCCCGTGCAGAACTGCTTCCGGTCGATCTCCGGAGGCAGGCTCGGATCGTTGCACGCGGCCGTCGCGTACTGGGCACACACGGCCGGCATCCCCGAAGCGAGCTGCGACGGCGCCGCGGCTTCGATCGTCGCGCTGGGCTCCGGCGTCGCGGCGAGCGCCTCTGTGGCCGGCTTCTCCGCGGCGGGCTTCTCCGTCGTCGTCTTGGTCGGCTTCTTCGAGCCCTGGGTCGCCTTGTCCGTCTTGGCCGCTGCCTGCGTCGCGTGCGTCGCCTGCGCCTCCGCGACCCCCACCTTGGCCGCCGCCGCCGCCTTGCGTGCGTGCGGCTTGGCCGCCGTCGCGCGCGCCACTCTCGGATCATCCCCACCCGGAATGCTCGCCGCCGCCGCCTTCTTCCAGCCGCTCGCCGTGAACCCGTCGAGGAGCGCGTCCAGCGTGTCCTGCTCGAACGAGAGCGTGTCCTTCGTGGACGACACCGCGGCGATGAGCGTGACGGCGTGGATCACCCAGTTCTTCGTGCGCGAGATGGCCTCCGTCGTCAGATCCCCGAGGCTCAGCTTGCCGAGGTCGTCCGCGCTCAGCCCGTTCAGCGTGAGCTTCACGTCCATGCCGTCGAGCTTCACGTCGGGCTTGAACCCGTTCATGATCGGCCGGCTGCCCGTCTGCTCCTCGACGATGTCGGCCACGAGGACCGGCACGACCTCCAATACGGAGTCGGGCAGGGACTTGAGGGCGAAGGGATAGCGCACCGCCGCCGCGCCGTCCGCGATGCTCGCGTCGTCCACGGCCTGCCGCAGGTTCACGAGCACCGGACCCACCGCGTCGCGGGCGTTCGCCGGGGCCTTCTGGGCCGCGTCCTTGGCCGCGGCGAGGAACTTCTTGCGGAGCGGGTCGACCTCGTCCTCGAGCTTGGAGACGTTCTTCTTCAGCTCGTCGATGGTCTTCTCGTGCTCCTTCTTGTCCTCGTCGCTCGTGTCCTTGGCGTCCTTGGCCGCCTTCTCGGTCTCGATCTGGGCCTTCACGTCGGCGATGTCGGCCTCCTTCGCCGCGATGGCGGCGTACGCCCCGGCGAGATCGCTCGAGATCATCGCGAGCAGGTTCGGCGAGCTCCCGCCGGTGCTCTGGAGGTCGGCCAGCGTGCGGGCCCAGACCTCGGCGGGGACGACGCGCGCGTGCGACTTCGCGTACATCGGCTCGCTCTTGATGGCCTTCACCTCGCCCGCGGCGTCCTCCGGCTTGGGGCCCACCGCGTGGAGCCAGTCGGCCTCGGGGCTCGCGGGGGTCGCGGTCAGGATGCGGTTCACCTGCTTGGCGGTCGCCTCGGCGGCGTCGGCGCGGCGGACCACGACGGACATCGGCGCGGGATCCTGGATGGCCCACGCCACCTTGGGGTTGGCCATGGCGCCCAGGGCACCGCACCCCGTCATGATGAACAGCAGCCCGAGCAGGGCGCCGATCGAAGCGGCAAGTCGGAGCGGCCCGGCCGCTCGCTCTGGGAACGTGGTCATGCGCGGTGTTCTCCCGGCAGAACCTACGCTGGCGGCCCGGTTTCCTTCCCTCACTCCGCGGCGTCGAGCGTCGCCGTCCCGGCCTGCGCGATCGCGCGCCTCAGAGCCGCGATGAGCACGGGCGCACGCTCCCCGAGCAGCAGGTTGTCGTGGTTGCCCGGCACGCGCGCGATCGTGATGTTCGCGATCACGCCTTCCCACCCGTACGCCGGGCTCACGTCGCCGTAGATGTAATCGATCTCCTCGGCGCGGAAGAGGATCGCTCGCCCGTTCCAGGGCTGCGGGCGATAGCGGAGCCGCGCCTTCTCGAAGCTCTGCATGAGGTGCTCGTCCCGAAGCTCGGCAGGGATCGGCTCACCCCGGGCGACCAGGCGCTCCGCCTCCTCGGCCTTCCGGCGCGCGCGCTGCTCGCTGAGCTTTCTGCCGATGGAGCGAGACAGGTAGGCGCCGAGCCCCTCGCCGCGAGCCCGCTCGAGGCGCCGCGAGAACGTCATCTCGCGGACCGGCGCCGACGGGTGGATCGTGTCGAGGAACGCGAGCAGGCCCACCGCTTCGCCCGACTCGGTGAGCCGCCGCGCCATCTCGAGCGCCACGAGGCCGCCGCCGGAGTATCCCCCGAGTAGGTAGGGCCCGCGCGGTTGCAGCGCGCAGACCTCGTCGACGTAGGCCGCGGCCATTTCCTCGATCGTCTCGTGCGGGCGGAGGACGCCGTCGACGCCGCGCGCTTGAAGCCCGTAGAAGGGCTGCTCGGCGCCGAGCGCGCGCGAGAGATCCCGGAAGTTGAGGACGTTCCCTCCGGCGCCGTGGACGCAGTAGAACGGCGTGCGCCCGTCCCCTCGTTCGATGGCGACGAGCGATCGGACCTCGTGGGCGCTGGCGCTCGCGAGGGGCGGACTGGCCTCGGGCTCGAGCTCGGCCGGCGAGGCCGCGGCGATGATCGCCGCGCACTTCTCGATGCAAGGCGCTTCGAGCAGCGTCGAGAGCGGAAGGTCGATGCCGTACTTCTTCCGGATGCGCGTGAAGAGACGGACCGCGATGAGGGACTGTCCTCCCAGGTCGAAGAAGTCGTCGTGGACCCCGATGTGCTCGACGCCGAGCAGCTCGCGCCACACGGCGGCGAGCTCTCGCTCGAGCGAGGTCCGGGGCGCGACGAACGGGGAGGCGGAGGAGGGGCGCTCCAAATGGGCCAGGGAGGGGGCCGGGGTCAGCGTGAGCGTCGGCGCGGTCGCGACCGCGGTCGGCGTCGCACGCTGCGAGGGCGTCACCCAGTATCGCTGCCGCTGCCACGGGTACGTCGGCAGGGCCACGCGCCGCCGCCCCTGGCCTTCGTACAATGCGCTCACGGTGACGTCGCCCGTCGTCCACATGCGCCCCACCTCGGCAAGGACGGAGGCGAGGTCCGAACCGGAGCCCGACCCGACGACGAGGTGACCCTGCTCGTCCAGCAGCCCGCCGCCGGACGCGGAGGGCTCCTTCCGAGGAGCGGTCGTCTGCTGGCCCGTGAACACGCTTCGCGGGTCCCTGGACGCGATGGCCCGCGCGGCCTCCGCGGCATCCTTGGCCACGATGGCCCGCCGGTGACGGAACGCCTTGCGACCCACCGCGAGCGTGTACGCCACGTCGGCCAGCGGGGCGTCGGGATGCTCCTCGAGATGCCGCCCCAGGTTGCGCGTGGCCGTCTCCAGCGCGGCTGCCGTCCTCGCCGACACGACGAGAAGCTGCGGATCGCCCGAAGCTGCACGCTCCGGCCTCGCGGGCGCCTGCTCGAGGATGACGTGGCAGTTCGTTCCGCCCGCGCCGAGGGACGTGACGCCGGCGACCCTTCGCCCCTCCTCCCACGGCCGGAGCTTCGTATTGACGAAGAACGGCGACGAGGGAAGCGCGCACCGAGGATTCGGCGATTCGTAGTTCAGGCTCGGTGGGATCTGGCCGTTCTCGATGGCGAGCACCGCCTTCACGAACGCCGCCGCGCCGCTCGCCTCGCCCGTGTGCCCGATGCTCGACTTGAGCGATCCGATGGCGCAATACCCGGTCTTGTCGGTGTGCGCGCGGAAGGCCTGCGTGAGCGCCGCGATCTCGATCGGATCGCCGATGCGCGTCCCGGTGCCGTGCGCCTCGACGTAGGAGACCTCCTCCGCGGACACGCCGGAGACGGCGAGCGCCTCGGTGACGGCCCGCGCCTGCCCCGAGACGCTCGGCGCGAGATACCCGGCTTTGTCGCGTCCGTCGTTGTTGACGGCAGAGCCGCGCACGACGGCGAGCACGTGGTCGCCGTCGTGCTCCGCATCGGACAACCGCTTGAGCACGACGCACGCGACGGCGTTCGACATCACCGTTCCCGTGGCGTTCGCGTCGAACGAGCGCGTGTGCCCGTCCGACGAGAGGATGTCCCCCTCTCGCCACAGGTAGCCCTTGTTCTGCTCGGCGTAGATCGTCGCCCCGCCCGCCAGGGCGAGGTCGCACTCGCCGTTGAGGAGGCTCTGACAGGCGAGGTGAACGGCCACGAGCGACGACGAGCAAGCGGTCTGCACGTTCATGCTCGGCCCGCGCAGGTTCAGCTCGTAAGACACGCGCGTCGCGAGGAAGTTCGTGTCGTTTCCCGTGTGGCGAACCAGCCACTCGCCGACGTTCGTCATGACTTCATGGTTCGTCATGACGTTCTTGATCATGTAATCGCTCATCCCGCACGAAGCGAAGACGCCGACGGGGCCGATCACGCTCTCGCCGACGTATCCGGCGTGCTCGAAGGCTTCCCAGGCGCACTCGAGAAAGACGCGGTGCTGGGGATCGAAGATCGCGGCGTCGCGCGGGCTCATCCCGAAGAAGGCGGCGTCGAAGAGGTCGATGCCGTCGAGGCGTCCACATGCCTTGACGTAGCTGGGATCGCCGATCGATTCCTCGGCCTCTCCCGACGCGCGCAGCTCGTCGTCCGTGAAGTGGCGCACGGCCTCGACGCCGGCCGACAGGTTCTTCCAGAACGCCCGAACGTCGGCGGCGCCCGGGAAACGCCCCGCCATGCCGATGACCGCGACCGCGCTCGATTCCACGCCTCTATTCCTCCGTATGCGGCACCCACCGTGCATCCGGTCGAGCCGTGAGCACCAACACATCGAGCGTGCAGGCGACGTGCCCCGATGACGTCGAGGACACCTATCCACTGACGCCGCTCCAGCACGGGATGCTCTTTCACCACCTTCAAGGGGGAGCTGGCGGCGTCGACGTCGAGCAGCTCGTCGCCGACCTGAACGAGAACATCGACACCGCGGCTTTTGGCCGCGCGTGGGGCGTCGTTGCCGCGAGGCACGCTGTCTTGCGTACCCGCTTTGCGTGGGTCGGGCGCGACGTGCCCATCCAGCAAGTGCTCCGGAAGATCGATACGCCGTTCGTCGTCGAGGAGCTGCGCGGCGGCGACGACGCGCTCCGTGGCTACCTGCACGCGGACCGCGCTCGCGGGTTCGATCCGGGAGCAGCGCCGCTGTGGCGGGTCGCGCTGCTCCGGACCGACGAGCGCAGCAGCAAGGTCGTGTGGACCTATTCGCACATGCTCCTCGACAACGCGTTCGCGTTCGTCCTCGACGAGGTGCAGCTCGCCTACGAAGCCGAGCTCGCCGGGCGCACGCCCACCTTCGTGGAGCGCCGCCCGTACCGGGAGCACTGCGTGTGGCTGGCGGAGCATCTGGAGAAGACCAGGGCCGACGCCAAGGCCTTCTTCCGGCGGATGCTGGCGGGCTTCTCGGCACCGACGAGCCTCGGCGCGCTCTCCCGCAGCCCGACCGCGCACGACGAGCCCGACGGATATGCGACGAAGGCCTTTCGACTGAGCCGCGCGACGTCCGACGCGCTTCGCGAGCTGAAGCGCCGCTCCCTCGGGGTCTCGGTCGCGGTCGAGGCGGCCTGGGCGCTCGTTCTCGCGGCGTTCGAGGGCTCCGACGACGTGGTGTTCGGCGTGACTCGCGGCTGCAGGCGCTCGTCCGTCGAGGGCGCCGCATCGACGGTGGGCCTCTTCATCAACACGCTGCCGGTGCGGGCGAAGGTCGATCCGAGCAGGCCGCTGCTCGACTGGCTCGCCGAGCTGCGCGCTCAGCAGGTGGCGATTCGACCCTTCGAGCACACGGCGCTCATCGACGCGATGGCCGCGTCCGAGGTGCCTCGCGGTACGCCGCTCTTCGACACCGTCGTCGTCTACAACGACGCCCACGCGGACGCGCGCATGAAGGCCCATGGCGGGGCGTGGGCGCGGCGGACCGTCGAGCTCCACGACCAGATGACCTTCCCGTGCAGCCTGATGGGCTACGGGGACGCGGAGCTTCACTTCCGCATCGAATACGATCCGGCGCGCATCGACGCCGGGGCCGTCGGTCGCATGGCCGCGCTGACGCAGGCGATCCTCGAGGCCATCGCGCGCGATCCAGAAGGAAAGGTCGGCAACCTTCCGCGGCTGCCCGCGGCGGACGCGCACCGTCTCTTCGTCGACTGGCAGGACACGACGGTGCCCGTGCGGGGCGATCGTTGCGTTCATCGCCAGATCGAGGCGCAGACCCGCGAGACGACGGAGAAGACCGCGGTCGTCTTCCGCGACGCGTCGCTCAGCTACGGCGTCCTCAACGCGCGGGCCAACGAGGTCGCCCGGAGGCTCCGCGCGGCCGGCGTGAAGCCGGGGTCGCTCGTGGGGGTGTTCGTCGAGCGGTCCATCGAGATGGTGGTGGGGCTGCTCGCCATCTTGAAGGCCGGCGGGGCGTACGTGCCGATGGATCCGTCGTATCCCGCCGAGCGCATCGCGATGATGCTGGAGGACACGAAGGCCGAGGTCGTCGTCACCCTGAGCCGGCTGAAGGAGGCGCTGCCGCCCTGCGACGCCGCCCTCCTCGAGCTCGACGGGTTCGAGACGTCGGTCGCCGACGCCTCGGCCTTCGAGACGACGGTCTCGGGCGATGACCTCGCGTACGTCATCTTCACCTCGGGCTCGACGGGCCGTCCCAAGGGCGCCCTCATCCGCCACCGGAACGTGACCAATTTCTTCACGGGGATGGACCGCGCGATCGGCGGTCCGCCGGGCGTGTGGCTGGCGCTGACGAGCATCTCGTTCGACATCTCGGTGCTCGAGATCTTCTGGACGCTGGCGCGCGGCTACACCGTCGTGGTGCAGGAAGCCGCCAACGAGTCGAGGCGCGAGGCGAACGGCACGAACGGCACGTCGAGCGCGCGCGCGAAGAAGATCGACTTCAGCCTGTTTTACTTTGCGGCCGACGCCCGCGAGCGCGGCGAGGAGGCGTACCGCTTGCTCCTCGACGGCGCGAGGTTCGCCGACACCCACGGCTTCGCCGCGGTGTGGACGCCGGAGCGTCACTTTCACGCCTTCGGAGGCCTCTACCCCAATCCCGCGTTGACGAGCGCCGCGGTCGCCGCCGTGACGAAGCGCATCGGGCTGCGGGCCGGGAGCGTCGTCCTGCCGCTTCACAACCCGATCCGGTGCGCGGAGGAGTGGGCCGTCGTCGACAACCTGTCGGGCGGGCGCGTGGGGCTCTCGTTTGCGTCGGGCTGGCACAGCGCCGACTTCGCCCTCATGCCGGAGAGCTTCCAGAACCGGCGGCAGATCATGAGCGAGGGGATCGAGACGATCCGCAAGCTGTGGCGGGGCGAGGCCGTGTCCGCGAAGAGCGGCGACGGCAAGGACATCGAGGTCCGGAGCTTTCCGAGACCAGTGCAGAAGGAGCCGCCCATCTGGATCACGGCGAGCGGCAGCCCGGACACCTTCACGATGGCGGGCAAGATGGGGGCGAACATCCTGACGAACCTGCTCGTGATGAGCTGGGAGGAGCTCGCCCGGAACGTCGCGCTCTACCGGGCTGCCTACCGGGCGGCGAACCACCCCGGTCAGGGTCACGTCAGCCTGATGCTCCACACCTTCGTGGGCGACGACGCCGAGGCGACCCGGGACCTCGTGCGCGAGCCCTTCCTCGAGTACCTGCGTACGTCGACGGACCTCATCAACAAGGCCCGCTGGGAGCTTACGGCGTTCGCCAAGCCCTCCGTGCAGCGCGACCCCACGAAAGGAGCCCGCGACCTCGGCGAGCTCACGCCGGACGAGATGAGCGCGATCATGGACCACGCATTCGAGCGCTACTTCGCGACGGCGGGTCTCTTCGGGACGCCGCGCTCGTGCATGGCGACGGTCGAGAAGCTCCAGGCCGCGGGCGTCGACGAGATCGCGTGCCTCATCGACTTCGGCGTCCCGACGGACACCGTGCTCGAGAGCCTGCGGCACCTCGACGAGCTCCGCGTTCGCGCGAACGCCGGGGCCTCCGCCGCCGCGGCGGCCGGGGACTATTCGATCCCCGCGCAGGTGAAGCGTCACGGCGTCACTCACGTCCAGTGCACGCCGACGCTGGCGAGCCTCATCGCGAGCGAGCCCGAGGGCCTCGAGGCTCTCGCGTCGCTGGACACGCTGCTGCTCGGAGGCGAGGCCTTGCCGACGTCGCTGCTCGACACGCTGCGGCCGGTCGCGCGCGGGCGCATCTTCAACATGTACGGGCCCACGGAGACGACCATCTGGTCGACCTTCGCCAGGGTACCCAGGGAAGACGGACCCATCACGATCGGAAGGCCGATCGCCAACACGCGCGTCTACGTCGTCGACGGGCGGCTCGAGCCGACGCCGGTCGGCGTGCCGGGCGAGCTGCTGATCGGCGGCGAGGGCGTCACGGCCGGCTACCTGAACCGCCCCGAGCTGACGCGCGAGCGCTTCGTGCCCGACCGGTTCTCCTCCTCGAACGGGGAGGGGCGGCTCTATCGGACGGGCGATCGGGTCCGGTGGCGCGACGACGGAACGCTCGAGTTTCTCGGTCGGCTCGATCATCAGGTCAAGGTCCACGGTCACCGGATCGAGCTCGGCGAGATCCAGTCCGTGCTCGCGCGGCACCCGGCCGTGCGCGACGCGGTGGCCGTGGTCCGGACCGACAAGGGCACCGAGCCGCGGCTCGCGGCGTACGTCCTCCTCAACCGAGAGGGCGACGACGCGGCGAGCGAGCACGAGGCGGTCGCGCGATGGCGCACGCTCTGGGACACGACCTACCAGGCCGCGGAGGGGTCGACCGGCGTCGACGGGAGCCTCGACACGGCCGGCTGGAACAGCAGCTACGCGGCCGGCGCGATCAGCGACGTGGACATGCGCGCGTGGATCGCGGAGACCGTAGCGCGCATCGACGCGCTCGAGCCGAAGCGGCTGCTGGAAATCGGCTGCGGGGCGGGGCTCATCCTGTTTCGCGTCGCCCCGCGGTGCGAGCGCTACGTGGGCGTCGACGTCGCGGCGACGGCGCTGAGGCAGCTCGAAGCGAGGCTCGAGGCGGCGAACCTCGCGAAGACCGTCTCGCTCCGCGAGCTGCCCGCGGACGCCATCGACCAGCTCGGCGATGCGCGCTTCGACACCATCGTCCTCAACTCGGTCGCGCAGTACTTCCCCGACGTGGCGTACTTCCTGCGGGTCATGCAGAAGGCCTGGACCCTCCTCGAGACGGGCGGACGGATGTTCGTCGGGGACCTCCGCCATCTCCAGCTCCTGCCGGCCTTTCACGGCTCCGCCGTGCTCCACGACGCCCCGGCGGCGCTCGCGTCGAGCGAGCTGGCCGCGACCGTGGAGCGGCGCGTGGCGCAGGAGAAGGAGCTGCTCTTCGATCCGCAGCTCTTCCTCGCGCTGAAGACGTTCCTGCCGGAGGTGTCGGGGGTCGAGGTCCGCCTGAAGGACGACGCGCACCCGAACGAGATGACGCGCTTCCGGTACGACGTCGTGCTCTCGAAAGCCGGCGCCCCGGACGGGCGCGCCATCGAGGCGCCGGCGGTCCCGAGCCCCGCGACCTGCACGCTCGACGCGCTGCGAGCGCTCCTCGGAAGCGCGCCACCCGCCATCCGGATCGTCGGCGTGCCCAACGCGCGCGTGCGCGACCCCGTGCGCGCGGTCGACCTTCTCGCGCGAGGGGAAGGCGGTCGCACGGCCGGTGAGCTGCGCTCCACCGTGAAGGCGATGCCGCAGAGGGGGCTCGATCCGAGCGCCGTCATCGAGCTCGATCCGGCTTATGACGTCGCCACGACGTGGTCCGCGGCCGCCGTCGATTGCTTCGACGTGGTGGCGCGCCACAGGACCCAGGGGCCGCGAGCGACTGTCGTCGCGCCGATCGCCGTGAACGAGCAGCGGCCCTGGACGGCGTACGCGAACACCCCTGCGCAGGCCGTGTCGCGGGGCACTCTGGCGAGCGAGCTGCGGTCGTACCTGCGGGGCAAGCTGCCGGACTACATGGTCCCGAGCGCCTTCGTGGTGCTCGATGCCTTTCCGACGACCCCGAACGGGAAGGTCGATCGCAAGGCGCTGCCTCCGCCCGACCGCGCGCCGGCGGAGGCCTCGAAGACGTACACGGCGCCGCAGAACGACGTGGAGAGGACGATCGCGGAGGTCTGGCAGGACCTTCTCTCGATGGAGCGCGTCAGCGTCGACCACAACTTCTTCGACCTCGGCGCCAATTCGCTCATGATGGTCCAGGCGAGCGGCCGGCTGCGCGCGGCGCTCGGCAACGAGGTGCCGCTGCTCGACCTCTTCCGCTTCCCGACGGTGCGCGCGCTCGCGGCGCAGGTGGCGGACGGCGGCCCGGACCCCGACGCGGTGCTGAAGCAGAGCCAGGAGCGCGCCGAGGCGAGGCGGGACGCGATGGCCAAGCGTCAGCGGCGGCCCCGACCCTGAGCTTGGGCAACTCCACGGTTGCATTTACTCAGGCCGGGGGTTACAGCATGTGCAACTCGGAGGTTGCACGATGACGACGGACACCGATCGCATCCAGAAGAGAATCGTCCTGCGAGCCCCGCTCGAGCGCGTCTGGGCCGCCGTCAGCGACGCGAGCCGGTTCGGCAGCTGGTTCGGCGTCGCGTTCGACGGCGCGTTCGTGCCCGGCAAGCCCCTGAGAGGCAAGATCGTCCCCACGAAGGCCGACCCCGAGGTCGCCAAGAGCCAGGAAGCCTACGCGGGGGCCGCGTTCGAGATCACGGTCCACCGCGTCGAGCCGATGACGCTCTTCTCCTTCAAGTGGCATCCGTTCGCCGTCGATCCGAAGGTCGACTACTCGGCCGAGCCGATGACGGTCGTCACGTTCGAGCTCGAGAAGCTCCCCGAGGGCACGCAGCTCACCATCACGGAGACGGGCTTCGATCGCGTCCCGCTCGCGCGCCGCGCCAAGGCCTTCCAGATGAACGACCAGGGCTGGTCCGACCAGCTCCTTCTCGTCCAGAAGTACCTCGCCCTTGCCTCCTAGCCGCGCCGCCAGGTCGCTGCGGGCGTCTGCCTCGTTGTTCGCCGCGCTGGGCGACGAGACCCGTCTTCACCTCGTCGCCCGCCTCTGCGAGGGAGGTCCGCAGTCGATCGTGAAGCTCACCGAGGGCGCCGACGTCACCCGCCAGGCCGTCACCAAGCACCTGCGCGTCCTGGCCGACGCGGGCGTCGTGCGCGGAAGCCGCGACGGTCGCGAGAGCGTCTGGGAGATCGAGCCTCGCCGTCTCGAAGCCGCGCGTCGCTCGCTGGACCTCATCTCCACGGAATGGGACGCGGCGCTCGAGCGGCTCCGCGCGCTCGTGGAGGATTGAGGGCGCTCAGGATCCGCCGGCCGGAGCCGGGTACTGCCTGTCGATGAAGCAAAGCCCCTGCGAGTTGAGGTGCCCTTGCGTCGACTGCGTGTACCGCATGAAGTCGTAATAGTCGCGGATGGCCGGGCAGTCGTCCTTGGTCGAGTCCTGGCCGATGGTCCCCGCGCAGGTCCCGTGCGGATCGATGGGCACGCTCAGCGTGCTGAAGAACATCTGCCCGTTCCCCGGGGGCTGGTAGTACGACCCCACGCAGTTGCGCCACGGCAGCGGCGCGCCCTTTCCGTCGAACCAGGGGTGGAACCCCACGCCGACGAAGTCCTCGGTGTTCACCGGAACGGGGTTCGCCGTCGACCCGACGTACTGCGCCGCGATGTCGTCCCAGTGCACAGGGCTGTCCTCCTGGAAGCTCTCCCAGAAGGGATGGTCCATGTGGATGGTGACCTGGGTGATCGTCGACTGACTCGCCGACGCGTAGACCCCGCGCGCATAGTCCTCACCCGGCAGCGGCGTACCCCCGCCCGTCATGTTCTGGCAGTTGACGTAGTTGGTCGGCGTGGCGAAGCCGAGCGTGAACGAGAACGTCAGCTTGTCGATGAGCGAGAAGTCGTAGCCTCCGTCCTGGCCCGCATCTTCGCCGGAGCCGACGCTCGTCTGCGTGCAAGAATACGGATTGCCCGGGTCGTCGCCCTTCCACACGGCCATGCCGCGGTAAAAGACGGAGTAGCCCTTCTGCACCATGAGGGCGAAGTCGGCCGCCTGGCTCTCGTCGAGGTTCACGTTGTACGCGCCGTACGCCGCCTGCACCGTGCTGAAGCCGAAGCCGTACCGCGTGCCGCCGCTCGTGTCGAAGGACGCGTTCCCGTTGTCGTTCTGGCTCGTGATGGCGCCGAGCGGCGTCGCCAGCTCGGGGTATCCGCCCTGGCCGACGATCTTGCCGCCCTTGTGGAGGTCGACGACGAACGGGCCGTCGAGGTGGGCGACCGGGCCGCCGTGCTGCGAGGGGTCGGTGGTGCTCCGGTCGGGGTTCGACCAGAGCGTGATCTTGTCGATCACGACGAGGTACTCGAGGATCTCGAACTGCCAGCCGTCGGGCATGTACGTATCGGCCGAGAAGTTGTCGGGCGGGAACGGGTAGCCGGTGAACGCGTTGGATTCACCGGAGATGGTCACGTAGAAGGCGCCTGCGCCGGGATCGGCCGGGTACGTGAACGGCTGGAGGGTGCCGCCGTCGCTCTCGATGAGCTCCGTCGTGCTCGTCGCGCCCGCTCCTCCGCCGTCCACGTAGCCGCCCAGATTCCCGCTGGTGCCGCCGCCCGTGCAGCCGGAGGTCACCATCCCCGCGCAGGCGAAGGCCCCGCCGAGCGTAAACCCCACGAGGGCGATGCGCGTTCTCAGCGGGGCCACTCCGGGAAGAACGCGGTTCATGGCTACCTCGAATAGCTGACGGAAAACGGCGCGGCGGAGATGATCTCGCTGAAGAGGTCGAACCCTGCGTTGGCGCCCGGATCGGCGCCGGTGAGGAAGCTGTTGTTCGGAATGCAGTAGGTGGGCCCGCAGACGCCCTCGCTGCAGGTGAGCGCGCCCAGGCACGGCGGACCGAGGGGAGCGCCGCCGTCCGCGCTGCCCGCGTCGTCGCCCATGCAGCACGGCTGGCCGCTGCCGCCGCAGGTCTGCGAGCTCGGCGGCGGCGTCTCGGGCGCGAGCGCGTAGCTTTGCGGGTTCGTGAACACCGCCGAGTCCGGGTTGCAGTTGGGGTCCGACACCAGGGGGAGCTGGCCCGGCGAGAAGTCGATGAACAGCGACTGCTGCGTGAACCAGACGCGCGGGTCGACGGTCACGTGCAGGGTGCCGCCCGGGAAGAAGGCGATGTCGATGCCGCCGATCTGGACGATGCGCACCTTGCACAGGGGGTTGTTCCCCGGCTGGGATGGATCGGAGCTGCCCTTCGACCGGTTGACCGCGTTGATGGTCACGACCCCGCCGAAGGAGACTGACGTTCCCGCGGCGTCCGTGGCGACGCCTTCGAGCTGGACGATGGGCGTGAAGTTGACCGTGTTGAGGTTGTCCTGCCCCACGCTGTCGTCGGTGAGCCAGAGCTGCCAGCTGAGCGCGGTGTCGGCTGTCCCGTTGCCGTACACGGCGAACTCCTGCGGCGTGGTGGAGAGGAGATCCACGTCGACGGGCCCCGGCACCTGGGCGGCGTAGATCCCGGACGCGAGGCAGACGGGTCCGTCGAAGCCCGTCCCCGGCGGCGCCTCGTCGAAGTACACCGCGCCGATGTGGAGCTTCGCGGCGGTGAGCTGGATTGTGAACTTCCCCGCCTCGAAGGGCTGCGAAGCGCCGGCGGCGCCCGATGCGTAGGCGCTGAACGTGAGCAGGTTGTCGCCCGTCGTGCCGTTGCACGAGAGGCCGACGGCGGCCAATCCGGCGAGCAGAGGGAGCAGAGCCCAGCGCATCACGTCCCCCCTCCGAGGGTCGCCGAGAGCGTGAGCATGACGGCGCGCGGCGCGCCCGCGGTGAACGAGCGCTCGGGCGCGAGCGTCGGCGCGGGCAGGTACTTCTGGAAGTTCGACGCGTAGTTGTATTCACCGAGCTTGTACTTCGAGTCGAAGATGTTCTGACCCGACAGGCGCAGGTTCCAGATGGTCCACCCGAACCCGAGCGACGCGTCGGAGATGAAGATGACGTCGCTCAGCTGCCCGTAGGGCAGCGGGCGCTGCCCGACATAGCTGATGCCGTACCCGATGGTCGCGCGGACCGGCTTGTGCGCGAGCCTCCACGGCATGTCGCTGTACAGCGCTGCGTCGCCGCGGAGGACGAGGTCCGGCACGTAGGGGACCAGCAGGCCGCAGTAGGGCGAGCACTGGCCGGTCGCGTCGAAGACCGCCTTGACGACGGTCGCGTTCACCGCGACATCGAAGAAGCTCCCGAGCGCCCGCGCCGCCCCCGACCAGCCCGTGCGTGTCGAGCCGCTGGAGAGCGTATTGCGGCCCTGGGTCGGATCGAAGATGAGATCTTGCCCGACGTGCGTCTGGAAGAACTCGCTCTTGACGGTGATCTCCGTCGCGTCGTGAATGCCCCCGTTCCAGAAGTGGCGGCGCCCCCCGCCCTCGTCGATCAGCATCGTGTGGCCGAGCTCGCCGTTGTACGAGACGCCGAGGTCGCGCGACTCGACGCTCACGAAGGGCGTGCCGATCCCCTGGCTGATGTAGCTCGGGTCCACCGACCGCACGCCGTTGCCCGCGCTCGCGGAGAATTCGAAGTGATCGAACGGCCCGGCGACCAGCGTTCCGCGCGGCATGATGGCGCCGCTGCTCGTCGCGGTCCGGAGGAAGGGCTCGACGTAGGCGCCGTGCTCGAGCTGGCTGAGGCACGACTGGTTGATCTGGGCCGCCGCCATGGTTGGGGACGGGTCGTCGACGCTCTGGATGGCGCAGTTGTTGAGGACGTCGAACATGAACATGTCGGCGCGTACGCCGCCGCGCGCGGCGAGCCAGGGCAAGAAGTGAACGTTGCCGTCGACGTAGACCCCGACGTCCCCCAGGGTCGCCGTGTAGTCCGCGTCCCGCAGGTACGGATCGTTGTTGCCGGCCGCGATGCGGTCTTGCGTCGACGTCGTTTGGTCCACGCGCGCGAAGTAGCCGCCTTCGAACTCCTGACGCAGGCCGAGCGCCTCCCCGTGCCACCGTGCGAAGCCGCGGCCTCCGAAGGTGGCCGAATCGAAGTGGAAGTCGATGAGGTCGCCCCGCTGCGGGTGCGGCTCCTGCGTGGGCTCTTGCACGTCGAGCAGGAAGCCGGTCCAGTTCTCCCGGAGGCGCATCGTCCGATCGATGACGAAGAGCTGCTGCGAGACCTCGATGTCCTTGAAGCGGCCCTCGTACGTCAATGCCAGGGACGCCCGGCTCGCCGTGTTGCCGGTCTGGTTCGGGTCCTCGGTGCCGTAGAAGCCGACGATCCCGGCTTCGTAGTCGTCGTTCCGGACGACGCCGGCGTTGTTGAACTCGGTGGCGTACGCGGTCGCGTTGACCCGCAGCGTGCCGCGCTTGCCGAGCGGCGTCTCCCACTGGCCGATCGCGGTGCCGCGCTTGGCCTGGCGGTTCGTGCCGAATCCGTTCGTCGTGTAGTACTCGGCGCCCGCGAACGTCCCCGAAGGGGCGTCGCTCGGGCCGTAGAGGACGAGCATCCGCTGCGTGCCGAAGTTGCCGACCGAGTACGAGGCCGTGAGCCCGCGCTGGTCGAGCCCGAGCTGATAGTCCGCGCTCCCCGCGACGGCGAAGTTCCCCTGCTGCGGCGCGTAGGGTCCTTCGAGGACGCGCACCGAGTGAATGAGCTCCGGGATGATGAAGTGCGTGTCGGCGTAGCCGTTGCCGTGATAGTTGCCCGAGTCGTTGATGGGGACGCCGTCGACGCTGAACTCGAGGTCCTGCCCCTCGTGCGCGTCGAACCCGCGGAGGAACACCTGCTCGGCGTGGCCGGAGCCGCCTTCGTTCGTGAGGAGAAAGCCGGGCGCGAGCTTCAGCGCGTCCGAGGCGTTGGTCCTCGGCACGGCCTCGAGGGCGCCGATGGTCACGTCGTTGTCCGCGACGCCGAGCTTGCGGCGAACGAGGCGGCCGTGGACGTCGATCTCTTCCACCTCGTCGGCCCCGGGCGTGGCCGCGGTCGGGCCAACCGCTGGCGTGGTCGGCGTCGCCGGTGCCCGCGGAGGGCTCGTTGCCGGAGCCGTCGGTACGGCGGGCTGGGAGGGGAGGACGTCGGGCTTCGACGTCTCGATCACCTCGGGCGGGGGAGCGGGCGGCGCGAAGTGGAAGGGCACCGTGATGCGGGCGGGAAACGGCTTGTCGTCGCGCATGGCGGGCGTGAACGTCCACTGGCGCACGGCGACGATGGCGGCCTCGTCGAGATCCCCGTGACCGGACGACTTGGCGACGTCGACCTTCGAGACGTGCCCGTCGGCGTCGACGGTCACGGTGAGGACGACGTCGGCGTGCTCGCGCGCCGCGAGCGCGCTCGGCGGATACACGGCGTCCACGTGCGAGATCACCGTCGGCGGCCTGACGACGTGCTCGGGCGGCGGTTGCCCGTAGGCGTCTCCGGAGACGGCCGTTACCGCCCCGGCGCCGAGCAGCGACGCACCGCAAAGAGCGAGCGCGCGGCCGACTTCCCCGATCCGGAGGCGATGGCACATGGTGGTTACGCAACTGCGTTGCAACAGAGTCTACGTACCCCAAAGCTCACCCGCGGCAAACCCTTTTCAAGCCTCCCCTCGCGTCTTCCCACGAAACCGTGCCCGGGCGCAGCCTTTTTTGGTCGCCCGTGCGCCACGCGTCCGCATGAGCCTCAAAGCTCCGCAATCGCATTGCAAGAGCACGGGTCCGTGGGTCCTCACGGGCTTGCGCTCCGGCCCCTGCTGACGCATCTTTGTCGTGCACCGCGCCCGGTCGCGCTGCCTCCCGAATGCCTCGAGCCGTGAAACACCTCCAGAAGCCGCGCAAGCCGGCGGCTTCGATCGCCGACCTGCAGACGGAGATCCGCTTGCACGGGATGCGCAGCACGGGCCCGCGGGTGGCCGTCCTCGCGTACATGCGCAGCGCGACCTCGCCGCTCAGCCATCTCGAGATCCACGAAGCGCTCGCCGACCGCGGGTACGACCGTGCGACCATCTACCGGAACTTGATGGACCTCGCCGAGGCCGGCCTGCTCGTTCGCTCGGATCTCGGCGACCACGTATGGCGGTTCGAGCGTCGAGAGGCCAAGGGCCGAGGCGATGACGCCGGCCACCCGCACTTCGTGTGCATCGACTGCGGAGAGGTGTCGTGCTTGCCCGACCAGGCGGTGAAGGTCCGGGCGGCTACGGGCGCGCCCAAGGCCCTCGGGACCCAGAAGGTCGAGGTCCAGATCAAGGGACGCTGCGACGACTGCACCTGAGGGGCGCGCTCAGGGACATCCCGCCTCGAACCAGTCGACCATGAGATCGCGCTGCTCGTCGGTCGGCAGCGCGTTCTGACCGAGGAACACGGGGAACGACTCCGGCGCCGTGGGACCGCACTGCCAGCTCGGGTCCTGCGTCACGCTGATGCCGCAGCGGATCGTCGCCGCCCGGGCGACGACGTCCGACTTGTCGTCGAAGTCCGCCGCGATCCGTGGATCGCCCGGCGAGTGGCACCCGCTTCCCCCGCACGCCGCCGACGGGTTGTGGCACTGCACGCAGTAGTCGCGGACGAACTCTCCCGCCCACCCGTCCCACTCGACGGCTCCTCCGTCCGGCGGATACGGGAGGAGCACCTCTTCTTGCCCCCCGGAGGCGCCGTCGGCGTGCGCGCTGCATCCGGCGGTCAGCGCGGCACACGCAACCAAGGCCGTCCACGCAGCGCGCACGTGCGAGAGCTTAGCGTCCGCGAGCGGCGCTGCAAAACGGGTGCTTCTCCGGCGCCCGCCGATCCGGAGCGCGCCTCAGGGCTCGACCTTGACGCCCTTCCAGAAGGCCACGCGGCCCGTGATCGATCTCGCCGCCTCCTTGGGCTCCGGGTAGTACCAGGCGGCGTCGGCGTTCACCTTGCCGTCGACGAGGACGTCGTAGTAGCTCGCGACGCCCTTCCACCCACACGTCGTGTGCGTCTGGGTCGCGCGGAAGTGCTCGCGCCGCAGGGCCTCCGCGGGAAAGTAGTGGTTGCCTTCGACCACGACCGTGTCGTCGCTCTCGGCCAGCACGGCGCCGCCCCATGTCGCTTTCATCCTGCCTCCGGGGCGGGAGTCTACGCGAGATCCCGGCATCCGCAGACTCACGTCGATGCCATGAACATCGCGCGGCAGGCCCGACACAGAGGAATGAGGAGGGCCGGTGCAACCTGCCAGGGCGCTCGGGAGGGTCACGCTCGCCGTCACCCTGATGACGGTCGGGACCGCGGCGCGCGCCGACCTGGGAGCGGATGCCACCGCGGCGATCGAGATCGCGGAGAACCTTTCCCTTTTTGCTCGCGCGGACGTCGCCACGCTGCTTGCCGCCGGCTCCCAGGGCGGAGCCACGGACACCACGTGGCTCGCCCTGTGGCTCGGCGTCGAGCCACGGCTCTTCTGAGTCAGTTGCACCCGGCCATCGTGTACGTCGGCCCCAGATCGACGACGTCGAAGTCGTCCCACGTCAGCTGGCCGAGCTGCGTGATGTCGGCCTGCACCCATCCCTGGTTATCGCCCAGGCCGCCCAGACGGAACGACGAGCGCGTCTCGCCGCTGATGTCGGTGTTGAACATCCCGTACTTCTGGAGCGCGCGGAGAACGACGAGCGCCTGCGTCCCGGTGATCTTCGATGTGTCGAAGCTCGCCTTCAGGCGCAGCCGGCCGCCGTACGGAAAGGCGCCCGTCGCCGTCCACGCGCCGTCCGACGCCGGATGCACGTAGGTGCACTTGGCGATGGCGGCGGCCGGCATGACGATGTCGACCGCGTGCCGGATCTCGCCCGCCGCGACCTCTTCCGGCCAGATGACGCCCGGCAGGAGCGGCGTTCCGGCCGCCGTCGTGCTGCCGACCTCGAGCTTGTCGGGGATCTGTTCGTCGGCGCCGTCGAGGTCCCACTCCACGAGGGCGGACCAGCCCGTCGTCGGACCCGTGGGATTCCAGGCGTAGAGCTCGAAGAGCTGACAGGTCCCCTGCTGGAGCACCATCATGTGGTGGTCGGCGTTCGGGGTCGTCATGTTCTCGTACTGCACGCCTGCGGGAATGGGCGCCGTGGCCGCCCCGGCATCTTGCTCGAAGAAGAACGTGTCGGTCGTGTCGAAGCCGTAGAAGCTCGCGGTCTGCACGGGGACGGCCGCCTGCGTCGCGGGGACGACGTTGAACGCCTCGCCTCCCGGATAGTCGAGCCCGATGACCGGCGCGCTGGCCTTCAGCCCGGTGATGTAGGTCGCCGAGGCGGGGTCGAGCGCGGCCTGGGAGACGTCGACGTTGTAAGCGAACGCGGGCGCGAAGAGCGGGCAGCCGCCCAGCGTCGGGCCCGCCGGCGCGCCGCCCCCGTCCTGCCCCGCGTCGCCGCCCGAGTCGCCGACGAAGCCACCCTCCGTAGCCGCCTCGCCGCCACCGTCGCCTCCCGGAGTCCCGCCGTGGTCGGCTCCTCCCTCCGCGGTCGTGCCGCTCTCCGCGCTCCCGTTCCCCGAGCATCGCGTCAGGAGGAGGCTCGCGGCGATGGCGAGCGCTACGGCACACGCGGTCAGGGCTCGGTCCACGGCAACCTCCGCTTCTCGAGGGTAGCGCGTTGCGCACGTCGAGAGTGGTAGTAGACGAAGGACCTCTCCATGCCGCGTACCTTCGCACCCGACGCCGTCCCCCCGGAAGAAGCCCTCAGCCGCCTCCGCGATGGCAACCGTCGCTTCGTCCTCGGGGACGGGAACGCGCTCCGTCGCTGGCATCCGGGCCTCGCCGACCAGCAGACGCCGTTCGCCGTGGTCCTCGGCTGCGCCGACTCGCGTGCGCCCGCGGAGTACGTCTTCGACCAGGGCCTCGGAGATCTCTTCGTCATCCGCGTCGCCGGAAACATCATCGCGCCGTCGCTCGTCGGCTCGGTCGAGTTCGCGGCGAGCCAGTTCGGCACGCGCCTCGTGGTCGTGATGGGTCACACGCACTGCGGCGCCGTCGCCGCGACCATGACGCCGATCGCGCTCGAGGGCGGGGCGGCCTCACGGAACCTGCGATCGATCGTCGACCGGATCACGCCGCACGTGCGGCATCTCTTCGACGCGCCGGGCGACAACGCGACGCGCCTCGCCGCCGCGGTGAGAGCCAACGCGGAGGCTGCGGCGCTCGAGCTCCGCCACGCGAGCCCCGCCTTGCAGGACCTCGTCGACCGCGGCCGCGTCGTCATCGTCTCCGCCGTCTACGATCTGGAGACCGGCGGGGTGACGTTTCACGACCCGCCGTGAGCCGGCGAGCGCGCCGGCGACTCAGAGCCTCTCGAACACCACGGCGTAGGAGGTCGGCCCCTCGGAGTGCGAGCCCTCGACGGTGATCGAGTACACGCCGCCCGGGAACTCGCCCGGGATGGTCGCTCCGCTGCCGTCGCCTGCGCTCGTCACGCACCACGTCTTGTTGGTGGCCAGCTCCTGCACGTGAAGCACCGCCGCGCCGCCGGTGGGCCGGAGGACGATGTTCCCCATCGTGTCCTCGTTCAGCTGCAGGTACTGCGGCGCGGAGCCCGCGGCGCTCGACGCGCACGACGCACTCGCCGGGTGCGGCGCGACGGTGCCGTGAAGCACGAGCTTCTGCGTCTGCAGGATCTCGACGTGCGCGTCGGCCGGCACCGCGGACCGTGCGGGGGAGCAGGCGAGAAGGGTGAGCACGGGCACGGCGGCGAGGGCGGGGGCGAACGCGGGAACGACGGCGCGGAGGACGGTGGAGAGCTTCGACATGGGCGCGGTCCTCAGCACGGAGGATGCCATCCGCCCGGTCGGGACGGTGGTCGGGAAAGCTCAGTCTTTCTCAAGGGAGACGATGTCGGCGGACAGGCGCGCTGGCTGAACCGTCATTCATTCTCGCATCGCGGACATCACGGATGAAAGGCGAACCACTGCGTCGGATGCGCGCTGACGAACTCGCCGAGGGCGTCGGCGAGCCGCTGCGCGGCGCCGTCGAGCGCACCCGGAGAGGCCTTCCGGGGGACGACGATGGGGGCGTGCAGGTACACGGAATAGCGGCGGTAGCCGTCGCGCGCCGAGAACACCGGGACGATGGGCGCCCCGGTGAGCTGCGCGAGCCGCAGGGGGCCTTCCGGGATGGCACCGGCGGACCCGAAGAGGCGGACCGCGCGCGCGCACATCCCGGGCGGGACCCGATCGATCTGCAGCGCGACGACCCCTCCCTCCCGCAGGTGCCGCAGCACCGGGAGCGAGGCCAGCGGGTCGTCGCCCACATGCACGATGTGCACGCCCTGTGCTTCCCGCATCGCGTCGTGGAGCTTGCGCGCCCCCTCGTGGCGTTCTCGCTGCATCACGATCATCACACGCCTGAGGTGCCGGCGAGCGAGCAGCGCGCCGAGGCTCTCCCAGCCCGCCGTATGCGCCGTGGCGAAGATGATCCCGCGCGACCCGGCGAGCAGCTCGTCGACCTGGGGGTGCCCATGGATCGTCGCCTCGGGCGCGACGCCGTTCTTCGATCCCGTGGACAGGACTTCGGCGATGCACGACGCGAAGCTCGCGAAGGTCCGCCCGACGTCGAGGGCGTTCCGGAGAAGCCCGGCGGGCCCTCGCGCGCGTGCGAGCTGCGTGGAGAGCGCGCGACGACGCCCGGGCATGACCGCCGCGATGGCGAGGCCGATGAGCGGAGGCGACCAGCGAACGAACCACGAAGGCCCCCAGCTGGCCCCGAGGCGGGCGCAGCGGCGCCAGAAGAGGCCGTCGAGCGACAGCGGGCGCAGCGGTGCGTCGACGGGCACCGGGGCGCAGGCGGGCTGCGGAGCGAGCGCGTTCACGTCGAGGCGCCGGAGCAAGCGTCGGGCCGCGCCTTCACGACGGGCTCACGACGGGCCCTCTCGACGTACGCGCCCGCACACGGGGCCTCGCTTGGCCCCTCGCGCCCAAGCGTGGTACGAGTTTTCTCATGGATCGACGAGCCTTCCTGGCGAGCGTTGCGGCCTCGGCCGCCGCCGCCACGCTGCTGCGTTCCGGAGTCGCCCACGCCGGCCCCTCCTCCGACCTCGCCGCGACGCTTCCGTCGGGCTTCGTACCTCTATCGAGGCCGGGCCACGTCGTGCGCGTCAAGAAGAGCGGGTGCCTCGAGGCGAACGGCATCTACCCGAAGCCCGACGACGCGAAGGCCATGCTCCAGCGCGCCATGACGGAGCTGACGGGCAAGGACGACCTCGTGGAGGCCGTGAAGCAGTTCGTCCACCCGCAGGACAAGGTGTGCGTCAAGGTCAACGGCATCGCCCTGCAGAACATGTCGACCAACAAGGAGCTCGTGCTCCCGTTCGTCGACGCGATGATCGCCGCGGGCGTCCAGCCCTCGAACATCACGCTGCTCGAGGCCTACCCGGCCTGGATGCAGGGCACGCGCATCACCCCGAAGAACGTCCCCGCGGGCGTCCAGCTCGCGAACCACGGGAAGAACGACGCCACGATGGACTGGC
The DNA here is from genome assembly GCA_036501935.1 of Polyangiaceae bacterium. GTDB lineage: Bacteria > Myxococcota_A > Polyangia > Polyangiales > Polyangiaceae > Palsa-1150. The sequence goes on along the minus strand of DASXZL010000077.1, from coordinate 6,039 downwards.
GCAACATCCCGTCGATCCAGCGCCGGACCAAGTTCGCGCGCTCGCTGACCGAGTCGACGGCGCTCATCACCTTCGGTCTCGTCAAGGACCACTCGCAGCACGGGTACACCGGCGCGCTGAAGACGACGACGCACGGCACCGTCCTCAACCCGCAGGATTTCCACGAGCTCCATGGCTCCCCGCAGATCGCGGTCCTCGCGGCGCAGGACATCGTCCGGTCCCGCTTCCGGCTGGCCGTCATCGACGGGTTCAAGCTGATGGCCCACGGGGGCCCGCTCTACAAGCAGCCTCAGTATGTGGTGCCCCACGAGTCGGTGTACGTGTCGACCGATCCGGTGGCCGTCGACGCCATCGGCTGGGCCGAGGTGGAGAAGGCCCGCGCCGGCTTCGGCCTGAAGACGCTGAAGGACGAGGACCGCGAGCCCGCCTACATCCGGTACGCCGAGCAGTTCGGTGTAGGTGTGGCGGATCTGAAGAAGATCACGCTCCGGGACGTCACGCTGTAGCATTCTCGGGCAGTGGGCCTTCGCGACTCCGAGCGCACGCGGGTCACCCAGATCCAGCAAGAAGGGCCCGGCGGTCCCAAGGGTGCCCGTCCGGGCGACGCGTGCATCATCGTCATCTACGGCCCGGAGCTCGGCAAGCGCGTCCAGCTCGGCACCGCTCCGTTCGAGATCGGCCGCTCGTCGAAGAACGACCTCTTCATCGACCAGGAGAGCATCAGCCGCCATCACGCGCGCATCACGTTCGACGGGACGCACTACTGGGTGGCCGACCTCGGGTCCACCAACGGCACCTTCGTGAACGACGACGTCATCCGCGACCAACGCCTCCGCGACGGGGACCAGGTGCGCGTGGGACGGTCGATCCTCAAGTTCATGACGGGCGAGAACATCGAGGTCCACTACCACGAGGAGATCTACCGCCTGATGACGGTGGACGGCCTCACGCAGGTCTTCAACCGGCGCTACTTCAACGAGGCCCTCGAGCGCGAGTTCAACCGCTCCAAGCGCTACGACCGCGCCCTCTGCCTCATCGTGTTCGACATCGACCACTTCAAGCGCGTCAACGACACGCACGGTCACCTCGCCGGCGACAACCTGCTGCGTCAGCTCGCCGCCGCCGTGAAGCCCCGCCTCCGGCGGGAGGACATCTTCGCGCGCACCGGGGGCGAGGAGTTCGGCATCCTCGTGCCGGAGATCCCCCTCGACGGCGCGCGCGTCACGGCGGAAAAGGTGCGCCGCATCGTCGAGGCGACGCCGCTCAGGGTGGACCAGCAGATGGTCCCGGTGACGATCAGCCTCGGCTGCGCGATGCTCGGCGAGGCCGACGCGACGCCGGACGAGCTCTACAAGCGCGCCGACGAACGGCTCTACGAAGCGAAGCAGGGGGGACGGAACCGCGTCGCGGGGTGAGGGGCAGAGGCCGCCGACGAGGCGCTCCGCGAGGCGAAGCGCTCGGTGCCGCCCGCCGGGGCTCGGGACCCCTCCCGCGACTGAGCTCCCCCCGGGCGGCTTCGCGACCCGCACCTCACCGCCTGCGTCATCCCATCGTCCATGTCCTCCGAGCGCACGAGCTCGAAATGGCCGCGTCCGGTGAGTCGCACGCGGGCGACGCGCTCTGGTTCGGGGCGCTTCTTCACGCTAGATCAAACGAGGATGGAGGATGCATCCAAGGCTCCGTTCGACATCCACGGTCTCGACGACGTGCTGCGTGGCGGCCTGCCTCGCGGTCGGCTGTATCTGCTGAAGGGGCGTCCCGGCGCGGGAAAGACGACGCTGGCGCTCCAGTTCTTGCTCGCGGGCGCGAAGGCCGGAGAGCGCGGTCTCTACATCACGCTCTCGGAGACGCGCGAGGAGCTGACGGACGTCGCACGCTCGCACGGCTGGTCGCTCGACGGGCTGACGGTCTTCGAGCTGCAAGCGGCGGACGCCCAGCAGCTCACCGACACGCAGTACACGATGTACCAGCCCTCGGAGATCGAGCTCACCGAGGCGATGCGCACTCTCCTCGACGAGGTCCAGCGCGTCCAGCCCGACCGTGTCGTCTTCGATTCGCTCTCCGAGATCCGCCTGCTCGCGCATCAGCCGCTCCGGTATCGGCGTCAGATCCTTGCCCTCAAGAGCCATTTCGCCGGCAAGAAATGCACGGTCCTCCTCCTCGACGATCACAGCGGCGAACACTCCGACGAGCACGTAGAGAGCCTCGTCCACGGCGTGGTCGCGCTCGAGCGCCAAGTGCCCATCTACGGAGGTACCCGTCGGCGGATGGAGATCAGCAAGCTTCGCGGCGTCAGCTACCGCGACGGGTTCCACGACTACGTCATCGAGTCGGGCGGCCTCCGCGTCTTCCCGCGCCTCGTCGCGTCGGAGCACAAGCCGGGGTTCGAGTTCGAGAGCGTGCCGAGCGGCGTCTCGGCGCTCGACGAGCTGCTGGGCGACGGGCTCGATCGCGGGACGGCCACGCTCGTCATCGGTCCGGCGGGATCGGGCAAGTCGTCGCTGGCCGCGCAGTACTGCGTCGCGGTCGCCGAGCGCGGCGAGCACGCCGCCGTCTTCACGTTCGACGAGGGGCTGCCGACGCTCTTCGCGCGGACCGACAGCCTCGGCATGCCCCTGCGGAAATACGTGACGAGCGGACAGATTTCCCTGCGGCAGGTCGACCCGGTGGAGATCTCTCCCGGTCAGCTGGCCCACGAGGTGCGCGATGCGGTGGAGCGCCACAGGGCTCGCGTCGTCGTGCTCGACAGCCTCACCGGGTACCTCAACGCGATGCCCGACGACAGGTACCTGCTGTCGCAGCTTCACGAGCTCCTCGCCTACCTCGGCCAGAGCGGCGTCCTCACGATCTTGATCGCGACGCAGCACGGCATCATCGGCTCGATGACGTCGCAGGTGGACGCGAGCTACCTCGCGGACTCCGTGATCCTTCTCCGGTATTACGAGACGGAGGGCGCCGTGCACAACGCCATCTCCGTCGTCAAGAAGCGCAGCGGCCATCACGAGCGGACCATCCGCGAGTTTTCGCTCGGACCCGGAGGCATCACTGTGGGCAAGCCCCTGCGGGACTTCCGCGGCGTTCTCACGGGGGTACCGACCTACACGGGGAAGAGCTCGTGAGGAGCGATGCCGGCACGAGGAGCTAACCCGCACGAGGACCGCGTCCTCGTGTACGCGATGTTCGGCGCGGACGCGGCGCACACGACGCGGCTGCTCGCCTCGGTCGGCATCACGTGCAAGGCCTGTCCGGACATGGCCGACCTGTGCAACTCCATCGCGGAGGGCGCAGGGGCGGTGTTCCTCGCCGAGGAGACCCTGGTCCCCGCGGTGGCGCACCAGCTCATGGATTGCATCGATCAGCAGCCGATCTGGTCCGACCTGCCGGTCGTGGTCAGCGTCGTGGAGCGCGAGATCATCGGGGCGGGCTACGGCCTGGTGGCGTCGCTCGGCCAGCGCGCCAACATCACGCTGCTCGAGCGGCCGGTGAACGCGCGCGCCATGCTGAGGGCCGTCCAGAGCGCGCTCCGGGCACGCCGGCGTCAGTACGAGATGCGCGACCTCGTCGAGGCCGTCGCCGCCGCGCGGGATCTGGCCGAGGCGAGCAGCCGCGCGAGGGACGAGTTCCTGGCCACGCTCTCGCACGAGCTCCGCACCCCCCTCAACGCCATCCTCGGCTGGACGCGCATGCTCCGCAGCGGGATGCTCGACACGCCCAAGCGTGATCGCGCGCTCGCCACCATCGAGCGGCAAGCGGTCGCCCAGACGCAGCTCATCGAAGACCTGCTCGACGTGTCCCGTGCCGCCTCGGGCAAGCTGCGCGTGTCGCTCCGCTCGATGGATCCCTCCGACGCCGTCCAGTCCGCGCTGGAGGCCGTGCGGCCGGCGGCCCAAGCCAAGGGGATCGAGCTTCTGGCCGACATCGACGTGACCGCCGGCCCCGTCCTCGGCGACAAGGATCGGCTCGAGCAGGTGATGTGGAACCTGCTCAACAACGCCATCAAGTTCACGCCGGCGAGCGGCCACGTGCGCGTCTCCCTCGTCCGGAGCGAGAGGGATGTCGAGATCGTCGTGGCGGACGACGGCGTCGGCATCTCCCCGGAGTTCCTGCCGCACGTCTTCGAGCGCTTCCGTCAGGCGGATGCGTCGTCGACGCGCTCGTACGGGGGCCTCGGGATCGGGCTGTCGATCGTGAAGAGCGTCGTCGAGCTTCACGGGGGCTCGGTGACGGCGTCGAGCGGCGGGCCCGGGCAGGGGTCGACGTTTTGCGTCCTCGTCCCGCTCGCCCTGGGCGTGGACTCGAACCGCAGCTTCCCGGCGGCCCGCCCGTCGTCGCCGTCCTCGCTGGTCGAAGGTGCGGTCCTCACGGGCCTCCGCATCCTCGTCGTCGACGACGATCCCGAGGCCATCGAGCTGCTGAGGGACGTGTTGCAGTCGGGAGGCGCCACCGTGCTCACGGCGTCGTCGGCGGCAGCGGGCTACGACCTCCTCCTCGCCCAGCACCCCGACGTCCTCGTCTCGGACATCGGCATGCCCGAGGAGGACGGCATCACCTTCATCCGTCGCGTGCGCTCCGTCGCGAGGACGCGCATCCCCGCCGTCGCCGTCACCGCCTACGCGAGCGTCGAGGATCGCACGCGCGTTCTCGGGGCAGGCTTCGACCGGCACGTGGCGAAGCCGATCGAGCCGCGCGAGATCGTGAGCGTCGTCGGCGCGCTCGTCCGGATGAACGGCGAGCGCGCCACGGCGCCATAGGAGCCCGCGTCAGGACTTCAGCGACGCGCTGAACTCGCGGAGCACCTTCACCGTCTCGTCGACCGCGGTGCGAGAGGCCTCGCTCACGTCGTTCGCCGCCTTGCCGAGCGCCTCCTCGATGCGCGGCTCGAGCTTGTTCCAGCGCGCCTTCGCGTCCATTCCGCCGAGGTGCAGCTTCACCTTCGCCTCGTCCCGCAGCGCTCGCAGCTGCTCCAGACTCTTGGCGAGCTCCGCTTTCAGATCCGTCTTCTGCTGGGTCGTCATGCCCTTCTTGGTAGGGACGCCGACCGTCGCTCGCAACGCCATCGTCATGATGAGCCCGCGTTTTCGACGCTCATCGACGCACCGAGTCGGCCTCATGGGCGCACTCGCCCCGAAGGCACGTCACCTTCCCCCCCCGTGTCCTCTCATCCCTGGGGATTCAGCATCTCCCGTCGCGCGCCATCCACCATGAACATGTAGACCGCCCACAGGATGGGCCCGACCAGCAGATTGCAGTACGGCACGAGCTGGCTCACGCACGCCGCGATGGCCAGGCCCTTGGGCGCCTTCGGCTGCTTGCCCTGCGCCACGAGCGTCCGGTTGATCGCCTCGCACAGCCCGAGGTTCGCCACGAACACCCAGTAGAGGTTGTAGAACGGGATGAAGTTGTACCCGACCGCCTGCCCCGGCGTGATCCACCGGCCCGCGTCGTTGTACCGCATCTGATCCGGCACCGAGCTCCACGCCTTGTGAAGCCACACGAGCGCCGCCACGAGCGCGACCACCAGGAACACCAGCCCGAAGAGCGGCAGCAGCCCGGCCATCGCGGCGCCGTCGCTCGCGCCCGCGCGTCCGCCCGACGGCGCCAGCGCCAGCGTGAGCCCCACGCCGGCCACCGCGAAGATCCAGTACCCCGCGTGCCCGGCGATGTAGAGCCACTTCATCGCGCCGCCCGGAGGAGGGCCACCCGTTGCGATGGCCTGCATCGCGCCGGGGGCCTGGTACGGATTCGCCGCGCCGTATCCGCCCGCCGGCGGACCGTACCCGGGAGGCTGAGCCCCCGGCGGAGGACCGTAGCCGGGCGGACCGCCGGGACCGGGAGGAGCGCCGGGAGGGGGGGGACCGAGAGGACCGCTTCCGTAATTCATGGGGCCTCAGTATACGCGGGACGGGGGCGCAATCTGCCCTCCCCGGGAGCACGGGGTCGGGGTCGGGATCGGGGTCGGGATCGGGGTCGGGGTCGGGGTCGGGGTCGGGGTCGGGGTCGGGGTCGGGATCGGGGTCGGGGTCGGGGTCGGGGGCGTGG
>DASXZL010000076.1:0-16906 GCA_036501935.1 Polyangiaceae bacterium | reverse complement strand
ACGTCTTTCGCGCGCTCCTCGATGCGGGCTCGAAGGGCGGCTTCTTCCACGCGGAGATCGACGGCGTCTACGGCTTCACGCAGATCGCGCGCTCTCGTCGGCACCGCCGCTGAACGTCGGGTCTGACGCAGTAGTGCTAGGTTTCCGGAAGGCCACCCCGCAAGGCTCTCACGAGGGCCGCGATGGCTCCGACGAACGCGAGGGCCACACCACCCCATGACGCAAACGCAAGCCGACGTGAGTACGCCGGGTGGTGCTCCGCCATCCGCGGGTGGAGCGCTCGGACGGCACTGGCCATGGCTGACAGCGCATCCGGACACGCAGCGGAGAGCTCGGGCGGCGACGTGAGCGCGAGGATGTCACCTGAAACCGTCGGGGCCACGGAGCACCCGGCCGGATCGATGAACGCTTCCGGCATCGGCTCACCGTGCTTCGTCCACAGGACCTTCATTCGTGTGCGCTCCGTGCGGAGGTCGGCAAGGGAGCAACCATCTGCGCCCGTCTCCATACGCAATCGGTCGAACACTTCCCCGGCGGCGTCCACGCCGAATGCGTCGCGGCAGGTCTGCGTCTCTTGCACGAACGCGACAGCTTGCGAGGAGCTGGCGGCCAGAAAGAGGGCCAGGCCGAGTGAGGGCCTCATCGTGAGCGTCTTGGCTGGTTGGGTGAGAGCGACCGCATGGTTTCTTCGTCGGCCGCCGTCTCGATCAGGTCCGGCAACCAGGGGCGGAATCGTCCGGCGTCGTCCGCCATGACTTCGACGCCGAACAGGATGCGCCCGTCGTCGGAAACACTCTCGAGGACCAGCTCGCGAGCGGGCAGCGTTCCGGCGTAACGCGCTCCGTCCACGCGTTCGATGCGCCATGGCGGATCGGCATCGGCGAGCGAGAGCACGTGCGCCGGCGGCGCGAGATTGGGTCGCAGACGAACAGCGAGGGTCCACCGGAGGGCCACGTGACGACTCCCGGGATCAGGGGCGAGCTTCCGTCGTACTCCTTCCATCTCGGGGTACGCTCGCTGGGAGAAGGTCCCCGTCGCGCCGCGATCCGGATCATCATCATCCAGCCCCGTGCGTAGGCAACGCACGTCCGAGCCGGAAGGTCCTACGCAGATCTCCATCGAGCCGACGTCGAGCCACGAGCGAGCGCCGCGCCCCACGGCAGCGTCGTTTCCCGGGAGGTCCGCGAGGACCCACGACTCGGCGTCCTTGGCCTGGACTTCGGCCCTGCTCGCCTTGAGAAGGAGAAGATCGTCCTGGGCCGGGGCGCGAGGCATCCCGTCCGGTGCGGGGAGGTAGGGGCCAAGAGCTGCCAGCAGCAGGCGAGCTTGAGGACCACGCAGGTGTCCGTAGAGGCCACCGAATGTCCAACCGCGGGCGGCGAGCGAGCGCGCCAGGGGGTCGACGTCGGCCGCAGCCCACGCCGGATGTGCGGGCGCGCGGTGCAGGACCACTGTCCGCAGGCCGAGGATGGCGACCAGAGCGACGGCCGCTACGTTTCCGAGAGAGGCTCGGCGTGACCCTGAGCGTCGCCGGCCGAAACCGCCGACGGCAGCCCCGGCTACCAGCATCGCGGCCGCAGGGACGACGGGGGCGAAGTACCGCGGCGCCAGCGGCTGGCCGGTCGCTACGCACACGCACACGACCCCCAGCACGAAATACACGCAAGAGGCGGCAAGCACGACACGCACGCGCGAGGTCACCGCAGCAGCGCGAGCGCGTCGCCGGACGGCCAGACCGAGCGTGAGCGCGACGACCGCCAGCGCCGCCAAACGAAACGACCAGGCGGCGAGGATGGGGAGGTCCGCCCTCACCGTTCCCACCGAGGACACCAGGAAAGCGCCGACCATCGACGCTGCGGCAACGACCGTCGCGAGCCATGGACGTCTTGCCGTAGCGACGACAACCCCCAGGGCAAAGGGTACCCAACCGGCGCACACCAAGTGCGCGTCGATCGAGAGTGACAGAAAGACTCCCATCGCCGCGGCCACCTTCACGTCTGCCGTCGCCGCGAGCACGAGCAACGCAATCTCGAACAGAGCAATCGGCAACGGGAGCACCGAGGGGTTCCAGAGGACGGGAAGCTCGATCGCGGCTGGGGTCATCGCGAGCGCGAGCGCCCACGTTGCGGGACCGGCGGACCATCCGCAGAGACGAGGGGGCGTGAAGGCAACCAGCACCGTGGCCATGGAGGCGAGCCCGAGGACGACCGTACGAACGCCGCCGATCTCGAGGCCCACGAACCGACTCAGCTCGAGCAGATGGATCCACAGCGCACCTTGCGTGAGCCCACCAAAGCTCGACGTAGGCCCAGCCATCGCGCAGCGTCCTGCGTCCACGCAGTCGCGCGCGATGGACAGGTCGCGCGACGTGTCCTCGTGCAGCGGGGGCACGTCCACGCACAGCGCCAGGAGGAGAAATGACGCGATGAGAGCGCCGAGCGCGATGGCCCACGCCGGAACCCGGGCCATCGAGAGCTCGAATCCCCGACCCGGCATCGCGACTAGATACCGAGCTCCAGCTCCTGATGGGAAATGATGACCAGGTCGGACCGCGGCCTGGACTTGCAGAGGAGCACGAAGCCTTTCTCGATCTGTTCGTCGGTCAGAACCAGCTGATCGGCACGGTCGACGTGCCCTTCCACGAGGCGTCCAGCGCACATGCCGCACGATCCCATGCGGCAGCCGAACGGGAGGGCGACCCCGCCGACGAGCCCCGCGTTGAGGATGAACTGATCCTCCTTGCAGTCGAAGGTTCTCGTCTCTGTCATCGAAGGGGTGCGCATGGTCACTCTGTGAGAGGGGGCCGAGCTCTCCGCGATCGTCTCCGGGGCGAGACGATCGCCGCCGTTCAGCCCGGGGACGAGCTGGGTCTTCTTGCCGAAGGCATGCCGGATCAGGTTCGACTCCTGCACGAGATTCTCGCTCGGGTAGGCACCCAGCTGGCTCATCCCGTAGAGCTTGATCTCGGCTGGAGACGCCTCGGTCTCGCGCAAGAAGTCGTTCACGTACGGCATGAACTCGTCCTCGTTGATCGCAAGCCGCGCCGTGAGCTCCGGACCGAGCCCGCTCACCCGGACGGGCTGTAGGATGTAGTTCCGGACCCCGAGCCGATAGGTCGCCCGGAAGAGCGGTAGCAGGTCCCGGTAGTTCATGCGCGAGACGACGATCTTGTGCGTGACCGCGACGCGCCGCCTCGTGCGCCGGGCGATCTCGTAGACGTTGCGCAGTCCGTGCAAGGCCTCCTTGAGCGAGAGCCCGCCGTCTTCGATGGGGTTCACCTCCGCCTGCGCCGCGAACGTCGACGCGTGCAGAGAAATGTCGAAGAACTCGAAGCCGGCCTCGAGGATCTGGAGGGCAAAGGTCGGGTCGGCGAACGCACGAAAATGAGACGACATCCCGAAGTACCGATACCCACGCTCCTTCGCTGCGGCGACGTACTCGAAGAGCTTCGGGTTCAAGCTCGGCTCGCCGTTCATGAAGAACAGCATGTTGTACTTCCCCGCCCCCGCGACGATGAGCTGCCTGATCTCGTCGACCTTTGGAGCCGACGGGTGCTGCGTGGTGAACTTCTCAACGCAAAAGACGCAGGCGCTGTTGCAATAGCTCTTGCCGCGGATGCTGAGCACCCGGTGCTGCTCGTGGGAGCGGTCGTCTACGGGCGCGTGATCCATGCGGCGACCTCGAGAGTATAGCCCCCAGACCGCCTGCGAGCGGGTCTGTCGCCTCGGTCGAAATGGACGAGCTTATTTCGAGCTAAGGGCCGGCCAGCGGCGAAAACTCTCCGTCCCCGAACAACGCGAGGTAGTCGGCCCGAGGTCCGCCGCAGGCCGAACGGCGCGAGCACCTGGAGCACCCGTCGAGGTAGGCGCCGCCCTCGAACGGTGACGACTCGAGGGCGAAAGGACGGCCGTCGGGGCCGACCACCACGAGCGAGAGGTCCGCGCACGATGTGACAATCTCCCGCAAATCGGACGGTATGGTGCACGGGGGCGTATGGAGACTCTCGAGGCGCACACGAGCCTTCCTGGCCTCGGCCAACGCCGCCCGCAGGGCGGGGACGAGATCCGAGATGCGTGGCACCTCCGCCACGACCGCCGTGGCCTCGGAGGCCCCGCCCCGTGAAGCATCTGCCGAGGACAGGAGCCACAACGTGAAGCTCACAACACCGTGCGAGGCGAAGAAGGCGATCGTCTCGGGGAGCTCGTTCATCGTCGTCCGGGAGAGCAAGACGTCCGCCGCGACTCTCACGCCCGTTCCGCCCAACCCTGCGACCGCCTCCACCATCAGGGCGTGACACTCCACGCCGCCGCCGAGCCGGTCATGAACGTCGGCGCGATGGCTCTTCACGTTGAAGCGGACCTCAGTGACGCCCGCCCGGACCAGCGCGGCGCGGTAGTCCGCGTACGCGAGGCGCACCCCGTTGGTCTGGACGGTGACCTCCGCATAGCCGAGCTGCCGTGCCATCCTCACGAGGGACAGGAGATCGTCGCGGAGCGTCGGCTCACCTCCGCCGAGCCAAAGTCCTCCGATCCCGCGTGCGCGTCCCGAGCGGAGCAGTGCAAGCGCCTCGGAGCTCGCGAGCCGTTCCCCCGTGTCCTGGCAAGCATGGCACCCCAGGCAACGCAGGTTGCAGCGATAGTCGAGGGCAACCTCGAGCCAGCGCCGTCCGGTGAACGCGGCGGGCAGGTGCACCGCCTCACTATACCTCTCGCAGACCGGACCTACGCACGCCCGACCAAGGCGCCGAGATCATCCATCTCGTCGATCGCCACGCCAGAGCGGCCAAAACCGTCGCGCAGAGCGGCGAGGGTCCTGTCGAAGAACGCCGGCTCGACTGCGTCCAGCATGCCTGCCGCGGCATAGAGATGACGGAAGCGCGCCACGTCGTGCATTCGATCCACGCGCACGGCGTCGACGAGAGGGGCCAGCCTCCCGACCAGAACGTCGACGTTCATCGGCAGGACCGGCTGGATGACGGCAAACGTGCGGAGCCCCGCCGCCCGACAAGCGGAGAGCGCTGCAAAGCGTTCTTCGACCGGATCCGCGCGAGGCTCGAAGGCGACGCGCACGGAGTCGATATCCGTGGGGATGGAGAAACCGACCGCTGCCGCCGGAAAACGTCGGAGGAGCTCTACGTCCTCCGTGATGCGCGCGCCGCGCGTGAGGATCACCGGAGCGAACCCAGCCTCCAGGAACACCTCCAGCGCCTGACGGGTGATGCGATAGCGGCGCTCGATCGGCTGATACGGATCGGTCAAGATCGGGCTCAGGCGCACGATCCCGGGTGGATGCAGCCTGACCTCTCGCCGGAGTACCTCGGCGGCGTTCACCTTGACGTCGACGTAGCGGCCCCACTCGAGGCGCGGCAAGCCCTCGAGCCGGCGCGAGTCGTCGGCGCGCTCCTGGACGTAGCAGAAGGCGCATCCGATCATGCACCCGACGTACGGGTTGAAGTAGTAGTGGCCCGGGCCTTCGGGAATCAGCGCACGGTCGACCGTGATCTCGCGCACGGCGCTCGCTCGCTCGCTTTCTGCTCTTTGCGCGATCGGGAGGCGCCGCTCCCGGCGCCGGACGAGCTCGACGACGCGATCGACGAACTGCCGTTGTCCTGCGTCGAGGCGCGCGCCCACGTCGAACATCGGACGTACACAGACGTTGAATCGAACCGTTCGCGCATAGCACGCGCGGGCCTCATCGCGGCCCTCGAGCTCGATGAGCAGCGTGGTCCGGTCTCGTTGCACGGTGACGCACAGACCTTGCTCCGAGTCCCAGCTCAACAGGCGCCATCCCGACGGCAGGGGGCCATCGAGGAGCGGCGCGAACAGCTCTCGCGCGATGAGGTCGAGGACGCGTCCAGAGAATGCCATCCCGACAGGCTCAGCTTCGGACCGCGACCCTCGCCGGGCGCAGCAGATCTTCGGGCGCGATCAACCACGGCGGCTCGGGCGCCGATTCGAGCTCGTAGAATCCCCCGCAGAAGACCCCGTGGGGGCAGGTCTCGCAGACGGGCTTCTTCGTCCGCCGCTCCGCGAGGTAGCTCGCCAGGTTCACGGTCTCGTTGTTCACGAAGATCATGTGGCGCTCGAGCTTGAGAAGGTCCCCCATCATGAATTCCTCGTAGCCGGGCATGAAGCAGAACGGGAGGTTGATGATCTGGAACTTCATCCGGTCCCGGAAGCGATCGATGACGCGCTTCGCGACGTTCGCGGCCTCCTGCGTATCGGGGGCGACCGACGACGTGGCTCTTCCGAACGGCGTGAGAAACTGGATGTTGAGCCAGGGAAGACCGAGGGAGAGCGCCAGCTCGGCGACCTCCGGCAGGAGGGCGAAGTTGCCCTTCGTGATGGTGATGTTCATTCCCAGCTCGACGCCGCGGGGGGCGAGGCGAACGCAGTTCTGGATCCCTCCGACTGTCTGCTCGAAGGCCTCGGCGACGCCGACTTGCTGCGCGTGCGTCCGTGCGTCGGGGCCATGCACGCTGAAGAGCAGCGTCGTGAGCCCCGAGCGCACCAGGCGCTTCGCGAAATCGGGGTAGAAGCACATCCGTCCGTTGGTCGTGACGTTAACGCGCTCGTAGCCGATCGACCGCGCGTAGCGGATGAGCGGTACGAGCTCGGGGTTCATCGTCGGCTCGCCGCCATCGAAGTCGACCATCTTCACGCCCTCGGCCCGGTAGAGATCGAGGTGCTCGCGCTGGCGCGTCGGGTGGCCATCGATCTGCGTACGCGTGCCGACCGCACAGAAGGTGCAGTGGTTGTTGCAGACGTAGGTCACGTTCATGATGACCTTGCGGGGCCCCTGCGAAGCGCGCAGTCGCTCGTCGAACGTCCACTTGAACTTCGCGAGGGTCTTTGGCGGAACAAGGGCGTCGGGCTGGCTGGGCGCGGTCTGGAATAGCGGACCCCAGTCGCTCACGACGGGGAGCGCGCGTCCGCGCGCCAGGGCGGTACCGGGGAGGGGCGTCGCGAATTGCACCGCTGGATGCACGCGGAAGCGGTCGTGCAGATCCATCGCGAACGCGAGCGTCGCGTTGACCTCCTGAGCGGTTTCCCCCGGGAGGCCGATCATGAAGTGAACCATGAGCGGGACCTGCTCTGCGTGGGCGTTCTCGGCGGCGCGCGTGATGGCCCCGAGGTCGAGCTGCTTGCCGACGACCTCGGTCACGACGCGCTGCACGCCGCTCTCCGCGCTGACGCTCACCGTCGTCACGCGGCCGCGCATGGCCTGGAAGTGTCGCGCTGACAGATAGTCCGCACGCATGCCGTTGGGGACGTCGAACGCGACGTCGAGCTCGCATGCCGCCTTCAAGAACTCGTCGAAATGGCCCGCGTTGACGTTGAGTAGCTCGTCGAGCACCTCGAGGCGCGTCGCGCCGTGCATGCGCACCATGACTTGCATGTGCTCGCGCATCCGCGCTGGGGATAGGCGCCGCTGGGTCTTCGGCGCGTCCGGGGCGCGGCCGGGGTTGGAGCTGCAGTGCGCACAGCGGAACGGGCATCCGCGGGTCGTGACGAAGGGCAGCGTTCGACCGTCGATTGGGAAAGCCCATGGGCCGCGTCCGAGGTGCGCGACGACGCGGGCACGGAACCGGTCGTACGCTGGGAGGTCGACCAGATCCCACGCGGGGAGCGGCAGGGTGTCGAGCGATGGTACCTCTCGTCCGTGAACAGCTCCGCGACGGGGACCGCCGCTCGTGAGCGCCGTCAGCAGCTCGGGGATTGTCTCCTCGGCCTCGTACTTCACCCACGCCTCCGCCTCGGGGTAGCTCGCCAGCACTCGCTGTCCGTCCGCCTCCACGTAATGCTGACCGGACTGGTAGAGGTCAGCGAGCCACAGGGGGACGTCGGGCACCTCGGTGCGTAGACGGGCGAGCAGGTCGCCCAGGGTCCCGTCGCGATCCGGAGGTCGGTGGAACGGGGTGAAGGCGACGATGACGAGGTCGACGTCGGATAGCGAAGCGCGGCAGCGCTCCACCACGTCGCCGAGCGGCGCCCCGAGATGGGCACGGCCATCCGGGGACCAATGCAGCGACGAGGACGGAAGGGCGTAGGCGTCGACGATGTCCACGCGGTGCCCGAGGCTGCGGAGGACCGCCCCGAGCTGGACCGCGCCGAGATCGGCAAAGTAGGGGTAGTCGATGTAGTCGCGCGCCACGGACACGGGCGGGTGAACGACGAGGACGCGCGCCATGGGTGCATCCTACCGCTACACTGGTGCGCGTGCCCGCGCTCCGGGCACGGCGATGGACGAACGGGCGAAGAATCGGATCGAGCGGCGGGCTGCGCTGGCGGTGGCGGGGCTCTCCTTCGTCGGCTACTTCGCCGTCGCTCGCATCGTAGGCAACGTCTACCCCTTCTCGACGTTCCCCATGTACGCAGGGGAGCATCTCACGAGCGGCAGCCGGATCGTCGCGAAGGACGACATGGAGCACCTGCACGAGGTGAGCGACGGAATCGCGTGGGAGTGTGACGCCCCGTCCCAGGACAGGGCGGCTCAGAGCGCCACGCCTGGCCTCGACCCGACGGCTTGCATCGGTCGCGACGTGTACTCGATCACTTACGTCGACCGAGAGGCCATCGACTACGTGCGAGCCCACCCGGGGAGCGACCCACGGTCGCAGCCGGTGGATCTCGTGCGACACATCTGGAGGTTCCCGGACGGCGAGGGTCCTCCGACGCAGACCGATTGCCGTATCGCTCGCTGTCGCGCCCTGTTCCGCTGATGGCCAACGTCTACGACGGCTTGTCCCGCGCGCCGCTGCGCGTCGGTCTTGCGCTCGTCGGCGCGGCGGACGCGATCGGTCTCGCAGTGCAAGTTCATCGGACGGGCGAGAGTGAGCTCTCGCACGGCTTTGCGCCGCGCTTTCTCTTCGCGATGCACGATCATCCCCTCTCGCTCATCGCCCTCGTCGTCCTCGCTGTTGCGGGCCTCCTTTCATTTGCGGCGCGGCGTCGCCCCATCACGAGCGGGCTTGTCGCCGTCGGGGCCATTGCTGTTCTCTCGGAGAGCCACGCAGCACTCGTCGGCGGACCCGCACGAAGCTTCTACACGGTCGGAGCCGTCCTCTTCGGATGGGTCTTCGGCCTCGCCTACGCGCGAGGTATCGCGGCAAACGGCTTCCGCCGTGAGGCGGCGAACGAGGAAAGCCTCGCCGAGACCGGAGCGGTGGGCGTTTTCGCGGCGACTTACTTCGGGGCGGGCGTGAGCAAGTTGCTCCTCGGCGGCGTCGACTGGGCAGACCCGAACCACCTGCGCGCGATCGTCGTATCGCAGCACCCGGTCGCCGATAACTCGGTGCTCGGCACGTATGCGGATGTGGTGACGAACCACGGCGCGGTATCGGCGGCTTTCGCCCTTGCGACACTCGTCGTGCAGCTCGGGGCCGTCATGCTCCTCGTGTCTCCGTTCATGCGCAAGCTCTGGTGCGCCGCGATCCTCGGTTTTCACCTGAACACTCTGCTGCTCGCGCACATCGTGTATCTCGAAGCCGTCGTCATCGCCTTGCTGTTCGGTTACCCGTGGCCGGCGATAGTCGCGCGCCTCCGCGGCCGCACGGCGAGCGCACCGGTCGAGCCGCCATCCACTCCGGCTTCGCAGCGCGGCACCCGCGTTACGCTCGCGACTGCGATCTGTTTCTTCGGCGTTCTTGCGGGGGTCGGGTCGCTCCCCGCCGTCCGCCGATACACGGGCGAGCACCACCGCGCGCGAACGCGCCCGCAGGACCGGCAGGGTCGTGCCCCCGACACAGCGTTGCCGCCGGCCGCGGACGTCTCGGCGCTTCTCGGGGGGCTCCGCGTGGGGGACCCGGTCGCGGACTTCCGGGTTGCTGCGATCGAGGGTCCCTCGGGAGCGCACAAGCGGCAGATCGAAATCGCGCTCCGGAACCAGGATTCCGGCGTCGATACGGGCCTGATCATCACCGTGACCGCGCTCGGGGTGCAGCCGTACCGGGCGCCGAGGAGCAGCGCGCGCTACGACATTTTCTATCGCGAGCACGATCTACGCGTGGCCGCACCGCCCCCCCCACGCCGCGAAGCTGCGCTCGACGCAGTACTCGCGCGAATCAAGGCCGCCGAGACGACCGTCGCCACGCCGAATGGAATGTGAAGCGAATCGCACCGAGTGCCAGTGGCGCGGTGTGTATAGTTCGAGGATGCGCTCGAGCCTGCTCGTCCGCGAGGCCCCTGTGACTGCGCTGTTCATCCTCATCGCGGTGTGTCTCTCGGGCCTGGGCATCGTTCTTCGCGATCCGTTCGCGCTCGTATCGGTCGCTCCCCTCGCGGTCGTCCTCGCGCTGTACTTTCGACAGACGCGTTCCTACTGACGGGGTGACGTCCTGTACCGACCGCTCTTCACCTTCCCGGTCGCCGTCGCAACGACGCTCCTCGTCCTCCATTCGTGGCTGTACCGCGGCCGTCGCGCCACTGCGATCTTCTGGGGCGTCGGCTACGCGATCGCCTTCGGGCGTGAGCTCGCCTATCAGAACGTATTTCCGACGTACCGGTTCGGCGGCTCGGACTTGAAACTCCTCGGCGTTCCGCTCACGGTCCCGGCGGGATGGCTCTTCGAGGCATACACATCGCTCTACCTCGCTCAGTTCATCCTCGGCCTCGATCATGACTCGATCATGCTCGGCGAGCCCCGCATTACCCCGCGACGCTACGGGGAGCGTGTGCTTCCCGTCCTGTGTTTGGCGACCGTCGTGACCAGTACGATCTCCTTTGCGATCGAGAGCGTCGCAGTCCCCATGCGATGGTGGCAGCCTCGCGGAGGCGGCATACAGATGAGCCCGGGCTGGATCCCCGGGCACATGTTCACGGTTTTCTGGCTCCTGACGCTGCTGCTGTATCTGACCCACCCGGCGCTGCGCTTGCGACGCAACCTCGCCTACGTCGTCCTCGCGCTGGCGTTCACTGCCGTGGTCGAGCTGGTGGACGTCATCGTGCCGGCAGCGCAGCGCCACCCGTGGCTGTGGCCGCTCGCCCTGCTCCCGGTAGGAGGGTACCTCGCGAGCCTCTTCATGTGGCGCCGCTTGGTTCTCTTTTTCTTCGTCGTCTTCGTCCTCGGGGTGATGGGTGACATCCCCTCCGAGCTGATCGCGTCGCTCTTCGGAGTTCAACACGGTCACGGTGCAACGCCCATCTGGCTCGCGTGGGTCGTCTGCGTGATGCTGGCTTACGGCGTCTTCATCGTTCGCTCGCAACATCCCGAACGGCCGGTGCGGCCCGTGAGGTTCTTGTGACCGGAATGCTCGTTCCCTGGTGGGAGGACACACGGCGGCGATACGACGGGCTCGTCGTGGAGCGCCTCGGACTGCGCGGCCGACTCGGGGAGGTTGCGACCTACGCGCTGGCCGGAGGCAAGCGGATCCGACCGCTGCTCGCGGAAGCCATCGGCGAGGCGCTTGCTGCACCCTCGGACGCCGTCACGCGCGTCGCGATCGCCGTCGAATACCTGCACACCGCTTCGCTGCTGCTCGATGACCTGCCGGCGATGGACCGCGCTCGAGAGCGTCGCGGCGTCGAGCCCGCCCACCTCCGGTTCTCCGAGGCCGACGCCATCCTCGCGGCGGTCACGCTCGTGGCGCGAAGCTACGCCATCATGCTCGGCGACAGGGAGGACGACATGGGAATGCGTCACTCGATGGCGCAGCGCGTCTCGAGCACGATCGTCGGAATGGCCGGCGGGCAGTCCCTCGAGCTCGCGATCGACACGGAGGCGCGGCGCGACGACGTCGAGTCGATCCATCAGCGCAAGACCGCCGCGCTCTTCGCCCTCGTGGCGCGCCTAATCTCGACTGCCACCGGAGCGGACGATTCGACCATGACAAGCTTCGTGCGATTTGCCGAGGCATTCGGCGCCGCCTACCAGATCTGGGACGACCTTCAAGACCGTGGCGTGGAGGGCGAGCAGCGCGGCAACCTCGCGTGCCTGGTGGGCGCGGACCCCGCTCGCCAGATGGCGCGCGCTCACTTGCGGGGCGCGCGCGATGCGCTCGGGCAGCTCGGGACACCGTCCACGCTTCTTTCGCTGTGCGTAGAGTGGCTGTCCGAATCGCTGGAAGCGGTGGCCTGACCCGGCTACCGTCACCCTAGGCCGTGACCGAGACTTCGTACTACGCGCAGGCAAGCAAGGAGCTGCGACGGAGCCTACAAAGCACTCTGTCGAAGGCGATGTTACGCGACCTCCAGCGCAAGCAGCCCCTACGGCACTTCATCGTTCTGGCACGAATGGTCGCGCTGCTCGCCGCGAGCACAGCCGCCTCGGCGTCGCTCGACCGGTGGTTCGAGTGGCTCCCGTGCGCGGTCATCTCGGGGTTCGTCCTCTTCGGCTTCACGGTCATGCTGCACGAGGTGGTTCACAACGCGGTGTTCGAGAACGGTGGCGCAGGCAATCGCATCTTGAGCTGGCTGTATGCATTCCCGAGTGGGATCTCGCACACGCAGTTCAGACGCTGGCACCTGGACCATCACGCGCAGCTGGGAGACGGTTCGGCCGATCCGAAACGACACCACCTTTCACCGAAGAGAAATGCCCGCTGGCTGAAGGCTCTCTACTTCACCCCTGCACTCTTCATCATCTACTTCCGCGCCGCGGCGCGGGAGACCGCGACCTACTCCCACGAAGTTCGCGCGCGCATCCGATTCGAGCGAGTCGTCACGGTGGCAGGACAGCTCGCTATTCTCGCCTCGGTCATTGCTCTCGCGGGACTCTGGATAGCGTTCAAAGTATACGTGGTCCCCTATTTTCTCGTTTTCCCAGTGGCGTTTGCAATGAACAGACTGGGCCAACACTACGACGTCGACTCCAACGATCCGGCCAAGTGGAGCACCCTCATGGCGCCGTCGCGATTCTGGGACTTCGCATTCCTCTGGTCGAGCCACCATCTCGAGCACCACTACTTCCCGAGCGTGCCCTTCTACAACCTGAGCCGCCTCCATGAGAGCCTCCGTCCATTCTGCACGGAACGAGGAATGACGCCGAAAACGTATCGACGGCTTCTGTGGGAGTGGCTTGTTCTCAACCGCACTCCTCACTCGAACTGGGCCTCCTCCCTGCCGTGATGAGTCCGTACGTCCGGCTGACGCGGCCGTTCACCCTGCTCATGCCTGCCCTGGGGATGCTAACGGGCGGAATCATCGCGCTCGGCGCCGGCGCGCAGATGCCGGCCGGAACGTCAGGGATCGTTCCGGAGGTCGGACTGCGGATGGCCATCGGGACGGTGATGGCTGCGGTTCTCAACGCCGCGTCGAATGTCCTCAACCAGGTGTGCGATCTCGAGATCGACCGGATCAACAAACCGGAGCGGGTGCTGCCGGCCGGCGACCTCACGGTCCGACAGGCGTTACGCTTCTCGGTCGCGCTCTATGTCGTGGCCGTTGCGCTCTCGGTCCTCGTCGGCCGCGTCTGCGCAGCCATCGTGCTCGTTACGGCGCTGGCCACGTGGGCTTATTCGGCGCCGCCATTCCGCCTCAAGCGGTTTCTGTTCGTCGCCAATTTCACTGTCGCCGTCCCGCGAGGGATGCTGCTCAAGGTTGCGGGGTGGAGCGCGGTCGGAAGCATCCTATCGAAGGAGCTATGGTTCATCGCTACAATCTTCGGGGTCTTCGTCTTCGGGGCGGTGTCCACCAAGGACTTCTCCGATGTCGAGGGCGACCGTCTTCACGGGTGCTTGACACTGCCCATCCGTTACGGCAACCGGACGGCCGCGCTCCTCATCGCGCCGTTCTTTTTTGCCCCGAGCCTCCTCATCGGGGCTGGTCTTGCCCTCCACTGTCTGGGCGGTAGCCCACGCGTCCTGGCAGGACTCGCGGCGCTGCTCGCGGTCTGGGGGGCGTACGTGGTGCGACTGATGCTCGCGCAGCAGGAGGCGCGCCTCGCGGAGAGCAACCAGGCGAGCTGGACGCACATGTACCTGATGAGCTTTGCGCTCCAGATCGGGTTCGCGGCCGCGTACCTCGGGGGATACGAGCGGGGCGGTCCCTCGACGGTGGCTGAAAGCAAGGCCCTCGTCGAGCAGGCTGTCGCCGCGCACGGCGGGCTCCAGAACATCGCTCATCTGGAAAACATGAAAGTCATTTCCAGGGGCCGCTTCAAGGAGCACACCGAGTTCCGGCGAACACTCCAGTTTCGCGCGCCGGGGACCTGGTCGATGCGGATCGAGGCTCTCGGTGGCGTTGCGATGGCGTTCGGCGTCGACTCGGACCGCTGCTGGCGCAAGGCCCGCCAGATGGTCTGGGCTTGCTCGGAGGCCGACCGCAGGGAGTACGGACGCATGACAGACGTGCTGAACGCCCGCCTTCTCATGCTCCGGGGGCACGACGTACGCCCCGCCGGCGCAGTCGACGTGCGCGGAGAGTGGGCCCCGGCAGTAACGTTCGGAGATCTGCTCCTGGCGTTCGATCCCACGACTCACCTACTGCTCCAGGTTCGCTACGACCAGGGCTGGGTCGAATCGTTCGCGGACTACCAGCGCGTCGCGGGCGTGCTGGTGGCTACCAGACGTACCCTGACGATCGACGATCAACCGGACGTGGAGGAGACCTGGGAGACCATCGTTCCCGACGGGGCTGAGCCGGAGGAGCTACGGGCGCCAGCGCTCTCCGAGGCCGGGGTGACCGTCGACGAAGTCGATCCCGAGCGTCTGGTCGCCTGGACGGAGGTTACCGATCTTGACGTCGGAGCGCGCGCAGCCGTCGAGCGCTTGACGAAGTTCGCCGAGTCGAATGGCCGCCGCCTGAGCACGTCGGATGGGGTCGTCCTCTCCGACATGGGCGACATCGACGATGGGATGCACCCTGGTCGATGGCAACTGGCGATTAGCCTGGAGGCCGGCGCAGAGCTCGCCCCCATGAGCCGAGATGGCATCCATGTGGAAACCTGGCCGGCGGTCAGGGTCGCTGGAGTGTTCCTGCGCGAGGATCCGCGTGCCGGCGCGGACCGCCGCGCTGCCTTGTTGCGCCATCTGAAGGAAGCGGGCTTGACCCCCGCACCGCGAGCGAGGTGGCAGGTGCTCTACTCACTCCAGTCTGCAGCCGAACCGTTCGAATCGCGCCTCTCACTGCTGCGGCTCGCCGTGGTTTCCAAGTGACCGGCACACCTATCCCGTGACCGGGAGCGACCGCCGCCGTCCCGTCTGCACACCGTCGAAATACGGGCTAACCCGGGCTGGCTCATCGTCGACCTCGACGGGGGGCGGCTTGCGACCCAAGAGAAGCTTGTCGACGACCGCCCATCCTTCGCTCCGGTATTCCCACGCGAAGCGCGCGAGGTCGGACCAGCGCTTGTTCTTCACGAAGACGTGAAGGTAGGCCCGCATCTGCAATGCTTCGAGGTCACGGCGTGAGAGGTTCTCGAACTCCATCGCGTCGCCGATCTGCTTATTGTAGTCGTTCCAGTCCTTCGACAGCAGTCGGTATCCACCTTCTCCCCGGCGCGCGAGGTCAGCGACGTGCGTACCCGGGTACGGGACCATCACACCGAAAATGGGCCGCTCCGGGTCGAGCTCGGCGGCGAAGTCGATGGTACGCATCGCGCTCTGCCAGGTTTCGTTCGGGTGACCGATGATCATCAGGCTCTCGACGGCGAGCCCGACACTGCGAGCGGCGCGACGGGCCTCGAGCACACGCTCGCGCGTGATGCCCTTTCTCATCCGTCGCATGATCTCGGGATCCCCCGTCTCGATCCCCAGGCCCACGATGAAGCAGCCCGCCGCCTTCATTTTTCGGAAAATCTCGCGGTCGACCATGTTGACGTGCGTCTGCGCCGACCAGCGCAGCCGATCGCCGATGTGGGCCGCAATCATCGCGTCGAGCAGAGCGTGCGTACGTTCGGGCTCGGAGGTGAAGACCTCGTCGCATACATAGAGCTCCCGGGGGGCGAAGCGCTCGATGAGATAACGAAGCTCGTCGATCACACGATCGACACTTCGCTTGCGGACGACGCGGCCGTTCGGGTTTGCGCAGAAGGTGCACCGGAAGGGGCATCCTCGCTGGGTCATGAAGAGGTAGCGCGGCGACGCCGGAAGAAGGTCCCAGGCGGGCGCCGGTATCTCGTCCTGGTCGACGATGCGTTCCCGCTCCTCGGTGAGGGCGGGGGCGCCCTCTTCTCGATGAACCAGACCTGCGACGGCGGCCAGTCGCGTTCCGCGGTCCCTGGCAACGAGAAGCTCGCGGAACGTAATCTCTCCCTCGCCGACGACACCGATGTCGAACTCGGGAAATTCGACGAGCGTCTCGCGAGGAAGGGCGGTCACGTGAGTTCCACCGATCACCGTGACGATGGACGGAGAGATCGCCTTGATCATCCGCGCGACGCGCGCCGCGGGTTTGATCTCGTTGGTGAAGGCGGTCAGCCCCACGACGTCCGGCCTCGCCCCCCGGACCCGTTCGACGACGTCGGCGTATCCGAGGCGTTCGAACTTGGCGTCGACGATTCCGACGTCGCAAGTGCGGTCGTGCCGGAGCTGGCCGGCTAGGCTCGCCAGCCCCAGGCGAACGAAATCGGGGGTGTCGTAGCGGTCGACACGCTGGAAGGGCGGCGGATTGACGAGGAGCACCCGCATCGCGCGAACCCGGAGGATACGGCGCCCGAGGCCGCACTTCAAACCCTTGCTCCCGAGTCCGAGCCCCTGCGTCGCTGTCGCTGTAGCTAGCCCCCCACCGGGTGTCCCGACACGCGATGCGGGAAACGCTGCGGGCTCGTGGCATGCTGTTTTGCGCGACGGCACAGAGGTCGGGGTTTCCATGGTGCTACGAGCCCGTTAGCTAGCACTACTGCGTCACAAACTTTTCCATCGGCCTGGTTCCGTGCGACAGGCGATGCATGGGGTACGAACTGGATGCCGCCGGCCGCCGTCGGCTGGACGGCTACTTCGCCGAGGTCGGCGTCGCTCTGGCCAACAAGA
>DASXZL010000075.1:0-101845 GCA_036501935.1 Polyangiaceae bacterium | reverse complement strand
TCTTGTTGGCCAGAGCGACGCCGACCTCGGCGAAGTAGCCGTCCAGCCGACGGCGGCCGGCGGCATCCAGTTCGTACCCCATGCATCGCCTGTCGCACGGAACCAGGCCGATGGAAAAGTTTGTGACGCAGTAGTGCTAGGTGGCCCGGATCACGGTTGCCCGGTATTCTTCGGGTGTGGAGGCGAAGAAGCAGATCGAGATCCAGCTCGGACACATGTGCAACAACCGATGTGTCTTCTGCTTCTCCGGTCAGCAGACGGAGTTCAAGCGCGCGGGGCCGCTCGACCTCCGGCCTCAGCTCGCGGAGATGGACAAGGCGCGCGCGGAAGGGCACACCAAGGTCACGCTCCTCGGCGGCGAACCCACCCTCCAGCCCGGGTTTCTAGACGTCGTCCGTCACGCGGTGTCCCTGGGTTTCGAGGAGATCGTCATCTTCACCAACGGCGTGAAGACCGCGCGAGAAGGTTTCATCGACGAGATCCTCGCCACCGCGGGCCAGCGGAGGGGACTGTTCACCTGGCGCATCTCCATCCAGGGCGCGACCGAGGAAGCGCACGAGCGGACGACCAAGAAGGAGGGCTCTTTCGCCCGCATCGTTCGCACGATGGAGACGCTGTATCGCAAGGGCGAACGCATCACCGTGAACATGTGCGTCGTGAGCTCGAACTACGCATCCGTGCCGGCGTTTCCCGCCCTGCTCCTGCCGTTTGGCGTCACGCAGCTTCACCTCGACATGGTGCGCCCGCTCGATGCCGGAACCCGCACGGAGGTAGAGCTCCGCGAGATGATGCCGCGCTACTCGGAGCTGGTCCCCGCGCTCGAGCAGATGGTCCGCGGCTTTCCAGAAGGCTTCAATCTCAACATCGGCAACCTGCCGTATTGCTTCGCGCCGCAGCTCGCTCGCTTCATTCATCACGGCGGCAACGACACCTTTACGTTTGCGGTCGACGATCGGCGCGCGCTCGACCAACCCTGGAACAAGTACGAGCTGCAGCGCCGGGACAAGTCCAAGCCGGAGCGCTGCGAAGCTTGTGTCTTCGAGACGCGTTGCAGGGGCGTGTCCGACCACTACCGAGAGTTCCACGGTACCGACGAGCTCGCGCCGGTCAGCCGCGAGAGGCTCAACGAAATCGATCCAAATGGCGACCTCTTCTCGCCTCCACCTCCGACCGGCGGTCATGTGGCCCGATCGATCGGTACCCGCCTGGCAAGGCTGCGTCGGGGCGCTCCGTTCGGAGCGCTCGTCTGGCGCGAGGTCATCGTCTCGGAAGGGGGCGGGCGCGCCGAAGCCGTCTTCGACGGGCCTTCGGGCGAGCGAGCGACGGTCTGGATGACCGAGACGAGGGGCCGCGCCGCCGGTGGCTACCGGGTGGACGCGGGAAGCCCGACGCCTGCTCTCCGCGAAGGCCTCCGTGCGGTCGTCGACGTGCTTCGCGTGCGGCCCGGCGAGGTGGTGACCTAGGTCGGTAGGGACCGTGGTACCCTTTTGACCGGAGGCGAAGCAGTTTGACGACCACCATGCAGGGATTCCCAAGTGACCTCCTGTCGGTCGACCTCGGCGCGTCCGCGGTGACGCTGAAGGTCGACCCGGCCATCTACTCGCTCGATGCGCTCTACGGCGCGGCCTACATTTTCATCGATCGGTGCTTCGTGCTGCTCGACAAGGCCGACGGCAACTACCGCGTGACCCTCGCGTGGAAGAAGGGGGAGGGGACGGAGGACGCCCTGCGAGCGCTTGTCGGCGAGTTCGTCAACGAGCTCCTCTCCTGCGCGTGGCGCGCCAAGATCTCCGAGGACAGCCGAGTCCTCATCGAGAGTGTCACGGCCCAGGCACTCGGCGGCGCCCTGGGAGCGCCCACCCTCGACGACCTCGAGAAGTTCGACTTCAGCGACGAGACGTTCGAGGACCCTCTCGGCATCGCGATGTCCTGGGAGGACAAGCACCGCAAGAAGGCCCGCCCCGACGACCCGAACCCGGTCGACGGCGCCAAGGTCACAGAGACGGAAGGAAAGCCGTGACGCCGCTCCGTCTTCACCGCGAGATCTATCGGGGCAACGCGGTCGACGAAGCACTGGGTGTCTTCGCTTCGTACGGCACCTTCGAGCGCAGGGAGGAGGCCGCCTACTGGGTCGTCGAGATCACGGCTCGCACCCCGGAGCGCGAACGGCGCATCGCAGGCGAGCTCGGGAACTACGCGCTCGGTCTCACCACGAAGGGGCGCAAACGATGAACCTCGTCCAGCTGCGCCGCCGGAGCACCACGTTTGCCTTGCCCTTCCGGCATCGCGAGGTGGACGGCAAAGTCCTCATCACGAACACCGAGGGCAACTTCCTCATGCTCTCGCAGGAGGACTTCGTCCGCTTCGCCGAGGGCGAGATTCCCAAGGAAAGCGACCTTTACCGGCGCCTCGCCGAGCGCAACTTCGTCCGTGCAGAGATGGACACTCACCGCATGACCGACCGTCTGCGCGCGCGCAAGACGTTCCTGCACGCAGGCCCGAACCTGCACATCGCCGTGGTGACGCTCCGCTGCAACGAGACCTGCGTCTACTGTCATGCGTCGCGCGCCGACATGTCGGCCACGCACACGGACATGTCGAAGGAGACGGCGACCAAGGTCGTCGATCTCGTCTTCGAATCGACGAACCCGAACGTGACCATCGAGTTCCAGGGGGGCGAACCGCTCGTCAACTTCGAGGTCGTGAAGCACATCATCGACGTCGCCCGCGAGAAGAACAAGACCGCGGGCAAGCGCCTCGAGTACACGATGGTGAGCAACCTCTCGCTCATGGACGAGGAGAAGCTCGCCTACCTCGTCGACAACCGCGTCCAGATCTGCACGAGCATCGATGGGCCGGAGCACCTCCACGACAAGCAGCGGAAGCTCCCGGGTCTGTCGGCGCACAAGAAGGCGACGCACTGGATCCGCCGCATCAACGACGCCTACGCGAAGATGGGTCTCGACCCGACGCTCTATCACGTCGAGGCGCTGCTCACGACGACGCGCGAAACGCTCCCGCGGTGGAAGGAGGTCGTCGACACGTACGCGGACCTCGGGTGCCGCGCGCTCTTTCTTCGCCCCGTCGACCCCTTCGGCTTCGCCGATCGCACGGCGCCGCGCGTCGAGTACCCCCGCTCGGAGTACATGGAGTTCTACCGGAACGCGGTGGACTACATCATCGAGCTCAACAAGCGCGGGGTCGAGATCCTCGAGCGATTCGCGGCCATCTTCCTGACGAAGATCCTCGGCGGGCTCGACCCGAACTTCCTCGACATACGCTCCCCGTGCGGCGCCGGCATCGGCCAGATCGCGTACAACTACGACGGGAAGGTGTTCACCTGCGACGAAGGTCGGATGCTTCACGAGATGGGCGACAGCACGTTCCTGCTGGGCAACGTCTCCCCCTCCGACGACACCTCGGCGCGCTCGAACTACCGCGAGATGATGACCCACGAGACCGTCCGGGCCCTCGCGATCGCTTCGAACCTCGACGCGCAGCCGGACTGCGTGAACTGCACCTACCAGCCCTATTGCGGCGTCTGCCCGGTCCACAACCACAAGACCCAGGGCAACATCTTCGGCCGGATGCGCGAGAGCTCCCTTTGCGCGGTGCACAAGGGCATCCAGGACTACCTCTTCTCCAAGATCGGCGGAGGCGACAAGGAGACCTTGGAGATCCTCCAGCGGTGGACCACAGTGCGCGACCGGACGCACTTCCTCCAGACGTGCGCAACGTAGACTGTTCGTAGAGTCCGTGTAGAGTAGGGAGAGCCATGGGTGGAGGGCACGACTCGGAGGACGACGATCTCCCGCACTTCAAGACGGATGCACCCGGCATTCTGACGCCCGGGCAGCGGGACATCGGCGAGGACGCCAAGAGAAAGGCAGAGGAAGGTCTGCCCGGCTGCGATCCGTCCGTGGTCGACCCTGATAATCCTGCCCAGCCGGCGCAGCACTGCTCGCACGGGAGCCACGGCTCGCATGGGAGCCATGGGTCGCATGGAAGCCACGGGAGTCACGGCTCGCACGGGAGCCACGGGTCGCACGGGAGCCACGGGTCGCACGGAAGCTGGTAGCTGTCACGCCCCGCGTGGGCGGTTCACGAGGGCGCAAGATGGGGAGCTGGGGCCGATTCTTTGCGGTTGGTGTCGGCATCGCCTTGCTGGGCGTAGCTGCTAGCTGCGCGAACGGCAGCTCTTACAACGGCAACGGGGACGACGCCGGCGACGACGGCAGCATGCTGGGCGACGACCAATCCAGCGGCAGCAGCAGCGGGGGCGGGCACGACGGGGGTGGGGGCATCCCCGACGGCGGCTGCACCAACGGCACGGAGGCGTGTGACGGGAGCTGCGTCAATACGAGCACCGACCCGAACAACTGCGGCGGCTGCGGCAAGTCGTGCATGGGGCTCCTCTGTAGCCAGGGGTCATGCTCCGTCAGCTGCAGCTCTACGGATGGCGGCCAGGAGACGGAGTGCCCTGGCGGGGGCGACGGCGGTGCCGCCCAGCCCTACTGCTCCAACCTGCAGACCGATCCAGCCAACTGTGGGATGTGCGGAAAGTCCTGCGGGCCGAACCACGCCTGCCAGGCGGGCAGCTGCATCCTCAGCTGTCCCCCAAGCCAGACGGAATGTGTCTCGGGCGACACGTGCATCCCGGTGGGCGCTTGCTGCACCACCAACGATTGCACGATCGCTGGGGAAACGTGCGCGACCCCGGGGTCGACTTGCACGTGCCCCGGCGGGCAGAAGGCCTGCGCTGCCAACAACCAGTGCATCGTCAGCACGACGTGCTGCACCAGCACCGACTGCGCGATCTCCGGCGAAACGTGCTCCGGTCCGGGCGGCACGTGCACTTGCCCGGTGGGGCAGACGGCCTGCGCAGCGAGCGGCACGTGCATCCCGTCGACGAACTGCTGCACGAACGCCGATTGCACGACCACCGGCGAAACTTGTGCGACGCCCGGTGGTACCTGCGCCTGCCCGACCGGCTTCAACGCCTGCGTCGCCAACAACGCCTGCATCCCGACCACCGAGTGCTGCACGAGCGCGGATTGTACCGTCGCCGGCGAGACCTGCTCGGCTCCCGGCGGAACGTGCGGATGTACGACGGGGAACAAGGTCTGCACGGTCAGCAATTCCTGCATCCCAACCAATACGTGCTGCACCAGCAACGACTGCCTCGCGACGGGCGAGACCTGCACGGGCCCCGGGGGCAACTGCACGTGCCCCAACAGCGGGTCGGTGTGCACCATCGCCTCCCCGCCGTTCGACGCATGCATCGCGCAAGGGCAATGCTGCACGAACGCCGATTGCGTGGGTGGAGGCACGTGCTCGGGCCCCGGCGGCTCCTGCAACTGTCCGACCGGGCAGACGTTCTGCTCGACCAGCAACTCCTGCATCCCGACCAGCAGCTGCTGCCCGGCAACCGGCTGTCCGGTCACGGGCGAGACGTGCTCGGGTGCCGGTGGAACCTGTAGCTGCTCCGTCGCCGGAGACACCGTCTGCGGGAACCTCTGCATCCCTGCGAACACCTGCTGCACTGCCGCAAGCTGCTTGCCGGTCCCGTCCGGAGCTACCGCCACAGCCTGTCCGGGTCCAGGAGACGCTTGTACGCTCACGTGCAACAGCACTTGCTTCGACCTCGACAAGACGTTCTCCGACGGTTGCGAGTGCTGCGAGGACGCCAACCTGACGTGTGGCGGCAACGCGACTGGTCAGAACCTCGGTACCCTCGTATCGCCAGGCAACACTGCGACCGGGACGGGTACGTTGCCGGGGTCCACGCCGGATTGGTTCCAGGTCAGCTTCGCCGGGCCTGCCAACCTCTCGGCGCACCCCAAGGTCAGCGTCAGCGGTGCCGGGGTCGTATTCGACATCTACAGCAGCTGCGCGGGTGGCGGCAGTCAGCCGGAGAGCTGCTCCGCGGAGGGGGTCGGTGTGAACTGCACGGCGAAGACGACGTGGGAGACATCCTACAATTGCCCGACGTGCATGCTCGCCGATACGCCCAGCGCGGAGGGCAACGGGTTCATGCCCATCAACATCGGGACCGTCTACATCAAGGTGTATCGGCCCACGGGTACGCCTGCGAGCTGCGCCGCGGCTGCCTTCACCCTGAGCGTGTCCTACTAGAGCAAGAGCCCACGGCTGGGGCGGCCGCTCAAGCTCGATTCGGCTTTCGGCGGCGAGGAGCCGGCAGCCGTCCTAAACGCGAGCCCTCGCCCGATCGGACAACGTCGGCAACGCCGGAAGCTTGCCGCCTGCGGCCTCACGACGAGCCAGGTGGCTGGCGAGCGCCATGGCAGCCAGGCCGTGCTCTTCCACAGTAGCTTTCGTCCCCCCGCCGCGATTGTTCAGGTAGACGCTGAGCGAGCCCGCCCGAGCGACACCGGGTACATGAGCGTCGTACGCGAGGAGCTCGACGTCGAAAGCCTGTCCCGAGCTGTCCGAGAGGCGCACGTTCACGGCCCCGTCCGGGGTGCTCGCCAGGCTCACCACTTCGCAGGTGCCAAAACGCGCCTTCGGCTTGAGGCCTGCTTCCGCGAGCGGTCCCGTATCGCCGGTGTCCGGATCCGTTCCGCCAGCGCTGCGCACTGCGGCCACAGCGACCGCCGTCGCCCCCACCGTCCCGAGGAACTTGCGTCGACCAAGCATCGGCGACCTCCCTCACCAATGTACCCCGGCGAGGCTCGGCACTCAACATCCGCCCTGCCGTCCGCTCGTACGGAGCTGGGCGCCGTGGTATTCGTACTGTCGCATGCCCGATTCCGGCTCCAGCCCCGTCAAGGAGGGCGACGTCCTCGCCGGCAAGTACCGCGTCGAGCGCGTTCTCGGCGTCGGCGGGATGGGCATCGTCGTGGCCGCCCGCCACGAGCAGCTCGATCAGCCGGTGGCCATCAAGTTCGTGCGCGACGACGCGCTCGGTAACGAGGAGGCCGTCGCTCGCTTTCTCCGCGAGGCCCGCGCCGCCGTGAAGCTGCGGAGTGAGCACGCGGCGAAGGTTCTCGACGTGGGCACGCTCGACTCCGGCGCCCCGTACATGGTCATGGAGTATCTGGAGGGCTCGGACCTCGGCGCCGTCCTCGTCGAGCGGGGCCCGCTCTCGGTCGAGGTCGTGGCCGAGTACGTCGTCCAGGCGTGCGAGGCGGTCGCCGAGGCGCACGCGGCGGGCATCGTGCACCGCGATCTCAAGCCGCAGAACCTCTTTTTGGCCGCGACGGTGGGCGGAGGGTCGCGCGTGAAGGTGCTCGACTTCGGCGTGTCGAAGACGCTCGCCAGCACGGGCGGCGGCGGGCTCACGCAGACCCGCTCGATGCTCGGCTCACCGCTCTACATGTCACCCGAGCAGATGCGCTCGTCGCGCGACGTCGACGCTCGCTCCGACGTCTGGGCCCTCGGCGTCGTGCTGTACGAGTTGCTGACGAAGCGCTGGCCGTTCGAGGCCGAGACCATGCCGGAGCTCGTCCTCAAGGTGGTGACCCAGCCTCCGCATCCC
Organism: Polyangiaceae bacterium; assembly: GCA_036501935.1. Classification (GTDB taxonomy): domain Bacteria; phylum Myxococcota_A; class Polyangia; order Polyangiales; family Polyangiaceae; genus Palsa-1150. The sequence continues at coordinate 94,347 of DASXZL010000075.1, read as the reverse complement.
CTCCGGGAGCTCCGGCCCGATGTCCCCCAGGCGATGGTCGACGTCATCGACCGCTGCCTTCAGCGGGACCCCGCCGACCGGTACGCCAACGCCGCCGAGCTGGCTCTCGCGCTCGAGCCGCTCGCCCCGCCGGAGTCGCGCGTCACCGTGGAGCGCGCACGCATGGCCATGGGCAATACGGGCCGCGGCCGGATGGCCAGCGCCCCGCAGCTCGCGGTCGCCGAGACGCCCGCCGCCCGTCCCGCGCTGACCCCGGCCGCGTGGGGCTCGGGTAAGGGGGGCACGCTTCTGTCCCCTGACACGAAGCGCGGCAACGGCATGTGGATCGGCGGGGGCATCGCGATCGCGGCGGTCGTCGCTGGCGCCGTCTTCCTCCTCCGCAAGGGTGACGCTCCGCCAGTTCCCGCCGTGACCGCGGCACCCCCGCCCACGGCAACGATGGTCGTTGCGCCTCCGGTCGCGCCGACGGTGCCGGCGGCGACGATCGCGCCCCCTCCCGCGGCGAGCGAACTCCCGTCCGCGGCCCCCGCGGCAAGCGCCACCGTCACGCCGCCGGCCGCAGGACAGCCCGCCGCCGCCGTGGCGTCTCCCGCGAAGCCGCTGTTCGCGCCTCCGCGCAGCTCCGCGGGGTCGGTGACGCCCAAGCCGAAGCCGAAGGGCGACGACATTCCCTCGCTACGCTGACCTCGTTGGAGTTAGAGAAGGGGAGCATGCGATTGACCCGCGCAATCATGGGGGGCGCGCTCGCGGCCTCCTGGGCTCTGGGGATGGTGCTGGCTCGCCCGGCGGCCGCGCAGGCTCCTCCACCTCAGCCGCAGGCGACGGACAAAGTCGCCGCCGAGGCGCTGTTCGAGGACGGGCGAAGGCTCGTGGCCGCAGGCAGCTTCGCCGAGGCCTGCCCCAAGTTCGCCGACAGCGAGAGGCTCGATCCCTCCGCGGGAACGTTGCTCAACCTGGCCAGCTGCTACGAGAAGCTGGGGCGCACGGCGACGGCGTGGGCCACCTACCGAGAGGCCGCGAGCGCCGCGAGCGCTACCGGACGCACCGAGTACCTGGCGACGGCCCAGCGCCACGCCGACGCGCTTGCTCCGACGCTGTCCCGTCTCACGCTGACGGTCGCGCAGCCGGTAGAAGGCCTGCAAGTCACGCGTGACGGGGTGCGCGTGGAGCGCGCCGAGTGGGGCACTCCGATCCCCGTCGACCCGGGATCGCATAGCCTTGCGGCGACCGCGCCCGGACACAAGAGCTGGGCTTCGGGGGTCGACGTGCCAAAAGACGGCCTGCAGGTTTCCGTGTCGGTTCCGGCGCTCGAGGCGGCCCCCCCCGGCGAGCCGCCGGCACCTGCGGTCGTGCCGCCGCCTTTGCCCGCCCCGTTGCCTTCGCCCCCCGCGCCAGCGGTGCCCGAGCGGGCTCAAGGCGGAGGAAGCGGGCAGCGCATCCTGGGGCTCGTCGTGGCCGGGGTTGGCGTGGTCGGGTTGGGCGTCGGAGCCGGCTTCGCCGTCAGCGCGAAGTCCCAGTACAACACGTCCCTCGGCAACTGCGAGTCCGGCAACCCCAACCTGTGCAACGGCACCGGCGTTTCGCAACGGAACGACGCTCGGTCCGCGGGGAACGTCGCCAGCGTGGCCGTCAGCGTCGGGGCGGCGGCGCTGGTGGGGGGAGCCGTCATCTGGCTCACGGCGCCTCGAGCCGGGCAGCCTCCGTCGTCCTCCGCGCGTATTGGTCTTGCGCCGACCCTCGGCGGCGCCGTCGTAGAAGGAGCTTGGTGAGATGAGAGGCGTTTGGCTGCTCGGGTGCGGCGCCGCGGCCGTGGTCGCGGCGACTCTGTTCGGATGCAACGGTCTTCTCGGGATCGGCGCGGCCTCCATGGAGTCGGAGGACGGCGGGACCGACGGCGCACCGGTCGTCCCGACCCGCGCGCTCTCGTGCGCCTACTACTGCGCCACGATCGTGACGAACTGCACCCAGGCCAACGCCGAGTTCGTCGGCTCCGAGGACTCGCAGACCTTGTGCAATACCATGTGTCCCGCCTTCGACACGGGCAGCGCCATCGGCCCGTCGAACGACAACACGCTCGCCTGTCGCATCTACTATGCGGAGCAGGCGCAGAGCGACCCCACCACGAACTGCCGCTTCGCCGGAGTCGGAGGTGGCGGCAAATGCGGGACGGATCCCTGCTCCACCTTCTGCGCGCTCGATACGCAGTACTGCAACACGGCGGCCATCAGCACGCCCGACAGCTACCCGTTCGCGTCGACCACGGACTGCCAGACGGCCTGCACCGGCAGCCCCGACGCCGGCGCCGACAGCGGAGGCTTCCCCTACCTCACGACAGGCCAGGACCTTCTCGACGACACCAACACGCTCAACTGCCGGCTCTGGCACCTCGAGAACGCGTACGGCTCGACCGCGAACGGCAAGTTCCACTGCCCGCACACGCAGCAAGTCAGCAGCATGTGCTTCTGACGTGGCGCGAGCGCGCGCGGCTACGACGACTTGTTGAACGCTTCGCTCGCGATCGGGATCTGCGGGCCCGACAGCCCCTCGATGACCTCGCGCGTCCGCTGGCGCTCGCGCTCGAGCACCTCCTCGTGCTGGTCGCCGAACGCCACGTCGATGACGGCGCTCGGCTCGTCCGGCTCGTAGTGCACCGGGACGTCGATCGTCGCGTGGCTCGTCGTCTCCGGGCGTGACTGCGGGAGCGGCGGCGGGCGGCTGCGATGCTCGTCGTAGGCCGCGCGAAGCGCCTCGAACATGGCCCGTGCGTCCTGCCAGCGCGCGCTCTTGTCGAACGCGAGGGCGCGGTCGACGGCCGCCACGAGGAGCGGGCCTGCCTCCGGCAGCACCGTGGCCAGCGAAGGCGCCTGGTCCTTCATCGCGGCGACCGTCATGTCGAAGGCGGTGCTCTTCTCGTGGATCCGCTTGCCGGACATCGCCCGGAAGATGACCGAGCCGAGCGAGAAGATATCGCTCCTGTGGTCGATCTGATCCGGCGTCCCGCGCGCCTGTTCGGGCGCCATGTATCCGGCGGTGCCCATGACGACGCCCTGCGCCGTGGGGATGAGCGAGAGCGCGCCGTCGCGGATGCGGGCCAGACCGAAGTCGAGCAGCTTCGCGTGGCCTGCCCGGGTCACGAAGACGTTCGCGGGCTTGATGTCGCGGTGGACGATGCCGGCGGCGTGCGCCGCGACGAGCACGTCGAGCACCTGACCCGCGACGGCGAGGACCTCGTTCACCGGAAGGCGCCCACCGACGCGCTGAAGCCAGCCGGAGAGCGACTCCCCCAAGAGGAGCTCCATGACGAGGTACGGCGAGCCGTCCTCGGCGGTGTCGTCGTCGAGGATGGCCACGGCGCCGGGATGCCCGATCTTGTTCGCCACGTACCCTTCGCGGAGAAAGCGCTTCCGCACCTCGGGGTCCCGCGCGAAGCGCGTGTGGAGCACCTTGATGGCGGCGCGCCGCCCGTTGCGGTGCGTGGCCTCGTAGACGGCACCCATCCCGCCCACGTCGAGCAGCTTGTCGACGGTCCACTTGCCGTTGAGCGTTTGCCCCACCCGGGCTTCGGGTGCGGTGAATCCGCCGGTGCGTCGGTCGCCGCTCACTTCACTAAGGATCGCGGCCTTGGCACCGGGGCGTCAAGCGCGTCGGTACACAAGGAGCCATTGATTGCTGGATCCGGGCCCGACGTCGCGCCGCTCGAGGAGCTCGAGCGGAAGCCCCAGGCCCGAAACGACCTTGTGCGCCCGCTCCGCGTCGTCGTTCCGGTAGTGCTCCCAGTCGCCGTTCTCGGCGCCGTGTTCCTGCGGCGCCTGCTTGCGAAGCAGACCGAAGGCGACGTTGTCGGCGACCACCAGCGTCCCCCCCGGGCGCAGCGCCCGCACGATGGCCGCGACCGCGCGGTCGGGATCCTGCAGGTGGTTCCAGCTGCGCAGCACGAGGGCGTGATCGAACCGGCCCACGTCTTCGAGTCCTTCCGCTCCGGAAACCCGCACCTCGGCCCAGGGAGCCCTCGCGCGCATCGCCGCAGCCCGGGCGGCGTCCGGCTCCAGCCCGACCCAGCGGACGTCGCCAGACCCCGCCCTGGGCCCGATGACGTCGTCGTAGCGGCCCTCCCCGCAGCCCACGTCGAGCACGTCTCCCGAGAGCTCGGCCACCAGCGCCCGAACGCGGGCGTCGTCCCGGGTGAACACGTCATCGTACACCCGCTCCCAGAGGCCGCCACATATGGCCCTCGCGTCACACGGCTCGCAGAGATCGCTCCGCCGCAGCCGGGCGAGGTCGCGCGCGAAGTCGTCCGGTGCGGGCTTGCTCGACACATCGTCGTACACCTGCCCGAGCTCGAGCTTGGCGCGGCCGATCTCCACGTCGGTGAAGTCGCGGGACTCGGTGCGGTAGCGCTCGACCCGGTCTCCCTCGCGGAGGAAGAGAATGCGCGCCCGGTCCCAGGGCGTGACGCCGTCCGCGCGCACGGGGCACCCCTCGCCGAGCGTGCCCTGCGTCCCCTCGTGGACGTACGAAAACGAGTTGGACCGCGTCCGGTCGGACACGGCGTGAACCTCGCCGTCGCCGTGGACCTCGCGGTAGCCGGCGTAGAGACCAGGGCAGGGGCCCCGCAGCGCGCAGCGGCCGCACTCGTCGTCCGGCTGCACCTTGGCGAGATCGTCGACGGGGAAGAAGTCCGGCTCGCCGACCTCGATCATCGTCGCGAACCGGTGCGTCTTCAGATCGTCGTAGCGGCCCTCGTGCCCCGGCAGGAGGCAGAAAGGAATGCCGTCGTGCGCGTAGCTCTGCCGGCCCTCGCTCCGGGCGAGGCCGTACTCGATGGCGTCCTTCACGCTCGCCGCCACGTCCGACACGCGCGGCATGATGTGCTCGAAGAGCCGCTCGCCGCCGCCCTTGGGCTGCACCATCGAGAACTTCACGACGACGTCGGGGAAGGGGAGGAGCGCGTCGACCACGCCGCGCAGGTGCTGGACGTTCTGTCGTGTGACGACGGTGTTGACCGTGAAGTCGAGCCCGCGACCGGCGAGGTTCTTCACGGCCGCGTACGTCTGCTCGAACGCGTCGGCGCGCACGAGCGCGTTGTGCACCTTGGCCGTGCCGCCGTGGAGCGACAGGTACACGTAGCGCAGCCGCAGCTTCATCAGCTTGTCGACGAGCTCCGGGTACGCCAGCATCCGCCCGTTGGTGACGAGGCCGAAGTCGAGCCCCCGCGCCGCCGAGCGCGACGCCCACCGGAGGAGCTCGCGGCGCATCGTCGGCTCCCCGCCCGAGATGACGATCATCGTGTGCCCCAGGCGCGCCGCCCGGTCGATCTTGCGGTCGATCTCCTCGGTGCCGGCGTCGACGTCCCGCACGTCGTAGGTGTGGCAGAAGGTGCAGTGGTTGTTGCACCCGTAGCCCACCTTCACGAGCGCCTTCATCGCTCGGAGGAGGATAGCAGGAGGCGCTAGCATTCACCCGTGCGCCCCCTCGCCCCGCCGCGCGATCTCGCGATCCCGGAGCCGGGGTCGACGACGGCGCGTGACGTTCTGTCGCACGCGATCGGGAGGCTGCTCCGCGAGCTGCGGCCGCTGCTCCGCGCGCACGCCGCGTCGGCCCCCGACGACGTCGCCGCGGTGGAGGGGGCGCTCTCGCGTCTTTCGGAAGTGGCGCCGCTCGTCAGCCTCCTCCGCCGCCCGCACATCGGCGGCCTGGTGCGCGCTCTCCGCGCGACGCGGCCCGGGGACGGCGATGCGCTGCTCGTCGAGCTCCTCGCGACGCTCACGGGGGACCTCGCGCATCTCGGGGCCATCGCGCCCGTCACCCTTCGTCGGCGGCCGCCCCGCGTCGTCTCGCCGGTGACGGGCCGTGACGCGTACCACGCCGTCGAGGGCGACATCCTCTTCGCGCTCGTCGACAACAACCCCCTCGCGATGCACGAGGCCCACCCCGACAAGGACGGCAACGCCATCGACCTCGGGGGCCGCGGCGTGGACGTGTGGCTCGCGTCGCTCCGCGCGGCGCTGGGCCTCGTGGCGAAGCACCTTCCCGACCTGCGTGCCGAGATGAGCCTCTACGTGCGGCAGATGGTCCCCGTGGGCTTCTTCGAGGACAAGCATCTCTCGGCCTCGTATCGAGAGGCCATCGGCACGATCTACCTCTCGCTCCACCCCAGCCCGATGACCATGGTCGAGGCGGTCATCCACGAGTTTCAGCACAACAAGCTGAACGCGCTCTTCGAGAGCGACGAGGTGCTCGAGAACGCGCACGAGCCCCTCTACACGTCCCCGGTGCGTCCCGACCCTCGCCCGCTCCACGGCGTGCTGCTCGCGGTGCACGCGTTCCTGCCGGTCGCGCGCCTCTACGAGCGCCTCATCGCGGCCGGCGTCGGCGGCCTGGAAGCGCGCTTCCGCGACATCATGCGCATCAACCGCGAGGGCGCCGATGTCCTGCTCGCGAACGCACGTCCCACGGCGATCGGCCAGGGAGTGCTCGACGAGATGGCGCGGTGGCAGGCCCACTTCCGCGCCTAGATGGCCGAGCGCGATTGTCGATGGATCTCAGACGTGCGGCAAAGCCGCCGTCAGCACCACGAGCGTCAGCGAGCGGTGAGCCGTCAATCCGTGGACCAGGTGTCTCGGCGCCACGAGCTTCGTCGCTCACCGCTCGCTGACGCTCGCGGTGCTGATGCCGCTGGCGCGGCACCGATGGTGCTTGGTCGACAATCGCGCTCGGCCATTTAGAGCCGCGAGGCGGCGACGCATGCCCGCGGCGCGGAAACGTCGTTCCGCGAGGCGGCGACGCGTGTCCGCGGCGCGGAAACGTCATTCCGCGAGGCGGCGACGCATGCCCGCGAGGCGGGGACGCATGCCCGCGGCGCGGAAACGTCATTCCGCGAGGCCGCGACGCATGCCCGCAAGGTGTGAAGGCCCCGGCGCGCACCCGCTCCCACACAAAACGCGGACCCGCGAAGAAACCCTGCAACAAAAACGACCCTCGTACGGCCTTCTCTCAGGGGCAGCAGCTCACCGCCGGCCTCGCCGTCCGCCATCCGCGAGGAATCGACGCGTCCACGTCGATTCTCCCGGACCGGACGGCGAATCGGACGGCGGCGTCTGCATACCTCACGAGGGAGACACACCAGGCACACCCGCCGCGGGCATTCGGCCCGAGGACGGCTCGCCATCTCGCGCGATCGTGCGCCCTCGAGAAAGGAGAAACACAATGTCTAGTTCCACTTCGAGATTGTCCAAGGCGGCCGTCTTGGCGCGGGTGCAGGCGTTCGTTGCCGGCACCCAGAAGCACACCCCGAGCGGGTCGTTCACGCTCGGGGGTGTGGTGTACACGGCAGCGGCGCTGGTCCAGCTCTTCGAGAGCCTGGTACCTGCGATCGCGGCCGTGGCCGCTGCACAGGCGAGCGCCAAGGCGGCGGTGACGGCGTTGAATGGAGTCAAAGCGAAGGTTGGCCCGGTCCTCCTGGCCTACAAGAACTTCCTCCAGACGACGTACGGCAACGACCCCGAGACGCTCACGGACTACGGCCTCGAGCCCCAAAAAGCTCCGAAGCCGCGGACCACCGAGCAGCTCGCGGCCGCCAAGGCGAAGGCCGAGGCCACGCGCGCCGCGCGCGGAACGACGAGCAAGAAGAAACGGCTCGCCGTTACTGGCAACGTGACCGGGGTCACCGTGACCCCGATCACCGCGCCGGCCCCCGCGCTCTCGCCGCCCGCACAGCCGGCGCCGACTACCACCAAGTAGCCGGCGCCTCGTAGGCCGCGTGTCGTCGCGCGGCCTGATCCAGGGACCGGGGAGCGTCGCCCGCAGACCAGGGGCGGCGCTTCCCGGCGCCCGTTCTGGCGCAGCACCGCGTCAGTCGACGTCCGCGCGGACCTTCCGCACGATGTCGTCGACCGGCACGAACACCGGATAGAGCTCGCCGAGGTCGTAGTGCTCGCCCAGCTCGAAGAGACCGCCGCACACGTCGTTCAACGAGCAGACCTTGCACGCCTCGCTCTTCGCGTGGACGAAGTCCGTCTGCCGGACGGTGCCCTTCTCGTCGAGGAAGTGGACGATGCGCTCCTCGCCCTTGACGATCTTGCGCGTCTCGGTCGAGCAGTGCGCGAACTCGGTCATGTAGCAGAGCGGCACGCGCTCGACGCGGAACGTGCGGCCGCCCTTGTGGAGGAAGCGCATCGCGCGCGCGAGCGAGAGCTCGAAGTCCGCCAGGCGGTGGGCGGTGTCGCGGTTCGTCTCCGCCCGGCCCATCGACGGATCGAGGTTGTTCCAGACGAAGTGCCGGATGAAGGGGAACCGCCCGACGAAGTAGCGCACGTTGTCGTCGAGGTGATCGGCGTTCAGCTTGTTGATGACGGTGTTGATGTTCACCGTGGCGCCCGCGCGGCCGAGGTTCTCGAGGGCGTCCATCGCGAGCCCGAAGCTCCCCTTCACGCCGGTGATGAAGTCCTCGAGCTCCTCGCGGCACGAGTGGATGCTCACATGGAAGTGCGCGAGGCCCGCCTCGACGAAGCTCTCGGCCATGCCCGGGAGCGCCAGCTTCGAGCCGTTCGTGATCATGCGCACGTGGAGGCCGCGCGCGACCGCGTGGCGGGTCACGTCGGCCACGATGGGCGAGAGCGACGGCTCGCCGCCCGTCAGGATGATGCCGAAGTAGCCGCGCTCCGCGAAGTCGTCGACCGCGCGCTTCGCCGTGTCGAGATCCAGCGTCCACCCGGTCGCCGGGTTCGAGCAGAACCGGCAGTACTGGTTGCAGTGACGAACGAGCTGCAGGTAGCCGATGTTCGCCACACGAGGAGCGTAGCACTCAAGGCTTTCGGGTCGGGTCGCCTTCGAAGAGGGCCGGGAAGATGGCCTTCAGCGCTTCGCCGGTCTGCTTCGGCGAGCTCGCCGGGACCTCGCCCTTGCCGGGCGCGGGCCGTCCGAGCACTGGGAGCGCCACGCGAGCACGCTCGGGCGACGGCGCGACGGCGACCGGGCTCGCGGGCGCCATCTCTCCCGGGCCCACGAACAGGGCTCGCACCTCGGCGTGTCGTTCGTCACGCGCCACGGCGGCGCACGCGGCGATCTCGCCGTCGCCGAAGCGCGCGAAGTACTCCGCGTCGACCCCCGCGCAGGCTCCTCGGGAGGCGCAGCCCGCACACGCGGCGCCGAAGTCGCGCCGGTCGCCTTCGAGGGCGCGCGACGCCCAGGGGCCGAGGAGGCACGAGGGGGCCCCGCGAACGAAAGCGGGGAGCCCCAGCGCCTCGGCGGCGTCGATGGCGTGAAGCGCGAACGGGAGCGCGAGGGCGAGCCGCGGCACCACGCGATCGGCGGCGGTCGCCGCATCCCCACGCCACCGCGGCACTTCGATGCACCAGCCCGCCGCCCCGCGCGACGCCAGCATGCGCGGCATCGGCGCGAGCGCGCGGAACGTCGACCGCGTGAGCACCGTGGCCACGACGACCCCGAGCGACGCCGCCCGCGCGGCCGACCAGGTGCGGAGCGCCGCGTCGAACGCGCCCTCCCGCCCCACGTGCCAGTCGTGCACCCGCGCCTCGGCGCCGTGGACCGACAGGTGCACATCGGTGAGCCCCGCGCGCGCGAGCGCCTCGACGCGGCCGGGCTCCGCCAGCGCCCACCCGTTGGTCTGCACGCCTACGCGCGCGAACCCGAGCTCGCGCGCCCGGGCCACGAGCGCCGCGAGACGCCCATCGATCGCCGGCTCTCCGCCGACGAACGTCACCCCGTCGTGGCCCGTGCGGCGCGCGTCCGCCAGCTGCCGGTGCAGATCGCCGTCCTCCGAAGTCTTCGGCTCCAGCCCGCGCTGGGCACAGAAGACGCACCGGCTGTCGCACGTGCGCCCCACGGAAACGGCGCTTCGGCGGACCATCGCACATCAGCGTATCCACCCGCGTTCTCGCCCTCAAGCGCGCGGGGGGCTATCCTGCATCTTCCACGGGGTCGATGAACCGGCATCGCGCGATCCTCGCCAGCCTCTTTGCGCTCGCCGTCGGCCTCGCCGTCGGAGGGGGCGGGTGCGCCAACGGCGGGTCGGACACGTCTTCGGGCGACGACGATAGCGGCGTCGTCTCGGACGTGACGGTGCACGAGGGCGGCGAGGCGGAGGCCGCGAGCGGGTGCCCCAGCGGGCAGACCAAGTGCGCCGGCGTTTGCACCGACACGGGGATCGACGGCAAGAACTGCGGGCAGTGTGGCCACGCCTGCGGAACGAGCCAGGTCTGCAACGCAGGCACGTGCGGCTACTCCTGCGCTCCGCCGGAGACGCTGTGCAACGCGCCGCCCGAGGCCGGCGCTCCGTCCGAAGCCGGCGGAAGCTCGACGGATGCTGCGGGTGAAGCCGGCGATGACGCGGCGGCGCCCGCAGGCGACTCGGGCAGTGCGGGCATCGAGGGTGGGGTCGACGGAGGCGGCGCGCCGTACTGCGCGAACCTCGGGACGGACAACGACAACTGCGGCGCCTGCGGGAACGTGTGCGGCCCCGATCACACCTGCAACACCGTTGGAGGCTCCACGGCGTGCGGCCTGAGCTGCCCGTCGGGACAGCAGGCGTGCATCGCGGGCGACGTCTGCATCCCGACGGACACGTGCTGCGCCGACTGCCCCATCCCCGGCGAGATCTGCCCCATGCCCGGTGGAACGTGCCAGTGCCCCGGCGGGGAGACGTTCTGCGCCGCCTCGAATTCCTGCATCTCCAGCAACGACTGCTGCACCGTGGCCGACTGTGCCTCCGTCGCCGGCTCGACGTGCCCGACGCCCGGCCAGGCGTGCCAGTGCGCGAACGGAGACAAGGTTTGCCTGTCGACGAAGAGCTGCGTGGCGCAGACGGCCTGCTGCACGGCGGCGGGTGCCTGCTGCGATGATCCACTCGGAAAGAGCTGCAGCGCCGCCACGGTGCAGGCGGCGCTCACCGTGGGAGGGGCGCCCCTCAGCGTCTCCGGCCTGAGCACCGCGACCGGCGAAGAGGACTGGGTCCAGGTCACGTTCAACGGCGAGTCGAACCTGGCCTTCCACGGTCACATCCTCTTCACGACCAATCCGAACAGCGAGTTCGTGTTCGACATTGCCTCCGATTGCAAGGGGACGCTGCGAACGTGCGGCGAGGGCGGCAGTTGCCAGGCCAAGACCGAATGGGAAGAGGCCTACATCACGACGAGCCCCGCCCCGAGCCCGACCGGCATGACGTGGGCGCCGATCCCGGCCATCGGCGTCACGTACATCCGCGTCTACCGCGCGAGCGCCTCGGCCTCGCCGACCTGCGACCAGTGGACGCTCGCCATCTCCGAGTGATCCCCCCTTGGGCAGCGAGTGACCCCTGCGGGCAACGGCCCCGCCGGGAATAAACCGACCGGCTGCCGCGTCGCCGAGCCGCGTGATAGAACGCGCCGCGAACCCCCGCCGATAGCGAGAGAAGCCGCATGTACGACGTCCGCGCCCTGAACGAGCTCGTTGCGAAGGAGAGCGCCTTCGCCGACCGCCTCATGAACGAGGTCGGCAAGGTCATCGTCGGTCAGCAGTACATGGTCGAGCGCATCCTCGTCGGCCTGCTCACCGGCGGCCACGTGCTGCTCGAGGGCGTCCCGGGCCTCGCGAAGACGCTCACCGTCCGCACGCTGTGCGACGCCATCCACGCCAAGTTCGCGCGCATCCAGTTCACGCCGGATCTCTTGCCGGCCGACCTCGTCGGCACGGTCGTCTACAACATGCCGAAGGGCGAGTTCACCTCCAAGCTCGGCCCCATCTTCGCGAACCTCGTGCTCGCCGACGAGATCAACCGCGCGCCCGCAAAGGTGCAGAGCGCGCTGCTCGAGGCGATGCAGGAGCGCCAGGTCACCATCGGCGACAAGACCTACCCCCTGCCCGAGCCGTTCGTCGTCATGGCCACGCAGAACCCCATCGAGCAGGAGGGGACCTACCCGCTGCCCGAGGCGCAGATCGATCGCTTCATGCTGATGGTGAAGGTCGGCTACCCGACGCGGGACGAAGAGCGGAAGATCATGGACCGCATGACGCAGCCGGAGGCCCTCAAGGTCGAGCCTGTCGTCACGCCCGCGGAGCTCATCGACGCGCGCAGCGTCGTCAAGCAGGTGTACGTCGACGAGAAGGTGAAGGAGTACATCGTCGACGTGGTCTTCGCGACGCGCGAGCCCGCCAAGCATGGCCTGAAGGATCTCGCGCCGCTCGTCGAGTACGGCGCCAGCCCGCGCGCCAGCATCGCGCTCAACCTCGCGGCGCGCGCGCACGCCTTCCTCCGCCACCGCGGCTACGTGACGCCGGAGGACGTGAAAGCCGTGGGGCCGGACGTGCTGCGCCACCGGCTCGTGCTGACCTACGAGGCCGACGCCGAAGAAGTGACCGCCGAGCAGATCGTCAAGCGCGTGTTCGAGGTGGTGGAGGTCCCGTAGGCGGCCTCCGCCGGTCCCCGCGGGCCGGTCTGGACGCGGCCGCTCCATGCGCCTAGCCTTCAGGGCCCATGACCAAAGATTTCCCTGGAAAGTGGCGCGGTGCGTTCCTCGCCGCCGTGGCGCCGGCGATGCTCCTCGCGTTCTCGGCGGGTTGCGACAAGAAGGCGCAAGACGCCCCCGAGGCGGGCACCGCCGCGTCGGCGGATCCGGGCGCCGCGGCGAGCTCCGAGGTCACCCCGCCGCCTCCCGTCGTCGCGGGCGACCCGGACATTCCCCTCAATGAGGCCGTCGTCGGAGCCACCCCCGTCCCCGTCGACTACGCCGCGGAGACCGCCCCTCCGGCGCCCGTGGTCGAGGAGCAGCCGCCCATCCCGGAGCCGGGCAACGTCTGGGTCCCGGGCTACTGGTGGTGGAGCACCGGCTCTCACCGCTACGTTTGGGTCAGCGGCGCGTGGCGCAATCCTCCGCCCGACCAGGCGTGGACCCCGGGACAGTGGGTGCAGTCCACGCCCGAGAAGTATCTCTGGGTGCCGGGCTTCTGGGCCGCGCGGGGCGTCCCGGCCGCGGCCCCCGTCGCGCTCGCACCGCCTCCTCCGCGCGTCGAGGTCTACGGTCCGGCTCCGGGCGTGGGGTACTACTGGACGCCGGGGTTCTACGCCTACCGCGACAACGCCTACTTCTGGACGGCGGGCTCCTGGGCCCGACCGCCGCGCGAAGGGCTCGGCTGGGTCGACGCGCGGTACGTGGGCATCGGGGGCCACTACTACTTCCAGCCCGGACGGTGGGACTTCCCGCCCGACCACCGCGGAACGGTGTACCGGCCCGACCCCAACGTGCACGCCGGCGCGCACCTCACGATGACGCCCGTTCCGCAGTCGCTCGTCGTGGCGCACGCGAAGTTCGTCACGGCGTCGGCGCACGCGATCGCCAACGGGGCGACGCGCACGCCCAACGGGGGCTACGTCCTGCATCCGGTCGAGGGACCGAACCGGGGGCCTCAGCTGGGCGGCAACGAGCCGCATCCGGGGGCGGGCGGTAACGAGCCGCATCCGGGCGCGGGTGGCAACGAGCCGCACCCGGGCGCGGGCGGCAACGAGCCGCATCCCGGAGCGGGCGCCAATGAGCCGCACCCGGGTGGCAACGAGCCGCACCCGGTGGCGGGCGGCAACGAGCCTCACCCGGGCGGCAACGAACCGCATCCCGGGGCGGGCGCGGCCGAGCCGCGGAAGCAGCCCGTCGAGCGGCAGGCCCCCCCCCGCGGCCTTCCGCCGGAGAAGAAGCCCGGACAGAAGTAGCCGGAGCAGACGAGGCAGACACGGGCGCTCGCGACCGCTGCGCTTTTGGACACGCGCCGCGGATTGTGAAAAGAGTGATCGCTCGTGTCTCTGCCCATCGCGAGCTCGCCGGGCGGCGCCGAGGGTGCGCGGCCCGTCCCCTGCGTACGACTCTTCGCCGACCACGTCTTCGTCACGCGCACCGACGGCCTCTCCTGCGAGACCGACGAGGCGCTCGTGCCGCTGATGGCGCTCGGCTTCGACTACGGCGGCACCAAGGTCGCCGCCTCCGACGAGCGCGGCCGCGTCTTCCGCGCCGACGCCGGCAGCCTCGAGGCCGTGCCGCGCGACGCCCGCTGCGAGCAGGACGCGCGCCGCGTGATCGAGCGGCTCGGCGCGGTGGAGCTCGCGTGCTTCGACGCCCTCGCGGCTCCGGACGGCTGCGACGCCGACTACGCCCTGCGCCCCGACGGCGATCACCACGCGTTCTGCGCGTTCACGGCGCGCGCGCTCGGCGCGTGGCGCTCGCTCGGGTGGCGCGTCGAGGTCGACCCCGCGTACCCGTTCCGCGTCGTCGAGGAGGAGCCGGCCTGGTACGCGCGCGTCGAGGCGCGCGGCGGGCACACGACCGGCGCCGCGACCGACGCCGCGACCGACGACGCGCCCGCCGACTGGTTCGGCCTCGAGCTCGGCGTCGAGATCGACGGCGCGCGGGTCGACCTCCTCCCCGTGCTGCTCGATCTGCTCGAGCGACTCGACGCCGACGGCGGCCTCGACGCGCTCGCCGCCTCGTGCCGCGCCACCTGGGCGCTCCGCGTGAGCGACACCCACCACGTCACGGTGCCCATCGATCGCCTGAAGGCGCTCCTCCGCGTCGTGGCGGAGCTCTACCAGGGCGAGCGGACCGCGCGCGCCTTCCCCGAGGTTCGCGCCGCGGCGCTCCTCGAGCTCGACGGCCTCCTTCGCGGCCCCGGGGCTCCGCTCGCGTGGACCGATCCGACCGGCGTCACCGAGCGGGCCCGCGTGCGACTCGCGCCGCTGCGGCCGGCCGCGATGCCGGCGGGCCTCCGGGCGACGCTCCGCCCCTACCAGGCCGAGGGCGTCGCCTTCCTCCAGCGCCTGCGCGAGGCGCGGCTCGGCGGCGTGCTCGCCGACGAGATGGGGCTCGGCAAGACGCTCCAGACCATCGCGCACGTCCTCCTCGAGCAGACCGAGGGACGCCTCGACGCGCCCGTCCTCGTCGTGGCGCCGACGACCCTCGTCGGCAACTGGGTGCGCGAGCTCGCCCGCTTCGCGCCGTCTCTCCGCGTGCTCGTCCTGCACGGCCCCGAGCGGCACGCGCGCTGGCGCGACGTCCCCTCGGCCCACGTCGTCGTCACGACCTACCCGGTGGTCGTGCGGGACGAGGACCGCTTCGCCGAGCAGCCCTTTCACCTGTGCGTGCTCGACGAGGCGCAGAACATCAAGAACGCGCGCAGCCAGGCCCGCCGCGCCCTCGAGCGCGTCCCCACGGCGCACCGCCTCTGTCTCACGGGGACCCCCGTCGAGAACCACCTCGGCGAGCTGTGGTCGCTCTTCGACTGGCTGTCGCCGGGGCTCCTCGGCGATCAGCTCTCGTTCCGCCGCTTCTGGCGGCAGCCCATCGAGCAGCGCCACGACGCCGACCGGCTCGAGGCGCTCCGCCAGCTCGTCGGCCCCTACGTGCTCCGGCGCCTGAAGCGCGACGTCGCCCGCGAGCTCCCGCCGAAGACCGAGCTCGCCGTCCCCGTGGAGCTAGGACGCGAGCAGCGCGAGCTCTACGAGGCCATCCGCGTCGCCGCCCACGCCGACGTGCGCCGCGCCATCCGCGCGAAGGGCGTCGCGGCCTCGGCGGTGGCCATCCTCGACGCGCTCACCAAGCTGCGCCAGGTCTGCTGCGATCCGCGCCTCGTCGCGATGAACGCCGCGCGCGGCGTGCGCGACTCGGCCAAGCTCGAGACGCTGCTCGAGCTCCTGCACGACCAGCTCGCCGCCGGGCACCGCGTCCTCCTCTTCTCGCAGTTCACGAGCATGCTGGCGCTCGTGTCGGACGCGCTCCGGACGCGCGACGTCGGGCACCTCGTTCTCACCGGCGAGACGCGGAACCGGCAGCGCGTCGTCGACGCGTTCGAGGCGGGGCAGGCCGACGTGTTCCTCATCAGCCTGAAGGCCGGCGGCACGGGCCTCAACCTGACCAGCGCCGACACCGTCGTGCACTACGATCCCTGGTGGAACCCCGCCGCGCAGGCGCAGGCGACGGACCGCGCCTACCGCATCGGGCAGACGCGGCCCGTCTTGGTGCACAACCTGTTCGTGGCGGGTAGCGTCGAAGAGCGCGTCCTCGCGCTGCAGGAGAAGAAGCGCTGGCTGTCGACGTCGCTGCTCGGCGACGGAGGCGCAGCGCCGGCGCTCGGGGAGCCGGAGATCGACGCGCTGTTCGCGCCCATGGAAGGGTAGGCCCGGGAGCGTAGGGCTACGCGGTCCGAACCCCCTGCCTTCTACCCCCTGCCTTCTACTCCCCGCGAACCACCTTCTGCCCTGCGTTCACCTTCAGCGTCTCGTGCATCACCTCGCGCCCGCTGTCGCGCGCGATGAGCGTGTGGGTGCCCTCGGCGACCAGCACCGCGGTCGGCGCTTGCCCGAGGTCCGCCCCGTCGAGCTCCACGCGGTTGCGCAGGCCGCCGACCTCGATGATCCCGCCGGCCGACCCTTGCCACGACCCCACGAGCGTCACGACGCTCCGCTCTTCGGCCTCGATCGCCTCGGCGCGCGGGCGCTTCGACCCGTCCTTCGCGGCGATCGCGTCGCCCGCCTCCAGCGTCACGTCGGGGTGCCCGCTCGTCTTCACCGGGACGCTCCCCTCGAGCGCGCGCACGCTGGCCGTCCGCCCCCCGACGTCCTCGATCGCCACAGTGGCCGCCCGCGCGATGACCGTCCCCGTCGGGATCGTCACGTGCACGTCGTCCCGCACCGACGCCACGACCACAGTCCCCCGGTTCGCCTGAAGCACGGCCGACGCCTCGCCGAGCTCCGCCAGGACCACCTCGGCGTTGGCCCCGACGCACACGCGCGACGCGTGCACGTTGAAGCACGCCGTGCCGTGCCCGGTGCGCACGGTCGAGCCGGCGGCGAGCAGCTGCGTCGGCACGGCTCGCGCGCCGTCGACCGTCGCGTCGCCCGACGCGAGCACGACGCGAGCACGCTCGAGGCCGAGCGGCGCCGCGCGGGTGAGCCACCACGTGAGCGTGCCGCCGAGGGCCGCGACGGACAGCCCTCCGGCAATGGCCAGGTGGAGGCGCCTCATGGCGCGCTCTCTATACGGCGGCGGGGCCGCCCCCCGCAAGGACCTGGAGAGAACCTCGAAGGACCTCGAAGGGCCTCGAAGGGCCTGGAATAGAGTCCCGGTCTGGATTGTCCGGTGCCCGTGTTAGAAGGGGCGGCCACCCCGTTCCCCACTCGAACCCCGGCAAAACGTGATCCCGAAGGAGCTCCTCGCGGCCCTCCGCACCATCGAGATTCACACGGCGCGGCTCGCCAACGAGCAGCTCTCGGGGACCTACACGTCCAGCTTCAAGGGCCAGGGCCTCGCGTTCCGGGAGGTGCGGCCCTACCAGCCGGGGGACGACGTCCGGACCATCGACTGGAACGTCTCGGCGCGGATGAACGAGACCTTCGTGAAGGTCTTCGTCGAAGAGCGCGAGATGACGGTGATGCTCGTCGTGGACCTGTCGGCCAGCGAGCGCTTCGGTACGCGTCGGGCCCCGAAGACGCGCGTCGCCAGCGAGGTCGCGGCGCTCCTCGCGTTCAGCGCCATCCGGAACAACGACCGCGTCGGCCTCATCATCGCCACCGACAAGGTCGACCGGATGGTCCCGCCCAAGAAGGGCGAGAAGCACGTGATGCGCGTCGTGCGCGAGATCCTCGGCTTCGAGCCGAAGTGGAGCGAGGCCGCCGCCCACCCCTACGACGACCGCGGGCGGATGCGCCTCGGCGCGGGGACGAACCTGCGCGGGGCGCTCGAGTCGCTCGTGCGGACGTCGCGGCGGCGGAGCATCGCGTTCGTCGTGAGCGATTTCTTCGACGCGGGCTACGAGCGCACGCTGGCCCTCGCGTCGGCCAAGCACGACGTCGTGCCGGTGGTCCTCGTCGACCCGCGCGACGCGGCGTTGCCGGACGTCGGCATCGCGACGTTCGAGGATCTGGAGAGCGGCGAGAGCGTGGTGGTCGACACGGGCGATCCGGCGGTGCGCGCCTGGTACGCGACGGCGATGAAGAAGATCGCCGAGAGCCGGCGGGCCGCGTTCCACAAGCTGGGGCTCGACGCGGTGGAGATCGAGACGGGCGGGTCGTTCGTGCGGCCGCTGCGGGATCTGTTCGCGCGGCGCGCGAAGAGGATCCGGCGATGACGAGGGGGAAAGCCGCAGAGCCGCAGAGAGGCAGAGGGTGGTTGGTCGGGAAACCAATTTACGCTCTGCGTCTCTGCGCCTCTGCGGCCATCCTTCTCACTCTCGCTCTCCTCTCTCGCGCGGCGCGGGCCGAGTGCGTGGAGACGGCGTCGGGCGCGGCGCGGCCGCAGATGGTCGACGCGTTTCCGGAGCGGGGGACGAGCGGGTACGCGGCGACGCTGCACGTGGTCGTGTCCCACGGCAAGGGCGAGACGGTGCTGCCGCACGGGCTCGACCTGCAGGCCGAGAGCGACACGGCGAAGGAGCTGAAGGCGGCGGGCTTCGCGTTCCCGGACCAGGACGGCGGCGCGGGGGCGAGCCTGTCGAGCATCGACGTGGACGCGAAGAGCGGGCGCCGGCAGACGACGCTGGATCTGCCGCTGCTCGCGCTCCCGAGCGAGCCGGGGAGGCACACGCTGGTGCTGCCGCCGCTCGCGGTCTCGGTCGCGCGCGCGAACAACGACGTCGTCACGCTCTGCACGAAGCCGCACACCATCGTCGTCGAAGACCCCACGGCCTCGACGCCCGACGCCCAGCCGAAGAGCAACCCGCCGCCGCGGGTGCAGCGCGAGGAGTGGGTGACGCTCGAGCACGCGCTCTCGTGGGGGGCGTTCGGCGTGGCCATCGGCGCGGTGCTCGCGTGGCTCGCCGTTCGCTGGCTGCGCCGGCCGAAGCCCGTGCCGCCGCCGCCCCCGCCGCGACCGCCGTGGGAGGTCGCGTTCGAACGGCTCGACGAGGCCCGGCACGCGGGTCTGCTGGAGACGCAGCGCCTCGCGGAGTTCTACGATCGCGTGAACGACGCGATCCGGCAGTACCTCGGCGCGCGCTTCGGCTTCGACGGGCTCGAGTCGACGACGGCCGAGACGCTGAAGGCGCTCCGGCGCGCGCCGCACTTCGGCCTGCCGTTCCCCGAGGTCGCGGCGTTCCTCCAGGACTGCGATCTCGTGAAGTTCGCGGACATGACGCCGACGCTCGAGGAGTGCGAGCGCGCGCTGACGCAGGCCGAGCGGATCGTGCGAGCGACGATGCCCGCCCCGGCGGCGCCGCCTCCCTTCGCACAGGAGGCGAGAGCATGAAGCGGCAGCGATTCGTCCGCGGCGCGCTCGTGGCGCTGGGCACGCTGGCGCTGGTCGCGCTGGCCCTCGTCGGGCCCGCGATGGCGCGCGGCGACGCGTGGCTGAGCGCGCGATGGATGGCGTGGCCCGGTCCGCTCGAGGCGCATCCGTCGTTCTCGGCGGTGCTCGGGTGGCTGGGGCTCGCGGGGTGGTGCGTGCTCCTCGTCGCGATCCTCGCGGCGCTGCCGTACATCGTGTGGCGGATGACGCTGGGCGCCGACTCGCGCGTCCCGCGCCTGGGGCTGCCGACGGTCGCGCCGCTGATGTTCGGGCCGCGCGGGTGGCGCACCTCGCTGCGCGACGTGCCGGGGATGCTGCGCGGGGCGGCGCTGGTGATGGCGGTGCTCGCGCTCGGGCGGCCGCAGAGCGTGCTGCGCGGCGAGACGGAGGAAGAGAAGGGGATCGACATCGTCCTCGTGCTGGATCTCTCCGGCTCGATGGCGGCCATCATGGACGCGCCGACCGACACGGTGCCGGGGCCGGGCGCCCGGGGCGGCGGCGCGCGCAAGCGGGCGACGCGGCTCGACGTGGCGAAGGACGTGCTCATCGACTTCGTGCGCCGCCGGAAGACGGACCGCATCGGCGTCGTCGTCTTCGCGAAGCAGGCGTTCGTCCTTTCGCCGCCGACGCTCGACTACGGCCTCATCACGGGGCTCGTCTCGAAGATCGAGCTCGGCGTCATCGAGAGCAGCAAGACGGCGATCGGCGACGCGGTCGGCACGGCGGTCGCGCGCATGCGCCGGAGCGACGCGCGGAGCCGCGCCGTGGTGCTCCTGACGGACGGCGACTCGAACGAGGGGGTCATCTCGCCGGAGTACTCGGCGCACCTCGCGCAGAAGGAGGGCGTGCGCGTCTACACGGTGCAGATCGGCAACGGCGACGACGTGGACGTGCAGACCGGGACGGACCTCTTCGGCCAGCCGGTCTACGAGCGGCGTCACTTCCCGGTGAACCCGGAGCTGCTCCGAAAGATGGCGCACGACACGGGCGGCGAGTCGTTCATCGCCACGGACAAGTCGGGGCTCGAGAAGAGCATGCACGCCATCCTCGACCACCTGGAGAAGACCCGCTTCGAGGCCCAGTCGTCGACGATGGAGGACCTCTTCCCGCTGCTCCTCGTGCCGGGCGCGGTGCTCGTGGCGCTCGAGGCGCTCATGCGCCTGCTCCTCGTGCGGAGGTTCCCGTGAGGTGGGGGCACGACTTCGGTTCGTGGATGGGCGTGCTCGTGGCGGCGCTCTGCGCGTTCGCGTTCGTGGGCTACGGCGTCGCCATCGTGATGGCGGGGGTGCGGCAGGCACGTGCGACGCGGCTCTTCGGCGAGCCGGGCCTCCTGACGAAGCTCGTCACGTTCGACTCGACGGGCCGGCGCGCGGTCAAATCGGTGCTGCTCGTGGCGGCGATGCTGCTCGTCTTCGTCGCGCTGGCGCGGCCCAAGTTCGGCAGCGGGACCAAGATCGTCCCGGCGACGAACCTCGATGTGGTCATCGTCCTCGACTACTCGAAGAGCATGTACGCGCGCGACATCGTGCCGAGCCGCATCGCGCGCGCGAAGGCCGAGGTGGCGCGCCTCATCCAGGATCTCCCGGGGGCGCGCTTCGGCGCCGTGGCCTTCGCCGGTGAGCCGATGAGCTTCCCGCTGACGAGCGACGGCCCGGCGATCGCGCAGTTCTTCCGCCAGCTCGACCCGAACGACATGCCCGTCGGCGGCACGGCCACGGCGAAGGCGCTGGAGCGCGGGCGCGAGGTCTTCGCGCGCGATCCGAAGTCGAAGGACCACGTGCGCGTCATGGTGCTGGTGACGGACGGCGAGGACCTCGAGGGCGACCCGGTGAGCGTCGCCGACAACTGCCAGCGCGAGGGGACGCGCATCGACGTCGTGCAGATCGGCGGCCGCGCGCCCGAGGTGATCCCGGACGTGGGCGCCGACGGCAAGATCACGGGCGTGCGCCGCGACGACGAGGGCAAGCCGCTGACGACGCAGCTCTCGGCGGAGGGCGAGTCGCAGCTGGCGCGCGTGGCGCAGGTGACGGGCGGGACCATCGTGCGCGCCGAGCACGGCGACACGGGCATCGATCAGATCGCCAAGGCGCTGAAGAAGATGATGCGCGAGGAGCTGAGCGAGAAGGTCGAGACGGTCTACGCCGAGGAGTACGCGTGGCCGCTGGGGCTCGCGGTGGTGCTGCTGGTGCTCGAGGCGCTGGTGGGCGAGGCGCCGGCGCGCAGGCCGAGGCGCGTGAAGGGAGCGGCGGCGTGAGGCGGGCGGCGATGCTCGGCGCGGCCCTCGTGTGCGCCGCCGTCGCGGCGTGCGGGTGGGATCCTTCGCGGCCCTTCGATCGCGACGCGCCGGCGGTCAAGCAGGCGATCGCCGATCTCGACGGCGGCGACGCCGGGAGCGCCGCGGGCAAGCTCGAGGACTATCTGTCGACGGGTGCCTGCAAGGAGGGGAGCATCGGCGCGCCGGACCTGCTGAAGCGGCGCGCCGACGGGACGTTCGACCTCGGGCTGTCGCTCTTCCGGGTCGGAGAGCAATATGGCCGCCGCTTCGGCGAGGAGGAGATCGACGCCGGGGTCGACGAGGCGACGCGGGGGCTGCGGCACGCGCAGATCGAGTGCGCGAAGCGCGTGGTCGAGGCGATCGCGGACGATCCGAGCGTGCCCGTCGAGGTCCGGGCGCGCGCGCGGTATCTGGAGGGGAACCTCGCCTTCCTCGACGCCGACTACGAGGGGGCCGTGCGCGCGTACGACCGGGCGCTCGTGCTGTCGCCGGGGCAGAACGACGCGGGCGATCCCGTGGGACGCGACGCGGCGTGGAACCGGGCCATCGCGCTCCGCCGCATCGAGGACAAGAAGGACGCCGGGCAGGATGCCGCGCCGGACGCGCAGGACTCGGGGCAGGACGCGAAGCCGGACGCGCCGCAAGAGGGCGGGCAGGACAGCGGGCACGACGCCGGTCAGGATGCGGCGGACGACGCGAAGGGCGACTCGGGCAGCACGCCGGAGGCCGGCTCCGACGGAGGAAGCGACGCGGGGTCCCCGCCGCCGCAGCCGCCCGACGGGGGCACGGAGCCGGACGCGGCGAACCAGCCACCGCCGCCGACGACCAGCGAGGACGAGCGCATGCTCGACCAGCTGGAGAGCGCCCCCACGTTGCAGCAGGAGGAAGCCAAGCGCGCCGGCAAGAAGCGCGTCCGCGGCATGGCCGACAAATGAGAAGGTGGCTTCACCTCCT
The DNA here is from genome assembly GCA_036501935.1 of Polyangiaceae bacterium. Lineage (GTDB taxonomy): Bacteria > Myxococcota_A > Polyangia > Polyangiales > Polyangiaceae > Palsa-1150. The sequence continues at coordinate 71,865 of DASXZL010000075.1, read as the reverse complement.
GCTCCTGGTCGCCATCGTCTTCGCTCCAACGGTCGCGCGCGCGCAGTCGGCGCCGCAGATGACGGCGCAGGCCGACGTCGACACGGTGGGCGTGGGAGACGTCGTGCACCTCGAGCTCACCGCGCAGAGCAGCGACGGGATGCCGACGGACCCGCAGCCGGGGGCCACGCCGGGGTTCAGCGTGCGCGGGCAGAGCGCGTCGCCGTCGCAGACGCACATCAGCATCAACGGCAACCGCATGGACCGCTTCGGGTTGACCGTCGACTGGGCCCTGCAGGCGCAGCGCGTCGGCACGTTCAGCATCGGGCCGCCCACGGTGGCCGTCGGCAGCTCGCGCTTCGCCGCGCGTCCCGTGACGATCCACGTGGTCCCCGCGGGGCAGGGCCCGCAGCGCCAGCAGCAACAGCAGCAGCAGCAGGGCACGATCCCGTTCCCACAGGGGCCCGGCTTCACGCCGTTCGATCCGTGGCGGGGGCTCTTCCCGGGCCTCGATCCGGGCACGCAGCCGTCGGTGACCACCGATCCGAAGCTCGCCCTCGATGCGCCCGCTGGCTCGTACTACTTTCTCCACGCGGCCGTCGACACGGCGAGCGCCGTCGTCGGGCAGCAGGTCACCTTCAGCGTCTACGAGTACCTCGACGAGAGCACGGGCGCGAGCATCGAGGTCGACCCCGCCGACGTGCACGATCCGGGCGCCGCCGAGTTCGTGAAGCACCCGCTGCTCCGCGACGACCAGGAGGCGATCCTCGTCGGCTACGCGCAGGTGGGCAACCGCATCTGGAAGGTCGACCTCGTGCGTCGCTGGGCGCTCTTCCCGCTCCACGCGGGCGACCTCGTCATCGGCCCGATGAGCGTGACGCTGGTCCGCCCGCGGAGCGCCTCGGGGACCAAGCGCACGACGGACGCGCTGCACATTCGCGTGACCGACCCGCCCGCCGCGGGGCGCCCGCCGGGCTACGCGCTCGGTGACGTCGGGCACTTCTCGCTCTCGGCGCAGGTCACGCCGCGGGGTCTGGAGCAGAACGGGGCCATCGGCGTGCACGTCGAGCTGTCGGGCACGGGGAACGTGCCGGCCGCGCTCGCGCCCCCGGCGAGGACCGGGGTGGAGTGGCTCGCGCCGGAGGTGCACGAGCAGCTCGGCAGCGTGGGGCGGGACGCGACGACGTTCGGCGGGAAGCGCTCGTTCGACTACGTGGTCCGGGTGCACCGCGCGGGCGACGTCGAGCTCGGCGAGATGAGCCTGCCGTTCTGGGATCCGGAGCAGAAGCGCTACTCCGTCGCGCGGGCCGCGCTCGGCACGGTGCACGTGAAGCCGGGGACCGCGGCGCCCGCGGCTTCGGGCGAGCCGGCCGAGCAGGAGGTGCTCTCCGGGCTGCCGGGGCCGCGCGACGCGCTGGAGGGCACCGCCCCCTCGCACGCGCACCTCGACGACAGCCGGCTCTTCTGGCTGCTCGGCGTCGGCGCATGGCCGGCGGCGTTCGGGATCGCGGTGGCGGGGACGTCGGCGGGGCGCCGGCTCGCGCGGGTATGGCGCACGCGGAAGGCCTCGCCCGCGTCCGATCTGAAGGACCGCGTGAGCGCCGCCAACGCCGCGTGCCACGGCAAGGACGCGCGCGCCGTCGATGCCGCCATCGCGCACGCCCTGGAGGCCGCGGCCATCGCGCACGCGGGGGTCAACGTCCGCGGGGCCGTGGGCGACGAGGTGGTCCACCGGCTGGAGGGCGCGGGCATCGCACGGGACGCGGCGTCGCGCGTGGCCGAGCTCCTCCGCGAGTGCGAAGCCGCCCGCTTCGCCCCCGACGCGGCCGACGTCCTCTCGGCGCGCGATCGCTGGTTACGCGCCCAGGGCGCCATCCGTCAGCTGGAGAAGCGATGAAGACGCCCCGCGAGCTCGCGAGCGGATTGAAGCCGCGCGCCGTCCTCGCCGCCTTCGTCGCGTGCGCCGCCTTGGCGGCCCTCGTCTCGCGCGCCTCCCTCGCGCGAGCGGACGACGATCCGGCGGCGCTCTTCGCGCAGGGAACGCAGGCCCTGAAAGAAGGGCGCGCCGGGGACGCGATCGCGTCGCTCGAGGCGCTGGCGGACCGGGGCGTCGTCGATCCCGTCGCCAGCTACGACCGGGGTCTGGCGTACGCGACGCGCGTCCGCATCGGCGCCGAGGTGCCGGGGGATCTCGGGCGCGCGGCTCACGGCTTCGAAGAGGCGCGCGACCTCTCGCGTGACTCGAAGCTGACCGACGACGCCTCGCGTGCGCTCACGATCGTGCGGTCCGAGGTGGCGCGCCGGCGGACGCGCGCGGGTCAGCCGGTCGAGGTCGACCCGGGTCGGTCGCTGTCGCGCACCGTGGCGTCGCTGCTCGCCGAGGACACGTGGGCCGTCGTTTCGGTGGTCTCGTCGGCCCTGCTCGCGCTGGCGCTCCTCGTACGCTGGCTCTCTCGTGCGTCGCGCCTTCGCGTGGCGTGCGGCGTCACGGCGGGGATCGCGGCGCCTGCGCTCGCCGTCTCGATCGCGATGACCCTGGCGGCCCGGCACGACCGCCTGGGTCTGCGCGAGGCCGTCGTGGTGACGGCGAGCGCCCGGCCGACCGACGAGCGAGGCATCGTCGTGGCCGGGGGGATCCCGCTCCCGGAGGGGGCGCGCGTGGAGATCGTCGAGGCGCGCGGTCCGTGGACGCGGGTACGATTCGGCGCGATCGAGGCGTCGGTGCCCGCCGGCGCGCTGCGCGATCTCGCGCGCTGAAGTGTGATGTAGACTGCGGGGCGATGGCCCTCGGCCGCACCAAGCCCGTTCCGATCGCGCTGGCCGCGCTGCTCGCGCTCGGGGTCCTCGCCGTGGCCGCCTGCGCCGACGTCCTCGGCATCCAGGACCGCAGCCTCGACCCCCTGGCGGAAGGCGGAGGCGGAGGCGGAGGCGGAGGCGGAGATGCTGGAGCGGGCAGCGAGGCAGGCCCGAGCTGCGCCGACCCGTGCCCCATGGCAACGGGCCTGGACCACCCGTTCTCGGTCGCGGCCGACGAGAGCAACGTCTACTGGGTCGAGTACGGCGGTGCCGACGACACGAACGGCTCGGTCAAATCGTGCCCCATCACGGGATGCGGCGCGGGACCGACGGTCTATGCCGAGCTCCAGGCGGCCCCGCGCGCCCTCATCTCCGACGGGCAGAACGTCTACTGGGGGACCATCTCGGCCTCCGCGATCAACGGAGCGATCTGGTCGTGCCCCATCGCCGGCTGCGGCGGCTCACCGACGAAGATCGCCTCCGCGGACACGCCCTTCGGGATCGCCGTCGACAGCAAGAACGTCTACTGGGCCGAGTTCTATCAGCAGACCGTGAATCGGGCGCCCAAGGCGGGCGGCACCGCAGCCCTCGTGTACGACGGCGGCGGCACGAATACGGAGCTCAACGGCCCGTCGCTGCTCGTCATGGACACGTCGTTCATCTACATCAACGACCAGAACGACGACGTCTACCGCGTGCCCCTCGGCGGCGGCGACCTCGTCTCGATGTACATGAACGGGTCGCCCGAGGTGGGCGTGTTCGGCCTGGCCGTCGACTCGAGCGACGTTTACATCGGCAACCTCGGCGGCATCTTCCACATGAGCAAGACGGCGGCGAGCGGCGCGAAGGCGCTGGTGCCGAACCTCACCGACGTGGTCGACCTGAAGGTCGATCCCGCGGGCGGCGTCGTCTACTGGGCCGACTTCGGGAGCGCCGGGAACGACGGCACGGTCGGCAAGATCGCGCTCGCCGGTGGGGCGCCGACGCTCCTCCACCAGTCGCTCGCTACCCCCGAGGCCGTGGCGGTGAACAGCACGTACGTGTTCTGGCTGAGCAACGGGACGCTCCAGTCCGACGGGGTCACCGTCACGGACGGGACGGGCGTGCTGTATCGCACTGCCAAGTGACCTCACCAGCCGCCGTCGATCGAGAGGCCACCCGCGGAGGCCGAGAGCAGCGGCACGACGCGCACCCCCGTCTTCGTCGTCGTCGAAGGCGCCACGAGCCACAGGACGACTCCGCCCGCCACGAGCGCTCCGCCGGCGGCGAAGGCGATGGTCGAGATCGTCGCCGCGCTGCGGGCGTCGTTCGTGAGATTGAGCCCGTTCTGCGTGCAGAGGGTCGACGTCCGGCAGTTCTGCGCCTGCAGCGCCGACTGATTCTTCGAGCTCGCCTCCAGACCGAAGATCGATCCGACCACGATCCCAGCCACGCCGACGGCGCCTACCACCACGCCGACGGTCTTCAGCGCGCTGCCTTCGCCGGTGGACGCGGTTTCGGGCGGGGTGGCCGGGACGGCGCCGGTCGCGGGAGGGGCCACGGGCGGGGGTGGGGCGACGGCCTGGGCGTCGTCCTCGAGCGTCACCGTCACGCGGGCGTCCGTCTGCTTCGCCGCGACGTCCACCTTCGCCGAGAAGGCCTTCTTCCCCGGCGCGATTGCCTCGATCACGTGCGCCCCCGGGTCGACCGGGATGGGCAGGCCGAACTCCGTGTGGCCGACCGCGACGCCGTCGCGCTTCACGTCGAGCCCGGACACGTCGCTCCCCGCGACCACGGCGATCGTCAGCTTCGACAGCGCCGGCTCGAGCGCGGCTGCTTTCGCCAGCGCGCGCTTCTCGACGTCAGCCTTGCCCGCCGCGTTCGCGCGGGAAGCCACGTCCTTCCACGCCACCCAGGCGCTCGCCGTCTGTCCCGTGTGCTCGTAGCAGTCCGCCAGGTTGAGGAGCGTGCCGCCGCTCGGCGCGAGGCGCTCGCTCTCGGCCAGCTTGGGGCACGCCTCGCCGAACTTGTGCTCCCCCATCAGCTTGCGCCCTTCGTCGAAGAGCGCCGTCGCCGCGGCCTCGCTCGACCCTTGCGCGCGCGCCGCGTGAGCCGAGGCCAGCGCGGCGGCGAGCGCAGCGACGGCGGCGATGTGGAACCGGGACATGGTGGCGCCAGTGTACTCTCCCGGGGGGAGGCGCGGGATGCCGGAAGAGGCCATCGAGACGCAGGACCTGAAGGAGAACCTAGAAGAGGCGAGCGAGAAGGCCGAGGAGCAGCGCGCGCCCTGGCTCACGTGGCTCTCGCTCTCCACGGCGATCCTCGCCGTGCTGGCCGCCATCGCGTCGCTCGAGTCGGGCGACCACGCCAACGAGGCCATCGTCCTGAAGACGGACGCCACGCTCACCCAGTCGGCGGCGGACGACGCCTGGGCCTACTACCAGGCCAAGTCGATCAAGGAGGACATGTTCCGCGCGCTCGGCCCGCTGGCGCCTCGGCCCGAGGTCGCCGCCGAGTGGACCAAGCAGGCGAGCGAGGAGAACGAGCAGAAGAAGGAGAAGAAAGCGGAGGCCGAGAAGCTCGTCGCCGAGGTGAAGGCCGCCGACGCCGAGTCGAGGCAGCACCTGGCGCTGCACCACCGGTTCGCCAAGAGCGTGACCATCTTCCAGGTGGCCATTGCGCTGGCGGCCATCGCGGCCCTCGCGCGGAGAAAGGCGCTCTGGTGGGTCAGCCTCGCGGTCGGCGTCGTCGGGGCGGCGTTCCTCGTGCTTGGCTTTCTGCCGCTCTAGGAGCCCGTCCAATCACTACGGACTCCTGGCCGGGTCGAGAGCCGCCCCGCGCCGCCGGGCTCACTTGTCGCGGAAGTTGACCGCGCCGAGGAAGTCGAGCTTGCCGAGCGCCACGCCGCTGTGGCGGAGGATCGCGTACGCGGTGGTCAGGTGGAAGAAGAGGTTCGGCATCGCCATCTCGGTCAGGTAGTCGCTGCCGGAGAGGACCTTGCCCTCCCTGAACGGCAGCGTGACGACGCGCGTCTCGGCGCCGTCGAAGTCCGACGCCTTGTACGTCTCGAGGTGACTGACGCACGTGCGGACACGCGCGAGGCACTCGTCCATCGTCTGCTCCGTGTCGGGGTGCTTGGGGGCCTCCTTGCCCGAGAGTCGCGCCGCCAGGAACTTGGCGTTGTCGCACGACGACTGGATCTGCCGTAGCAGCGGGTACTGGTCGGGCGCGAGGCGCATGCCGAGGAGCAGGTTCGGGTCGAACGACTTGGCCTTGGCGTGCGTGACGCCCTTCTCGAGCCAGGCCTCGAGGTTCTTGAGCATTTTCTTGGATTCGAGCACCGACGCGAAGACGAGGGACATGGGAAACCTCCGGAGGCACGGAGGCTAGCGCCCGCCAGCGTCCTCCTCCAGCACGCTCTCGCTCGCGCCGGAATTTCTCGCCTCGAGTCGCGCGGTCGCCATGAGCCGCGCTCCGCCGGGGCTGCCGAGCCGCTTGCCTCGCTGGTACTTCGCGAGGGCTACATCCACCGGCTGGGCGTGCGCCGCCGCCTCCCTCTCGGCGCGTTCCAGGAGCACGACGGCTCTGTCCCGGTCGCCGCGCGCGTCCTCGGCGTAGGCCATCGCGCGGTACGCGGCCCCGACGAGCAGCGGCGGCGCGCGCAGCGACTCACGGGCGAGCTTCATGGCGAGGGCGTAGGAGGCGCCGGGCTCTCCGCGGCGGAGCGCGTTCGCCTCGACGATGGCGCCGATGGCGAGCACGGCTCCCAGCCGCATGTACCGCAGAGCGCCGAAGCGCCGCCCCTCTTCGAGATCGCGGCGCCAGCGGAGGTGCGCGCCCGCCACGTCCTCTCGCACGTCGATGGCGTAGCCCACGAGCCTCGTCGCGTACCCGAGGCGGTTCCTGCCGCCGGCCTCGAGCCGCCCGGTAACGCGGTCCTGCATGGCGCGGGCCTCGGCGACGCGCCCCTGGTAGAGCAACGCGAAGGTCTCCAGGATGTCGGCGTACGTCGCCAGCGTCGTTTGCGGCGAGCCGCGCGAGACGGCGCGCATCGAGCCGATCCGGGAATGCAGGTCCCCGAGGCGCTGGCTGAAGAGGTCGACCTGGGCGCGGTTCATCATGACCAGGGCATGCTCGGTCGTCCCGAAGCCGACGCGCTCGGCGACCGCGAGGGCGCCGTCGTAGTGCGCCTTGGCGAGGGCCCAGTGGGCGTCGCGTTCCTCGCGCATTCCCGCGACGAACCCGGCCAGTGCGCGGACGCGGTCCGACAGCGCCGCGTCCGGGAGCTGTCGTCGCGCGGAAGCCACGTAGCGGTCGGCCAGCGGCACCGGACCGCCGCGACCGTTCAGGAAGAGCGCGTAGTACGCGAACGTCCAGTCGCACCAGGCGGCCACCTCGCGAGCCGCCGCACGCGCCGCCTCGGCGCGCACACGCTGCAGCATGCGCGTCCCCGCGAGCGGGTCGAGATACACGACGAGGAGCGCGACCCGCAAATCGCGCTCGCAGCGCTGGATCGCGCGCGGGTCGGGCGTCTTCGCGGCGGAACGCAGCGACGGCAGCGGGCCGAGAAGGAAGCGGAGGCTCGTCACCGCGTCGCGCGTCCGGGTGCGCTCGATGGACGGAAAGCCGCCGGCGACGAGCGCCTCGCGCAGCGTGGCCGTTCCAGCCTGCATGTCGTGGCAACCGACGAGCGCCGCGGCCTCGCGGAGCTTCGCGTCGATGGCCCCGTCCCCCTCACTCGCCGCAGCGATGAGGGACCAGCATTTCGCGGCAGCGCGATACAGCGCGGCGTTCTCGAGGGCGTTCGCGCGGCGGCGGAGCAGGTCGACTCGATCGCTCGCATCGTCTCTCGAGGCGATCTCGTACATCTCCGCCGCCAGCGCGTGCGCCCGTTGCTTCTCGGCCTGCACGGCGGCGGTGCGCGCCAGCGCGGAGGCCTCGCGGTCGCGGTGCGCGGAGAGGAGGTGCTGGACCCGCTGCTCGGGGCGGGCGTCCGTGCGGGAGGCCATCCAGTCGGCGAGGAGGCCGTGCGCGCGGACGAGCGACGCCTCTCCGACGGCCTGGAGCGCCGCGGTGCGCACCACGTCGTGGTAGAGGACGACGCCCGCTCTCGTCCCGGCCCCGGCGCGCCGCACGATCCTCGCTCGGGCGAGCTCCTTCACCGCGTCTTCGGTCGCCCCGACGCCGGTCTCCTCGATCCGGGCCAGCGACTCCACGTCCACCGCCCCGTCGGCCGCCACGAGGAGCGCCAGGAGGGGACGCCGCGCCTCGAGCACCGGCGCCAGCATCGCGTTCGTGAGGCCGCGCGCTCCGGTCGCCGCGTCGGGATCGCGCGCGAGGGCCCGCGCGGTCATCTCCGCCAGGAATGGCATCCCGGCGCATGCCGAGACGGCGTGCCTCACGATCTCCTGAGCGAGGGCGGTGCCCTCTTCGAGGGCGACTCGCCGCACGATGTTCGAAAGGGCCTCCTCATCGAGCTCCCTCAGCGTGAGCCTCTCTACCCCGCCCCCGTCGAGCAACCCGGAGGCCGCGACGGGCGCGTCCACGTCGTCGCGGACGGTCGTCACGACGAGCACGTGCGGCGGCGCGACATCGCGCAGGTGCTCGAGGAGCGCCCTCGAGTCGTCGTCCGCCCACTGGAGATCGTCGACGAAGAGAACGAGCGGCCCCCTCGGGTTCCGGCTTCCGGGCGGCCTCGCACCGACCCTGGCGAGAACGCGGACGCAGGCGTCGAAGACGAGCGGGCGCGCGCGCCCCGTCGAGATCGGGGGCGCCTCCGGGCAGCACGCCGCCAGCACGGGGAAGGCAGACGCCGCGCACGCCACATCGTCGATGAACGCTCCGTCGGACTCCAGCTCCGGATCCCCGCGGAGGGCGACCGAGAGTTCGTCGACCGCGCCGTCGATCGCGTTGAAGGGGACGCGCTCGGTCGAGCGACCGCGGCCTCGAAGGACCGTGCCGCCGCGCGCTTCGGCCTGCTGGGCGAGCCACTGCGCCAGCGTGGTCTTGCCCGAGCCCGACGCCCCGACGATGGCCGCCCAGGCGAACGAGCCCGCGTCGGCACGATCCAGCGCCGCGAGGAGCGCGCCCTTCTCCGTGGCGCGTCCGAGGGGAACCTCGATCTCCGGTCGTGCGACCGGCGGCACCGCGCGCGGCGCGTCGGCGCGGAGTGAAAGCATGCGGCACAGCTCCTCGAGGGAAGGCCGCGTCGACGGCGTCTTGGCGAGGAGCGCCATGCACGCCTCGACGAGGGGCGGCGGCGCGGCGTCCACGAAGTCCGAGAGCCTCGGCGGCTCCTCGGAGGCGTGCGCGTGCGCGACGGAGAAAGGCGACCCCTCGAAGACCGGACGACCAGCCAGGATCTCGAACAGGACGACGCCGAGCGCGTAGAGGTCCGCCCCCGGCCCGGCTGCCTCGCCGAGGAGCACCTCGGGCGCGATGTACCCGACCGTGCCCCGGAGCTCCTGACCATCGGCGAGCTCACGGGTTCCGAGCTCCGAGAGGACCCCGAAGTCGAGCACCTTCAACCGGCCCTCGGCCGTGACCATCACGTTGTTCGGTTTGAGGTCGCGGTGCACGACGTCGTGGGCGTGCAAGAACGCCAGCGCCTCGAGGAGCTGGGGCAGCACGGCAGAGAGGCGCGCGACGGTCGCAGGCGACGCGGGTCGAGCTCGCGACGGGGGAGAGCGGCCCATGTCGACGGAGCCGGAGAGGGACGCCGTGACGGCCAGCGGCGAGGCCCGCAGGCGCTGCGTCTGCGTGGCCGGATCATCGTGGACCGCCTCGTCGCGCACCGCGTCGTCGCAGTACCTCTGGAGGGTCGTGCCGGACAGAAGCTCCATCGTGAAGAAGGGGCCGTCCTCGTCCGCTCCGAGCTCGTGCAGCCGGACGAGCGACGGGTGGACCAGCTCCTCCATGACGCGAAACTCGCGCTTGAAGCGGAGGAGCCCGTCCGCGCCGGCGGTGAGGATGCGCTTCATGGCGACGTCCTCCCCGCGCGCCGCGTCGTGGACGCGGTACACGATGCCCATCCCGCCCCGGCCGAGCTCGCGCACGATCTGGTAGCGTCCGGGCTTCGCTCGAGGCTCGCTCACGCGTCGATCCTAGCTCCTGGCCGGCGCCGGCCTGGACGTGACCACGTTCAGGCGCGGCCTTTCCGGAGAAAATGGTGGTCCCACGCAGGGGTCGATGATTGAATCCCCGCGTTCCCGGCTGCGTCTGTCGAACGAGCCGCGGCTCCGCGTTCGCCCCGAGGGCGCTTCTCGCCGGGGCTCGAACAACAAGGGGAGTTCCATGCAGACCTTCGTACGCACTTCGCTGTTCTCGATCCTCGCGACCGCCGCCCTGGCTTGTTCCGCGCACGGCCAGGTCACCGTGCAGGCGCCGCCCCCGCCCGAGGCTACCGTCGTCGTCGGGACGGCCCCGCCGCCGCCGCCGCCCGCTACGGTCGTCGTCGCGCAACCGCCGCCACCGCCGCCGCCTCCGCCCGCCGTTCACCCCGCGTATCTGCACGCGCTGAGCGATCTCCGCAACGCCCGCTTCAACCTGGCTCGCCGGGGCGGGGATCGGAACATGAAGTGGGACGAGTCCATCGCCATCGGGGCGATCGACCGGGCCATCGCCGACATCAAGGGGGCCGCGATCGACGACGGCAAGAACCTCGATGACCACCCGCCGCTCGACGCACGTGAGCCGCGCGCGGGGCGGCTCCACAAGGCGCTGGCGGCGCTCCGCCAGTCGCTCGCCGACGTGAATCAGGAAGAGGACAACGCTTACGCGGCGGGCCTCAAGGTCAAGGCCGTCCGCAACATCACCGAGGCGATCCGCCTGACCGAGCAAGGCATCTTCGCGGCCGAGCACGACATCTAGTCGCGGCGAGGGCGAGAGCCGCTACCAGCTCGTTCGATACTTCGGGGGCTCCACCGTCGAGCCGGGGGTGACGACGACCGGCGACGGGGAGGGCGCCGGGCGCCCGAACGCGGGGCGAGCGCTCGCGGAGGCGATCGCCGACGGGGCGGCCACCTCGGCGCTCGCGCTGGCCGCTGGCGCGAGCGTGACGGCGGGGACGAGCGAGGCACGGGGCAGCGGCGGGTCGACCGGCGCCGCGGCGGTCGCGGACGTGGGCGTCGGGGCGGAATGGGGCCTCCCGCGCATGACCACGACGACCGTGACGCCGGCCGCGAGCGCGAGGACGGTCAGGACCGTCGCCACGAGGGCTACTCGCTTTCCTCCCGAGGAGACCAGCTCGGTCTTGCCCGACCAGTTGACCGACGTCGCTCCTGGCACGGCGATGCGAGCTCCGGACGACGACGCCAACGGCGTCGGCGGAAGCTTCGAGCCCGAGGCGATGCGCGCGATGCGCTGCGCCAGGTCCCTCGTGTCCGGCGGCGCGAATGGCTCGAGCGCCGCCGCCAGGGCGGCGATGGACGCGAACCGGCCTGCGGGATCCTTCTCGAGACAGCGCGCGATGACCAGACCCAGCGCCGGCGGCACGTCGGGGCGGAGCTTGTCGACGGTGCGCGGCACGTCCGTCAGCACCATCGCCGTGAGCGCCGTGACGGACTCCGCGACGAACGGCACCTGCCCGGTGAGAAGCTCGTAAAGGATGACGCCGAGGGCCCAGATGTCGCTGCGCTCGTCGGCGGAACGGGCCGACTTGAGCTGCTCGGGTGACATGTAGTTCGGCGAGCCGATGACCTCCGACGTGCGCGTCAGCGAGAGATCGCTCGCGGTCTTGTGCTTGGAGATGCCGAAGTCGAGCACCTTGACCAGCGCGCGCCCGTCGTTTCGCCCCGTGAGAAACAGGTTCCGCGGTTTGAGGTCGCGGTGGACGATGCCGAGCGCATGCGCCTCGGCGACCGCGTCGCACGCCTGAAGCACATAGTCGACCGCTGCGTACGCCGGGAGCGGTCCCTGCGACTCCACGAGCTCGCCGAGGTCGCTCCCGTCCAGGTACTCCATGACCATGTAGGGCGAGCCGAAGTCCAGCGTGCCCACGTCGAGAACGCGCGCGACGTGGTCGCTCTTCAGGCGGACCGCCGCGCGCGCCTCACGCGAGAAGCGCTCCACGAGGCCGGGCTGCGCCAGGCCCAGCGGCAGCATGAACTTGAGCGCCACCTTCTGATCGAGCTGCAGGTGCGTCGCTGCGACGACGACCCCCATCCCCCCAACCCCGAGAATGCGGTCGACCCGGTACTTGCCCGCCAGGACATCGCCTTGGGAGACCGGAATACTGCCGGGCGGCAGGCTCTCGGAGCCGTTCATCCTGGCCGTCGTCCTCCCCTACGAGGGTATCACCTTCTCGAAAGGCAGATAGCTCGGCTGCCAGGCCTTGGCGCGCACATGGGCGCCTGCCGCCGCCCGCGTCGTCTTCGTCGTTCGCGCCACCCCGTCGTCGAACGCCTGCTCCGCGACGCGCGTCGCGACGTGAACGGACACTTCCCGCATCTCCTCGACCGGCGGGTACACGAGACCCTGTGGCAGGTGCTTTTGCTTCACGTACTCGGCCAGCCCGTACGACGCCGCGGCCACCATGCCGTCGGTGATCTCGCTCGCCTCCGCGAGGATGGCTCCGAACCCGAGGCCCGGGAAGATGAACGCGTTGTTCCCCTGACCGATGGGCACGTCGCGCCCGTCGACCTTCACCGGATCGAAGGGGCTCCCCGTGGCGACGATGGCGCGCCCGCGGCTCCAGCGGAGGACGTCCTCCGGCGTCGCCTCGCACGACGACGTCGGGTTCGACAGCGGGAAGACCACCGGGCGCTCCACGTGCTCGCACATGGCGCGCACCATCGGCTCGGTGAAGCACCCCGGCTGCCCCGACAGGCCCACGAGCACCGTCGCCCGCGATTTCGCGATCGTCGCCTCGAGCTGGAAGGGCCCCTCGCCCCAGCCGGCGACGCGCGCCGTCTCCTGCGCGAGCGTCGACTTGTAGTCCTCCATCTTACGGCCTTCGACGAGCAGCCCCTTCGAGTCCAGCACGAAGACACGCGCGCGCGCGTCGGCCGGCGTGAGGCCCTCGCGGATCATGCCCTGCTGGATGGCCCAGGCCACGCCCGCGCCTCCGGCCCCTGCGCCGTGGACGACGACCACCTCGTCGCGCAGCTTGCGACCGCGCAGCGCGCACGCGCTCACGAGACCCGCCAGCGCGACGGCGCCCGTGCCCTGGATGTCGTCGTTGAACGACGGAAGCTTCTTCCGGTAGCGCTCGAGCACCTCGAACGCCGTGTCCTTCGACAGGTCCTCCCACTGGAGGACGGCGCGGGGCCACCGCGCGCGCACCGCGTCGACGAACCTGTCCATGAAGGCGAGGTATTCGGCGCCGCGCAGCCTCTTCTGCCGGACCCCGAGGTACGAGGCGTTCGTCAAGAGATCGTCGCGGTCGGTCCCCACGTCGAGCCCGATGGGCAGCGAGCGGTATGGGCTGACGCCTCCTCCCACCGTGTAGAGAGCGAGCTTGCCGATGGAGATGGCGAGCCCGCCCCATCCCTGATCACCGATGCCGAGGATGGCCGACGAGTCCGTCGCGACCACGATGCGGATGTCGTCGAGGACGCAGTTGTCGGCGACCTTCGCCGCGCGGTCGATGTTGAGCGGCGAGAGCGAGAGCCCCCGCGCCGCCTGGTAGATGGTCGAGGCGTTCTTGACGGCGTCGCCGACCGTCGGCGTGTAGATGATGGGGAGCATCTCGCCGATGTGCCGTTCGAGGAGCGCGTAGTAGAGGATCTCGTTGCGCTCCTGCAACGCGCGGAGGTTGCTGTATTTGGCGAGCGGCGTCGGCTCGCGGCGGAAGGCCGAGTAGGTGCGCTCGAGCTGCTCCTCCATCGTGCCCACGTGCGGCGGAAGCAGGCCGTCGATACCCAGGGCGACGCGCTCCTCTTGCGAGAAGCACGTCCCCTTGTTCAGAAGCGGCATCCTCAGGAGTGCGGCACCGTCGAGCCGTACGCGCATGCGTGCGACGCCGTCGGTACCCCGGACCGTCTCGAAATAGCGGGACATGCGAGCCATGGCGGTCGGCAGCCTAGCTCAGGGTGGGGGCGGAGTCCTACGGGTGCAGACGAACGGAACCGTACGTGTCGCGCCTACGGCCAGATTGGCCTCGGTGAGCGCCGGGCGCGTACTCCGATGACACGGTGCAGCTGGGACCCGAGGGGACGAGGACACTGCGCGGGCGTCCTTCACGGTGGCATGACTGGCACGACGGATGCTCGCTCCCAGGGAAAGGAGTCGTCGCCATGCTGTATTACGCGCTGGTGTTCTTCGTCATCGCCCTCATCGCCGCCTTCTTCGGGTTCTCCGGCGTCGCAGCGGGAGCGGCGGGCATCGCGAAGATATTGTTCGTCGTGTTCCTGGTCGTCGCGCTCGTGTCGTTCCTCTCGGGCTTCTCGGGCCGCCGCGGCGCGTCGGTCTGACGACGCGTCCGACGAGGCGCATCCCTACGTCCGGTCGTGCTCCGTGCTCTCGCCGTGGCTCCGGCCTTCGTCGGGTTGAGGCGTCTGCGACTGGTTCACCTTGCGCTGTGTCGCGGCGCGAAAGCTCCGCAGGGCAGACGTGATCTTCGTCATCCAGAGGTCGTGCTCGTTCGCTGTCCCTTCCATGGGCGCCGGTAGAGCAGTCCCCGTGCCACCGCGAGCGACCACGGTATGCAGCGTGCTCGGTGAGCGCGGTGGAGAGGTGAATCGATGGTCGACTCGAAGAAGCGTCCCCCGCCGTCGCGAGGCACGGAGCTGAAGAACGAGGGGGAAGGGAGCCGTACCGCGGCCCGCCGCTACGATGCAGGTGCGGAAAAGATGGCGAAGTCCGGCAGGGTGACCGAGCTTGCGCGCAAGGCCAAAGAGGCACTCGAGGGCAAAGAGGGGGACGAGCTACGGCGCGCGGAGCAGAAGGGAAAGAAGGCGGAGCTGCCGCGCAGGCGCTGATCGGCGTGGGGCCGGGGACGTCGGGCGCAGTGGCGAAACGCCGCTGGTGCGGCGGCCTTGCGTCTCGATGAAGCGCGACGGCGCTGCGCGAGCCGGGCTAACCTGAGCCATGGCGAGCGGTCGGTGGCGATGGACGACTCTCGTGGTCGTCGGTTGCCTCGCCGCCTGCGGCCTGAACTTCGACCGGTACGATCCGGGTATGGACGCGGGCGGGGTCCTCGACGGTGGCCGGGATGCTTCCGCCGCCGACCATGCCGCGGAGGCCGCGGCCACGGATGCAATGTCGACCGACGTCGCGCCGGACACCTACGTGAGCCCGTGCAAGCCGCTGCCGGGGGTCCTGATCGCTCCGCAGGCTGCCGGGCCCATCACGATCGACGGCGACCTCGGCGACTGGGGATCGACGGCGTTCACGCTCCTCGACGCCACGGATGCCGCGCTCATCGTGGGCCCGAGCGGCACGTGCTCGGCGGCGACCGCGACGTCGCAATGCCTGGTGCCGGACGGGGAGACCGCCGAGCTCGCGCTCCTCTACGACTCCGCGAACCTCTACTTCGGCGTTCGCGTGACCGTTCCCGGCGTCGGCGGCGGGAGCACGACCGCGCCTTACACCAACGACGCCGTCGAGATCTACCTGCGAGGCGACGCGACCGCGACGGGCGACTACACCAGCAACGACCATCAGTACGTCGTCGACTGGCAAAACCTCGTACTGGACTACGGACCTTCTTCTACCGACATGGGCCAAGCTAGCCCGCCAGGCGTGACGAGCGCGGTCCAGGTGGCGAGCAACACGAACGGCTACGTGCTGGAGATGAAGGTCGCCCTCTCGGAGCTCGGTCAGACGACGCTCACGCCCGGGCAGATGCTGGGGTTCGACCTCGGCGTCGACCACGGCCAGGGGACGGAGGCGACGCGCAGCCTGCTCGTCTGGTGGATGGCCAGCCACGCGGCGCCGAGCTGCATGACGCCCAAGTGCATGGCGTGCAACCCCGATCAGCCTTACTGCGACACGCTGACCTTCGGCCTCGTCTGCGCCGACTGATCGCCATCAGGGCTCACCCCAGCGACTTCACGTCGTCCCGACCCCGGTGGGCATCCGCCCAGGCATTCAGCGTGCGCGGCAGCTCGAGCCCCAGCTCAACGACCTGCCGGATGTTCGCAGTCGTGGCCACCCGCGCCGGCATCGATTCGAACCACATCACGAGGGTCAGCAGCCACATGTCCGCTGCGGACCAGCCGTCCTTCGACACCGTCCCTCGCCCGAGCGCTGCGGCGCGTTCGCCGAGGGCGTTCGCCGCCTTCTGTGCGCGCCCAACCATCTCCGTCTTCACCTCGAGCCACGCCGCGTCGTGCCGCAGGGGGTAGTAGCGCGTGCCGGCGTCGATGACGCCGTTCAGCACGACGTCGACGAGCGCGGCGATCTGGAACGCGTCCGCCGAGCCCTCACCGACGGGCCAGAGGCGGGGCGCGCTCGGGTACGCGCGGTCGAGCCAGTGCACGATCGCCGTCGAATCGCCCATCGCGCGCCCTCCGTCGACGAGGACGGGGATCGTGCGGAACGGGACGAGCTTGCGCACCTCCTCGGCGAAGGCCGGCGTGGCGCGGGGATCGCGGAGCTCGCAGTCGAGGCCCTTGTGGGCGAGGGCGAGTCGCGTCCGGCGCGAGAAGGGCGAGTACGGGTAGTGGTACAGGGTCCTCATTCAGCGCGGCTTAGCACGGCGGCCGGCGGTGACTTCGACGATCGTCGCGCGAAGGGCCCGCGCCGCGGCCGTCAGGTACGCCTCGCCGCGATGCACGAGAGCCACCTGACGGCGCGGGCCGCCGCGAGCGATTTCGAGCGTGCGGACGCGCCGCGTGTCGGTCGCCTCGGCCATCGTTCGCGGCAAGAGCGCCACTCCGAGCCCGCGCTCCACCATACGCTTCACGGCTTCGAGGTTGTCCGCGTCGACGACGATGCGTGGGCGGGCGCCCTTCTCCTCGCACGCCGCGATCAGCGCCTGGGTCGCGTGCGCGCCGGGCACGACCACCAGGGGCTCCTCGACGACCTCCGCAAGCGTGATGGCACGGTCGGCGGACGCCAGGCGATGGGCCGCCGGGACGGCGAGCAGATAGTCCTCCTGCCATAGCTTCTGCGCCGCAAGATCGAGCCGGCGGACTGGGAGGTTCATGAGGGCCAGGTCGAGCTCGCCGGAGGCCAGGCGCTCCTCGATCTGGTCGGCCAGACCCTCGCGGAGCCTGAGGACCACCTCGGGGTTGCGGGCGTGGAAGCGCGCCAGCAGCGCGGGCAGCACGTAGGCGCTGATGGTCGGCTGGCTCCCGAGCGCGACGGTCCCGCGCGCCTCGTCGGTGAGCTCCTCGATGGCCGTGCGCCCCGCGTCGACGGACGCGAGGGCCCGCTCGGCGTGCGCCAGGAAGCGCTCGCCCGCGCTGGTGAGCACCACGCCCGCCGGCGTCCGCACGACGAGCTTGGCCCCGACCGCGCGTTCGAGCTGCTGGACGCGGCGAGACAGGCTCGGCTGCGTCGTGCCCAGAGTCCGCGCCGCGCGCGTGAAGCGACGTGCCCGTGCGACGGCGACGAAGGCCCTCAGCTGATCGACGTCCACAGGGCAAGCTCTAGCGCACTCTTGCGATGCGGGCGGCGCATTGTCGATATGCCGATCCATGCACTTTTCGTATCCGCGCGCGGCGCTACCTTTCCGGCCATGCATCGCGCGTCGCCCGGTTGGCTCGCCCGGCGGCGCGTCGCCCTCGGGGCGGTGCTCGCCGGTCAGGTGGTGGCGGCCTTCGAGGGGACGGTCGTCACGAGCGCGATGCCGACCATCGTCCGCGAGCTCGGCGGCTTGTCGGCGTACGGCTGGGTGTTCTCGTCGTTTCTCATCGCGTCCACGGTCGCCGTGCTCGTCTGCGGCAAGCTGGCCGACGCGTTCGGGCGCCTGCCGGTGTTCCTCGGCGGGATGGCCATCTTTCTCATCGGCTCCTGTCTCTGCGGGTCGGCGACGACCTTCGGCGGCCTCGTCGCGTTCCGCGTCGTCCAGGGGCTCGGCGCCGGGGCGCTGACGCCCATCGCGATGACCATCAGCGCGGACCTCTACACGCTGACCGAGCGCGCCAAGGTCCAGGCCCTTCTGACGAGCACGTGGGGCGCGGCCAACGTCGTCGGCCCGCTCATCGGCGGCTGGATCGTGCTCCACATGTCGTGGCGCTGGGTGTTCCTCGTGAACGTGCCGGTGGGGGTGCTCGCGGCGGGGCTCCTCGCGGCGTCGTACCGCGATCCGCCACGCCCGGCGCCCGGCCCGCTCTTCGACGTGCCGCTGCGGGACCCGACCGTCCGCGCGGGCCTCGTCGGTGCGTCGTTCGCGGGCGGGATCATCTACGCGTGCACGTCCTACGTTCCCCTGTGGGTGGCGGGGCAGGGGCGAGGCGACGCGCTGGCGGCGGGTGCGGCGCTCGTACCCCTGCTCGTGGGGTGGGCGGTCGGGTCGAGCTTCGGCGTGCGCGTGCTCATCGCGCGCGGGATGCGCGCGACCGTGGCGGGCTCGTTCGCCATCGTGGTCGTCGCAGCGGTGGCGCTGACGATGGCCGCATCCAGGGGAGGGGCCAGCCCCTGGGCAATGGCGGCGCTGGCGGTGATGGGTCTCGGCATCGGACCGGCCGCGAGCACGTCGCTTCTGGGGCCGCAGACCGCCGTATCATGGGCGAAGAGGGGAGGCGTCACGAGCGCGGTCTACGCGGTGCGGATGCTCGGGGGCTCGATCGTGGTGGCGCTCCTCGGGGAGCTGGGCGGATCCTCCGGAGAGGCCAGCGTGGAGCGCTTCGCGGCGGTGACCGTGCTCGCCGCGGGCGGGACCGCCACGGCCGCGCTGCTCGCCCCCCGCGCGCTCCGCGTGGCCGCGAGCGATGTGATGACGACTCCGGCCGAGTGAGGCCGCCCCTCAGGCGCGAGAAGCCCACGCGCCGTGGAAGCCGAAGGGGATCGGGTGATCGAAGTGGCAGGCGGCGACGGGGCCGTCGCCGATGGATCGCGCGTCGAGCACCTCCAGCCGGCTGCGATCGTCGCGCGCGTCGTAGACCATCGTCAGGACCCACCCGTCGTCCTCGGCGGTTCCGTCCGGACGCGGTACGAAGACGCCCTCCCCCGGCGAGCGGCCGTTGCCCGGCTCGTACGCGTCCACTCGCCCCGTCTCCATATCGTGCTTGAGGACCCGGGCGAACGGCGCGTCGCCCGGGCTCGTCGCCGCGCCGGCGTGGTAGGCGAAGCGGTGACGCCGCCCCTCGACGCGCGGCGCGACGCGCGGCAGCTCCACCGCGCATGCGAGCACCACCTCGCTCGTCATCCCGCCCTTCTGCGGATCGAGCGTCGCGCGGCGGATCTCGGAGCCGAGCGGCGCGTCGATGCGTCCGGCCACCATGCCGCCGACGAAGCGCTCGAGGCCGTCCGCGTGTGCGTAGTGCGTGTAGTCGAAGACGATCTTCCAATCGTCTTCGAAGGCGTTGACGACGTGCTCGAGAAGGAAGCCGTCCGCCTGGAAGCGCCGCACCCGCGTCGGCGTGTCGATGGGGACGACGACGATCTCGGCTCCGCGCTCCGGTTCCCATCGCCCGCCGGAGACGGGCGCATGCCGCCGGAAGAGGACGTCGACGAGCGACATGTAGAGCGGCGCGAACACGAAGACGAGGTGGCGCTCGGTCGCCACGAAGTCGTGCAGCACGCGGATGCCGTCGACGGAGAAGGTCGCGAGGCGCCGCGCGGGCCCCTCGTCGGGCAGCTCGTAGGCGTCCACCTGCGTCGAGCGGCCGTGGCCGAGGCCGAAGTTGTACGTTGCCCGCCGCTGCGGGACGCGGTGGGCGTGGGCCGAGAATGGCCCGACGAGGACGCCGCCGAGGAGGCTCTCGCCCAGGGTCGAGAGGTCACGCAGGTCGAGCTCGTGCGGCTTGCCGGCTTCGCACGTGGCAAAGAGCCGATCCTGCCAGAGGAGGACGTTCGTGTTCGCGGGGTTCTTGGAGTCGCGGAGGAGAAGCTCACGGAGCGGACGGACGAGCGGCGTGCCGTAACCGCCGAAGAGCCGCTTGCCGGCGTGCTCCTCGCGTTCGAGCCCGGCCGTGCGAACCATCCGGGTTGCGCCCCAGGCCGCCCCGTCTCCGAGCCGAACGGCGGAGACGGCGCCGTCGCCGTCGAACCAGTGGGCGATGCGCTGGCCGCCGACCGCGAAGCGCCCCGGGCCGTTGCGGTACAAGGTCCCCTGCAGCGAGCGAGGGAGCGCGCCCTCCACGCGAAGGGGCTCGAACGCGTGCTCCCTCGCGAGGTCCTGCAGGCCGCCCAGCCAGGGCGGGTCGTGGAGGGGTTTCCGACGCGCGGGAGCGGGGATAGGGACGGGGCGGGGGTCGGTGAGGGGGGCGCTCTGGCTCATGCCCTCGAAGATAACACTCCAATGTGGACTGTCCAATGTGGACTGTCAGAAAGCTGCGTCAGCCGCGGCCGCGAGACCGCTTCTGGAGCGAATCGATCCACGAGATCATCATCTTCTGGAACATCAGGCCGAGGCGCAGGGCGTCATACTGGGACGACTCTTTCGGGACCACGGCCTCGAACCCGCGGTAGGTGGCCAGCCGACCCTCGTGGTACGCGCGGAGCTCGGCCAGCGACCGCGCGAGGTTCTCGGGGTCGACGGCGTCGCCGAAGAAGACCTGGAGCACGAGCGGCAGGCGCATGTTCGGGCGCCCGGGGCGCTCCGCGATCCACGCCTTGAAGGCGCGCCGGCCCGGCTCGGTGATTCGGTACGGCTGCCGGTCGCGCGGCCCCGTCTTCATCGACGCGACGAGCCCCTGCGCCGCGAGGTCCTTCAGCTCGCGGTAGATCTGGCTGCGCGTCACGTTCCAGAAGTCGCCGATGATGTCCTCGATCTTCTCGGCCAGCTCCCAGCCGGTCTGCGGCTCGTCGTGGAGGAAGCCCAGGATGGACGCGGCGGTGGCGTTGAGCTCGAGCGCCTCGGCGCGCCCGCGCTTGGACGACGGCATTCGCGGTCTTCAGTTCTGGATGAGCTTCATCCCGTGGGCGATGAGCGGCTGCACCGGCGTGATGTCGGAGATCGGCGTGTCGGCGATGTAGACGATCTTGAGGGTCTTCAGCTGAGAGAGCGGCGCGAGGCTCTTCACGCCCGTCTTCTTGAGGCTCAGCTTCTCGAGCTTCTTCAGGTTCGCGAGCGGCGAGAGGTCCGACACGCTGTCCTCGTCGAGCATCAGCTCCGTCACGTTGACGAGCGACCCGACGGACTTGAGCTGGTCGTCGCCGACGAGCGTGTGGGAGATGTCGAGGCGGTCCATCGCCTTCAGGCCCTCGATCGCGTGGAGGTCCTTCACCTGGCTGTACGAGAGGCGCAGCGACTCCAGCGTCGTCAGCTTCTGGATGGGCGTGAGGTCGTCGTACTCGCCAGGTCCGAGGAAGAGATCCTTCAGGCTCGTGAACATCGGGAAGATGCACGGGTCGATCTGGTGGACCTTGGCGGTCGCGAGATTGATGGACTTGATCTGAGCAAGGTCGGCCGGCGTGATGGCGCCCCCGTCCTTGCCGAGCTTCTTGCGGACCTCCGCCTCGAGCGCCGCATCGCCGCCGAAGTCGATGCTCGCCGGGTGAGGCTTGCAGTCGGCGGCGCTCTTCTTCGTCCACGCGGGCGTGCTCGCCGTCGGCGCCGCGGAGGGCACGATTGCCGTGGGCGCGGGTGCGGTCGCCGAGGAGGCGGCCTCGGCCAGGTACTTGTCGTACTTGTTCTCGTCGCACGCCAGAGCGGTCGAGACGAAGAGGCAGGCAGCGACCAGGGTCGTCTTTTGCATCGCCGCGCCAGCTTACCAGACTCAAAAGCGCTCTTTCCGCAGGGCTTCCGGGATGCGCCCGAAGTCGCCGTCCATCTCCGCCGCCGCCCACGCGGCGGTCGCGAAGGAGGCCGCCGCCTGCGCCAGGAGGCCCGGGTCGATCTTGTCGACCGTGTCGTTCGCCGAGTGGTGCAAATCGAAGTAGCGCGTCGCGTCCTGCTGCAGCTCGAGGATGGGCACGCCCAGCGCCCGGAGGGGGCTCACGTCGGCGCCCGGGCTGGCGTTGTCGTCCCGCCGCTCGACCTGGAGCGGCGCGAGCAGACGGGCGAGGTCGACGAACCGCTCGCGCGTCGCAGGGTCCCCCAGCCAGCGCACGGCGTAGACGCCGTCGGCGCCGAGGTCGGCCTCCGTAGCCACGACGTGGGCGACGGCTTCTGCGGCGTGGGCGCGCGCGTACTCCTTCGCGCCCTCGAGCCCGTGTTCCTCGTTCGCGAAGAGGACGACGCGCACCGTGCGCCGTGGCTTGCGAGGCAGCGCCTGGAGGAGCCGCGCCGCTTCGAGCACGATCGCGACGCCCGCGCCGTCGTCGACTGCCCCCGTGCCGGGGTCCCACGAATCGAGGTGCGCCCCCAGCAGCACGATCTCCCCGGGCTTCTCGCGCCCCGTCACCTCGCCCACGACGTTCGCGCTGTCCGCGTTCGGAAGCGTGTGCGCTCCGAGCACGAGCCGTACGCGCGCCGTCTTCTTCTCGGCCAGGATCCTGTGGAGCATCTCGGCGTCAGGCACGGACAGGGCAGCCGCGGGGATCTCGTGCTCGTCCTTCGCCTTGGCGCCGGTGTGCGGGAGGCGATCGTGGTCCGTGCCGACGGAGCGGAGGAGCATGGCGACGGCGCCGAGCTTGGCGGCCTCGCGCGCACCGACGAAGCGGCTCCGCACGGCCTCCTCGTAGCCGGCGCCGTCACGCGTGCGGCGCATGATCGGATCGAGGAACACGATCTTGCCGCGCACCGCCTCCGCGCCGAGCTTCGGCAGATCCTGCACCGAGGCTGCCTCGACGACGTCCGCCTCGAGGCCCGCCGCGGGCGTCCCCACGCTTCCGCCGAGCGCCGTTACGACGAGCGGGTGAGGTGCTGGGGACACGATCTCCGCGTGCTCCACGCCGCGCTCCCAGTGCGTCACGCGGACACTCTCGGTGTGCACGCTGGAAAGGCCGAGGCCCTGCATCGTGCGCGTGGCCCACGCGACGGCGGCCCGATCCGCGCGCGAGCCTGCCGGACGGGGGCCGACCTCGTCGCAGAGAGAGCGGACGATGGAGTACGCGTGCGAGTCGGACAGCGCCCCGCGCTGCAGCGTCGCGGCGCCGTCGGTCGAGAGCATCGAGGCGAAGGGGAGCGGGAGAAGGAGCAGCAGGGCGCGCATGGGGGCAGAGCTCAGATGCTGGTCGGTGTGGCGACGGGTTTCGAGGACGCGGCGTCGGCGTCGCCAGCGAGCGCCGCGACGAGGTCGTCGGGGATCAAGCTGTAGGCCTCGGCCGCCGCGAGGAGGCCCGCGTTGGGAGCGAGCTGGGTGAGGAAGGCGCGCGGGTAGGGCGTGCCGGCGAGGCCCTTCACGCGTGTCACGAGGCGGGGCACGCCTCGCGCGATCGCGCTCCGTGCCTCCTCCAGCTCGCCCAGATCGACGCACGCGTCGTGCAGCGCCAAGAACACGGGAGCCTCGTTGAGCAGGCTCGGCGAGCCTTCGTCGAAGAGCGCCGCCGCCTCGTTCGCCAGGACACGCGCCTGCCCACCGTTGCCGCACCGGCGCTCGGCTTCCGCCCAGAGACCGAGGGCGACCGGGAGCACGTCGAGCATCTTGGTCTGTCTGTAGCCCTGCGCGGCGATCTTCAAGAGCGTACGCGCGTCGTTCTCGCCGTCCTGCGCACGGAGCCGCTCCATGCCGCGGTAGAAGAGCACGCCCAGGGTCGCGCGATCGTGCGGCACCCAGCTTCCCGCGAGGGCCGCGTCGGCCAGGCCGCGCGTCTCGGCGAGCGTCGCGTCGAGCGATCCGTCGCTGCCGAAGGTCGCCGCCCAGCAGAGGAGGATCATCTTGCCGTGGCGCTCGACGCCGGGAGACCCGATGGCCTCGGCCAGCGCGATGCCGCTCTCGATCGCGAGGCGCGCCTCGCCGCGCGCGCCCACGGTCGTCAGCGCGAAGCCCACGTTGATCGTCAGCATCGCCTCGCGCGCCTTGAGACCCGCTGCGCTCGCCGCGCGCGCCGCGCTCCGCCTCGCTTCCAGGGCCGCCCCCACCTCGCCCCGCGTCTGCCGGACCACCGCGAGCGTCTGCCACGCGTCGACCGCGGCGCCGGCGATGTTGTGCCGCTGCGACAGGGTGAGTAGCGCGTCGGCCACCTCGGCGGCCTTGTCGAGCTCCCCAGCGTACGCATACCGCGCCGCGAGGGCCGCCGCGCTTCGCGCTTCTTCGTCCGGAAGCCCCGCCTCCTGTGCCGCGCGCCTCACCTCGTCGAGGCGGGCGCTCGTGTCGGCGTCGCCCCCGCACGCGTCCTCATAGCGCACGCGGGCGCCGCGGGCGCGCACCTCGCTCGCCTTGTCGGTGACGGCCTCCTCCATCGCGCGTACCGCCGTGTCGCGCTCTCCGGCGCGCGCGTCGAGGCGGTTCCACGCCTCGTCGAGGAGCTGCGCGCGCGTGAACTGGGTCCCTTTGTCGTCGGCGAAAGCGAGCGACTTCTCGGCCAGCGACACGGCCTCCGGCAGCGCATGCGCCGCCAGCGCCCTCCGCGCCGCCTTCTCGAGGTATGCGGCGCCGCTCGCTCCTTCGCCACCCATCTCCAGGTGACGCGCGACGATCGCGTCGTCCTCCCCCATCTTCGCCAGCCACCGCCCCGCCCGCGCGTGGCACTCCTTCAGCGCATCCTCGCCGAGCGAGGCGTAGGCGACCTCGCGCATCAGCGCGTGCTTGAACCCGAACTCCCGCGTTCCGGCGAACCGCGCGTGCGCCTGCTCGACGAGGACCTCGGCCGCCGCCAGCTCCCGCAGCGCCTCCGACGCGTTCGCCACGCCGATCGCCTCGAGTCCGAGGTCCCACCCCACGAGGCCGAACACGGCGACCTTCGCCGC
Source organism: Polyangiaceae bacterium (assembly GCA_036501935.1). Taxonomy (GTDB): domain Bacteria; phylum Myxococcota_A; class Polyangia; order Polyangiales; family Polyangiaceae; genus Palsa-1150. The sequence continues at coordinate 47,267 of DASXZL010000075.1, read as the reverse complement.
CGCGTCGCGGCCGAAGTCGTCGAGCGCGTCGAGGTGCACCTGCATCGCGGCCTCGATGGTCGGCGCATCCGCGGCGTCTCGCCCGGCCGCCGCGATGCGCGCCAGCTCCTCGGCGAAGAGCGGCAGGCCTGCCGACTGCTGTGCGATCGAGTCGGTGAGCGCCTCGCCCCGCTCGCCCAGCGCCCGCTCCCCCAGCAGCGAAGCGGCGATGGCCCGCGAGTGCTTGCGCGACAGCGGCCGGAGCTCGATGCGCACGTGGTCGCGGCCCTCGAAGCGCGAGGGATCGTCGCGCCACAGCGTCGGCCGGGCAGCGGCGAGGACGCACACGGGGCGTCCGGCGGCGCGCGCGAGGAGGTGATCGACCCACGCGAGGCTCTCGGAGTCGGCCCACTGGGCGTCCTCGAGCACGACGACCAGCGGGTTGTGGCGCGCCATTCCCACGGTCATGTCCGTCAGCACGAGCCAGAGCGCATCGCGCGCGCCGCGCGTGTCGTCGAGCTCCGGGAGCGCCTCGTTGGCGATGAGGCGGGCGAGGAGCTCGCGCGCCGACTCGGAGCAGGGCACCTCGCTCACGGCGATGAGGACGTCCGTCGCGTCGAGCGCCTCTTGCAACGGCGCGCCCTTGGCGACGCCGGTCAGTCCGCGGGCCACGTCCCCCACGACGCCGAGCGCGTGGTGTTTGGCGAACGACTCGCTCCGGGCGAGCACGATCCGCGGAGCGCCCGCGTGGCTGGCGATGCGCGAGAGGGCTTCGCGACGCAGGCGCGTCTTGCCGATGCCCGGCGCGCCCGTCAGCGTGATGACGATGGGCGTGCGGTCGTCCACGCAACGCTCGAACGCGGCGACCATCTGCGCCAGCTCCGCCTCGCGTCCCACGAAGGGCGCGCCGCCCACGTTCTCGCGCCGTCCGCGCACGGGGGTGCCGACGACCGCGCTCCCGTCCCCGCGGAGCTGCAGCTCGAAGCGCCCGCGCGTCAGCTCCGTCGTCGTCGTGTCCGCGAGCACCTGGCCGCGCACGGCGTCGCGCGCGAGGGCGGCGGCGCGGTCGACCACCTCGCCCGTCGGCCGCGTGCGGTCGATGCGCGTCCGCCCCGTGGCGACGCCGACCGTCGCGTTGAGCTTCGCCATGCGGAGCCCCAGGTCGAGCGCCCGCTGCGCCTCGTCGCCCAGCGCCTTGCGCACCCCGAGGTGCGAGACGATGGCGTCTCCGCCGAGCTCCGTCGCGTCGGCTCCGCGGGCGCGCAGGTGCGTGAGCAGGCGGGCGCGCGCCGGACCCTTGGGGACGTGCGTCGCGACGATCGACGTGATGAGCCGCGTCCCGCCGGTCTTGCCCCCTGTCGTGAGGCTCGCCGGCGCCGCCTCGTGCGCGCCGCTGCGGGTGAGGCGGTCGCTCGAGGGACGGGCCCCGAGCCCTTCGGCGATCTCGCGAAGATCCTTCGCGAGCTGAGCGGCGGAGTCGGGCCGCTCGTTCGGCACGGTGGCGAGGAGCGTCGCCAGGAGCTCGTCGAGGCGCTCGGGCGCGTCGATGAACACCTCGGACAGGCGCGGCGCCGGCGTCGTCACGAGCCGCGCGAGAATGGCGATGGGCGTCGGTCCGACGTGGGGCGGCCGGCCCGTGATGAGCTCGAAGAGGGTCGCGCCGAGGGCGTAGAGGTCCGCGCGGGCGTCGATCTCGCCGTCACCCCGGGCCTGCTCGGGCGCCATGTACGCGGGCGTGCCGATGATGGCGCCCGTGCGCGTCAGCTTAGCGTCCTCGGCGGCGGCGACCCCGAAGTCGACGAGCTTCACCTCGTAGGGGCCGGTCTTGCCCGTGCCGCTGCCGACGAGGATCACGTTGGAAGGCTTGACGTCGCGGTGCACGATGCCCGCAGCGTGCGCCGCCGCCAGCGCATCGCAGACGTCGGCCGCCACGAACAGGCTGTTCTGCAGCGGGAGCGGCGACCGGCGCTGGCGCTGGGCCAGGTCCTCCCCCTCCAGCCACTCCATCGCGATGTACGGCTGCCCCTCATCGAGCTGACCGAACGCCACGACCCGCACGATGCCCGGGTGATGCAGCCCCGCCAGCACCCGACCCTCGCGCCGGAAGCGCGCCTCTTCGCCCGCGTCGACGCCCGGCAGCGCGATGACCTTGAGCGCGACGGCCTGCCCGCTCACCTGGTCCTGCGCGCGGTACACGATGCCGACGCCCCCGCGCCCGACCTCGCGCTCGATGACGAAGCGCCCTGCGAGCGGCTGGGACTGGGGAGCCGTCACGCCCGCTTCTCCAGGCCGACGACGAAGACCTCGATGCTGTTCGCGCGCGTCCCCTCCGGGCGGATGATGCGCTCGGTCGCGTAGTGTTTTCTCAGCTCGGCGCGGGCCGGCGGCAGGTCGTCGCTCATGAAGATCTTGCCCACGAACGCGCCCCCCGCTTTCCCGAGAGTAGCCGCAACGGCGAGCGCCCGCATGAACAGCTCGAAGCTGCGCGTCTGGTCGGTGATACGGTTGCCCGTCGTGCGCGGCGCCATGTCGCTGAGGACGACGTCGTACGGGGCGAAGGTCGCGAGCGCGTCGTTCGTGAGCGCCAGCGCGTCGCCCTGCACGAAGACCGTGCTCGGCGGGAGCGCCGTCGTCAGCGGTTCGAGATCGACCGCGAGGATCTTCCCGCCGCGGCCGACCTTCTGCGCGGCGTACATGGCCCAGCTGCCGGGCGCGGCGCCGAGGTCGAGCACGTGCATGCCGGGGCGGAAGAGGCGGGTCCGCCGGTCGATCTCTTCGAGCTTGAAGACGCTGCGCGCGGGGTAGCCGGCCTCCTTTGCGGCCCGCGTGAAGCGGTCCGGTCTGGCATACGGGTTCTTCTTGGCGCGCGGCATCGTGGGGACGTCACAAGGTAGCGTGGCTGGAGTTTCCGTGGATGTACTCTGCGAGGGTGACGCACTGGAGCTGCGCGCTGCTGTTCGCGTTCGCCGCGGGCCTCGCGTGCTCATGCAGGCACCAGGGTGACCGCGTGGATCCGACGGGGCGCTCGCCGCGCACGCCGTGCTTCGACGAGCAGGTGCGGATCGACGGGTTCTGCATCGACAAGTACGAGGCGTACATCGTCGAGCTCGACGCGCAGGGCCGCGAGCACCCCCACTCGCCGTACGACATCATCGACGACCGGCGCATCCGGGCGAAGGTGGCGCGCGACGTCGTGCCGCAGGGGTACATCTCGCAGCTGCAGGCGAAGTCGGCCTGCGAGAACGCGGGCAAGCGCCTCTGCAAGCCGGACGAGTTCATTCGCGCCTGCCGCGGCCCGAACAAGAACGACTTCTACCCCTACGGCGGGCAGAAGCGTCGGCCGGGCGCGTGCAACGAAGGGAAGGGGAGCTTCGTCGCGCTCGCGTTCGGGCAGGACTTCCAGAAGCTCACGTACGAGAACTTCAACGATCCCAAGCTCGACCAGATGCCGAACGGGCTCGCGCGTACAGGCGCCTTCCCGCGGTGCGCGTCACCCGACGGCGTGTTCGACCTCGTCGGCAACCTCGACGAGTGGGTCGACGAGCGACCCGACGCGAACGGCCACGCGCGCTTTCGCGGCGGCTGGTACGGCGATGCCGAAAACAACGGCCCCGGCTGCCTTTACGTGACGAGCGCCCACGAGCCGACGTACCACGACTACTCGACTGGCTTCCGCTGCTGCGCCGACGCGAAACCTTAGACGTCTCTGACGCCGCGGGCCTAGCGCTTGGTGGAGCGCTTGCGGGTTTTCACGGCGGTGCGGATGAGGACGATGCCGTTCTTCGCGCCCGGGGTACCGCCCTCGAGCATGAGGAGGTTCTTCTCGGCGTCGACCTTGGCGAGGCGCACGTTGAGGATCGACACGGTCTCGTTGCCGTACTGGCCGCCCATCTTCAGGTTCGGCAGCGTGCGGCCCGGGGTCATGTTCGTACCGATCGACCCGCCGTGGCGGCGGTACTCGTGTGTGCCGTGCGTGTCGCTGCCGGCTCCGGCGAAGTTCCAGCGGCGCATGACGCCGGTGAACCCGCGGCCGCGCGTCGTTCCGCGCGCGTCGACCATCTGGCCGGGCTGGAAGATCTCATCGAGCTTCAGCGGCTGCCCGACCTCCCACTTGGCGGCGAACTCCGGCTCGCAGCGCAGCTCCTTCACGAGGCGCTTCGGCGTGATGTTCGCCTTCTTGAAGTAGCCCGCGAGCGGCTTGCTCGTGTGCTTCTCCTTGCGCTCGTCGAACCCGAGGACGAGGGCCGTGTAGCCGTCCTTCTCCTGGGTGCGCTTCGCGAGGACCGTGATGGGGCCCGCCTCGATGACGGTGACCCGCTTGACCGAGCCGTCGTCGGCGAAGATCTGCGTGCAGCCGAGCTTACGGCCGTAGATACCGGGTTGCGTGTTCATGGTCGATTCTCCTCTTGTCCCGTCCGTGCGCGTCGTCCGTCAGCAAGGGACGAGTGGCTGCGAAAGCCACGGCTCGTTCAGGTGGGGGGCGCGCACTCTACCTGCGTTCACTTGCCCGTCAAGGAGAAGCCCCCGCGCGTTGACAGAGGGAATACCGCATGCTTTAAGCCCGCTCCCTCATCGGTTCCGTGCGCGCAACACCCACCCGCGCCGCGCGCCGTCCAGGGTCCCCAGCCATGCTCACCTCCCCCAAGCTCGACGACATCGAGTCCAAGTTCCTCCGTTCGGACCTGCCGGACTTCCGCGTTGGCGACACGGTGCGTGTCCACTACCGCATCGTCGAGGGCGACAAGGAGCGCACGCAGGTCTTTCAAGGCGTGGTCCTCAAGCGCCACCGCGCGGGGGCCCGCAGCACGTTCACCGTGCGCAAAGTCAGCTTCAACGTCGGAGTCGAGCGCATCTTTCTGACGCACTCGCCGCGCATCGAGAAGGTCGAAGTGGTCAGCAAAGGCGTCGTGCGGCGCGCGCGCCTCTTCTATCTCCGCGACCTTGCTGGCAAAGCAGCCCGCGTCAGAGACCAGAAGGACGTCTAGAGGACCGCTGTCGGGCGGCTTCGGCGCCGGGCCAGCTGGCTTCAGCACCGAGACCGCTTGCTCCGCGCTAGGCGAGCGAGCTTCCGCTCTGGGCCGATTGGCTTCAGCGCCGGGCCGGTGGGCTTTGGAGCTGGGCCGGTCGGCTTCGGCGGTGAAGCCGTTTGCTTCTGTGCCCGCCCGAGTTGCTTTTGGGCTCAGCCGCGGACGGGAAAGCGTTCCCGCACCTCTCTTGCCCAGCGGGCGTCCTGGTCGAAGACGTCACCGGCGAGCAGCGAGGTGATGGCCTTTCGCAGGAACGGGTGCTGCGGCTCGGCGAAGAGGTAGGAGACGAGGTCACCTTCGTAGAAGGCCTGCACGGCGCCGAGGCAGAGGTCTGCGCCGGAGCGCATCGTGGCTTCCCACGGCTCGAAGCGCGCGGCCGAGACGTCGCCCGCCGTGAGGGCCTCGTCGAGGGCGTCGGCGGCGCGGAAGGCGCCGGTCATCGCGAGGTGGGCGCCCGTCGAGAACAGCGGGTCGATGAACCCCGCCGCGTCGCCGATCGCGAGCCAGCCTTCGCCCCGCATGCGGCCCACGCGAAAGCTGAAGTCGCCGGTCGCGCGGGGAGCGAAGAGCCGTTCGGCGCCCGCGAGCATTCCCGCCACCGCGGGCGACTCCCGAACGGCGGCGTCGAAGAGGGCCTCGGGGGTGCTCGCGCCGCCATCGCGGTGGACGCGCAGCCAATCGCCGGAGACGACGGCCCCGGCGCTCGTGCGGCCATCGGCGAAGGGGATGAGCCAGAACCACCCGCGGCGAGCGTCGTCCCCCGCGACGATGATCTGGATGTCTCCCTCGCGTACGCCCACGTCCCGCCAGCCGCCGCGGACCTGCGTGTAGAGGGCGGTCCGGTCGAGGTGGGCGATGCGCCCGACGGTACCTCCGGAGCGCGCCGTCATGGCGTCGCGGCCCGTCGCGTCCACGACGAAGCGCGCCTCGATCACGTGCGTCGTCCCGTCCGGGGCGCGAGCCGCGACTCCTGTCGCGCGCCCGCCCTCGCGCCGCGCCCTGGTCACCTCCCAGCCCTCCCGCAGCTCGGCGCCGCAGCGGCCGGCGTGCCGGAACAACAGCTCGTCGAACGCGTCGCGCGGCACCTCGAAGGCGTGGTCCCAACGCGCGTGGAACGCCTCGGCGAAGTCGTAGCGCGTGGTCCGCGCCCCGTCGCGGCCGTCCACGAAGCGCGCCCCTCGCTTCACGAGGAAGCGCGCGCGCACTTCGTCGAGCACCCCGATCCCCTCCAGTACGCCCATGCTGCCCGGCAGGAGCGACTCGCCGAGATGAAAGCGCGGGTGACGCTCGCGCTCGACGACGACGACGCGGCGGCCCTTGGCCGCGAGCCGGGCCGCGCACACCGCGCCCGCGGGACCGCCGCCGACGACGACGGCGTCGTACACCACGCGCTATTCGGCCGTCTTGGGGGGCGGGCCGAGCTGGATCCGCTCGCCGATGTACGCGCCGATGAGGGTGAGCAGGATGCCGATGGCGGCGAAGATGAGGTAGAGGAAGAGCGGCATCGTCCGGACGGTCTGGCTCTGGATGAGCAGGAACGTCGTCGGGATCGCGACGAGCAAGCTGGCCACGGCGGGCTCGATGAACGTGCGGCCGGGGGAGATCATCCCGACGAGCAGGCCTCCGAGAAACCAGACGGGGATACACACGAGCATGCCGTTCTGCCCCTCGAAGTCGAGCATCGGCAGCACCATCGGCAGCCCGAAGATGAGCGCCGCCGTGAGCACCCCCTGCACGAGGAACGCGATGAGCAGCCACTGAACGCTCACCCCCTCTTGCTGGTAGCGGCGCGACATCTCGTCGTCGCGTCCGCGGCGCTTGGCCTCCTCCATCTTCGCGCCGCACGAGGCGCACCGGACCGACCCCTGAGGGTTCTTGGTGAACCCGCAAGACGCACAGATGACGGGTTTCGCGGCGGCCATCGGGCTACACGGTACCGCCCCAGCCCCTGGACAGCCAAGCAGGAACCACCGGAACAATCCCGGGGGCAGGGTGTCGAGCTATGATGTGAGCGGCTTGTCGCGAGAGGTCCCCTCCGTCCCGTCGGCGCTCGAGCTCGCCCCCGACTCGAAAGACGAGCTCGACCCGGAGCTCCTCGCCCTGCCGGCGCCGCCGCGGCGCGAGCGCACGTTGACCGTGGTCGTGCTCGCCCTCGCGGCCGCGCTGTCGCTGGCCATGGTCTTCGCGCTCCGGAGGGACGTGGCGTACGCCTTCGCCAGCTCGACCCCGGCGGGGCTCGGCGAGCTGCGGATCGCGAGCGCCGAGACGCTGGCGGCGAACGAGAACCGGATGGTGGGGGCGGAGGGGATGCTCGGCGCGGCGGGCGGCATCCGCTACGAGCGGCCGTTCCTCGACGACACGTTTCGCACGCTGGCCGTCGCGGGTCGCGAGGACGTGTGGGTCGACGTTCGCGTGCCGGCTGGTCAGGAGAGCGGGCGCTGGGAGCCTCCGCGCGCCTTCACGGGGCGGCTCGTCCGCTTCGGGGCGGCCGGGCCGCGGCACCGCGGGCTCGCGACCGCGATCGAGCGGACGACGGGGCGCACGGTGCCGCCGGGGGCCTGGCTCCTCGTAGACGGGGAAGCCCCCGAGAGCGCACGCTGGACGGCCCTGCTGGCCGCGATGTTCCTCGGCTTCGCGGCCTGGAACGCGGTCGCCATCGCTCGCATCCTCCGCAAGATCACCAGCTAGTTCGGGCAGCGCTCGAGGAACTTGCCGCAGGGCTTGGGCGTGGGCGCCACGGCGCCGGGCTTGGTCAGGTAGAACGTCTCCTTCGCCTTCTGGCCCGCCTTCAGCGTCACCCTCTTCGTCTGGGCCAGGTAGGTCGCCCTTCCTACCGCGATGGTGTGAGGCCCGACCGCGACCTCCACGGGCTCGGACGGCACCGTCCCCGCGTCGCTCGTGTCGAGCGCCTTGTCGTCGATCTTGACCGAGTCGCAGTCGGGGACGCACACCACGGTGACCTCGGCGTTCGTGCTCGCGGCGGAGTCGGCGCCCGCGGCCGCCGCGGCGGCTCCTCCGTCCCCCGACGCCGTCGCCGAGGTCCCCGCGTCCTGAGTCTCGACTGGAGGCGCCGCCGTCGCTGCGGCCGTGCTGGAGGGCGGCGGCGTCGTCGCCGCGGCCGTCGTGGAGGGTGGCGGGGCGGACTGGGTCGCCTGCGGTGGGGTCTCCGGAGTGGTCGATGCAGTTTCCCCGTGGCGAGGCAGAAAGAGCACGAGCGCGACCGCAGCGCCGCCCACGAGGAGCAGGCCCACGATGGCCAGCACGATGTAAAGCCCCGTCTTCGACTTGGGCAGGACCACCGACGACTCGGGCCGGGGCGCCATTGAGTAGCCCGGCTGGGCGCCCGCCTGCATCGGCGGAGGGGCGGACTGCATCCCCGGGCCACCCATGGGCGTCGGAGGCGCCTGGAACCCTCCGTACGGCGTGGGCAGCATCGCGGCGGCGCCACCCTGCTGCGGCGGCATGCCCTGTCCCTGCATGCCCTGCATGGGCTGCGGCATCCCCTGCTGCTGCTGCGCCTGGGGCATCGGCGGGGCCTGCGGTCCGCCGGCCTGCGGCGACGGCCACGCCGCCTCGGCCGGTGAGCTGATGGCCAGCGTGGAGCCGCCGTAGCCCGCCGGGGAGGGCGACGGCGCCATCATGGTCGCAGCGTTCCCCACGGCCGCCGCGGTGTGCTGGCGGATGAGATCCTGCGCCGCCTGCGGCATGGCGTTGAGCGGCATCGTCATCGCCAGGTTCTTCGGGGCCGCGCCCCCGGCCTTGGCCAGCGTGTCGGCGAGCTCGGCGATGGAGCCGAACCGCTCGGCGGGGTTCAGCGACAGGGCGCGCAGGAGCGCGCCGTCGAACGCGGCCGTCATGGTCACGCCCGCTTCTCGCGCGCGCGTCGACGGCTGGACACGCGCCGCAGCCGTCTCCTGCTGGAGCGCCGCGAGGTCGGGCGAAGCGCCCTGGCACGATCGCCAGTAGGACTTCCCCGTCGCCGCGAAGAACGCGACCAGGGCCGCGGAATAGATGTCCGCCTGCGGGCCGCCCGGCGCGCCCTGCATCTGCTCGGGGGCCATCCACGGCGCGGCGACGACGTATCCCTCGTTCGTCGGGATGGCTGCCCGTGCGACGCCGACGCCGAAGTCGGTCACCTTCACGGAGCGCTGGGGCGCGTCCCCCACGAAGACGTTGTTGGGCTTGAGCGCGCCGTGAGTGAGCCGCTGGCCGTGCGCCCCGTCGACCGCCCGGGCGATGCCGCGAAGCAGGAGCACCACGTCGGCGGGCGGCAGTGGGCCACGCTCCACGGCCTGGGACAGCGATGGAGCCGCCGCGAGGTCGGTCACCATGAACGGGGCGCCGGTCTGCGGATCGAAGCCGCTCTCGAGCACGGGGAGCGCCGAGTCGCCGAGGCCATTGGTGACGGCGGCTACCTGTTGCAGCGCGCCGAGGACATCGCTGCGCTGGGCGAGCTGTGGCGAGAAGAGCTTGAGCACGACGTCGCGGCCCGGCGCGAGCACGGCGGTGTACGTCGCCGTCACGCCTCCGTAACCGAGGAGCGCGCGGATGGAGTACTTCCCCGCGACGACCTGACCCGGAGCGACGCGAGGCGCGGTCACGGAGACGCCGCGGGGGGTGGGGGCGGCGGTGTGGGCGCGATGGATTCGATGGCGCCGAGGATGGCCTTGTCGGCGTCGCTCTTGTCGTCGTAGGGGACGAAGCCCGCGCCGAGGAGCCAGGACTTGCCCGGCAACTCCGCGCCGAACAGGAGCACGGGCCCCTTCTTCAGCCCCTTCGTCACGTCATCGGCCTGCCAGAACGAGACCTCGAGCCCACTCACGTGCGCCTTCTTCGCGGGCGTCGCCCACGCGACCTTGTGCTTCGGGGGGGTCACGCCGAGGAGGTTCACGAGCGCGGCGAACGCCCCCTCGCGGTTCGCTTCGGACGCGACCAGATCGAACGTGCTGACGACGAGCATCGCGTCGTTCGACGTCATCAGCGTCGCGTCGTCGGTCTGGGCGTACGTCCACCCGTTCGGCACGCCGAGGCTGAAGCCCGACCGCTTGACCCGCGCGACCGTGCCGTTCTGCCCGATGCATCCCTCGCTCATCGCTTCGCACTTGGGGGGCGGCGGCGGCGGTGGTGGCGGGGGTGGCGCCACGGCCACCGGCGGCGGCGGCGGGGGAGCGGGCGGCGGCGCGTGATGGCAGCCGGCAGAAAGGACGACCACGCCCAGGAGAGCGATGAGGTTCTTCATCGACCTCGGCATGGAAGCACCGAAACGAGAAAACGTCATCGTGTCAGATGAGTGACTACCCACGAAAGCGGGGTGCTAGACAGCTTGCCTCGTGAGGATCGCCATCGTCGGGGGAGGCGTGATGGGGTGCGCGACGGCCCTGGCCCTCACGGGGCGCGGGGCCGAGGTCGTCGTGCTCGAGCGGGCAGTCCCCGGGGCGGAGGCGTCGAGCGCCGCCGCGGGCATCCTGGGCGCCCAGGCCGAGCTTCACGGGCGAGAGGGGGACGCGCGGCTCTTCGTGCAGGCGCGCAACGGCTGGCCTTCGTGGGCGGCCGCGCTGCGCGAAGCCAGCGGAGTCGACGTGGGGTGGCGGCGCTCCGGCGTGCTGCGGATCGCGCTGAGCGAGCGCGAAGGGGCGGAGCTGACGCAGGAAGTGGCCTGGCAGCGGGACCATGGAATGCGTGCAGAGGTGCTGGGGCCGGCGGCGGCTCGCGAGGTCGAGCCCGAGCTCGGGGAGACCGTCCTCTCCGCGGCCCACTTCCCCGACGACGCCCAGGTCGACCCGCCGGCGCTCCTTCGATCCCTCATGGCGGCGCTCGCCCTCGACCGCCGGGCCACGATCCGGTCGGGCACGACGGTGGAGCGACTCCTCGTCGAGGCGGACCGCTGCGTCGGCGTGAAGCTCGACGACGGCGAGCTTCGGGCCGAGGCGACCGTGCTCGCGGCCGGGAGCTGGTCATCGCTGGTGCCGGGCGTGCCGGCGACGGTCCCGCCCGTCCGGCCGGTGCGCGGGCAGATCGTGCTGCTCGACGAGCGCCCGCCGCGGCTGCGGACCATCGTCTTCGGCGCCGGCGGGTACGTCGTGCCGCGCGGCGACGGGCGCGTGCTCTGCGGCTCGACGATGGAGCACGTGGGCTTCCGCCGGGAGGTGACCGCTGGGGGCGTGCAGGCCATCCTCGCCAGCGCGCTCGCGTGCGCGCCGTCCCTCGCCGCGGCGCAGCTCGCAGGGACGTGGAGCAACTTCCGGCCGCACGCGGAGAACGGCGCGCTCGTCGGGGCGTCGTCGCTCGAGGGGCTTTTCCTCGCGACGGGTCACCACCGCAACGGGATCCTCCTCGCGAAGACCACGGCCGACGCCGTGACGGCGGCCATCCTCGGCGGCTAGGGATTGAAGTCCGGCTGCGCGGGCGGCGGCGGCGGGGCGGCGGCGGGCCTGGGCGGCGGCGGGGTCGCGGGCGGCGGCGGGGACGCCTGAGCCGCGGGCGCGGTCGCCGGCCTGGGGGCGGGCTTCGTCTCCTTCTTTTCTTCTTTCTTCTCGTCCTTCTTTTCTTCCTTCTTCTTCTCCTCGGGCGGCGCGGCGGCCAGCGCGTCGCCCTTCGTCACGTCGAAGGCCGGCGGCGTGCTCGGATCGCATCCGGGCATGAACCCCGTCGCGTCGAAGTCGCTCTTCAGGCTCCCCGTCGACTCGTTCTTCTGCGCGTCGCGGAAGACGGCCTCGATGCGGACCTCGTGCTTGCCGGCCCGCGAAGGAGAGCAGTAGGAGAGCAGGTAGTAGCTGCGCGTGCGCGCCTCCACGCGGGCGCCGACGTCGTCGAACGCCTTCACGATGGCCGTCTTGTCCGCGGCCATGGCGGTGCCGCTCTTACCGATCTCCTGGAGCTGCGGCTCCTTCATCTCGGCGCCGAGACCGATGGCGTAGACGTCGAACGGCTTCTCGCGGATGTGCTGCTGCATGGTCGCCGCCGGGACGCGGTTCGCCCGGTCCGTCCCGTCCGTGAACACGACGAGCGTGCCGAACTTGAGCGGCTGGCTGGTCTTCCCGAGGGCGTTGTCGAGCTCGTCGAGCGCCTTCACCACCGCGCCGTTCAGGTTGGTGCTCGGGTCTTTCGGCTTGAACGTGACGAGCTGCTGCACGCCGGCCTTCGCGCTCCCGGCCTGGTCCGTGAACGGCACGATGGGGTGGAGGTCCGCGCTCCCGTCGAAGGCGTAGATCGCGACCTTCTGCTGCTTCTCGACGCGCTCGGTGAACGTCCCCACCGCCAGGGCGACCGACTCGCTGTTACCGCTCTGGCTGACGCTCCCGCTCATGTCGACGAGCAGCAGCGTGTAGTGAACGGCGGCGACCTCCGGGTTGAGGATGGTCTGCTTGCTCTCGTACTGCGAGACGAGCTGCCCGTCCTCGTAGATGCGGAACTGATCGGCGCTGAGCCCCCCGACGGGATCGCCGCCCTGCGTCTGGACCTTGAAGTAGACGGCGACGTTGCTCGGCTTCTGCTGCGTCATCTTGATGGACGTGAGCTGAAGCCCCGCGCAGCCGGTGCTCGCGAGCAAGCCTGCGAGGAAGAGGACGCCGGCTCCCAGCCGCCCGTGGTCGACGAAGGCACGTTTCATGGGCTCGCTCGGGGGGAAGTCTACCCTCGCTCACCGCTCGACGGCGAACGAGTGCACGATGGATTCGCAGGTCGACCGATAGCGTTCGAAGGCGCTCGACGAGACGGCGCAGCTGACGACGTACCCCGTCCCCCGCGACGAGAGGAAGCCTTGCATCGTCCGGTACGGGACGGTCGACGGCGGCACCGGCGTCCACCGCGCCTCCACGACGAGCGTCGGATCGCCGTCGACGACGTCCTCGCGGGCGACCTCGACCATGGCGCCCTTGCGCAGCGCCGTCTCGTTCGCGCGCGCGTATTCGTAGGAGTCGCCGGTGAAGGGCTCGGTGACGACGTTCACGTTGGCGTGGAAGTCGTCGGCTGTCTGCGGGTCTTCGGCGGCCCAGGCGGCGGCGGGCGTCTTCAGGTCCTTCCAGGTGGTCGGGACGGCGATGCGCCATCCGGAGCCCATCTGTTCGCCGAATCCCGCCGGGACCGGCGGCGGCGTGTAGGTCGTCACCCTCGCGTGCTTCGAGCGCTTGCACCCTGCGGTCGCGGTCGCCAGCAGCGCCAGGCCGGCCGCGGCCAAGACGGCGACAGCCAGGGCGCTCCTCCGCGGCATCAGGGCCATCCTATCCTCACCGTCTCTTGCTCGGCGCCGGCGATGGCTCGAGCGGCACGATGGGCTCGCGCGGTGGGGCCACGGGGGGCACGACGACGCTCCCCGGCACGAGCGGGAACGCCGAGGCCGCCGGCGTTTCCCCGGTAGACATCGGCAGCGTCGTCGTCGTGTTGCGCTTGCCGTTTCGCTCCTGGATGTGCGCGAGGAGCACGGCGCCGAGGAGCGCGATCGCCAGGAGCGCGAGCACCACCACGATCACCGCGAGCGGAACGCGGCTGCGCCGGCGAGGGACGCCCGACGAACGCGGAGGCAGCGGCGGCGGGTCCGGCGCGGTGGGGATCACGGCGGGCGCGGGCACGCCCGGTTGCGTGGTGCGCTCCACGGCGCCGGCCCCGTACGACTCGACGAGCGTCGGTCCCGAGGTGCCCGCGGGCTGGGTGGCCGGGGGCTGCGTCTCGGGGATCTGCGCAAGGGTCGGCGCGAGCGATGCGCCCGAGGTGAGCGCCGTCTCCCGCGCGCGCAGCACGACGACTGTGATGTTGTCGTGTCCTCCGCGCGCGTTGGCGAGGTCGACCAGCTTGCCGGCGGCCTGCGCCGCGGGCTGCGCCGCGACGATGGAGAGGATCTCGCCGTCCTCCACCAGATCGCTCAGCCCGTCCGAGCAGAGGATGAACGCGTCACCCACCACGTGGTGCACGGGCTGAGGGCGGAGCTCGGCGTCCACGTCGGGCGCCATGCCGAGCGCCCGGGTGATTCGGTTCGCGTCGGGGTGATGCGTCGCCTGCTCGAGCGTCAGCAGGCCCCGGTCGACGAGCTCTTGCACGATGGAGTGATCGCGCGTCACGCGGAAGATCTGCGCCTCGTGCACCAGGTAGACGCGGCTGTCGCCGACGTGCGCGACCTCGGTCCCGCCCGCGTGCATGAGCACCGCGACCGCCGTCGAGCCGGGCCGGCCCAGGGCAATCTCGCTCGTCTGCATGACGTGGACGCGGCGGCTGGCCTCTTCGACCGCGGTCTTCAGCACCTGTCCGGGCGAGGTGGCGCCCGGCGCCGTCTCGAACGTCTCGAAGATCGTCGCGACCGCGAGCTCCGCGGCCTCCCGGCCGGCCGCGTGTCCGCCCATGCCATCGCAGACGACGCACAGGTGCCCGAAGCGCGTCTCGCGGTAGCCGTGAGCGTCCTCGTTGACCTGCTTGTCCGGATCGCGGCCCGGGTCGGTCCGCGCCGCGTACTCGATCGCCGGAAGCGCGGGGACGGGGTCCATCCCATCACCCGCGCTTCATGCCCGGCAGGCCTTCGTTCACGACGCCTCGAGCTGGACTTCGAACTCGACCGGCCCGAAGCGAAGCGGCGCGCCCGGCGGGACCTGGGTCCACGCCCCCGGCGCCAGCCGCGACCCCGCGATCCACGTTCCGTTGTTCGAGGTCTCGTCACGCACGAGGAGCTGCCCCGCTTCGAGCTTCAGGGTAGCGTGCACGCCGCTGATGCGCGGTTCGCTCAGGTAGATGGGGCACTGCGCCGGATCGCGCCCGACGCGCACTTCGGAGCCGGGTCGGACCGTGAACTGCCCCGCAGCTCCCCGCAGAGAGGCGGCCGAGGCGCCGGCGGCCGGACCATAGGGGTTCGGCGGCGGCACCAGCGGTTGTGCGCTCATGGCGCCTGTAGGGGGAAACCCGGGGGCAGCGAGGCCCCCACCTCCCTTCGTCATCTCCGCGGGCAAGGGTTGCCCGCACGAGAAGCAAACCGACGGCTGCCCGGGCGTCGCCATCGTGCTCATGCCGCACGCCGGGCACCGCACCTCGATCACCGGGGCCGGGGCGCTTCCGTAGCTCTGGCTGGGGTCCTGCGAGGGGGATAATGGAGTGGCCACCTGGGGCGGCTGGGCGCTCGCGGCGAAGAGCGGCTGGGGAGGCGCCGCCATGGCGACGGGTCCGCCGCGCCCGGCGTCGGGCATGGCCGCGACGGGCTCGGGCATCATCTGTTGCTGCATGCCGTAGCCGCCACCCGGGGGTGGAGGAGGGGCGCCATAGGGACCGGGCGGCCCGTAGCCGGGACCCACGGGCGCCGGCGGAGCCCCGCCGCCACGCTTGCGGCCGCCCCCTCCGCCGCGGAGGAGCACCATCACGAGGAGCACGATGACCACTGCCAGCCCCGCAATGCCCGCGATGAGCGGCCACGAGAGCGGCTTCTTCGTCGCCTTCAGCGAGAGCACCGACTTCTCGTCGATGGCGGACGCGCGGTGCGCCTTGTTGTCGTAGACGACGAGCCTGGCGACGGCGTTCTCGCCCGTCCCCTCGAGGAGCTTGTCGTCGTCGGGCACGTTGAACGTCACGTAGCCGTCGCCGGTGCTCACCGCGGTGCCCAGCATGTGCTCGGCTTGCAGCTGCTGCATCGCCTGGAGCGCGAGCTGCGGATCGTGGCTGTTCGTGTTGGCGCTCGGCTTGGTCCCGGCCGGGATGAAGTAGGCCTCGGCCCGGGCCTTGTCGCCGCCCCAGCAGAAGTTCCCGTACACGTTGAAGGTGCCGCCCGGGTAGACGGGGTTCTGCGCGGCGGCCTCGACGGTCTTCTTCACGTCGACGTCGAGCGGCCACTGGGTGGGATCCACGCCGAGCGGCACGTCCTTGAACGTGCCGTCGGGGGCGATGAGGGGGTGCGTGTTCTCGAAGACGAGGTTGAAGGTTTGCTCGACGCTCGAGTTGATGCACGCGAGCTCCCAGTGGATGACCCACATCGCGTTGAAGCGCGCCCGCACGAGCCCGATGATGGTCTTGCCCTTCGCGTTGCCCTCGCCCTCCTTCACGATGTCGAAGAAGCCGCCGATCTCCGGGTTGGAGAGCGACTCCATGAACTGCGCCTCGTTGTCGCGGTAGACGTTCTCGACGAGGCTCGTGTTGTTGGGGAACCAGATTGAGATGACCGGCAGCGGCGTCTTCGGGAGCGACGTGTTCTCCGGCGGAAAGCGGCCGCTGTCGAGGTACGCGTGAAAGACGTCGGCGCTCGGCGACGCGCTCTCGGGGTCGCCGCGGCCCGCGCCGTTCGACAGCACGACCATCGCTTGATGGAGCGGCACCTGGTCGGGCGAGTCGGAGTTACCGAGCGAGCCGAACGCCGACTGCGTCATGGCCTTGATCTGCTTGAAGAGGGCACGATCGCTGCCGTGCGACGGCATCGTCGACTTGAAGTCGTTCAGCGCGTTGGCGAGGGCCGTGCGGTCCCGGTACGTCTTCCAGTGCGTGTCTTTGACGACCTGCACGTCGTCGAAGAACATCAGGTCGAGCAGATCGTTCGGTTGCATCGACTCGATGAACTCGTGCGCGATGGCCCGCGCGTCGCCGAAGCGACCGCCCATGCCGCTCGACGCGTCGACCGAGACGAGCCACGCAGTGCCCACGTTCGGCTGGCCCTGCGCCTTGCCCCACTGCGTCTTGTCGACGAACTTGGTGAGCGTGTCCTCGCCGGACACCTTCACGAGCAGGTGCGCGTTCGCCTCGGGGAAGGGAAAGGGATCCCAGAGCGCGCCCGGCTTCTCGAGCTGCTGGCTGAAGCACGACAGCACGGCGCCCCCGGACACGTTGGCGCATGGCGCGAGCGCCTCGGAGAGCGGCTTGAACTGGACGACCTCGATGACCGTGGTGAGCGTGGGCTTGCCGTTGCTGACTCCGGTGCGAGGATCGATCCGGAGGATGTGTGCCTGCGGGGCGGCGTTCGCCGTCCGCGCCAGGGTCAGCGTCAGCGCGCACCAAAGCACCAACAGAAGCAGAGAATGTCGTCGGGTCATCTCGACCGGACCTCGTCATTGCGATGAAGTGAGCTGCTGCGGGGCGACCTCCGGGAGCTTGTGCCTCGCGATTCCACGAGGTTCAGACCCGGCCGACCACCTTCACGATGGTCGTGAACCCGCCGAACCGCAGCCGGTCCCCGTCCCGAAGGTCGCGGCGGCCGTTGAAGCCGATGTGCTCGTCGTTGACGAACGTGCCGTTGGTCGACCCCGTGTCCTCGACGGAGACGGTCCCGCCCGGGCCGTCGACGACGATGGCCGCGTGCCGCGACGAGATCGTCGGGTCCTGGAGCGAGACGTCGATGCCCTCGGTCGCGCCGAGTCGCCCGACCTGGAGGCGCCCGCCCGTCAGCGGCCAGTAGTCACCCGCGGGGTTGCTCCCGTAGGCGACGAGGAAGCCGCGCACGATCTTCGCGGGCACGGCGTCGCGCGACGTGTCGTTGTTGGCGGGGAAGCCCGCGGGAGGAGGACCGAACCCCTGCTGCGGCGGGGGCGCCCCGAAGCCGCCCTGCTGGACGGGGGGAGGGAAGCCCTGCTGCGGAGGCGGTGCGCCGAAGGCGGGCGCCGGAGGAGGGGGCGCGCCGAAGCCGCCCTGGGGCGGCGGCGGGCCGAAGCCACCCTGCGGGGGCCCGCCGAAGGCCGGGGCCGGCGGAGGCGGAGGAGCGCCGTACGCCGGGGCGGGCGGCGGAGCGCCGAACCCCTGCTGGGGCGGAGGGGCGTAGCCGCCCTGGCCGCCGCCCGGATTGCCGTACGGATCCGCTCCGAACTGCATCTGGTCGAGCGCGATGGGGTGCCCCTGGGCGCAGTAGCTCGCGCCCACGGCGATCTCGTGGCCCATCTGGCAGCGGGACGGCCCCTGCCCGGCCGCGCCGAACGCGGGCGGCGGGGGACCACCGAAGCCACCTTGAGCGGGAGCGAACGCGGGCGGCGGCGCGGGCGCGCCGTAAGGCGGGGGACCGCCGGGGGGTGCCCCGGGCGCGCTGCTGGCGCGCGTGACGGGGGTGCCGCATACGTTGCAGAACTTGTCGCTCGGTTTGGCCACGGTGCCGCATTGCGGGCATGCGCTCATGGTTCGCCCTTTGTCGCCTTCTGCGTGCCGGTCCCACGGGGAGCGTGGCGCGCAGGGGGAGCATATCGAAGTCGCGCGAAAAAGTGCGAGCGATCGATTGCAGTTACCCGATGCGGACCGCCGCCATCGCGGCGCGAACGACCTCGCGCACCGGGACGGCGTGCGCCCGGGCTGCGGCGAGGCACGCGTCGAACTCCGGCTTCAGCTGGGGCGGACCGAAGGGCCCCTCGGCGACCTTCACGGGGATGCGGCCGTAGGGGGTCTCCACCTCGACCATGCGCCGCGGCCGCTCGGTGCGGCTCACCTCGTAGCGGCGGAGGCCGAGGCTCGTACTCTCGCGGAGCATGGCGTGGGCGACGGCGTCGGCGTGCTCGACGCGCGCGAGCGCCGACAGCGTGAGCGCCGGCCGCCCCTTCTTCATCGTGATGGGCGTCGCCCACGCGTCCACGGCGCCCGCCGCCAGCAGCGCGTCGATCCAGCTTGCCGCGAGCTCCCCCGTCGCGTCGTCCACATTGGCCTCGAGCACGGCATGGGTCGCCGTCCTCGACGCGCCGGTCTGGGCCGCCGAGTCCGGGGCACCTAGAATGGCCCGGAGGAGGTTCGGGCGGTCTTTCAGCTCGGCCGTGCCGGCGCCCCAGCCGGTGCGCTCCGGCGACATCGACGGCCACCGCGACGAGCCGCTCGCGTGCGCGCCCACGATGGCGGCGCCCGTCGGCGTGACGAACTCGAAGTCGAGCCCCGCGTCGTAGGTCGCGAGCCCCGCGAGGCACTCCACGGTCGCCGGCGCCGGGAGCGGGAGCGTGCCGTGCGCGGCCTTCACGAAGCCGCGCCCCATCGGCAGCGGGGACACGACGAGCTCGGCCCCCAGCCAGTCGAGCGCCGCGGCGCTCCCCACCACGTCGGCGATCGCGTCCACCGCGCCCACCTCGTGGAAGTGCACGTCGTCGATCGAGGAGCGGTGAACGCGAGCCTCGGCCACGGCGAGCCGCCGGAACGTTCGCTGCGCCCTCTCCTTCACGCCGTCCGGAAGCGCGGCCTCGTCGAGCATCGCGCGGATCGTCGCGTACGTGCGGGTCGGCTGAGGCGTGTCGACGTGCACGTCGAACGAGGTCGCGACGATGCCGCTCCGGACCTTGGTCCCGATGTGCAGGTGAAACCCCGTCACCGGGAGCTTCGCCAGGGCATCGGCGACGACGGACGCGGGCACCCCGAGGTCGACGAGCGAAGCGATGATCATGTCCCCCGCGAGCCCGCTCGGCGCGTCGAGGAAGAGCACCTTGCTCGCTCCGTCGCCCCGCGAGAGCTCGTGCGCGTGCGCGTCTTCGTGCCGGTGCTCGTGCTCGTGCGTGTGCTCGTGCTCGTGCTCGTGCTCGTGCTCGTGCTCCTCGTGACCCATTCGCCCTCGCCCCTAGTACCGCTCTCGCAGCCGCAGAATCCGCGCCGCCGCGTACGCCGCCCCGAACCCGTTGTCGATGTTGCACACCACCACCCCCGACGCGCACGACGAGAGCATCCCCCCGAGAGCCGTCAGCCCCCCGAAGCTCACGCCGTATCCGATCGACGTCGGCACCGCGATGACCGGCCCCGCGACGAGCCCGCCCACCACGCTCGGCAGCGCCCCCTCCATGCCCGCCACCACGATGACGACGCTCGTCCGCTCGAACACGTCGCGCTTGTAGAGCAGCCGGTGGATCCCCGCGACGCCCACGTCGTACACGCGCTCGACCTTCGCCCCCAGCATGCGCAGCGTCTCGGCGCACTCCTCGGCGACCGGAAGGTCCCCCGTCCCCGCGCTCACCAGCGCCACGGGGCGCGTGCCGAGCTCCGGCACGGGCGCCTGCTCGAGCGTCCCCACGCGCGCCGTGGCCGCGTACTTCAGCTCCGGAAGGTCCCCGCAGACCTCGCGCGCCTTGTCCGCGTCGAGGCGCGTGACCAGCACGTTCTGCCCCGTGCGCGCGAGCTCCCGCGCGATGCCGACGATCTGCGCCGCCGTCTTGCCGTGGCCGAAGATGACCTCCGGCGCCCCCTGACGGAGGGCCCGGTGGTGGTCCACGGCGGCGTAGCCGAGGTCGGCGAAGGGCAGGTCCTTCAGCTCGCTCACGGCGTCGTCGACGCTCGTCGCGCCGCGCTGCACGTTCTCGAGCAGATCGCGTACCCGCTTGGGATCCATGGGGAACGCGCGCGAGCGTAGCACCCGCCCCGTGGCCGCGCCGATGGCAGGGCCACCCAGCCTCGCTCGCGGCCCCGTCGACGGGACCGCGCGCCGCTTGTAGCCTGCCGGCTCCATGCGCAAGACCCTCTCCGCCGGCCTGCTCTTCGCGTCTCTCGGCCCGCTCGCCGGCAGCCTCGTCGGCGGTTGCCAGCCGAAGACCGCCGCCGTCTACCCGCCGCCCAATCCGTCCGCGACCTGGACCGCGCCCCCTCCGATGACCGCGCCGACCGCGATGCCCACCGCGGCGCCGACCTCCACGCTGCCGGCGACGACGCAGGGACCCAGCGCGACGCCCGTCGATCCCGCGACGCTGCTTCCGGCGACGGCGGCCCTCACCGCCGACGCGGTCCTCGAGGCGCCCCGGATGGGCGCCGAGGGCGCGCCGCTCGCCGGGAGCTTCCAGGAGGGGCAGGTCCTCGAGCAGCCCATCATGATCATGCCGGGCAAGTGCTACACGTTCATCGCCGCCAGCACGGGCGGACCCGGGCCCACCGAGCTCGAGATCCAGCTCGTCGCGCAGTCGATCATCCCGGGCCTCGTGCCGATGATGGGCGAGCAGAAAGGCGCGGCCGGCAAGGTCGTCCTCGGCAAGGGCACGGGCTGCATCAAGCTCGCGCTCATTCCGATCGCCGTCCCCTCCAAGTGGGTCATCAAGGCCCTCAAGGGGAGCGGCACCGTCGTCGGACAGGCCTTCTCGAAGTAGCCCGTGCCCATCGCCTTCGCACCGCTCTTCGGCCTCGCGCTCGGCGCGATCCTCGCCTGGGTCGCTGCGCCCGAGCTCGAGCGCGCCGAGGGGCCCGTCGTCGCGTCGCGCCCCTTCGCGGTGGTCGCCGCCTTCGCCGGGCTCGTCTGGTTTCCCGCCGTCGGCTACTTCGTCGCCTTTCATGGGGACTGGTCGTACCTCTACGTCTTCCCCTGGCAGCGCGTGCCGAGCGCGGTCGACCTCGGGCTCGTGCTCCTCGCGGCGGCGGCCGTCGTCGGGGGCTTCTGGATCGCGGTGCCCCCGCTGCGGAAACGCCGGTCGGGTCCGCTGGTCGCGATGGTGGTCACACCGGGGGCGCTCGCCGTCGTCGGGCTGACGCTCGCCGCGCGCCGCCTCGCGGTGAGCGGTACGTACGCCCAGTTCCACGGTGACTTCGGCACGGAGCCCATCGGCGCCAGCGCGCTCGGAAAGGGCGTGGTCCTCATGGGGTTCGTCCTCGCGGTCGCGATCGCCTGGACCGTCCGGGCGCTGCTGCGGATGAGCGCCGAAGCCCGCAGTTGAGCCATGCTTCCGGGACCCTCGCGTAGAAGCCTCTGCTAGCATCCACGCATGTGGGTGAGAGGGGCGGCGATCCGTCCGGTGCCGCGGTATGCGGTCGTGGCCTCGTCGACGCTCGACGCCATCGAGCGCGAGCTGGCCGACGACTCGGCGCGCTCTCGCGAGGAGCTCGATGGAGCCTTCGCTCGCTTCGAGGCGTCGCAGCCGCACCTCGCCGACACCGTCTCGCAGGCGCTCTCGCAGCCGCTCGACGAGACCGCCCTCGCCCTCGGCTACTTCCTCTCCATCTCGATCTTCCTGGCCTTCGAGCGCACCTTCGGCGAGCCGCGCCTGCGCGAGGTCTCGGCCGACGCGCTCGCCGCGACCGAGCAGGCGATCGCGCTCGAGGAGGAGCTTCGCGCGGCGCACGGCGACGAGCCGCTCGATCTCGACGACGTCGTCTCCATCGAGCAACCTCACGTCCTCGCGTTCGTCCATGACCACGTCGATGCGGCGCTCGACCCCAAGTCCGGGTGCGTCGAGGGCGAGGCCGCCGGCGTCGAGGCGCGCGAGGTCGACGTCGACGACGTGCACGGCGTCTACCGGTCCATCGTCCTGCTCACGCTGTGCCTGTCGCACGCGGTCCTGCCGGTGGACGGCGCGACGCGCGGCCGCGACGAGCTGATGGCGTGAGCGGCGCGCGGCCGCGACGAGCGGATGGCGTGAGGGGCGCGCGGCCGCGACGAGCGGATGGCGCGAGCGGCGCGCGGCCGCGACGAGCGGATGGCGTGGCGGTCGAAACCCGGTAGATCCCTTCCGCGTGAACCCGAGGGAGGCTGGCTTGAAGACGGAAGCGGTGGTGCTGCGCACGCACGGCGGACCCGAGGTGCTCGTCCGCGAGACCATCGACCTGCCCGAGCCCGGCGCGCGCGAGGTGCGCATTCGCGTCCGCGCGGTGGCGCTGAATCATCTCGACATGTGGGTGCGGCGCGGCCTGCCGAACCTGAAGCTCGAGTACCCGCATCGGCTCGGCGCCGACATCGTCGGCGAGGTCGAGGCGCTCGGGCCGGGGGCGCGCGGCGTGAAGGTCGGCGACCGCGTCGTCGTCAGCCCGGGCGTCTCGTGCGGCGTCTGCGAGCGGTGCCTCTCGGGGCAGGACAACCTGTGCCGGCAGTACGCCATCCTCGGCGAGCACACGCAGGGCGGCTACTCGCGGCACGTCGTCGTGCCCGACGCGAACATGCTCCCGTACCCCGGCGAGCTGCCGTTCACCGAGGTCGCCGCGGTGCCGCTCGTCTTTCTGACGGCCTGGCAGATGGTCGTCGACAAGGCGCGCCTGCGCCCGGGGCAGACGGTCCTCGTCCAGGCCGCCGGCAGCGGCGTCTCCAGCGCCGCCATCCAGATCGCCAAGCTCCACGGCGCGCGCGTCATCGCCACGACCAGCACCGAGGCGAAGATGGAGCGCGCCCGGGCGCTCGGCGCCGACGAGGTCATCAACTACGCGACGCAGGACTTCGTGGCGGAGGTGAAGAAGCTGACGGGCAAGCGCGGGGTGGACGCCGTCATCGAGCACGTCGGCGGCGAGGTCATGAGCAAGAGCGTCGCGGCGACGACGTCGGGCGGCCGCATCGTGACGTGCGGGGCGACCGCGGGCTTCGAGCCGAAGATCGATCTGCGCCACGTGTTCTTCCGTCAGATCGAGATCCTCGGCTCGACCATGGGGAGCAAGGGCTCGCTCTTCGCCATCCTCGAGCACGTGAAGGCCGGACGGCTGAAGCCCGTCGTCGACCGCGTGCTGCCGCTGTGGGACGCCGCCGAAGGACACCGCCTCCTCGAAAGCCGCGCCGTCTTCGGCAAGGTCGTCCTCCAGGTCGACTGAAAGAGAGAGAGGGGGGGAACAGGAGGGAAGGAGAGAAGGAGGGTCTGTCTTCGCAAACCGACTCCCCCGGACGCCACCTGTTCTTTGGACGCGGAGGCGCGGATAGAAGAGGCGGGGGCTTCGGCACCTGTTCTTTGGGGGGGGAGGAGAGAGGAGGGGGGCCACCTGTTCTTTGGACGCGGAGGGGCGGAGGGAGAGGAGGGCGCGGAGTTTGGTTGGGGGCGAAGCTCGATCCCCCATACTCCGCGGCCTCCTCTTCTCTCCGGGCCTCCGCGTCAAAAACAACTCTCCGTGCCTCCGCTTCAAAAGACCGACGGCACCTGCGAGGGGAATCAGGGGATGACGCCGAGGGCGTGGGCGCTGCGCAGGACGACGACGCGGAGGTGGCCGTCGCGGAGCTCGGCGCGGGAGGCGACCGCGTCGGAGAGCTTCACCCACTCGAGGCGGCGCGTGGCCTTCGTCTCGCTCTTCACCTCGACGGCGACGGCGTGGACGACCTCGGGCGTCGAGCCGGGCGCGGGGTGCCAGCGGCCTCCGAGCTCCCACGTGGCTCCCGACGTGACGCCGTACTCCGCCGCGAGACGCTCGCGCATCCAGGCCGTCGCCGGGGTCATCGTCGTCAGGTCGCGAGGCAGGCGCCACGCCGGCGCGACGAGGAGCTCGCTGTGGCCCTCGAAGCACTGCGCCGCCGGGAGATCATCGTCGTCGAGGCCGATCCACACCTCGCCCGCGTGCCTCCGCAGGGGCGCCGCGACGAGCGTGGACGCGCCCCGGCCGCGGGGGACGACGAGCTCGAGGGGCTGGCGCGCGACGACCGCGCCGTTCGCGGCGAGCTCCTCGAACATCGAGCAGCGGAGCTCGAGGAAGCCCGTCGACGCCTCGCGCGGCGCCCTCTCGAAGGCGCGCCTCCGCGGTCTCGCGGCGAGCTGGCCCATCGTCGTCGGGCTCGGCGGCGCCGGCCCGTCGGGCAGGTCCATCTCGGCGCCGATCCAGGGCCCCGCGTCGCGACCCAGCTGGAGCAGCAGCTCGTACACGTTGAGCTCGAGCCGCGCGTCCTCCAGCCCGCCCACCTGCGCCGCGCGCAGCACCTGCTGCGACTCGATGGCGCGCACCCGCCCCGACGTGCTCCACCCGCTCGCGTCGGCCCCGCGGTCGGCCGCGCGCTCGGCCCCGCGCTCGCGCACGAAGAGCGGCTCGACCTCCACCAGCATCGCGCGCACCTCCTCCTGCAGGCCGCCGGGCGACGGGTAGTACGTCCCTCCCGGGCGGAACCGCCGGACCGCGCGCGCCTCGATGCCCGCGACCTGCCGCAGCGACTCCTCGACGGTCTGCGCCACCGGCTTGTCCGACTGCACGACGACCAGCGGCTCGGCGACGTACTCGGAGGCCCGCGAGCCGTCGAGCGCCCGCGCGCCCCCGGTCTGCGCGCGGAGGATGGGGCGCGGGTAGCTCGTCCGCGCGAGAACGAACGTCTCGCCGTACGCGTCGAAGTGCGGGACGACGTCGACCGTGAGGTTCGGCCGGCGCACGAGGTCGCGCACGGGCCCGCCGCCCTCGCGCGTGTCGGCCCAGCACGTCGCCTCGAGGTACCCGAGCGCCGGCGCCTCCCCCGCGTCGCGAAAGCGCACGCCCTCGCCCGCGGGCACGCGCTCGCCGACGACGACGATGTTGGTCGGCGGATGCTCGAGCGGCCGGCCCTCGAGGTCGTGCATCGCGCACTTGCCGTCGAAGCGACGGCTGACGATCCACGGGTTGCGGATGGGCGTCGACGCGAGCACGCGCAGCCCGAGCCCCGCGAAGACCGCCTCGAACCGCTCCTGCGTGAAGTACGTGTACTCCTCCTTCACCTCTGCCTCCCAGTCGGCGCGGTAGTCCTTGCGGAGGAGCATCTCGGCCGCGAGCTTGTGCGTGCAGCGGTAGCGCCTCCAGCCGGGCCGCGGCGCGTCCCGCGTCTCGAAGGCGAAGCCGGGGCTCGCGTGCAGGCTGCGGAACTCGCGCGCGAACCGCTCGAAGAGCGACGCCGAGGAGCACGTCCTCGGATCGCCGGAGTCGTCGCCGTCGCCCGCCGGCAGATCGAGCAGCACCTCATCGCCCGGGCCGCGCGACGGGTCGACGAAGTCGCGCACGACGAGCACGCCGTGGTCCTTCAGCGCGCGGGCCTGCACGGCGAGGGCGCGCGCGGCGTTCTCGTGGTCGTACCCGCCGAAGGTCGTCACGTGATGAAGGACCGACGAATCGAAGACGCCGTCGAGCGTCCCCTCGGCGAACACCTCGCGCGCCACGTCGCCCACGACGAAGGACAGGTTCGGGAGCGTGTACCGCTCGCGGGCCAGCGCGACCATCGTCGCGTCCACGTCGACGCCCACCACCTCGAGCTGCGGATAGAGCGCCGCGAGCGCCTGGCTCCCCGCGCCCGAGCCCATCCCCATGTCGGCGACGCGCCCGCGGCACAAGAGGTGCGCCGCCGTCAGCGCGACCTTCTGGCGCATCGAGGCGTCCATCCCGGCGAGGTACCGCTGGTAGGCGTCGCGCGTGTCGCGGATGGGGTCCATGGGGAAAGCGTACAGGCTTCGGGCTTCGGGACTCGGGCTCCGGGCTACAGTTCCCGTCCGCCGGCTCCTCGTCGAGCTCGAAGCCCGAAGCCTGCTCCCCATGCTCTCGCTCCTCCGCGCCGCTCGCCGTTCGGCCCTCGTCGCGTCCGGGGCCATCGCGCTCGTGGGCGTCGTGGCCGGAGCGGTGCGGCTGATGCCGTGGCTGCTCGATCCCGCCGTGCCCTGGCGCGTCGCGGCGCCGTTCGCGCGCGGGCTCGCCGCCGTCGCCTTCGAGGCGGCGCTCCTCGTCGGGTGGCCCGTCGGCTGGGCCCTCGCCGCGTGCCGCTTCGTCGAGAACGGCGAGGCCCGCGTCCTTCTCACGCTGGGGGAGCCGCCGGCGCGGACGGCGTGGAGGCTCGCGCCGCAGGGGCTCGCGCTCGCGGTGGTCCTCGCGGCCGTCGCCCTCGTCTACGGCAGCGACGCGACCGCGCCGGGACGCGTGGCCACGGAGCTCGTCGCGCGCGCCCGCGTCTCCTGCGTCCACGCCACCTCCCCCACCACGTACGCCATTCCCTTCACCGACCTCACCTGGCTCTGCGCCCCCGACCGCGCCCCGCGCCTCGTCGGGCAGGCGCCGGGGGCCATGCGCGGCGCCGTGCTCACCGCGTCGGACGCCCGCATCAGCGGCGACTTCCGCGCCTTCGAGCTCGACGACGCGCGCCTGCTCCTCGCCGGCGACACGCCCGTCGCCGTCCACGTCGCGACGCTCTCGCTCCGCGGCATGGCCCCCTGGGCGCGGGCCTCGACCCTCCCTCCCGCGTGGCGCGCGCTGCTCCTCGCCCTCACCGCGTGGTCGGCGGCCCTGCTCGCCGCGTACGCCGTCCTCCGGAGCGCCGTGCGCGCGCGCCTGGCCGCCATCGTCCTCGGCGCGGCCGGGCCCGTGGCGGCGCTGGGCTTGCTGCGCCTGCTCGAGCGTGCCGACGCGCGCCCCGCCTTCTTCGCGCTCCTGCCGGCCGCGGCGTGCGCGCTGACGCTCGGGCTGGCGCTCCTCGCCGGGTCGAGGGCTGAGCTCGCGCGCTTGCGAGGGAAAGAGCGCGCTGCTAGCACCTCTAGTAAGGTGTGATTCATGGGCAATATCGGCGTCACGGAGATCCTCCTCATCGCGCTCGTCGCGTTGCTCCTGTTCGGCGCCGGCCGCATCGCCGACATCGGCAAGGGGCTCGGCCAGGGGATCAAGAACTTCAAGCAGGGCATCAAGGAAGCGGACGAGATCGGGGCCGAGCCGGGCACGAAGGACAAGGCCGCCCCGAAGACCGACGACGCGCCGCCCAAGCAGGCCTGAGTTTCCGCTCCGAAGGGGGGCGGCCGAAGCCTGAAGCCCCCGGCGAATGGTGCTAAAGGGGATCCCGTGCCCCACTCCCTCGCATCGCGGCTGAGCGCCGTCTCGCCCAGCATCACGCTGGCGATGAACGCGCGCGCCATGGAGCTGAAAGCGCGCGGCGTCGACGTCTTCGCGTTCGGCGTCGGCGAGCCGGACTTCGAGCCGCCGCTGGCCGTGCTCGACGCGGCCAAGAAGGCCATCGACGCAGGCTGCTCCAAGTACACGGCCGTCACCGGCATCGCTCCGCTGAAGGAGGCGATCTGCGACGCGACCGAGAAGGCGCGCGGTTGGCGCCCCGAGCCGAAGAACGTGTGCGTCAGCGTCGGCGCGAAGCACGTGCTCTTCAACCTGGCCCTCGCGCTCTTCGAGCCGGGCGACGAGGTCGTCATCCCCAAGCCGTACTGGGTCACGTACCCCGAGCAGGTGCGGATGATGGGCGCGACGCCGGTGCTCCTCGACACGCGCGAGGAGGACGGGTGGCGGCTCTCGCCGGAGAAGCTCCAGCGCGCGCTCACGCCGCGGACCAAGGCGGTCGTGCTGTGCACGCCGTCGAACCCGACGGGCACGGCGTACACGGAGGAGGAGACGCGCGCCCTCTGCGAGGTGCTCCGGCCGCACGACTGCTGGCTCATCGTCGACGAGATTTACGCGGAGCTCGTCTACGAGGGCTTCCACTTCGTGTCGGCGGCGAAGATCGCGCCCGATCTCCGCGACCGGATGGTCATCGTCGACGGCGTGTCGAAGACGTACGCGATGACGGGGTGGCGCATCGGCTGGGCGCTCGCCCCCGCGCCGCTCGTCAAGGCGCTCGACGTCGTGCAGGGCCAGAGCACGACCAACGCCTCGGCGGTCGCGCAGTACGCCGCCGCCGCCGCCATGCGCATCCCCATCGCCGACTTCGCCCGCACGCGCGCCGAGTTCGAGAGGCGGCGCAACGCCATGGTCGCGGGCCTCGGCTCCATCCCGGGCATCCGCTGCCGCAAGCCCGAGGGGGCGTTCTACGCGTTCGCCGACGTGCGCGGCCTCTACGGCCTCGACCGGGACGGCAAGACCATCGAGACCGACGAGGACGTGGCCTTCTGGCTGCTCGAGAAGGCGCACGTCGCGGCCGTCCCCGGCGGCGGCTTCGGCGCGCCCGGGTACGTGCGATTCAGCTACGCGGCCAGCGAAGAGCGCATCGCCGGCGGCATCGCGGCGATCCGGCGCCTCGTCGACGGCGCGTGGAAAGAGGACCGGACGGGGAGCACGCGGGTCGCGCGGTAGGCGAAGACCGGCGCTGGGTACGCCGACCTCGGACCTCGGGCCTCGGAACGCCGCCTCGGACCTGGGACCTGGGACCTGGGACCTGGGACCTGGGACCTGGCGCGAACCGCCGGAACCAGGCGCTGGTTAGCCGTCTCGGACCTCGGACCTCGGACCTGGCGCGAACCGCCGGAACCAGGCGCTGGTTAGCCGTCTCGGACCTCGGACCTCGGTCGCTCAACCTCGGACCTCGGAGCTCGGAGCTCGGAGCTCGGAGCTCGGACCTCGGACCTCGGACCTCGGAACGCCGGACCTCGGAACGCCGGAACCAGGCGCTGGTTTCGTCATTCCGGACCTCGGAACGCCGAAACCACGCGCTGGTTTCGTCATTCCAGACCTCGGACCGCCGCAACCAGGCCCTGGTTTCGTCATTCCGGACCTCGGAACGCTTGCACCTGGGCCCGGTTCGGCCATTCTGGCGGCCGCGACGGCCAAACCACGGAGAGACCGCACCATGTCGAAGAGCAATCACGCCGACCACCAGACCCAGGGGGACGTCATCCTCCAGCGCCTCGCAGCGAGCGCTGTCCCCAGTGCGCTGAAAGGCGTCGTCGCCGCGTTCAAGACGGCGCACGCCGCGCTCACTTCGGCCGGGGCCGCGGCCGAGTCGGCCCGCGCGGCCCGCGACGTGGCCCTCGCCAGCGTGGGCGCTGCGGACGACGCGCTCGACGCGGCGCTCGAGGTGCTCGCGAACACGATGGTCGGCGCGCAGATGGGCAGCCGGAAGAACCCGTTCGCGGGTTTCTCCAAGCATGCGCCGTCGGTGCTGACCAACCTCGCGTACGCGACCGAGGTGAAGGAGGCGCAGGCGCTGACGGCGAAGGTGAAGAAGGCGAAGCCCGCGGCGGACGTCGCGAAGGCGGCCGGTGCGTGCGACAAGCTGGCGGCCGCGGTGACGTCGGCGCTCTCGAAGCTGAGCAAGCCGCAGCTCGCGTACTCGAAGTCGCTCGCGGCGCGCGACGCGCTCTTGCCCGGGTGGACCAAGGCGCTGAACCAGCTGAAGAGGAACGCGGCGGCGGTGTGGTTCGACGACGCGGCGACGTACAAGGCGGTGTTCGCGCCGCCCGAGCGGGTGCAGGCGCCGGTGCGCGAGCGCGCGAAGAAGAAGGCAGCCCCACCGGTCTTGCCCGCGCCCGCAAAGCCGACGGGGACCTGACGAAGAGAGCTTCGAAGGGACGCGCGCGCTACCGCTGTCCTGACTTCAGCGCGCGGTTCGCGCCGCGTCACCGGCGAGTCGCCGAGCGCGTGGCGGAGGGACGAGCCGCTTCGAAGGCCGTGAGACGTCCGGCGCTACGGGCAGCCGGCCCGGTCGCGCTCGCGCAAGAGCCTGACGACCGGGGTTCGCAGCGCCGGCCGCCCCGAGCGCCCCCGCCGTCGCGGTGGCTCCGACGGGTGGCTCGACACCGCACGGCGCCGGAGTCCGTGAGGCCTCGGCGCGGGGCGCCTCCAACGCGAAGGAGGCGCTTCGGGCCGCCATGGGCGTCGGCGTCGGGCTGGGCTAATACTGGAGGACGATGTCCAGCGACGACTCGGACGAGATGCGAAAGAGAAAGGCTGCCCTCTGGAGGCACCTGGTCGAGGAGGCGGGCGAGCCCTTGATCGAGGAAGCCGCCAGCGTGAGCGTCGAGCAGGCCGAGAGGGAGCTCGCCGAGGCCGGCTTCGACGTGAAGGCCGAGAGGGCGAGGGCCGAGGCGTTCCTCGACGAGCTCGCCGGCATCCCGCCGAAGAAGGCCTGAGCCTACCGCTTCTCTTTCTCGAGCCTCTCCACGTCGGTCACCATCCGGTCGAAGTCGGCCTGCTCCTCGGTGGGGTAGTAGCCGCGGATGCCTCCCTCGCCGTCGGTGACGATGAACCAGTTGCCGTGCGTGACGTCGTAGTCGTTCGCGCCGGAGTACACCTTGGCCGCGGACATCTTGAAGCCGAGGACGACGGCGCGCATCACGGCGTCGACCGGGCCGGTCACGAAGGTCCACCGGCCGAGGTCGGCGCTGGTCTTGGCGGCGTAGGCGGCGAGGACGGGCGGCGTGTCGTTCTCCGGGTCGACCGAGAAGGACACGAGGCGCGCGCCGCTTCCGTCCTTCTTCAGGCGCGCCTGCAGCTCGGCCATCCGCGCGGTCAGCCGCGGGCACGACGAGGGGCACCGCGTGAAGATGAAGTCGACGACGCTCACGTGGCCGAACATCGCCTGGTTGTCGTAAGGGGCGCCCCGCTCGTCGACGAGGTGAAACTCCGGCACGACGCCGAGGACGGGCAGGCGGGGCTGCGGTCGCATCGCCCGCGCGACGAGGGCGAGCGCCAGGGCGAGCACGAGGCCGGCGAGGAAGATCAGGTTCCGGCGGATGGTCACGTTCTGCTCACGTTCGGCTCCACGTTCTGCTCCACGTTCCGCTCACGTTCCGCTCACGCTCACGCTCACGTTCCGCTCACGCTCCTGCTCCGGGTCGGCTCGCGTTCCGCCCTAGGTGCGGTCGAGCAGCAGCGCGACCAGCAGGACGCAGAGGTACGGGATGGAGTACGCGAAGACGCGCTTGGCCCAGCGCGGCCCGTCGAAGCGCGGCCCGCCCCGGATCCCGCGGAAGGCGAGCGCGAGCGCGCCCGTGCCGAGCACCGTCGCGACGCCGAGGTAGGTCTTCCCCGCGAGCCCGAGGGGCACGAAGAGGAGCGACACGCCGACGAGCAGCACGGTCCACACGGCGATGGTCCGCCGCGCGCCGTGCTCGCCCCGTTGCACGCTGACGACCATGAGCCCCGCGCGCGCGTAGTCCTGCGCCCGGAAGATGGTGATCGCCGCGAAGTGCGGCACCTGCCAGAGAAAGAGGAGCGCGAAGAGCAGCGCGCCGCCGAGGCCGATGGAGCCGGTCGCCGTCGTCCACCCCATCAGCGGGGGCATCGCGCCGGGCACGGCCCCGACGAGCAGCGCGAAGTGCGTGTGGGGCTTGAGCGGCGTGTAGACCGTGACGTAGCTGAGGAGCGCGACGAGGCCGAGCAGGCCCGTGGTCACGTTGACGAGAAAGAGCATCGGCGCTGACACGACGGCCAGCGCGAGGCCGAAGGCGAGGGCCACGTCCGGCGAGAGGCGCCCGGCGGGCAGGGGGCGGTTGCGCGTGCGGGCCATGTGCGCGTCGACGTCGCGCTCCCACCACATGTTGAGGGCGTTGGCCGAGCCGACGATGAGCGCCGTGCCCACCAGCGAGAGCAGCAGGGTGCGCACGGGCACGTGGGACGGCGCGAGGCAGGCGCCCGCGGCGCCCGTCACCAGCACGATGGAGGTGATGCGGGGCTTGGTCAGCGCGACGAGGTCGCGCACGACGGCCAGCGAGCGGGGGAAACCACGCGAGCGCGGTCGTGCTTCCGGACGCGCTTCGACGAAGATCTCCGTGTTGGCCACGCTCGCAAACCTCTGGCTCGGGGAAGACTCGGTGTAGGGCGCGGCCAGGGTATTGGCAAGCGGCGTCCACCGCCGAAGCGGTTGAAAAGCCGGAACAAAGGCGCCCCTCCGGTAGCAGTCGACGCGAGCGGCTGTCAAGGCTAGGACCGCGCCGCAGATGGCGCACAGCGGATGGTTCTTCGTGGTTCTCGCGGCTTGCGGGGCTTGCCACGACGCGGGGAGCAGCGGCGCGCCGGGCCCGGGCGCGGGGCCGAGCTCGACCGGGACCGCGACCGGGACCTCGACGTCGACCCCGGCCTCGGCGTCGACGTCGACCTCGGCCCCGACGTCGACCTCGACCCCGACCCCGACCCCCGCCGGGAGCTCGACGGGCGCCCCCCCACCGGTCGGCGGCGGCCCTCCGCCGACCGCCTACCGGGTCCGCCCCGTGACCGACGGCCACGCCGTCGAGGTGCACCTCACCTACGCCGGCAAGGCCTTCCCGCCCTGGCCCATCGCGGCGGAGTTCGCGTCCCACTGCGGCGGGGTGACCTCGATCCCCAACCCCTCGCTCGCCACGGACGCCAAGGGCGGGGTGACGGGGGCCATCGTCTGGATCGACGACATCCGCGAGGGCGCGGCCCTCGTGCCGAGCGACGCCGAGGTGGACCAGAAGGGGTGCGTCTTCACGCCGCACGTCCTGGCGATCCCGGCGGGCACCCGGATCCACCTCCACAACGGCGACCAAGCCAACCATGCCGTGCGCCTCGACGTCTTCTTCGATCCGGACGCCAACGAGATCATGAGGATGGTGCCCCCGGGCGGCACCGACTTCATCATCTCGAACCCCGCCTGGGCCGGGCGTGTCGCCGTCATCACGTGCCCCATCCACCCGTGGATGCTCGGCTGGGTGCGCTTCTTCGACCACCCGTACTACGCCGTCACGACCGACGGCGTCGCCCGTATCGAGCACCTTCCCCCGGGCAAGTGGCACCTGTCGGTCTGGCACGAGGCGCTCGACGCGCGCGTCTCGTCGACCACCGAGACCATCCGCGAGCGCCCCTGGACGCAAGCGCGGTTCGACGTCACCGTCGGCGACCACGACGTCGTGAAGACCCTGGTGCTCGCTGCCGACGGGACGCTGACCAGCCGCTGAGCCTCGCTCGCCCCCGGGATGCCGCGTCCGCGGCATCCGCACCGCGAGCTTGTGAGCGAGCGGGAAACGACGAAGCTCGTGTCGCGGAGCCCGGGGTGCAAGGGACTGGCGGCTCACCGCGAGCGTGACCGAGCGGGGAACGATGAAGCTCGTGTCGCGGAGTCCGGGGTGCAAGGGACTGACGGCTCACCACTCGCTGACGCTCGCGGTGCTGAAGGCGGGCTACGCCGCCTTGTTGTTCACGTCGTCGGCTCTTCACGTCGTCGGCTCTTCACGTCGTCGGCTCTGCACGGCGTCGACGCTGAACGGCGTCGGCTTTGCACGTCGTCAGCTACGTCGTCAGCTCTGGACGTCGTCGTCGGCGACGCGGCGCTTGCGGTCGTCGATGAGGGTGCGCCACATGGCGCGCTCGTCGAAGCAAGCGAGGGCGGCCCACTGCGCGGCGACGACGGCGCAGAGCGCGCGGATGGGCGCGTCGAACGAGCCGCGCGAGACGAGGGCCAGCGCGATGGTGGCGACGAGGGCGGCGACCTGCTTCGGCTGCGCCGCGGACACGAGCGCGAGAAGGAGCGACGCCGGCACGAGGAACGTCGCCACGCCGTCGAGGCCGTAGGGAGGGGGGACGCCGGGCGCGTCGGCGAGGGCGGTGTGCAGCATCGCCTGCCAGGAGGCCGCGTCGCCGTGGACGCCCTTGGCGACGCCCCACGTGAGCACGAACGCCCCGACGAGGGCGAGCGTCGAGCCGATCTGCCCCGTGAGCTTGCTGCGCGTGCCGAGCCACGTGACGGCGACGAGCTGCGCGAAGGCCTCGAAGAGCACGCCCGCCGTCGCGAACCCGCGGCTGATCCCGTAGAGGTGCACGCTGGCGCGCTCGCTGGCGGCCTGCGCCAGCTCCCACGCCGCGAGGCGCGCGATGCCCGCGAACGCGAGCGCGAAGAGCACCCCGGCGATGGCGCGCGTGTGCGGCGCCCGCGCCGAGGCGTAGGCCCCGGCGATGACGGTGACGATGGTCACCGCGACGACGAGCACCGCGTTCCCCGGCAGCAGCCTGTCGCGCAGCCCCGGCGCGGACATGATGACGACGGCCGCGCCCGAGCCGATGAGGGCGACGCGCGGCACGAGGCCGATGCCCTGCGAGCGGACGAGCTCCGTCGCCCCCCAGAGCACGAGCGCCACGAGCAGCCCCACGAGGAAGTACGCGAACGCCGCCGACAGCCGGTCCGCCGCGACGACGACCGACTCGCTCGCGTTGCCGCGCACCCCCGGCGCGACGAGCAGGCCCGTCACCCCCGCGGCGACCGCCGCGAAGGCCGCCGCCCGCAGCAGCCACGCCGCCGACAGCCCCGGCGACGACGGCGGCACGCGCGAGCGGGGGTTCTCTTCGTGCGCCGCTTCCGCCGTGGTCATCTTCGGGACGCGCAGCCTAGCCGACCTTCGGGCAACATGCGCCGCGCGATGCACCTCGCGCGCGGGGCAAGCCGGCCCGGCCGATCACGTCCCGCTTCGCGCCACCGCGGGCGCCGGCCCCGGCGGCGGCAGGAGCAGGCCCTCGCGCGCGTCGTTCGGGTTGGCGGTGGGCGCGCCGCGCTCGCGTGTCGGGCTCGTCGGGCCGGGCTGCGTCGGGGGCAGCACCTCCTCGGGCTTGGGCGCGCCGTTGTTCAGGATGAAGGGCCGCGCGCCCATCGTCGAGCACGCGAACACCTCGTCGCGGTGGAACTCCCACTGCAGGTACACGTTGCCGTCGCCCGACACGATGGCGGTCGGCGCCGGCCCGAACGGCTGCGCGCGGTCGACCGCGTCGAGGGCCGCGATGTCGAACGCCGTGATGCCGCTCGTCTTCACGATGCCCATCTTCTTCAGGTGCCCCTCTTTCGTCAGCACGATCTCGAGCCGCGTCAGCAGGTGCTGGTCGTTCATCGGGTGGTTGGCGGGCAGCGAGTCGAGCGAGCCGAGGAACGAGTCCGCGAAGATGGGGTGGATGCGGTTGTGCATCCCGTTGAGGTACGAGGCGAAGGGAACGGCCGCGGTGTTGAGCGCGGTCTGGTTGCCGGGCTTCACGCTGGAGACGTAGTTCTCGATGGCGCTCCGCCACCGCTCGAAGTTCGACGCCACCCACGACCCGCGGTGCTCGCTCTTCCTTCGCTCGCCGTCCGCCTCGCGCAGCTTGCGGAGGTTGTCCTGCCCGACGATGGTCGCGATCTGCCCCTGGTTGAGGTTCGTGTTGATGGTCCCGGGCGTCGAGCGCGCGCCGAGGCCCGGCAGCGACCACATCTTGCCCCCGGGCAAGGTCGGGTTCGCGGCGCCCGCGCTGGGTGACGGCGTCGTCCCGGGCGCGCCGCCGGGGCGCGCGGGGTTGAAGGTCCAGGCCCCGTTCGGCGCGGTCTCGACGTCGGGCGACGCGGGCGTCTCGCCCCCGGGGTTCGTCTGCGGCTGCGACTGGCCCGGCGCCTGGGCGGTCGCCGCGGGGTTCTTCTCGCTCCCCGGGTGGGGCTGCGGCTGCGTCGACGGAGGCGTCACCGCGGCGGTCGACGCCGCCTGCGGCTTCGGGATCTTCGGCTCGTGGATGACGTCGAAGTCCGTCCCCTTCTCGCCGGGCGCGCGGTTGTGCTCGCCCTTGTGCTCCTCGCTCTCGGCGATGCGCGTCCGCTCCGAGTCCCCCGGCGACTTCTCGCTGCCCGGGTGATTGCCCCCCGGCGTCGGCTGCTCGTCGTCCCGGTCGTGCGAGGTCTGCGTCGCGACGGTCTCCTTCTCGACCTTGTTCGCGTCGTCCGCGATGAAGTGCGCGTTCGGGTTGTCCTCCTGGTTCGGCTTCGCGTGCTGGCGCACGGCGATGCGCCGGTCCTTCAGGGGATCCTCCGGCAAGACGATGGGCTTCTTCTCTTCTTGCTTCTGGATGACGATGAGCTTCTTCTCCTCGGGCTTCTTCGCGGCGGGCTTCGGCGGCGTCTTCTCGGGCGGCTTCACCGTGGGCGGGGGCGCGACCTTCGGCTGCTCCTCGGGCTTGGGCGGCGGAGGGGGCGGCGGCGGCGGCTGCTCGTCCTTCGTCTCGTCGCTCGGCTCGCCCAGCGAGACCTCGAAGGTCTGCCCGTCCTGCTTCGCGAGGTTGCTGGCCTCGTGCGAGAGCTTCAGGAGCTCGGAGCGGTCGTCCTCCATCTTGCCGACGACCAGGCCCCCCGTACCAAAGAGGAAGTGCGCGCAGATCGCCGCGCAGATCCACAGGACGAGAGGGATGGTAGCGTCGCGAGAGCGCATCTCTTCCAATCGACCGGTGGCAGCGGGTGCCCCGGGGCTCTTCAGGTCCTTCGCGTCTTCAAGTTACGTACCGAAAGGCGCCGCGTCGAGCCAGCGGGGCGGGGCCAGGCGAGGCTATCACGCGTCGACCCTGACGCCCGTGACTCTGCCGCAGAATCATTGAAGATTGTGCGCAGAGGTCGCCGTGCGTGAGGAGCTGTCTGGATCCCACGCGATCCGCGAGGCGTCGAGGCTGCAGCCGAGCGGCCGCAAATGGGGCGCGG
The DNA here is from genome assembly GCA_036501935.1 of Polyangiaceae bacterium. Lineage (GTDB taxonomy): Bacteria > Myxococcota_A > Polyangia > Polyangiales > Polyangiaceae > Palsa-1150. Next base: position 10,622 of record DASXZL010000075.1, on the reverse strand, counting down.
ATCCGTGGACATTTCCGGGCTCTCCCGTGAACGCGCGTGTGGCCCCCGTCGTGCACCTGAAGGTGGGCACGATGCCGCAGCTGACTCCGCTCGTCCTGGCCCTCCCCTCGCGCTCGCTCCTCGCCACGTTCACCGACGGGTGCCGCGAGGCGGCGCTCGACTTCGTCAACCGGGTGTCCCTCTCGAGCGACAAGGAGGTGCTCGCCGAGTGGCTGCGCGGGCCGTACCGGTCGCACGTGGTCACGCTGGCGCGGTCGCGCACGCAGCGCATGGGCGCGGCCAGCGTCGTGCCGAACGCGCTGACGAAGCTCCTCACGCAGACGCGGCTCGAGGTGGGGGCGACCCTCGCGCGGACGCGCGACCCGGAGGACGGCGTGGGCTTCGGCTACAGCGCCCTCGCGGCGGGGCTCGTGTACCGCGCGCAGGACGCGACGGGGGCGCTCGGCTGGGTGCCCGTCGCGCAGCCGCGCATGCGCCTCACGCAGCGCGTGCTGTCTCTCATCGCGGCCGACTACCTGCTCCGCAGCGACGACTACGAGACGGCGCTCTTCGCGTGCTCGGCCTGCGGGCTGACGGCGTTCGACGCGGGGCGCGCGGCCATCGGCGTCTGCCGCGCGCACATGCAGAGCGACATCCGCGAGCTCGGCTCCGGCGCGGCCGTCGAGGGGATGCCCGCGAGGCTCGCGAACGTCGGCTGAGGCGGGGGGGGGCGCGCGGACCCGCGGGCGGCGTCGATACGTGCGCCCGGCGGCGAGCGTTTGAGCAATTGCCGGCCTGCGCGCTGCATGTTACCTGCCCTCGAAGACATGTCTTTCGTCGAAGCCCGCAATCTCCCCGGGCACGTCGGCATCATCATGGACGGCAACGGGCGCTGGGCGCAGCTTCGCGGGCAGCCGCGCGCCGCCGGGCACCGCGAGGGCGCCGCCGCCGTCCGCCGCGTCGTGCGCACCGCCCGCCGCCTCGGCCTCCGCGCGCTCACCCTCTACGCCTTCAGCGAGCAGAACTGGTCCCGCCCGGAAGAAGAGGTGGACGCGCTGATGGTGCTCCTCCGCGACTTCCTGCTCCACGAGCGCGACGAGCTCCTCGACAACGGCATCCGCCTCAACGCCGTCGGCAACCTCGGGCGCCTCCCGGCCCTCGTCCGCGCGGTGCTCGACCCGCTGCGCCGCGACACCGAGGGCAACGGGCAGATGACGCTCACGCTCGCCCTCTCCTACGGCGGTCGCGAGGAGATCGCGAACGCCGCGCGCGAGCTCGCGAAGGCCGTCGCCGCCGGCCGTATCCGCCCCGACGACGTGACGCCCGACGCCCTCCGCGCCGAGATGCCCAGCCTCAGCGTCGGCGATCCCGACCTCGTCATCCGCACGGGGGGCGAGCGGCGCATCTCGAACTTCCTCCTCTATGGTCTCGCCTACGCGGAGCTCTACTTCGCCGACGTGCTCTGGCCCGACTTCTCGGAGAGGGACCTCTACGCGGCGGTCGGGTGCTACCAGGGCCGCGAGCGCCGCTTCGGCATGACGACGGAGCAGCTCGCGCCCATCACGCGCATCGCCATCTGAGGGCTCGTGACCGGCGAGCCACTGCCTCCCGAAGGTCGGCCACCGCCCGCAGCGCCCGCCGCGGCGTCGAACCTCGTCATGCGCTTCGCGACGGCGGGCGTGGGCGTGCCGATCATCCTCGCGCTCGTCTACGTCGCGCCGCCGTGGGGGTTCTATCTGCTCGTGCTCGCGGCGGCCCTCGTCGGCGCGCAGGAGCTCTTCGCGATGACCCACCCGGGCGACCGCGTGTCGCAGGCGGTGGGGGTGCTCGTCTCGGCGGTCGCGTCGGTCGCCGTCTACTGCTTCTCGGGTGACGCGCGCGTGCTCGTCACGGTGCTCGTCCTCGTCCCCCTCTTCGGCCCCCTCTTCACGCTGGCGCGGCTCGGCGCCATCGAGACCGCGGCGCTCCGCGCGTGCGCCCTCGGCTTCGGCCCGCTCTTCGTGGCGGTGCCCCTCACGATGCTCGCCCTCATGCGCGTGAACCTCGGGGCGGCGGGGTCGGGCTCGGTCATCCTCGCGCTGGGGCTCTCGTGGTTCGCCGACACGGGGGCGTACTTCGCGGGGCGATTCCTCGGCAAGCACAAGCTCTACGAGGCGGTGTCGCCCAAGAAGACCGTCGAGGGCGCGCTTGGCGGGCTCGTCGCCAGCGTCGTCTGGGCCCTGCTCGGTTGCTTCTGGTACCTGCCGACCCTACCCATCGCGCACGCGATCCCGCTGGCCCTCGTCGGCGGCATCCTGGGGCAATCGGGCGATCTCGCCGAGTCGCTGCTGAAACGCTCGACCGGCGTGAAGGACTCGGGCGCCATCGTCCCCGGCCACGGCGGCATCCTCGACCGGGTCGACGCGCTGATCGTGACGTCGACGGTCGTCTATCTTTACGGGCTCTGGATCCGCTAGGCCCCCCATCTTTCGAGGCCTGACGCCTCGCGTTGCAACGGAGAGCTTGCGCTCGGGCCGATGAAGCGACAAAACCTCGGCCCAATGGCGATGCCCATCCCCGTTCCTCCGCCGTCCAAGTCGCTCGTCTCCGCCAAGGAGTACGACTTCTACAAGGTCGTTCAGGACTACCTCGAGCGCGCGGCCAAGGTCGCGAAGATCGAGCCGTACGTCGAGACGATCCTCAGTCAGCCGAAGAATGAGCTCATCATCAACTTCCCCGTCCGCATGGACAGCGGTGACGTGAGGCTCTTCAAGGGCTACCGCGTGCAGCACAACAACCTGCTCGGCCCCTTCAAGGGCGGCATGCGCTTTCACCCGCAGGTCTCGCTCGACGACGTGAAGGCCCTCGCGGCGATGATGACGTGGAAGTCGTCGCTCATGCGCCTCCCCTTCGGCGGCGGCAAGGGCGGCATCAAGTTCGATCCGCACTCGGTCTCGAAGCAGGAGCTCCAGCGCGTCACGCGCCGCTTCACGCACGCCCTCGGCGAGAACATCGGCCCGGAGTACGACATCCCCGCGCCCGACGTCGGCACGAACAGCCAGACGATGGCGTGGATGATGGACACCTACTCGAACATGGTCGGGTCCGCGCAGAAGCAGATGGTCAAGGGCGTCGTCACCGGCAAGCCCGTCGCCAGCGGCGGCACGCTCGGGCGCACGAAGGCCACCGGGCAGGGGCTCGTCTTCTGCATCCTCGAGTGGGCGAAGGAGCGCGGCTTCTCGCTCGAGGGGTCGACGATGAGCGTGCAGGGCTTCGGCAACGTGGGCTCGCACACGGCCGTCATCCTGTCGAAGCTCGGCGTGTCGACGGTCTGCGTCGGCGACCACACCGGGTACATGTACAACCCCGAGGGGTTCAACGCGCACAAGCTGCAGGACTACTGCGCGGCGCACGGCAGCATCGCCGGCTACCCCGGCGGCAAGCCCATCACGCGCGACGAGTTCTTCGGCACGAAGGCCGACATCTTCGCCCCCTGCGCGCTCGAGAATCAGATCGGCGAGTCGGAGGCGAAGGCCCTCGACGTGAAGCTCGTGGCCGAGGGCGCCAACGGCCCGTGCAACCCCGCCGGCGAGAAGATCATCCTCGAGCGCGGCATCGACATCCTGCCCGACGTGCTGGCCAACTCCGGCGGCGTGACGGTCAGCTACTACGAGTGGGTGCAGAACAAGCGCAGCGAGATGTGGACCGAGGAAGAGGTCGACGCGCGGCTCGAGGTGGCGATGAAGCGCGCCTACCGCGAGGTGAGCGACGTGGCCCGCCAGAAGAAGTGCGACATGCGCGTGGCGGCGTACTCGGTGGCGCTGCAGCGCATCGAGGCGGTCTACAAGGAGCGCGAGATCTTCCCCTGATCGGGGGCGCGGGGCGGCGGGCCTCGGGGGGCCCGCTACTCGCAGCAGATGGTGTCGGCGGCGGTCAGCATGACGCTGCCCGTGGCGAGGGGCTGCGCGGGCATCGCGCAGGCCACGTTGGTGGGCGGCGCCACGACCATGTAGCTCTGGAACATCTCGGCGGTGTTCGGGTTGTTCGTCGCGTCGCACGTGCCGTTGATGGTCGCCGCGACGCCGACGAGCCCCGTGCAGTTCGTGCTGCTGTAGAAGTTCCACGTCCCGTCGGCGCAGGTGGCCGTCGGCATGCCGCACGTGCAGGCGCCGCAGCCGCGGGTGTCCTGCAGCGTGCCGATGGAGTGCGCCGTGGGATAGCCCGTGGGGCAGCCCATGTTCGCGCCGCCGTGCTGCACGCACGCCTGGTAGCCGGTGGGGACGAGCGCGCAGGCGTCCATCCCGGAGCAGCCGGCCCCGAAGGTCGGCTGGCCCTTGCAGTATTCGCCCGACGTGGCCCCGGTCGACGGTTTGGTCACGGTCGGCGTCGCGGCACACGTGCCGCCGGTGGGTGCCGGCAGCGTGGCCTGGATGAAGGCGGTCACCGAGAGCGTGTTGGTGACGCACCCGCCGTCGGCGGCGGGGAAGTTCGCGGGGCCCATGGGGCACGCGGCCGTCGGGCCGCCGGAGCCCACCATGTTTCCCGTCTCGCACGAGGGTTCCGTGCCGATGCCGCACGTGCACCCGCACACCGCCGGCGGCAGGCTCGTCGGATCGACCTCGCCCGTCTTCTGCATGAGCCCCGGGGGGCAGGCCGCCTGCGACGTCGCGCTGAACGCGGCGATGCTCCAGCCCATGGCTGCAGGCGCGACGCACTGGTAGCCCTGCGTCGTGCACGCCGGATCCGCGCAGTCGACGAGCCCGTTGCAGTCGTCGTCGATCCCGTTGGTGCAGTTCTCGGGGCCCTTCGGCACGCAGCCGTCCACGGGCGAGGCCTCGATGACCACGACGTCGCCCGCCGTCCCCGTGTCGGCGATCGCCATCCCGCTGTCCCCGAGCGGCACCCCGGTGTCGGAGCTCGCCGTGTCCGCCGCGACGCTCGTGTCGCTGCCGCCCTCGGCGCTCGTCACGTCGGCCGCGCCGTCGAGGCCGCCCGCGCCGCCGTCGCCCGCCACGCCCCCCAGCCCGTTCAGACCGAGCCCGCACGCCACCAGCCACCCTGCCACGACACAGGCAACGGCGGACCGAGCGGCGCGCACCTTCACAGGATGAAGGGCCTCCGGCGCCTTGTCGAGCACGCTCGCACGCGCCCCGCCCCCTCAGAGCTCCCCACCCCACGTGACGCCGTAGACCGGCACCTCGCCGCTCCGCGTGACGCTGGAGCCGATGACCCCCGCCGACGGCATCCCCGGGAAGCCCGTCCCCGTCCCGCGCGGCCCCCCCGCCTTGTCCACGCTGCGCGTCAGCCACCACGCGAGCCCGCCGCCCGCGACCGCGCCTCCCAGCGTCACCGAGAGCCACCCGCGCCGGCCGGCCTGCCCCTGGTTGGGGCTCTGGAAGAAGCTCCCCTGCTGGAAGATGAGCGGGCTCGCCGCCGCCGCGCCGACGAGCGCCCCGCCGCCGGCGCCGAGATCGATGAGCAGCACGCGCGACGGCGACACCGTCACCTGCGTCGCCAGGAAGCCCGCCCCCACGAGGCCGATGGCGGAGCCGTAGCCCATGCCCGTGTACGGCGTCACCGTCGTCGTCCCGCGCGCCAGCCAGTCGACCGTGCCCCCGAGGAGCAAGCCCAGGGCGCCGCCGGAGTGCGTGAGCGTCGCGTCGCCGTCGTCCATCGAGGCGCGCGTCAGGGCGACCGTCGCGAGGCCGAGGCCGACGAGGCCGCCGCCGACGCCCCACGAGTACCGGTCCGTCACCGGCTGCACGCTGCGCCCCGCCGCGATGAGGAACCCCGACGCCGACCCCCAGCCCGCGCCGGCCGAGAGGTACCACGCGTCGCCGGTCGTCACGTCCCACTCGTCGGCGACGAGCAGCGCGGCGCCGACGCCGATGCCCGTGCCGACGGCGAGCAGCGGGTAGAGCACGCGCGGATCGCTCGTCCCGCTCGCGGCGTTCTCCAGCGAGAACGCGGTGAAGACGCCGAAGGCGCCCCCGTTGACGGCGAGCACCGCGCGCCCCTGCGACCGCAGCGGCGTCATCACGCCTTGCGCCGTCCCGCGGCCCGCCTCGCGCCGCTCCTGCTCGATCTCCGCCGCGGCGGCCGCCTCCGGCGTCAGCAGGTCGCGCAGCATGACGAGGCCCCGCACGCCGACGGACTCGGCCGCCACCGTCTCGACGCGCACGCGGAGCTCCCGCCCTCGCGGCGGCACGGCCACGATGCGCACGACGAACGTGCTTCCCCCCGCGGGCTCGATGCGCGGGCTGACGACCCACGTCCCCGCCTCGCCCTCGGCGCGCGGCGCCCCGCCCGGGGCCCCCGCGGCGCGCTCGATGAGGTCCTCGTCGCGCGTGCGGCCCTGCGCCGGGCCGGGATCGGCGACGAACAGCGTGTAGCCGAGGTCCTGCACCGCGTCGCGCAGCGTCGTGTCGAGCTCCTGCGCGCGCTCGAAGAGGGGCTTCTCGGTCGGCAGCGGCCGGTGCAGCGGCGTCGCCGACGGCGCGTCGCCCGCGGGCGTCAGCGTCGGCCACACGACGACGGGCGGCTTGGGCCCGACGTCGGCCCGCGCCGTTCCGCCGAGGACCAGCAGCGCCACGAGCACCGCCGACACGAAGAGGCCCCAGCTTCTGCGTGTCATGACGGCGTCCTAGAACATCACGACGCCCATCGCATAGAGGTCAACGATGAGCGTGTCGTCGACGGAGAAGCGGTGGCCGGGCAGATCGAGGATGTCGCGGTGGTCGGGGTTGGGCACGCCCTGCACGAGGCCGTTCTGGACGCACGGCCCCGCCGCCGACGGGTTCGTGTTGCCGTTCGGCGTGCACACGTCGGACGACGTGATGAGGTGCGACTGCGCGTAGGTGAGGCCTGCGCCGAGCGTGAACTTGATGTACGCGCCCGTCTGCCACGTGGCCGACGACATGAGCGTGAAGCTGCCGTACGCCTGCTGCTCGGTGACGCCGCTGAAGAAGACGTTCTCGGCGTTCGGGTCGACGACGCTCTTGCCGTTGGGCCCGGACGTGTACGACGCCGGGTTCGGCGTGCGCAGCGAGGTCGCGTTGGAGGAGCCGAGCTGGTCGAAGAGCTCGGAGTAGTCGCGCCCGGGCGAGTGGTACGTCCCCTTGAAGCGGAAGTCGGCCGTCAGGCGCTGGTACTGCTCGCGCGCCTCGTACGGGATCACCTCGAGCCCGAGCGCGAAGCTCCCCTGCAGCGGCGGGCTGCGCTCGAGGTCCTGCGCCGGATTCCACTTGCCGAAGTCGCTGCGCGCCTGGGGAAAGTCGGCCTGCACCCAGAAGCCGCTGTACGGCTCGACGTACCCGAACCGGCGCGACCACACGGTCTTCGCGATGACCGAGTCGAACCCCTTGCTGATGCCGGGGTCGCCGTTCGAGGGGGCCCCGCCCGGGTTGAAGCAGGAGTTCGCGCCGTTGACGACCGTGCACGCGTGAAGCGGGGCGCCGACGGCCACGCGCCCCTCGACCCCGACGACCCAGGTGGGCTTCGTGAAGTCGCGCTGCTGGTTGAAGATGGCCCAGTCGAGGCCGAAGTTGAGCGTGTCGATGCCGCTCCGCGTGGGGCTCGTCGAGGGGACGCTGAAGAGCTGTCCGCCCGAGGGATCGGCCAGGATCTGCGAGGCGACGTGCGACGAGCCGTCGAGGTCCCCCAGGCTCTGCGACCAGGCCAGGATGACGGGCATCCGCAGGATGAGCGCGAGGTCGTGGTAGAGGCCCACGTCGAGCCCCAGGTTGAGGATCGACGTCGACGACGAGTAGGACGCGATGTTCTCGGTCGCCGGGATGAACCCGGCCTGCGACCCCGGGGCGCCCTCGAGCCCGTTCTGGGGCAGCTGCGACTCGCGGCGGATCTTCGCGGTCTTCCACGACTGCGTGAAGCCGAGGACGATGTTGAGGTCGAACGGGTCGTCCTTGTCGAAGGCGTCGACGACGCTCGTGATCTCCGCCGTCTCGTTCATCAGCGCCGGCTCGCGCGCCGCCACCGGCTCGTCGGCGCGCGCCGTGCTCGCGGCGCCCGACAGCGCGAGCACTGCGACAGAGCAGAGGCCCACCCGACGCCAGACGCGCATCCGAAGGTCACGCTAACGGCGCCCGGCGAAGCGTGTCAACTACGGTCGAGCGCCGCGCGCCGGCTACGGCCTCACCGAGGGCAGGCCGCTCCATGCGCTGTTCGCCGTGGCCAGCGGACCGAGGAGCGGCGCGGCGTCGGCCGGCGGCAGCGCGTCGACCCGGAGGGCCGCCACGGCGCACGCGGCCCGGGCGAGGCGGCGGGTGGTGACCTGTCGGGTGATCGTCGCCGCGTTCGACCCGCCCGGCGTCATCACCTGCGTGGCCAGGTCCTTCGCGCTCGAGGCCAGCGCGGTGCATCGGTCGAGCGTCGCGGAGACCGGCTCGTCGTGGGGCGCGCCGAGCCGCGTCTTGCCCGCCGGCAAGCGGAGCCAGCCCTCTTCGAGCGCGCTCCCGGCGTCTGCCGCGGCGGCCCCCGCGTCGCCCGACCCCGCGGACGGCTGCCACGCGAACGCGACGCCGGTCGTCAGCGTCACGTCGGCCTCGTGCGGCTTCGCCTCGATCGACAGCGCCGCCGCCGTGTAGCGCACGACCCCCCACGGCGTGACCACCCACTCCTCGTTGCCGGGCGCCTCGCCCGAGCCGACCGAGCTGTCGAACGTCCCGCTGGCCAGCCACGACTCCTCGGTGAAGCCCACGCAGGCCCGCGCGCGCGCCGGGCCGCGGAACGTCGACTCGCGGGTCGTCTTCGGGTCGCGCGCCACGACCCGCGACCCCTTGCCGACGTCGATCCACGCGTCGATCGGCACGAGGCCCTGGAGCAAGAGCGGCGCGCTCCCCGCGTCGACGCCTCGGGCCGTCCCCGGGGTCTCGATGTGCGCCTCGCCGTCGAGCGCGGCGACGCGGCACGCGAGCTTCGGCGGCGCCAGGTTGTGCTGCACGTGCGACGCGATGGGCGGGGGCGTCGCCGGAGCCGACGAGGAGGCGGCGGGCGGCGGGCTCTTGTCGGGCTGGCAGGCGCCGCAGCTCGCCGTGACGAGCAGCGCGGCGAGGGCGGCGGCGTGGAGGGCGCGCATGCGGTCGCAGGCAGCTCAGCGCGAGAGGCTGGGGGGCGGGGGAGGGATGTCCTCGACCTCGGACGGGAAGATGTCCGCCGTGATGTCCTCGGCCGCGAGCTCGCGCTTGGCGTTGTGGAGCTGGCTGTTGGTCTGGTCGAGCCGGTCGGCCAGGACGCCGAGGAACTGCCAGAGCATCTTCACCGCGACCTCGTGCTCCTTGCGCAGGATCTCGAAGAAGTCCGACCGGCGGATGGCGATGAGCTCCGCCGCGCCGACGGCGGTCACCGTCGCCCCGCGCGGCACGCTGCGGATGAGGGCCATCTCCCCCACGTGCTCGCCCTGGCCGAGGTGCGTGAGCGTCGTGTCGCCGCGCGAGACGCGCACCTTGCCGTCGAGCACGATGAAGAGCTCGTCGCCCTTGTCGCCCTCCTTGATGACCGTCTCGCCGTCCTCGTACCGGCGCACCTCGACGGCCTGCATCACGCGGAGGAGCTCCCGCTCCGTGAGCCGCTCGAAGAGCGGCATGTTGGCGAGCACCTCGCGCTTGAGGGCCAGGCGCCGCGCGCGCTCGGCGTCGGTCGCGCCCTCCTCGCCGACCTTCACGACGAGCGTCGTGATGTTGTCCTTGCCGCCGCGGTCGTTGGCGAGCGTGATGAGGGCCTTCACGCCCTCGTCGCCCTGCATGCCGAGCGGCTCGCGCAGCTCGTCGGGCGACTCGAGGTAGCCGTGCAGGCCGTCGCTCGCGAGGACCAGCACGTCCCCCGCCGTCAGCTCGATGACCAGCGTGTCGACCTCGACGCGCTCGTAGACGCCGACGGCGCGCGTGATGGCGTTCTTCTGCTGGACCTTCTCGATCTGCTCGCGGGTGAGCTTCCCCCGCTTGATGAGCTCATTGTATACGGTGTGGTCCTCTGTGACTTGCTGCACCTTGCCGCCGCGCGACAGGTAGATGCGGCTGTCGCCCACGTGCGCGATGAAGCCCTGGTGGCCGACGACGAGGAGCGCGCTCAGCGTCGTCCCCATGCCGCGCTTGGCGGCGTCGGCGGCCGCCTCTTCGTGGATCTTCGAGCAGGCGCGCTGCACGGCGTGCTCGAGGAGGGCCACCACGTCCTTCGGGGTCACCTTGCTCGCGCCGGTGGCGCCGTTCGTATAGTCGTCGAGGAGCTCTTTTTCGCGCTTGATCTCGTCGTGCACGGTGCGCACGGCGATCGCGCTCGCGACCTCGCCCGCGGCGTGGCCGCCCATCCCGTCGGCGACGATGAAGAGCGAGAGCTTCTTGTCGACGAGGAAGTTGTCCTCGTTGTGGTCGCGGACCTTGCCCACATCGGTGGCCGCGTAAAAGCGGATCATCTCGCTCAGGCCCATGGTCGCGAAGCCATGATGCCAGCACATGGCCCGCGTTGGAACGCCCGTGCGTGACCCACGGGCGGCCGTGGGTGACCCACAGGCGGCCGTGGGTCACGCACAGGCGGCTGTGGATGACCCACAGGCGCCTGTGGGTCACGCACAGGCGGCCGTGGATGACCCACGGGCGGCTGTGGGTCACGCACGGCCGTCTGTGGATGACCCACGGCACGCACGACGAGAG
>DASXZL010000074.1:0-132949 GCA_036501935.1 Polyangiaceae bacterium | reverse complement strand
CTGGATCTGGTCGAGATGGAGGTGCGCGAGCTCCTCAACAAGTACAAGTTCGACGGCGACAACGCGACCGTCGTGCGCGGCGCGGCCCTGCCGGCGCTGAACGGCGACGAGAAGTGGGAGAAGTCGATCGGCGAGCTCCTCGCCGCCCTCGACTCGAAGATCCCCGATCCGGTCCGCGACGTCGACAAGCCGTTCCTCATGGCGGTGGAGGACGTGTTCTCGATCAAGGGCCGCGGCACGGTGGCGACGGGTCGCGTCGAGCGCGGCGTCGTCAAGGTCGGCGAAGAGGTCGAGATCGTCGGCTTCGCCGATACGCGCAAGGTGGTCGTGACCGGCGTCGAGATGTTCCGGAAGCTGCTCGACCAGGGGCAGGCGGGCGACAACATCGGGGCTCTGATTCGCGGCATCGAGAAGCACGAGATCGAGCGCGGCCAGGTGCTGAGCAAGCCGGGCGCCGTGACGCCGCACACGAAGTTCGAGTCGGAGGTCTACGTCCTCAAGAAGGAGGAGGGGGGCCGCCACACGCCGTTCTTCACGAACTACCGCCCGCAGTTCTACATGCGGACGACGGACGTGACCGGGACGGTCTCCTTGCCCGAAGGGACCAAGATGGTCATGCCGGGCGACAACACGAAGATGACCATCGAGATGATCACGCCGGTGGCGCTCGAGGAGCAGCAGCGCTTCGCCATCCGCGAAGGCGGCCGCACCGTCGGCGCCGGCATCGTCACCAAGATCCTGGCGTAAGGAATCCCCATGGCCGCAACGACGAAGATTCGCATCCGCCTCAAGGCGTTCGATCACCAGCTGCTCGACAAGTCGGCCAACGACATCGTCGAGACGGCGAAGCGCACGGGCGCGCGCGTGGCGGGTCCCATCCCGCTGCCGACGCACATCGTGCGGTACACGGTCCTCCGCGGCCCGCACGTCGACAAGAAGTCGCGCGAGCAGTTCGAGATCCGTACTCACAAGCGCCTGCTCGACATCCTCGACCCGACGCAGCAGACGCTGGACGCCCTGATGAAGCTCGACCTGTCGGCCGGCGTCGACGTCGAGATCAAGAGCTAGCTGGAGGCGCAAATGACAACGTTCGACGTCTTCAACATGAAACGCGAGAAGGTCGGCTCGATCGACCTCGCCGACGAAGTGTTCGGCACGGAGGTGCGCGAGCATCTCTTCTACGAGGTCGTGAAGGCGCAGCTCGCGTCCAAGCGGCAGGGAACCCAGTGCGCCAAGAACCGCTCGGCGGTCAGCGGCAGCACGAAGAAGCTCTACAAGCAGAAGGGCACCGGTCAGGCGCGTCACGGCTCGATCCGCGCGCCCATCTACGTCGGCGGAGGCAAGGCGCACCCGCCGCGCCCCCGCGACTGGAGCTACGAGCCCCCGCGCCGCGTGCGGGCCCTGGCGCTGACGGCCGCGCTGTCGAAGTTCGGCAAGGAGGGGCGCCTGCTCGTGGTCGACAACTTCGACCTCGGCGAGATCAAGACCAAGAAGCTGCTCGACGCGCTCGGCACGCTGAAGGCCGAGCACAAGACGCTGGTCGTCGACTCGACCACGAACGAGAACCTCAAGCTCTCGATCCGCAACTGCAAGGAGCACCAGTTCCTTCCGCCGGAGGGCCTGAACGTGTACGACCTCCTGCGCCACGACACGCTGATCCTCTCCAAGGAAGCGGCCAAGGCACTCGAAGCGCGCTGCCTCAAGCAGTCCGCCTCGCGGGCCGACCGCTCGAACGGAGGTGCGTAAATGACCCCCGAGCAAATCATCCGCAGGCCGATCATCCTCACCGAGAAGGCGAACCTGCTGCGCGAGCAGCACAACCAGGTCGTCTTCGAGGTCGCGCGCACCGCGAACAAGGTGGAGATCCGGGAGGCCGTTCAGAAGCTCTTCAACGTGAAGGTCACCGACGTGAACACGATGATCTTCCGCGGCAAGGACCGGCGCATGGGGCGCGGCTACGCCAAGACGCAGAACTGGAAGAAGGCCGTGGTGACCCTCAAAGAGGGTGACGCCATCGACTTCTTCGCCGATGCGGCCGAAGGGACCTAGGTCATGGGCGTCAAGAACTTCAAGCCGACCTCACCGGCGCGGCGTTATTACTCGGTCTCCGACTTCAAGGAGATCTCCAAGGACGCGGAGCCTCTCAAGAAGCTCCTCGAGCACCAGACGCGCACCGGTGGGCGAAACCACTACGGGCGCATCACCTCGCGCTTCCGCGGCGGTGGGCACAAGCAGCGCTACCGCATCATCGACTGGAAGCGGAACAAGATCGGCGTGCCGGCCGTGGTCGCGACCATCGAGTACGACCCCAACCGCACCGCCCGCATCGCGCTCCTCCACTACGTCGACGGCGACAAGAGCTACATCCTCGCCCCCGACGGCATGAAGGTGGGCGACAAGATCGTCTCGAGCCGCAACGCGGACATCAAGCCGGGCAACTCGATGACGCTCCGGCACATCCCGCTCGGCACGATGATCCACAACATCGAGCTGAAGAAGGGCAAGGGCGGGCAGCTCGTCCGCTCCGCCGGCTCCGCCGCCGCGCTCATGGCGAAGGACGGCGACTACGCGCAGGTCCGGCTGCCCTCGGGGGAGGTTCGCCAGATCCACCTCGAGTGCCACGCGACCATTGGTCAGGTGTCGAACCCGGACCACGCGAACATCTCGCTCGGCAAGGCGGGACGCTCGCGCTGGCTGGGACGCCGCCCGCACAACCGCGGCGTGACGATGAACCCCGTCGACCACCCCATGGGCGGCGGCGAGGGACGGACCTCGGGCGGACGTCACCCGTGCTCTCCGTGGGGTCAGCTCGCGAAGGGGCTGAAGACGCGCAACAACAAGCGGACCGACGGCATGATCATCAAGCGCCGCGGCGAGAAGGGCTAAAGAGGGAGACTTAGATGGCTCGTTCCGTAAAGAAAGGCCCGTTCGTCGACGGTCATCTCTCCGAGAAGATCGCGGCGGCTCAGGCCGCGCAGAGCAAGAAGGTCATCAAGACCTGGTCGCGCCGCAGCACGATCACCCCCGACGCGGTCGGGCTGACGTTCGCGGTGCACAACGGCCGTAAGTTCGTTCCGGTCTTCGTGACGGAGAACATGGTCGGCCACAAGCTGGGGGAGTTCGCGCCGACGCGGACGTTCCACGGCCACTCCGGTGACAAGAAGGGCAAGGTCTCGGGAGGCGCAGGGGCTGCCCCCGCCGCCGCCGCTGCCGCAGCCAAGCCGGCTGGGGCACCCGCCAAGAAGTAGGCCACGCAGGCGCTTTCCGGCGCTTTTCACTTGCGAAACGCAGTTTCGCGCGTAAGGTACGCCTCCCCGCGCGCCCTGGTACAGGGCGCTGGGGCGACACTCTCGAACGATTTGGGCGTCCGTAACGGCCCGCGCAACCGAGCAATGGCTCGATGCCCGTGGGTACGACGGTCGCCACGAGGCTCCGACCATGGTCAGCAAGGCAATCGCCCGGTTCACGCGGATCAGCCCGCGTAAGGCCCGCGTCATCGTGAACCTCGTCCGCGGCCGACAGGCGGGCGAGGCGCTGCAGCTGCTCGAGTTCACGCAGAAGTCGGCCGCGCCGATCGTGAAGAAGCTCATCGAGAGCGCCGTCGCCAACGCCAAGACGCAGAGCCCGGGCGTGGACGTCGACACCCTGTTCGTGGAGACGGCTTTCGTCGACAAGGCGCCCAACAAGCACATGCGCCGCTGGCGGCCGCGCGCCATGGGCCGCGCGACCCGTGTCCAGAAGGGCCTGAGTCACATCACCATCATCCTCGGCGAGCGATAGAGAAGGACGCGATCCATGGGCCAGAAAGTCCACCCGTACGGCTTCCGCCTCGGCGTCATCAAGACGTGGAACTCGAAGTGGTTCGAGGACAAGAGCTACGCCAAGTGGCTCCACGAGGACATCCGCATCAAGCGGGCCGTCAAGGATTACCTGCAGAACGCAGGCATCGCCGGCGTCGAGATCGAGCGCGCGGCCAATAAATGCAAGGTCATCGTCTTCACGGCGCGGCCCGGCATGGTCATCGGCAAGGGCGGCAAGGGCATCGAGACGCTCAAGGTCGGGAACCTGAAGACGGCGGCCAAGGGCGAGACGCTCTTCCCCGGCGTCCAGTCGTTCACCGAGAACGAGGTGTTCATCGACGTGCAGGAGGTGCGCAAGGCCGAGACGGCGGCGCAGCTCGTGGCCGAGAACATCGCGACGCAGCTCGAGCGCCGCGTGGCCTTCCGCCGCGCGATGAAGAAGGCGCTGCAGACGGCGATGAAGTTCGGCGCCAAGGGCATCCGCGTGCGCTGCTCGGGCCGCCTCGGCGGCAGCGAGATGAGCCGCGTGGAGACCTACCGCGAGGGCCGCGTGCCGCTCCACACGCTCCGCGCGGACATCGAGTTCGGCATGGCCGAGGCCCGGACCAAGTACGGGATCATCGGCGTCAAGGTCTGGGTCTTCAAGGGCGAGGTGCTGCAGCGCCGCAACCGCCGCCCGCAGCTGGCAGGAGCGTGAGTCGTGCTTTCCCCCAAGCGCACCAAGTTTCGCAAGGCCCAGAAGGGCAACAACCGCGGCACCGCGCGCCGCGGCTCCGATGTGTCGTTCGGTGACTTCGCCATGCAGGCGGTCGAGCCGGGTCGCGTCACGTCGCGGCAGATCGAGGCCGCGCGCATGGCCATCACCCGCCACGTGAAGCGCGCCGGCAAGCTGTGGATCCGCATCTTCCCGGACATCCCGGTGACGAAGAAGCCCCTCGAAGTCCGCATGGGTGGCGGCAAGGGCGGCGTCGAGGAGTGGGCGGCGCTCGTGCAGCCCGGGCGCGTGATGTACGAGCTTCAGGGCGTCGACGAGAAGACCGCGCGCGAGGCCTTCCGCCTCGCCGGGCACAAGCTGCCCGTCGCGTTCAAGTTCCTCGCCCGGGGAGACATCGCATGAAGGCCGCCGACCTGCGTGAGAAGAGCGTGGACGATCTGCGCGACCTGCAGAAGACGCTCGCCCGCGACGTCTTCCAGAATCGCCTGAAGAACTTCACGAACCGCCTCGATGACACGAGCATGATGCGCAAGACCAAGCGCGATCTCGCCCGCGTCGTCACGCTGCTGCGCGAGCAGGAGAAGGGCATCGTCCGCGGCCCCGCCGCCGCGAAGGCCGAGGCGGCTGCTCCGTCCCCCGCCGAGGCGAAGCCCGCGAAGAAGAAGGCGGCCCCCAAGGCGGAGGTCAAGTCGGCCGCCGCCGAGGCGCCGGCCGAGAAGCCTGCTGCCAAGAAGAAGTCCGCCAAGGCGGAACTCAAGAAGAGTGAGGCCAAGTAGTCATGACGCAGGAAACCGGCCAGCAGCAGGCGGAGCACGAGGTAGCGCACAGCTTCCGTCGCAAGATGATCGGGCGCGTCATCAGCGCCAAGATGCAGAAGACGGTCGTCGTCGAGGTGGTCACCCACCGCCGCGACCCGCTCTACGGCAAGTACGTCCGCTCGCGTTCCCGCTACAAGGCGCACGACGAGAAGGGCCAGTTCAAGGCCGGCGACGAGGTCGAGATCCAGGAGCACCGCCCCATCAGCCGCGACAAGCGCTTCATCGTGACGCGCCTCGTGAAGAAGTTCGTGGAGGAGTGACGCCATGATCCAGATGCGGACGATCCTGGAGGTGGCCGACAACTCCGGGGCAAAGCGAGTGCAGTGCCTCAAGGTGCTCGGTGGCTCCCGCCGCCGGTACGCCGCGGTGGGCGACGTCATCGTCGTCTCCGTGAAGGAAGCCCTCCCGGGCGCGAAGGTGAAGAAGGGCGAGGTCGCGCAGGCGGTCGTCGTCCGGACGCGGCACCAGATGTCGCGGGCCGACGGCAGCTACATCCGCTTCGACGAGAACAGCGCGGTGCTCATCAACAAGGAGCGCGAGCCCATCGGGACCCGCATCTTCGGGCCGGTCGCACGCGAGCTCCGCGCCAAGAAGTTCATGAAGATCATCTCGCTCGCGCCGGAGGTGCTGTGATGGCCGCGCGTATTCGCAAGGGTGACACGGTCGTCGTCATCAGCGGCAAGGACAAGGGCAAGACGGGCAAGATCCAGCGCGTGCTCCGCGAGGAGGACCGCGTGGTGGTCGAGGGGATCAACCTCGTCAAGCGCCACATGCGCCCGACGCCGCGCAACCCTTCGGGGGGGATCCTCGAGCGCGAGCAGCCGATCCACGCCAGCAAGGTGATGCCGGTCGATCCGAGCTCGGGCAAGGGCACGCGCGTCCGGTTCAAGACTCTCGAGAACGGGAAGAAGATTCGCATTGCGGCCAAGAGCGGGGACGAGATCCCCGTGGTCGCGGAGTAAACGGTCATGGCGGACGAGAAGAAGCCGAAGGGCGACAAGGGCGAGCAGCAGCCGAAGCCCAAAGCCGAGAAGGCCGACAAGGGCAAGGGCGACAAGGGCGGCAAGCGCAGGAGCGCCGAAGCGTCGGGCGCCACGTCGCAGGCGGTCGTGTCGACGGCCCAGGCGGTCGCGCCGCGCCTCCACGAGAAGTACAAGGGCGAGGTCATCCCGGCCCTGACGAAGCAGTTCAACTACAAGAACGCGAACCAGGTTCCGCGCCTGCAGAAGATCGTCGTCAACATGGGCCTCGGGGCCGCTGTCGCGAACCCGAAGATCATCGATACGGCGGTCGAAGAGCTGCGGGCGCTGGCCGGTCAGAAGCCGATCGTGACGAGGTCGAAGAAGGCGATTGCCAACTTCAAGCTTCGCGCGGGCCTGCCCATCGGCGCGATGGTCACGCTCCGCCGCTCCCGCATGTGGGAGTTTCTGGACCGCCTGGTCAGCGTCGCGCTCCCGCGCACGCGCGACTTCAAGGGCATCTCTCGCAAGGCGTTCGACGGCAAGGGGAACTACACGCTCGGCCTGCGCGAGCAGATCATCTTCCCCGAAATCAACTACGACAAGATCGACGCGATCAAGGGATTGAACATCAGCTTCGTGACCACGGCGCGCACCGACGAGGAGGGGCGAGCGCTCCTTCAGCAGCTCGGCATGCCCTTCCGCGCGAACTGATCGGGGTAGAGGAAACCATGGCTCGAGCTTCTCAGTTCGCGAAACTCAACCGCACGCCCAAGTTCTCGGCGCGCCACCGCAACCGCTGCAAGGTCTGCGGTCGTGCCCGGGGCTACTACCGCAAGTTCGAGCTCTGCAGGATTTGCTTCCGCATTCTGTCGCTCCGTGGGGAAATCCCCGGCGTGATCAAGGCGAGCTGGTGATCCCATGATGACCGATCCGATCTCGGACATGCTCACCCGCATCCGCAACGCGGCGCTGGCGCACCACGACCGCGCCGACATGCCGCACTCCCAGCTGAAGGAGAACGTGGCGGCGGTCCTCAAGTCCGAGGGCTACGTCGACGACGTCCGCGTCAGCGAGGGCGACGAGCGCAAGACGCTCACGCTCGTCATGCGCTACGGGCGCGACCGCCAGTCGGCCATCGACGGCATCCGTCGCGTGTCGACCCCCGGCCGGCGCGTCTACGTGCGGCACGACCGCATCGACAAGGTGTGCTCGGGCATGGGGATCTCGATCCTCAGCACGAGCCGCGGCGTGATGACCGACCGCGAGGCCCGCAAGCAGCGGGTCGGCGGCGAGCTTCTCTGCGAGGTTTGGTGAGCGCCATGACGACGCACGCATCGACGAACACCCTGGAGGGCGGCTTCAAGCAGTCGCGCATCGGCAAGCGGCCGATCGCGCTGCCGAAGGGCTGCTCGGCCACGGTCAAGGACGGCGCCATCGAGGTGAAGGGCCCCAAGGGGACGCTGAAGCGCGTCCTCCCGGCGGGTGTGTCGGCGAAGGTCGACGCGGGCAACGTGCTGGTGACGCCGACGGTCGTCGGTCGCGACGGCGCGCGCCTGCAGGGCCTCACCTGGGCGCTCATCGGCGGTATGGTGAAGGGCGCCGCCGAGGGGTACACGAAGACGCTGCAGCTGGTCGGTACCGGGTACCGCGCGGAGCTCAAGGGACAGGTCCTGCACCTCGCCCTCGGCTTCTCGCATCCCATCGCCTTCCCGCTCCCGCAGGGCGTCAAGTGCGAGATCCCCGGCGACTCCAAGGGAACAATCGTCATCCTGACCGGTTCGGACAAGGAGACGATGGGGCAGACAGCCGCGAAGATCCGGGGATTCAGGCCCCCGGAGCCGTACGGCGGCAAGGGCGTTCGGTATCAGGGCGAGAAGGTCCGCGAGAAGGCGGGCAAGGCCGCCAAGGCCGGCGGAGGGAAGTGACGCCATGGCGATGCGAATCGTGGGACGCGAGCGCAGGAAGCTGCGCATCCGTCAGAAGATCAACGGAACCTCGGACAAACCGCGCCTCAGCGTCTTCCGCAGCGCGAAGCACATCTATGCCCAGGTGGTCGACGACGTCGGCGGCACCACGGTCGCCCACGCGTCGACGCTCTCGCGCGACGTGCGGGGCGAGGTCACCGAGGGCAGCAAGCTCGACGCCGCCAAGAAGGTAGGCGCCTCCATCGCGAAGATGCTGCTCGCCAAGGGCATCAGCAAGATCGTCTTCGACCGCAACGGGTACCTCTACCACGGGCGCGTTCGCGCCCTCGCCGACGCCGCGCGCGAGGCGGGACTCAAGTTTTAAAGGGAGATGACGATGGCTTTCGACGCACCCAGGCATGCCCGAGCGCCCGACGCTCTTCAGCTCGACGAGGACAAGCTCAAGGAGCGTGTCATCTACATCAACCGCGTCGCCAAGGTCGTGAAGGGCGGGCGCCGGTTCAGCTTCAGCGCGCTCGTCGTCGTGGGCGACGAAGCGGGCCACGTGGGCGTCGGCCTCGGCAAGGCGAACGAGGTCCCGGAGGCCATCCGCAAGGGCAACGACCAGGCGCGGAAGAACGTCTTCAAGGTCCCCCTCGACGGCGTCACGATTCCGCACCAGACGCTCGGCCACTTCGGGGCCGGGCGGGTGTTCCTCAAGCCGGCCTCGCAGGGAACCGGCGTCATCGCCGGCGGCGCAGTCCGCGCCGTCGTCGAGAGCGCGGGCATCCACGACATCCTCACCAAGTGCCTGGGCAGCTCGAACCCGCACAACGTCGTGCGCGCGACCATCACGGCCCTGAAGTCGCTGCGCAGCCTCGACCAGGTCGCCAACAAGCGCGGCAAGCAGACGGAGGACCTCGTCGATCGCAAGTCGACGGCGAACCTCCAGGCCGCCGCGGCGCAGGGCTGAGAGGGTTAGCCATCATGACGCCGAAGCTTCGCGTGACGCAGACGAAGAGCACCATCGGACAGCAGCATCCGCTGCGCGCGACCATGCGCGGCCTCGGGCTGCGCGGTCCGGGCAGCTCCGTCGTCGTGAGCAATACCCCGTCGTTCCGTGGCGCGATCAAGAAGGTGCTTCACCTCGTGCGCGTCGAAGAGGTGAACCATGTCTGACACGTTGAGCAAGCTCGCGAAGCCCGCCGAGTCCACGGCCAAGAAGACGCGCCTCGGGCGCGGCGTGGGGTCGGGCCTCGGCAAGACCTCCGGCCGTGGACAGAAGGGGCAGTACGCCCGCGTTCGCGGCTTCAAGCCTCACTTCGAGGGCGGGCAGACGCCCATCCAGCGCCGCCTGCCCAAGCGCGGCTTCATCAATCCGTTCTCGACGACGACCGCCGAAGTGAACGTGGGTGACCTCGAGGTCTTCGCCGCCGGCGCCAACGTCGACGAGGCGGCCCTCGTCGCCCGCGGTCTCGTCAAGGGCCGGTTCGACCGCATCAAGATCCTCGGCGACGGGGAGCTCACCAAGTCCGTCACCGTGTCGGCAGACGCGTTCTCCAAGGTCGCGGCAGAGAAGATCAAGAAGGCAGGCGGCAAGGTCGTCCTGGTCGGAAGCGCTCAGGCCTGAGCCGTAGCCGCCATGTCCGTCCTCTCCGCCTTCTCCAACATCGGCAAGGTCCCCGAGCTGCGGCGTCGCATCCTCTTTACTGTCGGGATGATGGCGGTCTACCGCATCGGCGTCTTCGTGACGATCCCCGGGGTCGACCGCACGGTGATGAACGCGGTGGTGCACAAGCAGGGGGGAGGCTTGCTCGGCCTCTTCAACATGTTCAGCGGCGGCGCGCTCGGCAATCTGTCGATCTTCGCGCTCGGCATCATGCCGTACGTCAGCGCGAGCATCATCCTGCAGCTGCTGACCATGGTCTTCAAGCCGCTCGACGAGCTGCGCAAGGAAGGCGAGCAGGGCCAGCGGAAGATCAACCAGTACACGCGCTACGGGACCATCGTCCTGTCGATCGTCCAGGGCTTCGGCATCGCGATGAGCCTGGAGGCCATGAACAACGGCGACCTGTCGGACTCCGGCGCGGTCGGCGACGTGGTCACCCACGCCGGCTGGGGCTTCCGTCTGATGACGCTCCTCACGCTGACGACGGGCACGGCCTTCATGATGTGGGTCGGCGAGCAGATCACCGAGCGCGGCATCGGCAACGGCATCTCGCTGCTCATCTTCGCGGGCATCGTCGACGGCGTCCCCGACGGCATCATGGGTTACTTCGCGACGAACAAGGGCAACATCCAGCCGCTGAACCTCGCGGCGGTGGTGACCATCGTCCTCGCGACGGTGGCGACCATCGTCTTCTTCGAGCGGGCCTATCGGCAGATCCCCATCTATTACGCGCGACGAACCGTCGGCCGGCGAATCTACGGCGGGCAGACGGCGCACCTTCCGCTGCGTGTGAACACCAGCGGGACCATTCCGCCCATTTTTGCGTCGTCGCTCCTGATGTTCCCGGCCACCCTGGCGAACTTCAAGATCCCCGTGCTCGGGTCGGCGATGGTGGCCCTGCAGGGGCTCCTCTCGCGCGGCGACTGGGCGTTCAACACGTTCTACGTCCTCCTCATCATCTTCTTCTGCCACTTCTACACGGCCGTCACGTTCCAGCCGGTCGACGTGGCCGACAACCTGAAGAAGCAGCAGGCGTTCATCCCCAGCATCCGCCAGGGCAAGCAGACCGCGGACTACATCGACTACGTGCTGACGCGGATCACCTTCGGTGGCTCGCTCTACGTCGCGGTCGTCTGCATCGTCCCGAGCATCATCAGCCAGGCGTTCCACATCCCGTTCCGCTGGGGGGGGACGTCGATCATGATCGTCGTCGGCGTCGCGCTCGACACCGTGAACCAGATCGAGGCCCACCTCATCACGCGCAACTACGAGGGGCTCTCGGGTGGCGGCGGGCGGACCTCACGCATCCGCGTCCGGAAGGACTAGGTCATGCGCGTCGTGTTCGTCGGGCCGCCTGGAGCGGGGAAGGGGACGCAGGCGAAGGTCGTCTCCGCTCGCCTCGGCATTCCGCAGATCTCGACAGGCGACATGCTCCGGGCGGCGAAGACCGAGGGCAAGCTGCCGGCCGAGCTCGTCGCCCAGATGTCCGCCGGCGCTCTGGTGCCCGACTCGGTCGTCATCGGTCTCATCGACGAGCGAACCAGGGAGAGCGACTGCGCCCCCGGCTTCCTCCTCGACGGCTTCCCGCGGACGGTTCCCCAGGCGACCGCCCTCGATCGGCTCCTCGCGGGCCGCGGCCAGAAGCTCGACCGCGTGCTGGCCCTCGACGTCCCGGCCGACCTCCTGCTCGAACGCGCAGTCCTCCGCCGGACGGACAAACGCACTGGACAGATTTACCACTTGAAGTACAACCCTCCCCCCCCGGATGCGGACCTCGAGGTGCGGGCGGACGATCGCGAAGAGGTCGTGCGGAAGCGCATCGACGTATACGAGGCGATGACAGCCGAGCTCCTTCCGTACTACGAGGGCCTCGGGATTCTGAGGCGGGTCGACGGGGTGGGAAGCGTGGATGACGTGACCGGGCGCATCATGCAGGCGCTCGCCAGGTAAACGAGAGGAAACGAGGAGACTTGTCTTTTCATGAGTGAACGTCGAGAGCGCAAGGAGCCCAAGGGCGACAAGCTCGAGTTCGACGGCGTCGTTCAAGAGGCGCTGCCGAACGCGATGTTCCGCGTCAAATGCGACAACGGGCTGGTCGTGCTGGCGACGATCAGCGGAAGGATGCGGCAGTTCTACATCCGCATCCTCCCGGGCGACCGCGTCACCGTCGAAGTGAGCCCCTACGATCCGAGCCGCGGGCGAATCACCTATCGCCACAAGTGAGTTGAAGAAGCGAGCAAGCCCATGAAGGTCCGTCCGAGCGTCAAGAAGATTTGCGACAAGTGCAAGGTGGTCCGGCGCAAGGGCGTCGTGCGGATCATCTGCGAGAACCCCCGTCACAAGCAGCGCCAAGGCTGACTGATAAACGGCGTGCGAACCTGCACGCCGACCTAAAGGCAGAACATCATGGCCCGCATCGCAGGCGTCGACCTTCCCCGTCACAAGCACATCGTGTTCGCGCTCCCGTATCTCTTCGGGATCGGCAAGACCGCCGCGCGCCAGATCTGCGCGAAGACCGGGATCGCTCCGAATCGGATGACCGAGGAGCTGACCGAGACCGAGATCAAGAAGATCCGCGACACGCTCGAGGCCGACTACAAGGTCGAAGGCGATCTCCGTCGCGAGGTCCAGATGAACATCAAGCGGCTCATGGACCTCGGTTGCTACCGGGGCCTGCGGCACCGCCGCGGTCTGCCGGTCAACGGCCAGCGCACGCACACCAACGCTCGCACGCGCAAGGGCCCCCGCAAGGGCGTCCTGTCGCGCGCGCGCAAGCCCACCACCTGATTCGGTCCGTAGGAGTCACCCGTCATGTCGCAGGGAAACACCAACATCCCCCCCGCCCCCTCCGGTGCAACCGGCGGCGGCCCGAAGCCCAAGGCCGCCAAGAAGAAAGCGAAGAAGAACGTCTCGACGGGGATCGCCCACATCCAGTCGACGTTCAACAACACGGTGGTCACCATCACCGACGTGAACGGGAACACCGTGGCCTGGTCGAGCGCCGGGTCGCGTGGCTTCAAGGGCTCGCGCAAGAGCACGCCGTTCGCGGCGCAGCTCGCCGCCGAGGAGGCCGCGCGCAAGGCGATGGAGCACGGGATGCGCTCCGTGGCCGTCTTCGTCAAGGGTCCGGGCGCCGGCCGCGAGAGCGCGCTCCGTGCCCTCCAGGCGGTGGGCTTCAAGGTGACGCTCATCCGCGACGTCACCCCCGTCCCCCACAACGGCTGCCGGCCGCCCAAGCGTCGCCGGGTCTGATTCACCGTCACGAAGTGTCCCGACGCTCGACGCGTCGGTCCGGGACGAAGCGGCGTGCCGCGTAAACCGGTCTTCCGAGAAGCAAGAAGAGAGAGAAGAGAGAGAAGATGGCTCGTTATCACGGTCCCGTTTGCAAGCTCTGTCGCCGCGAGGGCATGAAGCTCTTCCTCAAGGGCGAGCGTTGCTACACCGAGAAGTGCTCGTACACGCGCCGGCCCTACCCGCCGGGTCAGCACGGCCAGGCGCGCATCAAGCTGAGCGAGTACGCGATCCGCCTCCGCGAAAAGCAGAAGGTGCGGCGCATTTACGGCGTCATCGAGCGCCAGTTCCAGAAGTACTACTTCGACGCGGCCCGCCGGAAGGGGCGCACGGGCGAGCAGATGCTCGGCCTCCTCGAGTCGCGGCTCGACAACGTCGTCCACCGCCTCGGGTTCGCCTTCACGCGGTCGCAGTCGCGCCAGATCGTCCGGCACGGCCACATCCTCGTGAACGGCAAGCGGGTCGACATCCCCAGCGTCATCCTTCGCCCGGGCGACAAGGTCGAGATCCGGCAGAAGAGCCGCGAGATCAAGGAGGTCGTCGCGTCGATGGCCCAGGTCGACAAGCGTCCCCAGCTCTCCTGGCTCGAGCTGGACAAGGCGAACTTCACGGGCACGTTCAAGGGCGTGCCGGTCCGGGAAGAGATGAACGAGCCGGCCATCCGGGAGCAGTACGTCGTCGAGTATTACTCGCGCTAGCGCGAGGTGAACGAGGAACGAGAGGGACACGGGCAGGTGACGGGCGCCGCCGGAGAGCGGGTTCGAAGGCGCGTCGGGCTCACCGCGTGAATGTAGGCAGGCCACAGCACCGCGCGCGTCAGCAAGCGGCGAGGGCGTCGAGAGAAGAAGAGGATCCAGCATGAGCACGTCGAACATCGTCACCCGCAACTGGCGGGATCTCATCCGCCCCCGCGGCATCCACATCGAGAGCGAGACGCTGACGGACTTCTACGGGAAGTTCACGGCCGAGCCCCTCGAGCGCGGATACGGCATCACCATCGGCAATTCGCTCCGCCGCATCCTCCTCTCCTCGCTCCAGGGCGCGGCCATCACGGCGCTCCGGGTCGACGGCGCCCTCCACGAGTTCACGACGGTGACCGACGTCGTCGAGGACGTGACCGAGATCGTCCTCAACCTGAAGGAGGTCGTCCTCAAGGCCGCCACGGCGAAGACGTACACGGTCCGCATCGAGAAGGAAGGGCCGGGCACCGTGCACGCCCGCGACATCCAGCTCGTCGACGGGCTGCAGGTCCTCAACCCTGACCACGTCGTCGCGACGCTCGACAAGAAGGGCCCCCTCGCCATGGAGCTGACGGTCAACGTCGGCCGTGGCTACGTGCCGGCGGACCGCAACAAGACGCCGGGCATGCCCATCGGGACGATCCCCATCGACGCGCTCTTCGCGCCGATCCGCAAGGTCAACTACACGGTGACCAACGCGCGCGTCGGGCAGCAGACCGACTACGACAAGCTCACGCTCGAGGTCTGGACGAACGGCAGCATCAAGCCGCAGGACGCCGTCGCTTACGCGGCGAAGATCCTGAAGGAGCAGGTCTCGATCTTCATCAACTTCGAGGAGACCGAGGAGACGCAGTACGCCCCCGCGGGCGCCGAGGAAGAGCCCCTCAACGAGAACCTCTTCCGCAGCGTCGACGAGCTCGAGCTCAGCGTGCGCAGCGCGAACTGCCTGCAGAACGCGAACATCCAGCTTATCGGCGAGCTCGTCCAGCGCACCGAGCAGGACATGCTCAAGACGAAGAACTTCGGGCGCAAGAGCCTGAAGGAGATCAAGGAAATCCTGGCGAACATGGGCCTGTCGCTGGGCATGAAGATCGACAACTGGCCGCAGATGCTCGAGCGCTGGAAGCAGCAGCAGCAGCAAAACTAGGGACGATTCGAGGAAGCCATGCGTCACAAGAACTCGGGTCGGAAGTTCGACCGGAACACCAGCAGCCGGCGCGCCATGTTGCGCAACCTGACGGCGAATCTCATCCTCCACGAGCGGATCGAGACGACCGACGCCAAGGCGAAGGAGCTGCGCCGCGTGGCGGAGCGGCTCATCACCAAGGCGCGGCGCCTCGGCCTGGTCGCGTATACGGCGCAGGCGGAGCTCTCGCCGACCGATCGCGCGCGTCGCATGGCGGCCGCGCGCAACATCGCGGCCTACATCCCCCGCTTCGGCGTCCGCGTCGAGACGGGGGGGGCCACGACGCGCATCGACCTCGTGGAGAAGGTCCTGCTCGACCTGGCCAAGCGGTACGCGACGCGCGCGGGCGGCTACACGCGCATCGTCAAGTTCGGCCCTCGCCGGGGCGACGGCGCTCCCATCTCGCTCATCGAGCTCATGCCCGACGGAGCGGCGGGGGACGAGTCGGACAAGAAGGGCGGCGCCAAGCCCAAGGCGAAGTCCTCCAAGAAGGCCACGGCCGCCGCGCCGACCGAAGGCGCCAAGGTCGAATAGCCTCTGTCATCCCGAGCGCTCGCGAGGGACCCCATTGCGACTCCATGGGGTCCTTCGGCCTTTCGGCCTCAGGATGACAGCACACCTTTCCGGCGGCCTCCCAGCAAGGCAATCCCCGCCAGCGCCGCCACGAGGACGGCGCCGGCCGCGGCGAGCCTCCACCCGCGCGCCTTGCTCGATTCCGTCTCCACGTGCAGACGATCGAGCTCGGCGCGCGCGTGCACGTTCTGGGGGTCGAGCGCCAGCGCCTGCTCGAAGGGCTCCGTGTCGGCGACGCCGTGCGCCAGCAGATCCTCGCCCTCCAGGTAAGCGATCTCGCTCCGCACGTGACTCGACTGCGGGCCAGCCTCGTCGAGGCGCAGCGCCTTTCGGAGCGTGGCCAGGGCTGCGGTGCGATCGGTCGCCTCGAGGGATTCCCCGTAGGTGACGTAGGCGGGCACCATCTCGGCGCGCCGGTCGAGCATCGGCTGCCGTGCGAGCACCTCGTCGAAATCGGCGATGGCCGCCGTCAGCTTGTCGTCCTTCTGCTCGGCGAGGCCCCGCGACAGCAGCGCGTAGACCTCCTGCAACCGGAAGCGGTCGTACGCATCGAAGAGCTTCTTCGCCAGGTCGACCGCCGCGATCCCCTCCGGCGCCTGGTCCCCCATGAGCGCGGTGTACGCCTCGCGCAGCTTCCAGAGCGCGTCCTGCCCGTACGCGAGCGTCGCCGCGCGCGCCGCGGCCCGGACCTGCGCGCGGTCGGAGCTCACGAAGGAGAGGACCACCGGGAGCGCGTCGAGGTCCTTGATGCCGGCATAGGCGCCCAGCACGTCGGCCAGGGCCTGGTTGTCCTTCACCTGCACTGCCTCGCCAGGCGTCCGCTTGCCCATCGTCTCCAGCAGATTCGAGGCCCACGTCCGCGTCTCGTTCGAAGGGTCGCGCCGCGCCTCGATGAGCGCGGCGACGGCCCGGTCGCCCATCGCCTTCATCTGACGCGTCAGCTCCGGACGGAGCACGCCCCCCGACTCCGACGCCAGGAGCACCAGCTGGCGCGCGGCCGGCGTCGTCCCCGTATGCGCGAGCGCGCGCAGCAGGCTCGTGACCGTCAGGGCGCGCGTCGTCGCGGCGTCCGGCTTCTGCGCCACGAGCGCCTCGAGCAGATCGAAGCTCCCCTCCTTGCCCGAGCGGTCGCGCACGGCGCGTACAGCCCCGCCCATTCCGCCATCGCCGCTCCTGCGTAGCTCCGCCAGCTTCTGCGCGATGGCGCCCGTGGCGTCCGGCCCCAGCGCTCCCAGCGCTGCGGCCGCCGTCCCTCGCTCCTCGACCGAGTCGCGTCCCAGCCCGGCCATGAGCCGGTCCAGCTCTCCGGCCGCCATCGCCGTCGCCGGCGCCGCGCTCGCCGACGCGCTTGCCGCAGTCGTCTGCCCCCACGCACGCTCGCCTCCGGCGGCCGTACCCGCGAGCACCGCGGCCGCCACCACGAGCACCGGCAGACCTCTTCGCGCGCTCATCTCACCTCTGGAACGCCCGCCCGCCCCGCCCGGCTTCCCGTCACTCGGTGATGCGGAAGTCCGAGAACTCACCGGTGTACCCGCGCCAGCGCACGTCCACACTATCGACGCGCGCCGCCGAGGGCCCGTGGTTCGCCCACGAGACCATCTCCTTGATGGCCTCCTCCTCGCCTTCGGCCACCATCTCGATGGCGCCGTCCGGCCGATTCTTCACCCACCCGGTGATCCCGAGGCGCTTGGCCTCACGCTGCGTGGCCGCCCGGAAGAACACGCCGGTGACGCGCCCGCGCACGATGAGGTGAACTCGTTTGGTCGACATGGGAGAAGGCGGCTCGTCGGGAAAGGCGGCTCGGGTCGGGCGGGGAACCGCTCCCCGTCCAGTTAGCGAATCGGAGGCCCCGGGGCAAACTTTCCGGTTCGGGCGTACGGGGGCGCCGAGGGTCGGGTAGAACATCGCGGTGGTGGAGTGGCTCGAAGGGGTCGGCTTGCACACCGGCGCGCCTTCGCGTGTCGGCCTGCACCGGAGCGACGGGCCCGTGCGCCTGAGGTGGGGCGCCGCCGAGGCGGAGCTCGGCGCGCTGGAGGTGGTCTCGACGGCTCGGGCGACCACCGTCCAGGTGCGCGGGGGAGGGCCGCGCGTAGGCACCGTGGAGCATGCCTTCGCGGCGCTGGCGGGGCTCGGCCTGCACGGGGGCGTGGTGCTCGAGGTGGAGGGCCCGGAGCTCCCGCTGCTCGACGGCGGCGCCACGGCCTGGTGTGGCGCTCTCCTGCGCCTCGGCGTTCCCCCGTCGGCCCCGCGCCTCCGAGTCACGCGCGCCGCCACCTTCGAGGTCGGCCCCAGCCGCTACGACCTCGCCCCCACGGGCGGCGCCATCGAGGTCACCGCACGCATCGACTTCGACGACGCTCGCCTCGCCCCCGAGGCCTGCTGGACCGGTGACACCGCCGACTTCGTCGCCCGCATCGCCCCCGCGCGCACCTTCGCCCTCGCCCACGAGATCGACGAGCTCGCCCGTCGCGGCCTCGCGCGCCACGTCGATCCGACGTGCGTCGTCATCGTCGCGCCCGACGCCATCCTTCACGCCGGTCGCCCCTTCACCGCCGACGAGCCGGCCCGCCACAAGCTGCTCGATCTCCTCGGGGACCTCTATCTCCACGGCGGTCCACCCGTGGGCCGCGTCACCGCCGTGAGGCCCGGACACGCCTCCAACGCCCGCTTCATCCAGCGCGCCCTCGAGGACGGCGTCCTCGGTCCGCTCTAGCCGGCGTGACGCGCGTGAATCGTCACTCGTCGAGGATGATGAGCGGCAGGTAGTGCGGCAGGAACTCCTCCGACGTCGGCGGGTCCCAGGTGATGGCCATCACGTGAAAGCCCGAGGGCGCCTTGGTCGTCACGGTGACGGTGACGTTCGCCAGGTCGCCGTTCTGCCCGGTCGTCTTGTCGATCTTGACCGTCGCCTTGCCGTTGCTGACGCTGTTTCCCATGTCGTCGGCGAGATCCGAAGGGAAATCGTACGCGATCTTCCACGGCGTCGTGCTCGCGTCGCTGTAGAAGCCGACCTGGAAGGTCATCGCCTGCCCCACCGTCGCCTTGAACCCCTTCGTGGTCGACGCGGGGTTGCCGAGCGCGGACGCGTTGATCTTGATGGTCGACTCCTGCGACGGAAAGAGCGTCATCCCGTGGTACGCGCCGGCGGTGGCCGGGGCGCAGGGGTCGTGGCCCGCGAGCGCGCCGGAGTTCGACCACGAGCGCTGCACCCAGTAGGGGAAGCTGGCCGACTCCTCGTAGTAGGAGTCTTGCCAGTTCTCGCAGGCGTCCGAGAGCTCGTCGTTATACCCGGTGTAGAGGTCCCAGGCGAGGTGGTTGGCGTCGAACCCGTAGAACCCCGGCGGACCATACTCGACGTACGGGTCGGTCGCCGCCTCGATGCTCTCGTGGGCGGCCGTCTCCTCGTTGAGGGCGAGGCTCAGCGTGGGGCACTCGAGCGTCACCGCGAAGGCGACGCCCACGCCGCCGGGGGTCGACACCTCGTCGTGGTAGCCGAGCGCGCCGAGGTCGCAGAACGACTGCCCCGACCCCGGGTCGGTCACGCTGGTCGAGACCGGGATGAACAGCGAGTAGATCGTCTGCGCCTGCCCCTTCGCGCCGAGCACCGGCGCGGGCCACACGGGATCGGGCTCCCCTGCGTCCGGCGCGCCGGCCTCGCCGCCGACGCCCCCGTCGGAGGTGGCCGCCTGCACCGCCGCAGTGACGAAGCTCGTCACGTCGTCGTACGACATCGACGACGGCAAGGGCTGGTTCATCTGCACATGGTTGGCGGCGCCGCTCGTCGCCGGGCCCACGCCGTACTGCGAGGTCGTGGCCGTCCAGTAGCTCGACGCGCCGAGGGCGTCGCCGAAGCCCTCGTAGGACGCCGCGTTCGTGTCGCCGGGCCAGGTGATCGTCACGACGACGGGGCTGGCGAGGACGCCTCCCTGGTGCTTGAGGATCTGTGGAGCATCGACCGTGAAGGCCGGGTACCCGGCCGGACCGGCCGCTTCGTCGCCCGCCTCGCCGGCTTCCTCCCCCGCGTCGTCGCCCGTGCTGGCGTCGCCCTTGGCGGCGGTCGACCCTTTGCTGCTGCTCCCGCATGCGGCGAGTAGGCTCGCGGCGGCGGCCAGGATCCCGAAGGACCGGACATACCCCATGGTCCCAGGCCTTACCGTCGAGTCCCCGTGCGTGCAAGCCAGACCGCGCACGACCGTGCGATGCTCTAATGCGCCCTCTGTGCTCGCTCGCGCGCTCCTCGCCTCGTTCGCGGTGATGACCGCCTGGCCGGCCGTCGCGCGCGCCCAGGCCGTCCCCTTCGACGATCCGTACGCGGTCCCCCGCGCCCCGCGCGCCCCGACGCTGCCCGAGCTGACCCACTCCGAGATGGAGGCGACCCTCGAGACCACCGCGGGCTCCCTCTACCTCCCCGGGGGCGTGCAGCACGCGTACATCCAGCGCCTGGCCCTCGAGGTGCCGCTCGGCTTGCGGCGCTGGTACGTGGGCGCCGCCTACGAGGTCGCCGGCGGCAACAACGGAACGGGGTTCGCCGTGGTCGGAGGCAACCTCGCCGTCGACGGGCGCACCGTATGGGCCACCACCACCGGCATGGCCTTCGGCGGCGGCGTCTCGCTCATGTTCCCGACCGCCAGCTACGACCCGAACGGCCCCGCGTCGCGGGTCGCCCTCGCCGCCGCCACGCTGCGCCCCTGGGACGTCAGCTACTTCGTCCCCGACTCGTACGGAGTCCGCCCCTACGTCGACGTGCGCGCGCTCGACGGCCCCTTCGTCGTCCAGTTCCGCGAGGGCCTCGATCTGACGGTCTCGAGCCTGCTGCTGAGCGACCGGCGCCTCTACGCCACGGCCGGTGTCTACCTCGGCTGGCAGATCGGCACCCGCGTCTCCACGGGGCTCGAGGTCTTCGAGGCGTACGCCATCGATCTCCCCGCCGTGCAGGACGGCAACCGCGAGTCGCTCATCGTCTCGCCCAGCGTCCGCCTCGCGCTCCCCTGGGTGCAGCCCGCCATCAGCGCCTTCACGAACCTCGGCCCCCCCATCTCCGCGCCCTGGGTCCAGCGCGAGACGAGCGTCTTCGAGACCCCGGGCAAGACGGGCACCGTGTGGGGCTTCCGCTTCGCGTTCACCGTCGTCTACGACCCCACCAGCGTCGTCATGATGAAGGGCCGCTAGGTCCCAGGAGTCGGGTTTCCGATCCATCCCCTGTTCGTTGGACGCGGAGCTGCTCCGCCCCCAAACTCCGCGGCCTCCGCTCCTTCTCCGCGCCTCCGCGTCCAAAGAACAGGGGAGAACGCGGGAGAGGTCGCGTGGAGGACGGCACCTAGTTGATGACGGGGTGGCTCTCGCTCTGTTTGCGGACTTCGGGCTTGCCGCGGGCGGTGGCGCGCTCGAGGGCGGCGCGGACGAAGCGGGCGAAGAGCGGGTGCGGCGCGACGGGGCGGCTCTTGAACTCGGGGTGGAACTGGCAGCCGACGAAGAACGGGTGCTCGCGCAGCTCGATCATCTCGACGAGGCGCTTGTCCGGCGACGTGCCGCTCAGGATCATGCCCGCCTCGACGAGCTGGTCGCGGAAGTCGTTCGAGAACTCGTAGCGGTGGCGGTGGCGCTCGCTGATCTCCGTCGTCCCGTAGGCGTCGGCGGCGAGCGAGCCGGGCGTGAGCACGCACGGGTACGCGCCGAGGCGCATCGTCGCCCCCTTGTTGCGGACGCCGCGCTGCTCGGGCATGAGGTCGATGACGGCGTAGGGCGTGTCCTTGTCGAACTCGCTCGAGTTGGCGTTCACGAGCGACGCCACCTGCCGCGCGTACTCGACGACGGCGAGCTGCATCCCGAGGCAGATTCCGAAGAACGGGATCTTGTTCTGCCGCGCGTACCCGATGGCCGCGATCTTCCCCTCGGTGCCGCGATCGCCGAACCCGCCGGGCACCAGCACCGCGTCGAGGTTCGCGAGGAGCGCCTCGGGCCCTTGCTGCTCCACCTGCTCGCTGTCGATGTACTCGAGCTCCACGCGGCAGTCGCTCGCCAGGCCGCCGTGCACGAGCGCCTCGTGCAGCGATTTGTACGAGTCCTTCAGGTGCACGTACTTGCCGACGATGCCGATCTTGACCGTGCCCCGCGACGGGTTCTTGAAGCGGTTGACGATGCGCTGCCACGGCCCGAGCTCCGGCGCGCGGCTCCAGATGTTGAGGCGCTCGGTGATGAGCTCGTCGAGCCCTTCGGCGTGGAGCATGAGCGGCACCTCGTAGATGCACCCGACGTCGAGCGCGCCGATGACGGCGTCGATCGCGACGTTCGAGAAGAGCGCAATCTTCTCCTTCACCGTCCGCGAGAGCGCCATCTGCGACCGGCAGAGCAGCACGTCAGGCTGGATGCCGATCTCGCGCATCTCCTTCACCGCGTGCTGCGTCGGCTTCGTCTTCAGCTCGCCGGCCGTCGCGATGTACGGCACCAGCGTCACGTGGATGCTGAGCGCGTTCTGCCAGCCGGCCTCGAGCTTCATCTGGCGGATGGCCTCGAGGAAGGGGAGCGACTCGATGTCGCCCGCCGTCCCGCCGATCTCGATGATGGCGACGTCGACCCCCTCGGCCGCGTCGCGGACGCGCGCCTTGATCTCGTCGGTGATGTGCGGGATGACCTGCACCGTCGCGCCCAGGTACTCGCCGCGCCGCTCTTTCGAGATGACCGCCTCGTAGATGCGCCCGGTCGTGAAGTTGTTGGTGCGCGTCATGCGCGCCGTCGTGAAGCGCTCGTAGTGCCCGAGGTCGAGGTCGGTCTCCGCCCCGTCGTCGGTGACGAACACCTCGCCGTGCTGGTACGGGCTCATCGTGCCCGGGTCGACGTTGATGTACGGGTCGAGCTTCACGTGCGTGACCCGCAGGCCCCGCGCTTCGAGGAGCGCGCCGACCGAGGCGCTGGCGAGCCCCTTTCCTATCGAGGAGACGACTCCGCCGGTGACGAACACGTACTTCGTGGGCTTCCGGCTCATGGGTCGCGCCTCCTTTCGGATGCAGAAATGCTTGCGTGCCAGCGCGCACGCATCAAGCGGCGAAGTAGCACACGGGACCGCGCTCTACGAGGGAGCGACTTCGGCCCGAATCGTGCTACTTTGAAAGCTCGCCCCCTCGTTTCAGGAGGGCCCCCTTTTTCAGCAGAAAGAGAGGCCCGTGTGGCCCGAAAGCTCGGCGACATGCCCACCATGAAGGTGGAGCCCGACCGCTTCGCCGCGTACGCGAAGCGCGCAGACTCCCACGTCCGCGAGGGGCGGCAGGCGAGCGCGCCGGACATCCAGGTGAGCCTCGAGTACCTGGAGGAGGTGCCGACCGCCGTGCGCCGGAGCTCGGTGCTGCCTGTCGCCCGCACCCTGGAGGACGCGGACCTGGGGGCGGTACCCGTCATCGCCGTCAGCAAGGAAGACCTCGCCTGGTTCGACTTCGACGGGGACACCTACGGCCTGCTCACGATGGTCGACGGGCACACCTCGGTGCGCGAGATCCTCGGCGCCATCGCCATCGAGCCGGGCCGCGCGATGCAGCTCCTGAAGGACCTCGAGCTGCAGCGAGTCATCGCCTTCGGGTGACGCGGGCCCCCTGCCGGGGGGCGGGCTTTGTGGCATGCTCCCGCGCATGGCCTCCAAAGAGCACCTCGGGCTCCTGGGATACGACTCGCTTCACTTCGCGGTGGAGAGCTTCGAGCGGTCGAAGCAGTTCTACACCGAGAAGTTCGACTTCAAGGAGGTCGCCCGCGCGGGCGACGAGCTGACGTCGCGGAGCGGGCAGCAGTCGGTCGTCTTCGGGGCGGGCGACGTGCGCGTCTGCGTCTCCACGCCGCTCGGCCAGAGCTCGAAGGCGGCGCGCTTTCTCAAGCGGCACCCCGCCGGCGTGATGAGCCTCAGCTTCCGCGTGAAGAACCTCGACGAGACGATGGCCTTCCTCGAGGCCCGCGGGGGGACGTTCCTCTCGGACCCCGTCGAGGACAAGGACACGCGAGGCGGCAGCTACCGCGCCGTCGAGATCGCGACGCCCCTCGGCGACGTGGCCTTCCGCTTCGTCGAGCGAAACGACTACCGCGCGTTCGCGCCCGGCTTCGTCGACTCGGGCGTCGGGAACCAGGGAAAGCCGGACAACGTCTACGGCATCCAGATCGTCGACCACGTCACGTCGAACGGGCTCACGATGGTCCCCATCGTCGGCTTTTACCGCGACGTGCTCGGCTTCGAGCCGTTCTGGGAGATCAAGTTCCACACGAAGGACGTCGCCGTACAGTTCGCGCACGGCTCGGGCCTCAAGTCGATCGTGATGTGGGACCCAGTCAGCCAGGTGAAGTTCGCGACGAACGAGCCGCTCCGCCCGCACTTCCGCGACTCGCAGATCTACAAGTTCGTCGACGACAACCAGGGGCCGGGCATCCAGCACGTCGCCTTCAACGTGAAGGACGTCATCTGGACCGTCGAAGAACTGAAGCGCCGCGCGGTCGACTTCATGGACACGCCGGAGTCCTACTACCGCGATTTGCCGCGTCGCCTCGACGCCCTCGGCATCCACAACGTGAAGGAGGAGCTCGGTGTCCTCGAAAAGCATCAGATCCTGCTCGACGGCTCGCAGGACCGCTACATGCTCCAGATCTTCCTCCGCGAGGCGAAGGCCCTCTACTCGGACGAGCGCGCAGGGCCGTTCTTCTACGAGATCATCCAGCGGTGCGGCGACGAGGGGTTCGGCTACGGCAACTTCCGCGCGCTCTTCGAGAGCATCGAGCGCGCGCAGGCGACGAAGTAGGCAAGGGCGAGAGCAGCGAGAGGGGCGACAGGAGGGACGGGCGCGATGATCGACCGGCAGAGCGCAGGCATCCTCCCCGACAAGCCGCACACCGTCTGCCGCGCGGCCGACGGCAAGCTCCTCTACGAGGAGATGTTCACGCGCGGCGGCTTCAGCGGGCCGTTCACGTACTTCTACCATCGCCATCCGGTGACGCCGCACCGCGAGGTCGAGGTGAGCTCGCGCGGATGGGCGGCCCCGAAGCCCGATCCGGCGACGAGCCGGCCGTTGCGGCGGAGGCTCTACCAGTCCGAGCGCATCGTCGCAGGCGGGATGCTCGTCGACCGGCGCGTGCCCATCCTCTTCAACCGCGACGTGACGGTGCTGCTCGCGCGTCCCGACGCGACGGACGACGTGTACTTCGCGAACGGGGACGGCGACGAGCTGTGGTTCGTCGAGGAGGGGAGCGCGCGCCTCGAGTCGCCGTGCGGATGGCTCGACGTGAAGACGGGGGACTACGTCTGGGTGCCGAAGTCGCTCGTGCACCGGTGGCACGTCGAGAAGCCGATGCGCCTGATGGGCTTCGAGGCGCACTCCGGGGTGTTCGTCCCCGAGGCGTTCCGCAACCCGGTGGGGCAGCTCCGCATGGACGCGCCGTACACGCACCGCGACTTCGTGCACCCGTTCGGGCCCATCGCGACGCCGGAGAAGCTGCAGGAGGGCCCGCGCGAGCTCCTCGTGAAGAAGCAGGGCGTCTTCACGCGCTACGTGGCCGAGAAC
This sequence comes from Polyangiaceae bacterium, assembly GCA_036501935.1. Classification (GTDB taxonomy): domain Bacteria; phylum Myxococcota_A; class Polyangia; order Polyangiales; family Polyangiaceae; genus Palsa-1150. The sequence goes on along the minus strand of DASXZL010000074.1, from coordinate 107,764 downwards.
CCGCTGATGGACGTGGTGGGGTGGGACGGCTTCGTCTACCCGTTCGCGTTCGCCATCGAGAAGTTCCAGCCGAAGACGGGGCAGATCCACCTGCCGCCGACGGTGCACGCGACCTTCGAGGGCAAGGGCTTCCTCGTGTGCTCGTTCGTGCCGCGCGTCACCGATACGCACCCTCAGGCCATCCCGTGCCCGTACCCGCACTCGAGCGTCGACTGCGACGAGATCATCCTCTACCTGCGCGGCAACTTCACGAGCCGCCGCGGCGTCGGCCCGGGTGCCATCTCGCTGCACCCGGCGGGCGTCGCCCACGGGCCGCACCCGGGCGCCTACGAGGCGAGCATCGGAGCGACGCGGACCGACGAGCTCGCGGTGATGTGCGACACCTTCGAGCCGCTGGTGCCGACCGCGCAGGCGGCGAACATCGAGGACCTCGCTTACCACGACTCGTGGAAGACGCAGGGCTGAGCGCACAAGCATGGAACCAAGGCGTTCATCCACGTCAAGCAGGTACGACCGGCATAGCGTAGAGGCCCGACTTACTCGAACGGATCGACCAGCGCCACGCCGCAGCCCTCGAAGTCGCGGCCGTTCCGGGTGACCAGCGTCAGACCGTGGGCGAGCGCCGTCGCTGCAATCAGCATGTCCGCCTGCGCGACCCGGCGCCCCCGAGCCTCCCGTGCGGCGCGGAGCTCGCCGGAGGTTCGCGCGATCGGAGCCGTCACGGCGAGGACTATGGGCCGGGCGGCGAGGAGCGCGTCGAGCCAGCGTCCGAGGCGCGGCTTCGAGCTGGACGCCGCGCGCGCGACGCCGAACGCGAGCTCTTCGAGCGTGATGACGCTGACGTGAATGGTCTCCTGTGCCGCGAACCAGCGGAGGACCCCCGCGTTGGGCCGCGGACGAGGGAGCTCCGACAGGACGTTCGTGTCGACCAGCATCAGGCGGGCGGCCGGCGGGAGAACGGGGAGCCACGTCGAGAGCGCTTTGGGACCCTGAGCTCCGCGCCGCCCTGCACGCGAACCTCCGCGGACGCATCGAGGAATCTCTTCCAACGGGCTGCGGCGCTGCCATCCTCGAACTGCTCGATTCCAACGACGACCGCGATGGGCTTGCCACGGCTCTCGATGACCTGCGGTCGTCGCTGCGCGTCGTGAACTACCCGTGAGAGCTCCGCCTTCGCAGACGCCACGCTCCAGTGGTGGCCTCGTTTCGACATGGTCATGAATGTAGTTGTCGTGACTATGGGCCGCAAGAGCGGCCCAGCCGAGTCGACGGTTACCACCTCGACGCGGATGAGCGCCCGCACTGCGCAGGCGGCGTCTTGTCGTCTCGGCGCCGCCTTCTCTCACGCGGCGGGGACATCGTCTCTCGCGAGCCGAGTTGCGGTTCCCCTGGGACTTGGGGCTGCCTGCGTCGCGGACACGGGGGCGTGCGTCGCGTACACGGACGCGTGCATCGTGGACACGGACGCGTGCATCGCGGACACGGACGCGTGCGAGCGGAGTAGGCGGGCTTCTCCGCAGGCGACGCAGGCGAGCAGGCCGGACACGGAGGCGTGTCGAGCGAGCCCGCGGGCGTGTCGGCGACGCACGGGAGCGAGCAAGCCGGACCCGCCTCCGTGCCGAGCGAGCCCGCCTCCGTGCCGAGCGAGCCCGCCTCCGTGTCGAGCGAGCCCGCCTCCGTGTCGAGCGAGCCCGCGGGCGTGTCGGCGACGCACGGGAGCGAGCAAGCCGGACACCTGCGCGCGTCGAGCGAGCGCGCGGCCCTGTCCGCGCCCCACGGACGTCCGCTCCCCGGACACGCGGGCAAGCCCGCGCTCTCCCTCGGCAATTCGAGAAAGCGACAGCACCCGCAAGACAAACCGAGAGATTCACCCCCCCCCATGTGGGCACTTCGTCAATAGGAGGGCAAAGGCAGCCCTCCCGGAAGAAGAGGACCCATGACGATGACGAGAGGAAAAAGTGCAAAGGCGGCCCAGGCGACGAATCTGATCGCGGGGGCCAAGAAGCGCTTCACGAACGGGAGCCAGACGTTCCCGCTCGGAAGCACCACCCTCACGGTGGACCAGGCGGTGGCGAAGATGCAGACCTTCGTCACCAATCGGGACAACGTGGAGGCGGCGCAGACCGCGGAGAAGGTCGCGGTCGACGCCGAACGGGAACAGGCGCCGTCGCTGCTCGCGGTCATCACCGCGTTCGTGGCGTTCGTCCGGTTCACGTTCGGCAACGCGGCCGACGCCCTGGCCGACTTCGACCTGACGCCTCCCAAGGCGCCGGTGCCGAGGACGGCCGAGGCGAAGGCGGTGGCGGCGGCCAGGCGATGGCCACCCGTGCGGCTAGGGGCACCAGCAGCGCCAAGGCGAAGAAGAACGTGAAAGGGAACATCACGGCGAAGCTCGTCGTGACCCCCGTCACGCCCGCTTCGCCCGAAGCGCCGCTCGCGGCTCCTGCGTCCGTCGCGAGTGGCAGCGGTCCGAAGCCGGCGGCGACCAGCTAGCACCGACGGGCCGGCGAGACGGTGACAACCAGGGAAAGGGGGGGCGCCTTCGGAATGGGAGGCGCCCCCCGGTCCCGCATGCACATGGTCCGAGGAGCCTCACCGCGTGGCGCGGCTGTCCGCCTCGATCTGGCGGCGAATGCGCTCCTTCGCGGCCTCGTCGACGGGAAGCGCGGCGAGACGTTCGACGAGCACCGGTCGCTCGACGAGCCCCGCCTGCAAAGCGACCCGCACGAAGTGGCGGTCCTTCTCCCGCCCGGCGAAGTGCTTCGAGAGGACCAGATCGTGAGCGTCGAGGCACCACCCGGTCGCGCCGCGCGTATTGGCGTTCCGGACGGGCACGAGCCTCTCCTTCCACCCCGCCGGAAGAACGGCCGTCGTCTCGCCGACGCCCTGCGCGTAGTAGCCGTAGGTGTCGTGAAAGGGCGACCCTTCGCCGATCGACCCATCGACGAGGTCGGACCGCTCGGGCTTGTTCCTCGGATAGACGTCCGCTTCGGCCGAGACGCAGAGCTCGGCGGGAGCGTCGGGGTGCTGGCCGAGGATCGACTGGCTGCCGAGGACGATGATCTCGTCGTCGTCGGCGATGTCCGCCGCGGCGCGGATGACATGCTCCAGCTGGGCCCGGGTCATGGGCCCGTCGTGACCTCGTTGCGCACGCGCGCCCAGATGCGCCAGCGCTCCCGGGGGTCGACGGCTCCCGCGAAGGGGCTCGCTTGCCGCAGCGCGCGCGAGCGCTCCTCGTCGGCCTGCAGCGCTTCCCGCAGCTCCTCCACGGGGCCGTCGAGAAGGCGCTGCCATTCGCGGGCGTAATGGGCCATGTCGCCGTGCTCGAGCCAGCTCCGCACGCGCGCCCGCGCCGACTCGAGGACGCGAGGCTCCCCGAGCCGTTCCGCGACGGCGCGGTGGTAGGCCAGGCTTCGCAGCTCCGCGAGACGATGGGGATCGACGACGGCCACGAGGGAGAGCATAGCGGCCGGCGAAGCCTTGCGCGATCGGGTCACCGCAGCGCCGCTAGCCCCAGCCACCGCCCCTCGGCGCTCGGCAGGAACCCCTTGGCCCGCGGGCTCGTGACGGCCACCTGGTCCTCGTACCAGAGGGGCAGCCAGTGCATCGCCTCGCGCTCGCGCGCCTCGACGCGCGCGTAGAGGGCCCGGCGTGCGGCGGGGTCGCCCTCGCGGTCCCCCTCGTCGAGCAGCGCGTCGAGCTCCGCGTCGTGCACGTGGCCACGGTTGGCGCCCTCCGGCGGCACGAAGGCGCCCCCGAGGAAGCGGCGGAGCACGTTCGGCTCGGTCATCTCCGGGAGCTGCAAGAGCGCGAGGTCGAAGTCGCCCCCGTTGAGGCGCGCGATCATGGTCCCGAGCTCCAGGGGCACCACGTCGACCGCCACGCCCACGTCGCCGAGCTCCTGCGCGACGAACCGCGCCACGTCCCCGCGCAGCCTCTCGGTCGACGTGAGGAGCGTCAGCCGCGGCGCGGTCCTCCCGGTCGCCGCCGTCGAGCCGAGGAGCTGGCGCGCCGCGGCGGGGTCGAACGGCAGGGGCGGCGAGTCGGTGTGGGCCCAGTGCGCAGGGGCGATGAGGCCCGAGGCGGGCTGGGCGCGGCCGTCGAAGAGCGTCGCGCAGAGGGTGGCGCGGTCGATGGCGAGGGAGAGGGCGCGGCGGACGCGCACGTCGTCGAGTGGAGGGTGCTGCTCGGCGACGACGACGTAGGTGAGGTTGGCGCCGCGGCGCGAGGTGACCGCGAGGCCGGGCTGCGCGGCGAGCGCGGGGAGCAGCGTCGGCGAGACGAGGTTCACGGCCACGTCGGCGCGGCCCGCTTCGAGGCGCAGGGCGCGCGCGTTCTCGTCGTGCACCGTGCGTAGCTCGACGGCGTGGGCGGGGCGGGGGAGGGCGCCCGCGTCGGCGGGGACGAGCAGGAGATCGCCGCGCGCCACGCGGGCCACCGCGTAGGGCCCGAGGCCGTCGAGGGTGCCGTCGGGGGCGGGAGGCGAGGCGGCCTGGTCGGCGCGGAGGATGGGGAGCTCGAGGTCGGTGAGGAGGGTGCCGTGCGGGCGGGAGAGGCGCACGACGACGGCGTGCGGGCCGGCTTCGCGGGCGTCGGCGATGGCGGCGACGACGCTGGCGTGACGCGACGCGACGGCGGGGGAAGCGAAGGCGCGGAGGGTGGCCACGACGTCCGCGGGTCGCAGCGGGGCGCCCGAGTGGAAGCGGACGTCGTCACGCAGGTCGAGCTCGAGGGTCAACGGATCGAGCCACCGCCAGGCGCGGGCGACGTAAGGCACCGGCGCCAGCGTGTCCGGATCGAGCCGCACGAGGCCCGCGTGCACCAGGCGCGTGGCCCGCATGCCCACCGAGTCGACCACGTAGCGGGGATCCAGCGTCTCGGCGTCGTTCGAGACGAGCACCTCGATGGGCCGGTCCGCCCCCTCGCCCCCCTGGCGCCCGCACCCCCCCGCGGGCCCTCCCGCGAGGAGCGCTAGGCAGAGAGCGCGGGCCGTTCTAAAGCGTTGTCCTCCCATGAGACGCGCCGCCCGCCTCCCCCTGCTCGCCACGGTCGCGGCGTTCGCGGCGCTCGTCCTCGCCGCGCCCGACGTGCGGCCCGATCCGCCCCCTGCGCCGGCCGCGACGCCGGCAGCGACGCAGGCCGCCGACCGCGTGCCCGAGCTCGACGCGGCGGCGCATGCCATCGCCTCGGATCGCGCGCTGGAGGGGGGGGCCATCGGTATCGCCGTGCTCGACGTCGACTCGGGGAAGCTGCTGGCGTCGGTGAACGAGCACCTGCCGCTGAACCCCGCGTCCAACGCGAAGCTATACACGGCGGCGGCCGCCCTCGCGACGCTCCACGGCGAGCACCGCTACGAGACGACGCTGACGGGGCGCCTCGACGGGGACGCCGTGGCTGGACCGCTCTCCATCCGCGGCTTCGGCGACCCCTCGCTCAGCACGGCTGACCTCTGGGACATGGTGCAGGACCTGAAGGGCTTCGGCGTGAAGCGGGTCGACGGCGATGTGGTGGTCGACCAGCGCTTCTTCGACGAGCAGACGACGCCGCCGGCGTTCGAGCAGCAGCCGAACGAGTGGGCGGGCTTCCGGGCGCCCGTCAGCGCGGTGGCCCTCGACGAGAACTGCGTCACGATGACCGTGCGCCCGGGGCCCGTGGGCGGCAACGCGCGCGTCGAGTTCTCGCCCCCGGGCTTCGTCGACTCCGAGGGCGCCATCCGGACCGCGGAGGGGGGCGGCGCCGACACGGTCGACCTCGCGCTCGCCGGCAACGGCCCGCGCATGTCCGCCAAGGTGAGCGGCGCCATCGCGGGCGACTCGCGCGTCGTGCGCTACACGCGGCGCGCCGAGGATCCGCGGCTCCTGGCGGGGTACGCGCTGAAGGCGCTGCTCGAGAAGGCGGGCGTCGAGGTGAAGGGGGAGGTGAAGCTCGGGACGGCGCGCGGGCACACGCTGGCCAAGCACCTGTCCGAGCCGCTGTCGTCGCTGCTCTACGCGCTCGGCAAGCAGAGCGACAACTTCTACGCCGAGATGATCTTCAAGACGCTCGGCGGCGAGGGCAAGGCCCACCCGGCCAAGAGCGGCGACGCGGCCGAGGTGGTGACGAAGGTCCTCGAGCGCGCGGGGGCTCTCGACGCGGGCGTCGTCATCAAGAACGGGTCGGGCCTCTTCGACGCGAACCGCGTCACGGCGTTCAGCACGGCGACGCTGCTTCGCTGGGCCTGGCGCGACCCGGGCATGCAGCCCGAGTACGTGGCCCAGCTCTCGGTCGGGGGCGTCGACGGCACGCTGCACAAGCGGTTCCGGCAGGAGCTGACGCGGCGGCGCGTGCGCGCGAAGACGGGCACGCTCGACGACGTCATCACCCTCTCCGGCTACGTTCTCCGCGAGGGCGGACGGGGGCCTCTCGCCTTCTCGATCCTGTTCAACCATGTCGGCGGCAAGCAGGACGGCGCGCGGCACGCCGCGGACAAGCTGGTCGAGCTCGTCGCGCGGTACGCCGCGCACCACTGACCCATCCCGCGGGCCCCGTTACTCGAGGCGGATGATGGCGCTGTAGGTGCCGTCGCTCGGGTCGAAGTCGAGCTGCCCCGCGGCGAACGTGACGTAGTACGTCGTCGACGCCGTGACCGCCGTGCTGGTCGTGTCGATCGGGGCGCCCTCGTCGTCGCCGCCGATCGCCGTGGTCCCGTCGCTCTCGAGGATGGCGACCGCCACGTCGGTGTACGGATCGCCCTCGGTCTGCACGTGGATCACCTTGCCCGCGTCGCCGGTCCCCGTCGTGATCTTGACCCAGTCGATGGACGTGTCGGACGTGAGGTTGCCGCCGGTGAGCACGAACGGAAGCGCCGTTACCGAGAGCGCGCCCTTGATGGTCGCGTCGGCGGCCGTCGTCGCGAGCGTCGAGGCCGGCGCCGTCGAGGTCGCGCCGATGGTGTACGCCCCGGTCGTTCCGGAGTTGTCCCAGTAGATGAGGTAATACGGGTCGGTCGACGACGGGAGCAGCGTCGTCGTCGCGGAGGTGCCGGCGCCGTCCGCGGCCTCGTAGAAGCCCAGGAGGTCGGCGAAGTGGCCGCTCTTCGGCAGAAGAGCGAACCCCGCGTTCGCGCCGCTCGCGGCCGAGTTGGCGGTGAGATCGACGATCGCGAGCGAGGCGCTCGCCGGCGCGAACGAATAGAGGGCGGAGTCGTAGGCCGCCTTGACGTTCCCCGACACCGGGGTCGCACCGAGCGCCGTCGCCGTCTGCGCGGTCACCGTGAGGCCCCCGGCGACGGGGAACAGCGCATCGGTCGTGTCGCCAGCCGGCCCGCTCAGCAGGTCGAGGTCCGCCGCGCCGACCACGGCGTCGACGTCGAGCGTCAGGAGGATCTGCACGCTGTTGGAGGTGGCCGTGTTGATCGAAGCGGTGACGCCCGCGGGCGCCGTGAGCGCGAGGTTCGTGTACGTGATCTCGCCCGAGAGCGGATCCTGCGAGCCTGTCGTGTCGAACGGCGTCGACGTGTCCTGGAGCTGCAGGTTCGCGAAGGCGATGCCGCCCTGCGCGAGCGTGCCCTGGAGCGTCATGACGGCCGGGGCCGAGACGGTGAAGCCCTGGCTGTAGGTCTCCTTGGTCGTGTCGTCGACGACGACGTCACGCGGTCCCAAGGCTGCCGCCTTGTCGATGACGAGGTCGGCGACGAGGGCGGTCGGGCTGGCGGCGTGCACGTTCGAGACGGTGATCCCGGCGCCGAAGTCGATGGTCGTCTTGTCCGTCCAGCTCGTCGCGTAGCCGCTGATCGTCACGTGGGGCTGCCGCGCGAGGAAGGCCGTCGACGGCTCGATGCCGCTGATGCTCGCCGTCCCTCCGCCGGGCGCCGCCGAGCCGGCCGTCCCGGGCTGTCCCTGGGGTCCCGCGGGCCCCGCCGATCCGCTGCAGGCCATCGCCGCGGCTCCAAGACACCCCACCACCCCGAGCGCAATGCGTCGAATCATCATGGACCCTCCTCCGGGAGACGTCCCCTCCTCTAGTCGCTCACCCTACCGGTGCAAGCTTCGTCTGCTACTGGAGGCGCAGAATCCCCTCGTACGCCCCGTGGGCGGGATCGAAGCCGGGGCCAGCCGAGAACTCCACGTAGTAGGTGCGCGATGCAGACAGCGGGCCGGTGAGCGCGTGCACCGGGCCGCCGTTCTCGTTGCCGCCGATCGATTCGCCCTGGTCGTCGTAGATGGTGACGTCGAGGAACGTCTGCGGATCGCCGGCGCTCTGGACCTGCAGATGCTTGCCGGCATCGCCGGGCCCCGTCATGACCTGGATCCAGTCCTGCGACGACGTGGAGGCGAGCTGTCCCCCGGTGAGCACGAAGGGGAGGCCCGTGGCGACGACGGCGGTCGCCATCGTGCCGTCGTCCGCGGTTGCGGCGGCGCTCGCGGCTGGAGCCGTCGCGGCGACGGCGACCGAGTAGGCCCCCGTCAGGCCGGTCTCGTCGAAGTAGACGGCGTAGATCGGATCGGTCGACGACGTGAGCCACGTCGCCGTCGCCCCGCCGGTCAGCTCGTCGCTCCAGCGACCGGTGGCGGGCAGGAGGAGGACCGCGGGCTCGCCGCCGCTGGCCGCGCTGGTGACGCTGAAGTCCACGATGGAGAGGGCGTCGGACGGAGGCGTGTACGCGAAGAGCCCCGTCGCGTAGGTCGTGTCGACCGAGCCACTGGCGGTGGCGCCCGGCGTGAGGGGGACGGGCGCACGCGCGGCGACGTTCACGCCGGCGGGGAGCGGGAAGTCGACGTCGCCGGTGTTTCCGGGCGGACCGCTGACGAGGTCGAAGCCGTCGGCGCCGGACTGCGTCGCGTCGATGAAGAGCTGCACGTCCGCCGTGAAGGCGGTGGCGCCCGTGACCGTCGCCGAGAGCCCCGCGGGTAGGGTGGGCGTCAGGTTCGTGTACGTCGGGACGCCGAACGCATTCGTGGCGACGGTCGTGTCGAGCGGGATGCTCGGGTCGAGCACCGTCACGTGGGCGACGACGATGGAGCCCTCGGCGAGGGTGCCTTCGAAGGTCAGGGCGATGGGCGGATCGAGGCTCAGCGCCCCTTGGCCGACGACGGCGCCCCCGTCGACGTCGAGCACCGTCACGTCGCGGGGCCCCGGCGTCGCCGTGGCATCGACGGCGAAGTCGACGGCGAGAAGGTTCGGAGAGGGCGCCGAGAGGTTCGTGATGGAGACGCCCGGGCCGAGGTCGACCCGCGTGGAGCTGGTCCAGCTCGTGGAGTAGCCGTCGACGCGGATCTCGCTGTGCCGCGCGAGGAAGACGTGCGCGGGAGTCACTCCGACGACCGAGGCCGGCGGGCTCGGGTTCCAGTCGGGGAGGAGCAGCGGCGCGTCGACGCCGGCGTCGTCGTTCTCACCCGCGTCGACGAGCGAGGCTGCACGCTGGCTGCCGCACGCCACCCCGAGGACGGCGCCAAAGACGGCGATGAAGCACAGCGGCCGGGCGCCCCTCACCGACCGAGTCTAGCCGAGTCGCGAGCGAGGCTGTGTCCCCGTGCCGTGCAGCACACGCACCTACCGCCCTGCGCTCACTCCCTCATGTGTTTGCGGATCTTGCCGAGCGCCTGCTCCTGCAGCTGGCGGATCCGCTCGCGGGACAGATTGTACTTGTCGCCGATTTCCTTCAGCGTCAGCTCGTCCTCGTCGTCGAGCCCGAACCGCCACCGGATGATGCGCGACTCGATCGGCGTCAGCGTCGTCAGAAGCCGACGGACCTCGGCGTTCCACTTCTGACCGGCCAGCGCGTCGTATGGCGAGAGCGCGTTGTCGTCCTGGAGAAAGTCGATGAACTTGCGCCCGTCCTCGTCGCCCACGGGGCGGTCGAGGGAGAACGGCGTCTCCGCCCAGGAGCCCTTCACCTTGTCGAGCTTCTCCTGCGGGATGCCCGTCTCGCGCTCCAGCTCGGGCAGCGTCGGCTCGCGGCCCATGCGCGCGAGTACCGCCTGCGTCGCGCGCTGGATGCGATTGTGCGTGTCGAGCATGTGCACGGGGATGCGGACCGCGCGGCCCTTGTCGGCGAGAGCCCGGCTGATCGCGTGACGGATCCACCACGACGCGTACGTCGAGAAGCGGTAGCCGCGCGTGTGGTCGAAGCGCTCGACGGCCTTCATGAGGCCGATGTTCCCCTCCTGGATGAGATCGATGAGGGGGAGCCTCCCGCGGTTATACCGGCGCGCGATGCTGACGACGAGGCGCAGGTTCGCCTTCACGAACTTGTTCTTCACGAGGCGCGAGCGGGCCGCGGCCTCGCTCATCTTGTCGAGGCACTTCTTGTAGGCGACCGTCGGCGCGATGTGCGGCTTGCCGGGAGCCTGCGGCTGGCCCTCGTCGATGGTCTCGTCCTTGTCGAGCGCTTCGTCGCGCTCCGCGTCGTCGGGCTCGTCGCCGAGCTTGCGCACGACGTCCTCGGCGTGGGCGATCCACAGGCGGTCGCTGTCGGCGAGACGGATGGCCTTGGCGAGCGACGCGCACCAGTCGCGGTACCGCTTCTCTTGCGGGCGCGTCAGCTTGTTGTGCTGCTTCTTGAAGGCCTTGAGGAGCTTCCGGACCTCGGCGATCTGCGGCAGCTCGATGGCCTCCTCGCCGATCGGCAGGTCTTTCTCGAGCGAGTCGAGGGCGTGATCGGCCGCCCCGTGGAAGGCCAGGATCGCCACCCAGTGCTCGACCTCGGCGCGCTCCACCTCCATGGCCGTCTGGAGCTCTTCCTCCGGGCCCATCACGGGATGGGTCGCCATCTCGCGGAAGTACCGCGCGAGCATCGAGTCGCCGCCGCCCTCTTCGATCTCCTTGTCGGACGGCGTCTTGGCGCGCACGGGGGCATCCGAATCGGCGTCGACGTCCTTCGCCTCGCCCGGCGGAGCATCGAGATCCAGCTCTTCCTCGACCAGCTCGATCTCCGGCGTGGCGCCGCTCGCCCCAATCCGCGGGACCTCGGCGTCGAAGTCGTCGTCCATCGGGGCGTCGGCCGACTGCGGCGCGGAATCCGACGGCGCGGACGACTTGGCGGCTGCACTGCTCTTGCTCTTGCTCATGACCAGTGCTCCCTGAGTCGCGGGATGATGGGACGGCTGTTTCTTCTCTTGCTTGCCTGAGGTCGCTGGTGTCTTTGCAGAGCTCCCCGAGGGATTAGATGCAGTTTCCGTACCCTTGCCCCGTTCGATGGACTTACGCGGACTCGCGGGCGACTCCGGTTGCGCGCGATTGCGACTTCGAAAGGGTCGAGGTTCCGTTTTCGGCATCGATGGTCAGCTGGGGGAGAAGTCTCCTTCGTTGGATGGTCGCGGCGGGCCGGAGCCGTCATTCCGCGTCGTCGTGAGATGATGCGCACGCCGTCGTACGAGCGCACGCGATGAAGACTCCTTCCATCCTTCGATACTACGCCCGAGAGCTCCGGCGGGTACTCCGTCGACCGGGGGCGCTTCTTCGGTTCCTCCTCGCCGCGGTGATGCACGCCGCTGGCCATGCGCTCATGGCACTGGTTGCCGGGGGGCTCGCGGTGGCGCTCGCGCGCGCCTGGGGATTGCGGGACGGCCGATCCAGTCCCCTGGGCGACGGATCATCGCTGGCGGATCGGGCTTTCCTGCTCGCTGGCATCGGGCTGGCGGTGGTGGTCGTCAAGGGCGCGGCGGGCGTCTACGCCACGTACGTTCAGGGACGCGTGGCGGGGGAGGTGGGCGGCTCTCTGCGGCTGGCCCTCCTCGATGCGCTGCTGGCTGTTCACCGCTTGCGCCGTCCGCGACACGATGATCATGGTCCCCCGGGGCCGACGCCCCCGACGTATGCGGTCGCCGCGTTGACCGAGCGCGTCCACGAGGTCGAGCTCGGCCTGAAGTTGGGCTTGCTCGGCGGAGCGCGCGCCGTGGCTCAGCTCCTCCCGCTCGCGGTGATCCTCGTCGTGCTGTCGCCGCGGATGGCGGCTGTCGCGGCTGTGGTGCTCGGCGGATTCGGGGCGCTTCTCGGTCGCATCCGCGCGGGCTATCAGCGGGCAACGATGTTGGCCGCGCGCGAACGGGAGCTCCTGCTGGAGGCGGCGGACGAAGCGGTCCGTCACGCGGACCTGTGGGTGAGCTACGGCGCGGAGGCGAAGGCGAGGGCGACCGTGCAGCGACTGGGAGAGGCGCTGGCGCGTGGCGCCGCTCGCCTGGAGGCGCGGGCGACGGGTCTCAGTAGCGCGAACGAGGTGCTCGGAGCCGCCGCCCTCGTGTTGGCGGTCGCGGCCTCGCGCGCAGGCTGGCTCGGGGCGGTGGCGAGCGGAGAGACGCTGCTCGCGTTCGCGATCGCCTTCTTCCTCGCGTACCGCCCTCTGCGCGAGCTCGCGGACGCGCGCCTCGCCCTCGCGCGTGCCAGCGGGGCCTACGCCGAGCTCGCCCGGGTCCTCGGACGGGACGCGCCGCCGGCCCCCGAAGCGCGCGCGCACGACTGGCCGCAGGGGACCCTCGAGCTCCGCGAGCTCACTCTCCGCCACGGCGGGTGTCGTCCGCTGTCGATCCGCGTGGCGCCGGGGTCCATCGTCGCCATCGCGGGGCCGACGGGCATCGGCAAGACGACCCTGCTGCGCACGCTCCTCGGCCTCGATCCCGCGAAGAGCGGCGTCATCCTCTTCGACGGCGCGTCGCTCGACGACGCTCCTGCGGGGCCCACGGCGCGACCCTTCGCGTGGGTGCCGCAGGACGCTCCACTTCTCGCCGACACTCTCGACGCGAACGTCGCGCTCGGCGCGCCGGACGCCGACGCGCGGGACTCCCTCGAGCCCATCGGCGCATCGCATCTGGCCCGGGAGCTGAACGGGGTGCGCCTCGGCGCCGGCGGGCGGGCCGTCTCGGGGGGCGAGCGACAGTGGATCTCCCTCGCGCGGGCCATCGCCACGCGCCAGCCCGTGCTTCTCCTCGACGAGCCGACGAGCGGCCTCGACGCCGAAGCGCAGCGCCGGGTCCTCGACGCCATCGCTCGCCTGCGCGGGCTGCGCACGGTGCTCATCGTGACACATCGCCCGGAGCCGCTCGCCGTGGCGGACGAGGTGGTGCACCTGGAGGCGGCGTGAGGCGGGCCTTCGCGCTGGTCTTCGTGACTGGATGCGGGGGCGGGGCGATCACCGCCGGGGTGCCTCCGTGGAGCCCGATCCCTGCGGCCCCGGCGGCCGTGGACACAGGCGAGGCCGCGGCGTCGAGCCCCGCGATTCCGCCGGCGCCCGCGCCGCCCATCGCGGACGGCTGCTTCGAGGACATGGTGCCCATCGGCAGCTACTGCATCGACCGCTACGAGGCCCCGAACGTGAAGGGCGAGCTGCCGCTGGCCCTCGTGACCGCGTACGACGGCGAGGCCTGGTGCACCGAGCGCGGCAAGCGCCTCTGCACGCAGGACGAGTGGGTCCGCGCGTGCGAGGGGCCGCACCATCGACTCTATCCGTACGGCAGCGAGTACCGCGAGGACGCGTGCAATGACGACAAGGGCTGGATCCTCGTTCACTGGAAGGCGCTCGCGAAGTGGCCGCACGACCCGGCGCTGGACGAGGCGACGCGCCTCTACCAGGCCGACATGAGCGGCGCGCGCGCCGACTGCGTCTCCGAGGAGGGCGTCGCCGACCTCACCGGCAACGTCGCGGAGTGGGTGCGCCGCTCGACGCCCTCGCCGCGCCCAGGCTACGACCACGTGCTCAAGGGTTGCTACTGGGCGGGGTGCTACAAGGACCCGCACCCGAGCTGCGAGTTCACGAACGCCGCGCACCCCGGCTCGTTCCGCACGTACGAGGCCGGGTTCCGCTGCTGCAGCAAGCGAACAACTGGGGTAACGTCGCCGCCGTGAAGCGCGCGATCGCCTGCGCCCGTCTCGGCCTGGCCGGTCTCGTCGGCCTCGCGCCGTCGGCGTGCGCCCCCGCGGTCCAGGCGCCTTCGACCTGGCAGCAGCCCCCCGAGCCGGCCGCGCTGCCGGTGGCGCCCGCGCTCCCCGTGACGGGGCAGCCCGACGTCGAGCTCCGCGATCCGCGGGTGGCCGTCGTGCATGGTCAGTCCGTGCCGTTCGATGGGATCGACGAGGGGCTCACGTGGCCGGCTCTGCAAAAGGCGCTCGGCCCGCGCAAGGCGGGTGACGTGGTGACCCTGCAGGTCGCGCGGAACGTGCCGATGGAGGACCTCCTTCGCGCGGCGTGGGCGGTGCACGCGGCGGACGTGCACGTGCAATCGCCGGACGCGTCGGGGACGATGCATGCCGTGGAGCTCCGTGCGAGGCGCGACGGCGCGACGGCCGCACCCGGGTGCCACCTCGCCGTGTTCCTCCGGCCGGACGGAACGCTGCGCGTCGCCGCGCCCGGAGGGCCGCGCGAGGTCGGCGGAGACCATGCGGCGGCGAGCCTGGCTCGCTCGCTGGCGGAGGAGCGAGCGAAGTGCCCGCTCAAGTACGTGGCCTTCGGCGCGGAGTCCGACGCGGCGCCGTGGGGTCCCGTGTTCGATGTCGTCGTGGCCGTAGACCAGGAGAAGTCTGCGGGCGATGCGCGTTACGTCCTCGGTCAGCCGATGCACGTCACGGCACGATGAGCCGGAGCGTCGGACCCGCCGCGACGCGGACGTCGCGCGCGCGGAGCAAATCGCCGTCGAGGACGTAGGCGGCCGTCTCGTAGAAGATGGCCCGCAAGGTGGTCGCCACCGCGTCGACGCGGGGACTTCCGCGCATGGGGCGTCCCGTCAGCACCTGCGGGACCTCGAACGCGAGCCCGCGCGGCGACAGGCCGCTGGCGACGACGTGGAAGGACCCTCGCCGCTCGCGGGCGCGGTACGTGGCGCGGATGTGGAGGCCCACGTCGGGCACCACGCTCGCCAGAACGAGGCTCCACGCCCGCGCCTCCTGCGCTTCGCCCTCGACCTCCAGCGTGCAGGCCGCCGGCGCGAGCACGCGCCTGGCGAGCTCCGTGCCTACGAGCGACCCTGCGAACACCCGGGCCGCAATGCCCGCGGCCGGCAGGAGACCCTGTCTCGCGCTGCCGTAGTACTCGTCGAAGAACCGCGCCACGAGGCCCGCCCCGAAGATGAACCCCACGCGGTCGCCGCCCGCGTCGTCGGTCACGCGGAGCGTCGGGTGCTCCTCGAGCCGGCCCCCTCGGCTGCACGCGGTGTGCACGATGCGCTCCGCCCAGTCGCGCGTCGCTCCGCGCATCCCGAGGTTGCGCGCGACGGTGCACACCGTCCCTCCGGGCGCGAGGGCCACGGGAGGCAGCGTGCCGCCATACGCCCGCGCGAGCGCCGACAGCCCGCCCATGTGCGAGCCGTCGCCCCCCGCGAGCACGACGGCGTCGGTGCCTCGGGCCGCCAGGTCCCGGGCGACACGGTCGAGCTCTTGGAGGGTGCAGGTCTCGTGCAGCCGCGCCCCGCCCCTCGCCGCAGCCCTCACGAGCACCTCGCGCAGGCCGGTGTCCGCGGCGAGGCGGCGCGCCTGGCGGTTGACGATGAGGTCGACGTTCAAGCGCGGGGACACTATTAACCATGGCAGCGCGATGGGAGCGAGGATGAAGCGACCGCTGCTCCTCCTCGGGACGTTCGCCGCCTGGCTCCTCGCGTGCGCGCCCTCCCCGGCGATGCGCGCGGCCGAGACCGGTGACCGGGCGGGGCTGAAGAGCGCCGTCGCCGAGCGCGAGACGTCCGCCACCCTGTCGAACCGCGACGCCGCCGCGCTGGCGCTGACCGTGGCCAGCCGCGAGGTGCGCGACGCGACGGGACCCGATGCCGCCGCGCGGGTGCGCGACGCATGGCCGTGCGCCCACGAGCTCGACGACGCGCTCGCGTCGCGCATGAAGACGCACGACGAGGCGGGCGCCGAGGCGGCGCTCGCCCGCGTCGACGGTCGCGGGCTCGAGCTCGGCGACCTTCGCGGTTATCTCGGGGACACGGACCCACGGTGGCGCGCCGCGGGGGCCCGGAGCCTCGTGGGCCCGGACGATCACGCGGCCCGGTTGCAGGCGCTGCTCGACCCGGACCCGCACGTCCGGCGGCAGGCTGCGCGTGCGGCGCGCGATGCCTCCGATGCCGATGACCTGGGGCCGCTCGCCGAGGTGGCGCGCGTCGACCCGGAGATGCTCGTCCGCACGGAGGCGGTGCGCGCCATAGGGGCCCTGCGCCCGCGCTCCGACGACCAGGCGGCCGGCGTGCTGCGTGACCTGTGGCCCGTCGGCGACGACGGGCTGCGCGAGGACATCGCGCTGGCGTGGGCGGGCCCTGAGATGTGGGACGCAGGCGGGCGGGAGGCGCTGCGCACCGTCGTCGCGTCGGAGCACGGCGCCGGGGCCGTCGAGGCGGCAGCGGCGGTCCTGCGTCACAAAGACGCTTCGGGTGACGTGGCGGTGGCGGCGCTGGCGCAGCTCGTCCGGGCCATCGAGCAGGGGGCGCCGTCGACCCGGGAGCAGGCCATCGCGCAGGCGCCGCTCGACCGCCCCGAGCTGCTGGCGGCCGTCGAGAAGGCCGCCGAGGGGGACGACGACGACGTCCGCTTGGCGGCGCTGGCGCGTCTCGCCGTATCGCCTGCCCACGACGCGAGGACCGTCGACGCGCTGGAGGCCTTCGCGCAGCCCGGCTCCCGGCTCGCGCATCGCGCGAGGTTCGCGCTCGCCTCCGCCGGTGATCGGCGCATCCAGGGCTGGCTCGAGCAGGACCTCACCTCCGAGCGCGCCTTCGATCGCCTCTCCGCCGCCACGGCCCTCGCGTCGCTCGACGCCTCCGCGCGCGCCGCGCCGCTCCTCGCCGACGTCGATCCGTCTGTGCGCGTGCGCGTGGCGTGCACGCTGCTCATGGCGGCGCGCTCGCGGTAGTCACGTTCACGCTTTCGCTAGGAGCCCGTCCGCTCGCGTCCGATCCATCCGAGCGCGATGCTGACGACGGGCCTCTTGTCCGTGCTCGACGCCGTCGCGCTCACCGTCAGCTGGTACGCCCGCTGCCGCATCGCCTGGAAGAGCCTCGAGCCGCGCGCTTGCTCCGTCTCGTCGTCCGGCGCATCGCCCGAGGCGCCGTCGAGGGGCGGCAGGAACGCCGTCGACTGGAGCGTCGCCATCTGTCCGACGCCTGCGGGCGCGCGGAGCGCGAACCGGAGGTGCCCGCAATCCGAGCTGCCGCTGTTGCGATCGGGCAACGTGATGGACACGTCGCGCAGCCGCGTCCGGAGCTCCTCCGCGAGCGTCGGGTCGTCCGACGGCCGGTCCGGCTCGCGCAGCACGACCTCGACCGCCTCGCCGTCGCGGGCCGCGTACACCTCGAGCCCGTTCGGACCCGAGAACACGCGCAGCAAGGGAAGCGTCGACCGACCGAGGAGGCGCACCCCGCGGGTGCGGGCGTCGAACCACGCGTCGGCGATCTCGAGCGAGGCGCGCCCGTCGGTCCCGGCGACGAACCGCTCGGAGCGCACCGCGTGCACGTCACCTCCACGGGAGCTTCGCGCTCGCCTCTTCGAACGGACCACGACCTCGCCGCGCCCGTTCGCCGAAGGGACGGTCTCGAACTGGAAGGAGAGCATCGACGAATCGACCGACGGCCAGTCGTGCGGACCGTCGTCGTCGTCCCCGCGAGCGCTCTTCAGCGACTGCGCGTTCCCGCCGTCGACGAGGCAAGCGTCGGCCTTTGCGTCGCCTCGCCCGTTCGTCCGCGCGAACGTCTTCGCCTGCTCCTCGTCTGCGAACAGATAGCTGAAGCTCGCGTTTTCGCGCGCGCGCCGCATTTGTCTTGCCTGCTCGGCGGGCATCGTCGTCGCCACGAGCCCCGCGATCTTCTCCTTCGGCGCGATGCGCTCGGGCGGCGCCGCGGCCGGCAGCTCCGCCACGTGTCCCTGCGGCAGCGCTGCAAATGACGGCATCGCGCCCGTCTTCGCCGCCGGGGGCGCCTCGGCTCGCGCGGCGGGCGCGGCGAGGACCGCCACCGACACGGCGAGAAGGAGCGTGACCGACGCCGCCCCGGTGGACCGGCGCCTCACAGCGTCCTCACGTAGGCCTCGATGGCCTCGAGGTCGCGCGGGGAGAGCTGCGAAGTGTGCCCCATGTCGTCGCGCGTCGACGACAGCAGATCGTGCAGAGTCCTGTAACGGCCGTCGTGGAAGTACGGCCCGGTGCCTCCGACGAGGTGGAGCGACGGCGTGTTGAACTCGCCCGTCTTGTCGGCGTCCGTCTTGCTCTTCACGTCGTGCCTCAGGTTGTCCGTCCCGAGCGCACCCGCGTGGCAGCTCGCGCAGCCGACGTCGGCCGAAGCAAACAGCTCCGCCCCGCGCTGCACCTGCGCGTCGTGAGGCTCGGCCGTCGACGCGGGCGGCGCCAGCGACTCGATGTACGCCGTCAGCGCCTCCAGCTCCACGCTCTTGAGGCCGCCCACTCCGTTGAGGCGGTCGAAGGTCGTCGACAGGTGCACGCGAAGATCGTCCTCCGTGCCGTTCCACGCGTAGGGCGCCGTTCCCTTCACGCGTCCCGCCAGCATGATGGTCCGGCGCGGCCCGTCCGGCGTAGCCCACACGAGCGAGTCGTCGCGCCCGTCGGGGTGACAGCTGGCGCACGCGCGCCCGTCGCGCGAGATGCGGCCGTCGCCCACCGAGTGGAAGAGCAGGCGCCCGAGCGAGGTCGCAAAGGGCAGCGCGCGCGCAGGGTTCGTGGCCATGGCGATGCGCTCGACGGGCGCCGGCGGGCGGCCCTTGTCGTCGGCGAGCTGTCCGTCGCCGAAGTCGAGGACGTCGAGCGTGCGGTCGAACTGCGCCCAGACGACGGCGCGGCTCTTCGCCGTGTCGACGGCGATGCCGCTCGGGCCCGCGCCGACCGCCCACCGCCGTCGCTCGGCGCGCGCAGGGCTCGCGGCCATCGCGTCGTACGCGATCACCTGGTCGATGCCGTAGCAGGACACGAGGAGCGACCGCGACGCCGGGTCCATCACCGCAGCTCGCGGCAGCAGGCACTCGGTCTTCTGAAGCTCGCGCGCGTCGACGTTCCCCCAGCCGCCGTTCTCCGCGGGACGCTCCAGCGACGCCAGGATGGGCCTCCCCGTCGCAGCGTCGAGGACGGCTACGTTCCCCACCTCCGTCGCGCTCTCGTCGTTGCCGTACCCCTGCGCGCGCTCCTTGGGGTCCCCGTTGTCGACCAGGACCTGCGGCGCCAGGATGCGCCCGCCGGGCTCCAACGACTTCGCGAGGGCGAAGCCCTGACACGACGGATGCGTCCCCTTCTCGAGCTCCGCGAGCTGGTCGGTCAGGGTGGACGGCACGCTCTGCCCCTTCTTCAGGTGCTCTTCGATCTGCTTTCGGACCGGGCGCTCCTGCGCCTCCACCCCGGGTTCCCGCTCCTCGAGGGAGATCGCCGTCACCGTCTTGTCCGCCAGCGTCACGCGGCTCGCCTGCGCGCCGACGGCGTGCGACACGTAGGCGAGCTTGCCGTCCTCCGAGATCACGACGGCACGCGGTTCCCTCGGGAGCGACACCTCGTACGAGCGCGTCAGCTTGCCCGCGTCGAAGGCCGTCAGCGCCCGCCCCCAGCCGCTCGTCACGAGGAGCGTCGCGTCGTCCGGCGTCAGCGCCAGCGCCACCGGCTCCATCGGCGTGCCCACCGTGCAGCGCTTCTCCAGCGCCTCTGTCCGGCTTCCTGGCTCCATCACGGCGATCTGCGCGCGGTCACGCAGCAGGACGGCGAGCCGTCCGTCCGGCAGAAAGAGGAGCTGCGAGGGGCGGCCGTCGAGCGCCGTCTCGCCCAGCTCCTTCCTCGCGTCGACGTCGATGACGTGGACCGCGCCATCGTCCTCGTCGGCGGCGTAGGCCAGCGTCCGCCCGTCGCGCGTCGCCAGGGCCACCGTCGAGCCCGTGCGGCCCGCGTCGAGCGGGAGCGTCGCCGGGCCCGGATGGACGGCCCCGCACCCGGAGGCGACGGGTCTGGGCGGCGGCGCCGGCGCCGGCGGCGTCAGGCTTGCTCGCGAGCTGCTGCTCGCTCCTCCACACGCGGTCCCTGCGAGAGCGAGGCTCAGAACACCCAGGCTCGCGACGCAACTCGGCTTCATGATGCACCTCTCTCCGGATGGTCGTGCCCGGCGGTCACGCGGGCCGATGACACGGCCGCGGACGACGAACGCACGGGGGGCGGCCGGTACTTCCTGGTCAGACGCCCCACCGAGCCGAAAGTTTCCTTTGGCGCATCGGTTGCCCGACCTTCCGCGACGGCTACATGTGCGCGCCTAGAAGCGGCCGTACAACGCGGCGCCGCCCGGGGACGGCACGAGAGCGACGCCGCGATCGCCCTCGATGACGCGGGAGCTGGCGGGAAGACCGATGGCGGTGAGGACCGCGCCGAGGCCCTGCAGGGCGCCGCTCGTCACGAGCGCGGCGCGCGTGGCGGTCTCCACCATGCACGGATCGACGGGCAGCGGGATCGGCGACGCCGGCGGTACGCACGCGGGCCGGTGCACGAGGTCGAGCCAAGGTCCCACGAAGGGGACGCCGAGGATCGCGTCGCTTCCGTGCGACGCCGCGCCGACGTAGGCCGTCGGCACGTACGCCAGGGTGAAGACCACGACGCCGCCGATGAGCGCCGCCCCGGACCGCGACGACTCGACGCGGCCGCCACCCGGGATCGGCTCTCCGGGCGCGAGCCGGCCCTGCATCACGATGCCGTCCGTCGGCCGGAGCGCGGCGCTCAGCTTGCGGGGGCCCGCCAGGACCATCCGGTCGGCCTCGACCCGCGCTCCTCGGGGCAGGGGGGTGCGCACACCTTCGCGAAGGATCGCGACTGGTTGCAGCTTGTCGGCGTCGATCCGTGACGCCGCGGTGGGGGTGAAGGTGCGCGTCACCTCCACGGAGCCCGCGCACCCGGTACCCGCGCACACGAGCGCGGCGATCAGTGGGAGTGGGGCGAAGCGGGCGGTCATCGTGGCGGTCCACACGGAGCTACGGACGGGCGAGCCGCCGAGTTCAGGGGTCGCCTTCAGTCGCTGCCGGAGGCGCCCGCGCGGGCCAGCCACGCGCCGACGTCGACGCAGGCCTTCTGTCCGTCGATGTCGCCCTCGACCGAGACGACGATGACCTCGGCGTCGACCCGGTCCACGTAGGACATGCGCGCGTCGACCTCGAATACGAAGCGCTCGCCGGGGCCTAGGGTGCGATCGATGCCGTTCCAGGGGAGCAGCGAGCACTTGCGGTCGATGGAGCACTCGACGCCGCGCTCGAAGTGCAGCAAGTGCGGGGCGCCCGAGCGGTTCGTGATCTCCACGCGGGCGCGCGGCAGCGACATGGGCCCGGGGACGTCCTCGAGGTAGTGCGTGGTCCACGTGAGGCCGAGGCGCGCGACGGACTCGGGATAGCCGCAGTTGATGATCCCGGTGACGGCCGCCACCGGGCGATGGGTCGCGTCAGGGGGCGGCGTCGCCGCGCTGGTCGCGCACGCAGCAGAGAGGCACGCGAGCAAGGGGGCCGGCGCGCGGAAAGAAATCACGAATGCGGTGATTCTACCGCGACCGGCGCCGTGGCCTCTTCCTTCTTTCTCTTTCCGCCGCCGGCGAGGCGCTCCACGGCGACGAACAGCGCCGGGATGAAGAAGATGCCGAGCAGCGTCGCCGCCGTCATGCCCGAGATGACCGCCGTCCCCAGCATGCGGCGCGCCGCGGCGCCGGCGCCCGTCGCGACCCAAAGCGGGACGCAGCCGAAGATGAACGCGAACGACGTCATCAGGATCGGCCGCAGGCGAAGCTTTGCCCCCTCGAGCGCGGCGTCCATAAGCGATTTTCCCGACTCGAGCTGCGCCTTCGCGAACTCGACGATGAGGATCGCGTTCTTCGCCGTGAGCCCCACGAGCACGACGAGGCCGATCTGCGCGTACACGTTGTTGTCGTAGTGACGTGAAAGGAGACCCAGAAACGCCCCGAGGACGGCGACCGGGACGCTGAGGAGCACGCTGAAGGGCAGCGTCCAGCTCTCGTAGAGCGCCGCGAGGATGAGGAACACGAAGACGAGCGACAGCCCGATGACCTTCGCCGTCCCGCCCGACGCGACCTTCTCCTGGTACGAGAGGCCGTTCCACGCGTAGCCCATCTCGGGCGGCAGCGTCTTCTTCGCGACTTCCTCCAGCGCGTTCAGCGCCTGCCCCGAGCTGTATCCGGGCGCCTGGGCGCCTTGGACCTCGACGGACCGGTACAGGTTGAATCGCACCGTGTACTCGGGGCCCGCCGTCGGCTTCACGCGGACGAACGACGAGAGCGGGACCATGTCACCGCGCGCGTTGCGCACGTAGAACTTGCCGATGTCGTCGGCCGAGGTCCGGAACGCGGGCTCCGCTTGCAAGAAGACGCGCCACTGCCTGCCGAACCGGGTGAAGTCGTTCACATACGAGCCGCCGAGGAAGGTCTGCAGCGCGTTGTAGATCTCGCCGAGCGCGACCCCCTCTTTCAGCGCCTTGTCCTTGTCGACTTCGGCGAAGAGCTGCGGCACCGCCGGCGAGAAGATGGGCCGGACCCCTGCGAGCTCGGGGCGCTTCTGCGCCTCGGCGACGAACCGGCCGACGTTCTGCGCGAGGAAGGAGTACGGATTGCCCGTCTTGTCCTGCAGCATCATACTGAACCCGCCCGCGGCGCTGATCCCGGGGATGGCGGGCGGCGCGACGGCGAAGACGCGCGCCTCGGGGATGCGTGCGAACTGCGCGTTGAGGCTGGCGAGGATGGCGTTCGACTGGAACTCGGGCGTCTCGCGGTCCTCCCACGGCGCGAGGCCGATGAAGCCCGTGCCGGTGTAGCTCGCGGCGGTGCGCGTGAAGAAGCTGAAGCCCGCGATGCCGTTGTACGTACGGATGCCGGGCTGCTTGGCGAGGATGGCGTCGACCTTCGAGTAGACCTCCCGAGTACGCTGAAGCGAAGCGCCGTCGGGGAGCTGGACGCCGATGACCGCGTAGCCCTGGTCCTCGTCGGGCACGAACCCGGACGGGAGCTTGCCGCCGACGAAGACCGAGATCCCCGTCACCCCGGCGAGGAGCCCGAGCGGGATGGCGATCTTGCGGACGAGCCGGCGGTTGATCGAGATGTACCCGTCGGTCGCGCGGCCAAACCAGCGGTTGAAGCCGTCGCCTACCTTGCCGATCGCGCCGCGCGTCTTGCCCCGCGGGCGCAGGAGCATTGCGGCGAGCGCCGGGCTCAAGGTGAGCGCGTTGAAGGCCGAGAGCATGACGGAGATCGCGATGG
This sequence comes from Polyangiaceae bacterium, assembly GCA_036501935.1. Classification (GTDB taxonomy): domain Bacteria; phylum Myxococcota_A; class Polyangia; order Polyangiales; family Polyangiaceae; genus Palsa-1150. The sequence continues at coordinate 84,593 of DASXZL010000074.1, read as the reverse complement.
TGAGCGCGAACTGCTGGTAGAGCCGCCCGGTGATGCCGCCCATGAAGGCGACCGGCGTGAAGACCGCGGCCAGGATGAGCGCGATGGCCACGACGGGCCCCTGCACCTCGGACATGGCGCGGATCGTCGCCGCGCGCGGCTCCATGCCTTCCTCGATGTGGTGCTCGCAGGCTTCGACGACGACGATGGCGTCGTCCACGACGAGACCGATCGCCAGGACGAGCCCGAACAGCGACAGCGTGTTGACCGAGAACCCGAGGAGCGGAAAGAGGACGAACGCGCCGACGAGCGAGACGGGCACCGTGAGCAGCGGGATGAGGGTCGCGCGCCAGCTCTGGAGAAAGACGAAGACGACGAGCACGACGAGCCCTATTGCTTCGAGCAGCGTGACGATGATCTCCTTGATGCCGGCCTTCACGGGCGCCGTCGTGTCGAGGGAGACCTGGTACGTGATGCCCGGCGGGAAGCGCGTCGCCAGGTCGGTCATCGCCTTCCGGATGTTCTCGGCGACCTCCAGCGCGTTCGAGCCCGGCGTCTGGAAGGCCGCGATGACCGCCGCGGGCTGGCCGTTGAACGTGCCGTACTGCTGGTAGGTCAGCGCGCCGAGCTCGATGCGCGCGACGTCCTTCACGCGGACGCTCGAGCCGTCGGGATTCTCCCGGATGACGACGTCGCCGAACTCGCTCGGCTCGACGAGGCGCCCCTGCGCGCGCACGGTGTACGTGAGCTGCTGGCCCGGGGGCGCGGGCTCGGCGCCGACCTGTCCGGCCGGGTTGACGACGTTCTGCTGGCGGAGCGCGTTCTGGACGTCGGTCACCGTCAGCCCGAGCCGCGCGAGCAGATCGGGCTTGAGCCACATGCGCATCGAGTAGTCCGCCGCCCCGAGGTTGCGGATGTCGCCGACGCCCTTCACGCGCAAGAGGGCGTCGTTGATGTTGATGAGCGCGTAGTTGGCGAGGAAGGTGGGGTCGTAGCGGCCGTCGGGCGAGTAGAGCGAGATGACGATGAGCGGGAAGGCGAGGGACTTCTTGATGGTGACGCCGAAGTTCTTGACGTCCCCGGGCAAGAACGGCTGCGCCTGCGAGTAGCGGTTGTTGACGAGGACGTTGTCGACGTCGATGTCCGTGCCGACGTCGAAGGTCACCGTCTGGTTCATCGAGCCGTCGTTGGCGTTCGTCGACTGGATGTAGAGCGAGCGCTCGACGCCGTTCATCTGCTGCTCGATCGGCGTCGCGACGGACTGCTCGATCGTGAGCGCGTCGGCCCCCGTGTACGTCGTCGTCAGATTCACCTGCGGCGGGAGGATCTGCGGAAACTGCGCGATGGGCAGGCCGAGGAGCGATACGACGCCGAGCAGGATGGTGAGGATCGCGATCACCATCGCGACGATGGGCCGGCGGATGAAGAAGTTGGACACGGGCCGCGCCTCTCAGTTCTTCGGCGGGACCGGGGCGGAAGCGGCGCTCACGACGGGCGCCGGGGGCGCCGGCTTCGGGTCGACGAGGGCGCCGTCGGAGATCTTCTGCACGCCGTCGACGACGATCTCGTCGCCCTCCGCCACGCCCGAGGTGATGACGCGCATCCCCTGGACGCTCGCGCCGACCTCGACGCGGTGGAGCTGCACCTTGTCGTCGCCTCCGACGACGCCGACCGAGTACGTCCCCTGCACGGCCACGAGCGCCCGCTCGGGGACGACGAGCACCCCTTGCCCCGCGTCACGCCGCTTGATGCGCACTTGACCGTACGCGCCGGGCCGGAGCGCCCCGTCGGCGTTCGGCACGAGGGCCTGGATCTGGATGGTGCCCGTGCTGGCATCGATCTGCCGGTTCGCCGTCACGATGACGCCACGGTGCGCGTACGTGGTGCCGTCGGCGAGCACGAGCTCGACGCCCGTGTCTCCGTCGTCCGCCTTGCCGTCCGCCTCGAGCTTCGCGAACTGCTTTCGCGCCCACGCGAGATCGCGCGACTCGAGATGGCTCAGCCGGTCGCGATAGCGGATGTAATCGCTCTCGCTCATCGGGAAGTTCACGCGGATGGGATCGAGCTGCGAGACCGTCGTCAGCAGCGTCGGCCCGTCCTGTCCCACGAGGTTGCCCACACGCACGAGCGCGAGCCCCGCGACGCCGTCGATGGGCGAGCTCACCTGGGTGTACGAGAGGTTCAGCACCGCCTGATCGAGCTGCGCCTGCGCGGCCTGAACCTGCCCGTCGGCGTCGGCGAGGTTCGCCGTCGCGTTGTCGAGGTCCTGCTGCGAGAGCATGCCCGTCTTCATCAGGCCCTGATCCCGCTCGAGCTGCACCTTGTCGTGCGCCTGCGCGACGCGCGCCCGCGTCACGTTGGCCCGGGCGACGCTGACGGCGGCCGCGTAGTCGGCGGGCTCGATCGTGAAGAGGAGCTGCCCGTTCTTCACCGGAGACCCGTCCTTGTAGCTCTGGGACTTCAGGTACCCCTTCACGCGCGCGCGGATGTCCGCGTTCACGTACCCGTCGAGGCTCGCGACCGCTTCGATGTAGAGGGCCACGTCGCGCCGGATCACCGGCGACACGAGCACCGTCGGCGGCGGGCGCGGTGCGGCGGCCTTCTTCGCGTCGCACGCCGTCGCGGGCGCGCCGAGCAGCACGGCCATGAAGGCCACCCTCGCCAAGTCGAGCTTTCCGAGCATCTTCAATAGACACACTCCGCGTTCGCGAGCACTGCGCTCGCGCGCGCCTCGCCGACCTCGACTTCGAGCAGGACCAGGTTGATGTCCGCCTGCCGGAGCGACTGCGCCGATACGACCAGATCGAGGCTCGTCCCCACGCCGCGGGCGTATCCCTCGCGCGTCCGCTGATCGATCCGCGCCGCCAGGTCGCGCTGCTGCTGGGCGACGTCGCGGGATGCCTCGTAGACCGAGACGGAGCGCTGCGCCTGCGCGGACGAGACGATGGCGCCGACGCGGGCCGCGACGAGTGCCTGGCGCGCCTGCTCGAGGGCAGCATGGCTGTCCTTCAGGGCGCCGTAGCGAACGCCCCCATCGTAGAGCGGTACCGTGAGGACTGCGCCGACGCTCCACGTGTTCAGCGGCGCGAGGACCGCCACCGTGGAGGCGGTCGCCTGCGAGCCGACGGACAGGGACGGCGAGAACATGAGCTCCGCGTCGTGGACGCCCCGCTCGGCGATGTCCGCGCGGAGGCGCGCCGCGGCGATGTCCGGGCGGTGCTCGATGTCGTCGTTGAGGCGGCAGGTGCGCGCCACGGCCGCGTCGAAGTCCTGCAGATCGAGATCGCCCGGGGCCGACATCGCGGTCGTCGACCCGAGGGCGGCGCCCAGCGCCTCGCGGGCCTGTCTCAGCGCTTCGTCCCCGCTGATGAGCTGCGAGCGCGCCGCGGCGACGTCCTGCGCCGCGCGGTCGACGTCGAGCGGCGTGCCCTGGCCGTACTGCATCCGGACCTGAGTCAGCGTGAGCCGCTCGAGGGCGGACCGGAGACCGACGCGGTTCAGCTCCGCCACGCGGGCTGCGGCGAGCGTGGAGAGCATCGCGTTGACGACGGTGAGAGCGATGACGCGCCGGCGGTCCTCGAAGGAGAGGCCCGTGGCGCGGACATTCTCCCGGGCCGTGCCGACGGCGTAGAGGGCGCGCGGGTTGAGGACGCTCCACTGGAGCGACGCGCTCGCGGAGAACACGTCGGGCGGCGGCGTCACGATGTTGGCGCCCCCGAAGGGGATGGTCAGCGTGAAAAACTCGTGCAAGTAGCTGCCCTGGCCCGTGAGTGTAGGCAGCACCGCGGCGAGCGCGATCCGCGACTGCGCTTCGGCTCGGACGACGCTCTCGTAGCTCGTGACGTAGTCGGGCGAGTGCGCGCGCAGCAGCGTCAGCGCCTCGTCCCACGACTTGACCTGGCGGGGCGCCGCGGGGGGCGGGGAGAGCATCGGATCGGAGACGGGCGGCGGCAGGAACTGCGTCTCCCTCGGCGCCTGAGCCCCGGCGGTGCTGCTCGCGAGGACCCCGGCCACCAGGCACAGCGTGCCGAGGAGCGCCCGTCCCGAGCGCGCACGGGAGCGAGCTGGTCTCCGAAGCTGGTCCGTTCTGCTGTCGCGCACGAGCGGTCTCGTAACACGCGTCCGCCTGACCGCGCGGAACGTTGGATGCAGCAGGGCAACGGATTGTTGCGAACCGCCGCGCCCGACGCGTGGCGCGGTGGGTGCGCGCGAGCTCCCGGCCGCTGCGGATTACTGGAGGACGCCGCCGCCGTCGGGCGGGGCCACCGTGTCGGGAATGACGCACGACGACAGGTCGAACAGCATGAACTCGAGGGCCGCCTCTTGCGGGGAAAGAGCCGCGCTGGAGCACCCGCTCGGGGGGTCCGGCGTGTCGGACGACGCGCCGGCGACGTGAAGATCGCTGAAGACCGCGCGTCCGCAGTACGCCGGCGGGTTGCTGCCCGGGATCCCGGCGACCGGCGTGTCGAACGAGAAGTACATCGTGTTCGTCGTCGCCGTGTCGTTGATCCAGCCCTGCGACGGCTTGTCGCTCGGCCCGACGACCGAGTTATACCGCGGCTGCTGGATGGGCAAGAGGTCGTTCGTCAGCGCGCCGACGAGACCGAGCCACTGGTAGAAGGCCTCGCCCTTCGGGAAGGGCGCCGTGGAGCCGTTCAGCGTCTGCACGATCTTGCCGTTCGTCGTGTTGGCTTGTCCGTTGCTCCCCGACGACCACGTCGCGAGGTTGTTCCCCCAGTCGGCCGGCGCTGTGTAGCTCTGCATCGAGCCGCCGGCGAGGTCGGGTCCGGAGAACCATGCGTAGTGATAGTGCGACCCGAACGCGCGGCCGCCGGCGTTGAGGTAGGCCTCGAGGTTCTGCGGGTTGGCGTTGTAGGTTTCGCCTCCCTCGCACGAGAGCAGCACGATGTCGTACGGCATCAGGTGCGCGGTCGTGTCCCAGAGGTTCGTGTCGCTTTCGGGCGCGCTGGGGTTGCCCGGGCTCTCCGGAGTACCCGCGCGCGCGGCGCCTTTGCCGCCCTTGCCGGGGTTTCCGCCGTTGAAGAGGTGCACGTGGCCCGTCGTCGCCGGGCCGGCCACGTACTCGCTGTCGGGCAGGCCGATGCGGTGCATGAGGCACTCGAGGGTGTCGGCGCTGCCCGTCGACACCGCGATGTCGGGCATGCTGTCGTTCGGGCTGACCCCGGCGCCTGTGAGCGTCCCCCGGAGGAACGCCGACTTGTCCGGGACCTGCGTGTTGCCGCAGGAGGCCATCGACGTATCGACCGTCATGTAGCGCCGCCACTTGCCCACCTGGAGGACCAGCGGGACAGCGCTGCCGACGGGGGCGTTGTTCAGCTTGAACGTCCCGTCGACGCCCGTCGTCGTCGCCACGACGGCGCCACTCTTGAAGAGCGCCCCGCAGTTGCACGCGTCCGAGCCCGTCGGCACGCCGGCCGGCAGCGGCTGCATGGCCCCACCGGGCACGTAGACCGTGATGTTGTAGAGGCCGTTCTTCAGCGCCGGGTCGTACACCTTGCCGCTGATCGAGGTCGTCGCCCCGCCCGAGCACGAGACGTTGCACTGCGTGCCCGCGGGGCACATGACGTCGGTCCCGCCGCTGCTGGAGCCGCCGCTGCCACCGCCGTCGTCGCCGAAGAGGCCCCCGCTCGAGCTTCCGCTGCCCGATCCGCCGCTGCCTCCCCCGTCGCCGTTTCCGCCGAAATGGCTCCCGCTGGCGCTGCCGCCGCATCCCGAGGCCGAGCTGAAGCTCGATGCCGTGGCGACTGCAAAGAGAGCGGTGAACAAGACCGACTTGGAACGCATGGAAGATCCTCCCGAACCGCAAGCATGGTGAACCGAGAAATCGCGTCTCACAACCCGAGCCATCAATGTTCCTTCATGGGCAAAAAGCTGCAGGAACACGCGACGCACGCAGCGGGCGAGCGCTGCCTACGTTGTCGCCGATTGTCCGCCGGGGCTCACGGTGCGAGTCGCGCGCCCTTCCAGGTGTCGCCATCCCGCCGGTATTGCACCCGATCATGCATTCGATCCGCGCCGCTCCGCCACAGCTCGACGACGTCGGCGAGGAGCCAGTAGCCGCCCCACCACGCGGGTCGGGGCACCGGGGCGCCGGCGAGGCGGGTCTCCAGATCGACGTAGCGGGCGCGGAGCTCGTCGAGGCTGGCGATGGGATGGCTCTGCGGAGATATGGCGCCCGCGAGCTGGTGCCCGCGCGGCCGTGACTGGAAGTATGCGTCCGACTCCTCGGCGGTGGCGCGGACGACGCGCCCCTCGACGCGCACCTGGCGCCCGAGGCCGGCCCAGTGGAACGCCGCCGCGGCGCGACCCGTGGAGTCGAGGTCGCCCGCCTTCGCGCTCTCGTAGCTCGTGAAGAAGCGCACGCCGCGCGCGTCGACGCCGCGGCACAGCACGAAGCGCACCGCGGGCGCACCGGCGGCGCTCACGGTCGCGAGGGCCATGGCGGCGGGCTCGGGGAGGTGAGCGGCTTCGGCCTCGGCGAGCCAGGCGGCGAGCGTCTCGAGAGGGGTCACGGATCAGCGCGAGCGGCGCCGACGGCGAAGGCCGGTCCCGAGGATCAGGCCCACTCCGACGGCCAGCCCGCCGAATCCTTCGCCCGCGTCCACCATCGTGCAACCGCAGCCGGCGGCGGGGGTCTGCGGATCCCAGCCGACGTTGTCGCTGTTGGCGCTCGTGCCGCCGTCGGTGGGGTGGGTGGTCGGTCCGCCGCTGCTGCTCCCGCTGCTGCTGGTGCTGCTCGAGCCGCCGCTACCACCGCCGCTGCTGCTGGTGCTGCTCGAGCCGCCGCTACTACCGCCGCTGCTGCTTCCGCTGCTGCTTCCGCTGCTGGTGCTGCTGCTCCCGCTGCTACTGCCGCTGCTGCTTCCGCTGCTGCTTCCGCTGCTGCTCCCGCTGCTGCTTCCGCTCGCGGTGCCGCTGATGAGCGCTCCGTTGGGGGTGCCCCAGCCGGTCGGCCCGTCGAACCCGGCCGCCGCCGTGCAGTAGTACGACGTGGTGCAGCTCCCGTTGCTGCCCGAGATGACGTCGTAGAAGTCCGCCTTGTTCGTCCACGTCCACTCCGGCGTGAAGGATGCGGAGCTCTGGCCCGCGACCACGAGCGTGCCCGCGACGAGCGGCGAAGCCGCGCTCGTCCCGACCACCTGCACCCACTGGCCGCCGCACACCTCGAGGATGCCGTCGGCGCCCTCCGCGGCCGCCGAGACGTCGGCCTCCATGCGTGTCTTGCAGGTCGGGTCCGTCTGCCACGCGGGCTTCGAGATCGCCGAGCTGCAGCCGCTGCCCGTGGCGCCGCTCTGGTCGTTCCAGACGGTCTCCGCCCAGCCCCGCGAGGACGTCGACTTCACGAGGTTCGTGCCGCCGACGGCGATGACGCCCGCGGACGTCGCCGGATAGCCGGCGCCATACCCCTGGTCGCCCGCGGCGGCCGTAATGATGATCCCCGTGTGCGTGTAGGAGGACTCGGCCCCGGTGCCCTGCTCGGGGCCGCCGTAGCTGTTGCTGATGGCGGCCGCGCCCATCTTCACGGCCGTCGCCAGCGCCGCGTCGAGGTTCTGCTGCTCGCTGTTGGTCGCCTCGACGAGGAGGATGTGGCAGTCCGGGCAAGCGGCGCTCGCCATCTCGATGTCGAGCGAGCTCTCGCCCGCGCCCTGGTCGCAGCTCGACGCCTGGGGGTAGCTCGTGCCGCCGTTCTGGTCGACCTTCTGGAAGCAGCCGTTCGCCGTCGTGCAGGCCGAAAGGCCGTACTGCGAGCGGTATGTGGCGAGATCCGTTTCGGCGCTGGCGTCGTCGTACCAATCGATGAGCGCGATGATCTTGCCGTTGCCGCCGGTGGCCGGCAGCTTGTACGCCGACTGGAGGTCGGTGGCGCCGAGGCCCGCCGGCACGGCGTCGAAGTGAATCGGGCTGCCGTCGTCGTCGACACGCACGCGCGTGAGGCAGCGCGAGAAGCCCGGCGCGACGTTCGTGTCGCAGAGAGGCCGGTACTTGTGCTGCGCCTGGAGCACCGACGCGGCTTCGATCGCCTGGCGATCGAGGAGCTTGTCGAGCGCCGCCCTGTCCTGCGCGTCCGCCGTCCCCGACCAGCCGATCGCCACCACCACTGCTCCCATCACCCCTGCGCGTACACCGACACCCATGAGGCAATTCCCTCCGTCCCCCACGACTCGAATCGTACGTGGTGGGCTGAAGCATTTCCCCTGCCTTTGGCCTCTGCGCAAGTAGAGACCAGATGCAACGGAAATGTGCAGTGGGGCGGTCTCCGGCGGTGTCGTTGACCTTCGCCCCGGCTTTCCCTTACGACTCATTCGCCATGCGTTTTCCCTTCCTCTCGCTCCCCGTCGTGGCCGCGCTCGCCCTCGGCTCCACGGGCTGCATCAAGTCGACCCTCACCAACGGCCAGATCTCCGCGACGAAGGAGGCCTCCGCCGCGTTCGACACGATCGGCGACTACGAGCTCGCGCGCTCGGCCGCGCAGTCGGGCCTCGTGCAGTTCGAGGGGATGCACGTCCTCGCGCCGGACAACGCGGACGCGCTCTTCATGCTCACGAAGGGGTGGGTCGGCTACGGTTTCGGCTTCGTCGAGGACGAGATGGAGGCCGCCGAGGACGCGGGCGACGACGACCTCGCCGACTACCAGCGAAAGCGCGCGCGCATGGCCTACGACCGCGCCGTCTTCTACGGGCTGCAGCTCCTCGATGAGACCGCCCACGGCTTCGAGGCCTCGAAGAAGAACGAGATGACGCTCTCCAAGTGGCTGAGCGACAACTTCACGAGCAAGGACGACGCGGAGCCCCTCTTCTGGACGGGCTACGGGTGGCTCGCGCGCGTCAACCTGATGAAGGGCGACGACACCGAAGGCCCCGCGTTCGTCGCCGATCTCTACATCGGCATCGCGATGCTCGAGCGCGCCATGGCCCTCGACCCGTCCATCGAGCACTACTCGGGGCTCATCGCGCTCGCCGCCTACCACGCGCGCACCGGCATGGCGGAGATGGACCAGGCCAAGCAGATGCTCGACGCCGCGCTCGCCAAGACCGAGGGCAAGAACCTCATGGTGCAGCTCAACTACGCGACCAAGTACGCCTGCATGAAGGGCGACGCGGCGCTCTATCAGGACATGATCAACAAGGTCCTCCAGGCGCCCGACCCCGACCCGCACCAGCGCCTCACGAACGCCATCGCCAAGCGCCGCGCGAAGCGATGGCTGGGAAAGCGCCGCGTGAAGGACGCGTGCGGGATCGACCTCGCCGTCGCCAAGTGACAGGAAAGTGATAGGAATAGGCCCATGTTTCGCAAGCTCCTCACCGCTCTCGCCACCGTCGCCGTCGCCGTCGGGATCGCCGGAAGCGCCGACGCCGCCACCACGCTGAAGATCGGGACGCTCGCGCCGGGCGACTCCGCGTGGGGCAAAGAGTTCAAGAAGTGGGCGAAGGAAGTGTCGGACGACACGAACGGGGAGCTCGTCCTCGACTTCCAGTGGAACGGTCAGGCCGGCGACGAAGTGCTGATGGTGCAGAAGATCCGCTCCGGGCAGCTCGACGGCGCCGCGGTGACGGCCATCGGGCTCGCGCAGACGGGCGTGACCGACGCGCTCATCTTCCAGGTGCCGGGTCTCTTCGCGAACTGGGGCAAGCTCGACGCCGCCCGCAACGCGATGAAGGCCGACTTCGACCAGCAGTTCCAGTCGAAGGGCTTCACCATCCTCGGCTGGGGCGATGTGGGCGCCGCCAAGACGATGAGCGTCGGCTTCGAGATTCACCACCCGGCCGATCTGCAGGGCAAGAACTGCTTCTTCATCGCCGGCGACCCCATCGCCCCCAAGCTCTTCGCGGCCATCGGCGGCATCACCGCGAAGGAGGTCACCGTCCCGGAGATCCTGCCGAACCTGAAGAACGGCAGCATCCAGGTCATCACCGTGCCGCCGCTCGCCGCCGAGCAGCTCCAGTGGGCCTCGATGGTGACGCACATCAACACGATGACGACCGCGTTCGGCATCGGCGCCATCATCATGTCGTCGGCGCGCATGTCGGGTCTCCCGCAGAACCTGAAGGACGTGCTCATCAACCGCGGCCACGAAGCGGCGGACCGGCTGACCAAGTCCATCCGCAACCTCGACGCGCAGTCGTTCGCGCGCCTGAAGAGCAGCAAGAGCGCCTACGAGCCGACCGAGGCCGAGAAGGGCGAGTGGCGCGACGTGTTCACCAAGGTCCGCGCCCAGCTGCGGGGGGCCGTCTTCACGCCGGCGGTCTTCGACAAGGTCGTCAGCCTGTCGCAGTAGCCCCGCCGCGCTTCCGGCTGATACCGTGATCGCGGCATGGCCGACGACGCGGACGCGAACAAGGCTACCGGGGCAAAAGGCACATCTTCGCTCCAGCGCCTCGACGCCGCCTGGCAGCGGATCGAGGCGCGGCTGTGCGCGGCGGTGCTCGTCGCCGAGATCGTCTCGCTGACGCTCTGGATCTCGCTGAAAGGGCTCTCGGCGGACTACCTCCCCGGCGGCTCGTCGTCGGGCCTCGTCTACCGTTGCATCGTCACGGCGACGGCGGCGGGAATCGTCTCCCACCTGGTGACGCGGCGGCGAGTGCCGAGGGTGCACCGGCTGGCGACGACCATCGCGGTCGTGACGGGCCTCGTCGCGGGGCGCCTTTGGGTGCACGCCGGCGTCGGCTGGTCGTCCAACGTCCTCAACTGGCTCCAGAACGCCTCCGCGCTGATGCTCATCGGCGGCCTTCGCGGACTCGCGACGCGCTTCACGCTCTGGGTCGCGCTCCTCGGCGCGTCGCTCGCCACCTCGCGTGGAAAGCACATTCACGTCGACATCCTCATTCGCTACGTGCCCGCGCGCCTGCGCCGGCCGACCGCGGTCGTCGGGCAGGTCGCGGCGATGCTCGTGTGCCTCTTGGGCGCGGTCGGGTTCGTCGACTACATCGCCATCTCGGTCTACCGGGCGGACGCGAACAAGCCGTGCCCGGGGGACGTGACCAAGTCGTGCGACACGACGGCGGGCGAGAAGGCGGCGACCGTCGAACACAAGGTCGGGTCGGACTTCTTCCTCCTCGGGCGCCAGCTCTCGCTCGACGCGAAGTCGTTCGGCACGGTCCTCGGCGGCACCCCGTACGACAAGTGGATGACCGCGGGCGAGTGGAACACCTGGCTCGACGGCGCGGACTGGACGGCGCACTTCGACAAGGTCGCCGTCGACGCCGTCCACATGGATCCCTCGCAGCCGAACGCCAAGCGCATGCCCCAGGTGCCGGTGCCGGGGACGGGCGAGGAGGCGCGAGGGCTCCTCGTGCGCGAGCTCGACTTCGTGTTTCCGTTCGGCCTCGTCGTCATCGCCATCAAGTTCCTGCTGCGCATCCTTCTCATTCTGTCGGGCCGCATCGAGGTCGACCCCGAGGCCGCGATCGCCGAGGAGGAGCTGGCGAACGCCAAGGACCGTGACGAGGAAGCGGTGAAGGGGGTGACGGCATGAGCGCCGACGCCAAGGCCGAGCCGGTCACGCCGAAGGCGGCGCGCGTCGGCCTGGGGCTCGGCGGCCTCGCGGTCGCCCTCGTGGGCATCGTGGGGAGCGTCACGGCGGGGCTCGTCGTGCTCCTGGCGCTGCTCGGGACGCCGCTCTTCGCGATCATGGGCGGCTCGGCCGAGCTGCTCTGGCTGTCGCACCCCGACACCGCCTACCACCATTTGCGCTTCATCGCGCCGACGGTGCTCGACGAGCGCTTCGCCGACTCGCCCATCCTCGTCACCATCCCGCTCTTCACGTTCGTCGGCTACGTCCTCGCCGAGGCGAAGACGCCCGACCGGCTCGTCGCCGCCGCCCGCACGGTGCTCGGCTGGATGCCCGGGGGCCTCGCCATCGTCGCCGTCATCGCCAGCGCCGTCTTCACGGTGCTCACGGGCGGCAGCGGCGTCACCATCATCGCCATCGGGGGCCTGCTCTACCCGGCGCTCCGTAAGCAGAAGTACTCCGAGAAGTTCGCGCTCGGCCTGGTGACGACCGGCGGCTCGGTGGGGCTGCTCCTGCCGATGTCGCTGCCCCTTCTCGTGTACGCGCTCGTCGCGCACGTCGACTTCAACGAGGCCTTCAAGGCGGTGCTCGTCCCGGGCGGCATGGTGATCGTGCTGCTCAGCGTGTACTCGGCGTGGGTCGGCACGAAGGAGAACGTCGACCGCGATCCGCCCGAGCTTCACCGCATGGCGAAGGCGACCTGGGACCTGAAGTGGGAGCTGCTCATCCCGGTCATCCTCGGCGTGGGCCTCGGGACGGGGCTGACGGCGATCGACGAGGCGGCCGGCCTCGTGGCCTTCTACACGGTCATCATCGAGTTCTTCGTCTACCGCGACCTCTCGTGGAAGAAGGACCTCGTCCGCATCGCCAAGGCGTCGATGAGCCTCGCCGGGGCCATCATCCTCATCCTGGCGATGGCCAACGCGCTCATGAACTACGTCGTCGACCAGCACGTGCCGACGAAGGTGCTCGAGCTCATGATGGGCGTCGGCATCAAGCACATGTGGCAGTTCCTCCTCGTGATGAACGTGTTCCTGCTCGTGCTGGGCATGCTGATGGAGGGGTTCAGCGCCATCCTCGTCGCGGTGCCGCTCATCCTGCCGTTCGTCGCCAAGATCGGGAACGTGAACCCGAGCGAGAAGATGTCGCCCTTCCAGCTGGCGATGATCTTCCTCCTCAACCTCGAGATCGCCTACTGCATGCCCCCGCTGGGGCTGAACCTCTTCATCGCGAGCTTCCGCTTCAACCGGCCCGTGGCGAGCCTCTACCGCGTCGTCATGCCCTTCGTGGGGATCCTGGCGCTGGGGCTCGTCGTCGTCAGCTACGTGCCGTGGTTCAGCAACGTCGCGGTGGCGAGCGACATCGCGGCGGTGCGCGCGAAGGCGGAGAAGGACGGCATCGCGCCGCGCGACGCGTGGATGCTCGAGTGCGTGCAGGAAGATCCGAGCAACCCGCAGCCGTGCTCCCTCGCGGACATGGCGAAGTACCCGGGCGGGCAGCTCCCGTCGGCGCCCGCGCCGAGCGGGTCCGCGGCCCTGCCGGAGGACAATCCGGACGAGCTGCCGGACGCGGGCTGCAACCCGGACTTCGACGACTGCACGGACGCGGGGAAGAAAAAGTAGGGCGAGATGGGTGTCCCGCGGCGCGAGCCGCAGCTCGGCGACGTCTTCGCGGTGCGCCGTGGAGAAGGGGCGGAGGAGCTGCGAGGCTGCGTCGTGTCGACGAGCGCCATCGTGGGGCCGACGCACGGGTGCATCGTCGTGTACCTGTTCCGCGACGACGCGCCGCGGCCACGGCGGGACCACCTGCTCGTGCCGCCCCTCCTGACGACGCGCGGCGCCTGGTCGCGCGGCTACTTCGTGCACCTGCGGAGCGAGCCGCTCCTGCCGGGAGATTACTTCGAGCGGCACGTGTTCTGCGACGCGCGCGGGCGCCTCTACGACGAGGAGGCGCGCCCGGTCGACGCGGCGGCCCCCGGAGAGCCGGTGGGGGAGTGGCGGCTCTTCGAGGTGGAGGAGATCGAGGCCGCGGTCGCGGCTGCGCTGGCGAAGCTGCCTGCGCGCGCTCCGCGGGCTCCGGGGGAGCGGGCGGAGGAGGACGGCTACGACCTGGAGCTGCGGCCGCCGTCGGCCGACGAGTACCTGCGACTGAGGCTCGAGGCGGGCCTCAGCGGGAAGACGGCGGAGGCGGCCAGGGTGGGCCTCGCGAACACATGGTTCGGGGTGACCGTGCGGCAGCGAGGGCAAGCCGTGGGGATGGGCCGCGTCATCGGGGACGGAGGCTGCTTCTTCGAGGTGGTCGACATCGCCGTCCAGCCGGCCCACCAGCGGCGGGGCCTCGGGCGGCGCATCATGGGGGCCCTGATGGAGCACTTGCGGGCCAACGCCCCGGCGAGCGCCCACGTCATGCTGCTCGCCGACGGCCCCGCCCACCTTCTTTACGAGCAGTTCGGCTTCCGGGCGACCGCGCCCGAGTCGATCGGCATGGAGCTTCGGCTCTAGGGAGCCTCCGTTCAACGGTTCCGGGCCTCGTTTGGCACCGCCGGACCCTCACTTGTCTCCGTCGGACCCTCGGTTGTCACCGCCGGTGACAACCGAGACACTGCCGCTCTCACGCTTGTCCCCACCGGTGCCACCCGAGACACTGGCGGTGTCACCCGAGACACTGGCGGTGTCACACGAGACACTGGCGGTGTCACCCGAGACACTGGCGGTGCCACCCGAGACACTGGTGGTGCCACCCGAGACACTGGCGGTGCCACCCGAGACACTGGCGGTGTCTCGGTCGACACCGGCGGGCACAACCTCCCGTGCGGCGGTAGAAACGTGAGCCCAAATCAGCCGAGCTTGGGCGCCGTGTTCTTCCAGGCGGGCACCTCGGCCAGGCGCGAGAGCCAGGACGTGATGTGCCCGTAGTCGTCCATGGGAACGCCGGCCGGCACGGCATAGCTGAAGCACGCCCCGACGCTGAAGTCGGCCAGCGTGAGCTCGCTCCCGAGGATCCACTTCCGGTTCGCGAGCTGCCCGTCGAGGATGGGCGCGAACGTGCGCCAGGTCTTCTCCCCCGCGGCCAGCGCCGTCGCGTCCGGCCCCTGCTTCATGAAGATTTTCTTGAACAGGTTCTCGAACGCGTAGGCGCCCGTCCCGGGCGAGAGGTGCGACGCCTCCCAGAACTGCCACTTCGCGATCTCGGCGCGGCGCCCGGCGTCGTTCGGCCAGAGGGGCGTGTCCTTCTTCGAGGCGAGGTACTGCATGATGGCGCGGCTCTCCCAGAGCCTGAGGTCGCCGTCGACGAGCACCGGGACTTTGCCGTTCGGGTTGAGCGCCAGGTACTCCGGCTTCTTGAGGTCGCCCATCTGCTGCTCGGCGATCTCGACATCGAGCCCGAGGTGCTGGATGGTCGCGTTCACGCGCCGGCAGTTGTTCGACATGTGCATGCTGTAGAGCTTCATGGGGGCGCAGTGGGCCATAGGTCGCGGGCGCGGGGAAGAGTCGATAACGCGTCCTCGACCTCTTCCCCCTTGCCGGCCTAGAGCCTGATCTTCTTCCAGGTCCCCCCGGCGAACTTGCTGCTCATCGCCGCGGCCGCGAGGCACGCGTAGACGAACGCCGCGATCCACACGCCGCGCAGGCCGAGGTGCAGCACGATCCCGAGGACGTACGCCCCCGGCACGAGCCAGACGAAGATGAGCAGGAACTGCGCGACCGCGACGAAGCGCGTGTTGCCGGCGCCGAAGAGGCCCTCGGTGAGGATCATCGCCACCGCGATGAGCGGCGTCGCCACGCCCATGATGTGGAGCGGGAAGATGGCCGCGGCGCGCACGGCCGTCGAGCCGGAGATGAAATGCGCGACCTGGTCGGTGAAGAGCACGCCCTCGCACAGGCCGACGACGCCGAAGATGACGAGACCCAGGCGCACGCTGGCCCAGCCCCACTTCTGCGCCTCGTCGGGCTCGTGCCGGCCGAGCGACTGGCCGATCAGCGTGGCCGTGGCCGTGCCGAAAGCCATGCAGGCGGTGAAGGTGAGCTTGAGCGTCTCCACGATGTCGGTGTTCGCGGCGCTGTTGACCGCCTCGCCGATGGTCCCCTTGTCGAGCTCACTCGCGGTTCGCGCGAAGAGGCCGAAGCCGAACATCATCACCACCGTCGCCACGGCGGCCGGGACGCTCAGCTTGAGCAGCGACCAGATGATCTTCCCCGAGAGGTTCGACAGGCGCATCGGCCGGTAGTCCTCCCGCACGAGCCACGCGTAGACGACCATGACGCCGAGGCCGATCCACGTCGCCAGGAACGCCGCGAGCCCCGCGCCGGGCGCGCCCATCGCGGGCATCCCCAGGTGCCCGAAGATGAAGGCCCAGCACATCACCACGTTGAACACGTTCATGATGAGCGCCGCCACGAGGTGCACGTGCGTCTTGCCGATGCCGTCGAAGAACGCCTTGATGGCCATCGTCGCCGACATCGAGATGACGGCGAAGAGCCGCCAGCGCGTGTACGAGATGGCGACTTCCTGCACCTCGGGCACCTCGATCATCGAGCGCACCATCCACGGAAGGAGCAGGAGCCCGACCACCGAGAAGAGCGCGCCCGCGCCGAGGCAGAAGTACGCGGCGTTGCCGAGCACGGCGCCGGCGGCCTTGCGGTCGCCCTCGGCATAGCGCCGGGCGACGAGCGCCTGCGTGCCCACGCTGATCGCGCTGAGGCTCCCGCCGAAGAGCCACGTGAGGATGAGAGACGGGAGCAGCGCCGCCTGCCCGTAGGACGACGCGGGGACGGGGAGGTGCGAGAAGAAGACGACGTCGATCTCGTTGACGACGCTCTGCGAGAGCATCGCGAAGACGGTCGGCAGGGCGAGGCGAAGGATGACCTTGTAGCGGTTGCCTCCGAGCGCGATGGCCGAAGCGGGGCCACCTAGCGCGTTGTCGAGCGTCTCCATGGGGGGCGTGCGCGAGCGTGCACGAGCGTGCGAGCGGCGAATGTAGCGGGAGGCGGGGCAAAGACAAGCCGAGCGCGCCGAGGGTATACTCTCCCGCTGTGCGGCCAGGGTCCCTCGTCGGCGCGAACGTCCGGCTCGACCGGATGCTGAGCGAAGGCGGCATGGGGAGCATCTGGGTGGCCGACCACCTGACGCTCGGCACGCAGGTCGCGGTGAAGTTCATCGCGAGCGATCTGGTCGAGAACTCCGCGATGCTCGCGCGGTTCCAGCTCGAGGCCACCTCGGCGGCGCAGATCAAGAGCCCCCACGTGGTGCAGGTCTTCGATCACGGCGTGACCGAGGAGGGCCAGCCGTACATCGTGATGGAGCTCCTTCACGGCGAGGACCTCGACATGCGCATCGAGCGGCTGGGAAGGCTGTCGATCGCCGAGACCGCCCTCGTCGTGCGTCACACGTGCAAGGCGCTCGGCGCGGCCCACAAGCTGCGGCTCGTGCATCGCGACATCAAGCCGGCGAACCTCTTCGTCCTCGAGGCCGACGGCGAGCTGTTCATCAAGGTGCTCGACTTCGGGATCGCCAAGCGTCGCAGCGATGCGGGCGACGTGACCGGGGTCACCCACACCGGCGCGATGGTCGGGACGCCGCACTTCATGAGCCCCGAGCAGGTCACGAGCGCTCGCCACGCCGACGCGGGCGCCGACCTGTGGGCCGTCGCCGTGGTGGCCTACAATTGCCTGCTCGGAAGGCGCCCCTTCGAGGGCGAGACCGTCGGGGCTCTCGCCATCGCCATCCACGCCGGTCGCTTCCTCGCGCCGAGCCAGCTGGACCCGAGCTTACCCCCGGCCCTCGATGCGTGGTTCGCGCGAGCGCTGGCCCGGGATCCCGAGGCGCGCTTCGCGACGGCGAGGGAGGTGTCGGACAGTTTCGCTGCATGCCTGCCCGACGACGCGCGGAGAATGATGCCCGAGGCCGTCAGCTCGGGCGATCGCAGGGACCGTGTCAGCTCGATGCCGACGATCGCGGAGCCCGCGTCGTCGCGGCCTCCGCGCGGCGTCGTATCGGTGCGATCTGCGCCGCAGACGCTCGGTGGAGCGGCCGTGAAGACGGATCCGAGAAAGGGCCGCTCGCGAGCGCTCGTTGGAGTCGCGCTCGCGGTGGTGGCGATCGGCGGAGGCGCCATGTGGCTGGCGATTCCGAGGAAGGGGGCACCGGAGCCCGGGGCCGCGAGCGTGCCGACATTGGCGCCTGTGCCGGTGCCCGCAACCGCAGCCCAGCCCGCAACGCTCACTCCGACCCCGTCCGCGACCCCGACCTCAACGCCGACCTCGACCTCGACCTCGACCTCGACCCCGACCCCGACCGCGACCCCGACCCCGACCGCGTTTCGCCCCTCGCCCCGTGCTTCGCACGCACCCGCCGCGTCCGCCGTGCCTCCTCCCACTCCTCCGCCCGCCGTCAAGGACCGTGGCTTCTAGAACCTCCGCCATCCCCGCGCTTCTTCTCGTCCTCTCCCTTGCGGCGACGGCGAGCGCCCAGCCGACCGCCGCCGACCGCGAGACGGCGCGCGCCCTCATGGACGACGGCGACCGCAAGGCCGAAGCCCACGACGACGCGGGCGCGCTCCGGTCGTACCGCGCGGCGGACGAGATGATGCACGTCCCTTCAACGGCCATCGAGGTCGTCAAGACGCTGGCGCGCATGGGTCAGCTCGTCGAGGCGCGCGATCAGGCGCTCGCGCTCCTGCGGCTGCCGCGGACCGAGCCCGAGCCCACGCCCTTCGTCGCGGCGCGCGCGGAGGCCGAGCGCCTCGCGGCCTCACTCGCCGTCCGCATCCCGACGCTCTCCCTGCACGTGACAGGGCTCGCCGCGGGCGAGGTGCCGACCGTGCGCGTCGACGGCGAGCTGGTGCCGCCCGACGCTCTGCCGCTTCCACGTCGCGCCGACCCCGGCGTGCACCACATCGTCGCGAGCGCTCCGGGACGCGCCGACGTTCTTCGTGACGTGCAGCTCGCGGAAGGCCACGCGGCTCCCGTCGAGCTGTCATTCGGCCCGGTGATCGGCGTCGTCCCGCCACCCGCGCCCGTCGTTGCGCCGGCGCCGCTGCCGGCGATTCCCCTCGAATCGGCGCCCGCGCCCGCCTCGTCCTCTCCCGGAGCGGCGACGTGGGCCGCCCTCGGCGTGGGCGCCGCGGGCCTCGTCGTCGGTACGATCGCGGGCATCCTCGAGCTCTCCAAGGCTTCGGCCGTCAAGGGGCAATGCCACGGCAACGCGTGCCCGGAGTCGGAGCGCGGGGAGCTGAGCGACGCGAACACGCTCGCCAACGTGAGCAACATCGGCCTCGGAGTCGGTGTGGCCGGAGCCGCCGTCGGGGCGGTGCTGTATTTCATTGCGCCGCGCGCGCCGGTGCAGCCCAGCGTCGGCGTCCTCCGTGGCGGCGGGAGCGTCGGAGTGGGCGGTTCGTTTTGAGCGAGGGGCTTAGCGGCGGGCGAGCTCGCGCGTGGCACCGGCGGTGCCTTCGCTGGAGAGACGTGCGAGGGCGGCGCGGGCGTCGCCGGAGTCGGGGTGCATCTCGAGCCACTCCTGGAGGAGCGCGCGGGCGTCGGCGCGGTGGCCGCTGGCTTCGAGGATCTCGGACTGGAGGAGGCGTGGCTCGAGGGTGCCGTCGTGAAGGGCCCAGGCGCTGGCGGCACGACGGGCCTCGCGGAGGTCGCCGGCGTGGAGGGCAGAGCGCGCCCAGCTCTCGAGGGCGCGCGGATCGCCGGGGTGGGCGCGGGCGGCGGCGCGGGCTTCGCGGAGGGGGAGGAGAGAGGAAGAGGGGAAGGGCGTGGGCGCGGGCGTGGGCGTGGGCGCGAGCGCGGGCGTGGGCGTGGGGGGGAGCGTGAGCGTGGGGGGGAGCGTGAGCGTGGGCGCGGGGGAGGCGGCGGCGAGGGCGATGGGGGAGGGGGCCAGGGAGGTTGCGTGGAGGCGCGCCCAGGCGGCGGAGGCGCCGGCGGCGGCGAGGATGCATGCTCCGGTCACCAGCGAGGTCGCGACGCGGCGGGCGCGGGCGCGCCGGCGCACGGGGGCGAGCAGCGTCTCCTCCAAGGCCACGCGCATGGCCTGCGCGGACGCGAATCGCTCCTCGGGTTTCTTCGCCATCGCCTTGACCACCGCGGCCTCGAGCGCCGCCGGGATCTTGCACCCGGGGGCGCGCACGCGCGGGGCCTGCGGCGTCTCGCGGAGCTGCTTGCCCATGACCACGACGCTCGACGAGCCCTCGAAGGCCCGCTCGCCCGTCAGCATCTCGTAGAGCACGCAGCCGAGCGCGTAGAGGTCCGTCCGCCCGTCGATGGGGTCGCCCGCCACTTGCTCGGGCGCCATGTACTCGGGCGTGCCGAAGATGGCGAAGCCCCGGAGGGCGCGCTCCTTCTCCGTCGGCTTTTTCTCGGAGCCTTCGGTCAGCGCCATGGCCACGCCGAAGTCGAGCAGCTTGACCTCGCCGGCGTCGGTCAGCATCAGGTTCTGCGGCTTGATGTCCCTGTGCACGAGGCCCGCGGCGTGCGCGGCCGTCAGCCCCTGCGAAGCGGCCACGCCGACGCGGACCGCCTCGCGCCAGTCGAGCGGACCGGCCTTCAGCTTCGTGTCGAGCGTCTCGCCGACGAGCAGATCCATCGCCAGGTAGACGCGGCCGTCGAGCGACTTGCCGAAGTCGAGGATCGGGACGAGGTTCGGGTGCGACAGCTTGCCCACGAGGCGCGCCTCCCGGCGAAAGCGCTCGAGCGCCGCGGGCGACGACGCGTGCTCGGTCGCGAGCACCTTCAGCGCGATGCGGCGCCCGAGCTCCACGTGCTCGGCCTCCCAGACGACGCCGCTCGCGCCCTCGCCGAGCTTGCGCACCAGCCGGTACGGCGTGCCGAGGACCATCGACGGATCGCTCGGCGTCAGGCGCGCCGCCATCGCCTCGCTCACGGGACCCGCCGACGGGGTCGCCCCGGGACGGGACCCCTCGCCGAGCGACTCGCGCGCCTCGCGCAGCAGGCGGACGAACTCGCTCCTCGAGCGGCCCGGCTCGTGCGGCCACAGCTTGCGCATCAGCAGCGCGATGCGCGCCCGCACCCCGCGCTCGCCACCCTCGGTGGGGGGCGCCGAGGCCAGGACCTTGGCGAGGTCCGGCACCGCCAGCGAGGCGCACGCGTAGCGCTCGTCCGGATCGTTGCGGGTCAGCTTCTCGATGACCTCGTCGAGCGTCTTCGGCGCGCCGCACGCCTCCGCGATGCGCGGGATGTGCACCTTGCCGGCGGCCGCGTCGTCGAGGTGACGCTGCGGGTCGGAGTTGAGAAAGCGCCTCCCCGCGCACAGCTCCCAGAGCATGATGCCGAGCGCGTACACGTCGATGCGCCCGTCGCCCACCTGCTGGCGCGCGACCTCGGGCGCCACGTACCCCGGCTTCGCGAAGACGACGCCGGCCACGGTGTGGCAGCGGCGGTTGTGTCCGCGCGCGGTGCCGAAGTCGATGAGCTTCACCTCGCCCGCGTAGCCGACCATCACGTTCTGAGGGGACAGGTCCCGGTGCACGATGCCGAGCGGCGAGCCATCGGGCCCGGGGCGCTCGTGGACGTGGGCGAGGGCCTGCGCGATCTCGACGGCGATCGCGAGCGCGTCGACCCAGGTGACCTTGATGCCCGACTGGATGGCGCGCTGGCGGAGGTCGGCCAGGCTGCGCCCCTCGACGTACTCCACCACGGTGAACGGCTCGCCGTCGTCGTCGGTCGCGGCCTCCAGCACCTGCGCCACCCCGGGGTGCTGGAGCTGCGACTGCACGCGCGCCTCGTCGAGGAAGCGCGCGAGGAAAGAGCCGTCGTGGATGTGGTCGCGCCGGACGGTCTTGACGATGCAGGGGCGCTCGGCCCCCTCGATGCCGGTCGTCGCGGCCAGGTAGACGTCGCCCATCCCGCCGCGCGCCGCGAGCTTGAGGAGGATGCGTCGCGCGTGCATCCGCGGCACCGGGAGCGCCGGCGCCGTGGACGAGAACCCCTTGCCAGCGTCGCGCGCCTCAGCCATGGCAAAAGGCACGCTAAGGAGGGCGCGGTTCGTAGGCCAACTTTCGCGCCGATGCTAGAGGGATGCTCGATGCGCCGCCTCGTCTTCGTCGCCCGCCACGGCGAGACCGACTGGAACGCCGCCGGGCGCTGGCAGGGGCACACCGACGTCCCCCTCAACGAGAACGGCCGCGCGCAGGCGAGGGCGCTGGCGACGCGACTGCGGGCGTCACGCCTCGCCGGGGTCGTGGCGAGCGATCTGTCGCGCGCGCACGAGACGGCGCGCATCGTCGCGGTGGAGCTGGGGCTCGCGGTCGCGTACGTGGAGCGCGCGCTGCGCGAGCGGAGCTTCGGCGTCTTCGAGGGCCTGACGCGCGCCGAGTGCGAGACGAGGCACGCCGAGGCGTGGCGGTCGTGGCTCGCGCACCGCAAGGAGCCCGAAGGTGCGGAGGGCCTCGAGGCGCTGACGGGCCGCGTCGTGGCCGCCGTGGGCCGCGCTGCGGAGACCGTCGCGAGGGAGGGCGCGCCGGCCCTCGTCGTCACCCACGGTGGGTCGCTGCGTTCGGTTGTCGCGTCGGTCACCGGGGAGCTGCCCCCGCTGGTGGAGAACGGCGCGGTGTGGGTACTGGTCTGGGAAGGGCGCCTCGTCGGGGCCGAGCCGCTCGAGCTCCTCGATCCCCCCTGAGCGCGTGACTCGCTCGTCGTCCGGTGGACGCCCCGTCGTCCAGCGAGCGCTCGATCTCCGAAGGCTGATCCGCCGTAGATCGAAAGGAGGCACGGCTCGTGCTCCAGACCGGCGCCATGACGACATGTCTAACGTGGTTGGCTGCGGCTTCGTTCGCGGCCTGTCTCGGAGCGCTCGGCTGCGGGGGGACCAACGCCGGCGTGGGGAGCGGCGGTGACGGCGGCCCCGCCGACGGGGCGGGGGCGATGGATGGTACGTCGACGGCCGACACCGGGGGCGACGCGTCGGGGGGGAATGACGCCACCAGCGGCGGCGACGTCGCGACGACGGAGACCGGCAGCCCGGAGGCCGGGGACGACGCCGGATGCACGGGCACCGGGATGACGTGCCGCACGTGCTGCCGGACGGACTACGCGGCCGGATACAAGAAGCTCGTCGCGGCGGAGCTCGCGTGCGCCTGCAAGCCGTCCATCTGCGGGCCCCTCGACGCGGGCGCGGTCGACGGAGGCTCCGACGCGTCGGACCTCGGCATCGGTGCGTGCGCGGGCACGTGCGGCGGGACGACGCTGCCCGCCACGGCCTGCGACAAGTGCCTCACCGACGCGACCGGGAGCATGGCCGATCCGGGCGAGTGCTACACGTCCGTGTCGATGGCCTGCGAGAAGGACACCGACTGCGTCGCGTACGTGACGTGCGCCACCGGCTGCGAGTGACCTTGCTGCCACCGCTTCCCCCGGCAGCGAAATGGGGCGTGGTAGCGTGGTGGGCTTCGAAGGAGGGAACCCCATGAACTTCTGGAAGCCCATCGCCATCGTCTCGTCCAGCGCGCTCGTCGTCCTTCTCGCCTGCGGGGGCGGCACCGTCGTCGTCACCGGCGCGGCCGGCGACCAGCCCCACATGACCGTGGCGCGCGACCACCTCGCGGCCGCACGCGCGGAGCTCGAACGCGCCGAGCCGAACAAAGGCGGCCACCGCGAGCGCGCCATCGGGCTCGTCGATCAGGCCATGGGCGAAGTGAACGCCGGCATCGAGTTCGCGCGCACGCGCTGAGCGCGTCGAACCCTCGCCGGCGGTGCCCTAGCGCGGGCCGGCGTCCGGCGTCGCGCACTTGCCGTTGGCCTGTCGCACGTCGCCCGCGCAGATGGGCGCGCAGCGGCCGGTGACCGAGTCGACGAGCTCGTCCTCGGGGCAGTCGTCGTCCGTCAGCGCGTTGGGATCGCCGGGGGGCGCCGGCGGCGACGAGAGATCCTCGACGGTGACCTTGTACGCCTGCTGCAGGTACTTCTGGACCATCGCCTCCGAGATCCAGGCGTAGCCCTGATCGCCCCACGTCTCGCCCCAGCTGTTATGGACGAGGAAGCGCAGCGTGCCCGAGCGCCAGTCGTACCCGGAGAGGATGACGCCGTGGCCCTCGCCAGTTCCTCCGGCGATGGCGTCGGCCGGCACCGTGTAGTCGGGGATGGTGCCGTTCGCGGGGTGGTACCAGGCCTGCTCGTCGATCCACATCGCGGCCCAGAGATCGGCGCCCGTGGCGAGGTAGGCGGCGACGATGCCGGGATCGCTCGCCCCCCGCGGCGTGTTCGAGCTGCACACCGAGCCCGTGACGCACGTGACGGAGGTGAGCTTCCAGGTGCCATGCGCGTCGGCGTCGCCGAGCTTCTGCTGGATCGCGGCCTCCCAGGGCGGCTGCTCTTTCTGCACGTGGTAGTACTGCTCGCAGGCGTCTTCCTCCTGGCTGATCTTGCAGGCGGCCACCTCGTCGTACGGCCACACGGAGAGGACCGCGAGCGGGCGCCCCTGGTTCTTGGTGCTCGCGGGCGACATGCCTGGCGTGAAGTAGTGCGACCAGAGGTGCATGGGCGAGATGGCGTCGGTCTTCTTCTGGCGGCGGATAGCGTTGTCGAGCGCGCCCGCCAAAGAGAAGGCGGAGCAGCACCCGACCTGAGCCTGATTCATGACCGGGCCCTCGGTGCCGACCTTCCGGTGGTCGACGTAACGAGGCAGCACGCTGCGCCACGCTTCTTCGGTCATGCCGCCGTCGGCGGAGAGCGCCGCGTTGCCGACGGGGCTGTCGAGCCGGAGGCGTCCGTGCCGGAGCATTCGTAGCTTGGCCGGGTCGGCCTGGCGCGCGTTCGTTACGGCGTCGAACGCGCCGCAGTGAAAGCGCACCCAGACCCCGGGCGCGACTTCGTGCGGGGGGCAGTGCGCCCTCTTCGGCGCGGCGAGGAGCGCCTTGAGGTCGCGCGGGATGGGCGGATTGACGACGGGGGGTGGGATCAGGTTCGGCGCGGCTGCGCCCGATGCCGCGGACGAGGCCGACACGGACGCCGTCGCCGACGGCGCGGGCGGAGCGCTCGGCGGCCCGGGGGGCTCGCAGGCCCACGAGGCAAGGAGGGCACCCGAGAGCACGAGGGCGAGGCGGGACGTTCTCATGGCGATCGCTGGCGACGAAAGCTACTACGGAGCTGCTCGTGCGCGACGCGGGTCGGGTCGTCCTCGTCGTGCTCGGGCGGCGTCCCATCGTGCATCGCGCTCGCATTCTGCCACATCGCCTGGGCCCGAAGCGCGGTGGCCGGGCGCGGTCCGATCCGTCGACGCCGGTCAAGGGCGAGGGTTTAAGCCAAGCAAGCAAAGTCGACTCACGCAGCGGAGACAGCACAGCAACGAGCGTGCCCTCCGGCACGCGCGCGCCGAAACGAGCGCGCCGCCCGGGCTTTCCCGCGGAGGGGCGGACGGGCACCACGACAACGCTGTCAGACGTGTGAACCGAGGGCCGGCAGAGCTCTTCGATATGCCGCCGGCCTCCGCTGCGTTCCGGCGCCCATGGGGTCTCGTGCTCGCGTCGCCGTCCTCCGCACCACACCCGACACCGCGTTGAATGACTACCAGCGGCTCTTCGAGCTGGGCGGCGGCAGAGCGGCCCTCCGCCCCGGCGTCACCACGATCCTCAAGGACAACATCTCGTGGCACTTCCCGATGCCGAGCGCGAACACCACTCCGTGGCAGCTCGAAGGCACGATCCTCGCGCTGCGCGCGGCGGGGCTCGACGAGCTCGTGTGCGTCCAGAACAAGACCGTCGTCATCGACGCGTTCAAGGGCGAGGACCTCAACGGATACCTGCCCATCTTCCGGCACTACGGGATCCCGGTGAAATACAACTTCGAGCCGGAGGACATGACGTTCGTCTCGTTCGCGCCACGGAAACCGCTCCTCGTGCTCGACAAGATCTTCCCCGAAGGGCTCCACATCCCGGACTACTTCCAGGGCAAGAACATCGTGCATCTGCCGACGATGAAGACGCACCTCTACACGACCACGACGGGTGCGATGAAGAACGCGTTCGGCGGCCTGCTCAACACGCACCGCCACTACACGCACACGTGGATCCACGAGACGCTGGTCGATCTGCTCGCCATCCAGAAGGAGATCCATACGGGCGTCTTCGCGCTCATGGACGGCACGACCGCAGGCAACGGGCCGGGGCCGCGCACGATGACGCCCGTCGTGAAGAACGTGATCCTCGCGTCGGACGACCAGGTGGCCATCGACGCCGTCGCGGCGCGCGTCATGGGGATCGACCCGATGTCGATCCGCTACATCCGGCTCGCGCACGAGCGCGGCCTCGGCGTCGGCGATCCACGTGACATCGAGATCACCGGGGACGTGGACGCGGCCGACGAGCGGTGGGGCTTTCAGGTCGGCCGGAACCTGCACGGGATGCTCGCGTGGCTGGCATGGTTCGGGCCGACCAAGGTCCTCCAGCCCCTGCTGATGCGGACGCCGCTCGTCGCCCTGCCGATCTTCGTCTCCGAATTCAATCACGACTACCTGCAATGGCCGCTGCGGTACCGCCGCATCGCCGAGCGGTGGCAAAGGACGACGTCGTGGGGTCGGCTCTTCCAGCGCTACCGCAGCGAAGGCGTCCCCTCGGGGCGCTGACCGGGGGGCTGCGCGAGAACGCCTCTACCCCCCGGCGTCCGCACCTGCTAATCGCCGACTCTCGGAATGCCTCGTCGCACCGACCTGCAGCGCATCCTCCTCATCGGCGCGGGTCCCATCGTCATCGGCCAGGCGTGCGAGTTCGACTACTCCGGCACGCAGGGGGCGAAATCGCTGCGCGAGGAGGGGTTCGACGTCGTCCTGGTGAACTCCAACCCGGCGACGATCATGACCGACCCGGAGCTCGCGGTGCGCACGTACATCGAGCCGCTCGAGTGGCGCACGGTGGCGGCCATCATCGAGCGCGAGCGCCCGCACGCGCTCTTGCCCACGCTGGGCGGTCAGACCGCGCTGAACCTCGCGATGAAGCTGCGCGACGAGGGCGTGCTCGACCGCTACGGCGTCGAGATGCTCGGCGCGCGGCCCGAATCCATCACCAAGGCCGAAGACCGCGCGCTCTTCAAGGCGGCGATGGAGAAGATCGGGCTGACCTGCCCGCGCTCGGCCGTCGCGCACTCGGTCGAAGAGGCGTGGGCCGTGGTGCACGAGACGGGGTTCCCCGCCATCCTGCGCCCGAGCTTCACCCTCGGCGGGTCGGGCGGCGGCATCGCCTACTCCGAGGCGGAGCTCGTCGAGAAGGTGAGCTGGGCCCTCGCCCAGTCGCCGACGCACGAGGTGCTCATCGAGGAGAGCGTCCTCGGGTGGAAGGAGTTCGAGCTCGAGGTCATGCGCGACCGGGCGGACAACTTCATCGTCGTCTGCTCCATCGAGAACCTCGATCCGATGGGCGTCCACACGGGCGACTCGATCACCGTCGCCCCGGCGATGACGCTGACCGACCGCGAGTACCAGAAGCTGCGGGACGCGGCGCGCGCCGTGATGACCGAGATCGGCGTCGAGACGGGCGGCGCCAACGTGCAGTTCTCGGTCGACCCGAAGACCGGCAAGTCGCACGTCATCGAGATGAACCCGCGCGTCTCGCGGTCGTCGGCGCTGGCGAGCAAGGCCACTGGTTACCCCATCGCGAAGATCGCCGCGAAGCTCGCCGTCGGCTACACGCTCGACGAGCTGCAGAACGACATCACGCGGACGAGCGCGGCGTTCGAGCCGGTCATCGACTACGTCGTCGTCAAGTGGCCGCGCTTCGCCTTCGAGAAGTTCCCCGGCGCGGACACGACGCTGGGCACGCAGATGAAGAGCGTGGGCGAAGTGATGAGCATGGGCCGGACGTTCTGCGAGGCGTTGCAGAAGGCGGCCCGGTCGCTCGAGACGGGCAAGGACGGCCTCGTGTCGCTGCTCGACCGGGTCGACTACCGCTCGCTCGCAGAGCCGAAGCGGCAGCGCGACCTCGCGATGGAGGCGCCGGAGATGGAGGTGCTCCGCGTCCTTCCTCCGCCGACGGAGCTGGAGACGCGGCGAGCGCTGGAGATGCTGGTCGCGACGCCCACGGCCGACCGCCTCTTCTACGTGGCCGACGCGATGCGCGTGGGGCTCACCGACGCCGAGCTCCACGAGCGCACGGCCATCGATCCCTGGTTTCTCGCCCACATCCGCCGCATCGTCGCCGCCGAGCAGGCGGTGAAGCGCGGGGAGACGGGGCCCGACGCCATGCGCGCGTACAAGCGCCTCGGTTTCAGCGATCGCCAGCTCGCCGCGCTGGGCGGAGGCTGCGAGGACGACGTGCGGTCGCTGCGGTCGTCCCGCGGCAGCCGCGCCGTCTACGCGCGCGTCGACACCTGCGCCGCCGAGTTCGTGGCGCACACGCCGTACCTCTACTCGACCTACGAGACGGAGAGCGAGGCGCGCCCCGAGGCGGGCCGGCGCAAGGTGCTCATCCTCGGCGGCGGCCCCAACCGGATCGGGCAGGGGATCGAGTTCGACTACTGCTGCGTGCACGCCGTGATGGCTCTTCGTGAGATGGGCTTCGAGACGGTGATGGTCAACTGCAACCCGGAGACCGTCTCCACCGACTACGACACGAGCGACCGCCTGTACTTCGAGCCGCTGACCCTGGAGGACGTGCTCGGCATCGTCGAGGAAGAGAAGCCCGAGGGCGTCATCGTGCAGCTCGGGGGCCAGACGCCGCTGAAGCTCGCGGTGCCGCTCGAGAAGCGCGGCGTGCATCTGCTCGGCACGAGCGCCGACGCCATCGACCGCGCCGAGGATCGCGGGCGCTTCGACGAGGTCCTGACCAAGCTGGCGCTGAAGCGCCCCCGGAGCGGGGTCGCGCGGACGCCGGAGGAGGCGATCGCCATCGCGACGTCGATCGGCTTCCCGGTGCTGGTGCGCCCGAGCTACGTCCTCGGCGGGCGGGCCATGATGATCGTGTACTCGCACGACGAGCTCGCGGTCTTCGTGTCACGCGCGTTCGAGGCGGCGAGGGACGCCGGCACGCAGACCATCCTGGTCGACGAATTCCTGAAGGACGCCATCGAGGTCGACGTCGACTGCCTCGCGGACGGGCGGCGCTGCGTCATCGGCGGCGTCATGCAGCACATCGAGGAGGCCGGCGTTCACTCGGGCGACAGCTCCAGCGTGCTGCCGCCGCACTCGTTGCCGCCCGAGATCGTGCTCAGCATCGAGGAGCAGTCGCGCATGCTGGCGCTGGAGCTCGGCGTCGTCGGCCTGATGAACGTGCAGTTCGCCGTGAAGGGCGGCGAGGTCTACATCCTCGAGGTCAATCCACGCGCGAGCCGCACGGTGCCGTTCGTGTCCAAGGCGACGGGGCGCCCGCTCGCGAAGATCGCGGCGCAGCTCATGGTGGGCAAGACGCTCGACGAGCTGGGGCTCGACGACGCGCCCGTGCCCCGTCACACCTCGGTGAAGGAGAGCGTCTTCCCGTTCGCGAAATTCCACGGCGCGGACACCATCCTGGGACCGGAGATGCGCTCGACCGGCGAGGTGATGGGCATCGCGGAGACCTTCGCCCGCGCCTTCGGCAAGGCCATGCTCGCGAGCGGGATCGAGCTCGGGCTCCCCGAGAAGGGCGGCAAGCGGCGCTGCGTGTTCGTGAGCGTGAAGGACGAGGACAAGCCCGCGGCGATGCACATCGGCCGCCGGCTTCGGGCGCTCGGCTTCGATGTCCTCGCGACGCAAGGAACGGCGGCCGCGCTCCGGCGTGCGCGGGTCCCGGTCGAGGTCGTGCAGAAGGTGAACCAGGGGTCGCCGAACGTCGTCGACATCATCCGCGGCGGGACGGTCGCCATCGTCGTCAACACCACCATCGGCGCCAAGGAGGTCCGCGACAGCTACTCGCTGCGCCGCCAGACCCTGCTCGCCAACATCCCTTATTTCACCACCATCGCCGCGGCGCTCGCGGCCTGCGACGCGCTCGAGGCGTCGCAGGGGGAGCCCGTCCTCCGCGTGCGCTCTCTGCAGGAGTGGTCGGCCCCCTAACTCCGATCGAGGCGATCGAGCTCGCGGGCCGCGACCTCGACGTCCTCCTCGAGAGCGACTCGGATGCATTGCCGCGTCTCGCGGTCGTGCTCTCTCGCCAGAGTCTTCGCGATGCGCTCGCCGGCCTCCTGTGGCGCCACCCTGGCCAGGATGCGCGCCGCGGCCGCGCGAAGGCTCGGCGGTGCGTCCGGGCTGTCGAGCGTCGTCCACAGGTCCCGCGGCTCGACGCTCGCGAGGCGATAGCCTTCTCCCTGCGCCATGGAGGCTGCGGTGGCGTCGAGCCGCTCCAGCCATGCTCGCCGCCCCTCGTCCCGTCGCGAGAGGATCGCCAGCGACGCCGGAGGCTCCGGCGGCGGCGGACCTTCGCCCCGGGATCGGCGGATCGCCGAGCGGAGCTGCGCCGCCAGGTGCTCGCGGACGGCCGGCAGGGCCGAGCGCATCGGAATCGCCTTCGCGCCGTCGGCCGTCTCGATCGAGAGCTCGGTGCCCACCACCTTCGCGTCGACGACCTTCTCCCACGGCAGGAGCTCGGTGCACCCGTGGAGGACCGTCTGCACGCCGCGGGGGCTCAACGCGATGCCGTGCCGCCAGGGGCGCGTCGTCGTCGCGAGGACCATCGCCACGAGGGTGAGCGGCAAGACGGGGAGCGCGATGGCCAGCGCGACTTCGGCCGCGCCCATCCACACGGCCACGAGCATCGCGAGCCACCCGAGCGTCACCACGCCGTCGGCGGCGGTCGGCGTATTGTGGAAGCCGCCCCGCGCCGAGGGCCAACGCAGCGCGCCGAACCCCGTATGCCCGATGCCGAGCGCGCGGCGGACGCCATCCAGATCCCCCTGTTTCTCGAGCTCGAGCCACACGGGGTCGCCCTCTTCCTGGCGCACCAGCGCGACGGCGCATCGGCCGTCGGAGAGCTCCGCCGTCGAGGCTGCGCGCACGTCCGCGGCTGCGATGCGCTGCGACGAAAGGCCCGCGTTCCTCACCCGGATGGCGCCGGGCTCGAGCTCGATCGAGCAGGAGCGTGGCGGCAAGCGGGGGACGACCAGGCGGCCCAAAGTCAGCCATGCGAGCCCCAGCAGCATCGTCATCGCGCGCGCGGTCACCGATCCAGGCAGACCCACCGCCAAGGCCGTCAGCGGGAGCGTGCCCACGGTGGCCGCGATGCGCCACCACCGGGGTCCTGCGGGGTCGCAGATGCGCGCGCGCAGCATGCCGAGGAAGGTCCCTCACGCGGAGGCTCGCCGCAACCTTTGCTATGCTGAAGCCGCCCGATGCGCCCCCCGAAGTATCCGCTCGAGCCGCTGGCGAAGCTGCGAGGAGAGCAGGCGGATGCCGCCGTCCAGGGGCTCGCGAAGGCCGTGGCCGGACGCGACGCAGCCGAGCGCGACCGACGGAGCGCCGAACAACGCCGCGACGCGCACGAGGTGGCCGCGTCGCGCGTACGCGGCGCCGAGCAGGAGGCGCTGGCCCGCGGGGAGCTGCGCGTCGGGGACCTCGCGCGGGCGGGGGCCTGGGAGAGCCGCGTCGCGTCGGAGGGCGAGACGATGGCGTCCGCCGTGGCGCGAGCCCAAGGCGCGGAGGGGCGCGCGCGCGAAGTCGAGCAATCGGCCCAGGGGGAGCTGGCGACGCGAAGGGCCGACGTGGACGTCGTCGCGGCCGACCGCGCGCGCTGGCACGACGCGCTTCGCAGGAAGAGGGAAGCCCGGGAAGAAGAGGCCGCGGAAGAGGCGTTCCGTCGAAAGCCATGAGGTTCGCGTCGGCGGGGGCAGTGATGGCGCTCCTCGGGCTCGCCGCGTGTCGGGGGGGCAACACGACCGAGGTCCGTCCCCCGGCGGAGCCCGCGTCGGCGGTCAGCGTGCAGCCGGCGACGTTCGTCGTCCCCTCCGAGGGGGGAGCGGCGGCGGAGGCGGCCGTGGATGCCGGGATGCCGGCGCTCGCTCTCGTGCTGGACGATCCGCGCCTCGCCGCCGCGCGGGCGAGAGACCGGGAGCACGATCCGTCCGGGGCCGCGCGTGCGCTCGACGCGGTGCTGGCGTCGGCGACGCTGTCGGCGACGCAGACTTGCGCGTGGGCATACCTGTCGGGTCGACTTCACCTCGACGCGGGGGAGACGAGCGAGGCCTCGACCGCATTCGAACGCGCGCTCGCCGCGTCCGGCGCCGGAGGGGCAACCTGCGCTCTCGCGCCGTACGCGGGCCTGCGTGACGCGCAAGCGCTGCTCCGGATGGGCCGGCAAGACGACGCGATCGGGCGACTCCGCGCGGCCGGGGAGGACTTTGCCGCGCGCGACGAGGCCAGGCTCGCCCTGGCCGACGCGTTCGTGATGAAGGGCGACCGAGCCTCCGCCGTGCCCCTGTGGCGCGCGCTCCTCGCGTCGTCGCCTCACGGTGTGCGCTGGGCCGACTCGTCCCTGCAGCTCGCCACGGCCCTGCTCGACGGGGTCGAGGGACCGCCCGAGTCGCGCGCGCAAGAGGCCCTCGACCTCGGGACGCGGGTGCTCGTCGAGGCGCCCATGGTCGCGGAGAAGGCGGACGTGCTGGGCCTCCGGACCCGGGCGGCGAAGACGCTGCGGCAGGCGAAGGCGCCGATTCTCACGTCCGATGACCGAGTCCGGCAGGCGCAGGCCTGGCTCGACGGGTCCCAGCCGAAGCGCGCCATCGAGACGGCGGACGCGCTCCTCTCGGCGCTGCCGAAAGGGAGCAAGAAGCACCGCGACGCGGGCTGCAAGGCCGCCATCCTGCGGGCCCAGGCGGTGCCGCGAGGCAAGTCGTCCGACGCGGCCGACGCATGGGGCGACGCCATCGCGCGGTGCGAGGGTGAGGATGCGCAGGTCACGGCGCTCTACTACGGGGGCAAGGCGAGCTCCTCGGCACACCGCAACGCCGACGCGATGACCCGCTTCGCCCTTGTCGAGAAGCGGTTCCCGACGCATCGCCTGGCGGACGACGCACGATTTCACGCGGCGCTCGTGGTCTACGACGAGGGAGACGAGGCGAAGTCTCTCTCCATGCTGGCGTCGCTGCCCGACGCCTACCCCGACGGGGACATGAAGGGCGAGGCCCTCTTCCGGGTGGCGCTCAACCAGCTCGGCAAGCGCGACCTCGACGGTGCGCGCACGACGCTGGATCGCCTGCTCGCGCTCTCGCTCGACGACCGAGCCTGGGGCTCGAGCGGTCGGGCCGCCTACTATCGCGCCCGCGTGTCGCAGCTGGCGGGCGACGCCGAGGACGCGAAGACGCGGTACGCGGCGATCGTGGCCGAGCAGCCTCTCGCCTTCTACATGCTCATGGCCTATGGGCGCTTGCGGAGCCTGGAGGGCGCGGCCGCGCGCAAGGCCGTCGAGGCGGCCATCGCCCGCGAGCCGCCGGGTCCGTTCCTCACGTCCGCGCACGCGGAGCTGGCCACGCCGGCGTTCGAGCGCTTCGCGCGCCTGCTCGAGGTGGGAGAGGTCGACGCCGCGCGCCGCGAAGCCTCCGCCGGGGGCCTCGTGGCCGAGGCGGCGGATCCCGAGGTCGTGTGGACCGTGGCGTGGCTCTACGACCGTTCCGGCGCGCCGGAGCTCGGGCACTCGTTCGCCCGCTCGCGGCTGGTCGACTACCGCGGCCACTGGCCCGCGGGTCGCTGGAAGCTCCCGTGGGAGGCCGCCTTCCCCCGTCCCTGGGACGGGGTCGTCGACTCCGAGAGCGCCTCGGCCGGCATCCCGCCGTCGCTCACCTGGGCGATCATGCGCGAGGAATCGGCCTTCAATCCGGAGGCGCACAGCGTGGCCAACGCCATCGGTCTGATGCAGCTCGTCGGCGGCACCGCACGCATGGTGGCGCGCGGCACGCCGCTCGCTTTCGACGACGCGTCGCTCCGCCGGCCCGAGGTGTCGATCGCCCTCGGCGCGAAGCTCCTCGCGCAACTGCGGTCGTCGTTCTCCACGAACCCCGCCCTGGCCATCGCCGCCTACAACGGCGGGTCGGGCTCGGTCCGCCGCTGGCTCGGCGAGCGCGGAGGCGATGACTTCGACGTCTTCGTCGAGCGGATCCCGTTCGACGAGACGCGCAACTACCTGAAACGGGTGCTCGCGAGCGAGGCGGCGTACGCGTTCCTGTATGCGCCGAAGACGCTCGACGAGCTCCTCGCGCTGCCGCAGCGGGCTTCGGGAGAGCAGCTGGCGCTTCCGTGAGGCCCGCGTCACGAGCGACCGAGCGGCTTTGCGCGCAACGGTAGGATCGGCCCCAGCAGTCCCGCGTCGAGCATCGAGGTCGCCCGGCGGCGCGCGACGACCACGTGATCGAGCATGGGCATCCCCACGGCCGCGGCGCCGTCCACCACGGCGCGCGTGAACGCCAGGTCCTCGTCGCTCGGCGTGGGATCTCCGCTGGGGTGGTTGTGCACGAGCACGAACGCGCTCGCCGCCTCCCGAAGCGCGATGCGGAGCGGATCGCGCGCCGTGACGTGGAGCCCGTGGATGCCGCCCGACGCCACCCGCCGCGCCGCCCGCATCCCGTGCCGCCCGTCGAGGCAGAGCAGCCACAGCTCTTCGTGATCCAGCGTCGCCAGGCGCGGTCGAGCCCACGTCTCGACCGACTCGCGGTCGGGCAGCTTCGGCAGTGCGTCGAGCGACGCGGCGGACGTCGCCCGGCGGCCCAGCTCGATGGCGGCCGCGAGCCTCGCCCCCTTCGCCGGACCCATGCCGGTAGGCTCCCCCAGCTCGCCGACTCCCGCACGGGCGAGGCCGGCAACCCCCCCGTGCTCCTCGAGCACACGGGCGGCGAGCACGCTCACGGGCATCCCCGTACATCCGGTGCCGAGCACGATGGCCAGCAGCTCGGCGTCGCCCAGGCATTCGACCCCAACCTCGACCGCACGCTCGCGCGGACCGACCCATGTCCCTGTCATCGTCATGACCGGGGTGTTCCACGGAACGTGCCGCGCCCGCCAAGGCCGAATTCTGCGGAGAATCGGGGGGAGGCGAGCGTCCCGGACAATCCGGGGGGTGTCCCGGGACAGCCGCCGCGGTCGTCGCGAAGGGGCGGACGGGGCCGACGGTCGCCTCGCCGCGGCCGGCGCTCGAGCCGAGCCGCCGACGCTGCGGGACCTCGAGCATACGCCGAGTCTGGCAGTAGGTTTGCACCATCCGACATCGACCCCCATGACGATCTCCCGCATTCTGGTGCCCATCGACTTCGGCGAGGCCTCGTTGACCGCGCTCGACCGGGCGATCGACCTCGCCGCCAAGCTCGACGCTTCCGTGGTCGTCGTGCACGTCTACGAGCTCCCTGCGCCGAGCCCGCTGCCCGCCGGGGAGTTCCTCGCGGCCACCCCCGAGGACCACATCCGGTTCATCGCGACCATGGCGGACACGCTGCGAGGAGTCCTCGAGGCCCGCGTGCATCGTGGCGTCGAGCTCGAGGCGCTCCTCCGAGAGGGCCGGCCATGGCAGGTCATCGACGCGACCGCCGAGGAGATCGGCGCCGACCTCATCGTGATGGGCACGCGCGAGCACGGCATCCTCCACGCTCTCATGGGCGGGATCGCCGAGAAGGTCGTCCGCACGGCGACGACGCCCGTGCTCACGATCCGGGGCCCGGACTGACGAGCTTTGCTCGATGGGCGCCGTGGGGCGCATCGCCACGCGAGACGGCCGCCTATCCCGGATACCGGCCGGCGACGTACTCCTCCAGCTCATCGATGAGGCGGTCCCGATCGCTGACGGCCCACCGAACGAGATCGCCGATCGACACGACGCCCGCGATGCGGCTGCCGTCGGTGACCGGGAGGTGGCGGACGCGCCGGCTCGTCATCACGGACATCGCCTCGTGGGCCGACGAATGGAGGGGCACCGTGATCACTGCGGGCGTCATGACCTCCGCGACGCATGTGGTTGCCGGATCGCGCTGATCGAGAACCACGCGGACCATGACGTCGCGCTCCGAGAACACGCCGACGAGGGTCTCGTCGCGGACGACGAGCAAGGCGCCGACGTGTGCCGCGCACATCTTGCCGACGGCTTCGAGCACCGTCGCCTCGGGCTCGACCACGTGCACGGCTGTGCTCCCCTTGGTCTCCAGGACAAACTCGAGTGTTTCCATGGCGGGGCCTCCGTCCGGGCGGACGGTGGAGCCTCATGCATCGTGCAGGCCGGCGCCCTGGCGCTACTGGCAGATGCCGATGGTCGGATCCGGAAACAGCGGCAGGCCGCCCTTGCACTGCTGCGCCGTCGAGCACTGCTGCGCCGTGGACGTGTCGCAGAGCTGGTAGCAGGTGCGCGCGCCCACGGTGCCGAGGCACACGAGCGACGCCGCGCAATGGTCCTTCTCGCAGAGCTGGCCCGCCGTCGCGCCGCCGATGGCCACGCAGCTGGTCGAGCCGTCGTCGCGGACGACCGAGCACGTCTCGGTCGCCGGGCATGCGCCCGGGTCGAGGAGCTTGCAGCCGCCCGCGGGATGGATCGGCATGCACACGGGGACCTCGACGCCGGTTGCTTGCGTCGTCGGCTGGATGTCGCAGAACTCGTCGGCGACGGCCACGGGGAGCTCGGGTCCGCATTCGGTGTTGCCCGAGCAGCAGTAGTGCTGGCACGTCCCCGATCCGACGCAGTCGAAGCCCGCCTGGCATTCGTTCGAGGACTTGCACCACGAGCCGTCGCCGGCGTTGCCCGCCGGAGAGCACGCCGGGGACTGCGCGGACCCGGTCGCATCCGGCGTGGTGGCGACGACGCGGCAGGCGAGCGGCGCGTTGCCGTAGCCGGCCGAGGCGTTGTACGCGCCTCCGTCGGGGGCCAGGCCGCAGGCCTTCGCCGTCGTGGGCTCGTCCGGATAGCAGCTCCCGGTGAGCGGCGCGTTGCAGAGCGGGCTGCCCTGGAGGCTCGGTGCCACGGTCTGCGCCTCACCGCCCGCCTCCGGAGACGAGACGGCCGCGTCGCCGCCGTCGACGCCGACCGGATGGGGTGCGACGAGGTCCTCGGAGCCCGCGCTCGTGACGACGTTGCAGGCCGCCACGGGGCCGACGACGGCCACGGCGAGCAGGGCAAACAGGGTGACGCGAGGGCTCATCGAAGCGAAGGGACTCCCGACCCGACCGCCGTGTGTTCACGGCGCGTGCCGACCTTCGATTGTGGCCGGAGCGACGCGAGATCGCTAGCTTTCGCATGGATTGGCCCCGGGGCAGGCGGCGTCCACCCTGACCGCCGTGTCGCAGGGTGGAGCGAGCCGTGACAAGCCGGAGCCGAGTGCGAACATGTGTGCGCATCCTGCGGAGCCCGGAAAGGGAGCCGCCTGATACCTTGGGCGGCGTGCAAGTCGCCCCGCTCCCGCCGCGCCCGGTCCCACCGAAGAAGTCCAACCGCGGCTGCCTCATCGCGCTGGCCATCGTGGGGGGCGTCGGCTTCGCGCTCGTCCTCGTGGTCGGCTTCGGCATCTACCACTTCGCGAACAGCAAGGAGGGCAAGATGGTGTTCGGCACCATCGGCGACGTGGCCGAGCTGGCGGCCGAGGCGCAGCACGCCCCTGGTACGAAGGAGGTGGCGGCGCTCGGGTGCGACACGGCGATGGCGATGGACATGGACAAGATGCAGCGCATCATGCACGACCGGCTCGACGCGTCGGCGAGCGCGCCGTCCAGCTTTTCGAGGATGGTCATCTGCCAGGTGGGTGTCTTCGCCAAGTCGCCGCCGAGCTGCGACGACGTCGCCCGGACCTACGTGAGCGCGGCAGGACCCCCGGCGCGGGGCTTCGCGGTGAACGTGCAGCGCAGCGGCGGCGGGAGCAAGGTCCTCTGCTCGACGCTCTACGACTCGGCGGGCACCAAGGTGAAAGACCTCGCCCCCGGCAGCACGCCCGCCGTCCCCGGCGCCAAATAACGCCCGCCCGCCTGACAAAAGCAGGTGAGGGAGAGGGGGAAACAGGAAGACGAGAAGACGGGAAGTGAATGGGGTTGGAATCAACCAACCATGCTTCCCGTCTTCCCGTCTTCCCGGTTTCCGCTCTCCCTCTTCTCGTTGCCGCCGGTCATGGGTCGCGCGGAGGCAGGCTGTGGCGGCTAGGGGGTCTCCACCTCGCGGACGACGAAGTTGCCTGCGGCGTCGGACGCGCGCACGGCGACGATGTGCGGCCCGGACGTCGGCGGAAGCAGCATGGAGAGGTCGGTGTCGACGGTCTCGTCGGCCGTGTCGAAGATGCCGTCCGTCGGCGCGAGCGGTCGCCACTCCGTGCGCCCGTCGATGGCCACCTCGACGCGCGCGATCGGGCCGAGACCGTCCACCACCTCGGCCCGCACGCGCCGGCCCTGCATCGCCAGGCTCTTGAACACAGGCGGCGTGTTGTCGACCAGCACCTGCGACGTCTCCAGGGAGAAGTGCGTCCTGTCGCTCGGCGGGTTCGAGAGCTCGTCGCTCGCGTCGACGCGCACCCGGTACTTGCCCTCGGGGAGCGACGACGTATCCCAGTCGAGCTCGGACCGCGTGAGCACGTCATCCGGCGTGGTCGCGTCGAGCCAGCGGGTCTGACCGTCCTTGTGGAACGACACGCGGTAGCGAAGGTCGTCGTTGTCGGGGTTGTCGACCTTCCACGTCACGTGGACGACCGGATCGTGCTTGGGGAGCTCGTTCCCGCTCGCAGGCACGCCCTCCTTGTCCTTCGATTCGCGAGGTTCGTGCGCGCCCTTGGAACGCGCCGCGACCTCCGTGACCACCGCGCGGAGGTTCTCCGTCACGAACGGGATGCTGACGTCGGCGATGGTCGCCGCGGGGTCGCGCAGCTTCGCGCGCACCTGGACGAAGCGCCCCCCGGGGCTCGTGATGGGGCCGCCGTCGCCGACCGCGGCGCTCCAGGGGCTCCAGGTCGCGTCGGGCGTCTGCGTGTCGCCCGTGCGCGTCGAGACCTCGAGCGCGCCCGTGCCGTTCCAGTGGGCATGACCGAAGCGCGCGCGAAGGCCGGCGTCGAGCGCCTTGCTCGTCCAGACCGAGTCGGGGCCGCCCACCGAGAGCACGCGGTGGTACGCCGCGGGGTCGCTCCCGATGAGGAAATGCACCCGGCCCGAGACGACCAGCGCGCCGATCTGCCGCTCGTCGGTGTCGGCCACGAGCGAGACCCGGTGCGCGTCGTCCGCCGTGTACACGCGGCCCTCGGCGCCCGTGCCGACGTAGGGCACGCCCTTGTCGTCCAGCGCGAGCGACAGGTAGTGGAACTCGTCGTGGTGCATGACGCGCTCGGGCCGACCCTGCGCGTCGAAGTGCCAGAGCGACCCCTTTCCGGTCTTGGCGCGCGCGATGGTGCTCGGTCCCGCGGGGCTGCGGCCGCTCGTGTTGCGGCGCGAGGAAGAGGACTCCGTCGTCTCGCTCGCCGTGCCCGAGGGGCCTTCGTTCGCGATGGCCCACACGGTGCGATCGGGGCCGACCGCGACGGCGCGCACCTCCTCGTCGTGGAAGTCGTAGAGCACGGTCGCCCTCCCGGCCGCCGTGACGCGATAGAGGAGCCCCTTGCCGCCGGTCCCCGCGTAGACGGCCCCGTCGCCGGCGACGGCGAGAGAGACGACGAACGGCTCGTCGGTCTTGAAGTAGACGGTGGACGCGGCGCCGGGCTCGACGCGCATGACCTTGCCCTCGTCACCCGTGCCGGCGTAGAGCGTGCCCGTGCGCGGGTCGGCCGCGAGCGCGAAGACGCTGTCCACGTCGTGGAGGGTGGCGAACACCTCGGCCTTCCCCTGCGAGACCCTGTAGACCTTGTTGCTCGTCGTGGCCGCGAACACGGTGCCGGCCTTGTCGACGGCGAGCGCGTTGACGGCCGTCTCCTTGGTGTCGGCGAACAGCGTCGCCTGGTCGTTCGCGATGCGGACGACCTTGCCACCCGAGGCGGGCCCGGTGCCCACGAGGACGCTGCCGTCGGGGAGCTCGACCGCGCACGTCGCCGTCGTCCCCGCCCCTTCGGGGAGGGGGACGCTGCCGAGCGTCCACCCCGCGCGAACGACCCCGTCCGAGCCCACTGTCACGCCCTTGAGGTCGCCTCCCGAGAGCTTGTCGAGCGTGTCGAGCTCGAAGGTGCGTGTCCCCACCGCGCGTGCGTCGTGGGCGACCAGGGCGCCGACGAGCGCCGCGCCTCCGGCCACGAAGAATGCACCAAAACGCATCCCCGCCTTATAGCAGCGACTGCGGAGGAACGGGCGACGGCGCCGGTGACCCCCGTGAGGACCAAGGCCCTCGCCGTGGAGAAGCGTCGCGAGACGGGCGCGCGGCGCGGCACGATGGGCAAGAGGCAACGGCGGAAACTGAGAACGGGCCGCTGACGCTCGCGGTGCTGATGCCGCAGGCGCGGCATCGGGTGGCGCCGGATCGACAATCGCGCGCGGCCATCTGGAGG
This sequence comes from Polyangiaceae bacterium, assembly GCA_036501935.1. GTDB lineage: Bacteria > Myxococcota_A > Polyangia > Polyangiales > Polyangiaceae > Palsa-1150. Next base: position 44,768 of record DASXZL010000074.1, on the reverse strand, counting down.
TACCCGCTCACAGCAGCGATTGCGCCATCACCACCTGGCCGTCCTTCGCCACGCCGTGGCCCTCGGCCGCCTCTTGCTCCTCTTTCCACTGCGTCACACGCTCGCTGGCGTGCGACGCCAGCGGCGTGAAGCCCGCCTTCTCGAGGAGGGCCTTGCCGGCTGCGTTCTTGCTCCACATGCGCGTCAAGAGGACGGGGAGCGAGACCGCGCGGGCCTCTCCGCGGACCGCGTCGAGCAGCTTCTCGGCGATCCCGTGGCGCTGGAGCTCCGGCTTCACGGCCAGCTCCTCCAGGTAGGCGACGCCCGGGGACTCGTCGCGCCACGCAGCGTATCCGGCGACCACGCCGTCGGCGTCGGCCACGAGGACGTTGTGGAGCCTGGTGAGCTTCGCGACGCCCGCGAGGCCGCGCACGGGCTCTTCGGTGGCGGGGACGCCGGCGCGGTGGAGCTGCTGTTTGCATGCGGCGTCGACGGCGACGACGCCGTCGAGCTGCGTGTCCTGGAGCCTGGCGACGCGGACGCGCTGCGGGGGGGTGTTCATGGCGCGAGAGCGTCGCGCCGCGACGAGGGGGCCGTCAAGGCGCGGGGCGAAGGCGCGCCCGCAGCGGTTGCAGGGGGACGTCGACGAGGCGATGGAGGGCGTAGGCGAGCGGGACGGCGAGCGCGAGGCCGCCCGCGAAGACGATGGGCGCGCTCTCGGCGAGGCCGGGAGCGAGGCGCTTCACGGCGGTGATGGCGGCGACGTGGACGAGATAGAGCGCGTAGCTGATGGTCCCGACGAAGCGCACCGGTCGGGCTTCGAGCGCGGCCCGGAGGCCGTGGTCCGGGCGTATCGAGCACGCGCCGACGAGGAGCGTCATCGCGAGCTGCACCAGGACGAGCGGCGTCCTCTCCTCCACGACGAGCACCGCGAGGATCCCGAGCGCGGCCGGCGCCGACGCGCGCAAGCCCAGGAGCCGGCGGAGGTGCGCGAAGCCGTGCACGTCGTCCAGGGCGCACGCGAGGAGCGCGCCCATGCAGATGGGCGACGCGATGCCGGCCACGATCCGCCGCGCGAGCTCCGGCCACCCCGCGCCGAAGACGCCCAGCTCCACGCCCTGGTCGGCGGCGAGCAGCAGCAGCGCCGCGACCGGCATCAGCATCCGGGGCGCCTTCGCGAGCCACGGCCACACGGCGTAGAACTGCTCCTCGGTCGCGAGCGACCACGCGAACGCGAAGACCACCGGGTGGCCGGGCGCGAAGTCGACGAACCAGTTGGACGTGTACGTTGCCCAGTACGGGAGGTTGTGGAGGAAGTGCTCGCGGGTCACGCTGCCGGGCTGAAGAGCCAGTGCAGCGTCGTGAGGCCGAGGACGAGGTAGTACGCGGGGAAGATGCGGAGCGCCCTTCGCGCGTAGAAGCGCCCGACCGACAGCTCGCCCCGGCGCCGTTCGCGCAGCAGCAGCGTCGTGATGAGAAACCCGCTGATGGCGAAGAAGAGATCGACGCCGAGCGGCCCGCGGCCGAGCAGCCCGGAGGGGGGGCGCGGCGTCGAGTGGTGCCAGACGACCGGGACGACCGCGAGGCAGCGCAAGCCGTCGAGCGACGAGAAGCGCGACGTCCCGAGGAAGTGGTCGTGTGTCGGGAGATAGGGCACGCGCGGCGGCCGAGAGACTATCGCGCGTGCAGGCGCCTTTGATGCCATCATTCGGCGGCGCACCCCATGTCGTTCGACGCGCTGAAGGACCTGCTCGTGCTGCTCCAGCTCACCGAGCAGCTCACCGACGGCCGAGGCCTCGAGGACGCGCTCCGGGCGGTGACCGATGCGACGCTCGCGATCCTACCCGGCGATCACGCCTCCATCCGTTTGCTCGACGCGTCTCGCTCGCACCTCCTCGCCAGCGCGCGCTCGGGGATCGCGCACGACGCGCCGTCGGTGCCGCTCGCGGCCAGCGTGGGGATCTCCGGGTGGGTGCTCGCCCACGGCGAGCCGGTGCGCGTCGTGGACGTTCGCAAGGACCCGCGCTTCGTGGCGATGCCCGCGCAGGGGTTCTCCATCGCGTCCATGGTCGTCGAGCCGCTGATGTCGGAGGGCGCGGCCATCGGCGTGCTCTCGGTGTCGTCTCAGGAGGCGAACGCCTTCTCGGCGACCGACGAGCTGCTCGCCCGCCTCCTCGCCAACTGCTCGGTGGGCCCCATCCAGCGCTCGCGCCTCGAGCGCCTCGCCGTGACCGACGATCTCACGCTGGCCTTCAACGCGCGCTACCTCGCCCCGCGCCTGGTCGAGGAGATGGAGCGCGCGCGGCGCACCGGGAAGTCGCTCAGCGTTCTCCTGCTCGACCTGGATCACTTCAAGCTCGTCAACGACAAGCACGGGCACGCGGTCGGCGACCAGGTGCTGCGGGCCTTCGTCGATCGCGTGCGCGCGGCGACGCGTCGGGTCGACGTCCTGGTCCGCCGCGGGGGCGAGGAGTTCGTGCTCCTCATGCCGGCGACGACGATGGCGCAGGCCAAGGTGATCGCGGAGCGCGTGCGGCGCCACGCTTCGGACGAGCCGATCGCCGTCGGGTCGGCGCGCGTGACGCAGACCGTGTCGATCGGCGTGGCGACCTGGGACGGGCGCCAGTCGGCCGCGACCCTGCAGCGGCGGGCGGACGACGCGATGTACGACGCGAAGCAGCGGGGGCGAAACCGCGTGGAGTCGGCGCCGGAGCCGCGAGCGAAGCGGGCCGCCGCGTCGGGGAGCCGCGCGACCGGAGCCCGGACGAAGGCTCGGGCTTAGCGCACGCCTCCGTGCACGATCTCGCGGAGCTTCTCGGCGTCGATGGGCTTGTCGAAGCACTTGTCGCCGATGCTCTGGACGAAGGCGCGTGCGCGCTGCGTGAACGTGCCGGCGGTCATGAAGAGGATGCGGCCGGCCGCGTCGGGCGCGGCCTTCAACGCCTCGGCGTAGAAGTCCATGCCGGAGAGCCCCGGCATCATCAGATCGCACAGGATGACGTCCCACCGCTGCCCCGCCGAGAGCCGCGACAGCGCCTCGTTGCCGTCGGTCAACACGTCGACGTCGGCCTCCGTGTCCAGAGCCTCCGCGATGGCCTCGCCGACGAGCGCGTCGTCGTCGATGACCAGCACGCTCCGGCGACGCACGGCACGAAGCATCACCTTGCCGGCGACGGGATGGCGCCAGCGTTCGGCCGCCGGGAGGATGACGCGGAAGCAGGTCCCCCGGCCGACTTCGCTCGAGACGTCGATGGTCCCGCCGAGCCGGGTCACCGTCCCGTACGAGATCGACAGGCCGAGCCCCGTGCCCCCGCCGACCGCCCGCGTCGTGAAGAACGCCTCGAAGATGCGCGGCAGAACCTCCGGAGAGATGCCGACTCCGCTGTCGGTTATCTCCACGACGGCGTTCCCGTCGGGGTCCGTGCTGGCCTTGACGCGGACCTCGTGGTTCCTGCCGTCACCCTCCGGGATGGCCTGAGCGGCATTGACGAGGAGGTTGAGAAACACTTGACCGAGAGCGGCCTCGTTGCCGACGACCGGAGGCAGCTCGCCGAAGTCGCGGACGAGCCGGGCGCGGTGGACGATCTCGTGCATCGCCATCTGGATCGACGACTCGAGCACGCCGCGAACGTCGACCTGCGTGCGCTGCTCGACGGTCCCTTGCGAGAACGTCAGCAGGTTGCGGACGACGTCGCGCACGCGCTCCATGCCGTGCTGGGCCTGTTCGAGCGATCGGACGAGGCGCGTGAGCTGCGTCGTCTCGTCGCTGTCCTCTCGGGGTGGCATGGCCGCCGTGCGCGCGCGCAGCTGTCGTAGGACGTGCGCCACGTTGATGAGCGAATACGTGAGCGGATTGTTGATCTCGTGCGCTGCGCCGGCCGCCAGCGTCCCGATGGCCGCGAGGCGATCTGCCACGACGAGGCGATCGCGTGCCTCGTGGACGATCGCTTCGGCGCGCGCCTGGCCCGTCACGTCGACCGCCACCCCGACCACGCCCACCTGCTCGCCGCTGGCCTCGTCCGCATAGGGAAGCAAGCGGACGTCGAGGACCGACTCCCGCACCGTGCAGAGCCCCGCGAACTCCTGACCTCCGAGGGCCCGCTCGACGGCCTCGGTCCCCGAGCTCACGCCTCCCTCCGGGTGCGTCGCCCTCACCGCGTCGAAGATGTCGGCGACCGGCTGCCCGACCACCTGCTCGCCGGACACCCCGAACGCCGAAGCCCCGCGGCCGTCCCAGAGGCTAAACCGGCCGTCCAGGCCGATCGCGAACACGAGCACGGGGGCATGCGCTAGCACCGCCTGCAGCTTCTGCGCATCATCGGCCTCGAGCGCGCCGCTCCACATGCCGACCCCCCGGTGCCGGGCGGCCGTCGGTACCGTCTGGCTGCACGGCTTCGCGTTCACTCGACACTTGCCAAGCAAGCGCGTGGCCAACGGTTCATGCGAACAGCCGGCGGCTGCTCATGCGAACAGCCGGCCGAGCGGTCGACTCCGCTTCTGGTCGTGGCTTTTCGCCACGCGTCACGAGCTCCGGTTGGCTCCCCCGTGCGTGACGGTCGAGCCGGCCTTCAAGACGGCTGCCCGCAGATTCTCGATGTCCAGCGGCTTCCGAAGGACCGAGACGGCCCCCAGCCTCCGCGCGAGCGTGTGCACGGACCCGTCGCCCATGACCGTCATCAAGATCACGGGCACGTTCCATTGCGCGCGGCGAAGCGCGTCGAGGACGCCGAGACCGGAGAGCTTGGGCATGAGGACGTCGGTCACGACCACGTCGGGTCGCTCGGATGATCCGTCGAGGCCGCCCCTCAGCTGCTCGAGGAGCTCGGCGCCGTCGTGCGCCTCGATGACGCGATAGCCGTCGGCCCGCAGAGTCGCGCAGACGAGGGCGCGCAGATCCTCGTCGTCGTCGGCAACCAGAACCGTGCGCTCGTGTCGATCGGGTTGCTCGCTCATGCTCGACTCCGTGGCGCGGACGAAATTGTCATCGAGAGTGCCAAAGATGCAGGGGCCAGGCCACATATCGTGTGGCGGAATGCCACCGGACGGGGCGTTCTGGGGCAAACCGACGCGGTGCAAATCGCAATGACGCCGCCCGAGAAAAATGGATTTTAGGTACGGCCCCAAACGGAACGGTGACTATGCTGCACCGCATGGTAGGGCGGGACCACGAAAGCGGGCGCGCGAACATTCTCCTCGTCGACGACGACGAGAGCATGTGCGACTTCCTCAGTGCTCACCTCGTCGCTCGCGGCTACGTGCCGACGACGGAGTGCGAGCCGCAGCGTGTCCTCGGTGTGCTCGAGTCGCGGCCGATCGACGTGGTCGTGAGCGACCTGCAGATGCAGGGCATGAGCGGCCTCGAGCTCTGCGAGCGCGTCGTGGCGGCGCATCCGCAGCTCCCGGTCGTGCTGCTCACCGGCCACGCGACGCTCGAGACCGCCGTCGCCGCGCTGCGCCTCCGCGCCTACGACTTCCTCAGCAAGCCGGCAGACGTCGACGCGCTCGTCGCGGTGATCGACCGCGCCGTCCGCCACCGACGCCTCGAGCGTGAGGGGCCTCTGCCGAGCGAGATCGAAGTCACCCCGCCGTTCGAGGGGATCATCGGCTCGAGCGCGCCCATGCGCGAGCTCGTCCAGCTGCTCGGCCGAGTTGGTGCGGTGGACGCGTCGGTCGTCCTCTACGGCGAGAGCGGGACGGGTAAGGAGCTTGCGGCGAGGGCGCTCCATGAAAGGAGCGCGCGTCGGGGCCGGCCCTTCGTCGCGCTCAACTGCGCCGCCATTCCGGGGAACCTGCTCGAGTCCGAGCTCTTCGGACACGTGAAGGGCGCGTTCACGGACGCGCGCAGCGATCGGCCCGGGCTCTTCGAGCGAGCCAAGGGCGGCACCGTGTTCCTCGACGAGATCACCGAGCTTCACCCGACCATGCAGCCGAAGCTCCTCCGGGCGCTCCAGGAGCGCTCGGTGCGCCCCGTCGGCTCCGATCGCGAGGTCCCGATCGACGTGCGCGTCGTCGCGGCGACGAACACGGAGATGAGCCGCGCGGTCGAGGCGGGGCGCTTCCGCGCCGATCTCTACTACCGTCTCAACGTCATCGAGATCCGCATGCCGCCGCTGCGCGAGCGCCGGTCCGACGTGCCGCTGCTCGCGGCGCACCTCGTCGAGCGGTTCGCGCGCAAGATGGGGCGGCGGGTCGTCGGAGTCTCGGCCCCGTGCATGGCCAAGCTGACCGCGTACGACTGGCCCGGCAACGTGAGGGAGCTCGCCAACGCGGTCGAACGCGCCGTCGCGCTCACGCGCTCGCAGAACATCGAGGTGGACGATCTGCCCGAGAACGTGCGGTCGCACACGCCGCAGCGGCCGCTGCCCACCTTCGAGCCCACGGAGGAGCTCCTCCCGCTCGAAGAGGTCGAGCGCCGGTACATCCGACGCGTCATGGCGGCGACCGGGGGCAACAAGACGCTGGCGGCCCAGATCCTCGGTGTCCACAGGCGAACCCTGTACCGCAAGGACTGGAAGTCCGATGGAGACAGGAGGGTCTCGTGACCCTGGCTCGCGGGCACCCATCGCGAGCCTTGCTGGTGGAAGACGACCCTGGTGACGCGCGGGCCAACATCCAGCGCCTTCGTGAGGCGCCCGACCCGTTCGAGGTCACCCACGTGGGCAGCGTCGGGGAGGCGATCGCCCGGCTCGCCCGGCCACCCTCCATCGAAGCCATCGTGCTCGATCTCGGGCTGCCCGACCGGCAGGGGCTCGACGCCCTCGGCGCCGTCCGCGCCGCGGCACCGGGCGTTCCCGTCGTCGTGCTGACCAGCAACGAGGACGAGGGGCTCGCCGCGCTGGCCATCGCGTCCGGGGCGCAGGACTACCTCCTCAAACGCTCCGTCGACGCGCGGGCGCTGGGCCACGCGATCACCTTCGCGCGGGAGCGCGAGCAGCGGGCCGCGGCCTCCGAGCGCGCCCGCCGCGCGGCCGTCGACGCGAACGCGGCGAAGACGAAGTTCCTGGCCAACGTGAGCCACGAGATCCGGACGCCCCTCAACACGATCCTCGGCATGGCGGAGATGCTCACCGAGACCGGACCGAGGCCCGAGCAGACCCGTTACCTCGGGGCGCTGCAGCGCGCGGGTGAGCACCTGCTGTCGCTGGTCGACGACGTGCTCGACGTATCCCGCATCGAGGCTGACGGCCTGACCCTCGAGAAGAGCCCTTTCGAGCTCGCGCGCGTCGTCGACGGCGCCATCGACTTTCTCCGCGGCGCGGCTCGGCGCAAGGGCGTCGAGCTCCAGGGGAGCTGCTCGCCCGAGGTGCCGCGTCAGGTCGTCGGCGATGCCCGGCGGTTGCGGCAGATCCTCGTCAACCTCGTGGGCAACGGGGTCAAGTTCACCGAGCGTGGCTCCGTGAGGCTGACGGTAACTCCCGGCTCGAGCGGGGACGTTCCGGGCGCCCTGTGCATCCTGGTCGAGGACACGGGCATCGGGATCGCGCCCGACCGGATCGAGGCCATCTTCGGCACCTTCGTCCAGGGCGACGCGAGCATCGCGCGTGACTACGGCGGCGCCGGCCTCGGCCTCAACATCGTCAAACGACTCGTCGACCTCATGGGCGGCCGCATCTCCGTCGAGAGCACGCTCGACGTCGGCAGCCGCTTCCGGGTGGACCTCGTCCTCGAGCCCGTGGACGGCGCGGTGGACGCGCGCGTCTCGCTCGTGGCCGGCGCCCCGGGGTCGCGCGAGCTTCCGGCAGCGGTGCTGTCGGGGCTGCGGGTGCTGCTCGTCGACGACTCGGAGGAGGGCCGCACGCTCGTCGAGGCTTACCTCTCGACCACGGGAGTCACGCTGGAGCTCGCGGCGACCGCCCAGGATGCGCTCGAAAAGCTCCAGCGGGCGGACTTCGACGTCGTCCTCATGGACCTCCACTTGCCCGGGATGGACGGTTTCACGGCGACTCACGAGCTGCAGCGGCTCGAGAAGGAGCGCGGCGCCCGTCCCGTCCCGGTCGTCGCGCTGAGCGCCGACGCGCTCCCCGGGACCGTCGAACGCGTGATGGGCGCCGGCTTCGCGGGACACCTCGCGAAGCCCCTCCGCAAGGGCGACTTGCTCGAGTTGCTCGCTCGATACGCGCCGTCGGGAGGCTCGCGGCCCGCGGCGACCCAGTCGTCGACGGTGGCGACACTCCTGCCCAAGTTCTTCGCGAATCGCGAGCGTGACGTCGTGACCCTTCGCGAAGCCCTTGCGGGCGAAGACTTCGAGACGATCGCCAGGCTGGGGCACAACATGCGCGGAAACGGCGTCAGCTACGGTTTTCCGGAGGTGAGCGCCATCGGCAAGCGCATCGAGCGCGCGGGTCAACGGCGCAACGCGCGGGCTGCCTCGGCTCAGATCGCGAAGCTCGAGGAGTGCGTGGCGCGCATCCGCACGGAAAAGCCGGCCGCGCCCGCTGCCCCTGAGCCCGCGTCCGCGGTGCCGCCCAGGTCGGGCAAGCGGGTCCGCGGAAAGGACGGCGAGCGTGCTACTCGCCTCCACGGGACGCAGAAGGTAGAGAGATGAGCATGCACCGCGAGCCGGCGCCGGCCTCTTCCAGGCGCGAGCAAGTCGTCCTGGTCGTGGACGACTTCGAGGACAACCGTGCGATGTACGCCGAGTATCTCCGGCACGCCGGATACCACGTGATCGAGGCCGAGAACGGGCGTGAAGCGGTCGACCGCGCGCGGGAGTCGCTGCCGGATCTGGTCGTCATGGATCTCGCGTTGCCCGTCATGGACGGCTGGGAGGCGACCCGCGCGCTGAAGGGGGACGCTCGCACGCGCGTCATTCCCGTGATCGCGCTGACCGGACACGCCATGGCGGGCCACTCGAAGGGCGCCCGGGAGGCAGGGTGCGACGAGTTTCTGACCAAGCCCTGCTTGCCGAAGACGCTGCTCGAGAAGGTGCAGGGCATACTCGCGAGACGCGCCGCTCACGACGGGTGAACGCGCTTCAACGCGGCCGCGAGCCCCAGGGCGCCGTCGCGAGCAGGGCGTCGGCCCGGGCACGAAGGGGAGGGGAGAGCGAGCCGGCCAGCGCCGATCGGAGCGCCGCCGCGAAGCCGAGCGCCGAGTCGAGGCGTTCGTCGCGGCGCTTGGCGAGCCCCAGCCCGAGCACGCGCTCGACGTCGGGCGGAAGCGTCACCAGCGACCCGGGCCGCACCGGTTGCGCGAAGCACACGTCGAAGAGGATCTGCGGCAGCTCGCTCCCTGCGAAGGCCGGTCGGCCCGTGAGCGCGCGGTAGGCGATGCAGGCGAGCGAGAAGACGTCGGCCCGCGGATCGACGCGCTCACCGCGCGCTTGCTCGGGAGCCATGTAGGCCGGCGTCCCGATGGGCGCGCCCTGCGTCAGCGTGCCCGGATCGGACGCGAGCTTCGAGACGCCGAAGTCGAGCACCTTCCAGATGGCCGGCGCGTCCGGGCGAATCGCCAGGAAGACGTTCTGCGGCTTCAGATCGCGGTGCACGACGTCGGCCGCGGCGGCCTCGGCGAGCGCGTCGCATACCTGGTCCACCATCTCCACGGCGCGGTCGGGAGCCATGCGCCCCTCGCGGCGCAGGTGCCAGGCCAGATCGTGCCCCTCGAGCAGCTCCATCGCGATGTAGGGCGGCGCCTGCTCGCCGTCGATGCCCGGCTCGAAGTTACCGCACGCCAGCAGGCGGACGACGTGCGCGCTCCGCATCCGCTCGACGATCTGCGCCTCGCGGAGGAAGCGCTTCACGTGCGCCGGGTCCATGGCGAGCGACCGGTGGAGGATCTTCACCGCCGCCCGCCGTCCGTCCGCGACGTCCTGCGCCCGGTAGACGTCGCCCATCGCGCCGCGGCCGACGATGTCGCCCACTTGCCAGTCGCCGATGCGCCGGTCGGTGAACGGTCCGCGCTGCCCACCCTGGAGGGCCTGGTCGAGCTCGAGGTTGGCCTCGGCGAGGAGCGCCTCGCGCTTCTGGACCTGGACGAGCGCCGCGTGCAGCTTCCGGACGGCGTCGCGGGTCGCCCGCTGGCTGCCGCGCGCGAGCGCGAACGTGGACGCGAAGACGACCTGCACCATCGCCGCCGCCGCGAGCATGTCCCCCGGCGACGCGGTCGGCGTCAGAAGGCCCGGATCGGGCAGCACGCGGAGCGCGAAGAGGACCGACGGGACGAGGTGCGCGATCGCTCCGCCGAGGTAGGCCCAGAGGGCGATGCGCCGGCTCCGACCGAGGCACAGGAAGTAGATGCCGAAGGTGCCGACCATGGGCGCGGGGGAGAACACACCGAAGAACCAGACCGCCACCGCGCTGCACGCGACGAGCAGGCCGGCGACGACGCTCCATCGGCGGCGGCTCGCGATGAGCTCCGCCGTGAGGCTGCGGCGGACCACGAGGACGATGACGACGGCGCTCACGCACATGGAGACGACGACGGCTCGTACGGCGACGCTGCCGGTCACGAACGGCGCCACCACGCCGCTGGCCGCCGCGAGCACGGCGCAGATCCTGAGGAACAAGCGCGTGCGCTCCACCTCGTCGCGCGCGAGCGCGGCTTCGGGCGTGATGGTCGCGCTGGCGGACGCGTCTTCGGACCGAGGTCGGAGGTCGGCGAGGGTCGGCACGTCGTCGGGCGATGCCGGGGCACGCCGTCGGCCCGAGGACGGGACGGCGAGGTTCACCTCCGTGGCGGGTTCATCGAGCGGCATCGACGGCGAGTCTAGTGCCTCGCCACTCAGTAAGGAGAAGGAGAGGGGGAAACAGGAAGACGAGAAGACGGGAAGGGGGGGACCAACCAAATCAACCTTCCCGTCTCCCCGTCTTCCTGTTTCCCCCCTCTCCCTCTCGAACGGTCCTAGCCGCGACGCTCGGAAGGTGGGGTCAGGTCGATCCGCGCGTCGAGCCGGCCGGCTCCGCGGGCCATCGCGAGGACTTCGCCGTCCCGTCCGAGGATGCGCGAGCCTCCCTGTCCGGGGATGGTCGGCCTGCCCACGCCCCAGTTGGCGTTCGCGACGGCGACGTCGAAGCGGCGCGCCAGCCCGCCGAGCAGCGTGCCCCGCGAGTCGTCGCGCTCGACCCATGCGCTCGGGAAGAGGAGCACGTCGGCCTCGGCGAGCTCGCGGGCGCCGTCCTCGGCCAGGAACTGCGCGTCGAAGCACACCGCGAGCGTGACGAGCGCCCCGCGCACCTCGAAGACCGGCGGCGGCGCGCTCCCCGCGGTCGCCCACGTCTCCGGGTACCAGGGGTGGCGCTTGCGGTAGTGCGCGACCATCGCGCCATCGGGCGCGAAGACGAGGAACGCGTTGTAGACGCTCGCCCCGTCCCGCTCGACGAGCGGTCCACCCAGGTAGCACCCGTGCTTCTGCGCCAGCGAAGCCAGCGCGTTCGCCGTGGGCCCCGCCGCCAGCTCGGCGAAGGGACCGAGATCGAAGTCGCCCCGGGCCGAGACGTATCCGGTGATGGCGGCCTCCGGAAGTAGCGCGAGGTCCGGCGGAGTGGCGGACCCGAGGAGCCGGTCGGTCTCCGCGATCGCGAGCGAGGGCTCGTTCCAGCGGGCGGGAAGCTCGAGGACGGCGAGGTGGAAAGGGGCTTTGCGCAACGGCTCCTCCTCCATGTCTCGCATGAGGCGCGCGTCCGCGCCGGTGCGAACGTTGCATCGTGCGTCCTGCAAGCAGGAGACGCCGATGCCCCAACCGCAGAACAACGATGTGAGCCAGACGAGGTCCAGTCAGCCCAACGTTTCTCAGACCACTCCGAGAGAGGTGCCCAGGAACGACGCTGTCGGCGGCCTGAAGGAGGGCCTGACCGGCGACGTGCGCGAGATCTCGACCGAGGTCAAGCACATCGCGACGGACATCGTGGATGAGGCCAAACACGTCGCGGAGGTCAAGCTGCGCGACGGGAAGAACTTCGCCGGTGACCAGCTCGGCACCGTGGCCTGGGCGCTCCGGAGCACCTCGGAGTCCCTCCGCGAGAAGGAGAGCCCCATATCGGACTACGTCGACAAGGCGGCGGCCTCGATCGACGACGCGTCGATCTATCTGGCGACGCGCACCCTCGGGCAGCTCATCGGCGACATCGAGGACTACGCGCGGCGCGAGCCGGCGATGTTCCTCGGCGGGGCTTTCCTGGCCGGGCTGCTCGGGAGTCGCCTCTTCAAGGCGGCGAAGCCGCGACCCGCGTCGGCCACCGAGCGGTCCACGCCGTCGCAGTACCCGCCCAGCTCCACCTCGACGCCGTCGCAGTACGCGCGTGGCTCGACCTCGACTTCGACGTCGGCCTCGTCGCCGCCGCCGACCTCGAACGACAAGCCGACTCCGCCGAACAACGACAAGGGTCCGGGGGCGGCGTGATGAACGAGGTCACGAAGCCTCCCCTCCCGTCGGTGGGCGCGCTGCTCGGATCCCTAGCGAACGAGACGGGCACGCTGGTCCGGCAGGAGATCCGTCTTGCCACGGCGGAGATGGGGCTCAAGGCCAAGCGCGCGACGGCCGTGCTCGGCACGGTGATGATCGGTGGGGCGCTCCTCTACGCCGGAGTGCTCTCCATCCTGTTCGGCGTGGTCGTCGCGGTCGGCGCGCTCATCCCGTGGTGGATCTCGGCCGTGGGCTTCGGCGTCCTCGTGGCGATCATCGGGTTCGGCATCATGCGCGTCGGGCTCGGCGCTCTGCAGGGGCTCGACCCCGCGCCGCGGAAGACGCTCGAGACACTCCGTGAGGACGGAGCCTTTCTGAAGGAGCAGCTCCGATGACGGACAAGTCGCCGACCCTGACCGACGCGAAAGAGGTTCACGAGCTGGCGCGAGGCATCGAGCAGACCCGCTCCGAGATGAACGCCACCATCGTCGCCCTCGAGCAGCGCTTGAGCCCGGGCGAGCTCGGAGAACAGGCCAAGGTGCAGCTCGAGAAGTTCGAGGCCCGAACCAAGGCGCTCATCAAGGAGGGCCTCCAAACCGCCCTCGTGACCACCAAGCACGCGGTCCGTGAGGCCACCATCGGCCGGGTCGAGGACCTCGCCACCCAAGCAGGAGACGTCATGAACGATTCGCGCGACACCCTCGTCGAGACCATCCGCCAGAACCCCATCCCTGCCGCGCTGGCCGGCATCGGGCTCGCCTGGCTGCTCATGAACCGCAGCTCGGTGAATCGCAGGCGGAGCCGCGGCGAGTGGGAGCCGCCGCGTCGCCGGATGGCGGACCGCGGCTACCGGGGCTCGACCCGAGGCTTCGAGGGGCCGGGCGTCGCGCGCGAGGCCGGGGCGGCGATCGGGCAGCGGGCGAGCGAGTTGGCGCATCAGGCGGGCACGGCGCTCGACGACGCCGGGTCGGCGGTCTCGGGCGCGGCGCACGACGCGGGTCAGGCGATCGGCGGCGTCGTCGGACAGGGCGTGCAGGGGGCGAGGCGTATCGCCGGGCAGACCTCGGCGACGGCGCAGCGGCTGGCGCACGGCGCGACGGACGCGACGGGCCGGCTGCTCCACGGCGCGGCCGATACCGCGGGGCAGCTCGTCCACCAGACGCAGGAGATCGTCGGCAACGTCGCTCACACGGCGCGCGACCAGGCGTGGCGGGCCGAGCGCGGGATGGAGTCGTCCTTCCGCGCCAACCCGCTCGCCGTGGGCGCCGTGGCGGTCGCCGTCGGGGCAGCCGTCGGGTACGCGCTGCCGCGAACCCGGCGGGAGGACGTGCTCCTGGGTGGGGCGCGCGACCGCCTGCTTCGGGGCGCGACCGACCTGGCGCACGAGGCGACGCACTCGCTCCATCAGCTGACCGAGAACGCGGGCGAGACGGCGAAGAAGGCGGTCTCCGAGGCGGCGGCGACGAAGCACAGCTGACGCGCGACTACCTCCGGCCGAACCTCCGCTCCAGCACGTCGTCCTTCACCCACGCCGGGCGCTCCGGCGCGTTCGCCACGGCGAACCCCGCGAGCAGCTCGACGCGGGCGACCTGCGCCATACCGTCGTAGTCGTAGCCCGGGTCCCACTGGTCCTGCGGCGAGTGGTACCGCGTCCCGATCCACGCCTTGCGCTTCGCCGCGTAGGCCTCGGTGTGGCCTTCTGCATCCTTGAGCCCCGCCTCCACGACGACCGATGGGATGCCCCGCTTGACGAACGAGTACTGGTCGGACCGGACGAAGTGCACCTGCTTCGGCTCGGGGTCCAGGCTCGTCGTCAGGCCCAGCGACGCCGCCGCCGTCTGCACGAGCGGACCGAGCGACGAGTGCTCCGCCCCGAGCGCGACGACGTCGTGCACGGGGCCCAGCGCCAGGACCATGTCGTCGTTGAAGTCGGCGACGATCGAGCCCGCGGGCACCGTCGGGAACCGCGCGAAGTAGTCCGAGCCGAGGAGCCCGCGCTCCTCACCGGTGCACGACAGGAAGAGGATGGAGCGCGCGGGCCGCTTGGGGAGCATGCTGTAGGCGCGGGCGATCTCGAGGATGGCGGCCGTTCCGGAGGCGTTGTCGAGGGCACCGTTGTAGATGGAGTCGCCGTCGATCGGCGCGCCGATGCCGAGGTGGTCGAGGTGGGCGCTGTAGACGACGTACTCCCCGGCGAGGCGGGGATCGCTGCCGCGCAGGATGCCGACGACGTTGTGCGACTCGAGGTCGCGGAGCTTCACCGCGGCCTTGCCGTGGAGCGAGACCGGGATGTCGAAGCCCTTGAGCGTGCGCTTGTCGACGGCGGCCGAGAGCGCCGCCGTGTCGCGACCGCCGCCCGCCCGGGCGAGGATCGCGTCGAAGGCCTTCCAGTAGAGGAGCCCCCGCAAGGTCACCCCCTGCGCCGAGGTCCCCGGCTCGCCGTTCTTCAGCCAGGTCATCTGCTCGATGCGCTGCTGCTTGACCACGCGGGGCCAGGGCAAGCGCTCTTCGTCCTCGGGCCGGAACACCGTGATCATCCCGGCCGCGCCTCGGGCCGCCAGCCGGAGGACCTTCTCGCGCCCGTCGCTGTAGACCGCGTGCGCGATGGGAGGGAAATAGTCGTCCTTGTCCGAGAGGGGCGCGCCGCTGAAGACGACGGCGATCTTGTTCTTGAGGTCGAGCCCGGCGAGATCGTCGTAGCCATACTCGGGAGCCGTGACGCCGAATCCGGCGAACACGAGCGGGGCCTCGATGTCGACCTTCGCCGTGCGCATGTCGGACGCGAGGACGAAGTCCTCCTCGGCCTTCAGCACGGTGTCGGCCTTGCCGCGGGAGCGGACGACGAGCGACGTCTTCGCGGGGTCCTTCATCACGCCGCGCATCGGGACGGCCTGGAGAAACGTGCCCGCTTCGCCTCCCGGCTCCGCGCCCATGAGCGCGAGCTCGCTGGCGACGTAGCGCTCGGCGATGGCGTGCCCGCGTGACCCCGTGAAGCGGCCCTCGAGGAGATCGTCCGAGAGGAACCGGATGCGGGCGGAGATCCCGGCGGCGCGCACGGCGCTTGCGTCGATCGCCGGCGCGAGGGGAGGCGTGGGTGCCTCGGTCCGGGGCGTCTCGATCGCCGTCGTCGGACCCGGAAGAGGAGGGAGCGGCGAAGGGGAAGGGGTCGCCCCGCAGGCGAGGACGGGGAGGGCGAGGACGGCGAGGAAGACAATGGGTCGGCAGTGCACGCCGACACGCTATCGCTTTGTCGCCGCCCCTGTCGCGCCGAGCGCCGCCGCGACGAGCTCGTACGAGCGCTTCCGCGCGGCGTGCTCGTGCACATGCGTCGACACCATCACCTCGTCCGCGCCCGACGACTCGACGAGCGCCGCCAGCCCCTCGCGCACCCGCGCAGGCCCGCCGACGAGCACGTGCGCTCCCCGTCCCGCTCGCAGCGCCTCCTCGTGCTCGTCGTAGCGGTGTGCGAGAGCCTCCTCCACGCTCGGCATCGGTCGATCCCGCACGCCCTGGAGGAACCGCACCATCGCCAGCTCGCCGGACGACGCCAGCCTCTCCGCCTCCTCGTCCGTCTCGCCGCAGACGACCGCGAGGGCGAGGATGGCCCGCGGCTCGCGGAGCCGCGGCGACGGCACGAAGGCCTCGCGGTAGCGACGAAGGACCAGGGCAGAGTCATCGGGGTTGATGTGGTGCGCGAACGCGAACCCGAGCCCCCGCTGCGCCGCGAGGAGCGCACCGCCTGCCTCGCTCGAGCCGAGGAGCCACAGCTCGGGGGAGGGAACGTTCGTCGGGATGGCCCGGATGCCGCCACCGAAGCCCGTACGTGGTGGACCGTCGTCATCGAGGTAGCGCATCAGCTCGTCGAGCTGCTGGGGAAAGTCGTCGGCGACGACGGCCTCGCGCGACCGGCGGAGCGCTGCGGCCGTGCGCGGATCGGTGCCGGGGGCCCGCCCGAGCCCGAGGTCGATGCGGCCCGGGAAGAGGGCGTGCAGCACGCGGAACGTCTCGGCGACCTTCAGCGGCGTGTGGTTGGGCAGCATGATCCCGCCCGAGCCCACCCGGATGGAGCGCGTCGTCGCAGCCACCTGGCCGATCATGATCTCCGGCGCCGGGCAGGCGAGGCCTCCCGCGTTGTGGTGCTCGGCGAGCCAGTAGCGGCAGTAGCCGAGGGCTTCCGCGTGCCGCGCGAGGTCGAGCGTGTTCCGCAGCGCATCGCCCGCCGTCGAGCCGGAGGGGATCGGCGAGAGGTCGAGGACCGAGAGGCGCGGGGGGCTTACGGCGCCACCGGCGACGCGCAGCATCGGAAGCCGGTCGAGTAGTCGTGGTACGTGAACTCGTGCGCCACCGTGCGGTAGCTGCACCCGTCGCCGTTCTTGTGGGTGTCGAGGTAGTAGCCGCCCTGGAACGTGCCGTTCGGGTCGTTGGTCCACTCGTGCAGGTTGCCGACCATGTCGTAGACGCCGTAGTCGTTCGTGCACTGGTCGTGCGACCCGGTCGGCGCCAGCGTCTGGTCCTGCTGATTGAGGCGCGGATCGTTCATCTCCGTCATCCCCACCAGGTTCCACGAGACGGCCACCTGCGGGAAAAGGCGCAGCATGGGGCTGTACCCGGCGTCGTTGCACTTGCCCGCGGCGCGCTGGTCGCCGTATCCGAACTTGGTCTCCTTGGGCCCCATGCAGGCCTTCCGCCATTCGACCGGCGCGCACAGCCGCTTGCCCGCCGCGGCGCACGCCCGCGCCGCCTGCGCCCCGCTGATGTACGCCTGCGGGTACACGTTGGGCACGCTCACCGCGCGAAGCATGTGCCCCTCTTCGAGCGGGCCGTACGGCGGCCACGGCACATCGCGACCGTCGCGCATCACCTCGACCAGCGAGCCCTCCCAGCGGTCGATGCAGAACCGATCGTCGATGTTCGCCATCTCCGCCGGGCAGACCGCGCCGCTCATCGCCTGACCGATCTGGCCCTCGACGACGTCGTAATCGCCCCAGTTTCGCACGGCGGTCGCCAGCGTCGGGTGCGGCGTCGCGGCGGTCTCCCTGTGCGCGTGCTTGTTGCCCTTGTGGCTCTTCTTGTGCGCGCCTGCGGCGGCCGAGGAGGGCTGCGACGGCGAGCCCTTGTGCGCGGGAGGTTGCGCCCCGGCGTCCAGCGCGGACGACAGCGCCAGCGCGAGGCCCGCGACGGCGACCGGCAGGGCGGCGCAGGAACGCAGCCTCATGCGTGGACGACCTTCGGGAGCCCGTGCCGTGTGATCCACATGGCCGAGCTAAGGCAACTACAACGAAAGGGCTAAGGCCGCCACTTCTCACGGCGCTTGATCTGCTTCGGAGACCTTGGATCCGTGGGCTTTCCGTCGGTCTCCGAGCAGCAGCGCGTCGACAGGTAGTAGTACGCGAAACCTTCGTTATGCGTGTAGATCTTGGGCCGGCACTGGTTCCGGACGCCGTAGAGCCAGGGGCCGCCGGTCGTCACGTTGTCGAACTTGCTCGTCGGCTCGGGGGTCTCGCTGCTCGCCAGCTCGTCGGCGTTGCCCGGCATGTCCCACACGCCGTAGTCGCTCACACATTTCGGCTGGGACCCGCTCTCCACGCCCTGCCATAGCCGCTCGAGCTCGGGCTTCGCGATGGTGGGGTCCTTCGAGTCGAACGCCATGAAGGGCGCGCCCTTCTCGTCGTGGCCCGTGACCTTCGGCTCGACGTAGTCGCGGTCGCCGTTGCAGACCTTGGGATCGCGCGCGTAGCCGTACGGGTACGGCTTGTACTCGGGGCCCTCGCACGCCATCGTCCACTCGGTCTCGGTGCAGACGCGCTTGCCCTCGGCGGCGCAGAGGTGCTGCGCCTCGGGGAACTTGAACATCACGCGCGGGCGCTCGCCCTTCTTGTTCGGGTACTCGTACGTGTCGATGCAGTAGCGCTTGTGGACCTTCTGGCCGGTGCACTTCGAGGGCTGCTCGAACTCCTCGCAGATCGTCTTGTCGTTCCACTTCGCGTACCAGCTCTTCTTGCAGGTGAGCTCGAGGTCCGTGCAGTAGTCGCCGTCGATGAGGACCATGCCGGAGGGGCAGGAAGTGGGGCCGGCGTCGTCGGGGGGAGAGGAGGAGGCGGAGGGCGCGGGCGTGAGCGAGGGCGCGGGCGCGGGAGTGAGCGAGGGCGCGGGCGCGAGCGAGGGCGCGGGCGTGAGCGAGGGCGCGGGGGAGGCGTCGGGGGACGACTCGGGGGCGGCCTTCGAGCAGGCGAGGGACAGCGAGGCGAGGGCGAGGAGCGGGAGGAGGCGCGGCACGGGGGAGGATCACCCGCTTACGACGCTCGGGACGTCGCGGGCAAGTCCGCGCTCCAGGAGAGTTGGCCGCAGAGGCGCAGAGACGCAGAGCAGAGGGATTGGCCGCAGAGGCGCAGAGAGGGGGTTGTAGAGAAAACCCAAATTCCTCTCTGCGTCTCTGCGCCTCTGCGGCCAATCCCCCTCTGCGTCTCCGCGCCTCTGCGGCCAATCCATCTCTGCGTCTCTGCGGCCAATTCCTCTCGTGTCGAGCGGGCGCACTAGCGGACTACGCTGCGGACCTTCACCTTCACCTTGTCCTTGCCCTCGACGAACCAGTCGACGGGCACGATGGTGCGCGACCAGCTCGGGAACGCGTCGGGGCCCGTGTCGCTGCTCTGAGGGCGCAGGGCGTCGAGCGTGAACAGCGGCAGGCGCTGGGTGACGCGCCCGCGATAGGCGAGGCCCTGCGACGGGACACGGAACTGGAGCACCACCGAGCGCGGCAAGACCGTCTGCTTCGGCTCGTTGGCGAGCATCTCGTCGAGCGACTCCGGGGCTGCCAGCTCGGGGGCCACCTCGTAGCCGGGGACGACGTCGACCTCGACGTCCTTACCGGCCAGCTCTTCGGGCATCGTCACCGAGACGACGCGCGTCACCTCGGGGCCGTCCTCGGGGACGAGGTGCAGACGCAGGCGCGCCTTGGCGCCCGCGTCGACCACCGGATCGAGCAGCTCGGCGCCGCGCAATCGCATGAGGTCCCGCGTGTACTTCACCTCGAAGCGCGCCTCGATGCCGCGGATGCGCGCGTGCTCCCACGGGTTGCTGAGGACGTCGCCCAGCGTGTTGACGACCTTCGAGCGGAACCACTCGTTCGTGTCCGGCGTCCCGCCGCTAGCGACGCCCACGTCCTCGAGGTCGACCAGCCCGTGACCGACCACGTCGACCTTGGACGTCATCTTCCACGTGAGATCGCGTCGCTCGCTCGACGTCGCCTCGATGACCGACGCGAGGACCATGGCGGCGAGGCCCGGCGCCATGAACTTGTCCTCCGTGATCTCCGAGTGCCAGTGCGTCTTCACGTTGCCGACGACGCCGACCACGTCGACGTCCACCGGGATGATCGGCGCCACGATGCTCTCATCGAGGACGATCGCCGTCTGCCGGTCCTGCACGAGCGTCCCGAGCGACCGCGCGCACTCGCCGACCTTGTGCGATGCCTGGGCGCTCGCGTTGATCCACAGCACGCGGCCGATGCACGAGGGGAGCGCCTCGTCCCCCCCGCCGAGCATCGGGTGCCCGAAGCCGGCGACCTTGCCTGCTCCGTCCGCGTAGGTCGACGTTCCCAGCCCCATCGCGGACACGTCCCCCCGGGCCAGCTCGACGCCGAGCCCCCCGCCGCCGACGAAGTGCAGGGGCGCGTGAGGATCGACGGCGTCACCGCCTCCGCCGCCGCCGATCATGGGGTCCAGTCCGAGCGGCTCGACGAGCTTTCGCAGGGCCGCCGCGGCGCGATCGCTGACGCCGCCGAGCATCAGGGGCGTGGCTGCGGGGACGATGGGGTTCGAAGGATCGGGGTGGATGCCGAGCTTGTCGGCGAGCTGGCGTGCGTGCTCCTGGAGGTCGTAGCTGCCGGGCGCTCCGTCGAACCGCTCGATGGAGGCGTGGGCGGCGTGCGGCGTGACGGGGTTCCCGCGGGCACCGGGGAGCGGGGCGGCGCGCTCGAGCGGCCAGAAGCCGGGAGGGATGGGACGCCGCATCTCGGCCAGCATGAGGTCGATCGGCGTGACGCCGGCGACCGGCTCGAGCTCGAACGACGAGAGGCTGTACGCGTAGGCGCCCGCGAGGCGACCGTCGAGATAGATCGGGCTGCCGCTCATCCCGCGCACGGTCTTGACGACGTCGAGCCGGGGGTTCGGCGTCTTGATGACGATGAGCGGCTCGCCGGGACGAAAGTGGTGGAGCACGCCGATGACCTCGACGTCGAAGCGCTCGGGCTCGGTGCCCTTGAAGACGGTGAGGCCGTAGCCCCTCATGCCGTCCTTCACCTCGGACACGGGGATGGTCGGGGGCTTCGCGTCGCCGCGCGCGAGGGGCACGCTCGCTCCGAGCGAGACGAGGAGCCCCGCCGTCAACGCGCCGAGCAGGGCCGAGGTCGTTCGCACGCGGTCAGTGTCGCCCGGGGGCTCCGCGGGCGCAAACGCGCCGTCGCCTCGCGGCGAGACCGGCCGCGACGACGCCCCCGAGGACGAGCGCGAGGCTGCCGGTCCCTCCGCCGCCCGCGCCGCACGCGCACCCGCCTCCCTGCGAGCCGAAGCCCGCGAGGTCGCCGTTCGGCCCTCCGTCGCTTCCGGCGGCCACACCCGCATCGGCGCCGCTCGATCCGGGAGCGACGAAGCCGCCGTCCGGAGAGGCCGCCCCGGGGCCGGTGCACTGCCCGCTCTGGCACGTCTGCCCGGCGGGGCACGTCGCGCCTTCGCACGCGTCGGCGCAGCTCCCGCTGCTGCAGAAGGTGCCGCTGGGGCATCCCGCGGGGCACGATGGATCCGAGCACGCGCCCGAGCTCTCGTCGCACGCGAGCGGGGCGGCGCACGTGATGCCGCCGCAGGTGCTGCACGCGGGGAGGCACACGCCGTCCGCGCACGCCTCGCCCATGGCGCAGGGGACGCCGGCGCAGAGGTCGAGGCACTCGTTGCCCACGCAGGCCTGCCCGTGCGGGCACACGACGCCGGTGCACGGCGTGCCGCACAGGCCGGCCGCGCACACCTGCCCCGAGGGACACGTCACGCCGATGCACTCGGGATCGACGCACAGGCCCGACGCGGGATCGCACTGCGTCCCCTGCGTCGGGCACTGGAACTCGAGGCTTCCGCACGGGGCCACGCACTTGCCGTTGACGCATACGTCGCCCGCCGCGGGGCACGTCGCCCCCTCGTCGACCTGGCCGTTGCAGTCGTCGTCGACGCCGTTGCACGTGTCCGGCGACGGCGGCACGAGCTCCTGGCAGCCGACCGTCCCCTGCGAGCACGTGGTCACGCCGAACGAGCAGACGCCCGGCTTGCCCGTGGTGCACGACACGCCGGCGCCCGAGCATTCGACGCCGCTGACGCTCGCGACGAGATCGGTGAAGTCCGCGCTCGTCGTCTGAAAGGTGTCCTCCCAGCCGAAGTAGTACTTCTGCTGCGAGATGCTGCTGTCGAACGTGAGGAGGTGAATGTACGGGTTGGCGCCCGCGCCGTCGGGGTTGAGCTCGCGCTGCGAGTAGTAGACGTAGCCCTCGCCGCTCTGGAAGCGCGCGACGGTCGCGCAGCAGTCGCCCCCCGCGCACGTGCTGCTCGCCGTGTGATCCTCCGGCGTCACGAGGAAGAAGCCGACGTCGCCGCCCTTCCAGTCGGCCTCCTTCGTGAGGTCGAGGACGGCGGACGTGCCCGCCGCGGCGTTGCACGCGAGCATGACGTGCAGATCGCTCGCGTCGGGCGCCTGCGTGCCGGCGTTGTACCAGCCGAAGGCGTTCTGGAACTCGGCGGTGCCGCGCGATTCGACGGTGTAGGTCAGAGCGCACGTCGGGTGAAACGTCTCCGGCACGATGGCGGCGTCGGTCCAGGGATCGATGCCGCTCTCGTTCGTGGGGATGCAGGTGTTGTCGTTGAACGAGTGCCACATCGTGCTCTCGCACGTGCCGTTCTGCCCGTCCGGACAGCTCGTCGCCGAGGCGCAGGGCGCGCCGATGTTGCAGATCCCCGGCTGCGTGCAGATGCAGGCGAAGACCGGCAAGAGGCCCGTCGGCTTGCCTCCCGAGCACCCCATCGCCGACGGGATCGCGCTCCCGTTGGGCTGGGTGAGCGCGGCGGCGGGGACGGCGACGACCGCCGCGACGCTGGCGAGGACGATGGCGAGAGCGATGCGCATGGGGCACCCCCTTCGGGCGCCCCTCTCGTAACTCACCCGCGAGTGACGAGCAACCCTGATCGGAAACGAGCTGCTACGGTGACGCGCGATGGCATGGTGCCTCGCGTCCGCGCTGGCCGTGTTCCTCGCGGCGCACGTCGCGCTCGTCGCCGGGCTCGCGCGGAGGCGCACCTGGGCCGTCGCGCTCGCCGCGCTGGTCGTCCCGCCGCTCGCTCCGTGGTGGGGCTACCGCGCGGGGCTGCGCGTGGCGACGATCGCCTGGTGCGCGGCCCTCGCGCTCTACGCCGTGGGCGTCGCCGTCGCGTGAGTCGGCGACGGGGAGTCGTCAGGGGACCGTGAGCGGCACCTTGGTGAAGCTCTCGCACTGCCCGTTGCCGCTCGAGCAGATCGCGCCCGAGATGAGCACCGGGCCGGACGGCGCCTTCACCTTCACGTGGGCTGGACCGCCGAGGCTCTCGTCCTTCGCGTCGAACACGAACTTCTCGGCGTTCTTGTTCTTGTCGAACTTGGTCCCGTCGGCGAGCTGGATCTTCCACGGGTATTCCATGTTGATGTGCCAGCCGGAGTGTCCTTTTACGTTGATTTCGCCCTTTGCGAGCGTGATGTCGGCGTTCGTGGGAGGCTGCCCGTCCCCGCTCGCCTGGACGAGGCCGGCGGACGCGCAGAGGGCGACGACGAGGGCGGACATTCCGAGAAGACGGGTGGGGCGCATGATCCAGGTTCCTCCGTGATGAATCGTTCTGGAGTCGGCTTGTCCCCCGACCGAACCCCGGCAACTCTATGACACGAGTCGGGGAGAGACGGGAGCCTCCGTCCTCCTCTTCAAGCTACGTGCCGGGCGCCTGTCCAGCTCCGGCGAAGAAGTACGATGTCGGTCCCACACGAGGAGCCCATGTCGCACAAGATCGAGATCGCGCCGACCGGGCGCGCGAGCTGCCGCGGATGCAAGAAGAACATCACCAAGGGGATCCCACGCTTCTGCGAGGAGTTCGCCAACCCGTACTCGGACGAGGGCGCGATGTCCTTTCGGTACTGGCACCTCGAGTGCGCGGCCACCAAGCTCGCGAACGAGCTCGCCCCCGTGCTCGCGGCGTACGACGGGCCGCTCGAGGGCCGCGCGTCGGTCGAGGCGCTCGTCGCCGAGCACCTGCGCCCGCCGATGCCCCACGCCGAGCACGCTCCGAACGGCCGCGCGCGCTGCCGCGCGTGCGACGAGAGCATCGCGAAAGGGGAGCTTCGGGTCGCTTTCGAGCGCACCTTCGACGGACCGATGGGGCCGCAGAAGGGGGCGTCGTACGTGCACGCGCGCTGTCTGACGCGCTACCTCGAGCGCGAGAAGGAGCAGGGGCGCGAGGCGCCCGAGCTCGGTGAGCTCGTCCGGCAGGTCGAGGCGAACAGCCTCGCGGGCCCGCATCCGACGCTCGAGGCAAACGAGCTCGCGGAGCTTCGGACGACCTTGGGCGCCGGAGCGTAGGACACGTCGCGGAAACGAAGCGGCAACCTCCCCGCGCCCCAGCTCGCGGCATGCTCCTTCGCAAGATGCACGCAGCCAGGCGACGCGATTCGCTCTCGGACTTCCTCGACTCGATGCCATGGCGTTACCGCGAGGTCTTCGATGGGCCCGCCGCGCGAGAGCACGCCGCGATCGTCGGCCGGCGCGCCGGGGCTCCCGCGCACGTCGAAATCTGGCGGCGGCTTCCGCGGGGAGGCGCGGTCGTGTGCGTCGCGGCCGACGATTGCCCGGGGCTCCTCTCGTTCATCAGCGCCGCGCTCGTCGTGAACCATGTCGACGTGGAGTCCGCGCAGGCCTACACGCGCGTCGAGACACGCGAGGCAGTGGACTTCTTCTGGCTTTGCCGCGAGGGCGACGTCACGACGCCCGTCCTCGACGCCGACGTCGTGCGCATCGCGGACGTGCTCCGCGGTCTCGTCATGGGCGTCCTCACCGTCGACGGCGTCGCCGCTGCGGCGCGCGCGGATCGGCCTCGCCCCGCCGGCGCCTCGACGCGCGTGCGCTTCGACGAGAAGACGGAGTCGGGCCTCGCCGTCCTCACGGTGGAGACCTCCGATCGCCCCGGCCTGCTGCTCGCGATCACGCGGGCGCTGCACCGCGCGCGCGTGCAGATCCTCGGCTCGGAGGCGACGACGAAGGAGGGGCGCGTGGTCGACCGGTTCACGCTGGTGGAGCTCGACGGCGCGCCGCTGCGAGCGAGCCGGCACGGAGTGCTTCAGGTGGAGGTCCTCGCCGCGATCGACTCGCTGGGCCGCTAAATGGGCGAGCGCAGGCGAGCGCGATTCTCGATGGATCGCGGACGGGCGGCGGAGCCGCCGTCAGCACCGCGAGCGTGAGCGAGCGGTGAGCCGCGCCGCTTGCACACGGCACTCCGCGCCGCGACGTTGGTCGCTCACCGCTCGCTCACGCTCGCCGGTGCTGATGCCGCTGGCGCGGCATCGGGTGGCAACTGATGGACAATCGCGCTCGGTCATTTAGACCCCCGCGGCTGCGACGCGCGCGGCCTCACCGCTCGTCGGTCATGCGCTGGAGGCCCTTGCGATACGCCTCTTGCCGGCGCCGCTCCTCGTCCATGCGGCCCAGGTGCTTTTCGGTGCTCTCGCCGGGAACGGACTGCGGGAAGAAGGGCTCGCCTTTCCGGTACGCCTCTTCCCGGTCGCGCTCGTCGGTCGTCTCGCGAAGCCAGCGCGCCTCGGTCGTCTCGCGCTCCCCCCACTCGGTGCACAGGCCCTTCGCGTTTCGGACCGTGCACACCTTCTCGGTGCCCGAGGCGGCCGTGCTCGCGCCGTCCCCGAGGCTCGTGAGCAGCTCGGTGCATCCGAGGGAAGTGCCGAGACACGCGACGACGAGGAGCCCGAGCCGCATGCCGTCGAACGAAGAGCAACGCGCGTGCCCGAGCGGCGCACGTGGAAACGCCGATGTTCGCGGGGGAGAGTGCCGGGGCAGCGAGCCGGCGGGCCCCGCGGGACGACGAAGGCCGGGGCTCGCCGGCCGCGGCTCCACGGGAAGCGATCGAACGGAGCGTGGCGGCGAGCGGAGACCGCTTGTCGCATGCGTGGCGGGGATGGGGCGATGCTGGAGCCTCCGTGGCGTATTCGGTGGGCTCGATGGCGGTCGCGGGCGGAAAGGAAGCTGTCTCGGGAGCTCCCGTGGCGCCGGTGAAGGACCGATCCGACGACATGGCGTCGCAGGCATGCCCCACGGGAAGCTCCGTGGCCGCCGCACGTGCGTCGTGTGGCGTCACGAGCCGTTCGCTGCGCGACATGGGGCGGTCGCACGCGACGCCGCCTTGCACTGCATCCGCCACGGTCGCCGCCTCGGTCCGATCCGCCGTCGCGCGATCGGCCAGGCACGACGGCGCGTGTGCCATCGGCGACGGCGCATGTCGTCCGGTCCGATGGACAAGCGCCGGCGGCTCGTAGAAATGCGACATGGTCGATGAATCATCGGCCACCGTGTCGCCTTCATGCGACACTCGGGCTCCCGATGCCGCATATCCCAAGCTCCGCCGCCGCGGGTCTCCTCGTTCGAGCGCAGCAGGTGCTCGGGTTCCAGCAGGGCGAGCTGGCCGATCTGCTCGGCGTCTCGCGCCGCACGGTGCAGCGCATCGGCGGTCGCGACGGGACGGTTCACGCGCAGTACATGCACGTCCTCGCGAGAGCCGTTCATGCGAAGGATCCCGAGCTGGCGGCGGCGCTCGCCTCCGAGGGAGGCAAAACCCTGGAGACCCTGGGCCTGGTGTCGCCTGCGGTCGCCCCTCCGGCTGCCCCGCCGGTGCACGCCGTGACTCCGGAAGCGCCGCCCGCACGCCCGCTCCCGCCGACGCGGTTGATGGTCGAATCGATCGTGTGCGCCGCAGCCGAGACGATGCAGACGCCTCCCGCCGCCGTGCGCGATGTGCTGCGGGCAGCCTTTGCGCGCGCGCGAGGGCTGGGGCTGACCGTGGAGGAGGTGGACGAGGCGCTCTCGCCGCCGCGGCCGGAGGAGCAGGTCCGGCGGATCGAGAAGAAGAAATCCCTCCCGTGACCGGCTACGACGCCGTCGTCTTCTTCGCGTCGGCGGCCTTCGCGTCGTACCCCTCGAGGTGGATGGGGAACGCGGGGGTTCCGACGCGGCGGCGATCGCGCTTGTTGCGCTTGCCGCTCGTCGTCTGCTTGCGCTTGCGGATACGCTCGAATTGCTGGGACGAGGAGACCATCTCGCGACCTCTACGTGGAATCAGGCCCCGGGCAGGGGGCACGGGGGGCGCGCAAGATGAGCGGCCGGCGGCCGTTTGTCAATCGCGGGGCCAGCTTCTCAGGCTCAATTCGGGCGGACGGTCGCCGTGGCGGTGAAGGTCGGCTGGGCGAACGGGGCCACGCGGGCCCGGGTCAGCGCCGTCCGGATGCACGCCTCGGCGGGCTTTCCGGCGGCCCCGCCCGAGACGCCGACGCTCTGCACCGAGCCGTCGGACTTGAAGGTGATCGTGGCGTGCGAGATGGGGTCGTCGGGACCGAGGCAGGCCCGGGCCGACGGCAGAGCCGCGCCGAGCGAGCCCTGGATGGCGCCCTGCGAGGGCTTGAGCGGAACGCTGCCCGGAGCCGGCAGCCCTTCGTCGGGGCTGGCCGTCGCGGCCGTCGCCGTCGGGCTGGAGGTGACCCCGGCGGCCTGCTGCATCAGCGCCTGAAGGCTCGCGCTGCCCGTCGGCGCCGCGGTCGCCGTCGGAACCGTGGCGACGAGCGCGGGCTCGGTCGTCGGCGCGGGGCCGGCGGCCGCGACGGGCTTCGCCGGGACGACGACGGCGGACGAACCATGGGCGGCCACGGCGCCGGTCGACGCGGGAGGAAGGCTCGAAGGGTCGACGCCCCGGTCCTCGGTCGGCGTCGGTGAGGCCGTCGCGGGCGCGGCTGCGGCGACGGGCTGGGCGACCACGGCGGTCGCCGCGGGCGGAGGCGGAGCGACGGCCACCGTGGCCGGAATGGCCGCGACGTCCGTGTGCCGCATCCCGAAGAAGACCCCCCCCGCGACGGCGGCGGCGGCGACGAGGCCACCGATCGTCACCCACGGAGAGCTTTTCTTCTTCTCCTCGCGCGCGGCCTTCTCGTCCCGTGCCACCGCGATGGGCTTCGGCTCGTTGCCGGCCGAGCGCATCGTCGACTGAGCCACGGCCGATGCCGCCACGACGAGCGCCTTCGGCGCCGGCTCCGCGGGGGTTTCCTTCGCGGAGATCGCCCCGAGGTCGATGACGCCGGAGTTCGTCTCCCAGTCCTTCTTCTCCTCGCCGGGCGTGCTCCTCTCGGCGGACCGGACCGGCGGCACCGACGACGGCGGCGGCGCCATGTTCGCCATCCTCGCCAGATCCTTGAAGCCTGCGCGGTCCCGCTCCCTCGACTCGGTCGTCATGCCCGTCCCCTCGGTCCTGGTTTCGATCGGGGCGGAGCTTTGCACCTCGCCGGGCGCGATGGGAAGCGGTGGACGCAAAAGATCCTCGTCGGAGACGTGGGCCGACGCCTTCGCCAGGCGCGTCTTTTCCCCCGATTCGACGAGCGAGAGCACGCGCTCCGCGGACTCGTCCCACTCCATCGCCGTGCGCTCGCGCCCGGGCCACGCGGCGAGCATCGCGTCGAGACTCCGCGGCGGGGTCTTGCCCTCGCTCATCATCCCATCTCCTCGGGGTCGAAGCCCCGTTTGATCATGTATTCCTTGAGCTTGCGTCGCGCCTCGTGCACGCGCCAGGCGATGGTGCCCTCCGGGGCGCCGAGCATGGCGGCCGCTTCCTCGTGGGAACGGCCGTCGATGCAGACGAGGACGAGCGTCGTCCGGAGCGTCTCTGAGAGCTCGTCGATGCCCTGCGAGAGGGCCTCGTAGAGCTGGTTGCGCGCCGCGTCATCGGGCGCATCGGCGAGGGTCTGCTTCTCGTTGATGATGGCGTCGAGGCGCGCGTCGTCGGACTCGGTCGAGGTCCGCCGCGACTTGCGCGACCGCAGCGTGTTGAGAGAGAGGTTGATCGCGATGCGGTAAAACCAGGTGTACGGCTCGCTGCGCCCGTCGAACCGGGAGAGGGCCCGGTAGGCCCGGATGAACGTCTCCTGCATGACGTCCTCGGCCTCGGCGCGGTCGCGCAGCAGGTGCATCGCCAGCCTGTGGATGCGCTGCTGATGACGCCGTACCAGCTGGCCGAATGCCGGCGCGTCGCCTTCGCGGGCACGATCGACGAGCTCGCGGTCGGTCAGCTTCGCCATCGAAGATTCACGCGACCTCCTGCGCGCCCACGCGGTCGGGGGCGGGCGC
This sequence comes from Polyangiaceae bacterium, assembly GCA_036501935.1. GTDB lineage: Bacteria > Myxococcota_A > Polyangia > Polyangiales > Polyangiaceae > Palsa-1150. The sequence continues at coordinate 16,002 of DASXZL010000074.1, read as the reverse complement.
TCCAGCCCGGAAAAGACAGTGGCGGCGGAGGTTAGCGTAACCACGCGGAGTTTGACAGAAACAGTCGCCGCCGGCTTGGGTCCCTCCTCTGGGGGAACATTGCCCGGCCGCATCGCGTTGGGTTGCTCGGGCATCGAAATTCCAGGGGGGGCCCGGACGAAGGGGGCGTAGAACCCCGCATCCGTGGCCCGTCCGGGCACGTTCCGCTAAGAACTCCGCGAGCCACCATGACCCAGACGGCCGTCACGGAAGACCTGAAGAAGGCGCTCGCAGCCGAGGAGGGCGGGCGGCGGTGGCTGCGCCGTCTCGCCATCGGAGGGGCCTTCGTGCTGGTCATCGCCGCGGCTTCGGCGTGGCGGGCCGCGCATGCTCCCCCGCCCCCTGCGAAGTACGTGACGGCGACGGTCGCGGCGGGCGAGGTGGTCGAGAAGGTGCAGGCGACCGGCACGGTGCAGCCGATGCTGTCGGTCAGCGTGGGCGCGCAGGTGAACGGCCGCGTCACGCAGGTGCTGGTCGACTTCAACTCGGTCGTGAAGAAGGGGGACGTCCTCGCCGAGATCGATCCGCTCATCTACGGCACGCAGGTGAACGCCCAGCAGGCGAACCTCCTCTCGCAGCACGCGCAGCTCGCGCAGGCGGCGGCGTCGATGGCGAGCATGAAGGCCCAGGTCGAGATGGCGCGCGTCGCGCTCGACCGCACGCAGCGCCTCTTCGCCGCCAACCTCGCCGCTCGCAGCGATCTCGATACGGCGATGGGGAACTTCGACTCGCTGCGCGCGCAGTACGACGCGGCGTCGGCCAACGTCGACAGCCAGAAGGCGTCCATCTCGGCGCAATCCGCGCAGCTCAGCCAGATGCGCGCGAACCTCGGCTACACGAAGATCTACGCGCCGGTCGACGGCGTGGTGGTGACGCGCGGCATCGATCCGGGCGCGACGGTGGTCGCGAGCTTCCAGGCGCCGGTGCTCTTCGTCATCGCGCAGGATCTTCACAAGATGAAGGTGCTGGCCGACGTCGACGAGGCGGACGTCGGCAAGATCGCCGAGGGGATGGACGCCGACTGCGTGGTCGACGCGTTCCCGGGCGAGGTGTTCCGCGGCAAGGTCTCGCAGATCCGCTACAGCGCGAACAACGTCTCGGGTGTCGTCACCTACCCGGGCGTCGTCGAGGTGGACAACCCCGAGGAGAAGCTCCGCCCCGGGATGACGTCGACCATCACGGTGCGGACGCACGAGGCGCACGGCGTCCTCCGCATCCCGAACGCCGCGCTGCGCTACAAGCCCACGCCCCCCACGGGGCCCGACGGAAAGCCCGTCCCCCAGCCGCCCGAGGCGCCGCTCGAGAAGGGCAAGGGGCGCGTGTGGGTGGTGACGAACGACAAGCCCGGCGCCGAGAAGGACGAGATGCACGTCGTGTCGATCGGCATCACCGACGGGATGTTCACCGAGGTGACCGATCCCACGCTCCCCCTGGGGACGAAGGTCGTCACCGACGAGAACGAGACCGACAAGGACAAGGACAAGAAGAAGAAGGGACCGTGAGCAGTGGCCGCCGCGGTGTCGCTTCCCCCGCTCTCGCCTGAGCCGCCCGAGCCGCTCATCGAGCTGTCTCACGTCTCGAAGGACTACGAGACGGGCGGCGGCGTCGTGCACGCGATGCGCGACGTCGACCTCGTCATCGCGCGCGGCGAGTTCGTCGCCATCGTGGGGACGAGCGGGTCGGGCAAGTCGACGATGATGAACATCCTCGGGTGCCTCGACCGGCCGACCCAGGGCTCGTACATGCTGGCCGGGATCGACGTCGGCATCCGCGCGGGCGACTCGCGCGCCATCGTCCGCAACCGGGTCATCGGCTTCATCTTCCAGGGCTTCAACCTCCTGCCGCGCACGACGGCGCTCGAGAACTGCGAGCTCCCGCTGCAGTACCGCGGGGTCGGCGGGCGGGCGCGCCGCAAGCGCGCCGAGGCGGTGCTCGACTCGGTCGGCCTCGGCGACCGAATGGACCACAAGCCCAACCAGCTCTCCGGCGGGCAGCAGCAGCGCGTGGCCATCGCGCGCGCCCTCGTCACCGATCCGCCGCTGCTCCTGGCCGACGAGCCCACCGGCAACCTCGACACGCGCACGAGCCTCGAGGTGCTCGCGCTCCTCCAGAGGCTCAACCGCGACCGCGGCATCACCATCGTGCTCGTCACGCACGAGCGGGACATCGCGGCGTGCGCCTCGCGCGTCGTGACCATGCGCGACGGACGCATCGTGACCGACGTGGTGCAGGACGAGCCGATGGACGCGGCGGCGGAGCTGGCGCAGCTCGCCAAGCCCGAGGCGGGGAGCTCGGAGCTCGTGTCGGCGACCGATCCGGCGCGCCTCGAGGCGAGCCGGTCGCGCGCGCCCGTCCCGAAGCTGACGTACGGCGCGGCGTGGGTCGGCTCGCGGCTCGGGGTGCTCTTCGCGAAGATCGTCTTCGGCATCGCCGCGGTCGCGCGGCCGGACGCGGTCGGCTTCTTCATCGCGGCGAGCCTCTTCGGGCTTCTCTGCGAGAGCTGGCGAGCCGCGCGCTCGGCACGGAGGAGGCTCGGCTACCCGCTCACGAACGACCAGCGGGTCCGCCTGGCGCTCTGGTACACGCTCATCACCGGCTCGCTCGTCACGGCGCTCGTCGTCCTGCTCACGTTCGCCGCTCCTTCCGCGCTGGCGGGGCTCTCGGCCTGGTCGCTCTTCGCCACGCTCTCGCTGCGCCTCTCCGGTCGCGGGGCGGCGGTCATCGTCGCCGGCGGCGTCATCTTCCACGGGGCGCTCGTGCTCCTCCGCTACCTCCTGCTCACCCTCTTCAACCCGAGGCGCTGACGGTGGCCGAGGAAGTCCCCATCGCCGTCTACCCCGCGATGCTCTCGGGCACGATCGCCGGTCACTTCGTCGGCCTGGGCTTCGACATGCTCGTGCTGCGGTCCCACAGCGTCTGGGCTCCCCTCGCGTGCTCGGTCCTGCTCGAGGCCCTCATCGGCGCGCGCTACGGGGCGGCGCGCGTCGGCCACCCGCTCACGGCCTCGGAGCGAGGGCGCCTCTCCATCTACTATTCGCTCGCCCTCGTCGCCGTCTCGCTGCCGCTGGCCGTCTGGCTCACGGCGTCGAGGCACGGCCGCCTCCCCGGCGTGAGCGTCTCGTCGCAGGACCTCGTCTGGGTGGCGATCGCCCTCGTCGGGCTCGTCGTCTACACGGCGGCCCGGTACGGCCTGATGGCGCTCTTCTCGCCCCACGCCCGCGCGAGGACGGCATGATCTTCGGCGCCTTCCTCCTCGCGCTCAGCGCCATCGCGCGCAATAAGACACGCGCCGTCCTCACGGTGCTCGGGATCCTCATCGGCATCACCGCCGTCATCATCGTCACCGCGCTCGCCGAGAGCACCTCGTCGGCGGTGGCCGACAAGATCGACTCGATGTCGGCCAACGCTCTCTACGTCTGGCCCCAGCCGGTGCAGGCGTCCGGCGCGAAGGCCCGCTTCGTCGGCCGGCTCACGGAGAACGACGGCCGCGCCATCGCGCGCGAGGCCGTGAGCGCCGTCAGCGTCGCCCCGTGGCTCGTGACCCAGGGGCAGGTCGTCTACGGCGACAAGAACTGGTCGACGACCATCGCCGGCGTCACCCTCCCCTACTACCAGGTGCGCCGCTTCACCATCGCGCGCGGGGAGAACTGGACCGAGAGCGACGAGCTCCTGAAGACCAAGGTGTGCGTCATCGGGCAGACCGTGGCGACGAACCTCTTCGGCACCGACGATCCCATCGGGCGCACCATCCGCGTCGGCCGGTCGCCGTACCGGGTCATCGGGCTGCTGACGCCGCGCGGCTCGGGCACCTTCGGCGAGGACCAGGACGACCGCGTGATGATGCCCATCGGCTCGTACCGCGCGCGCGTCGTGCACACCTCGCCCGGGCGCGTCGACGAGCTCATGATCAGCGCCGCGACCGAGCAGACGGTCGACCGCGCGAAGGCGCAGATCCAGAGCATCCTCCGGCAGAGGCACCACATCGACCCGGGCGCGCGGGACGACTTCGAAATCCGCACGCAGGCCGACATGCGCGCCACGACCGACGCCATCTTCGGGACGCTCTCGGCGCTCGGGATCGCGGTCGCCGCCATCAGCCTGCTCGTCGGCGGGGTTGGCGTGATGAACATCATGCTCGTCAGCGTGGCCGAGCGGACGCGCGAGATCGGCATCCGCATGTCCATCGGGGCCCGCGAGCGCGACATCCTCGTGCAGTTCCTCGTCGAGGCCGTCGTCCTGACGCTCATCGGCGGGCTGCTCGGGATCCTCGTGGGGAGCGCGGGGGCGATCGGCATCGGGCGCGCCCTCGACATGGCGATGGTCCCCACGGCGAAGGCCATCGGGGTCGCCGTGGCGACGAGCCTCTTCATCGGGACGATCTTCGGGTTCTTGCCGGCGTGGCGGGCGGCGAAGCTCGATCCCATCGCCGCCCTGCGGGTGGAGTGAGCCGTGCGCTCGCTGCTCGACGGCATCCGCCTCGCTCTCCGCGCCATCGCGCGCAACCCCCTCCGCGCGTCGCTCACGGTGCTCGGCATCCTCATCGGCGTATCGGCGGTCATCGTCGTCACGGCGCTCGGCACGGGCGCGCGCCAGAGCGTCGGCGCCCAGATCCAGTCGCTGGGGGCGAACTTCGTCATCATCTTCCCCCAGAACTCGCAGGCGTCCGGCAAGCGCGGCTCGCTCGGCTCCGGTGTGCGTCTCTCGGAGGAGGACGGCCGCACCATCATGCGCGAGTCGACGAGCATCGTCGCCATCGCGCCCGTCCTCCGCGCCGGCGGGCAGATCGTCTTCGGCGATCAGAACTGGAGCACGAACATCATCGGGACGACGCTCCCCTACTTCCAGGTGCGAAACTGGAACATCGCGCGGGGCACGTTCTGGGACGCGCACGACGAGGTCGTGAAGACCAAGGTCGTCGTGCTCGGCGCGAGCGTCGCGCGCACCCTCTTCGGGAGCGAGGACCCGGTCGGCCACACGGTGCGCATCGGCCGCTACCCCTTCCGCGTGCTGGGCGTCCTCGAGTCGAAGGGCGAGGCCCCCTTCGGCGGCGACCAGGACGACTGCGTTCTCATGCCGATCGCCAGCTACCGCTCGCGCGTGAGCCGCGTACCGCCCGGGTTCGCCGGGGTGCTCATGGCGTCGGCCACCTCCCAGGAGACGACCGAGCGCGCCGTGCGGCAGATCGACGCCATCCTGCGACAGCGTCACCACGTGGAGGAGGGACGCGACCCGGACTTCGAGATCCACACGCAGAAGGAGTTCGCCGAGATGCAGCAGAGCGTCTTCGGCTTGCTCACCATGCTGCTCATCGGCGTCGCGGCAGTCAGCCTCATCGTCGGCGGCATCGGCGTCATGAACATCATGCTGGTGAGCGTCACGGAGCGGACCCGCGAGATCGGGATCCGCATGGCCATCGGCGCCCGCGAGGGGAACATCCAGGCGCAGTTCCTCATCGAGGCGGTCGTCTTGGCGCTGATCGGGGGGATGGTGGGCACGGTCATCGCCGTCGCGGTGATCGCCGTGGTGGCGAAGATGCTCGGGTGGGCCATGCCCCTGGATCTGACGCCCATCGTCATCAGCATCGCGGTGAGCGGGGGGATCGGCGTCGGCTTCGGCTTCTTCCCGGCGCGGCGCGCTGCCAAGCTCGACCCCATCGAGGCCCTGCGGCACGAGTAGCCTGACTCGAGGCCCTGCGGCACGAGTCGCCTGAAGAGAGGTTTCAGGAGGTGTCGCGTTGACGGGCCCCGCCCGACGGCCCAGATTGTGCGTAGGGTGGAAACGTGAACAGCGTGAGCGGCGTCGCCTGGAGCTTCGTGCTCGTCGCCGGCCTGGCTGCCGCCACGGCGGGCTGCAACGGCCATCATCCCGCCGACTCCGGCGCCATCGCGCCCGATCCCTCGGCGCACGCCCCGAACGCGAACACGGCGGCCGCCCAGGCGAGCGCCTTCCGCGACGGCGCCGGCGTCGCGCGCGACGAGGCCCGCGCCCTGACGCTCTTCGGCGACGCCTGCCAGGCGGGGGTCGCCAAGGCCTGCGGGGATCTGGGCGCGATGTACGCCGACGGCGTCGGCATCGCCCGCGACCCGTCCCGGGCGACGCCGCTCTTCCAGAGCGCGTGCGACGGCGGCGACTACATCGCCTGCTCCCGCCTCGGCGAGATGGTCCGCGCCGGCACGGGCGCGACGAAGGACGACGGGCGCGCCGTCGTGCTCTTCACCCGCGCCTGCGACGGGGCGGTCCCGCGGGCGTGCACCAAGCAGGGCAACATGGTGCGGGCCGGGGCGGGCGCCGTGAGGGACGCCGCACGCGCGGCGACGCTCTTTCAGCGTGGATGCGACGGCGGCGACATCGAAGGCTGCGTCGATCTCGGCATGGCGTACGAGAAGGGCGAGGGCGTCACCCAGAGCTTCGGCGAGGCCGTCGACCTGTACGACCGCGCCTGCAACGGAGGCTCGGCCGACGGCTGCCGTCAGCTCGGCGAGATGTACGCCGACGGGCACGGCGTCGCGCGGTCCCCCATGCGCAGCGCGGACCTCTGGCTTCGCGCGTGCGACGGCGGGGACTACACGGCCTGCGCCGAGCTCGGGAAGCTCTACGCCGCAGGGCGCGGCGTGCGCGCCGACCACGAGCGGGCGTCCATCCTCTACAGGCGAGCGTGCGACGCCGGCCTCACCATGGGCTGCGACGGCCTCAGGCAACTGCGCTGATCCGCGTCCGCGATGCCGCGTCCGCGATGCCGCCTCCGCGATGCCGCGTCCGCGATGCCGCGTCCGCGATGCCGTGTCCGCGATGCCGCGTCCGCGGCATCCGCACCGCGAGCGTGAGCGAGCGGTGAGCGTCGAGCTCGCGCGCAGCGGCTAGCCGACGCAGGTGACGGCTCGCCGCTCGCTGACGCTCGTGGTGCTGAGGGCGGCTTCGTCGCCGTCCGCGACCGTCCGAGACAGCGGCTACACGGCTTCGGCTTGGCGCTTGGCGAGGGCGGCGATCTCGCGGTCGACCCCGCGGAGCTCCTCGTCGAACTGCACGGCGACGCGGCTCGACCAGGGTCCCGCGAACGGGTCCCCCAGCTTCTCGATGCGCACGACGCGCGCGACCACCTCGCGCGACGGGTTCATGTCCCCCGTGATGAAGAGGCGCAGCCGGACCGCGTCGCCGACCGCGAGCGTCGTCCGCACGAGCAGCAGGGCGCCCGACACGCTCAGATCGTGGATCATCGCCGCGCGCGCGCCGTCGCCGTCGCGCTCGAGGTGCGCGGGGAAGCAGGAGAGGTGGCGGAAGCCGAGGCGTCGCTCCGAGGGCGTGAGCGAATCGGGGGGCGGCGTCGAGCCTTCTTCGCGGTCCGGGGCGCTCATGCCTCCACGATATCGCCAAACCGGCAGGGGTGCTCCCCCGGTCGCGCGTGCCTAGTGCAGCGCCGTCGAGATGGCGCTTTGCCCGGAGCCCCACTTTGCTGTCATCCCGAGGCCGAAGGCCGAGGGACCCCATGGGCGGAGTGGGGTCCCTCGGCTTCGCCTCGGGATGACAGCAAAGCTCGACCGCACCTCGACGGCGCTGCACTAGCGATCCGGCGACGAGAACTCCATCGCCCGGTCGCGGAGCGGCGCATACCGCAGGAGCACCATGTCGAGCGCGTAGTTCTGATAGAGCTTCCACGGCGCGGCCGACCCCTGGCGCGGCAGCTCCGCGATGGAGCGCTGCACGTAGCCCGACGTGAAGTCGAGGAGCGGCCGCTCCTTCAACGAGGGATCGTTCCTCCGCGGAACGCACTGCGTGTGCCCGTGCTCGTCCATGTGCTGGAGGAGCCGGCACACGAACTCGCTCGTCAGGTCGCATTTCAGCGTCCACGACGCGTTCGTGTACCCCGTCGCGAGCGCCAGGTTGGGCACGTCGCTGCACATCATGCCCTTGTAGGTCATCGTCTTCGCGAGCTCGACGCGCTTGCCGTCCACCACGAGCTCCATGCCGCCGAAGAACTTCAGCTTCAGCCCCGTTGCCGTCACGACGAGGTCCGCCTCGAGCTCGGCCCCCGACCGCAGCCGCAGGCCCGTCTCGGTGAACGTGTCGATGTGGTCCGTCACCACCGACGCGCGCCCGTGCCGGATCGCCTTGAAGAGGTCCCCGTCGGGCACGAGGCACACGCGCTGGTCCCACGGCTTGTACGACGGTGTGAAGTGCTCGCCCACGTCGGCCTTCTCGCGCACGGCCTTGCGCACCTGGCCGACGAGGAGCTTCTTCGCGTGCTCCGGAAAGCGCCGGCAATAGGCGAACATCGCCATGCCGAAGCCCACGTTCTTCCACCGCGTCAGCGCGTACGCCGACTCGATGGGCAGCCGCTCGCGCATCCAGTCCGCGATGCGGTCCTTCTCCGGGACCGACACGATGTACGTCGGCGAGCGCTGGAGCATCGTCACGTGCGCCGCCCGCTTCGCGAGCTCCGGCACCAGCGTCACCGCCGTCGCGCCGCTCCCGATGACGACCACCCGCTTGCCCTCGTAGTCCACGTCGTCGGACCACTTCTGCGGATGCACGATGCGCCCGCGGAACCGCTCGCGCCCCGCGAGCTCCGGCGTGTAGCCGCCCTCGTAGTCGTAGTAGCCCGTGCACGAGAAGAGGAAGCGGCACGTGTACCGCACGGTCTCCCCCGTGGCGCCGCCCCGCGCCTCGATCAACCAGCGCGCCTCCTTGCTCGACCAGGTCGCGCGCTCGACGCGGCACCGGTAGCGGATCTTGCGATCGATGCCGTACGTCTCCGCCGTGTCCCGCACGTACGCGAGGATCGAAGGACCGTCGGCGATCGCCTTCGGGCTCGTCCACGGACGGAACGAATAGCCGAGCGTGTACATGTCCGAGTCCGACCGGATGCCGGGATACCGGAAGAGATCCCACGTGCCGCCGAGGCGCTCGCGCCCCTCGAGGATCGCGTACGTCTTGCCCGGGCAGCGGGTCTGCAGGTGGTACGCCGCGCCGATGCCGGAGAGGCCGGCCCCCACGATGACGACGTCGAGATGGGTCGGTTCCAACGTGCGCTTACGCTACCACTCGCCCTGGCTCGGCATCGACGCCCACGGTTCCTTCTTCTCGAGCGCGCCGCCCTTCTGCAGGAGCTCCACCGAGTGCCCGTCGGGCGACTTCACGAACGCCATGTGCCCGTCGCGCGGGGGACGGAGAATGGCGACGCCGTTCGCCCGGAGCCGTTCGCACGTCGCGTAAATGTCGTCGACCTCGAAGGCGAGGTGCCCGAAGAATCGGCCCGTCGCGTAGGGCTCCTTCGCGTCCCAGTTGTACGTGAGCTCGATCTCCGCCGCGTCGCCGCCCGCCCCGCTCCCGAGGAAGACCAGCGTGAAGCGCCCGGTCTCGCTCTCGCGACGCCGCAGCTCGCGAAGGCCGAGCTTCGTGACGAAGAAGTCGAGCGCCGCGTCGAGATCACGCACGCGCAGCATCGTGTGCAAGAACCGCATGGCGCTCGCCTCCCCTCGCGCTCAGTTGCCCCAGATCTGGACCGCGTAGCTGCCCTTGCCCATGCCCACCGAGACGACCACGCTCGCCTTGTCGTCCTTGCTGAAGCACACGGCGCCGTCCTCGAGCACCACCGGGCTCGGATCGTCGGTCGAGTCCTGCCCGACGACGATGCTCGCCGAGTCCTTCACGACGACGTCGAGGTCCTTGATGCCCTCGGAGGCCTGCGCGTACGCGCGGTAACACTTGCCGGCCTTCGCATCGAAGGGAAAGCTCTGCGGCGGATCCTCGGCGCCCTGCTTGCCGTTGAGCGTCTTGCCCACGAGCTTCATCTTCGTCACCGCCGCGCAGCCCCTGGCCATCGCCGCCACGTCCCCCGCGACGTCCTTCCCCTTGGCCTTGTAGCTCTGGTGGCACCCGGCCCACGCCGCGTCCGTCTTCGTGGTCGCCACGGTGGACGTCGGCGCCGGCGGAGGCGGCGGAGGCGCGGGCGGAACCGTCTCGGAGGGCACCGGCGCGGGCGGCGGGACCGACGCGACGGGCGCCTCGACGGTCGCGCTCGTCGGCGGCGGGGGCGGCGGCATGGGCGGCGGCTCGCTCCCTCCACACGCGGCCATCGAGATGGCGAGCGGGACGGCCGCAAGCGTGGCGAGGGTGAGCAGCGAGAGGGCCCGAGCGCGGAGCGGTAGCGGCATGGGCACTAGGGATAGCCCCGAGCGGGGGGCCCATGGCAAGCGCAAAGGGCGGCCGCGAGCTATCCCCGAGAGAGATGGCGCGCGTGCTCTCCATCGACGGCGGTGCCCCGGACGCGGCGGTCCTCGCCGAGGCCGTGCGGGTCCTGCGGGCAGGGGGGCTCGTCGCGATGCCCACCGAGACGGTGTACGGCCTCGCGGCGCGCGCCCTCGACGAGCAGGCGGTGGCCCGGGTCTACGCGGCCAAGGGCCGACCGACGCATCACCCGCTCATCGCGCACGTGGAAGGAGAGGCGCAGGCCCGCGCGCTGGCGGCCTCGTGGCCCGAGCGCGCGTCCCTCGTCGCGAAGGCCTTCTGGCCCGGGCCCCTCACCGTCGTCGTCGACCGCGCGCCCGCCGTTCCCGCCGCGGTGTCCGGCGGCGGCCCCTCCATCGCCCTCCGCGCGCCCGCGCACCCCGTCGCGCTCGCCCTCCTTCATGCCCTCGGCGAGCCGCTGGCCGCCCCGAGCGCCAACCGCTTCCAGGGTCTCTCCCCGACGACCGCCGCGCACGTCGTGAAGCAGCTCGGCGACGCGGTCGACCTCGTCCTCGACGCCGGACCGTGCGCCGCCGGCATCGAGTCCACCGTGGTGGACCTCCGGGGACCCCGCCCGCGCGTCCTCCGCCCCGGCGCGCTCGATCCGGCGTCGCTCCGTCGCGTCCTTCCGGACCTCGAGACCCCCGGCGAGAGCCTGCGCGGCGGCGAGGCGCGCGTCTCGCCCGGCATGGAGGCGCGCCACTACGCCCCGCGCGCGCGCCTCATCGTCGCCGACACCTGGGAAGAGGCGCGCCGCATCGCCTACGGCCTCGCCAGCGGCGGAGCGCGCGTCGGCCTCGTGACCCACGAGAAGAGGACCACCTCGGTCCCCGAGCAGCAGATCCTCGCGCGGTCGCTCCCTCGCGATCCGGCGCAGTACGCGCGCCTCCTCTACCGCACGCTGCACGACCTCGACGACGCCGGAGTCGACGCCATCGTCGTCCAGGGCGTCCCGGACGACGAAGCCTGGTGGGCCGTCACCGACCGCTTGCGTCGCGGCTCGACCGAGTAGCGCGGCACGTACCGCCGGTGCGTGTTCGAGCGGGCGAGCTCGAGCGGTGCCCGCGTCGTCGGCTGCCGGACGCGCACGCAATGACGGGCTCCTCGAGGACCGTCCGCGCCCATCCTGGCTGGCGACCGGCTTTCTATAGGTGTAAACGTCAGAGCCAAGCGCATGAAGAAACAGCTCGTCAACCCGCCCAACTTCCCCAAGCCGCGCGGCTACACCAACGGGGTCGTCTGCAGCCCGGGCCGCACGCTGTACGTGGCCGGGCAGGTCGCCTTCGACAAGGACGCGCGCATCGTCAGCCCCGACTTCGCGACGCAGTTTCTCCTCGCGCTCGACAACGTCATCGAGGTCGTCCGCGCGGCGGGCGGCGGGAGCGAGCACCTCGTGAAGCTGCTCGCGTTCGTGACGGACCTCGACAAGTACCGCGACGCGCAGAAGGCCATCGGCGAAGGGTGGCGCGCGCGCATGGGAACGTACTGGCCGGCGATGAGCCTCGTGAAGGTGGCCGGCCTGCTGGAGCCTGGAGCGCTCGTCGAGATCGAGGGAACCGCCATTCTCCCCCTCGACGGCGCGTCCACGGCCCCGTCGCAGGGCGAGACTCGATGAGGGCCGCGGCGAGATCCCCACGAGAGCCGGAGAACGTCACGTCGATCGGCGTCAGCCTGTGGGTGCGCCTCCTCGATTCGCACAACCTCATGCTCGGCCAGGTCCGGCGAAGGCTCGCCGCCGAGTGCTCCATGCCGCGCTTCGATCTGCTGGCGAACCTCGAGCGCGCGGACGGACAGACGCTGGCCGCGCTGAGTCGCCGGATGCTCGTGACGGCGGGCAACCTCACCGGGCTCGTCGACCGCGCCGAGCGTGACGGGGTCGTCGAGCGGCGGCCGGATCCGGCGGACCGGCGGCTGTCGCGCGTGTTCCTGACGGCGAAGGGGCGGGGCCTCGTCGAGTCGCTCATCCCGGTCCACGCGGCGCACGTGTCGGAGCTGCTCTCTTCGCTCGACGCGACCGAGCGTCGCGACCTCCGGCGCCTCCTCGGCCGGCTGCGCGCCTCGCTCGCGGCGCGGGTCTCGACGGAGAAGGCGCGTCTCGCGAGCGTCGAGGACAAGCCCCGCAAGGAGCCGAAGCGATGACCGCCGCGCGCATCACGCCCACCGGCTTCCGCTTCGCCCTCGACGCGTCGACCGGCGTCGCCACGATCACGCTCGCCCGCCCCGACCGCCTGAACGCCCTCACCTTCGCCATCTACGGCGAGCTCCGCGAGGTCATCGACCGCGCCGGGGGGGAGGACGAGGTGCGCGCCCTCGTGCTCACCGGCGAGGGGCGCGCGTTCTGCTCGGGCGGCGACGTGGAGGACATCATCGGCGAGCTCTTCGCCCGCGACATGAAGGGACTCCTCGAGTTCACGCGGACGACCGGCGCGCTCATCGCCTCGCTCCGGCGCGTGCGCAAGCCCGTCGTCGCGGCCATCAACGGCACCGCCGTGGGAGCCGGCGCCGTCATCGCGCTCGCGTGCGACGTCCGCATCGCCAGCGCCGCGGCGAAGCTCGGGTTCGTCTTTCCGAAGGTGGGGCTCTGCGGCGCGGACATGGGGGCGGGGTATCTCCTGCCGCGCGTCGTGGGCCTGGGGCGCGCGAGCGAGCTTCTCTTCACGGGCGACATCGTCCCGGCCGAGGAGGCGCTGCGCATCGGGCTCGTGAACCGCGTCGTCCCGCCCGAGGAGTGCCTGCCGGCGGCGCAGGCGTTCGCGGCGAGGCTCGCGAGCGGCCCGGCGTTCGCCCACGCGATGACCAAGCAGATGCTCGAGACCGAGCACGGGCTGACGCTCGAGCAGGCCATCGAGGCCGAGGCCCAGGCGCAGGCCATCTGCATGCAGCACCCGGACTTCCGCGCCGCGTTCGACGCGTGGACCGCGAAGCGCCCCATCCGTTTCGCGGGCGCGCCCGCGGACTATGACGCCAGGTCTCCGGCGCCGCCGGAGCCTGGTCGAACACCGGGCACCAAGCCGTGATCCCGTTCCTCGAAGAGGCGCACGTGAAGCTCGGCGACGAGCTGCGGGGCCGCGTGCGCGCGATGGACTGGTCGTCGGACGAGCCCGCGGACCACGTGGCGAAGCTCGGCCTCCTCCACGTGCTGCCGCTGCTCGCCCCGGAGAAGAGCGTGCGCGCCCTGTGCGTCGCCCGCGAGATCCTCGCCCACGCCTCGCCGATGGCCGACGCCATCTTCGCCGTCCTCGGGCTCGCCTCGCACCCGCTCATCCTCGCGGGGGCCGACCGCTGGCGCGCGCGGATCGACGACGTGCTCGCGGGGCGCACCGTCGGCGGCTTCGCGCTCACCGAGCCCGAGGCGGGGAGCGACGTCGCGTCGCTGCGCTCGACCGCGAAGCGGGTGGGGGACGGCTGGCGCCTCGACGGGGAGAAGACGTTCATCTCCAACGTCGGCATCGCGCGGTACTACGTCGTCTTCGCCAACGCCGATCCTTCGCTGGGCAAGAAGGGGATCAGCGCGTTCCTCGTCGAGTCCGACGCGCCGGGCCTCGCGCTCGAGCCCATCGCGACGATCGACGACCACCCGCTCGGGCGCCTCCACATGAAGGGCGCGCACGCGGAGCTCGTCGGCGAGGTGGGCCACGGGCTCCGGCTCGCGCTGGGAACGCTCGACGTCTTTCGCACCTCGGTCGGCGCCGCGGCCAACGGGATGGCGCAGCGGGCGCTCGACGAGGCGCTCGCGCACGTGAAGACGCGCGTGCAGTTCGGCAAGCCGCTCGCCGAGTTCCAGCTCGTGCAGGCGGCGCTCGCCGACATGGCGACCGAGCTCCACGCGGCGCGCCTGATGGTGCTGCACGCGGCCTGGGCGAAGGACACGGCGCGCGCGGGGAAGACGGAGGTCGCGATGGCGAAGATGTTCGCGACCGAGGCGGCGCAGCGGATCGTGGATCGCGCGGTGCAGCTGCTCGGTGGGCTCGGCGTCGTGCGGGGCGGGGCCGTCGAGAGGATGTACCGGAGCGTCCGCGCCTTGCGGATCTACGAGGGGACGACGGAGATCCAGAAGCTCATCGTCGGCGGCGCGCTCGTCGCGGGAGGCGCGTCGTGAGCCTGCTCTTCTCGCCGCTCCCCATCCGCACGATGACGCTGCCGAACCGCATCGTGCTGCCCGCGATGGTGACGCGGCTCTCGGGCGAGGACGGCGTCGTGAACGACGACATCCGCAAGCGCTACGTGCGCTTCGCCCGGGGCGGGGCGGGGATGGTCGTCATCGAGGCGATGGCGGTGCACCAGTCGAAGAGCGGGCCGCTCCTCCGCATCGGGGCCGACGAGTACAAGTCGGGGCTCTCGGATCTCGCGAAGCGCTGCCACGACGCGGGGCCGGGGCGCGTTGTGCCGCAGATCATCCATTTCTTGAAGATCTCGCGCTCGGGCTGGCGGCAGACGGTCGACATGCTGAGCCCCGAGGACATCGAGGGGATCGTCGACGCCTACGGGCACGCGGCCGAGCGGGCGCGCGCGTGCGGGTTCGACGGCGTCGAGCTCCACATGGCGCACGCGTACACGCTGTCGTCGTTTCTCTCGCGGCTCAATCCGCGCCGCGACGCCTACGGGGGGACGCTCGAGAACCGGCTGCGCTTGCCGGTGCGCGTCGTCGAGCGCGTGCGCAAGCACGTGGGGGAGGACTTTCCGGTCGGGGTGCGCTTCCTCGGCGAGGAGTGCATTCGCAACGGGTACACGGTGGTCGACGCGGTGCCGATCGCGGTGCGCCTCGCGCGGGCGGGGGTGGATTACATCTCGCTGAGCGCGGGGGGAAAGTTCGAGGACGCGCGGCCGATCCCGGGGGAGCCGCTCTATCCCTACACGGGCTACTCGGGGGACCGGTGCATGCCGGGGAGCAATTACCCGGACGGCGCGAACCTGCACATGCCGGAGGCGGTGAGGGCGGGGCTGCGGGCGCACGGGCTCGCGACGCCCGTCATCGCGGCGGGGAAGATCGGGACTGTGGAGCTGGCGGAGCGGGTGCTCGAGCGGGGCATCGGGGACATGATCGGGATGGCGCGGGCGCTGCTCGCGGATCCGGACTTGCCGCGCAAATGGCAGGCGGGGCGCGAGGACAAGGTGGTCCGCTGCGTCTACGGGAACGTGTGCAAGGCGCTGGACGAGAATTTCCGGCGCGTGGACTGCACTCTCTGGCCGAAGAAGGTGGGGCAGGCGCCGGAGAGCGACGACGAGGTGCCGCCGGAGTGGCCGGCGCAGGGGGCCGGGTTGACGGCGGAATACAAGGACGGGCGGGTGCTGCTGCGCTGGACCGCCGCGAAGGACAACGAGGCCGTCTACGGGTACCAGGTGTTCCGCGCGGAGGGCGACGGGGTGCTGCTGCATCACTCGAGCGCGCGGGCGGCGAGCACGCGGTTCGAGGATCCGCGCGTGATGGGCGGGGCGAAGTACCGGTATGCGCTGCGGCCCTATGATCTCGCGGGGAACCGGGGGGCGATGACGCCCGTGGTCGAAGTGGCGATTCCCGAGGAGCACGTGGCGGCCGATGGCGGGGTTCCCGTGGCCAAGGATCCGGGGGCTCTGGAGGCGTGTACCGTCGCTTCGTCGTAGGGAGAGGCCGCGGGGACCAGGGGGAGCCGCGGGGGACCACGCCCGCCGTCGACGGGTCGGTGCTCGCCGTGGCGGGTCCCTCCGACCTCCCCCGCGCGGCGCTTTGCTTCGCAAAGCTTGCGCGGGAATTCGGGAGGA